>NZ_AOLQ01000001.1 GCF_000337775.1 Haloarcula vallismortis ATCC 29715
GGTGACCAGATCCAAGATGTCGTGGACGATCTCCACCGAGAGTACATTGATGTTGAGGTAGAAGCGACGTTTCAGCGACGAGAGTACGCGGGCACGCAATCATACGATAACAAGACATTCCGTGTCGTCGGCGTCCGCGATGAGGACGCCGACGACTACCATCTATATATCACGAACCTGCCGAGAGAAGAGTTTCTGCCGGCAGATCTAGCAACGATCTACCGGTGTCGGTGGGAAGTAGAACTGCTGTTTCGTGAGTTGAAGACGCAGTATAACCTGGATGAGTTCGATACAAGCAAGACGTACATCGTGGAGATCCTGCTGTACGCAGCATTGCTGTCGCTGTTGGTAAGCCGTAATCTGTTGGCTCTGGTTACCGAGCAAGCTAACAACGAGATCGTATTTCCGCCGGAGCGTTGGGCGGCGACCTTCCGGTCGCACGCCCAACTCATTCTCTCTGAACTCGGTGAGTTCCTCGGCTATTCGCCACCGCCACTGCTGGAGCGGCTGATCGAAGACGCCCAGAAGATCCACAAGCGACGACCGATTCTCCAGGAAACGCTCGCTACCGCTACACAACCGAGGTGTGAGGCCTAACTAAAGACCAATGC
>NZ_AOLQ01000002.1 GCF_000337775.1 Haloarcula vallismortis ATCC 29715
CTGCGCGAGGTCATTCGTTTCCGAGTTCCGAAAGCCGAGCCTGAATTTCCTCAGCATTTGCTTCAGAGAGCGCCTCAACACCGAACTGGACGAGTAGCGGGTAGAAGTGGCGGTTCTTCTTGAACTCGTCCTGGCCCGCCTTGCGGAGTTTCAGCTGGGACTCGAGGTAGGTATCCTCCATCTCGTCGAGTACATCGTCGGGAATGTAGATCGTCCGCCCATTCCACTCGTCCTTGATGTTCGTCTTCGTTTTGCTCGTTTCGTTCGTTTCACTCGTTGAAGTCGATTCGGTCGTTTCGGTCGATGAACTGGTTTCCACCGTTTCACTCATCTCGCTCGTTTCGCTGGAATCAGCCTCGTCGTCCTCCTCTTCGTAGTTGCCCTCGATACCGGAAGCATCGCCCCAGCCGTCGCTCATGCTTCCACCTCCTCAGGTGTGACCTTCTCAAACGTCTCGTCGAACAGGTCGGCGATCTCGTTGAACAAATCGCGTGCATCCTCGACGCGCTGGTTCTCCTTGCCGAAGCCGAAGACGGACACCCCCTCGCCAATCGACTGAGAGAGGTCGGTCCGCTTCGGGATCTCGAACACCGGGAGGGAGTACGCCGACTTGATCTCCTCGATGGTGTCGCGGTGCTCGGCGTTCTGCTCGACACGGTTACAGACAATCGCAAGCCGATTGATGTCTCCGTACGCCTGTTCGAGGGAGCTCAGCTGCTTTGCGAAAATCTGGAGGCTGTTGGCGTTGAGCTTCTCGGGAATGACGGGGATGACGACGTTGCCGGTCGCGACGAGGGCGTTGTCGGTGAGGACGTTCAGGGATGGCGGCGTGTCGACGATGATGTAGTCGTAGTCCTTCTCGAGTTCGTCGAGCGTCATCTCCAACCGCTCGCGACTCTTCGGCGCCTCAAGCAGCGTCTGGATGTTCTTGTTGTTCGCGAGCTTCTCGCTGGCGGGAAGGATGTCGAACTCCTCGTGCTCGACGATGATGTCGTTCACCGACTCCATCTGATCGAAGTCGAGGACGTCGAACAGCGTTGTACGGTCGGTGTCGTAGTACAGATCGTTGTAGCCAAGCGAGCAGGTGAGCCCGCCGTGGTAGTCGATATCGACCAGGAGGACGTCGTGGCCTCGGGCAGAGAGTGCGCCGCCAGTATGAATGACGTCGGTAGTCTTCCCTGCGCCGCCCTTCTGATTCGCCACCGTGATTCGTGCGGTATTGGTGTCGGTCATTATCTTCGTTTCTCTCGTTGTGTTCGTTTCGTTCGTTTTGGTCGTTTAGTTCGGTGCGTTCAGTGAGGGTGTTTCACTCGGTGAGAGGATTACTACGATGTTAAAACCAACTGTTCGTTCCGCTCATTGAGATAAACACACTCGTTGCCATCAACTAATTCGTTCTATTCGTTACGTTCGTTTTACTCGTTCTGCTCATTTTATTCGTTGAGTAACAGGGATTTTTCGAATCGTTCGGCCTCCCCACAGGATTCGACCGACAGCCGCAAGGAAATCAGGACGGGGTGCCAAAGACCGGCCTCTATCCTTCCCTCGACATCGATTATGTCTAGGTGTACCCGGTCATTCCAGCACCATCGAGTACATGAGCAATAACTACGCCCAGTTCCAGTCGCCGCTAGCGAGGCTTAAACGGATATACGACGACTTTAGCTTTAGTGAGGGGATGATTAGAAGTCTAAAGAGAATTCCTCACTATCATCGGAGGGGAAGAGGAGATCAAATGCAGGATGCTTGTAGAGAATCTCGCGGCACTCACGACATCGTGTGAATAGGGATTGCTCAGCATCCCAAAAATCAGAACGCATTACGACAGCAGAATCACGTGGTCCGTAATGCCCGCCAGATACTGAAAAATGATTGAACTCAAGCCCTCCACACTCCGGACAGGGATCATTCATACTTTCCCAGTCATCCCGCTTAACGCCGGAAATTGTCTGTTCGTTCTCTTCTTGATCAATAACTCGTATCGAGAGTCTCATTGGATCTCGCCTCCGCCCATAGTGAGGCGAAATAAAATGGCCGTATCAGTCGATCATTCGAGCAACCACAATCAGGATCAAATACTCCTCAATACGAGGAGTGACTGTTACGACTTTAGCGCGATCGTCGTAATCAATAATATCGTATTTGGCGAGCTTTGGCAGGTGGTTCTGAATCAACCCATTATATACTGACTCATAATCTTGGGAAGTGACTTCTCGTGGTGAAGTGCCATTTTCGACGCTTCCAATCACCCTAGCCAGATGTCGGACATCAATATCCTGTTCGTACCCGAATAGGAATAAGTAATTTAATAAAAGGACTCGCCGTTCATTTCCGAGTATTCCAAGGACATTCGCAACGCTACTGGGGTAATGAGCAGTAGACGTCATACAAGATCTCCTCGAATTCCTCTCGGCGGTATATACCGATTCTGACCATCGGATTTTTGCAGGTTGTCGGTTTGAATGTACATGCTGTCTGTCTCAGGCAGCGCGGGCGCGGTGTCTACAGCACCGCCCTCGTTTCTGAGGGGCCGCGCTTCATACCTTCAACACTCTCCCAGACCCTTAATTCTAACGTAGTAATATACTCTGTTAGACTATTGGGGAAGGATACGACTATACGAACAGATGCGTATTCGCCACACATGACTAATGAGGAATACGCTCCGAGTGAAAACGAGGAAGAAATCCTGAATGTTTTGAAGGAAGGGCAGGGTTCATCTCAACCCTGGGGACGAGCAAACCCATTATTCCTACGGGAACAGACCGGCCTAAACAAGCAGCAGGTGAATTATGCACTTAGGCAACTCATCGCTGCTGGATGGGTAACTAAGGTCACGGAGGGGCTTTATGAATTCGTTGACGATCCCCGAAATGGTAACACCTGAATTATTGATTATCAGACCGTCTCTTCCACCCAAGCAGCTGTGATTTTATTTTCCTTTGATTCTGCAGCATCATCGAGGATACGACTACACATAGATAGGACCTGTCGGATATTACCCTGTGATGTTTGGAGAATCAAATCCAACGCCTCCTCAGAGAATGGCTCTATCCCTTCATTATCAGCAGAAGACACTCTCTCTTGATCTAGATAATCACGCACCAACTCATAGAGGTTCTCACTTGTGAGGGGTTTCAGAGCAACTTCTTCCCCAATTCGCTCACTGAACGCGTGGTACTCACTCATCACGTCTTGCCATACCTCGGGAGCACAACCAAACAGCATGCATAGTCCCGAACTGTTCTGATCCATCAGGTGCCGAATGCTGTTGAGTGTTGCCTGTTCATCCTTTGGTGAGAGTCGCGCGATGCTCTCGAACTCGTCGACGAAGACGAAAATACCCGTATAGCCGAGTTCGAGGAGCATATTTTTGAGTGCAGTGAAGGCCCGAACACCCATCGTGTCGTCGTCGAGTGCGCTGTGAATTTCCATCTCCTTGCGCTGCTCGTAACGAATCCCCTCTGCGGTAAGCCACTGCCACGCGTAGAGATTCGTGTCCTCGTACACCATGTGGATAATGGCACGCGCAAAGTCGGCGAATTTCGTCACATCGCTGAGGCGGCGAATCGCCTCGGGGACAATTTCCGAGAGCAGCACATCGCCTTCGTCAATCAGCGATTCCATCCCACTGGCACCGATCGGGTTTGTGTCGGTGACATCTCTCGCCACAGATGCAAGAAACTCGTACGCGAGCTCTTGGAGTCGGTTGAAACCCAGGTCGTAGACAAACTCGTGGTAGATGTCGAGGAATCCTTCACCAGGCTGGGCGACATATCCCACGACGACGTCGTCGCGACCACGGAGTAGCGAGCGCGTGTATTTGAGCGTGTGAGACTTCCCATTCCCATACTTTCCAGTGACTACCAGATGTTTCGACTTCCCGGTAGACAACATCGACGAAACCGTCGAGCTGATCTTGTCCGAAACGTGCTGCTGCCCACAGTAAATCTCGGGGTCTTCAGCTGGAACTGGACTGTATGGGAAGGGGTTCGCGTTTAGGTCGTACTGTGAGTAGTCTTGCTGTTCGTCGGTGATCGTGAATGCGTCGGACATTATGTAGCCTCCTGCGAGTATTCGATGTCGCGGTCATGCACCGCGAGGTAGTAGTATTTCTTACCGAACTGTTCAACGCCGGCCATAACCTGCTGAGTGGACTGGGATGTGCTAACTAAACCGTCCTCTTCAGAGAGCGCAATACGCTTGATGCCGAGTGCGGAATCCTTCGCAGCCGTATCCATTGGTGCTCCCGACAGCTCGAGCTTACCGACGTTCTGTCGGCAGAGCTCGAGCAGCGCTGCGTCGAAATCATCGCGAGTGCAGCCGAGTCGTTCACAGGTCTCCTCACGGAGACGTGGAATCGACAGGTAGCGCTGTCGAAGGTCAACACCTGCTCTCTCTTCAAGATCGTCGTACACGTCCAAAAGCAGGTAGTGGAAGTTGGCAGATATCGCCGCCTGGTCTACCAAGTAGTAGTTACCTGTGAACGCGTTCCGTTGGACTCGGCCCAACCGCTCAGCCCAATCCCCAAGGACCTCCACACTCGTTTGGTTATATGAATATGAGCTGAACTCTTGTGCCTCTTCCAATTGAGTTAAGAGTGTGTCTAAACCAGCGTTTTCGACGTTTTCGAGAACCTCGATGAATGTGCCGTAGTGGGGACTACGTGTCTCCAAGATCGTACTTACTTGGCTCCAGTCCTCGTCGCGAATTGCACTAAGGAATGACAAACCGACATCAGTCGTCGTATAGACTGGTTCCTCGCCAGAATCATCTTCGTCGAGCAAGGAGATACGCTTTGCTTCAAGGATTGTTTCACGTGCACGGCGGTGACTTACCTCCAATTCGTCCTCAAGATCTACAGTTAACTTGCTAACTGCTTCACAGGCATGAGTCAGTTCAGCCATCCGGCTGAGAGTGACTGGCCTTACAGTTGGTCTCTCATCGCTCATGTGAGCCTCCTCATCTGTTGCTTCGCGGTTTCGTATGCCCGCTTAGTGACCTCGTTGCCGCTGAAGCGCAAGTCGAGGTACTCCTCAATATCTCGACTAGATTCGGCGACATACCGGAAGCGTCGCAGCTCGGTCGCAAGTGCCCAGAGATTATGCTGGGTCAGGGCAGTTCGGTCTTCGCGAATCTCGTCGAGTGCTTTTTGTCCACACACTGGGCAGGGACAGGGGAGCCTGTCTAGTTCCTCGATATTCCGTAGTTCTTCTCCCCCGAATCCCGGAATTAGGTAGTTCCGGTTGCCTGCACTACGAATGAAGGCCGAAGAGTCGAAACTATCGACCCCCAAGTAGAGCAGCAGTGGTTGATAGACGAGACCTCCGAGACCATACACGTGGAGGTGCTTGTCTGTCGCGTTTCGTGCAGATAGTATCAGTTTTGTTACTTTTTTATAGTCGGTTCGTATTGGAACCATACTTCCGAGGGCATAGCCATCGAATTCACCATTCTTCTCTAAGTATTGTATGTTATTCCGGATTGTCTCTGGATCGTAACCATGGACACTCGCGAAGAGAAGGCCCTCCCCATCGTGATGGTCGCTCGCTTTGAGTGCGTACTCGATGCTTTGGTCGATTCGCCGTTGGTTTTCTGCTGCCCGATTCTCCCTTGAGAGAGGAATGTCGACTGTACCGAGGATGTCCGCGTCCAATTGTCTCTGGGTATCAAGCGTTTTTGCTGGGGTAGTGTCCACTTCTTCGTTGGCGAAATCGAACCCACCACTATCAGCGAAAACGATGGTGTCCTCGGGGACGTCCATTTCCTCTCGTAATGTTACACCATTCGATATTCTCTGCCACATTGGGTCTCGGTTGCGAATTGATCTCGCGTTGATCATCGCTGCCGAGAACTCTGGGATCGTGCCGACGTACGTCGGTGTATTGTCACTCGACCGCTTCCCGATGTTTCTGACGGGGAAGAGAACAGGGGTATCTAATTCCCCTCGGGGGAGGTCGAGTTTCCTGCGTCGATACAACATGCCTCCCGCTCGGGTAGGCTGTCCTCTTATTTAGTGAATGGGGCAATATGGACCGTTCAATAATATATCATTTATCCTAGAGTGGGGGATGGTTCTTAGGAGCGGAAGAACACGTACGATGCCACTTGGTAGTGGAGGATCACTCTGACTCGAATTCCGCTTGTGGTGGTACTTCCTCTAATCGCCGACATAGTTCTTCGATAGTTTCCGGGCGAAGAGTATCGACAGTATCGATGTATCGAGCGAAATTCTTCATATAGTGACCCTTGAGTCCAACAACGATCGTGCTATGTTCTTTTGCGTCCTCTGTCCGCGCGGGGATGGATTCGATATTGTCAAATTGGTCTTCGACAAGTTCGCGGTTGAAGACCACACCAATCCGGTCGGAACGTACCTCCTGAACCATCTCGTCGATGTTGATACTGGTATAATAATCCTTCCCAAGGGTAAAGAAGACAACATCATAATCGGCCTCTTGAAGGAGGTGTCGTAGGTCTTTTTGAATGTCGAGTTTCGCAGATCGCTCTCTTATGTCGCTAACATTCATTGAGCTGAATGTTACCTCGTAGGGTGGGAGATACTCGTCTTCTGCGACAAGGCCAAATCCTGCACTTACGAAGTAACGGTCGACGTCGTGACCTTGTCGCAGAAGCCATCTAACTGCACTCTTGACGTGGTTTTGCTGGCGTCCCGTGTACAGGTCGCGTGCTGCAATACCTGGCACATTATCCCGAGCGAGGAGGTCTTCACGAGAGAATTGGAGAGTTTCCTCTTCACCGAAAATCGGCGCGTCGTCTGGTATCTCCTTCGATCCTGAACATTGGTCGATGACAAGGATGTCCAATCCGTTTTCGGTATCAATCTCAGGTGGATGAGGCACGAAGTCGTCACTGGCTGCATAGTTTTGCCCGCAGACCTCGAGTATTTCATCTCGCAAGTCTCGAGGGTTGCTATTGGTGTGTACCTCGCAACCGTTTTCTCGAGCAGCCGCTACGGCTTCTTCGTCAAGTTCACCATCCAATGTGTGTACGAAGAGGTGCTGGTACCTCGCTGCTTGTTCGCCGACGTTTGCTGCCATACGATCTGGGGCGAACGAGACGAGCGACGGGGTTTCTTCCCACCACTCACTCACGCCGTTCGCATCTAGTACACCAATCTCTGCGACCGGAAGGTCATGTGTCTGAGTCCAGAACGAGGAGTGTTTGTCGCGCAGATAGTCTTCAACAGTTTCGTAGCCACTGTAGGCTGCATCCCCCTGGGTCGCGACGAGGATCTTCGGAAGGTCTTCCTCGAATTCATCGTAGAAGCGTCGTGTGTTGTGGAACCCTCGTCTCCGATTCCGATCGTTCCCCCGGAAGATGCAAACCTCGACACCGTACTCTCTACAGATTGGACAGTCACATTTCTCCCACGGACGACTTCGAAGGGTGTCTTGATACTCTTGGAGCAGGTCGTCGTCACCGATCCAAGTAGCGTAATCCCGGACAATCGCCCAGACTCGATCATAGTCACTGACAACGTACGGCTCGTTCAAAACGGTCTTCGCGTGTGGGAACTCCTCAAATACGTCTACCGCTGTGCTCAGTAGTTCGTCGTACTCCTCGAACGGAACTGGAGCAGTCAGGGTATCTTCCCGCAGGAGTTTGACTAACTTACTACGGAGATTATCACTGAAGCTCGCCTGAAGCTCGCGGCCATACTCGAAATCCTCTCGGAACGCTCTTTCTATGTCCTGTAGGAGCGACTCATCATACTGATCATCGTGGCGGTGTTCCAGGAGATATTCTCTCGTCGCTGGAAGCACCTTCTCAGCCTGTTCGTACCAACTCTCGAGAGCATTACGAATCGAATCTCCTGTATCGTATGCCCGGAGTGCCACCAATGTTTCACGACCGCGTAGGGACGTTTCAACAGCTTCGTCGAGATCGTCCCGGCTCGATGGATAGCGAACTCGAATGGCATCGTAGCGTTCGTCGTTATCAAGACGATAATTCTGTCCACCGGTCCACGCCGAACGAAGCATACTCGCGCTGTCGAAACTAGTCATCCCCGACCGACCAATCGTCTCGAACGCCTCAGTCTTCGCGAAGCCGAAGACGTGAGAGTCGATGCGGGTGTTATGTTCTCGTTCGAACTGCTTGATCGTCTTCCCGACGCTCTTGACGATTCCACGAACGTCGTGAACTGGGCTACCTGCGACTCCCCCGATTCCGAGGTAGTCATAACCCATACCAAGCACTTCCTCGGTGGCTTTACTGTATGAATCAGGGTTCCATCCCTGGATAGCGACCATCAGTCGGAACGGATAGTCACGACGCTGGTAGAGGTCATACATCTCTCGGGCGTTCCGCAGCGTCAGGTCGTAGCGGAACTCGGCGTCGTGTTCGCGATAGACCGCACGTGAATCCTGTTCGAGACGGGACAGAACGGTATCAATGTCTCCCCGAAAGTCCTCAGCGATGAACGGCTCAACTTCTATATCGGGATCAGTACGAATCGTCGGCTCGTACTCGTCGACATATGAGGGCCATTCCTCTGGCCATTCCTCGATCATAACGTCAACGACATCGGTGATGGGATCGGGGATGTCGCCTTTGTTGAGTTCTCCGTCGAATGCACGTTCGTCAAGATAAAGCCGTCCCTTGTCCTTTCCTGACCCTAGAACGAGGTGGTCGATAGTGACACCGACAGTAACGTCCAGCGTCTCGTAGAAGTCGAGCATATCCTCGTTCCCGTACGGTGGGAAAGGGAGCGACTTGTACCCCCAAGCCCCGCAGTCACTAATCGTCGGTAACCAATTCGGGATAGAAAGTACGGGGTCATCGTAGACACCGTACTGGGCTAGTCGCTCGGCTTTGCGGTTTGTCTCTTCGACCTGTTCGCGAGATATGAGAACCCCGTCTACTGGTGTGGTTTCGGGCTCGAAAATGTCCCAGATATAGTCCAGATCGCGCTCTTGGCGATTCAAGGTAGAGAGTTCGTCGTGTTCGAAATCGTAGTGGGAGTCGACTGCGTCGTCCCACTCAGGTACGTAGAACCGCACGTTAGATAGTCACCAGTAGTAGCGATGGGAGGGCATCCTATAAATCCGTTTGAAGTCCCTCACTCTGTAACTGGCACTAACTAACCGAAGTCAGATAGTGTAGGGCCAGTATGGATCTGTATCGAATCCCATTGGTCAGGATACTCTGCCTCAACTTGCTCAAAAACACCGTCGCCGATCTCGGTCAGAACGTAACTACTTGACCGAATCTTCGCGAGTTCCAGGTGGACTAACCACTTGTAGTGTACTTTAGCACGTGGTACCCACGAACTGTCACTATCGACATCGGGGTAGAGATGGTCGATTCGCTCACCGAACCTCTGTGCCGCTGGTGTGTCTTGAGTTGTCGGAACGGTTTCAACTGTGAGCTGATGGAGAACTGCCAGCATTGGCAAACGGTGCTCATAAAAAATAACCATCCAGAGAAGGGCCTGTTCGGTACACGATAGCGAATCTTTCACTCCGATGCCTAACTTTGCTCCAGAATGACTCTGTTGCAGTGCAGGTTCATACGCTTCGGTAAGCCATCGCCCTCTTTCAGTTAGTTCGCCCTCATCCAGAAGGTCAAGCAGTTCCAAGAGTCGAGTCACGTGCTGAACTTTTCTTGACCCCACGACACCTCTGTTAAAAGCTAATGTCCGCAGATCGGCATTCGGCTCACGCCGTCGCAACTCAAGCAACTCGCAAGCTAGCGGAAGGTCGTCCCAATCCGGCTGAACCGTCTCTAGGTGCCTGGCTGACGACGTTTCCACAACTATTGGCTCTAATTTGCCAATCGCAATATAATTTCCTCACGTGATTAGGGACATAGTGAGTATGCTACCGATAATACTTAGTGAATACTAGGAGAACCTCTTGGTGTGCATCTTGAACAAGAATCGGTCTCCGATCTTACTGAGTCTGGTGAGAGGACACTATTCGTAGGAAAGGACAACCCGATCCGAATCAGCACCGGGCACCGCCTCCTCCACCACGATGGGAAATGTAGTCGTCCACATGGACACAACTACGAAATCTCGGTGGAGGTCACTGGTTCTCTCACCCAAGATGGCTGGGTCGTAGACAAAGGAGATATTACCTCAGTAATAGATGACTGGGACCACCGCTTCCTCCTCGAGAAGGACGACCCCCTCATCGACGCCTTCGAGCAGAGCGGCGACGGTGATTCACTCGTCGTTCTCGAACACCCACCGACCGCGGAAGTGATGGGGGTCGTCTTGGAACGAAAACTCCTCGAGACACTTCCAGAGTCAGTCTCAGACATCTCAGTAGCGGTGCGGGAGACATCGGAGCTCTGTGCGGGGGCGACACACTGATGCCAGTCAGTTCGACAGCTGATGAGCAGCCAGCGGACGATGTCGATGGCGCAGCACTGCCGGTCAACGAGCTTTTCTACTCGCTCCAGGGCGAAGGGAAGCTCACCGGGACGCCTTCGGTGTTCGTCCGCACCAGCGGATGTAATCTCCGGTGTTGGTTCTGTGACTCTTACCACACCTCTTGGGAGCCCACCCACGCCACAATGAGCGTCGACGACATCGTCGAGGAAGTCCAGTCACACGACGATGCCGACCACGTCGTCCTAACTGGTGGTGAACCGCTTATCCACGATGACGCGGTCACGCTCCTCGAGCAGCTCGACGATCTCGGCTACCACACTACCGTTGAAACCAACGGTACCATCCACCGTGACGCCCCCATCGATCTGGCAAGCATCAGCCCGAAACTCGCCTCCAGCACACCCAGCCCTGAGAAAGACCCTAAGGGCGATGGCGAGTGGGCAGACCGTCATGAAGAACGGCGCATCGACCTCGATGCACTCGGCGCACTCGTCGACGACTACAACGCACAACTCAAGTTTGTCGTCACTGGCCCCGATGACCTGCCCGAGATCGAATCCCTCCTCGCTGACGTCCGATCGACGGCGGCGAGTCGCATCCCGGATTCCGACGTGCTGCTGATGCCCGAGGGGACGACTCGAGACGAACTTGATGCCCGACGGAATGAGGTCGCTGAACTCGCGATGGAGTACGGCTACCGGTACACGCCCCGCTTGCACGTAGACCTCTGGAACGACGCCCCCGAAACGTAACATGACGAGTACGCACTCTCAATTCGCGACTGGCGAGGTAGAATCAGACATCGACTACGAGAAGGCACAGCGGGGCGTTCGCCTCCTGTTAGAGGCCGTCGGCGAGGACCCGGACAGTAACGCACTGACTGAGACCTGGCAGCGCCGCGTACCGGACGCCTTCGCGACACTCACCGAAGGCCAACGGGAGGCCGCGAAGCCGACGATGCGGACCTTCGACGCCGAGACGACAGATCTCGTTGTCAAAACCGCAATTCCCGTGTATTCGCTGTGTGAGCACCACTTGTTGCCGTTCTTTGGAACAGTTCATTTGGCGTATCGGCCGACAGACGAGGTGGTAGGGCTCTCGAAGCTGACTCGGTACGTCCGCTGGCAGTCACGAAAACTCACAATGCAGGAACAACTGACGAACGACATCGCGTCGGGACTCAAAGAAGAACTAGACGCAGCTACCGTCTTTGTCGAAATGAACGCAACGCACCTCTGTGAGGCGATGCGCGGCGTCGAGACGAGAAGCACGACCACCACCAGGGCAACTGCCGGAGAACCGACTGAGGCAGAACGTGAGCGGTTCCAAGCAGCGGTCAACCGTACGGAGGGTCAGGTATGAGCGAGCAACGGGCGGTAATCCTGGCGTCTGGGGGAATGGATAGTGCGACCGCGGCGGCTGTCGCGCAGGATGCTGGCTACGAGTTGTACATGCTGCACACGTCCTACGGCCAGCAGACCGAGAGTAAGGAGTACGAATGTGCGCAGGCCCAGGCCGAGGCCTTCGACGCCGCAGACTTCCTCCACTTGACGACGGACCACCTCTCGAAGATCGGTGCGTCGAGTCTCACTGACGACGAGATGGACGTCGAGGAGGCAGACTTGGAGAGTGACGAGATTCCGAGCTCCTACGTACCGTTCCGGAACGCGAACCTGCTGTCGATGGCGACGTCGTATGCAGAAGCCAACGATTGTGAGGCCGTGTTTATCGGTGCGCACAGCGAGGACTTCTCGGGGTATCCGGACTGCCGACCGGAGTTCTTCGAGGCGTTCCAGCAGGTCGTCGACGTCGGTACGAAACCGGAGACGGAGATCAGCGTCGAAGCGCCGTTCGTCGAGTTGTCGAAAACAGACATCGCCGAACGCGGTCTCGAACTCGACGTCCCCTATGAACACACCTGGAGCTGCTACCGGGAAGAAGCACCAGCGTGTGGCACGTGTGACGCGTGTGCGTTCCGTCTCCAGGCGTTCCAAAATCTCGGCGAGCGCGATCCAATCAAATACGCCGATCGCCCCGATTATACCGAATCATAGACGCCGCTGAACCGATTTACCCACGATTAAGACGGATCTGGCTCTAATTCTTCTCGACGGAGGGTGGCTCACGAAGAGTAGGACCGGTGCTGGAGACACCGATTCCAAGATACCTGATACAGAAAGCTATTTGTCGATTATACAACTGTTCTAGTTAGTAAATATCTATAGTGGTTTCCCCCATTCGTCTAGTTGGACGACGAAGCGCCGCGTAGTGGGATGCGCGGCGGTGGAAGTGCCCGTCGTCCCACCTGGAATGCTTGGGAGTTGCCAGTTCCATCGGTGGCACTACTCCCTTTTCTGAAGGGGCGCACATTGATTACCGTAGCCGAATGAAGGAGACCCATGGCCAGAATCACGCAATCGACCCGACTAAGCCGGGTTCAGCACATCGTCGGTAGCGGAACGGGGGTGCTCGACTTCGCAGTAGATGGGGAGGACGACTACTACACGTGGGACGGCAATGAAGACGCTGATTGGGAGGTTGAGGATGTGGCTTCCATTCAGAATATCGACGAAGATCGGTACATTATGTATCCAGAAGGGGAATTCTTCGTTTGCGAAATCGAATCACAGGGCGAAGAGAAGAACACCGGGCCAGTTCACTGTTGGTGTGAGTAGACGGTGAATCCTCAACTGTAGTAGGTTGGTACAAGTTGATGATTCGGCACCTCTTGTAGGCGTTCAGTGGATAGTTCATCGGATTCAGCGAGATCCCACACAATATCGAAGAACTCGACGGCAGCATCAACGAACTGTATTCGTTCTGTATACACTCCGCACTCGGGGTTCCAATCGTAGCTGTTCTCCATGAAGTTCGCCGAACCGAGTAATGCTGCGCCTTCTTCTGGTCTCCCGATGGTCTGAACCTTCCCGTGGATGCCGAATTCACCAAGGTCACGGAAATCCATGTCTGGAGTTACCCGCTGGTGCTGTTTGAAGCGCGAATAGCTACGTATCGTGACCTGCTCGCGATGTTGCTTAATTTCGCTGAGCAGGTTCTGCTGTAGACGCCGCCACTCCCAGGGTTCTTTCGTGTGGCGGGTCAGCAATCGTAATTCGAATCCCTGTTGCAGGAGGCGCCGTATCTGGGAGACGTATTCGTTGAACGTGTCGTCGTCAAACGGAGTCATAATCCGGAGGACCTTGTCGTCGAGATCGCGTTCGAGCCCGAGGCTGAACAGGCGGTCGGTCATCGCCGTGTACGACCGCATCCCAGCAGGTCGATTTTCGTGCCAGCGCCGTAACCTCGCTCGTTCCCGTCCAAGACCACGAGAATCCCCCACGTAGTCGTCCATCTTCTTCTCGCCGAGAGCGTCAGGATCAACGAGGGTAAATGTGAAGTACGCTGGCGCAACGTCACCGTCGGAAAGAGAGTCGTAATCTTGAGCAATAATGGCGTCAGTAGCAATTGGTGACAATGTCGTCACTGACGCTCGGGACAGAACCTTGATTCGCCGCTGGACTGCTGCGCACCGATCGATGAGATGTGTGGTGTACTCCTCTTGGAGACTGCTGCCGTCAACCTGGGCCGGAACAGTGGCAAATTCGATGACCTCGTTGCCACTGATTTCGCAATCGACGCCGGGAACTTCGGACAGGACCTGATAGAGTTCATAAGGCGTCGCATCGAGCCGATCGGTCACGAAGCCCAAATCGAAGGTCGAGAACCTCGAGTGGGCAGAGACAGTGGCGATGATGTTGATGAGAACGTCTCGACCAGCCTCGCTGATTTCAGTGTCACCACGAACATCGGAAACACTGACCTGCCTTCCAACGTCGACCTGTGACAGTTCGGTTTCTACTGGTGCGGCCAGTAGGGAACGCACTGTCTCAAATTGACGTTCGTACTCGTCGTGTTGCGCCTCGATTGCGTCTTCAACCTCACTGGTGTCGTGAAGGAGTACAGCGTTATCTGCGAGCGAGGCAGCGACTGATTCCAATGAGAATGAATCGTTCGATAGTTCTCCAACCAATCGCTCCGTGATGGCCTTAAGACAGTCACCATCTTCGATACCTGAAAGCTGTGGGAGAACGTGTAGATAGCCCTCAGCGATGGCAGCTTCGGTCGGTACTTCTCTCTGTGCTTCAAGCACTGGTTCGATGCGCTCGAAGTTCGGTTCTACACTATCTGGGTAGGTCGTCACGAAGCCGGCAGACCCGAGAAGCGGCCCGAGGATTGTTTCCTCCCAGTCACCCGCTAGCAGACTGTCGAACTCTCGGCGAGGTAGAACTTCCTCTTCAATCCCGAGACTCGATCGTAGGACTCTCTCGGCTGTTCGAGAGCTTGCAACGATAATTGCCTGAATGAGCGGGCGTGGTTCGTCTACTGAAAGGACTAAGGCACCAGCCAGAGTCGGACGGTCTCCCTCAATAAGGCCCAGTTCGTCGAGTATCCAGTTGTGTATCTCTGTGACCTGCTTCGGTTCTCGTTCATCATTCGTCCGCAGCATTTCCGCGCGAATATGTGGCGACAGACGTTCTTCGAGACCGTCCTTGGTTACACTCGCCGATAGTGCCGCGTAGATACTCTCCGGAGAGACTCCCCAGAGTCGTTCCGGGGAGCGAGTTCGAAGAGCTCGTGCCGTATCGATTACGTTATTTTCAGTCATCGTTCCTCGCTTCCAGATAGAGATCGTGCGAAAGCAGTTCGAGCAGTTCGTCCTTGTCGAACGAGTCGGGATCGTTCTGCTCAGAACAGCCGTACTGATAGAGACAGAACGGGCACCCGTCCTCACAGTTACACTCCGACTCCTTGGGAGAGAACGCATCGTGCATTATCTCGACCGCTCTCTCGAACTTCTGACCGTCATCCTGTGTGAGGAGTACGGTGATTCCACTTCCCCCCTCGTCCGAGTCGTACACTAAGGTGCCTTCCTCTTCGATCGATTCAGGAACTTGGCGAACGCTTACCCCGCCGATGTATTGGAGTGCCACTCGGAGTCCGTGAGCAAACCCGTGCTCAAGTTCCTCGCTGTCGAACCGAACACGAGCGGCCTTGGTGTCAAACTTGGTGGCGGGACGCACTGCGATACTTTCGTCCACGGGATGTTCCACGTTGTTCGTACAGACTGCGGACTCCCCCACGTTGGCAATCATGCCGTTGCATCCTTCAATACCACAGACCTCGAATACGTTCGGTAAAGGATCTGAACCACCGTTCTTGTACGTCGCCCAGTATTTGCTCGTCGAGGCGGCGATCGTCGCGTCACCGTACTCGAACTGTCCGTGTACGTTCCCGCTTTCGTCGACGATGTCGTATGATATCGTAGGTTCGAACGAGTCACCTGCATCGGTTTCGACCGGCGCATAAGTGCTCTGGACTTCCTCGTCAGCTTGGTACACACTCGACGGCTCAAGCTCACGAGCGTTGGGCGTTATTCCCAACGGCAAATCATGCTGGAACGCAGTCACGCGTTCAGGCACTTTCGTCACTAGTCGCTTTAGCCGGGAACCGCACGACTCGCAGTGAGACGTATCAGTGTCGTACTCCGCAGCACATGTCGGGCAGATAGCCGCGTCCTGGAATTGTTCGCTGATACGAGCGGTTTCTAGTGGCTCCCACTCCGTGCGCGTCACGACGTACGTCTCTCCGCTGTGGAGGTACGCTGCACCCGGGTGAAGCTCGGAGAGTGCGATACGACGGTCCCGAGAACCGTCACTGACGTTTTCGAACTCCTCGCCGACGAGTTGATAATCGACCGAATCACCCACAGACCGCAAACCGAACGCCGTCGGACTCTCGCGGTTGAGGTACTGGCCGAAGTCCATGTCCTCAAGTCTTCGCAGATAGTCGTCTAGTTGATCAGCGCGCCGACGAAGTTGCTGCTTCTGTTCGCGGAGTGTGCGTTTTTCTTCCCGGTCTCGAGTGCGTCGTTCTTTACTCCGGACATCAGCGACCTCTTCGTCGAGTTCCTCCAAATCAGCGTCAATCGCGTCTCGTTGAGCGTTGTAGAGGTCGATAATCGACGCTTCGATGCCACGATGGTCGTCAGTTCCCCGTAGTGCTCCTTCGACGGCGTCGTCGTACTCGTCTAAGATCGATTCAACTGAACCGCTACATCTGTCCCTCTGACATTCACCTTTGTATCCGTCTTCGTGTTTACGGCCACAGCTCGAGCAAACACCGAAGGAAACCAGATCCTCCAGCCACTGTTCAATCTCGTCTTGATTCTCGTTGATGACCGAACGCAGCACTTCCAGTGGGGCGTCGTCGCTCTGATTCTGTACTTGGAAGTTCGACGACGACAGAACGCTAGTAAACCGCAGTAGATCGTTGGGCTTGGATTCGGACCGTGGAGACGGAGCGTCTTTACAGACAACAAATTCGTCGAGCCCACTCTGGTCTCGTCGCCAAGGGACCCACTGTGTCGTCGCTACCCAGTCGAGAATCCCCCACGTGAGGGACTGGTGGAGAACCTCACGGTTCACTTCATTGAGTGGGACTTGCTGTGGGTCAGACGCGATGAGTTCCTCGGGATGCTCGTGATAGTAGTAATCGATCGGGTTTCGCTGACTGACGGAGTGCACGAGTGAACTCCCAGACTCCCGCCCGGCACGTCCGATGCGTTGGAGGTAGGAGTTCGCATTCGGGGGCGTACCGTAGAGGAGCAACGTGTTGAGGTCACCGATGTCGACGCCGAGTTCCATCGCCGGTCCCGAGGACAGGAAGTGAGGGAATCGCCCCTGCCTGAACTGGTATTCCAACTCTCGCCGTTCGTCTCGGTCCGTCTCACCATAGTACGCCCTCGCGAGGAGCATCATAGGATCGGACGTGGTAATCTGCTGGGCCGTCAGAGAGAAGTGAGGATGCGAGAACGTCGAACGGTCCTCTGGCTTCGAATCGAATTTGACGATGTCGTCAGGAACGTCGGCCAGCGTTGACTCGAGGCTCGTGACGAAGTCCTCTTGACTTGGACTATAGTACGTTGGCGTCGCTTCATCGACGACTGCACATTCAATTGTGTCCTCCTCGACCATCACGTACCGGCTACCGTCTTCTTCGACCCGACGTACCAGACCCCGGTTGATCAGTGAATCGAGGTGGCTGTGACCGTCCTCGACTTCGTCGATGAGGTGAGGTTCGTACCGGTGGTTCTGTCCAATACACTCAGCGAGGAGTTCCAGTTCTCCTGGTTCGAGATCGGCGGTGTCGGCATTTAGACGGACGTCGACGATCCCCTCGTCAGTGAGTTGCTTACTCCGGTAGCGTTCGCTGTACTGTCCAGCGAAGATTCTGGACAACAGTTCTTCCGTCAGATACTCGTCGACTGACTGGTCGTAGTTAGTGAGGAATTCGAACGCATTCGGTGGGTTGTTGGTTTCCCCTTCGAGGTCCTCCTCGTACTGCTTTGCCTCAGCTACGCCACAGTCGACGATGTCCGCGAGGGTCCCCCATCCGGAAGCGTCGGCCTCATTCCTAACGCTCCTGACGAATAACTGGTCGAAGAAGAACGCCTCTTCGGGTTCACGGAAGTTGCGCTCCAGTTCTTTCATGTCGGACTGGCTATCCGCGAACGAGAGCATCTTGGATTCGGTGAAGGATTCCGGGTTGTCTCGGTCAGCGAGCGACCGCAGCAGGTACCGTCCTGTCGTCACCGCTGCGTTAGCCGGGCCCCGCAGCATCGCGTCGTATCTGCCGCTCTTAGAGTAGGTTTCCCGTTGGTCCTGATGATAACAGGGGAGACCACCGGGGAACTGGCTCGACTCCCGAATCCGGCCGTCGTCATCGACCATCCGGAAGTTGCTGTATCCTTTTGCCCGCGTCACGATTTCTGGATCGTCACAACTGCAGTCCTGTCGACCACCAGGGAGGAACTCGTGCTCGCAGGACGTGCACTCGTCGACCATCTGGATGTCGAACAACGCGGTCCGGACGAACCGCCGATTTCCGCAGGTGCAGGTGTTCGGGGATCGGCCAAAGTACACTTCGTCACAATCCGGGTCGCCGCAGGTCCATCCAAGCAAACGCTTCGGTGTGAGATTGCCATCACAGTCTTCGGCCGTGCACTCCTGTACGTCGGGGTCTTCGTATATCTCCCCACACTCAGTACAGTACTGGACGCTGTCGTCTGTCAGGGGTTCCAACGCCTCAGTGTCACAGGAATGGCAGGTCGGCTCCCGTGCCTCCTCGACTGTGACTTCCTCGCCACAGTCTGGGTTCGAGCAGATGTGGGTTTCCATCGAGTCGTCGAGTACCATCGAGGAACCACACGTCGAACAGTCCTGCTGGTGGTCGATCTTCTGGCGCTCACCACATTCGGAACATTCGTAGAACGGCCGCCAGTAGACGCGGACCATCTCGGGCGTTTCGCCGTCGGGCGTTTCGCACTGGCACTCGCGTCGCGAGAAGTAATCGAACCGTCCCTCTTCTGAGGTCACAGTATGTGGCTCGAGCCGTTCGCAGTTCGGACAGAACCACGACTCGAGTGACTCCTCACCGCACTGGTTACACAGTGAGAGTTTCGTCACGTAGTGGTGCCCGCATTCGGCACAAGACGACTGCGGGGTATCGTAGACCGTCCCACAGTTGATACAGGAGTAGTAGCCGTCGAGGGGCCAACTGAACAGATGGGCACGGCGCTCCAGAATTCCGGACACGTCACCGATCGTCATGAAATTCGACACCACCGTGTCCGCCTGTTCCTCGGTTAGATCGGCTGATTCGACGAGCCGATCGCGTAGGCCGTCAGGTCGAAGCGGTTTCTCCCGAAGAGCTGAGTAGATGCCGCGAACGAACTCCAGCACTTCGCTGTCGCCTTCTACGAGGTGTTCGTAGAGGTCGCTCTCTACGTCCACCCCCTCGCTGGAATCGTGGATACCTGCTGCTTTTAGAACGAGTTTCGCAGTCTCAGTCTCTCCGGCACGCAACTCGTCGCTTGCCAGTTCGGTGGTAGTGAATTCGTCAGGGACGTAGCTGGGGAAGGGAGCGTCGATTGTGCGTCCTTCTTCCTCAACCACCTCGATGTCGGGGTCGACAAACGGGTTGATGCGCTGGAAGACGGAGAGCTTGTTCTCGACGGTGGCACTCGCACCAATGATGGTGAGATCGTCGTCACCCTCGCTGTCGTAGTCGTTGAGTTCCTGTCGCTCCCGGATGTACCGCCGCATCAGCGTCGAAGTGAACGAACCGAAAAGCTCGGAATACTCGTGAATCTCGTCGAAGACGAAGTATTTCGGCTCGGCGACGAACCGTTGCTGCGCTTCGTCCGCATTAACGTTGAACAGCCGGTAGTTGATCGTATCCGGGTTCGTCAGCAGGATGTCAGCTGGACTCTCGACGATGGCATCCCTAGTGACTTTGATGAAGTCGAATGTGAGATCCTCATCGTGTTCTGCCATCGGTTCGACGACGAACGAGTCGTCCGAGCGACGCCGAACAGTCAACGAAGAGTCACACTCTCCACACGGACAGTCGAAATACTGGAACGTCGTCTGGAGGTACGCTAGTTCGTCGGGATCGCGGCGTTTCGTGTCCCCGTCGTAGATCCCCACAGTAATCTGGTCGTCCGCCGATCGGTCTCGATTGAGCGTGAACAGGTAGTCGATGAGGCGCTTCAGCTGGTCTTGTGCCAGAGCTTTTGTCGGGTACGTGAGAACGCATTTGACGCTGTCCGGCGGATGCGCGTCGTGCTGGCCTGCTTTCGCCTCACAGATGAACTGGAGAATCGGAATCAGCCAACCCTCTGTCTTCCCCCTCCCGGTCGCCGCGGTCAACAACGTATGGTGGTCTTCGCGGACTGCCTCAATCGAGTCCTCCTGGAATTCGAAGAGATTTCGGAATCCAGCCTCACTGAACGTTTCCGTGACATCCGAATACAGGTCGTGGTTGTCCGCGAAGGTCTCCCACGGCGTGTCACTCATTCGGGGAAGGTCAAGCACCTGGAGGTAGGGCCCCTTCGTTCGGATGAATTCGGGAAGGTCATCCTCTAGGGACTCTCCAGCCCCCTCGTGGTAGCGGGAAACAAGACTCTTGACCGCCGGCGAGGGTTGCGAGCCGGCATAGTGTTCGGCGTACGATTCACGCATCGTGTCGGCGAGTTCTAGTGGGTCGAATTCCATCGGTGGGGATTTCTGTGGGATGTAGTTAGTCAGTCAACTGTTCGTTCGCGTCCCGATTGTCGAGTGGATGAATCGACAAATCCTGTCCGTCCAAGTTGACCTGGAGACGGTCGCGGTCGAAGGACCGCTGGTCGTTCCGGACGTCGCACCCGTACTGGTACAGACAGGACGGACAGCCATTCTCACAGTCGCAATCGAACTGGTCATCCATAAGACCGACTGCTCGCGCGAAGGCGCGGAAGTTGCCGTCGGATTGCTCGAAGAGGAGTCGTGCGACATCTGATCCACCCTCTTGTGACTCGAAGATGTCGACGTGATCTTCCCCAACGTACTCGGAGAGCTCACGGATGTTGACGCCGCCGAGGTACTGGAGAGCGACCCGGAGACCGTGCGCGAGCGTGTGGGACAGTTCGCGGTCCTCCAGTTCGATGCGCACACCCTGCGTCTCGTATTGGTACCCGAGTCTGACGAATTCAGAGTCCGCTCCTCTCCCTCCGGGGAAATGATCGGGGTCTGCACTACACCGACGTGTCTCATCGTCGTCCTCATAGATTACACCGTGGCAGTTCTCCTCGCCGCAGACTTCGAAATGTGACTCTTGTGCGTCGACCTCGCCCGATTTGTACTTCGTGCGATATCCATCTGTGTACAAGAGGACTGAGTAATCACCGTATTCGAGCGTTCCAAGTACGTCTCCTTCGTCTGTTCGTAGCTCGTACGTCTGTCTGGTATCGAACGAGAGGATCGAGGTCTCGCGTTCGGCGTAGGTGTTCTGCACTGCCTGATTGGGTTCGTTGTGCAGGTAACGCGCCTCGTCGCCCTCAGAAGTCAGTTGGAGGTTGTCGTGATATGCGTCGACAGAATCGAGAACTGCGAGTTGGCGTCGTTTCAACGGTACATCGTTCTCACAGTCACAGTCGGTCGCATCAAACTCGTGAGTCGAATGGCACGCCGGGCAGACAAGTTCATCCGCGAGGTGGTCGTCGATGTCCGCATCGGTGACGGATTCTCGTAGGTCAGAACCCGCCTTTTCGTCGAAACGAATCCGGGCGACAGTGTAGGTCTCACCATTGTCGAGGTACGCCGCACCCGGGTGGAGCTCGGACAGCGCCATCCGCATCGCCCTACCACTTGATTGGTCACCGACGTTGCGTCGGTCATACCCTTCATCGACCAGCGTTAGACCAGCCGTGGTTGCGACACTTCGCATCGAGAAATCGTACTTGCTCTCGCGGGACTCCCGGAGGAAATCGAAGTAACTCTCCTGGCCCAAGTCGGAAAGGTGCTCTTTGAGTACTTCTATGCGTTCCTGGAGCCCGCGGCGCTCACGCATGATGCGACCGCGCTCGTCCGCACTCGCACGTTGCTGGTCGCGCCGTAGCTCGCGGTCTCGTTCGGAGAGCGACATGCGTTCGCTCTCCAACGACTCCTGATACTCCTGATAGTGCGTGATGTACCGGTCGTCGAAGTTCGAGATCGCGTCCTCGACGAGGTCTCCGAACTGCTCTCCGGCGTGTCGGATTCGGCCGTCGCAGTCCTCCCGCTCACAGGTAGTTCGGTCGTCGTCGGCCGCGTACCGGCGTTCGCAGTCCTCGCAATACTGGTACTCAAGCAGCGACTCGAGGTAGTCCCTGATCTCTGACTCGTGATCGGATACCACTTCGCTCAGTACCGCAAGTTGTGAATCGTCGCTCCCCAGCGATAGCGTATCGGCGGCGAGCGACATAACGTGAGTCAACTTGCTCGCGTCCTCTCGTTCACTCTCCTCGAGTGTACTGCGCTGGTGATAGGTATCGCCACCGTCGATCGAGCGCGAACGACCGTGGCGGCTGACGTTCCACGGAATCGAGAAGTTGGACGCTACGAAGTCGAAGACAGCCCACGAAAGCGAAACCCGCAGTACCTCTTCGTTATGCTCGTTGAGAGGTACCGGCGTCGGTTCAGCCGAAATAAGGTCCTCTGGATGGTCGTAGTAGTAGTAATCGATCGGATTGCGCTGGCTCACGGAATGCACCAGCGACGAGTGAGAGCTGCGTCCGGCACGCCCCACACGCTGGAGATACGCGTTCATGTTAGGGGGCGTCCCGTACAGTAACAACGCGTCGAGCGAGCCGATGTCGACGCCGAGTTCCATCGTCGGCCCAGAGGAGAGGTGGTGCGGATAGTTCTCTTCGCGGAAGAGGAACTCGAGTTCACGGCGCTTTCGCTTCTCTGTCGTTCCAAGATACTCCTCTGAAACCAAAATACGGGTCTGTGAGTATTCTACCCGGTGAGCACGCTGTGTGAAGCGCGGATGCGACACGGAAGCGAGTTCCGACAAGGTCGCGTTAGACTGAACTGCCGATTGACTGTCGAGGCCGAATTGGTGCTCGAGTGTCGTGTAGTACCGCTCTGTTTCGGGATCGAAAGCGATGCTGTCCCCAACACCAGCAACGGTGACTTCGAGCGCAGACGGGTCGAACGAGACGTACTCGTCGGAGTGGCCGTACGTGAGAATACCCCGTTCGACGAGATCGGCAACCACCTCGGTGGCTTCTCTACTCGGTCTGGGACTTTCGAAGTTCGCCACACGGTAATCGTTCCCCTCGTTAACGAGTTCGCGGACAATTGCCCGTTCGTCACCAGAAAGGGCATCCAGCCCGGGGGCGAACCGTACGTCGAGTAGACCGACTTCCGAGAGGGGCTCGTCACGTTCCCCGAGACGCTGACTGTAAGTGTACGGTAGTGCACGCCGCGTGAGCCGGTCGTACAGTGCATCATCGTCGTCCCACCGCTTACGAGGTTGGTCCTTGAGACGCGATTTCAGATCGAATTCGACGTTCCTTGCCACTCGTGGCGGTTCCAGCGACTCGTTGAGGCTATCGATGGACTCGTCGGCGTACTCGAGGACATCGTCGAATGATACCCACGAGGACGAATCGTCGTTCACTGCGCCACGGACGAGCAGTTGGTCCAGTAGCGTCTCGGTCTCGGGCTCGGAGAAGTCCCTGCTGAGCTCCTTCATGTCGCGGTGGGAGTCAGCGAACGAGAGGAGTTTGGCAGCTTGTTGTCCCTCGTCGTCAGCGACCGCACGCATCAGGTATTGTGATGTCGTCGCCGCCAGGTTGTTCGGGCTGCGCATCAGCTCGTCGAACCGACTTCCGATTTCGTAGCGAGCGTATGAGTGTGGACACGGAACAGCCGAGCCCTGGGAACTCATCGAGTGCACTCTACCGTGTTCGTCGAGCGTTTTGTAGGCCTGATGAGAGCCCGTTCTCTCGTGGATGTCGGGATCGTCACAACCACATCCTTCTTCCCCGACGAACGCGGTGTCACACGACCGGCAGTGCTGGTCGTACTGGATCTCGAATAACCCTCGCTTCACGAACGACGACGACCCACACTGACACTGGTCGGGGGTATCTCGGAAGTGAATCCGATCACAGTTGTCGTTCGTACAGACCCACGGTAGGTGCCGAGTCGTTTCGAGTGGGGAATTACACTCTCGGCAAAGCTCTGGGGCATCTTCAGGACGTTCGTACGTAGCGCCGCATTCAGTGCAATCGAATCGTCCTTCGACGCTAGCGACTTCGAACACAGAGCCTTCACATTGCTCACAGGTGAGTTCGACTCTTTGGGTGCTGCCACACTGTGGATTGATGCAGGTCGCCGTCTCGGGGTCCGTCCGGACAGTACGGGATCCGCAGTCGGAGCACTGGTCGATGGTGGTCCGTTCTGCCCGATGGGTACACTCCTGGCACTCCAAGAATGGCTGGAACGTGGCACGAACCATCTGCACGGGGTCGTCTCGAGCGCCCTCACATCGAGTACAGACGTGGTCCTCGTCCTGCCCGACTGATCCGTGTTCGGTGGGCGTGTACGGTTCCAACTGATCGCACTCGGGACAGTACCAGGCAACGAGATGTTCGTCGCTACAGTGTCGACAGTATGTGGAACGAGTGACGAACTCGAATCCGCATTCCCGACAGGTATCCTGTGGCGAGCGATAGACGGCTTCGCACGCTGCACACGCGTAGAACCCGTCGATCGGCCAGGAGAACATGTGACTGCGGTTTTCCAAGATTCCGGAGAACTCCCCGAGTGTGCGGACGTTCTCCACCAGCGTATCGACACCTGTCTCATCGAGGTCGAAGGTCTCGGCCAACTGGTCGTGCAGTTCCGAGCGTGTCAGCGGATCGTCGTAGAGCAGTTGGTGGACATACTGTACAACTTGCACGCCGTGATTATCGTGAGCGCCGGTCAAATGGTCGAATAAGGCACCGGCGACCAGTGTCTCCCGACGGTCCCGGTCGTAGCTCGATGCCTCCTCGAGCGTGTAATCGAACGTGTCCAGCCCCGGAACAGCGTCGTCCGGTGTTCCCGTCGCACGCAGAATGCGGTCGACGGACAGACTGTGCGACGTAAGCTCTTCCGGGACGGCCGATGGCACCGTCACGTCGAGCTCACGCGGCGACTCACTCACCTGTGTGACGTCCACGGCGCCGCTGACTTTCTGGAAGAGTTCGACGTCATTCTCGACGGTCGCGCTGCTCGCGATGAGTTGCAAGTCGTCGACATCTCGGTTCTCTCGCAGCGCCTGTACGCGCTTCATCAACGTCGACGTGTAACTTCCGAACAGCCCGTCGTACGTATGAACTTCATCGAAAACGAGGAACTCGGGTTCGTAAATGAACCGCTGGTGCTCGTCCTCTGCGTTGGTATTGATGAGCCGGTAGTTGATAGTGTCGGGATTCGTAAGGAGGATGTCGACGCCGTTTTCCAGGATGTCGTACCGAGTCAGTCGGAGGAAGTCCAGCGGTACGTCGTTCGGTTCGTCGTCTTCACACTGAGCTTTCTCCGGGATGAGCTTGAACCGGGCACCGGTGTTTCTGACGCGGACACCACCACCGCAGTCCTGACACTTGTCGAGTTCGGGGTTGTACCCGGGACACTCGAAGTGCTTGAACGTGGAGTTGAGGTACCCCTCTGCACCGGACTCGCTCACGTCGCGGGGCGTGTCACCGTCGTAGATACCGACTGAGATGCGTTGTGACGACTTCAGCTGCTTGTTGATGCGGTAGAGATACTGGAGGAGACGTTTCAACTGGTCTTGGGCAAGCGCCTTAGTCGGGTAGATGAGCGTTGCCTTGACGCTCGTGTCGTCTCCCTCATCCTCTTCGCGGCGTTTTACTTCCAGGATCCGGTTGAGAATCGGAATCAGCCAGGCCTCAGTCTTCCCCCGCCCCGTCGCGGCGGTAATCACCGTGTCGTCACCGTCGAGTATCGACTCGATACTCCGCTCCTGAAAGTCGTAGAGCCTCTCAAAGCCGATCTCCGAGAACGCCTGTCTGATATGGGGTTCGAGGCGTGCCGACCTGGCGAAGGTATCCCACGAGCGGTCACTCCAGTTCGGGATGTCGAGCGCTTGCAGGAACGGCCCACGCATCCCTGTGACGTCGCTCTCACCGTGGGCTAATCGATGCGCTACGCTGCGAGCGGCACGTCCCCCGCGACCGATGAAGTAGTCGCGGTAGGCCCCTTGCATCTGTTCCGCGCGGGCAGCGGGGTCCTTCATTGTCAGAGACTGAGTTCTACGGCCGACTCAAGTTCGTCGACGCGCTTCATCTCCTCAAGGGTCTCTATGGAGACATCGGCCAGCGTGAGCTGCTGGGACTTGCTGAGTGTCTTCACGTCCTCGATGGTCGAATCCGACAGGCCGTGTTTCTCTTTGAAGTCGTCGAAGCTCTGGAGCGATTGGTGTTTCTCCCAACTATCCGTAGCGTTCTCCCACTCGGATACGAACTTGGAGGCGCTCCCGCTGGAATCCATCAGATCCCGGGTGAGGAGGCGGTGCATGTGATTGAGCGTACGCGAGAAGTCCGAATTCTGGCCGCCGAGGATTTTTTGAAGTTCTTCAGCGGCGCTGACTCGCGTACTCCAAGTGTCTCGCTTACTCTTCAGTTTACTCTGAATAGTCTCACTGACGTTTTCGACCTGCTCCTTTGCGGAGCGAATCTGACTGAGATGAGTCTCGACCTCGGACGTGAGTTCGACTTTCGGTTCAGTCTCATCCTCGTCGAGAGAGATCTCGTCGTTCGACATCTCACTGCTCTTGACGTTGCCCAGCAGATCGTCCTGAGTAACGTCGGCCACGTTCTCGGCCGTCTGAACGGCACTACCGAGCATCGTTGGTGCTGAACCATCGAACGCATCCTCGAGAACCGTCTTGTAGTACCGTAGGTCTCGAAGCGCTTCTTCGAGGTTGTCGAGTTCACTGTTGATCTCGCTGATATTATGGCGAGCAATCGACACGTGATACTGGGTGTTCTGTGCTTGCTTGTGCTTTCGAGCCTTGTCCTCGAGTGCGTCGACAGCGGTGGGTAGTGATTGTGTTCCGGACATCTCACAGGTCCTCCGTCACGGAGAGAATTTTCTGGCGCTTCTGCTCGTAGTCGCTGTACTCGCTGAGCTGTTTGATACGGTGTTCAAGATCCGCACCGGTCGCATGGTCTTTTTCCTGGAGGTCCTCGATGAGCGAGTCGAACGCCTCGTAAATGTCCCAAGCGTCCTGTTCGTGCTGACTACGGGCGAAGTCATGGAGTCGGGCAATGAGCGTCATGCCCGTTGTGTCCTCCATGTTCTGGAATTGCTCGACGTCGTCGATGAACGCCGATAGCTTCACTTCCTCAGGCGATTCTGTTAGCGTCTCGTAGGCGTTTTCGTAACTCGGTTTAATCGGTACGTCCACCGCTCCAGCGCATTCATACAGGGTCTCGAACCACTCGGCCAGGTCGTCGACGGTATGGCTGCTATCGTACCAGCGCTCCACCGGTTCGAGTGCCTCCTGAATGTGGGATGCGTCCTCCTCGACGGTGAGGCGATCGAGTTCGGCAGCGTAGTCGGAAATCCGGTCGAGCAGGCTCGACAGCTTCGTGTTCGCCTTGTTGCGTGTCGTGCCGACCTTGTACGCGTCCGCGAGGTCAGCAGTGTCGATCATGAGCGCTGCGTCGACATGCGCTTGCGGGTCATTCGAAATTTCACGCCGTGCTTCAGAAAGACGCTCGTAGTCCACGACGTTCTTTTTGAGGAGGAAAAGCCCCTCGATCAGGTCACTGATGTCGCTGGACGACATTGTCAGGTCGCTGAACGCCTGTCCAAACGCACTATCTCTATCAAAGTGCTCGGAAACTGGTTTCCCGTACGGCTGATTACTGTTGTACTCCTCAAAAACGAGTTCAGGTGGAATCCCCCCGTCTTCGAACTCGACGCCACGTGCCGAGTTGATCAGGAAGCACTGGGCAAGCACCAGCGTCTTCTCGATGTCGAGTTCCGACGGAAGACAGTTCTCGATCTCCTCGCGCATCTCGTATTTGAACTGAGCGACGTTCGTATCAGCCCACGCGCGAAGCTGGTCGAAATTTGCCGTCTGAGGATCATATACCTCATAGAGACCAAATTTAAGGATGGTAGTGTAGAGGTCAGCATTATCAGAGCCCCACTCAAGTTCGATGTCAATACTCGCCTGCCGCTGCTGATCTCCTTGAATTGAAACTGGGATGCTGTCCCCCCGAGCGAAGTAGATACCCCCTACGGAACGAGTTGAAGCATTTGGATTGCTGAGACGTGTGGGTTCGTGCCAACGTTCGAGTGTGGCAACAGCTCCGTCATGGAGTGTATCAGAGCTTGGGTATGATTCGCCACTGGTTACCCAATCTTGGAATTCTTGAATTTTTCGCTGTCGCTCTCGTTGTTCATCGGTCAACTCATCCTGCTTTTTATCCTCTTCAGAGTCCTGCTCATCATCGTCTGATTTTCCTTCTTCAGATACGTCTTCATCCTCGTTTTTATCATCTTCTTCCGGTTTTTCATCGACTTGGTGATCTGGTACAGGAGGTTTCTCCCGTGGGTTGAGACCACTCCATTGACCCTTCTCAAATATTGCGTACTCATTCTTAACAGAGATATTGTCTGATTCTGAGAAGGGAATGCCGAACGTGTCAAGAACCTCTGTTTTAACACCGATACCGTTGTCTAGTTCTACTCCATACCAACGACTAATATCACGATATATTTGATCATAGGTCGCGTCAATCTCCAACATCGGAGTATCGACGAACGAGTTCGATTTCATCGCCTCATAAGGCGGCCAACTCGACTTCAGGCAGTGTTTGACTACCCGCAAGAGTAACAACCTCGGTGTCTTTCGGCTACTCCCCTCGTCGTTCAGTTGTCTGAATGCGACATGGATGAACCGCTCGTTGAACGGATAGAGGTTGTCAAACGCTTCTTCGACCTCTTCGGGTGCACTTTCAATGTCGGAATTTCGCTTGATTGCGTCAAGATACGACCGGGCGAGGGCAACCGACGCGTCATCGTCAAGGAAGAACGCCTCGCCCTTTTCATCGGTCAACGTGAGTTTCCCCTCTGAACGCCCCTCCATGTACTCAGCGGCGTTTTGTCGGGCCAATGCATCATTGATGTTATCCTGCTCCCAACCAATCGTCCAACCGAGAACAATATCGTAGCTACTGCTACTGAGTTCGAAGATATGGTCCAAGAGTTGTTCTTTCAGGACACTAAATGTTGTTAGGTCCTCGCAGATTAGGGTTGGACGGACATCTTTGTCTTGGTAAAGTTCAGAATATTCCTGAAGTTGCTCCTTGAAATCGCCTACTAAGTTCTTAGAAAGGTATTCATGGGCTTGCTTCTTCAACGCGGGGAAGATAATCTCTTTATTATCTCGCAACTTCTTTCCGGAGCTAAGAGAGAGATGAAGTTCTCTATAGTCACTTCTAGTGATAAGATTGAACTCGGGATTCTCATCACGGGAGGATAGGGCCTCTTGATAGTCGCTGATGTTCTCTGCGAAGATGTCCCGGAGATCAGTACCGTCATCGCGCTCTGCCGTGAGCTCCTCCAATTCCTCATCTGAAAGGAGTTCGGTTGACCAGTACCCACGGAGAAGACCGACAATTGGGTTCGCCAAGTCGTAGGGGTCGCTTCCCTCTATGTTCCTAACATCAGGATCAACATCAAGTGGTTCGGTGAGTACATCGAGAATCTGGTCCATCTGGGTTTGGCTTCGGGAAACATGAAGCGCCACACGGTCTTCCATTCCCTCATCGCCCTCACCGTAGCCGTTGATCTGGTACTTAACCCACTCACAGAGCTGTGACTTGCCTGATCCCGGTTCGCCTCGTAGGATGAAGATGCGGTTCGGGTCCTCAAGATGGGACGCTGTAATAGCGTTGAGCACGTCCTCCTGAGTAACAAATTCGTCCGAAATTCCGAGTGGCGTCAAGAAATCCGCTTGGATTCTGTCGATGTCGACGTGTGTCTCTCTGAACTGTTCTGGCGTCTTCTTTTTCGTGTGCGCCTCTGACGTGATGAAGTGATCGACTTGCTGGTCATCCCAGTAACTGGGCATCTCGTTGCCCGTCGTGGACTTCGAAGTCTGTTGGCTCATTAGTGGGTGAGGAGTTGGTCGAGGGGGTACTGGTAAGCCGTCTCGTTCGGTTTGGAGTGAACCGATACGTACGTCACGTCCTGCCGATTGCCGCGGCTGTCGTCGTTGAGGTTTTCGGGTGGAAGCTTCACTTCGTTCTGTGAATCTCCCGGTGCTGAGAGGTCGACGACGCCATCTTCGGCCATGTTCCGAAGTACGTCGGCGATAGCGGGGTGGATCTTAGGGGTTCCCGTCCTAGCTTCGTAGATGGTGAACAGGTTGTCGTTAATCCAGTTGAGCATCTGCTGAGCCTCGCCGTCGTCGACAGTGAGGTCGTCGTAGTCAGGGTCCTCAGTCGAGGTGGTCGGAGCGAGCGCAAGGGCGTCGTACATCAACGCACGGCAGGGGCTCAAAACGAGGCCGTCTTCGGTCTCGGTGATGAGGCCCAGCTGCTCAGTCAGCGTCACCCACATATCGATTTTTTCGTCCGTCCAAGAGAAGTCGTAGTCAGTCTCCCGCTTCAGGATCGTCCGAATGTTGTCCCGGCCAGCTTCTACTGTCCTACTTCCCTCACTCAAGAGCGCTCGGTGGATATCTGCGAAATGACTCTGACGACTGCCCTGCTGGTTGCAGTGATACAGCAAGCGCGGCTCGAAAGGCAATCCATCGAAGTGGCGATCGTTGATTCGTTCAACTGTGTCGAGCACATCCCCTGTCGGACTCTCCACGAGGTCGACAGCGTTCAGGAAGCGCAGCGAGTCTTCGACGTGGTTCGTTTTGAGCCCGCTGCCGGACGGGCGACTGAACTTACTCGCGACTTCTGAGGCGCTCGTCGTTCCCTGAAGTGAAGCCCAGATGTGCTTGAGTTCCGGTGCTCGCACCGAGATAAACCCGGTGAGTAATTTTTTCGGCTTGTGACTCGCCGGTGTGTACGTCGTGCTCATGTGTCCTTTTGATGACGGTAGCGGTAGTTATCGAGCCGGTCCTCCTCGAAATCCACCCGCTCGATCATGTCGAGCATGCTGTTGGCGACCTTCTGAGTCGGCCCGCGCTCGGTCCAAGACCGAAGTGCTTCGCGAATACGTTCCGAGTAATCCTCAAGGACTTGGTCAACGTCCTCGCGGATGAGGTAGTAGAGGGGATCCCATGCAGGACTGTCTGCGGGAATGCGCGTGTAATCGAACAGGTCTGGGATGGAACCAGCCTCAATACCGGCGCGCTTGTGGTGCGCTGACACTTGGTGGAAGTACAGGTTCTGTGTCGTTGACAAGGGGAGAGCGGAGTCAAGGTTGTATTGGAGGTACCGTTTCAGCAGCCCCTTGTAATCCGCGACCGAGCACTCGAATTCGTCGATGAACGACTTACCGGGTTTCTTCGTGAGTCGTGGCATCTTCGGGGTGCTCGTATCGGTGACCAGTACGTACGTCGTATCGGTTGGCCGCGCTCGAAGTAGCCGCCGAACGACATCCTGCTCATCGAAGGTACTGTCCTCATCCTGGAGTTCACCAGTCAGCATTTCCTGACTGACGTAGTGAACCAGCGGGAATTCGACATCATCGACACCGTTCTCTCGTAGCGTTTCGTTCGCTACGAGGTCATATTCAACGAGTCGTAGTCCGTTGTCGTAGATGCCGGGATGGGCGATGTTCCGGAGGCCAAACTGCGCGAGGAACGGCAGTGACCTGAGTTGTGCGCGGGCCTGGGAACCAGTCTTTGCGAGTTGTGGGTCTCGGATGACGAGAAATGAATCTCGTGTTCCGATGAAGTCCGCTAGTGCTGGCGTCTCTGAGTCGGGTGGGTCCATCATTCACCTGGGGTGCTTGGGTTTTTTGCGGCGTCTGTGTGGGATGGGGTGACGCCTTTCCTTCGCATCAATTACCCATAGCCGTAGCTACGGGATACAGGCCCGTCCGGCCTGCTCGTGATATTTGCTTCCGTGAACCAGTCATGCCCCCGATACCATAAATATGTCGGATAGATTATAATTATAGAGATGTCTCTCCTTGTGCCGGTGGTAACCATAAACCGGCACATAGTGTGCGAACGACCACCAGTTGCTAGCCCGACATCAAATAATTATCGTCGATGAAACAGTTCTCCATCGATTGCATTAATCTGGGACAGTGAAGAGGTCCGTCCGAGGAACTGCTGAGTGAGACGCATTTTGGACTCCGTTTTCAACCTAATCTGATGACTACTGTTGCACTATTTCAGAACAGTAACAGGGTCTCGGCAGAATATTACATATATGAGAACGTACCTCGCGCCGCTAGGATTCGACAGTCGACGTGTCGTTCGACCGGTATTAAGCGAAGGTTTAGACGAGTCGGATCGGGTTGTACTCCTCCAACCCGCGAAAAGTTCCGATCAAAGCGAGGACGCATTCGAAGAAGTGGCAGATGTGTTGACACAGGTGGTCTCAGACCTCAAGTTGGAGTCGGAGCAACTTCCATATACAGATTTTGTAGAAACGACGCTTCTCTGTACAGACCTTATACAAGCGGCGGAAGGTGAAACGATAGTCGTCCTCGGTGGTGGTGCGCGAGAGATCCTACTTCCACTAACGGTTGCCACGTTCTCCAACGAGAACTATATTGATACCATACTCCAAGTCGGTGATATTGACAGTAGTGTGCGTCGGATCCCTCAATTGAACCTTCGGGGGAATATCTCCAATGCTGAGACAACGCTACTCGCGGATCTAACAGCCCTAGATACACCGTTGTCTATCAGTGAAATTGCTACCGAGCTCGAGAAGTCCAAAAGTACTGTTGCTCGCCACGTTGACAGTCTAGAATCGGAAGGATTCGTCCAAACAACTAAAGAAGGTCGAACGAAGACTGTAGAACAGACAGATAGCGGACGGATTTTTCTGAGTGGTGTTGAATTTAATAATCATATACACCGGGGGTAGCACTACACCCGATCTACGCTCCTCTTAGACATCCTGACCAGGGGACGACAGAGTGCCGTTTTTAACCTTCGACGAACAGGCGGTGCAAAGCTGGTGTGTTCCCGGAAGTAGTGGACTCTGAGAACAGAAATCAAATGACTCCGCTCGGTTGAACCGGGCCTTGAAAGCCATAATTGCGCCTTTCCGGAAACAACCCGGTCAGGCTTTTGTAACCTGACCCGAAATCAGTCTGTCAGAGACAGATGATTCGCGATGCTCGCGTACTCCGGGCCGGGTTCGTCCCTCAGGAAGTTGAGCATCGCGACGCCGAGGTCAACCACCTCTCCAGCGTCCTCGAACCCATCACGAACGGAGAACCAGCCGATACAGCCATCGTCACCGGACCCAGCGGGACAGGGAAGACGTGTATTTCGAAATTCGTCACGGAACGACTTCGAGAAGAGGTCCTCGACGTCGAGGCCACCTACGTCAACTGCTGGCGCAACTACACCCGATTCCGGACGCTCTACCAGATCCTCGACGACCTCGGCGCCACCATCGACATCCACCGGCAGTCGACACCGCACGACGAACTCGTCGACCGCCTCCAGCAACACGACGGCCCGCGAACGGTCATCATCCTCGACGAGGTCGACCAACTCGAAGACCCCAGCGTCATCTACGACCTCCACAGCCTCCCGCAGTTCGCGATCATCTGCATCGCAAACAAAGAAGAGGAGCTGTTCAGCCGCGTCGACGACCGACTCGTGAGTCGGCTCCGTTCGAGCGAACATGTCCGGATGGGCAAGTACCACGACGAGCAGCTGTACGACATCCTGAGTGCGCGGGCAAAGTGGGGACTCGAGGAAGACGTCATCACCGACAACCAACTCTACCGCATCGCCGACGCGGCCGCCGGCGACGCACGCCTCGCAATCGGCATCCTCCGAACGGCCGCCGGCAAGGCAGATCGCGAGAACCACGAACGCATCACCGACGACATCCTCCTGGACGCCGCCGAGGATGCTCGAGCCCAAATCAAGCAGAAGAGCCTCGACTCGCTCACGCCGCACCAGCGCGTCGTCTACGACATCGTTCGTGAGCACGGCCCACTCGGACCGAGCGAGATCCACGAGCGCTATTCCGAGGACGTCGATGATCCACGGACCAAACGGACTGTTCGGACGTACCTCTCGAAGATGGAGCAGTACAACCTCCTCGAGGCGGAAGGGACGAGTCGGGATCGAGAGTACTCGCTCGTCGATTCAGCAGCTGCGTCGCCGATGCAGTAACCGTTACGCCGTCAACTATCCCGAACTGAACTCGCCGAGGCCCGATTGCTCGTGGTCCAGCGGCTCGATGACCTGGGGATCGTCGTTGCCGGGGTTGTTGACCCGCGTCGAGATTTCGTAGACGTCCAGATCGTCCTTCGGATACGGCTGGCACAGTTCCTTGCGGGTGGCCGGATCTGCGGCGAGCCAGTCAGATTCCGCGTCCTGCGGGAGGACGACCGGCATCCGGTCGTGGATTGAGTTCATCAAGTCGTTCGGCTCCGTCGTGAGAATCGTGACGCACGAGATCGTCTCGTCGTCGCCCTCCCAGACATCCCAGAGCCCAGCCATCGCGAATGCGGGGTCGTCCTCCCGGTGAATCCGGTAGGGGTGTTTCGACCCGCCGTTCGGCGATTTCCACTCGTAGAACCCTGACGAGGGGACAAGGCAGGGACGTGATTCCCACGCCCGCTCGAAGACGCGTTTCTCGTCGGCCGTCTCGGAACGAGCGTTGATGATGCCCTCCTCGGGCTCATCCGTCCAGAACGGAATCAGCCCCCAGTGGTAGGCGTCGATCTCGTCGGAAGCCTCGTTCGTGATGATGTAGAGGTCCTCACCAGGCGCGATATTGTATCGTGGTGTATACCCGCCGTCAGCGACGACTACCGCATCAAAGCGGGCCTCAAGGTCGGTCTGATTGATGAAGAGCGAGTTTCGGCCACACATACCGAGGAGTTCGGAGGGAAGCATCTTCAACGTGGTCGCGTGGAGCCTTGTCAGCGCCGATGTTCTTAACCAACAAACGGCCCAGAAAATCCGGTGTGTTGGTTAACTGAGCAGCAGCGCCTAATTCTGGAATCGTTCTCGGAAATAGTCAATCGTCCGCAGAAACACGACGACCGAGGGCGGGCTACCATCTATCTCGTGGCTTTCCTGGAACGCGGAAGCGCCACGCCGCGGCTTATCGGGAACGTAGACAACTAGTACACTCGCCCAGATCGCGCCCATTGACATCCTCCCATCCTTAGTGGAATGGGATTCCTCCGGTGGGGATATTGGCTATGCCGCACCCACGGAGGCAAGTTTCCCCGTGCGGGTACTCCGGTTTGTGCGCTCCTCGTTGGGACTGGCCCTCTCGGGAGAGCGTGATAACTCCGACCAGATATGGTCGTCCCACTTGAGGCGCACAGGCCGTGCCATCGACCCGACGTCCAGATTTACGCCAGCCTGTCGTTCGAGGAATGTCCGTGACGCGTCGAGGTCGGCGTGCCCCTCGTAGCCACACGAACAGCGGAACACGTCGCCGTCCCGCTCCGTCTTCTCTCGTTCGCCACACACTGGACACTCCGCCGTCGTGTATGCTTCTGAGCGGACTTCGACCGTGATACCGTACTCCTCGGCGGTCGTGGCGAGACGATCGATGAACGAGCGATACGCCCAGAACTGGTGGGTTTTCTCGTTCACTTTCGCGCTCCAGTAGTCCACCAGCACGTCCGTAAGGTCGCCGACGTACACCGTATCGACACCTTCGTCGTATAGTCGCTCGATCAAATTCCGCACGAGAGCGTCTTGGGCGTGGTCGCGGCGGCGCGTTCGCTTGCGGTACAGGGATCGAATCCGCTGACTGCTGTTTCGGCCCTCTTGGAGTTTCGATTGGAGCCTCGCGATTTCTTCGGTGGTTTCACCGAAGCGGGCGAACAGGTCGCGTCCCTCGTAGAGATACTGCTGGCCGGTGGTGGTGGTACAAGCGACGAGGTTGTTCGCGCCTACATCCAGAGCAGCCGATTCGTCGGCTAGTGGTGAATCCTGTCGAGAATCCGGGACAGTGACAGGCTGAATGGCTCTGAACGTGTCGTCGATCTCGTCGAAGTACAGTTCCAATCGCCCCTGTTCGCCGTCCCACTTGGGAGCGCCGCAGATTTCGAGCCGCAGGCGGTCGTAGTAGCCAAGTCCGTACTCATCTTTCAGGTCTTGGCCGACCGGGATTTCCAGGCGACTCCGTTCACCAGTTTCGATGGTGTAGGAGTCATTACGGATGTACGTCCGCAACTCTCTACCGGCCTCCTCGTTGCCCCAGTAACCGGGAGGGGCTGTGTCCTCACCATCTTCGCAGGCGGCGAAGAACGACCGCCACGCCTCGCTGTTCTTACGAATGACTTGTTGGGCAGTAGCGGACCCGAGGACACCGACGTATTGTTTGCGGTAGTCGGCAGTATCCCATACGGAGTCGCCGTCGAAGAAGTTCTGGCGGCGCTCGTAGTTCAGTTCGTTCCACAGGCTGGCGGAGGCGTCCAACAGCTCGCGGAGCAGCTGCTCATCCTGCTCGGAGAGCGGTCGCACCGCGAACGTATTGGTTCGCCTCACGACAACAGACATTTGTGCCTGATTGTCTAAATGTCTTTTGGACACAAACGATGCGACCGAACATCGACATCTCGCACACACTGAATGGGCGGGTGAAAGACTACGCCGAACAAGAGGACAAGGACCTCGAAGAAGCCTATCAAGAGATTATCGAAGCCGGTCTAGAGGCGGTGGAACATCCAGACAAGCCGTAGCACCTGGATTGTCGGTCCGTGCTGTCGCTCAGACCCAGCCTGAAAGGATGGGGCCTCTCGCTACGAACCATCCGAACCAAGGTCATTCTGGAAGTCTTCTCGGAAACCTTCGGACGATCGCCAAAATCCAGCGCTTGACTCCGATTTACCGCATTACTCAGTCATTCCTTGAAAATGCGGAAGCGACACGCCGCGGCTTATCTGGTACGTGGCCATCTACTGGAGTATGCCCGACCGCTCCACATCGACGTCGAACCGATTGGCGGTAGACCAGCCAACACGGAGCGCTGACCGCAACCAGAATCTGGCTAATCAAGCCGATCCCGCGACGGACGGAATGCTGCTACCCTCCCTTGAGGACGGTATCACACTCCTCGATGTCGACGGTGATCGGGGTGTTCCGATCCTTCAGTCATTGGTACTCGATCATCTCCTCTTGCACGACGGGCCCGCTTTCTGGATTGACGCAAACGGCCATGCGACGACGACCACGCTGACGCAGATCGCCCCTAGTCAACGGTTGCTCAACCGAATTCACGTCGCTCGCGGATTTACCGCCTACCAGCACTACGGCGCCGTCTATGATCTTCCGACGGCAGTGAACAAGTCGATCCAGATGTCTACCACTGACGCCGGGGCGGCCGGTCGAGGGGAACCAAGTCGTGACGAGGACACGTCGCCCCACACCCCCGCCCTCATCGTCGCGCCGGCCGTCGACGCCCAGTACCGCGCCGACGATACCCTCAGCGAGACCCACGCGAAAACCCTCCAGGCTCGAACTCTCGCCCGGTTGGCGACCTACGCCGATGGGTACGACATCCCGGTGCTCGTTACGCGAAACGAACGAAACGAATTCACCGAGTCAGTCGCGAGGGTCGCCGACCACCACCTAGAGTGCGAGCAGACGCGGATGGGCCCACGGGTCGTCGGCGAGGGCTTCGAGACGCTCGTCTATCCCGTCGACGACGGCGCGTACTACCAAACGACGTTCGCGTACTGGCGACAGCTGCTCGCGGCACGCGCCACGCAGGTCGGCGTGGAGCCGACGACGCCGGCGCCGTCGACGCCGACCCCGGAAGGTGTCGGGACGGGCGTCACCGCTGACGGTGAGACGGTGGCGGCCACCGCAGATCCCTTGCTCGATGCGTGGACCGCAACCGGGGCAGGAGGACGATAGCGATGGGGCGTACGAACCCAACCTACCGAGATGCGCTGCGGGCAATCGAAGAGCGCTGGGCTGAGTTCCGCCGGGCACTGCGGCGTCGCGACCAGCCGCACTTCGACCGGCTGTTCGAGTACGCCCGCGAGCACGCCGACGCGAGCGGGCTGTTGAACCACCAGAATCCGCTGCTGCCGGCGCTGCTCAGCATCGATCTCGAACAGGAGTCCCGCCTCGACGACCACGAAGAGCGCCTCGAGGAGCTCGAAGCCGCGGTCGCAGCACGCGATGACCAAGAGAGCGCCCCAACGGACGCGAACCCGTGACGATGCCGTTCAGTATCGACTTTCTGGACGACGGCCGCGTCCTGGAGTGGGAGGCAACCGCCGACGGCGCCGTCGCGACCGAGCGCGATGACTACACCCCACGCTTCTACGTCGCCGCTCGCGACCCTGATGCCGACCTCGACCTCACGATACTCCAGTCAGTGTACGACCAGCACCCGGACGTCGTCGCGACCGAGATGGTTACGCGACGCCCCGGCTTTCGACGAGACGAGGAGGCCGTTCTCGCCGTCGACGTCGCCCACATCAATCGCGTCACCCCACTCGCCCGGCAGGCACGCCAGCTGTCGGCCTATCCAGTCGGGGATATCGCCTGCTTCAACATCGACTTGTCGCGAGAGTTCCGGTACTGTCTGGAGACCGGCGTCGATCCGACGCCGGCAAGCGAGCTATCGACGCTCCGGCTCAGCGTCCCGGTGACCGAAACGAGCAACGACGTCTATGGGGAGCTGTCCGTCACCGGCGACACCGTCACCGGCTCGCCGACGGATATCCTGACCGCCGTCCAAGGGGCACTCGAAGCCCACGATCCGGACGTCCTAGTCTGCTCAACCAGCGAGATCGTCCCGACCCTGTACGAGATGGCGACGGACGCCGGCGTCGACGACTTCTCGCTGAGTCGGTGGCCGGACGTCGACTACCAGCAGCTCGCGAACCAGTCGACGTACTCGAGCTACGGCCGCGTCGGTCACTCCCCGGCGCGGTACAACGTGCCCGGCCGGGCGATCATCGACGAGTCGAACACGTTCTTCTACGGGGAGACGAACCTCGACGGCGTCCTCGACCTCGTGTCGCGCTCGAAAAAGCCCGTCCAGGAGCTCGCGTGGGCGTCGATCGGGAACGTCCTCACGGCGATCCAGATCTGCGAGGCCCACGACCGCGGCGTCCTCGTCCCGTGGAACTCCTGGCGCCACGAGTTCTACAAGCCGATGGGGACGCTCCACGACGCCGACCGTGGCGGCTTCATCTTCGCGCCCGAGGTCGGCGTCCACGAGAACGTCCACGAACTCGACTTCTCCTCGTTGTATCCGAACATCATCTGCACCCGGAACGTCTCGCCGGACGTCATCCGGTGTGACTGCCACAGCGACCGCGACGACGTCCCCGGCCTCGGGTACTCGATCTGTGACGACCGGGGCTACCTCGTCGACGTACTGCAGCCGATCATCGACGCGCGCGACGAGATCAAGGCGGCCATCCGTCGCGAGAAGGAACAGGACGACCCCGACGAGGACCGACTGGCAGAGCTCGAGGGGCGGTCGGGAGCGCTAAAGTGGATTCTCGTCGCCTGCTTCGGGTATCAGGGTTTCAGCAACGCGAAGTTCGGGCGGATCGAGTGCCACGAGGCGATCAACGCGTTTGCTCGCGAGATTCTGCTGACGGCAAAACAACGCTTGGAGGCCGGTGGCTGGCGCGTCGTCCACGGTATCGTCGACTCCATCTGGGTGACGCCCGATCCCGACGTCAACGACGATGACCGCGAGGACCTCGAGGAGCTTGCGACAGAGATCACGGAGACTGTCGAGATTCGGCTCGAACACGAAGCCCACTACGACTGGGTCGCGTTTGTCCCGCAGCGCGAGAGCGACGCCGGCGCGTTGACGAAGTACTTCGGGAAGGTCGCCGGCGACGACGACTTCAAGATACGCGGTATCGAAGCTCGGCAACGCTCAACCCCACCGTTCATCGAGGACGTCCAACGAAGCTGTCTCGAACGGCTCGATGCGACTCGATCTCGGGACGCGGTCCTCGACTGTCTCCAGGACGCCATCAAGCGCCTCCACGCTGGAAGGATTCCTGTCGAGCAGCTCGTCGAACGGAATCGTGTCTCCAAGCCGCTGGAGGGCTACACGCAGAACACACAGAACGTGGCGGCGCTGAAGCGGGCTCGCGACCAGGACCTCGCCGTCCACCCAGGACAAGACATCGAGTACGTAGTTGTCGACGACGGGAAGACCTCGCGGGAACGGGTCGCGTTGGCTCACGAGGAGATCGACTCGTACGATGCGTCGTACTATGAGACTCAGCTCATCCGGGCGACAGAGAGTGTCCTCTCTCCGCTTGGGTGGGATCGCACGGACATTCAACAAGAACTCTCAGGGGCACGTGAACCAGAGCTAACCGATTTCCAGTAACCGAGTAGTGGATGGTTTCAATAGAGAACCGCGGTTACACTCCCTCCCCCCGTCATCGATGTGTAAAACCATGAGAGGAGGGAGGGGGGTGACGAGAGGAGAACGGCGAAAACCGGCGATGATACCACAGACACGAAGAAGAGTGACTCAGCCTCCGAGATTATATTCTCGTAACCACTGCATATTGTCTGACGAAGTTTTATATACAGTGCGCTGTAACTGAAACCGCACTAGGTTAAAATGCGAAGGTTAGGAGAAGCGAAGCTTCGACTAACCGAGCAAGGATGTCTTCACTATATTCGTCGTCTACATCCGTGATCTCTCCTGAAATCGACCGTCTCGTGGCGTCAAACCCGACTTTCGTGATTCGTCCTCGTGAGTTTTCCCCTTCCACGCTCTGCTGTTTACACATCGATGACGGGGGGTGAGGGTCACGAGACTCTGTGTCGCCATCTCATCTCCAGTCCGTTAGAAGGTTGGTGGGAGGCTACTCCGTGTTCTCTGACCCACCGGCACCAGTTCAGGCTTCTCTCGACCTGTGTCCCGCTCCTATCTTGACTTTACACATCGAACACGGGGGGTGTGTTCTACATCGGATGCTCGATCGGATTCTCACCCCTCGTGGAATTCTTTCAGTTGAGCATTCACGACTGAACTGAGGAGTTCTTCCTGCTGGGCTATTCCTTCTAGGCGTGTATCATCGACAATCCGAGTCATCATCGCTTCAGGATCGCCCGTGAATGTGAATTCCATATACATCCCGCCGCCTCGTCCGCGGCTTTTCCGGGATGTCGAAATCAACCCGTACGTGGAAAGTTCTTTGACATATTTGACGTACGTCTCACGGGTCATCTGGTCCGCATCGAGTTCGTTCGTCACCCACTGATAGACTTTGAACCCAACCGGGCTCGGGACGGAGCTCCCCGTCCGGTTCGAGTGATGCGCAACAGCTGCAGTTGCGTATAGTGAAATCTTCTTTTGTGTCGTAAGTCCCTCAACGAGCTTCAGCGAACGGTCTTTGTCGATCTCCTCCTGAGATTCCCGGACGTGGTCCTCCGTGACCACTTCATCTCCCCGCTCGTCTGCGAGGTCACCGGCACCGCGGAACAGGTCGATCGCCTTCCGTGCGTCACCGTGACTCTGTGCAGCGAACGCCGCCACGAGCGGAATCACGTCGTCCTCGAGAGCATCTTGACGGAACGCATCGCGTCGATTTTCGAGAATTTCGCGCAGCTGGGTCGCGTCGTAGTCAGGGAAGTAGACGTCACGTGGATTGAATGAGCTCTCGGCACGCCCGTCGATGTCTTCCATAAATTTTGGATCGTTCGTCAGCGCTGCGACGGACACGCGACCTTCGATCTCGTTCGTGTTACTTGCTCGCGATAGCTGATAGAGAAGCTTCGAGTATGCGGGTTCGTCGTTTTCGCGCCGGCCGACCAAGAGGTCGATCTCGTCGAGAATGAAGATAACCGAATCGTAGTGCTCGTTGATAAGTTCGTACAGACGTCGGTACTTGCGCTTCGTTGATACGCCGGTCTCTGGAACACCGACTTCCGTACCAACGTCCTGGGCGACAGTTTGGACGAGTTCGTAGACGGCCTGATCGAGCGTATTGATTGGTTGGCAATTGATATCGACAACGCCGAACCGTTCGCCTTTGGATTGACAGAGCTCGATTATCTGTTGCGTGACGGCTCCGATGATGAGTGACTTTCCGGTCCCTGCGGGACCGTACAACAGCATATTCGGCGGTCGATTTCCTTGGAGCGTCGGCTTCAGAAATGAGACGACGGACTCGAGCTGGTCGTCACGGCCGACGATTCGCTCCTCATCGATAATCGTGTCCGGCTCGACGAGGTCACGGTTGACGAAAACCGATGCTTCCCCCTCATCATCGAGCATATCACGGATCGACCGTTGAGCGCTCTCTTCGGTCGATTCCTGATGTTGGCTTGAGTCTCCGGCAGCATCCTCACGGGCGGATTCTAGCTGCTGACCATCCGATGTAGAACTAGTTCCTTCATCAAGGGTGGATTGGTCCGCCCCTTCTTGATCACTACCGGCCATATGACTGCTGTACACCGGAGCATTAAAAAGATTAACCCCCGTCGATGTTTATTCGCCCGCTGTATCCAATTTCACTCCTGAATTCGAGGGTTTCACGGCACGTTAGTAGGAACCGACACCGAAGTACATCCGATGGAGGACCCCCCGTCATCGATGTGTAACGCAGAATCGGCGGCCATCAGGTGAATTTGCGTATCTGTGTTCGGAACTAGCTGTTCCCCCTCCCCGTCATCGAAGTGCAAGCCGCCCGTCTGACACCCCCCGTCATCGATGTGTAAACACAAGGTCGAACATTCCCCCCCGTCATCGATGTGAAAATCGGTTCAGTATCTGGCTCATGCCGTATGGCACGCGGATTTTCACTTCGAACATGGGGGGTCCATCAGATTAGCTTCGGACGGAGCGGGATACCTTCCCACCGGGTGTGACAAGGCTCGCAGAGCGAGACTAAATTCGATGAATCGTGAGCTGCTTCGACCTCATCCTCGTCGAACTCAGAGAACGGCCGGATATGATGCACTCGTGGGGTATATCCGAGATCGTCTTCGCTACGGCCACACCCCTGGCAGGTTCGATTATCTCGCTCTAAGACCTGCTCACGCCGTTCTTTCCAAAGCGGTCCGTAGTTCGGGGTTGATTTCCAGTCGTAGGTAGCTGTCTCCCGCTGCCAGTCCCACTTGCATTTACGACTACAGAAATGCCGGTCCGCTGATTCGATATCGTACTGGATTCGTTTGATGCTCTCCCCACAGTACGTACACTCAGTTTGCGGCCGATTTTCTATCTGCCACCGTCCCTTGCACTCTTTGCTACAGAAGGTGTTTGTCTGGTCCTCTCTGAGTGATGCTTCATACCGTCTGTATTCAGTCCCGCAGTAGTCACATTCGAGAACGAGTCTGCTATCTTCTCCTTCGCTACGCCAGTTCCCATAGCACTCCCGATCACAGAAATGGTGTTCTGCACTTTCCACCTCTGATGGGGGCTTTGTAATTGACTTCCCACAGAAGTCGCACTCGATCTCGACGGGCATGGTTCGGCCTTTCGCCGACCATTAGCAACCGTCATCACTGATGAATGTCCGGAGCTACTCGTCCGGGTTGACTGGACCCTTATATTGAGAACGGATCTTTTCACCATCTCTCCACTGCCAGTAGTAGTAGCGGTTGTCGTTGATCTCCTTGATCGTGATCGTGGCCTTCGACGGGACGTCGTCTGGAAGATCGTCTGGCCGCTCGTCGATTTCGTCGTCCTCCGACTCCTCCTCGAGCCGGGCCTCGCGAGCTTTGTGTTCTGCCAGTTCCTCAGCGTAGCGTGCGACGTGCTGGAGCTGGTCCGGCGAGTAGCCGTTGAGGGTGTTGACGATATCTGTCGGGAGTTCCGCCGGCGGCGTCGGTGGCTCGTAGGACATCAGCGGTCACTTCGTGTTAACCAACAGAGCGCGTATCGGCATAGATTTGTTGGTTAATCAGATACCGTCTCGTCACGGGCTGAAGAGTACGAATAGCAAACTATTCAGGAATAGACCGAGCCGTTAGACGTCATCCGGGCGGGGGGCGTTCTCGTACTTGACCATCTTCTCGGGCTTGTCGGAGATGGTCTCGTAGATCTGCTGGAGGGTCTCCTCTGCAGCGAGCAGGTTGTGCTCCTCGAGGAACTCCCACCCCTCCTCCGTGAGTCCATAGAACTTCCAAGGGTAGCCCTGCCGGCGCTGGTTGTCGTCTAGGGCGACCTCCTCGACGATGCCGGCGTCGATCAGCTTCTGGATGTGCTTGTAGACGGTCGCATCGCTCACACTGGGATTGAGCTCCTCGAGTTCGTACATCGATGGGAGCTGTTGGGGGTGAGCGAGAATATCGCTGATAAGCGAAAACCGTGTATGCTGTGTAATGAAGTGGATGACTTCCCGTGGTGTCGTGTCGTCACCGACACCCGAACCAGCCTCCATAACGATGTATTCGACCTGGCGTAGTAAAGTAGTTTACCTGAGAGTAAACTGCCGAGCCGACTCACTATGATGATTGTACCGCCAAGCGAGTATGACAGGAGAATTCACTGTTCCCCCCTCGCTTCCCACTCCGGACGGGGTGTCGGTGACGGGAGTTCGTCAACCACAGTTCGAAGTTCGTCCTCTGTCGTCCACGGGAAGCACCGATCGTGGAGTTCGAATTTGCGGAACTTGTTGAGATGGACCCAGCTGTACGTTACTGGATCTTCGCCCTCATCTGCCCGGTCGTCGATCACATCCCACACCTCCTGTTCGTCGATGTCGAGACCGCTCTCTTGGGCGCGATCAACGAGCGACTCGACGTTTGCTTGGACTTCATCCACCGACAAATCGTCTGTGAACGCTATCTCAAGGGCGGCCTGAATGACGTGCTGTTTCGAGTCAAGGTTCTCGTCAGTCACCCACGCGTAATCACGTGGGAACACGTACGACTTGTCGAAATACGGGGGGTCATCGATCTCACCCAATTCAGGCGCCTCCCCACCACTCTCCTTCTCGAAGACCCCAACAATGTAGTCGCTGTATGTCGCGAGCAACGAAAACATGATATCGAACGTATTGAGCCGGTCAGTCGGAAGTTCGAGGAGATCTCCCATGATGAACGGATAGGCACCGAGCTGCTTCGTGAGTTCGTTCTGGACGGCGCGAAGCCGGCGGATATAGGGGTCGCGATAGCTCCCCAAGATAAAATACGATGTCCGCTGACTCCAGAGATACGGCAATTCACGCTGGGTGAACCGCCATATTTCCCGTTTCTCTGCAGGCTCAAGTTCGATGTCCCCGACGGCCTCGTGAACAACGGTCATAATCTCCCCAGCGTCCGGCGGCGGGCTTGGGTCGGTCATTAGCTGCCGATTCAAACCACACCATCTTATCCCTTCTGAATCACTTTGGTTTTTTCTGGATTAACCAACTTGGGTGACCCTAACTGTTATGGCGTCCTACCTCGTACCAGCACGTATGAGCGAAACCGACACTGGTGCGGCCGATGCAGGTCCGTTCGCGGAACAGCAGCGGCTGTTCAAGCTGCTGTCCCAGGATACGCGCCATCTCATCATCCAGGAGCTGCTGGGCCATCCCGCCCATCTAATGTCGCTCGCCGAACTCGAGTATATGACCGGGAAGAGCCAGGCGGCCATCAAAGACCAGTTGGAGACGTTGATCGACGCCGGGCTCCTCGCACGCTACACGTACGATCCAAGCGAGGGGAAACGTGATCTCCCCTCCCAGTTCTACGGATTCACAGAGCGGGGGGTCGAGGTCCTCCACGACTACAAGTATCTCCGTGGGCTTCCGGTCGCACGTGCCCTCTACGAAAACACGCGGAAGACCGAGAAAATCGAGCGCCACGAATCGGCCCCTCGCCCGGAGCTTCCGGATGCCGTCGCGGAAGCCCTCGAGTTCGACGAGCCCGATCTCGACGCCGTCGATGGTGGCACAAACCCATAGTTCGTCGTCGAACAGCACCGTTCTCGACGCTGCAGAGAGGGTACACCGCCTTCGTACCTAGGTCAGGACTCCTTGGGCTCCAGCATGGCTGGCTCGACGTTGATCCGGAGGCGATACGTACTGTCGGTCGACCCGGTGTCGGGCCGCGTCGGATCCAGCAGCGAGTAGCCACTCGTGAACGACGCAACGAGTTCTTCGCGGGCGGGGAGGTCGATGCCGAGCTGGTCGGCGAGGTAGACAATCCGCTTGGTCGCAGCGCCGTTGTCGAGGCGTTCGAGGTACTCGCCGACAGTGTCCCAGTCGCAACCCCGTTCGTCGGCAGTACGCATCGCGGTCGCGAGTTCCCGAAGGCCACCACAGAACTCGGGGTGGTCCGCACAGTCGACCAGCGTCTTCTCTATGTCGCTGACCTGCACGGTCGTGCCCTCGATCGATGTCGGCTCAAAGCCGAAGAATTTCCGCTCGGTGATTGTCGTGACGCGGTACGGGACGCCGTGGATCTCCCGGCTTTGCGCTCGGGTCGGCGTAACGACGTACACCGTCCGGGGGACCTGTTCGGTCAGCCCGTAGTGACTGAGGGCGCTGTAGTAGCCGATGTACATCGGCTCGGCGACGTGGGCAGCGATGAGGTACTCGTGGGTTGTGTATACGGCGTCCTCGCCGGCAGAGAGGGGAATGATGAGATACGTGCCCGGGAAGAGCCGGTCGAGCCAGCCCTTCTCGGTGAGCCGGGAGGCGATCTCGCGGGCGGTGTTTGGGGGAACCTCCAGCGTCGTCTCGATATCGTCAACGGAGATGATCTGGTGCCCCGCGCCAGCGAGTTGTGCAAGGAGTCGACTTTCTCGAGTCGAGAGACCCTGGCGTATATTTTGCGATTGTTCTATGATACTCATACCTGCGTTTCTTACATAGAATATAGTCTCAGACCTGCTTTAGCCTTGCCTCATTCTTCTTAGCTCCCTTAACCAACACAAAATCATCCAATAGGTATGTGTTGGTTAAGAACCGTGGAGACTGTGGATAAACAAATCGGATGTGGCTGATTCTGTCGGCAGTATCTTCCAACCCCGTCTTCTGGCTGGTCCAACTATTGAATAGACCTTGGTTCGAGTTCGAATTAGTCGTTCGATACAAATCCCGATCGTATTCAAAAACAAGGTAGAGGGGCTTGTTGACGTGCCCACAGCGTTGACTTGCTGGCACGACGAGACACAGGTATGAACCCACGCGATATCATCCGTCGAGACCATGATTCACGTGACGGTGAGGACCCGCTGCGCGTACTGGTGGATACCGCGTCACTGAACGAGCAGCTCGCCGATGGTAACGATGCCGCCCAGCGGGTACTCGACTATGCAGCGAACCGCGAGTTCGAATTCATTCGGTCGCCAGACACGCCACGGCATGAGGAGCTTGAGTGTATCCCACCGTATACATTTGAGACGGCAGAGAACGGGGCTCGAGTTGTCCGGAGCGATGATGATGGGCAGCAAAGAACCACGTCATTCTCGTATCTGTTCGGATATCAGGAACGGGCGATTCGGCGGACTACAGCACGAGTCTTCTCCGATGACGTCGACGCGTATGCGACCGAAGTAGAGGACGTCACCGAACGAGAGCTGGCGACAGTCCGGCAGGTGTTCGTCCACGCCGCGCTCAACCATCGTGATGAGGGACACCTGTTCATCACGAACCGAACGGTCCTCCTCACCAACCGACGGTGGTTCGAGGCGCACTTCCCCGGTGGGCAGTTGAATATCATGAGCCTCGGCGAGGCAGTCGAGTATCTCGGGCTCTATATCCGGTATCGGGAGCAGTTCTACGCTAGTCCGAACCTCACCGTCGGAATGTTCGGCTGGTACTGGCATCTCTTCCGGGCGTTGGTTCCGCGGTATCACGTGGAGGCCGACGCGGTTGACGACTATCTACGGGGATTTAGCATCCGATTTCAGAACTTGCTTATCGCCGTCGATGAGATCGGCTATCAGTATTTCCAGGAACCAGATAACCGGACGCAGCTCAACGTCCAGTACCATTTCGACAATGCGATCTCCCTGATCACCGGCGTTTTCGATACACTTGCCCTCAAGACCGCGGAGAAGTATGCTATCGACGACATTCGAAAAGAGTTCATCTCGCTCTCGAACAACCGGGGACGGGACTTTCTGAATGAAGTACGGGAGGTAAACACCGATCTTCGTGATCACATCGCGGCCCACATGGCGTACATCAATCTGATCTATGTTCTCCGACCGCTTGTAGTCCATCGCGGAGGATATCAGGACAGTCTCCTCGAGGATGCTGATCAGGGTTGGACAGCGGGAGTCATCCCGCTTGACCGGTTCAATGAGGCAGATCGAGATGCCTTCGAGCGGTACTACCGCGAGATAGATGACGATCCCTTACCCTATGATCCGCTCACTGAGTGGGGATTGTATCAGGCAGACTGGGCTGATGCGGGCTACATCGAACCATACCACTTCATGAAGGCCGCAGTGAAGACGCTAATCCAGTTTGCTAATGCGTACCTCCAGTTGCTCGGCTATCCGGACTTCATCGAGCAACGCAGAGAGGACGATGAAGGAGCGACGTTCATCGATACCTGTGATCGAATCCGTCAAACCGGCTTGACCGGCTTCTATCAGGTGTTCCCGTAGCTATCTCCGACAGTCAAGGGAACTGGCTGAAAGAGACTGTAATAGGCGTCTTCAGCTCTTCCTGAACGGTGTGGGAATCCCGCCCGCAGTAAAGCGAGCGACTGCTCCGCAGCTGGGACACTCATCGACGAACGCACAGACTTGAAGCGAGGTTTCTAACTCACGAACGCTCCCGCACACGGAACACTCGTACGCGGTGCGATACCGGACTGATGGACGGTGCTGTTGCCGTCGTGTGCGAGAGGTCGCTGTCGGTGTCGCCCTGCCGTGAGACGCTGCTGTCGGGGATCGCTCCTGGTTCGTCATGGACTGCTCGTGATCGGGCTGCCAAGCTGAATCGGGATACGTGTCGTAGCTGCGATCTGGCTCGTTGACGCCTGTATCGAGGGGAGCAGGCTCGCCTGGGTCGCGTGCGTCATCTGATCGGGATTCATCGACTAGGCTCCCGTCGACGTGGGACGTGTCTCGGTGACCCGGTGGACTCATCTGTGCCCACGCTCCGAGTTCGACGGCCCCCGCCTCTTCGTAGAGCGCACCGTCGATAGCGGCCGCCAGTTCGGCGAGTGGCTCGGAGATCTCGGACTCCCCATGTTTCTCAACTGCATTTTCGAACAGCCATTCGCGGAGCGTCGCTGCAGTCTCTCTATCGACAGTATATGATGGAACCGCTTTCATTTGTTTCTCACTCCACTCCTCGTGGGTACGACAAACCTACAGAATTCATAGACTCCGTTGAGAGGGGCTCTTACGAGTGTATCGGCCTTTTAGACACGAGTCGAACCTTAGCAGTTCAGAATTGGGAGCTGTTTGGGCACGGAATCACCTAATACAAAGCGGCTGGTAGAAGGACGGAGAAAGTAGAGACCGATGGTTACGTACGATTTGTCGAGGATGGATGTGGGTTTGATTGCAGAGATGATTGCAGGGCGATACGGGGGTTTCCCAGAGCCGCTTGAGGAGGCGATTACTACACACGTGATGGGCCAGACTGAGGGGAAGGAGTATAGCAGAGACGACATCCGGATTCATTCGAAAAGTCGGAATCTAACGGAGGAAGTCCATCTCGGGATATTGGAGGGTGTTACGTTGCCGGAAGATGGTGACTGGGGGTATTCGCAAGGCTGGATACCTGACGATATTCTCATGGTGCAGGCACTGACCCCAGTGGAGGGCACGCCCGCCCCGTCGCATTCGCGTGAGGTGGTAGACCCGACGACGGATCTGTTGGCGTACTATGCGGTGGAGGTGAAAGCGGTATCGAGTGGGAATCGGGTTAGGCTGACAGAAAATCAGCAGGAGAGTTTGGCGACTGTAAGCAAGGAAGTGGAACGAGTCCATCCGGTTATTGTAATAGTAGACGTAGCTGGCCTCCCGGACTCGGCGGAGGTTGAGGTTGATATCC
>NZ_AOLQ01000003.1 GCF_000337775.1 Haloarcula vallismortis ATCC 29715
CTGAACTGCTGAGTGTCGCACAAAACTCCATGAGTCCCCGTATAATAAGTCGTCGCGTGAACTGGTCAGTACTCTCGAAGTCGTCCACTCAGCCGGCCAGTGATGCCTTCTCCGCGAGCATAGTCTGCAACACTCTCGAACGAAAGTCCGAACGAACCGCGGTTACCTCATGTGGAACCGGCCAGTCATCGCTGTAGATGACATAAGAATTGGGAGCAATCCTGTACTCTCGACGGACGGCGATAGGCTGCCCGATGACAGCCACATCTATCAGCCGGCCAGCCTCGGCGTCGTACTCGACGGTCATCCCGCTGACGCCGCCATGCCAGTGCCGTCCGTCGTCGCGGTGGGGACGGAAGGCGGCCTGCAAACGGGTTCGTAGTGGCTCTGCCTCAGGCAAACGCAAAATCGACTGGAGCCACCACCAGAAGTTACAAATGGGTCTCGTTATGTCGATTCTTCGACTAGCGTCTTGAGCTCTGCCAGCCGCGGGAGTTCAGTGACGCCGCTAAGCACGACCAGTACCGACAGCGTGCCCCGGCCGGGCGTGGGCACATCACCGCTTCGCACCTCCGGTGACTGGAGTTCCTCCGTGAGCCATCGCCGACCGTCGGTCACTGCATCCCGCATCAACCACGCGGGTGGCCCGGCAAACACAGCCAGAGCCCTATCGGCCGAATCCAGTTCGCACTCTGCCGTCAGTTTGCCACGCACCGCTCGACGGAGTGTCGTCTCGACGGCGTTGTATGCCTCGATTTCGTCGACAGCGTCGGCTTCGCCGCCGAGAACGCGGTTCCTGAGACGGTCAATAACTGTCTCGCTATCGCTGCCAGCGTTCGCTTGCAGTTCCTGACTGGCGTAGCCAAGCGTCGTGAAACCCGAGTCTGAGAGGGTGTTGATTATCTCACTGGCGTCAACGACACTCTGGCCCACAGCGTCGGCTGCCGTCGCCTCACCGGCTGCGAATAACGCCCCCAGCCGCGTCACGACGGTCTCGTTCAGCGTCTCGGAGGCCTCATCGACCGTTTGACCGCTCCCGAGCCACGCGTCGTTGTCGAACAGTATCTGCCCGTCGACGGTCGCTTCCAGCCCCCGGAGTGCTTGGAGCGTGTTTGTGGCTGCTTCGCCGTCCCTGCCGGCGGGCAACACCGATAGACAGTAGACTGGAATCGTGTAAATTTCACTGAGTGCGTCAGCGATGTCGGCCGTAGTGCCACTGCCCGTCCCCCCAGCAAGCCCGGCTACGAGGAGGATTGCGTCGATGTCGCTCGTTACCAGCTGGTCTATCGCCCGTCGGACTTCGAGTCGCTCGTCCTCGATGGCAGCGGTGCCGACCGTCCGGTCCCCGTTCGTGCCGGTCCCGTCTGTTTCGGAGAGTCCGAAGAGATGTCGCTGGTCACCCGGCAGTGCGTCGAGTTCGTCGAGCGCTTCGCTGTCCGTATCGACGGCACAGGCTGCCCCGAGATACGTCGTTTCGCGGCGTTCGTTGTCCTGCCACAGTCGCTCAACGATTCGGCCTCCAGCGCCACCGATACCGACTGCCGCGACTCGCATACGTCGTATTTAGTGTAGACTGACATTAATAGCCCGACTCGGTTCGATGGCACCGCCGCTAGCTCGAAGCGGGACGATCTACAGCGAAATCAACACAGGCGCTTCAGCGGGGCCAGACAGAGCTAGCATCCGGGAGCGAGCGTGTCACTTCCCGGTAAACCAGTGGCCTTTCATACGGCGGGCGCTGAAAGGGTCCGTGTCTCAAGACCTCGCCACTGACCCATCTGATTCCCTGTCTGTCACCATCTCCGGCGGGTCGATGGGCGGCCTGTTTACCGGTATCGCCCTCAACAGGGCGGGCCACGACGTAACTATCGCCGAGCAATCAACCGGCGACCTCCGAAGCCGCGGCGGCGGCATCGTTGCACAGCAGTCAATTCGCCAGTTCCTCTCCCGACACGATATCGTCGACCCGACAAAAATAACGACACGAGCAAGTGAACGTCGCTTTCTGACTGCTAACGGTGCTGTTCGGACATCAACAGCGGATTCAATGGTGTTTACGTCTTGGGATGCGGTCTACCGACAGCTGCGGGCAGCGTTCCCGGATGACCAGTACCACACCGGCCGGACAGTCACGAGAATCAGGGCCACAGACGGCACGGTTCGATTCGCCGATGGGGACCAGACCACCGCCGAGCTAGTCGTCGCCGCCGACGGCGGGCAATCTACAGCCCGTAAGCAACTGTTTCCCGACACCGAGCCTGTATTTGCCGACTACGTCGCCTGGCGCGGTGTCGTCCCGGAAGCAGCGCTTTCGGACACAGTCGTCGACGCGTTCGATGGCCGTTTCACGTTTTATCAGGGGGAACAGATGCTTATTCTCGCGTACTTCATACCCGGCGCAGACGGCAGCACCGCTCCCGGTGGCCGCCGTCTCAACTGGGTCTGGTACGATACACTCACGGGGCGAGAGCGCGAGACTATTTTCACAGACACAACTGGCACGAAGAACCAGCTCAGCGTATCGCCGGGCCAGCTTCAAGCTCCCGTCGAAACTCGCCAGCGTGAGCGGGCAACCGAGACACTGCCACCTGTGTTTGCCGACCTCGTTGCAGCAACAGCACGCCCTTTCGTGCAGGCGATTTACGACCTCCAGAGTCCCCAGATGACAGTCGACAGGGCCTGTCTGCTTGGTGATGCGGCGTTCGTTGCGCGGCCACATACTGCCGCTGGCACTGCAAAGGCGGCCAGCGATGCCGTTGAACTCAAGGCCGCTCTCGACCGCCACAGTTCGCTTGGAGGCGCACTGGCGTCTTGGGACGAGGCCCGGACCAACTACGGAGGGCGTCTCGTTGCGCAGGGCAAGCGGATGGGCGACGAACGGTTATCTCTCGGGAGTTGAGACTGCGGGTTCCGGAGTTGGATCCGGAATTGACTCCTAGATTCTGGGCCAGCCTTCTCGCAGTGTAAGAACGGGGGGTATGTTACTTGTCCGCCGCTCCGGTAGTCGGCACATGACACTCGTTGTGCCGTTTGATGGCTCCGAACTGGCTGAGGCAGCACTCGTCCGGGCGACGGAGTTCAGCACAGTCTTTGAAGAAGACGTGTTGGCCGTCAGCGTCATCCGGAAGGGGAATGTGAAATACGCACGAGAGCACGACTGGATCGGGCCAAACGAAGAATTCGATTTAGAGACAGTCGTCACCGCGCTGCACAAACAGGTAATGGCCCTGTGTCCGAGTTCTGATTTTCGACATACGGTCTTGGATCGATATGCGCCGGCTGGGGCTGTCGCGAAAGCCATCCGCAAGATGGCGAAAAGAGAGGACGCGTCAATGGTGTTCATCGGAAGCGAAAACGCTGGCCATCTCGTCACAAGCATCAGCAGTGTTGGCGGTTCAATCGCCTCGGACGACGCGTACGATGTCGTTATCGTTCGACATCGAAACCCGTCCAAAATCGCTGAACTCAGGAACGCCTCACCACACAGACAGCCGAAATCAGATTTTTATCTCCCGGAGTAGGTGTGATAGTTGCCCACGATTCCTGCTGATAGGGCTTCTAGTCGGTAGCGTTGAGGGGGGCGCTTGACTGGACAAATCTAGCCCTTCCAATAGCACGTTGGTGGCCACATAGCAGTCTCAGAACCGATAAACTGCAAGTAGATATCACAACGGTTTTTTCACCTGATGTATACCGTTTGGTTGGGTTCTGGTCCTCGCTCCATTTCCCCGAATCCAACCCAATTCATCGATTGGCCCGAGTCCAGAACCCGTCGTCGTGGATGACGACTTTGAATGGTGTTACATGCCACTCCCCCGGCTGCCCACCATTCGTTTACTTTCCTGAAGCGAGCGACTGGCAGTCCTTGCGACGGTATCAGACCATTTGATTGTCGTCACGGCCGTGTCTCTCTGGTAGCGGCGCAGCTACAGAGTGCTCTGAGCACCCTTCCTCGGATCTAGCCACGCTGACTCCGGCTACAGCGTGGCTAGATTCGCGCCGGGTATCGACGAGCGACCCCCAGAAGACCACTCAGGGATTGGAGTTGTGCTGATGGCCGGCTGTCCTATGTTCTCTCTCGAAGGACTTGCCGCGTGACGCTGTATCCGGGGCTACCGGGCGTGCAAAACGGAGAAGGGGAAAACCAGGTTGGCAGACACTGGCGTTGGCCCCATTGGCTATATACACCACACACATATAAATCTTTTGACAGTAATTCTATAATATTATGTAGTCATCTATATGGATAGTAGTAGGCGATGTCAGTCGGAACGCTCGCCTACATCACTTTTTTGCGCAGATAGGCCGAGATGGCTTCACTGATGAGCACGAGGCCCAGAATGGAGATGAGTATCGTCAGGACTGCTTCCCAGTTGAAGTAATTGATCTCCGTTTGCAGCGGGACACCGATCCCGCCTGCACCGACGAACCCGATGATTGTCGATGCTCTGACGTTGATATCCCAGCGAAGCGTCGTGACACTGATGAACGCCGGTTTGATCTGTGGAACGATACTGTAGATGAGTACATCAACGGGCGATGCCCCAGCCGCAGTGATCGCTTCGACAGATCCGCGGTCGATTTCTTCGATGGCTTCCGCGATTAGCTTTGCCGTGAACCCGATGGATCTGACCGAAATCGCCAGCACGCCAGCGAGGGCACCGGGCCCGAAGATAACCACGAAGATCAGTGCCCAGATGATGACGTTGACCGAGCGGGTAAACGAGATGATAAACTTACCCAGCAGGTACGCCGGCTTGTTGGGTGCCGTGTTGCTGGCACCGAGGAACGCAACTGGGACTGCCATCACGATGGCCAGTGCCGTGCCGAGGATCGAGATGTTGATTGTCTCGAGCAGCGGCCCGACAATCTCCCGGGAGTATCCCACATTAGGAGGGTACATCCGACTGAAGAGGTCGGCCAGCTCACGCGGGGCCGTCACGGCATAGCCGTAATTCACTTCCATGGCTCGCCAGGCTGCAACGAGGATAACAAGTCCGGCCAGCAGCCCGAAGAACCGGAGTAACCGCTCACGCCGGTCGAACCGACTCCAGGAGTCAGTGCTGTTTGACATTATTGGATCCGCCTCCGGGCGAGAGCGCTGACACCTTCACCGATCATAACGATCGCGACGATGACAGCGATAATCGCCATGCTGAACTGGTAGTCGTACTTATCGAAGGAGTTCAGCAGCGTGATCCCGATACCACCCGCTCCGACAATCCCAACGACAGTGCTGTGACGGAGATTGATATCGAGGCGGTAAATCGACAGCCCGATGATCCGGGGCATTACCTGTGGGAGCACGCCGTAGAGATACGTCTGGACGGGCGTCCCGCCGACAGCGGTGATCGCTTCCATCTGTCCACGGTCGATGTCTTCGATCTCCTCTGCGAGGAGCTTCGCGAAGAATCCGATCGTTTTGAACGCGAGTGCAAGGACACCCGCAAGCGGACCGAACCCGACCGCTTTGACCATGATGATGGCCACGATGAGCTCGTGCAGCGAGCGCGTGACAGCAACAATGCTGCGACCGACGTAGTAGACCGGCTTCGGCGAGAGGTTGTTGGAAGACATAACAGCGACCGGCACGCTGAGGATGATACCGATTGTCGTAGCGACAATCGTCATCACAATACTCTCGACGATCCCCTGTATGAGGAGCTCCCGCTGCGACGGAGTGTACGCTGGCGGGAGCATGCTCGAGATGAGCTCGACACCAGCTCCGATTCCTCGGATAAATCGGCTGGGAGAAATCCGGAGATTCCAGAAGCTATACGCGAAGAACAACAAGATAAGCCCGTAGATGAGATACTTGACTTTCTTGTTGTAGAAGGCTGTGGGTCGCTCCCACGATCCTTCAACAGCCGATCCAGATTCAGCAGCCATATTGATTAGTCACCTCGTTCGGCAATGACGTCGTCAGAGTCGGTGTTGTTACTCGCACTCGGTTCTTCGCGGTCCGCAATGGACTCACCACCGCGGTAGATGTCGTCTCTGGCTGCCTGATCCAGCTCATCAGGTGGGCCGTTGAAGACGATTTCACCGTCACTGAGGCCGATGATCCGGTCCGCATAGTCGATCGCGAGATCGACTTCGTGGATGTTGATGATGATCGGGATATCGTCTTCATGAGCGATGTCTGTCAGGAGGCTCATGACCTCTCGGGAAGTATCGGGGTCCAGCGCACTCGTCGGTTCGTCGGCGAGCAGTATTTTTGGCCGCTGGATGACAGCACGAGCGATACCGACGCGCTGACGCTGGCCACCGGAGAGCTCATCTGCACGGTTGTTCTCGACGCCGTCCAGATTTACGCGACTGAGAATCTCTCGTGCGCGCTTGATATCCTCCGGTGGGAAGTTCCGCCGGAACGCGTTCCACGTACTGAGATAGCCTAGACGGCCGGAAAGTATGTTTTCCATGACCGTGAGGCGCTCTACGAGATTGAACTCCTGAAATATCATGCCCATATCGCGGCGGACATCTCGAAGGGCTGATTTGCCCAGCCCAGTCACTACTGTATCGTCGAGCGAAACACGACCGCCGGTCGGCTCGGTCAGTCGGTTGATACTACGAACGAGTGTGCTTTTTCCGGCCCCGCTTGGCCCGATGATTGCCACGATCTCGTTTCCACTGACTTCGAATGAGACACCTTTGAGTGCTTTATCACCGGAGTCGTACGTTTTTTCCAGATTATCTACTGTGAGCATTATTCGGGTCTCTTCTTAGCCTTCGATGTTCTCGGTGTTGTACTTGATTTCGTTATTCTCCTGAATCTGGAGAATGATATCGTAGACAGTGGCATAGTCGATCTCCGTCCACTTGCCACGACCACCGAACACCTCTGCGATTTTGGTGTCCGAGTAATCATAATCGAGGAACGCCGCCCTGATACCTTCCTGAATCTCCGGTTTCAGGTTGTAGCGGTAACAGAAGCTCGTCGTGGGGAACGGATTGCTGGCCCACACGACCTTGAGATTTGTCGGATCAATGTTGTCCGCCTCGGCGACACGCGTAACACAGGTGCTACAAACGGGGGCAGCATCGTAGTCGCCGTTTGCCACTCCGAGGATGCTCTGTTCGTGCCCACCGGAGTAACTCACTTCGTAGTCTTCGCCCGGACTAACGCCTTGGTTCGAGAACAGCGCACGCGGAGCGAGGTTCCCGGAGTTAGACGACGGTTCGGCGTGTGCGACACGCTTGCCCTTGATATCCTCAAGCGACGAGATGTCGTCATTGTCCGCCTGTGTGGCAAGCCACAGTCGATATCCGAAGTCACCCGCCTTCGAGATCTGGAGCGAGAACGGGACAGCTCCGGCTAGATTCACGGCGAACGGCGTCGGCCCAGTGGAGAACCCGGCGACGTGGAGGCGTTCGGATCGCATCGCCTCAATCTGGGACGCGTACGAGTTGAGGGGGAAGTACTTGACTGATTTCCCTGTTTCCTCCGCGATGTTGTCCATCAGCGGTTGCATCGTATCCCGGTAGACTGCCGGGTCCTCCGTCGGCGTCATCGCAAACGCAATCCGATCCGGGTCAATGAGATCGTCTTCGTTACTGGGGGTGCTCTGGACCGGGTCACCGTAGCGAGGCTTCTCGCGTTCCTGCATGTTATTCAGGTCCTGCAGGGACCCAGTCTCGAATCCGGCCTCAATGAGCGCCTGCATCAGCTGTGGGAACTCCGGGTTCGCCGGGTCGAACTCGGGGTAGTTGTTACTCTGTCCGGAGCTACCGTCACCGCTACTGGAACCGTCACTGCTCTCCGTGCTGTCTCCGCCAGATGCTTCGGTGCTCTGGCTACTCTCTTGCGAACAGCCTGCAACGCCCGCTGCGAGCGCAGTAGCGCCAATTTTCAACACAGATCGTCGGTCAAATGGGTTCTGTTTCATTGTCGACGCGAATATATGCGAAATCTGGGTTAAAAAGTATTTATGTTTAAATCTGACAAAACGATAAGAACTGCAGAACCAGTTTTAGCGGCTTCTTATGTCGAACTAAGAATTAGTATCAAAATAATATATATGACAGAATTTAGGTACTAGTCGCTGATTGGGGTGGATTTTCCATCTCCACAGGGGCCATAGTGATATTCAAGCCAGCCTCAAGGCCAACACCTATTACCCATCAGTATATTTGTCTCCATATAGAATATAGTAGTATATAGACTATATAAAAATGACGGAACCACCGCTCGTAAGCTAAGATGACTGTAATGAGTGCAATCGCAAATACGGCTGTTTTCGGAGGCATAGAGGGGATAACAATCGATCCTGAGATACTTCACCTTTTTATCGCAGGTGCGCTGGGGATGTTGCTCGGGCTCGAACGAGAGTGGGCCAACAAGTCAGCAGGAATCCGCACGTTTACCCTGACCAGCCTGGTCGGCGCGGCCGCAATGTCGCTCGATGAGAGGATACTCCTTGCCTTGGGAGGGGCGTTGGTACTCGTGCAAGGTGGGTTGCTCGGGATTCGGGGCATTGTCGCACAGTGGACCGGCGACGATGGTGACCTGGACTCTGGCCTATCCCTGACAACATCGACCTCACTTCTCGTCGCGTACGCGGTCGGGATTCTGGTTGGAGCCAATCACGTCCTGATCGGCGTCATCATCGGCATAACGTCGTCGTTCCTACTGGTCCTTCGAAGAGAGCTACACGAGTTTGCGAACCAGTTATCCCGAGAGGAAGTACGTAGCGCCGGTGAGTTTGCGATCATCTCATTTGTCGTGTATCCGCTCCTCCCCGGCGGAACGTACGGGCCATGGGATGCGATTGATCCGAAACTCGTCTGGATGCTCGTGATCGCAGTCAGTGGAATCGGGTTTGTCAACTATATCGTGATGCAACGATACGGCAGCAAGGGAATCGCTGTCACCGGCTTCTTCGGCGGTCTGGTGAACTCCACCGCGGTGATCGGTGAAATCGCGGGCCGTGCAAAGAACAATGCAGGTATCACGGAACTCGCAGTTGGAACGATACTGATAGCTGATGCAGCAATGGCGGTCCGGAACTTAGCGATCATCGTCGCATTCGTCCCCCAGTCGGCTGTCAGCGTTGGACTGCCGCTCGGTCTGATCGCTATCAGTGGCGTCGCACTCGCATATTACGATAGCGACTGGGAGGGTGACCTCGAACTGGACTTCGACTCGCCGTTTAGCAGCGCGAATGCGCTGAAATTCGGGGTGCTTTTCCTTGTTGTCTTGATTCTTACCGCTGGCGCACAGCGCATCTTCGGAACAGCTGGCTTCCTGATTACGAGCTTCCTCAGCGGCATCGTTTCGAGTGGCACAACGACAACGACTGCAGTGACACTGACGTCGACTGGCCAGATATCGCCGGCGGTAGCGGCACAGGGCGTGCTGGCCGGGACCCTCTCCAGTATCCTCGTGAAAATCGGGTTTGCAACGAGTATCAACCGTTCACTGTTAGCGCCGGTAGTGCGAAAGTCACTCTACCTGTCGCTGATCGGAATCGGTGGCGTGGTTATTAGCGTCCAATTAGTATGAACAGACAGAGCTATCGGAGTGGTACGAGGACCGCCACGGTCCCTGCAACAGAGTACAGGCATTTGATTTCGTCAGCAACGGCTTCGACCGGCGTAACACCGTTCCAGATGGGGGACTCTCGATGACCTACACCAGTGCCATTATCGACCTCGACGGAACGGTATACCGGGGAGAGTCGTTAGTTGCAAACGCCGCGGAAGGGATACGGGCAGTGCGTACTGCGGGGCTTTCGACACTATTCGTTACTAACAAGCCGATTGACCGGCGGGAAACGTACTGTGAGAAGCTGAATGCGCTGGGCATTGATTGCAGCAGTGATGACATAATCACGTCCGCCACTGCAGCAGCGGACTATCTATCTGCGGAGTATCCGGAGCGCGAAATCTACGTTATCGGCGAAGACGCCCTGGTCGCGGAGTTGCGCGCCGCCGGGCTCAGAACGACGACTGACCCAGAGCGAGCAGGCACAGTGATCGCGTCACTTGATTTTGGATTCGATTACCAGACGCTACAGGATGCGCTGATAGCGCTCACTGAGAACAACGCGCTCTTTGTTGCGACCAATCCGGACCGAACGTGTCCCGTAGATGACGGCGAGATTCCCGATGCTGCAGGGATGATTGGAGCGATAGAGGGAGTGACTGGCCAGGAGTTGGACCAGTTGATCGGCAAACCGTCCAACGTAATCCTGCAGATGGCGCTGGAACGAGTCGGTGGAGAGCCCGACCGCTGCCTCATGATCGGCGACCGACTCGAGACAGACATCAGAATGGGAAACCAGGCTGGAATGGAGACGGTACTGCCACTGACTGGCGTTACCAGCATGGCGGACTTAGAGGAGAGTGCGGTAGGTGCTGACCACGTCGTGACCGACCTTTCAGAGCTGGCAGAGATTGTAGAGAGCGGGTGATAGGGCTGGGAGCGAGGAGTGGTGACCTGTTCCCGCTGTGCCTATGCTTCGGCTATCAATCGAGCACGCCGGGGTAGTCAGCGATGATTCCGTCGACACCGGCCTCGACCAGCTTCTCCGCCTGATGCCATGTCGTTATCGTGTATGGGATCACTTTCCGCCCTTCCTCGTGTGCGGTCTCGACCAGATCGATCTCGGCGAACCCCGGGTCTTCGAGGTAGTAGTCCTCGTTGAAGAAGGGCGTGTTCATGATCATATTGTACGGCGGCTGGATGTACTCCGCGTCCAGTTCACGGACGACAGAAAGCCCCTCTTCGATCGAATCCCAGAGTAAGTACGCTATCGGAATCTCGGGGTTTGAGTTCTGGACGGACTGCAGTGCAGCTTTCTGGAACGACTGGACGATAAAGTCGTTTTCGTGATTGGAGAGAACGTCAAGCGCCTGTCCGGTGAACGGGTCCCAGGTCTCAACAGCGGATTCTGACGCGTCATCATCTGGGGAAACGCCGGCAGCCTTCCACTCAATGTTAAGTGGAATACTGTCCGGAGTCGCTTCGACGAACTCGTCTAATCGAGGAATCGTCTGGCCGCTATCCCGAATTTCAGCGTTCAGAACTGTCTGTACGTCGGTCTCCCAGACGTACCCGGACTCGTCTGTAAGGTCGTCGAGCGTATCATCGTGGAACACGACGATTTCGAAGTCCTCTCCCTTCCAGGGCTTTCCGCCTGCAGGGACGAGATCACATTCCATCATATCGGTATCGTACCCGTGGCCGTTACGACCACCGTACGCCGCCTGCTGAACTGCGGCGATGGTGTTTTGCGGATACAGGCCGCGGTAGCCACGGTGTGCAGCGAGGATCGGTGTGGAAGCGATAGGCGGTTCGATGCTGTCGTGATCGCGTTCTCTGCCAGCGGCAGTGCCCACGATGGACCCCAGAGCGGCAGCAGAGGCACTTTTCAGCACAGTTCGGCGGCATATGTCTGGTATTCGAACCATTCCGTGGCACATTACTTACACAATCTATATATAACTATTGACTACACATATTGATATATACCGTTGCGTTTTCTTGAGTTTATTTGGGGTATACAGCCAAGAGAATGGCCGCAGAGTGAGCGTATATATTAATATATAGCTTAAATTCCAGTTGGACATCTGGATTTGTTATGTTTGGGCAACAGGTAGCGAGCGCGTGGGACAGAACTGGAGTTGGATGGCATTTTCGCTGTGAGCGGTGCTGAGACAGGGCTCTGGTACCGTATTGTTGGGCTAACTGGCCCAGTTACTCCGTCGGATTTGTAACGGACTGCGAGCACGTGTACTCTTGAGATTACGTTCGTTCGTCGGGTTGTGAGGATAGCGACGGACCGGGAGAGGAAATCAGTGGCCCCGCTTCGAGCGACGATTCGAGAATCGGCCGAAAAATCTAGATGGTGCTATCGACAGTGTCGGTTTCCTCGAGCGATTGCGCCGCCGCTGCGTGATAGATGGCATTGCCCGTCTGTGAATCGAACAGGTGGAGCCGCTCGGCATCAACCGTCAACGCGACCTGGTCACCCGGCTTGACAGCAGTCCGAGGCTCCGCGTGCAGTTTGAACTCCTGATCGCCAGTCCGACACTCTAGCAGGAGGCTATCCCCGAGCGGTTCGGTGACCGTTACCTCAGCGGTAAATGAACTCCTGTCGGCCGAATCAGCGACCGACAGGCTCTCGGGCCGAATGCCCAGTATCGCCTGTCCACCGGCAGCTGCTTCCAATCCGTCGCCCTCGGGCAGGGTGATGCGGAACGTCGGCCCAACAGCCTCGTAGTCAGTCCCGTTACGAGCGATATCCACAGGGAGCATATTCATCGCCGGGTCACCAATGAACTCTGCGACAAACCGGGTCTTGGGGAAGTCATACAGCCGCTGTGGGCTATCGACCTGCTGTATGCGGCCGTCGTTCATCACCACCACCCGATCACCGAGAGTCAGCGCCTCTGTCTGGTCGTGGGTGACGTAAATCGTGGTCGTGCCGAACTCGCTGTGGAGTTTCGCCAGCTCGGCCCGCATCTTGATCCGGAGTTTGGCGTCGAGGTTCGACAGTGGTTCGTCCATAAGGAACACCTCCGGGTCCCGTACCAGTGCGCGGCCGAGCGCGACTCGCTGGCGCTCGCCACCGGATAGCTCGCCGGGCTTTCGGTCGAGGAGGTCGTCGATGTCGAGCACCGCTGCAGCCTCTGCCACCTGCCGCTCGATTTCTTCGTCACTGAAGTCACCGGCTGCTTTCATCCCGAACGTGATGTTCCGGCGCGCGGTCATATGGGGGTATAGCGCGTAGTTTTGAAACACCATCGCGACATCCCGGTCTTTCGGCTCGACGCCAGTGACGTCCTGAGTACCCATCTGAATCATCCCGTCAGTGGCCTGCTCGAGTCCAGCGATCAGCCGGAGCGTAGTGCTTTTGCCACAGCCGCTCGGCCCAACCACGGTCACGAACGCCCCGTCCGGGATGTGGAGATCGATATTTTTCACGGCGACGACACCATCGAATTCCTTCCGTACGCCCTGTAAGGTTAGGTCAGTCATTGGTAGCCTCTCATTTTTGTTGGATTGTAAACGTCTCCAGCAGCTGTCGTCGGAACAGTACTAGCAGCGCCAGCGGGGGCAGCAAGGTCAGTATCGACCCGGTCATCACCATTGACCAGGCCACTTCACCGGTGCTGGCCTGTCCTCGAAGTAGACTCAGGCCGACCTGTGCGACTTGCAGGCTCTCAGCGTTGATTATCACCAGTGGCCAGAGGTACTGATTCCACGTGTAGACGAACATGATCACCGACACACCCACGAGGACGGCACGGGACATCGGAACCAGTACCGACCACAGAAACCGTAGCGGACCGACGCCGTCGACCTTTGCCGTCTCAACAAGCGAGGCTGGAATCGATAGGAAGTGCTGGCGCAGTATGAATACAGTTGTGGCGCTGGCGAGATACGGGACCGTGATCGCGAAGAAGGTATTCCCCATGCCAAGCTCCGTCGTCAGGCGATACAGCGGTACAAACCTGACCGGGACCGGGAGCAAGAGCGTAAAGAGAATAAACAGGAACACTGCGTTCTTGTACGGGAATCTGTAGTAGACGATCACCAGCGCGGCCAGCAGTGACACGATCAGCTTTCCGACGACGACGGCGATAGACATCACGAATGAGTTGAGCATATATCGCCAGAATTCGAGGCCGATGAGCGCACGACGGTAGTTCGACAGCGCGTGCCCACCGGGTGCCAGATCGGCGATAGAGGTAACAATTCCGGCCCGTTTCGTAGAGACGAGCGCCGCGATCAGGACCGGGAGGACGATCAGGAACACTACAGTCGCCGCGAGCACGTGCAGTGTGAGTTGCTCCGTCTCAAGTTGCCGGAGCCGTTCACTGGTAGTTCGTCCCGCGGCCTGGGAGCGCTCAACAGCGGCAGTCAACGCAGTAAGCAGTGAGCCGAGCATGTTATCCTCCGTAGTAGGCGTACCTGTCGCTCAGCCGGAACTGACCGTACATCAACAGCCCGACGGCGACGAACAGGACGACGGACTTCGCCGAGGCGAACCCGAACTCGTAGAACTGGAAGGCGGTCCGGTAGAGGTCATAGATGAGGATGTTCGTCGCACCGGCGGGCCCGCCTTTCGTCATAAGATCGATCATTGCGAACGTCCCGAAAAATCCATAGATCGTATTCATGATGACCAGGAACACCAGCGTCGGCGAAATGATCGGGACGTACACGCGGAGCAGTCGCTGCGTTCGGGAGACGCCGTCGAGTTCGGCGGTCTCAGTCAGCGATTCGGGAACATTGCCGAGTGCGGCCGTCATGAAGATGACGTTGTACCCGACTTGCTTCCACACTGCGGCGATCAGCACGACGACGAACGCCTGTGGACCGTTGCTGAACCAGTTGACATCGACCCCAAGGGTCTCGATATAGCTCGTGAAGATGCCGATGTTCGGGTGTGCGATGAACAGGAACACCAGTCCGGCAACTGCCGGCGGGAGCGCGTACGGCCAGATAACTGCGACCAGATACACCCCTTTCCCGACGTCAATTTCGTGGATGAGAAAGGAGACACACAGGGCAACGGCCATCACGCCGACGACGACACACGCCGCGAACAGTACCGAGACGAGCAGGCTCCGGAGATACTCCGGGGAGCTGGCCAACCGTCTGTAATTCTCTAGCCCGACGAACACGTCACCACGGGCAAGCGAAGCCCGATAAAAACTGAGTCCGACCGCACGGACCGTCGGGTAATAGAGGAACAACAGCGACACGACCATCGTCGGTAACAGCAACACACCGGCCTGCAGCCGGTCTGTGAAGACTTCGCGCGTGGACATTAGTTGTAGTATCGGTCAAGTTCGTCCTCGACGGCCGACTTCATCTCCGAGAGCCCCTCGTCGACGCCGACCTCGCCGCTGAACAGTTCGACTGACATGTCCTGAATCGTTGTCTGGACCTGACGAGCCGGGCCGATAAGCATCCGTTTCGTCGCCGGCGTGTTCTCGGCCTGGGTCAACTGGTCGAACGCAGTTCGGTACATCGGGTTCTCCGCAAACCAGCCGTCGTTTTCGAGTTGCTCGACAGCGCTCTGTCGGATCGGGTAGTAGCCGGTCCCCTTGTGCCAGGTGATCTGTGACTCCGGTCGGCCCATGAATTCAAGGAAGCTGCCGATGTCGTCCTGACGCTCCTGTGGCAGTCCGGAGGGAACGAACCACGAGGCACCGCCGATAACCGGCCCGGCTCGGTTGCCATCGATGGTCGGGTAGAAGGCGTTGTCGACCTCGAACCCGTTTTCCTCTGCGCCGGAGCGGATACCAGTGACCGATGCCGTCGAGGTCATCAGCATGGCGGCTTTGCCTGTGAGGAACGTTGAGGTCGCTTCTCCCCAGGCCTCTATCCCGGGGTTGCTGAACAGGCCGTTGTCCGCCATCTCGTGCCACCACTGATACAGTGACCGGGCCGTGGCGGTGTCCGTTTGCATGGTCGTCGGCTGGCCGGCATGACCGTTCTCAGCGTCGAGTAGCGTCTGTCCGTCGACGCTGTAGAAGTGCTCGACGAACCAGACGTGGTTCGGCCAAGTGAGGCCGGCTTCGGTGACGCCTTCGTCGACAAGCGTCTGCGAGTAATCGCGTACCTCCGACAGTGAGGTCGGTGGGCTGTCCGGGTCGAGTCCGGCTTCCTCGAAGGCCGACCGGTTGTAATAGAGGATGGCGTTGGAGTTGTTGAACGGCATCGATGTGAGCGTGTCGTCGATGGTGAAAAACGAGGTCACGTTCGACAGGAAGTCATCGACCGGGTAGTCATCAGACAGCAGGTTCTCAACAGGCTCAACTGCCTCGGTGTCGAGGACTTGCTGGGCGAATAGACTGTCGATCTGGAAAACGTCGGGGACCTCGCCGGAGTCGAGTGCGCTCAGTGTGTTCGTCAGCACTCCCTCATAGGAGTCCTGAAAAACGAGGTTGGCGTCGATGTTTGTCTCGGACTGGAACTGATCGACCAGCCCCTGCAGCGTTTCTCCGTTGGTTCCACCCATAGCATGCCAGATAGTGAGGCTGTCTTCGTTGACCGGCCGGACGCTGGCACCGCTGCTACTGCTGCACCCGGCCAAGCCCACGGTCCCAAGCGTGAGCGCAGTCCCTGATGTCTTCAGAACGGAGCGCCGTGATACATCGTCGTACCCGCCACCACTTTGATCCATACTCCATGCGACCAAGGCATGATGAATGAATGATTATAATATCTCTCTATACCGTTCAGTATCTGTATAAATACATTGTGATAGGACAGTAGGAACCGTTAGTTTCGATTGGGGGCCTCTGAGCGGCTTTCCATCCGGAAACACGCTGCCGGCGTTTCTATCCAGTCGTGTCCCCA
>NZ_AOLQ01000004.1 GCF_000337775.1 Haloarcula vallismortis ATCC 29715
CTCCGAGACAAGCCAGCCGCGAACCGAGCAGGCGCTCGCTGTCGTTCAACGAGAAATCGACTGTGTCAAGGCAGAACTGACGGCGTTCAGGCGCTTCCGGACCCAGCTTGTATCTATCGAGCCGACGGCACAATCCACAGGCTCTGTCGACACATCTGCGGGAGGGATGTCGACACTCAGCGCCCGCCAGCCGAAACTCGATACGAGCCTGCGTGCCGTTCGGGAGGCCTACCGAGAGACGGTCATGGCCGTGCCGCATTTCGAAGCCGAGTACGACGACTCGCTGGAAGCGAACATGTCGATGGAGTTCGGCCCGGAACTCGGCACCCAGATCGCCACGGGAACGCGCCTGACTCCACAACTGTACGAGGCTCTGCTAACCGCAAGTAAGGGAGCACGTGACGAGCGCGAGACGCTGCTCCCGGCGCTCGAACGCGAGCAGGAGTCGTTACAGTCAGTGCGAGCAACGCTTGACGACTGTGAACGCCGCGGGGCCGCACTCGGTGCGAACGCACGCCGAACGACTGACCCAGCCCGACTCGACAGTATCGACGAGCGACTCGCAGAGATCGAAGCCGAGTGCGAGGCGGTGGCAGCGACCCGCCAGCAACGGCTTCACAGCCGATCGACCGCTGCTCTTTCCGGTATTGACGGGACTAGCCTTGTCCGGTATCTCTACGACGACTGCCCGGTGACGTGTCCGGCACTCGCTGACACCGTCGCGTGCCTCGATACGATCAGGCGGCATCGTCGTCACTGCATCGTTTCGACAAGCTAAGACTACAGGGTGGCTGCATCTGGTTTATCTCGCCGAGTGGTCAGGACTGTGGCCGCGGCGCGGCCTTCTGGAGGGCGCTCTCGGCGATGTTGCCGCCGTAGTCGGCGGTCCGGGACAGGGAGTCGACGATGAGGCCCAGTACCTGTGCGCTCTGGGGGTCGAACTCGCGGATCTGGCCGTCGACTTCGCGAGCAGTCTCGTCGACGTCAGGGATCTGGCTCCGGGCCTCGTTTGCCAGTTTGACGGCCTCCTCGGAGTCTTCGGTCAGCAGGGCATCCATCGCGGTTTCGGGGACGGCGATAGCCTCGGCTTCCAGCTGGTCGAGGAGGTCGGCGGTTTCGCCAGTTATCCCTCCGATTTCCTGAGAGAGGCTGGCGATCTTGGTCGCGTGGTCGGCGATACGCTCTAGCTGGCGGGCGCTGGACTGGAAATCGAACACTGTCTCACGTGGGAAGCCAATCTCGTTGGCAGCCGTCGGATTGCGGAGGACGGTTCGGAACACGCGTGAAACCATGTACCAGAGCCGGTCCACGTCGTCGTCGCGCTGCATCACGTCTGCCGCGAGGTCGTCGTCGTCCTCGATGAGCGCCTCGACAGCATCGGAGAGCATAGTCAGCGAGACCAACCGCATTCGTGTGATTGCGTTGTGGACCGACAGCTCCGACGAATCAAGCAGGTCCTGCAGCACAACCCGGTCGGTCGTTTCCTCGATCATCTCGAGGCCGACCAGCCCCTGTGTCGCATCGCGGATAATGCGCCGTTGTTCGGCCGTGATCCGGGCCGCTTCGAGTTGGATGATGTCGAAGCCGCTGACGTACATCGTCATTACCGCCCGCGTGAGCTCGTGCCTGTTTTCGAGTCCCTCTACGTCGAGACTCCCCTCTACGCGGCCGTTATCCCGCTGCGGAGCGAGCAACAGCAGGTCCCGTTCAGCGTGGAATTCGACGACGCTGCCAGCGCTCACGTCGTTTTCTGTCGCCCACTCTTTGGGTAGTGAGACAGTGTATGTCGACCCGCCCGTCACCTGGACCTTGCGTGTCTCCATGTGACTGGCACTCGTTCACGGGATGATATAAATCCATTCATATCTATATACTGTATCGGAGGCCACATACTTGAGGATATATTCTCCGGATAGACGCGGATTATTCGACGATATTCGCCGGTATAGGTGATTCAAACGGCTGAAAAAGATATACCCGGATGCTCATTGGAATACGTCGTATTCGGGGTTCTAGAGGAGTGATAGTGGCGTATTCGCTAATACATGTCTTCCAGTTTGTGGGTGCTTGTCATACCATATCTATATAGTAATACCCGCATAGATATAGCTATCTTAGCAGGTTACTTATTACCTGTCCCGCTGGACTCTGATGATGGCGCACGACTCAAACGGGCTGTCAGACCGCGTATCGCGGCGGAAATTCATCGCAACGACAGGTGCGACCGGCATTGCTGCAATCGCCGGGTGTAGCGAGGGCGGTAGCAGTGGCGGCAGTGATGGAGAAAGCGGCGACGGAAGCAGCGGTGACGGCGGCAGCACCGACGGTGGAAGCACCGAGGAAGAATCCACTGAAACAGCGACAGAGCAGAGCCTTTCCGGGGAAATCAACATCACAGGTTCCTCGACGGTATTCCCGCTCGCGACCGCTGTCGCAGAGGAATTCCAGAAGATGCACAGCGGCGTGGATATTAGCGTCCAGTCGACCGGTTCTGGTGGTGGATTCGAGAACTTCTTTTGCCCCGGCGAGTCTGACATCAACAACGCTTCGCGTCCCATCAAGGACAGCGAAACGCAAAACTGCAACAGCAACAATGTCAACCCACATGAAATTAAGGTTGCTACGGACGCCCTAACCGTCATCATCAACAACGAGAACGATTGGGCGACCGAGATGACTGTCGACGAGCTTGCCCAGATTTGGGGTCCCGAAGCAGGCTCCGGCCAGACCTGGGCTGACATCAACTCCGACTGGCCTGACGAGGAAATCGAACGCTTTGGCGCCGCCGAGACGTCCGGTACCTTCGACTACTTCACCGAGGTTATCAACGGTGAGGAAGGCGCCCACACGCAGGACTATGAGCCGACTGAACAGGACCGCACTATCGTTCAGGGCGTGACCGGGAGCCAGTACGCTATCGGATACCTCGGCTTCGCATACTACTCTCAGAACCCCGACCAGGTGACGGCAGTCGCTGTCGATAACGGCAACGGTCCGGTCAAACCGACGCTCGAAACGGCTAAATCTGGCGAGTACGCACCCCTCTCCCGACCGCTGTTCACCTATCCTGCGATGAGTGCGCTTTCGGAGCAACACATTGCCGAATTCTGTCGGTACTTCGTCGAACAGAGTGCCAATACGGAACTCGTCGCCAATCAGGTCGGATATGTTCCGAACAGCCAGGAGGAGATGCAGACGGAACTTGACGAGCTTAACTCCGCCATCGAAGAGGCGAACTCGTAACCTTCCCGGATTCTGTTTTTATACGCCACACAGACAATACATGTCAAATACAATCGATTTGTCCGGGGACCGAGGGTCACAAGACCTCCGTGAAGGGATCTATGGAGTCGTCTTTTTCGTCTGTGCGGCGATCTCGGTCCTCACGACGATAGGTATTATTCTCGCGTTGGTCCTCCCGACGCTCACGTTCCTCGGTGAGGTTCCGATACGGGAGTTCCTGCTCGGGACGCAGTTCAGTCCAGCTATCCAGCCGACCGTTTTCGGCGTTCTTCCACTCGTGTTCGGAACGTTACTCATCACGGTCGGTGCGGCGGCGGTCGCTCTCCCTGTCGGTCTTCTCACCGCGACCTATCTGAGTGAGTACGCGAGCCACCGACGGCGTGCCGTACTCAAGCCGCTGCTGGAAATCCTCGCTGGCGTTCCGACGGTCGTCTACGGGTACTTCGCGCTCGTGTACGTGACACCGCTGTTGGACGCAATCCCGGGACTGGAACTGGGAACGTTCAACGCCCTCTCGGCTTCGCTCGTGATGGGTATCATGATTATCCCGATGGTCTCCTCGATAAGTGAGGATAGTATGAGTGCTGTCCCCGAATCGATACGGAACGCCGCGTACGGGCTTGGTGCGACGAAATACCGGGTGTCGACAAGCGTCGTCATTCCGTCAGCGGTGTCGGGTATCGCGTCGTCGTATATTCTGGCGCTCTCGCGGGCCATCGGCGAGACAATGATTGTGGTGGTTGCAGCGGGCCAGTCGGCCCGGTTCCCCGACAGCATCTCGGGACTGCTGAACAGTTTCTTCCAGTCGACACAGACGATGACCTCGGCTATTGTACAGTTGGGAACTAGCGACCTCGCTGGCGGCACGACTGCCTACCGAGCGCTATTTGCTATCGGACTCACGCTGTTCGTGATGACGTTCGTGCTGAACGTCGTGAGTGACGTGATTACCATGCGATACCAGGAGGACTACGAATAATGGCGACACCAACATCGAGCGAAACCACGTTCGAGTCCGTTAGCCGGACGAAAGGGGCCGTTTTCGAGTACTTGACGCTGGGCGCGTCGCTGTTCGGACTGGTCGCGCTGGGCGTGTTATTGCTGTACGTCTTCTGGGACGCATTCGGACTTGCAACCGCCGAAATCGCGTGGTACGGCGCGCTGGTGATTTGTGTCGTCGCCCCGACGCTTGGCTTCGTCGCGTATGCCCGCCGGAACACCGTCGCCGGCGAAGTGGCGCTGGAACTGGTATCGACGGCTATGGGCGGTCTTCTCGCCGGTTTTGGTGTTATTGCCGTCATTGAGGTTATTGCGGGACCGGCAGTCTGGTTCGCCTACTTCCTGACCGTCGTCGCCCCGCTGGTCGGACTATTCCTTTACAACCGCGCCCGTCCCGAGGTTACCTGGGTTGGTCTGGCCATGCTTGGCGTGTTGATTGCCGGGCCGATCATCGGGACGCTCACCCTCGATACGCTCACACAAATTGAGTCTCTCATCGGCGGGCCGTTCGTCTACCTGCTTTCGCTCGTACTCCCGGCCGCTGTGATAGCGCGGTACGTTATCGATGACTATCTGGAACTCGGGAACGGCAACTTCGCGGCCGGGCTCGTTGTCGCTGTCGCGTTCTTCGCTGTCCCGCTCATCGACACGCTGCCGTTGGTCTCCCGGTCGGTCTGGCTGATATTCCTCTCGACGCTGGTTACCCCACTCGGTATCGTCGCCTGGAAGAACCTCGCGGCCCCCGAGAACCGCGTCGGCTTCGCTGGCCCCGGCATTTTCATCGGAGGTGTGGGTCTGCTCCTGATTGTGACCGATGCGCTCGGGCTGAGTGGCCCGACGCCGTGGTTCGACTGGCAGTACCTCACGTCGAACCCATCCCGGTTCGCCGACCAGGCCGGGTTGTATTCGGCGATTATCGGCTCTGTGTTCATCATCGTGCTGGTGGCACTCATCACGCTGGCGCTGGGCGTCGGTGCGGCGATCTTCCTTGAAGAATACGCCCCCGATAGCGGACCGGGGGCCGCGATTGCACGACTCATCCGTATCAACATCTCGAATCTCGCCGGCGTTCCGTCGGTCGTGTACGGCATCCTCGGCCTGGCCGTCTTCGCGAACCTCGTCGGCCTCGGCTTCGGGACCGTCATCACTGCCGCGCTGACGCTTTCGCTACTTATCCTCCCGATTGTCATCATCTCCGCCCGCGAGGCGATCCGTGCGGTCCCGGATTCGATCCGGAACGCCTCGTACGGTATGGGGGCGACCAAATGGCAGACGACGCGAAACATCGTGTTGCCGCGCGCGATTCCCGGCATTTTGACGGGGACGATTCTGGCGCTCGGCCGGGCTATCGGCGAGACGGCCCCGTTAATCATGATCGGGGTTGCAACGACGAAGTTCAGCCCGCCCTCGGGCCTGTTCAGCAAGACGACGGCGATGCCGATGCAGATCTTCGCGTGGTCGTCGTACCCGTCGGCGGAGTTCCAGCATGGCGTCGTCGCGGCGGGTGTCGTGACGCTGCTCGTCGTTCTACTGACGATGAACTCTATCGCCATTCTACTGCGAAACAAGTTCGAAACGGAGGAGCTATAATGGCAAACGAAAACCAATCCGCGACGGCACAGCAAAGCGACACTGACCAGCTCATCTCGACGGACCCCGGCGGTGGGGGGCTCTCGGAACAATCCGACAACCAAACAGTGGATTCTGAGACTGAGTCGGTAGTTCAATCCCAGAATCTGGATGTATACTACGGCGACACGCAGGCGTTGCAGGATATCACGATAGAGATTCCCTCGAACCGCGTCACCGCGATGATTGGCCCGTCGGGCTGTGGGAAGTCGACGTTCCTCCGGTGTATCAACCGGATGAACGACCTCGTCGACATCGCCCGCGTCGAGGGGGACCTGTACTTCCACGGCCAGAACGTCTACGACGACTACGTCGACCCCGTCGCGCTCCGGCGACGCATCGGGATGGTGTTCCAGCACCCCAACCCCTTCCCGAAGAGCATCTACGACAACGTCGCCTACGGCCTCCGAATCCAGGGTAACACCGAGAACTTGGACGCAAAAGTCGAGCAGTCGCTGAAACGGGCCGCCCTGTGGGACGAAGTCAAGGACCGCCTGGATGACTCCGCGCTGGACCTCTCTGGCGGCCAGCAACAGCGGCTCTGCATTGCTCGCGCTATCGCCGTCGACCCCGAGGTCATCCTAATGGACGAGCCGGCCTCTGCGCTGGACCCCATCGCAACCTCACAGATAGAGGACCTCATCGAGGAGCTGGCCGAGGAGTACACAGTCGTCATCGTCACGCACAACATGCAACAGGCCGCTCGCATCTCGGACCAGACCGCCGTGTTCCTCACCGGCGGCGAGTTGGTCGAGTTCGACGACACGGATAAAATATTCGAGAACCCCGAGAGCCAGCGCGTCGAAGACTACATCACCGGCAAGTTCGGGTAACCCATGTCACGCGAGTCGTACCAGCAACTGCTGGACGAACTCCGGGAGAACGTGGTCGAGATGGGCGACCTCGTCGTCGAGCGACTCGAGGCGGCACTCACTGCCCTCCGGACCGTCGACCCGGAGATGGCGCAGTCCGTCATCGACGGTGACGAGGACATAAACGAGCTGTATCTGGCCCTGGAAGCCGACTGTATCGACCTCTTTGCCCTCCAGCAGCCGGTCGCGACGGACCTCCGCTTTGTCGCCGCCTCGTTCAAGATCATCACCGACCTCGAACGCGTGGGCGACCTCGCGACGAACCTCGCGGCCTACGCACAGTCGGCCGACCGCCGACTGGCCCCCGAAGTCGATGTCGACACCATCGGCCGCGACGCTACCGAGATGGTCGAGCGCAGCATCGACGCGTACCGGCGGGAAGACGTCGAGGAGTGTCGCGCTATCGCGGCTGACGACGACGCGCTCGATGCGCTCTGTCAGCGGGCTAGCGAGACCGTCGCTCGGGACCTCATCGAACGGGAGGCCGACACCGACGACGGCTGGGCGGTCGAGCAACTTCTCGACGACGTGTCCCGGCTCCTGTTGACGGTTCGGGACCTCGAACGGGTCGGTGACCACGCCGTCAACATCGCGGCGCGCACGCTGTATATGGTCGAAACTGATTCGGAACTCATCTACTAAGCATGGAAACCCGAAAGATACAGACCGTCGGCGGCGGGACCTACACCGTTTCACTGCCGAAAGAGTGGGCCGAATCGGAGAACTGTACGGCCGGGACGACGGTGAACCTCCACACGCACATCGACGGGCTTCTGGTGATTCAGACTCCCGAGTCACAGACAACGCCGCGGAACCGCTTCACACTCGAAGTCGGAAACGACGACCCGGCGGAAATCGAGCAGCTGTTGCGGGCGGCCTACGCCGCCGGCGTCGAGTCCGTCGTCCTCGAAGTCCCCGATGGCTACAGCGACGAGCAACACCGAGCCATCGAACGCGTTACCCGGAACCTGACCGGCGTCACCATCGCCGAGGAGACCGACTCAACAGTAACAGTCCAGACGTTGCTCGACGCTGGCGAGGTGTCCGTCAGTCAATCGGTCCGCCAGCTCCAGTTCGTCGCCCTGTCGATGCACCGGGATGCGATGGCCGCGCTGACGACTGAAACGACCAGCGACCGGTGGGCCGACCGGGACGACCAGGCCGACCGGCTGTACGCCATGATCGACCGCTACTTCGAGCGCGGACTGGCCCGACTTGACGAGATAGACGCACTCGGGCTGACCCGCCCCGAACTGTTCACTCTCTGGGGGACTGCGAACGAACTCGAACGCGTGGCCGACCACGCCGAGCGTATCGGCACTGTCGCCGACCGGCTTGACGGCCAACCCGACGAGCGCATTATCACAGCCCTCGACGACATTGCACAGGATGTCCATGCCGTCGTCGAGGACGCCGTCCGAATGATCATTGGCGACGCCTGTGTCGACACCGCTCGACAGGCACTGGCCACGCGCCGGGATGTTCGAGAGCGGATAACCAGTCTCGACCGACAGCTGTTCGAGTCCGGTGACGCCGACTATCGGCTCACGCGCGCCCTCGATAGCCTCGCCAGAACGGCGGAACACGGCGGCAATATCGCCGAATTTGGGCTTCGGATGGCCGTCCGCGACGGCGCGCTCGCCGACGTCAGCACCGGCACCGACGACGCGGATACAGCGGGATCGGCGGCTGAGACGGAGTCATAACGCACAGCATCCAAGACCCGTCGGTTCACAGACCCGCTATGGTCGACTGGGACGTGTACCTCGTCACGCAGGCGTCGCTCTCGGCGGGTCGGACAACCGACGAAATCGTCGCGGACGCGATTGACGGCGGTATCGGCGTCGTCCAACTCCGCGAGAAGGACCAGACAGCGCGCGAACGCTACAAACTCGGGCAGGAACTGCGGGAACTGACCCGTGAGGCCGGCGTCACGTTCGTTGTTAACGACCGTGTCGATATTGCGCAGGCACTCGACGCTGACGGGGTTCACCTCGGCGACGACGACCTTCCAGTTCCCGTTGCGCGAGAGCTTCTGGGTGACGACGCGCTCATCGGGCGCTCGGTTTCGACTGTCGAAGACGCTGAAGCGGCCGCGGCCGCCGGCGCGGACTACCTCGGTGTCGGCGCGGTGTTTGCCACTGGCTCGAAAGACGACATCGACGACGACGAGTACGCCGTCGGCACCGACCGTGTCGCCGCTATCGCCGAGGCAGTGGATATCCCATTCGTCGGTATCGGTGGCATCACGGCCCAAAACGCCACCGAGGTTATCAGCGCCGGGGCCGACGGTGTGGCTGTTATCACCGCTATCACACAGGCTGAGGACCCTGCGGCAGCGGCGGATACGTTACACAGTGCCGTCAAGCAGGGGCGATAGCACTGGCTTGCTCGTGGTAGCCGCCGAGACAGCCTGACTCGCGGCTGATGTCAGGTGCTGAGGAGGTCGGGCGCGATGATGGCTGTCCCGACAAGACAGAGAAAAACGAGAATGGCGACCGAGCGCAAGACGCCGGCCATCTGCCGCCTGTGCTTTGGCAACGCCTCCGCTACGCCCGCTAACCCGGTTCCGACGACCATCGCGAGTAACCAGTTGTGCGGTACGGAACCCTCGGTAACCCAGGCGTACACGTAGAGACTGGAGAAAACAAGCGAGCCAGCGAAGTGGACGAGAGCAATCCGTGGCCCGGACGGTTCGCTGAACACGGCGTTGCTGATACTGGAGGGCATCAGCGGTGAGATCTATCCCAGAATCAATAAATTGCGGTGTTAGCTGCGACGGAGGGGCTATCGAAGCCACAGGCCGCTACGCTAACTGCTGCAGTTTCTCGCGCAACTCCCGCTCGTTGACGTGGTACTTGAACGCCGGCGACTCGTCGACGAAGACGTAGGGAACGCGCTCGCCGTACTCCTCGCGCAGGTCAGTGTCTTCGTCAACGTCGACGAGGTCCAGCGCAATAGCGACTCCCTCGTCGTCGGCGACTTGCTCGATTGTTTCGATGGCCTCCTCGCAGAGATGGCAGTCCTCGCGCGTGTAGACGGTAATCGACACGTCGCTCATGACTGGAACGCGGGGGCGACGGCATAAGACACTCACTCTCTCGTCGTCGATGGGTTTCAGTGCCTCGCGCCCGTAACGATGTCAATGACAGGCTGGACTATCGAAGATATGCCCCCGCTGACGGACCGAACTGTGGTCGTGACCGGCGCAAACAGCGGGCTGGGACTCGAAGGCTCGAAGGCGTTTGCTCGCAGAGGCGCGACAGTGGTGATGGCCTGCCGGAGCGTCGAGCGCGGTGAATCGGCCGCCACGGAGATCCGAGAGGCCGTTCCGAACGCGACGCTCGATGTCCGAGAGTGTGATCTGGCAGACCTATCGAACATCGCGTCGTTCGCCGAGGGGCTCCGGGATGACTACGACGCTATCGACATCCTCTGTAACAACGCCGGGGTTATGGCCATTCCTCGGAGTGAAACGGCTGATGGCTTCGAAACGCAGTTTGGGGTCAACCATCTGGGCCATTTCGCCCTGACAGGACACCTGCTGGACCTGCTCCGGGCCGCCGACGGCGAATCTCGAATCGTCACACAGTCCAGCGGCGCACACGAGATGGGTGAAATCGACTTCGAGGACCTCCAGCGCGAGCGCTCCTACGGGAAGTGGTCCGCCTACGGCCAGAGCAAACTCGCCAACCTCCTCTTCGCCTACGAACTCCAGCGCCGCCTCGGTAACCACGGCTGGAACGACGTGATAAGCGTCGCCTGCCACCCCGGCTACGCCGATACCGACCTCCAGTTCCGCGGCCCCCGAGAGATGGGGTCGACGCTGCGTACCGCGGCCATGGGCGTCGCCAACGCCGTGCTGGCCCAATCTGCCGAACAGGGTGCGCTCCCGATGCTGTACGCCGCCACCGCCGAGGATGTCATCGGCGGCGAGTACGTCGGCCCCGGTGGCCTGCTCGACATGCGCGGCTCGCCCGAGTTCCAGCAGTCGAACGCGGCCTCCCGGGACGAGGCGACCGCCGAACGGCTCTGGGAGGTCTCGACCGACCTCACCGGCGTCGAGTACGACTTCGGGGCTGACTGACAGCACTGTCTCGATACAGACGGGGCTCGTAATCCCCACTTTTTCACCGCCGGAACGTGAACCCCGCCGGCACATGCAACCAGTCGAGATCGCAGCCAGACTGCTTGCAGGGGTCGCCCTGATCCTCGCAAACGGCTTCTTCGTCGCCATCGAGTTCGCGCTGACGAGAGCCAGACAGTACACGGAGTCGGAGTTCGACGAGCCCGGCCTTCGGCGCGCCTGGGAGATGACCGACGACCTCGAGATCTACCTGACGAGCTGTCAGGTCGGCATCACCGCCTCCAGCATCGCAGTCGGTATCATCGCCGAGCCGGCGCTGGCGGCCATCTTCGAGCCGTACTTCCAGTCGTCGGTCCTGGCCGGCGTCGGCCTCGGCGGCGCTATCGCCTTCCTCCTCATCAACCTCGTCCACCTGACCCACGGCGAGCAGACCCCGACGTACCTCGGCGTCGAGCGCGCGAAGTTCGTCTGTCGGTACGGCGCGACACCGCTGTACTACTTCGCGAAGGCCATCTCGCCGATTATCGCCGTCGGCGACGGGGTCGCCAAGTGGACGCTCGGGCTGTTCGGCGTCGAGATGTCCGGCGCGTGGCTCGAAGCAGAGGTCGACAGCATCGAGTCCCGGGCAGAACTCCGCAACGAACTCAGCTCCGTCCTCGACCGCGGCGACGTGCCCGACGAGCGCCGCGAGGAGGTGCTGGCGGCGTTCCGTGTCGGGGACCGCGAGGTCGGCGACGTGATGGTGCCCCGCGAGGACATCGTCGCGCTGTCGCCGACCGCCGACGATGCGACCAACGCCGAGCGAATCGCCGAGACGCCCCACACCCGATACCCGCTCGTCGGCGAGACGCTTGAGGACTTTCACGGCATCGTCTATATCCCTGCGCTCGTCGACGAGCGCGAGGAACAGGCCGGCAGCGGGGGCCTGCTTGACGGTATTGACCTCGAAACCGTCGCCTCGCCGCCGATGACGATATCCCCTGACACGACCGTCAGCGACGCTATCGACCAGTTTCAGGCCGAGCGTCAGGAACTCGCGCTCGTGTTTGAGGACGGCGCAGTCGTCGGGCTGATGACGGTCACGGACCTGCTCGAAGAGGTCGTCGGCGATATCCAGGACCCGATGGACGCTGCGGCCGGCGTCGCCTGACGCTGAAAGCGTCTCATAGTCGCCGACATCGAGGCCTGAGACGGCTAGCGTGGCGGCGTGTAGAAGTTGACTGTCTTCAGGGGCTCGTCCCCGTCGTTCTCGATGCCGTGACGCTCCCCGGCCTCGATGCGGACGAGGTCGCCGGCGTCGACGCGGTGGGTGTCACCATCGACAGTGACGACGCCGGTGCCGCTGACCACGAACAGCCACTGGTCGCTGTCGGCGTGGTAGTTCTCCGGCCCGCCGACGGACCGGCCCGGCTCGACAGTCATTTCGGCGGCCCGTGCCTCCGCAGTCTCCATGACGACCTCGAAGTAGCGGTCGAAACCGAGATGCGTCTGGTCCATACGTATCCATCCGGCCGACTCTCCGAGTCGTTTTCGGGCAGCGCCGCCCACCCCGGACTGCCAGCACTCCGGTTCTCCTACATCGCACTGAGACGCCGTCGCCAATCCCCGTCACGCGACTGACCGACGGTTGTCTGACGAGGATATATTTCTCTGGCCGTTCAACTCCCCGTAATCAATGGACGAAGCGTTTCTTGACCTCGAATCGATTGAGGTCGAACTGGACGAGGAGTTGCTCGACGCGATTGACGACAAGGCGTTCGCCGACCACCGCGACAACCGGGACGCCGCAATCCGCGACTTACTCGACGAGTGGCTGAAACAGCGCGCCGCCGAGGACACGGACGAGAGCGGCTGAAAGTGCCCTCTCGTCGTCTATCAAACCGTAACGGTCGCGCCTAATTCGGGCGCTGCTGCATCGTAGCCGTCCTCGCGGAGCGTGGCTGCAAACGCTTCGCAGCGGTCGCCGTGGTTGACGAGTACCGGCGTATCACGGTAGCTATCGAGGTATTCTAACAGCCCGTCCCGGTCGGCGTGTGCCGAGAAGTCGTACTGTTCGACCCGTGCGCTGACCGGCATAATCCGGCCGTCTATCTCGGCGCGCCCTGTCTCTATGAGGTCTCGTCCCGGCGTTCCCTCGACCTGATACCCGGTCATCGTGATCCTGTTCATCGGATTTCCGCGGATTTCAGGGATATACGTCATCGCCGGGCCGCCTGAGAGCATCCCGCTGGTGGTGACGATAGCCGCCTTTTGATCGGTGATACGCTTGCGCTGGCCGTCCTTGCCCGTAACAAACCGAGCGTGGGATTTCGCCCGCTGAAGCGCGTCCGCGTCGCGGACGAACTCGGGGTACTGCCCGAGCATCTCGGTCACCTGCTTCCCCATTCCGTCGACGTAACACGGGATGTCGTGCGCCTCACAGATGAGGAGCATCTCCTGCGTTCGACCGATGGCGAAGGCGGGCACGACGACGGTGCCGCCCTCCCAGAGCGTCGTTTCGACGCTTTCGACGAACCGTCCCTCGACCGTGTCTCTGGGGTCGTGATCGACATCGGAGTAGGTGCTCTCACAGATGACCGCGTCCGCGTCGGGACGTGCTGTCGTCCCCGAGACGAGACGTTGGTCATCGGTGTGGAAATCACCCGTGTACAGCAGTCGGGTGTCGCCGTCGTCGACGAGAACGTGTGCGCTCCCCGGAATGTGGCCAGCGTTGTAGAACGTAACTTCGTAGCCGGCGGCCTCGAACGACTCGCGGTAGCCATGCGTCTCCGACACCTGCGTCACCCGTCTGACGTTGGTCTCGGTAAACGGACAGTTGACCGTCCCCCCGTGGAGTTTGAGCGTGTCCCGCGCGAGCGTCATTGCCAGTTCGTATGTCGGCGGCGTCCAGTGAATCGGTGGCCGCGCGTCGCCCGACACCAGCGCTGGGATGGTCCCGACGTGATCGAGGTGGCCGTGGGAAACGACGACGGCGTCCGGAGACGGCGTACGAACCGGAAACTGTGGCGGCGAGTCGGTCAGCATCCCGAAATCCAGCAGCAGCGACTCGTCGATGAGGACGGCGCTCCGGCCGATCTCACCCGCCCCGCCGAGAAACTGCACATCCATTATGCAGACAGAGGCGTCGCGTCCGTTTCCGTCCGTCGGTTCTGCGCGAAGCGTGCTGGTGACCGCCGGGCAGGCAGCATATCTACGAACTAGAACAGGACCATATCCGAGTGCTTAGCGGCTATGAACCGTTATGGAACAGCTTTCGAGTATTGTATTGTGTGTGGGTAACACATTTACTGGGCCGTGTTATCACGCTAGCATAAACAATTATTATACTCGGGGCTTATAGTTCACTTGTCATGGCGACACGCCAGCAACCCCCGACGACGTACCACACGTGCAGTTGCGGTGAGGAGTTCGACACGACGGAGGAACTCCTCGAACACGCACGAGAGGCACACGGGCTTAGCGTACACTGACTGGCGTCGCACTGTTTTTCGCGCACAGAAATTTCGACAGCGGCAGGTCAGGATGTTTTGTCGATATCCTGTCGCACGCTGAACCGCGCGTAGCCGCCGTGTGAGAGGTCAAGTGCACCCAGCCACCAGTTCCATCGCTCGGCGAGTTGATAGTCCTCGGGCGCGTCCGCGAGGTTGTCGATGACATCTTCAACGGTCAGTTCAGCCCCGAAGTCGGTCACGAACTGGTCCGACTCCGAGAGGTCCCGCGCCTGTCTGGCGACGACCGTGACGATATCCGGGTCTGCGTCGAAGGCGTCGCGGAGGTCCCGTTCGAGTTCCGTTCGGTCCACACTCGCGTGTAGGATGCGCATCTGACTTGAATGTACGGTTGGGAACATCGCTGTCGTTTCCGGCCGAAAGATAGCCGTCCGGAACGGGCGTCACTGTCTCAGCGACGCTATCACTCTCACATTGCGCCAGAAAAATGTGAATGTAAGCCGTTGTCGCGCCGATTCGAAGCTTCGTGCGCTGCGCTTACTCAGCTTCGCCTGTCCCACGGGTCGCCCTTCAGGCTCCCCGTTCCACTACGAAGCGAACTCCTGCGCTTCGCTTAGTCGTCCGCTTCGCCTTTCTCCGCGGCTCCCATACGGTCGCCGCTTCGATTCGACGCTTCGTGCGCTACGCTTACTCAGCTTCGCCCTTCTCGATAGGCGCACCAACCAGATTGCCCCATTCGGTCCAGGAGCCGTCGTAGTTGATGGTGTCGTCGTAGCCGAGCAGCTCGTGCAGGGCGAACCAGGCGACAGAGGAGCGCTCGCCGATGCGGCAGTAGGCGACTGTCGTGGAGTCGCCGTCGATGCCGTACTCGGCGTAGAGCTCTTCAAGCTCGTCGTAGTCCTTGAACGTCCCGTCGTCGTTGGTGACGGCCGCCCAGGAGATGTTCTGGGCACCGGGCACGTGGCCGCCGCGCTGGGCGGTCTCCTGAAGTCCAGGCGGTGCGAGAATCTCGCCGGAGAACTCTTCGGGCGAGCGAACGTCGACGAGCGGTAGTTCGCGCTCGATAGCGTTCTCGACGTCCTCTCGGTACGCGCGGATGGACTCGCGCGGGCCGGCGGCTTCGTAGTCGACTTCGGAGAACTCGGGCACTTCGTCGGTGAGTTCGTAGTCGTTCTCGACCCAGTACTCGCGGCCGCCGTCGAGCAGCTTCACGTCGTCGTGGCCGTAGTACTTGAACTGCCAATATGTGTAGGCGGCGAACCAGTTGGAGTTGTCACCGTAGAGGACGACTGTCGAGTCCTCGCTGATGCCGTGGGCACCGAGCAGCTCCTCGAAGTCCTCCTTGTCGAGGATGTCACGGGTGGTCTGGTCCTGAAGATCTGTCTCCCAGTTGAACCCGATTGCACCGGGTGCGTGGCTCTCGTCGTACAGTTCCGTGTCGACGTCCACCTCTACCAGTCGGTGGGCAGGGTCGTCGCTCTGGAACTCGTCCAGATGCTCGCTGACCCAGTCGGCCGAAACGAGCACGTCGTTAGCGTATTCAGTCATAATGCATCGAAGCGTAAGTCTACCAGACATATATTACTACGACTTTCGGCATGTTCGGCCACTCGTCCACCGTGTCGGCAGACGTTGCCTCTACTGAGGGGTATCGCTACCCAGTACCTCCGCCGCCCAGTGGACAGGGGCCATGGCGTTCCATGTCCGGCTGTAAGCGCTGCTGTGCGCTCACGAAATGCGGCGGTATTTGCATCCATCTTCGACCGCCCATGATGAGAGTTTTCAAGCGGTCGGAGCGGTTACGCGTGGACGATGACTGATTTCGTTTCTGCGGAGTGGGTATCGAGCCGGGGTGCCGACCTCGGGCTGGTCGACGTGCGGGACGCGTGGGAGTACGACGGCCTCGGACACCTCCCGGGCGCGGTGAACGTCCCCTTCGATTCGTTCCGGGCGGACGAACACGGCGCGGAGTCCGATGCCGGCGAGGGGATGCTACCCGACGAAGACGAGTGGGCGCAGTTGCTTTCGGAGGCCGGCATTTTGCCGGAGAGCGATATCGTCGCGTATGATGACCACCATGGCGTCTTCGCCGCGCGGTTTCTGGTCACCGCGGAACTGTTCGGCCACGACCCCGACCGGCTCCACCTGCTGGACGGCGACTTCTCCAGCTGGCAGCTCGAACGGGAGACGACGAGTGAGACGCCGCCCGTCGAGCCGACCGACTACGAGGTGGCGCGACCTGGTTCGACGCCGCTGGTCGGCCCGGATGCGGTCGCTGACGCCGCGGACGACCCCGATGCGGTGTTGGTCGACACCCGCGAGGACGAGGAGTACGACGCGGGCCACATCCCCGGGGCGGTTCTGCTGGACTGGCGGGACCTCGTTGACGACGAGACTCGGGGCCTGTTGCCCCGGGACGAGGCACTGTCAGTTCTCGAAGACGCGGGCATCGTCCCCGAGAAACGCATCGTGCTCTACTGTAACACCGCTCGGCGAATCAGTCACACGTACGTCGTTCTCCGGCATCTCGGCTTCGAGCGGGTGGACTTCTACGAAGGGAGTCTCACCGAATGGGAGGCACAGGGGCGGCCGCTGGAGACGAACTGAACCGGCGCGATACTCAGGTGAGTTTCTGCTGTTCTCCCTGTCGCTCGCTCGTCAGCAGCGACGACAGTTCGACCAGCAGTGCGATGACGACCGGACCGGCGATAAAGCCGATGACGCCAAGCGTCAACACGCCGCCGGTGAACCCGACGAAGTAGAGACTGGCTGGGAGGCCGGTCGTGTAGCGGGCGAGTTTCGGCCTGATAACCGCATCGGGGAGAAAGCCGACGAAGACGAGGCCGAACACGGTCACCAGTATCGCCCCAGTGATATTGCCGTTGATGATGTCCGCGCCAGCGATGGTAAGGACGACGACGCTGGGGCCGATGACGGGGATGAACTGCAGGATGCCCGCAGCCACCGCCAGTGCGAACGCGCCCTGGTAGCCCAACAGCCAGAACACGACCCACGCCACGACGAAGGTCCCGAACGCCGTCGCCGCCTGAAGAACGTAAATCGCGTATAGTGTTCCACGGAGCCGCTGATGCAGTCGGTTGACGACCTCGTGATACGACGCCGGCACTGTGCGGTAGGCGGCCTTTTTCGGAGCCTGTGGCTGCCAGAGCATCGCGTAGACGAGAATGGTAAACAGCACGGCTTTCAACGCGAGCACGGGCGATTCAGCTGCCAGATCCACCGCAATAGCCGTGAGTGTCTCTCGGGCTGCTGTCAGCGTTGGGTCGATCTCGATTGGGTAGCTGAACCCGCCGACATCGATGGTCACCATCGGTGGGAGTTGCTGGAAGAACGTAAACAGGTCACGGCGACGGAGATACAGCACGGCACCAAGCGGGACGACGATGAGTGTGCCGCTGATAAAGGCGATACCAGTCGTCACCGCCGCTGACAGCCGCTTGGTGAGCCCGTGGCGTCCGAGCCATTCCGAGACGGGAAACAGCACGTATGCAACCGTGATTGCAAAGAAGATAGTCGATAGCACCCGTGCGAGCAGGACTGCGGTCAGGCAGCCGGTGAGAACGAGCAGCCCCGCGAGGACGTAGGTTCGTCGGCGTGTTACCACGCCCGTCCTTTTCCATCGGTCGGTAAAAACGTTATCTGCACACAACAGCGGAGTAACACGTCCGTCAGGACCGGGAGAACAGCGCCGCTAACTGCTCGCGGGAGAACAGCGTCGTCGGCCGGTCCATGTGGACACCGATTTCGCCCTCGAATGCCTTCATGCCCGCTTTCTGTATCGGCTCCGGTGCGGAATAGCCGGCCCGAACCGCATGACCCAGCCGAATTTCCTGCCGGAGGTCATCACGCCACGCTCGCTCGTACTCCCCCAGCGTCGCCGGGTCTACGGGGTCGATCTCTCGGGCCGCGTGGTCGGCCGCGGTCATGCCGTAGCGGATGCCGCCGCCGGTGAAGGGCTTGGTCTGGGCCGCGGCGTCGCCGATGAGGAACGACCGCCGGCCGGTGACCCGCTTCGGCGGGCCAATAGGAATGAGCCCGGAACAACGGTGGTCGGTTTCGACGCCGTAGCCGTCGACGAATGCCTCGAAGCGGCCGCGGGCGTCGTCGCCCGGCGGCACCGCCAGCCCATACTCGACGCCGGCCTCGCCCCGCGGGATGCGCCAGGCGAAAAAGCGCGGGACAGTGAGGTGCACGTCGACGAAATCGCTGTGGTCCACCTCGTCGCTGAACCCGAGCACGCCGTGGAGCAGTTCGTCGGGTTCCGGGAGGTCGAGCTCCCGCCGGACGCGGCTCTTTGGCCCGTCACAGCCCGCGACCATCTTCGCTCGGTGCGTTTCGACGCCGTCGGGGCCGCGAACCTCTACAGTGACGCCGTCTTGGTCCTCGGTGACGCCGACGACGGAGTGCTCCTCGCGAACCTCGGCCCCGGCGTCGCGGGCCAGCCCCGCGAGGTGCTTGTCCAGCCCGACGCGGTCGATGACGTTCGAGATGACCTCGTCCTTGTAGAAGGGGTGGTCCGCGCTTCCGGGACCGCCCGTGTGGAACCGCGCACCGGAAATCTCGTTCTGGAACAGTTCGTCGCGGGCGTCCTCGGTGAACTCCCAGATATCTGTGCTCACATGGCCCGAGCAGGCCAGCGGCTTCCCGATCTCCCCCTGTTCGAACACCACCACGTCGAGTCCCTGACTCGCCGCCTGGCGCGCGTACCGGGACCCAGCCGGACCCGCGCCGACCACCACAACATCGTGCATACACGTTCCCTCGGTGTCACGAACCAAATAGCTTCTCGATTTCGCGCCTGCCGCGACCACTGGGTCAGCTACCCGCCGCGGGGAGTCGCGGGTAGCCCCGTCGCTCGGCCAGCCAGCCGCCGAAGCGACCGGCCAGGGCACCGACAAGTACCGGAAGCGCCAGCAACCACACGCCGACGACCAGTGTCATGATGAGGCCGACAGCTCGGAACCACAGCGGGTTCGGAACCGTCGGCACTGTCATCAACAGCCCTTTCAGCGACCAGAGAGCCGGGAGTCCGCCGATGAGGCCAGCCCTGAGGCCCGCAGCGGTCCCCGTTCCACCGTGGCGCTTGACCAGATACCCCGCGATAGCGCTGCCGAGGAATAGCCCCTGAAACGTGATGTTCGACGACGACTGCAACACCTGCGCGACGGTAAACATCGCGGGGACGAGGCCGCCGATGAGAGCGCATTGCCATGTCTTCGATAGCTCGAACTGGAGGGACATAGCCGGGCTATGGGTCGCCGGTCGCAAATAATGATCCCCTGATGATACAAACAAGCGCCATATCGACGGCCCAATCAGGATTCATATGTCGGTCGCGCCCCTGCCAACGGCTATGGCAGAGTACCAGCCTGGGGTGTGTAACATCGGAGCGAAACAGCGCCGCGCCCGTCGACTGTCGGCCATCGGGTCGTTTGCAGTCGCTGTCGGTATCGCGCTCGCCGTCGCGGTCGGCGCGATACCGACGACATCGCTGTGGGCGACTGTTCCGTTCATCTTCGGCGGGTGGGTCGGCGCGCTGCAGGACTACTTCCGGTTCTGTGTTGCCTTCGGTGCGCTCGCCCGCTACGACCTGTCGGGGTCGGGCGGGGACAGCGGAACCGTTGCTGCAACCGAAGCTGTTCGTGCCGACCGCCGACAGGCTGTGAAAATTCTCCTGCTCGCGGCCGTTGGGACGGCTGCGACGAGCGGCCTCGGATACGCGGCCATCACGGTACTCTGATCAGCTTCTGATAGTCACCGTAACGCGACCGTGAAGGCGACGACAGCGAGCAGCAGGAGGCCGAGTGCCAGCGGCGACGGCGTGCCCGTCACGGAGCGGTAGATGAGATAGCCGACGCCACCGCCCGCCGTCAGAAGCGTGCCGACCGAGATGGTATGGACGAGTTCGACGCGGAGCGTCGGGGCCTCGACACCGATCTGTGTTTCCAGCCGAAGCGCGTGTCTGGCGGTTACCCAGGCCAGTACGACCGGTGCCGTCGCACCGAGGAGCCACTCCGGCGACCCGGCTCCGGTTCCTGCCTGTATGACGGCGATGAAGAGGCCGCTGACACCGGCCGTCAGCGCGAGCTCGGATCGGCGCAACAGACCGGCGACAACTGCCAGCCCGCCGCCGCCGGCGAATGCTAGGGCGACGGGAACAGACGCGACGAGTCCGAGTACAGCGAGGACGGACGCGATGCTGACGCCGGCGCTGAACCGCGGTAGCCCCGCGGGGGATGGCCGCTCACGGTCAGCTATCTGTGGCACGGGCCTGCACCTCCCTGAACGGCGTCTCCGGGTTCCAGTTTCGGACTGGGATATCGTGTTCGCGGAGCGTCGAGAGTCGGTTTTCTCGGTCGAGGTGTGCGCAGGCTCCGGCGACCGTGGACGGGGCCGTACAGTCCGGGCTGACCACCGAAACGCTCTGTCCGGCCTCCGCCAGTCGTCGGATGAGTGTCACACCGTCGTCGTCACAGAGCGGCGAGACGACGATTACCTGTACGTCGGGGCCAAGCCGAGCGGTCAGGTCGTCAGCGGCGTCGGTGGACTCTGTCGACGGTGCCGGCGGCGTCCACGGGACCGCAGCTTCGCCGGCGAGACAGGTTTGAATTGCCACACGGTGGCGCTCACCGGTTGTCGGCAGCACCCATCGGTCACCCCCGCCGACCGTTCCCACGCCGACTGGAACCCCGTCGTCAAGCAACTGGTCGGCAATGGTGTAGGCGGCCGCCGCGCCGTGGCGCGGCGCAGGGATATCTCCGGACGCCGCTGCGACGTACGCCGCCCGTCGGGCATCGACGACCACGGCGACCCGCGGCTGTCGTGGCTCCCGAAACTCGACTGTCGCCAGCTCGCCGATCTTCGCACGGTGGTGCCAGTCGATTCTCGATGCCGGGTCGCCGGGACGGTACGCTCGTATGGAGTCGAACTCGACGCCGCTTCCGGTGACCCCCGCCTCCTGCTGTCCCGGCAGTGGCGTCGCCCGCTGGTGGGGCGCGCTGCCGTCACCGCCGCGCCGTTCGAAGCCACACGTCAGGCTCTCGTGGCCGTCGGTAACCGCGACGGTTCGGACTGTCTCCCGCGCGCCAGCGAAATCACTCAGAACCGCGACAGGCGGCTCGAACGTGTGATTTCCCGGAACCGCTGTCAGCGTGTAGGTGAATGACCGCTCAGTACCGGGCCGCAACGCGGTGGTCGTCCGCGGCGACCCCGAACAGACTGTGAGTCCGGCGGGGACCCCGTCCAGCAGCCGGAGGTCCGGTATCGTCGTCTTGCCGACGTTCCGTACGGTCACGGTGACCTCGACGGTCGTTCCGGGGGTCGGCGTCTGCGGTTCGAGCGTCCGGGTGAGTTCGATGTCGCCCGTGGGTTCCCAGATACGGGCAGCACCGGCCAGTGCGACCCCGAAAGTCGCGGTCAACACCGCGCCGGGAGCCCCCATCACGACGCCGCCAGCGCTGGCGAGCAACACTGCGACAGAGACGCGCTTGGTCCGGCCGGTCGACCGGGTCCGGGGGAGTCCGTCGGTGGGCCAGTACTCTCCGGTAGCATCCTCGGTATCGGTCGTTTCCGCCGGCACGAGCCGGCTGTCCGGGGCGGGCGCGTCAGCACCCCGCTGCTCGGCCAGTTCGACGACGGCGTGACGGGCCCGCGTGACGATGGGAAGCTCGGGCCGAACGAAGGGGAGCGACGCCCGGCGCGGAAGCGGCGGCCGCAGTCCGTCGGCGAAGAAGGCGGCGGCTACCTCGTCGTCGGTCCAGTTGCCGCCCGCGAGCCGGTCGGCGGCCGCGCCCGGCCTGTCACCGTCGGTTCGTCCGAGTACGTCGACGGCAAGCTCATGGAGCGACGCGTGTATACGCTCTCTAGGTGTGCGCTCTCTCGCGCCGTCCCACTCGTCCGTGTCGTCGACAGCGCGGCGGCCGACGATGCTACTCCGGTCCAGTAGCTCGGCGAACGCCGTCCCGGGAACGCGATACCGTGGACGGCGCTCGGGCGTCGGCAGCCGTGTCTCTTGCTCGTCACTGTCGAACAACTGTCCGACCGCGAGCACCACCGCCGCGACCCCGACTCCGACTGTCAGTAGCGTCGCGACCACTCGCGGCAGGAGCCCGCCGCCCAGTTCTGGCAGCGCCAGAAGGAGTCCGCCGGCACTGATAGCCAGGAGACCAACAATCGTCGGGAGGCGTCGCCGGCTCACGACGCTTCACCACCCGCAGGCGCATCTAGCGATAGTGTGGCCGCGGCGGCCCGCGCCTGCCGTTCCCGCTCCGGCGTCGCGGCCGCGTCGCCATACCGAACCACACAGAACAGCTCAGTCAGCGCCGTCACCGGCCGTCGGGGCAGCCCGGATTCGATTGCCTTCTGCCGAACGTCGGCAGGGGTACCCGGCTCGGCGGTGGGCGGTCCGAACGCGCTGTCGGTCGATTCGACGTGGTTCCTGAGTGCTGACCACGCCCGATACACGTCGTTTTCCGGCGGCACGTCCGCTGTGAGCGACACCGAATCGGCCGCGGGTGCTGTCGACGCCGGTGGCGGGTCATCGTCAGTACTGTCGGAGTCGGTCTCCTCGCCGTGAGTCAGTTCGTACAGGAGTACCACCCCGCCCAGCACGACGAGCGTGAGGCCGGCGGCGACCTGCCATCGCGGCGGCCCGCCGTTCGAACTTGCCGCGGCTGTTGTCGTCATCTCTGTATCGGGTGCTCTAGACGCTGACTGGGTCCCCTCCGGAGTCCCGGGTCCGCCGCCGCCGGGTCGGTGTGGCGGCGGCGTGGACTCTTCTGTCGGTACCCCGGTCGTCACGGCCGGTTCTGTCGAGACGGTTTCGACCGACGCAGCAACCATCGCTAGCGCGACGACGGCGAGGACAGCGAGGGCCAGCGAGCCGAGTCGTACCACGATCATACCACCCGGTTGCTGCCGTCGAGACATCGGAGCGACTTCTCGTCGTCCATCCTGCTCACTCCCCGGCCGCCGGTGTCTTGGGGTCAGCCGGCGATACTGTCGGGACCGTGATGCTGTCGAACACGTCCGCAACGACATCCTCAGCTGTCGCCCCGTCAACGGTGGCATCAGTCGTCAGGACCAGTCGGTGGGAGAGGACCGGCGCACCGACAGTCTGGACGTCCACCGGGCGCACGTAGTCCCGGCCCGCGATTACCGCGCGGCTCCGGGCGGCTTCAAGCAGGCGCTGGCTCCCGCGCGGTGAGACGCCGACTTCAGTCCGGGCGTCCCGGCGGGTGCCGCGGACGATGTCGATGAGGTAGCTCAGGATATCGTCGTCAACTGTCACTCCCTCGGGAACGGACTGTAAGCGGCGGACCCCCTCGGGGTCGAGGACGTCGTCGGTCGACGGGGTCTGTGACGCCCGCTCGGTCCGCTGACGGAGCAGTCCCTTCTCGGCACTGGCCGCTGGGTAGCCGATGCTGGTCTTGACGAGGAAGCGGTCGCGCTGGGCCTCCGGCAGGGGGAACACGCCCTCGCTCTCGACTGGGTTCTGGGTTGCGACGACAACGAACGGGTCTGGCAGTGCGTGCGTGTCGCCGTCGACGGTCACCTGCCCCTCGGCCATCGCCTCAAGCAGCGCGGCCTGCGTCTTCGGCGGTGCGCGGTTGATCTCGTCTGCCAGCACGAAGTTTGCGAATATCGGTCCCTCCGAGAACTCGAACTCGCCGTCGCCCTCGCGGTAGAGGTGCGTCCCGGTCACGTCCGCCGGCAACAGGTCGGGCGTGAACTGCACCCGTGCGAAGGTGAGCCCGAGCGCGGTTGCGAAACTCCGGGCGGTCAGGGTCTTGCCCGTCCCCGGCACGTCCTCGATGAGCACGTGGCCACGGGCGAGGACGGCGGTCAGTACCGTTTCGAGGAACTCCCGTTCGGCGACGACGCTCTCGGCGACCGTATCGAGCAGGCGGTCGCACTCGTTACAGGCGTCTGGCACGTCCATTGTACTCCTGGCTGTGACCCGGAATCTGTTAATAATTCGAACTGAGTTTCTGGCCGAGAAAACGGGGTCAGACGATAGCCAGCCCGCTCGGAACCTGCGTGTACTCGGCCGGCCAGCCCTCGTCATCAGGGCCGTTCCAAGTCCACGTTTCCCCACGTTTCGACTGGAACAGGCCGTGGTTCGTCAGCGCGAGAAAGCCGCCGTCCGGGTCGGATGCCAGAATTGGTCGGGCCAGTCCCGCTGGCCCCGGCAGGCTGTCCATCGACCGTGTCCACCGGTCGCTGTCGCACTGATACACGTAGCTCTCGCCGCTGGTGCTGTGCGCAGACCGCGGCCCGCTGGCTGCCGAGACGAGTACACAATCGGGGTCATCGGGATGGACGGCCAGCCCCCACACGTACCGATGCTCCAGGCCCTTCTGCGGATAGGTCCATGTCGCCCCGTGGTCGGTCGACAGCGCGAAGCCGTCGCCGGCAGCGGTGTACACCCGGTCGGGGGCGTCGGGGTGGGTCGCCAGCGTGTGGTTGTCCCGCCGCGCGCCGTCGGGGTGGTCGACCCATGTCTCGCCGCCGTCGGGACTGCGGACGAACGCGCCGGCCTCGATGGCGACGTACACCTGCTCTGGGTCGTCCGGCGCGAGGGCAATCCACCGAACGTGGTTGGTGTGGGGCCGCGGCGGGAACGACCACCGCGACGCCGAGTCGAGCTCGGTCAGTCCGGGACGCTCTGTCCACGTCTCGCCGCCGTCAGCCGAGCGGTAGACCGCGCTCGGCTCCGTCCCGGCCCAGACCACGTCAGCGTCCTGTGGGCTGACCGTGACGCTCGTCACGCGGTCGCCGGCATCGAGGACTTCCGCCCACGTCGCGCCGCTGTCGGTCGTGCGCTGGAGGCCAGTGCCGGCGGTACCCACGAAGGCACGATTCGGTTCGGCGGCCCCCGCGGCGACGCACTCGATATCGTGACCGAGAAGGCAGTTGTCCCAGCCGTTGCCGCCGTCTCCGACGAGGATGCGGTCCCCGAGCGCGGCGTAGACGGTGTCCATAAGCCGACTGTACGACGCCCGAGCGAAGAAAGCTGGTGGTGGTCAGCGACTGACCGAGCGTGTCAGCGCGAAGACGTACAGCGCGACGAAGAACCCGCCGAGGAACGCCTCGGACTGGGCGAGGATGCTCACGGTCGGGTTACTGACCTCTCCGACGCCGCCGAGGAAGAAGGCGATGAACGACCCGAGACTGAGCTGGGCGTACTGACTGACGCTCCCGAACAGCTCTGGCGCGATAGCGAGGTACAGCCCTGCGTAGGCGGCGATGAGCACCGCAGACGCCGCGAGCGTGTACGACGCCCGCTCGCCGTAGCCCGTGGTCACGAACAGAAAGGCGTTCATCCCCCAGCGGGCGAGCGCCCGGCCCCGATCTCGCAGGGACGCGCCGCCGTCGCGGACGCGCTGGGCGTGACAGCGCCGCCGATAGGCCAACTGCGACATGAAGAACTCGGAGGCCGCGGTGTTGTCGGCGATGTCGTTCGCGCCGTTTTTCGCCCGGAGGTACGTCACCTCGCCGGCGGCGGCCTCGATTCGTCCCTCCGTTGCCGTCGAAAGGCGCTCGAAGGTCGCGCTCGCGTCGGGTTCGAGCGTCCGGTCGATGGCCCGTTCGGCTGCAAGCTCGGTCGCTGTCGCCGGGTCGTCAGCTGACGGGTCCGTGCCGTCAGCCCGGGTTTCGACCGCGTCGTCGAGCGCGGCCGGGTACGCCAGTGCGGTCCGCAGTCCGTCCCGTAGCGCGCTATCGAGTTCGTGGAGGCGGTAGTTCGATTCTTCGAGGTCGATATCGTCGTCGTCACGGAAGTCAAAGCCCGCGAACCGCGTCCGGTAGAACGCGACCCTGTCGAGCCCGCTCTCGGTCCCGGTGCCCTCGAACCGGACCGTTCCCAGTGTCGCCCGGTCCAGGTCGTACACGGCGGCGTCCGCGTCCGGCTGCCCGAACACGCCGTCCTCGACTGTCGCCCCCGAGAGCGAGACGACCGCGACCCCGTTCGGTCCGACCGTCTCCGGACGTAGCTCGGCCGTACCGACGGTGCAGTCCTGAAGCCGGACGGTGCCCAGACAAGACACGTCCGCCGCACGTAGCCGGTCGATTGTGCTGTCCTCGAACCGTGGGCTCGCCAGCGTCGCTCCGTCCAGCTGGAGGTCGGTCACGTTTGCGTCGACGAACGACGAGCCGACCAGCGTCGTGTCTGTGGCGTCGAGTCGCTCGATGTCCGCTCCGGCGAAGTCGGCACCCACGAACATCGAGTCGTGGACCACCAGCTTCATCGAGACGGCCGCGTCGGCGAAGGTCGCGTCGGTGAACGTCACCGCCGGAAGGTAGAGCCGCTCGGCCTCGACCCGCTCGAAGACGGCCTCGTCGTAGCTGGTCTCGTTGAAGTAGCCGCCGCTGAACGCCGCGCCGTAGAACCGCGCTGTGCCGAAGTCCGCCCACCGGAAGTCCGCTTCGTCGAAGGTCGCGTGGTAGAAGTCTCCGGTCCCAAACTTCGCCTCGTCGAAGTCGGCCATCTCTAAGGTGGCGTGCTGGAACGACCCGTCCTCGATGGTCGCCCGGTCGAAAGCGGCGTCGGTCACCGACGCCCGGTCGAAGGTTGCGGTCCCGAGAGTCGCGTCACGGGCGTCGATTTCGGCCAGCACCGCGCGCTCGAACCCAGCGGTGTCCAGTCGGGCGTCTCGGAGGTCCACCCGGTCCGCCGACACCCCGTCGAACGCCCCCTCGGCTATCGTTGCCCCTCTCGCGTCGATGTCGTGGTACGTCCCGTCGAACCGCGCGGTCCCGGTGACCGTCGCACCCCGGAGGTCGAGGCGCTGGCCGAACTCGCTGTCGGTACAGTCAAGCCGGCCGATTGTCGCGCCGCGGAGGTCGACCGGATGGTTGTCGGCGGCATCGACAACCGCGTTCGACAGGTCGAGACCGTCGAAGGTGGCTCCGATGAACTGCTTCGACCGCTTGCGGTCCTTACGGCTCTCGTTTGCGTCCCCAGCTATTGCATCCAGAAACGCCTCGGACACGTCCACGCCGTCAGGGACTGCCTCGGGCCGGCAGTGGAATGGACAGCGCTCTCGGTCTTCGAGTGCGCCGTGTGGACAGTGCCACTCCTGTTCGGGCTCACCGTCCCACTCTGCGGGGTCGTACGTGAACCTACAGCGGCTCTCGGCGCGCCCCGACCAGCCCATCGTTATCAGAACTGGTCGACAGGCAGGGTGATAAGCGCTTCTACACCCGTTGCCGTTGTGTTACGTCCTACGGCGTCCACCAGCGCAGCCCGACCATCACGAACACGATGGCCAGTTGCATCAGGCCTTGCAGGCCGCCGAGCTTGGCGTTTCGCATCCCGATGTCGGAAACGAGGTCCACGTCCGGGTTCTCGGAGACGACCTGCCGGTAGATACGGACCTCACCGGGCAAGATGACGCCAAAGCCCTGCACGGACAGCAGCGTCACGATACCGAGCGTGGCGACGATCCACCACGAGGTCATCGCGAAGGCGGGCAGTGCCGTCACGAGATACGCGCCCGAGCCCACGACGGCGACGCCGAGGGCGCCAAGCGTCTTCGGGTCGGTCAGCGCGTCGAACTGGTAGCCGATGAGGAGCATAACTGGGATGAGGGTCGCGGCAGTGAGCAGCGCCAGCCACGGGTCGGCGTTGGGGAACTTTCCGAGCCTCAGCGCCAGCAGGATGCCGCCGGCGATGGTCACCGTCGCCAGTGTCGGCATCAGGAAGGTCATCTTGGGCGTAAACGACGCGAAGAAGTCGGCCCGGACCTCGGGCTCCTGGCCGCCCAGCACCGGTCCCAACACGAGGCCCATGAACAGGTCGATACCGGTCCACAGCACCCCGGCCATCACGTGTACGTAGGTCAGCGCGCGGATGTTTCCGCTGGCGAGTGCCCCCGCGAACGCGATAAGCGGGACAGCAACCGCCCCGACGGCAAAGGCGGGGTTCGCCTGCTTCGCCAACCCACCGATACCCCGTTTTCGTTCGACACGATCCGCTGTCGACTGTGCCATCTCTGCTATATCAGGTTTCGCGACCGTCAAAAGCGTTGGTGGCTCGTATGGGGATTTATACGAAAGTACGGCCCAATCTGGGAGTATGGCCGCACGCTTAATACGATGCAATGCGTTGTATTTCATATGGAGAACGTCACGACTCGAATGAGTGATACGGAACTCGATCTGGTGGCGCGTCTCGCTGAGGCGAAAGGAGAGAGTCGGAGCGATGCCATCCGGCAGGCAATCCGTCAGGGTGCCCGCGAGGAACTCATCCGTGTCGCCCTCCAGCGCTATCAAGAAGGAGACGTGGGAATGCGCGGGGCGGCGGAGTTAGCGGGACTCACCATCGCGGAGATGATGGCCGAAGCGAATGACCGTGGGGTGCTGTCGAACTACGATGAGGCCGACCTCGCAGACGACGTGGATGCGCTACGATGACCTGGAACGGGCGGGTCGTACTTCTTGATGCGAGCGTTATTATTGCATTAGCTGAAACCGGATCGATTGATTTACTCGATTCCGTGCGTGGCGGATTAGTCGTCCCTCGGGCGGTAAAATTCGAGATCTCGAAAGAGCCTGCTAAATCAGCACTCGACACCTGCATAGATGAAGGGAACATCGTTCAAACTAATATTCTCGCCTGGGCCGGAGAGGAAGATCAGGATGAACTCGTGTCCGATTCAGCAACTCGACTCGGGAACGATCCTGGGTCGGTTATCGATACCGAAAGTAAAGTTCCAATGATCGTCAACGGCGATGTTGCACTGCTCACCGGCGCTCAACTTGCGGACGAGTGTGTCGTCATCACCGATGACAAACCGCTCCGGCAGGCTTGTAAGTCGATATCGATACCGGTTTCGGGGACAATCGGTGTACTCGTTCGTGCCGTGGAAACCGGAGATATCGAACCAGACACTGCAAAGGAGACGCTCTATGCGATGGATGAAGTCGGGGCTCGCCTCAGTGCAAGTCTAGTGAAGCGAGCGGAGCGATTGATCGACGACGCGGCCGATTAGTCGTCGTCCGCGGCCGGCTGCTCGGCCGCCGTGTCGCGGTCGGCGCGTGGCCCCTCAAGCTCGACGTTCGGCAGGAGGTCACGGAGATACTGTCCGGTGTAGGACGCTTCGGTTCGGGCCACGCCCTCCGGGGTCCCCTGCGCGACGAGTTCGCCGCCGTTCTCCCCGCCCTCGGGACCGAGGTCGATAATCTGGTCGGCGTTCTTTATCAGGTCGAGTTCGTGCTCGATGACAACCACCGTGTTGCCGTCGTCGGTGAGCCGGTGGAGCACGTCGATGAGCTTGCGCTCGTCTTCGGGGTGGAGTCCGGTCGTCGGTTCGTCCAGCAGGTACAGCGTCTCGCCGGAGTCTTTCTTCCCGAGTTCCTCGGCGAGTTTCACGCGCTGGGCCTCGCCGCCCGACAGCGTCGTCGAGGGCTGGCCCAGTCGCATGTAGCCCAGGCCCACGTCCTTCAGGAGTTCCAGCCGGCGGCGGATGCCGCTGTGGCTCTCGAAGAAGTCGTAGGCCTCCTCGACGGTCATCTCCAGCACGTCGGCGATGGTCGCGCCCTTGTAGGTCACGTCCAGCGTCTCGTCGTTGTAGCGCGCGCCGCCACACTCCTCGCAGGGGACCGTCACGTCCGAGAGGAAGTTCATGTCGATGGTGACCGTCCCCTGGCCGCCACAGCCCTCACAGCGGCCGCCCTTGACGTTGAACGAGAACCGGCCGACCTCGTAACCGCGCTGTTTCGAGAGGCTCGTCTCGGCGAACAGCTCGCGGATGTGGTCGAAGACGTTGGTGTAGGTCGCCGGGTTCGACCGCGGGGTGCGGCCGATGGGTGACTGGTCGATGAGCCGCACCGTCTCGATGTCGTCGAGGCCGTCGATGGCGTCGTGCTCGCCGGGGTTCACGTCGGTGTCGTTCATCCGACGCACCAGCCCCTTGTACAGCACGTCGTGCATCAGCGTCGACTTGCCGGAGCCGGAAACGCCCGTGATGGCGGTGAACGTCCCCAGCGGGATGGATACGTCGAGGTCGGCGAGGTTGTGCTGGCGAGCGCCCCGGATTGTGAGCTCGCCGTCGGCCTCCCGGCGGCTGTCGGGCACCGGAATCGTCCGCTCGCCCGAGAGGTACTCCCCGGTGACCGATTCGTCGGTGTCGATGACCTCGTCCATCGGGCCGTTGACGACGACCTCGCCGCCGCGCTTGCCCGGCCCCGGACCCATGTCGATTATCTGGTCGGCCCGGCGCATCGTCTCGGTGTCGTGTTCGACGACGAGCAGGGTGTTCCCGAGATCCCGGAGCTCTTCGAGCGTGTTGAGCAGGCGGTCGTTGTCCCGCTGGTGGAGGCCGATAGAGGGCTCGTCGAGGACGTACAGGACGCCGACGAGGCCGCTCCCGATTTGCGTTGCGAGTCGAATCCGCTGACTCTCCCCGCCAGAGAGCGTCGAGGCCTCCCGGTCCAGCGTCAGGTAATCCAGACCAACCTCGGTCATGAAGCCGAGGCGGGCTCGGATCTCCTTGAGGATCTCCTCGGCGATCTTCCGGTCCCGGGCCGAGAGGTGCTCTTCCATCCCCTCGAAGAGCTCCAGGGCGTCGCCGATGGACATCTCGTTGACTTCTGTTATTGAGGTCCCGTCCACCAGCACCGCCCGCGATTCGGCTTTCAGCCGTGTCCCCTCACAGGCCGGACACGTCGTCGTCGCCATGAACTCCTCGATGTGCTCGCGGGCGCGGTCGGAGTCCGTCTCCACGTGTCGCCGCTCTAGGTTCGGGATGACGCCCTCGAACCGCTCGGTCTTCTCACGGGTCCCGTTCTTGGTCCGCCACTCGAAGTGAACTCTGCTGTCGGTGCCATAGAGGAACTGCCGCTGGATGGACTCGTCGAGTTCCTCGAACGGCGTCGTGAGGTCGACGCCGAAGTGCTCGGCGACGTTGTCGAGCTGGCGGGAGTAGTACGTCCGGTCGTAGCTCCATGGCTCGAAGACGTGCTTGAGCGGCTTCGTCGGGTCGGTGACGACGAGGTCCTCGCTGACCTCCTTGGTTTCGCCCAGTCCCTCACACTCCGGGCAGGCCCCGTGCGGTGAATTGAACGAGAACGACCGCGTCTCGATTTCGGAGATGTCGATGCCACAGTGCGTGCAGGCGAGATCTTCGGAGAGTTCGACGACGACGCGGTCCGAGGTGGCTCCGTCGTCCGCTTCGTCCCCGTCGGCGAGGTCGCCGGTCGCTCTGGCGTCGGACCCGCCGAGCGTCTCCGCCGCGCCCGCCGCCGGGTCCGGCAGGATGACTTTCAGCGTCCCGTCGGCCTCTTCGAGCGCGGTTTCGACGGAGTCCGTGATACGCGAACGGGCATCCGGCGAGATTTTCACGCGGTCCACGACCACGTCGACGGTGTGGTCGTAGTTCTCGTCCAGTTCGGGCCGGTCCAGCGTGAGGTCGAACTCCTCGCCGTCGACCTCGACGCGGCTGTAGCCGTCGCCCACGAGGTCATCAAACAGGTCCTCGAAGGCCCCCTTCTGGTCGCGGACGACCGGCGCACACAGTTTGGCGCGGGTGCCCTCAGGGAGTTCCAGCAGCCGAGAGACCATGTTCTGTGCGGACTGCTCACCGACCTCGCGGCCACATTCCGGGCAGTGTGGCGTGCCGACGCGAGCGTACAGCAGGCGGAGGTAGTCGTGGAGTTCGGTGACAGTGCCGACCGTCGAGCGGGGGTTGTTGGCGGCGTTCTTCTGGTCGATAGAGATTGCCGGCGACAGCCCTTCGACGTTCTCGACCTGGGGTTTGTCCATCTGCCCCAGGAAGTTCCGTGCGTAGGCCGACAGCGACTCGATGTAGCGCCGCTGGCCTTCGGCGTACACCGTCTCGAATGCGAGCGAGGATTTGCCCGACCCCGACAGCCCCGTCACGACCGTCAGCTCCTCGCGTGGAATCTCCACGTCGACGTCCTTGAGGTTGTGTTCCTCGGCCCCTCGGACCTCGATAATATCCTTGCTCATCTTTGCATCTTTGTTGGCCGGCAGGGGGGAAACCCTGTCGGTTCGGGTGCCGATAGACGACCCATCGAACCTGACTGTTTTTATTTTGAACAGTATAGCAAAAGATTTACCATTGAAATTAAATAGGATATTGGTATGGGAACAAGCGACTACGACATTACGGGGATTGAGCTCTCCGACGACAGCTACACGGTCGAACAGAGCCTGATACGCAACAAGTACAAGGCGATGGACGCCGCCGGGAACGTCGTCCTCCGCGGGAAACAGAAGATGCTGAAGATGAAAGAGCAGTTCCCGTTCGTTGACGCGAACGGCGACGAGGTGTTCGAGGTCAACGCCGGCGGCATCATTGACGTGGCCGGCAACTACGTCCTCACTGACTCCAAGACCGGCGAAGACATCGTTATCCTCGACAACGACTATTCGATTTTTCAGGACACGTGGAAGATTCGCGACGCCAGCACCGAGGCCAAGATCGCTGAAATCAATTCCCAGGGCGCGCTCGTGACCATCGCCCGCAACGTCGTCCCGTTCGGCGGCTGGATACCCCACAAGTACGAAATCACTGACCAGGACGGCAACCACGTCGGCAACATCGACGGGCAGTTCTCGCTGAAGGACCGCTACGAGATCACCATCGACGACGCCAGCACGGTCCCCAAGGAACCGATTATCGCCGCGGCGATGGTCATCGACGCGATTCAGGGGAACTGACTGGCCCGCGGGCACCGGAATCCTTCTTGCCCTGGCTCCCTCAGAGGCGGCTATGCGCCGCCGGACGGTCCTCCGCCGACTCGCCCTCGCAGGAACAGGTGTTGGTCTTGCCACTGGGCCGACCCGCGGTCATCCGACGCCGACGGGCGACGGGACGGCCGAGCCCGCGGCCTCCGACACCCCGACCGGCGGGGACCCGCTGGGCGTGCTGGAGATGGAGACGGTGTACGAGGCCGTCACCAGTCCCGACGGCCACACGGCCTACGTCGCAACGGGTGACGGCATTGCGCTCGTCGACCTCGTCACACCGACCAGTCCGCGGCTGCTCAGCCGACGGACCGACCTGCTGGCCGAGAGCGACAATGGCCCGATACAGCGCGTGCAAGACCTCGCCGTCAGCGACGGCCGACTGCTGACTGCCGGGCCCGCTCACCCCGCTGACGGAGCCCACGGTCTGGTCGTCTTCGACGTGAGCGACCGGCGGGACCCGTCCCAAATCGCGGGCCTCGAACTCGACACGCGTATCCACAACTGTCACTTCGACGGCCGCTATGCCTACTTGACCGCGAACGACCGCGACGGCAACCCACTGATCCTGGTCGACACCGACGCCGAGCAGGAAGTCGGAGAGTGGTCGCTGCTCGACGCTGGAGAGGCCTGGACCAACGTGCCGACGAGCCTCTGGCCGCTACACGACGTGTGGGTCCAGGACGACCGGGCCTACTTAGCCTACTGGGACGGCGGGACGTGGATCGTCGACGTGTCGGACCCGAGTGACATCTCGCTGGTGGCGAAGGTTCGCGGGCGCTCGCCGGAAGACCTGGCCGCCGTCGAAGACCCCGGCACCGAACGGAGCGAACCGCCGGGCAACGACCACTTCGTGACGGTCGACGAGGACGCGTCGCTGCTGGGCGTCGGTGGCGAATCATGGGACCTCGCTGACGACGACAGCGGCGGCCCCAGCGGCATCGAACTGTACGACATAAGCGATCCCACCGATGTCGAACTGCTATCCACGCTTGACCCGCCGCCGACCTCGGACCCGTCGCCGGGGGGCATCCTCACGACGGCGCACAACTTCGAACTGACCGACGACCGCTGTTACTCGGCGTGGTACAACGGTGGAGTCCGGGTCCACGACCTGACCGACCCGACCGCGCCCGACCTCGCCTTCGAGTGGCGCGACACCGAATCGACCTCTTTCTGGACCGCCCAGCGGGCCGCCGGCTGTTTCGTCGCCGGGAGTACGAACGCGAGCCAGGGGACGGAGGTCCAGCCCGGGCTGTACACGTTCCCGGACCCGCAGATACGGACGCCGGCGGCCACAGATAAGGAGGCTGGCAGCGACAACGGCACTGACGGCACCTCTCTGGGCGTCGGCGGCCCCGGCTTCGGTGTCGGGTCGGCGGTCACAGCGGTCGCGCTGGCAGCATGGCGCGCCCGACGCCGACAGGACTGACGCCGAGCAATACGACTATCACCTGCTACTCCAGCGCGCTCTTGACCGCAGCGGCGACGCTCCGGGCGCGCTCGGCCAGCGTCTCGGGGACGTGCCCGCGCTCGACGGCCGCGTCGAGTTCGTCGTCGTCGACCCGCTCGACGGTGCCGTCGGCGTGTTTCACCACGTCGACGTGGAGGTCGACGTAGCGGGCGGTGTCGGGGAATATCTCGACGGGCGTACAGACGTTGACGTAGGTCCCCTTCTTCTCGCCGTCGCTGTCGCGGTACACCGTCGGATACCACCAGCGTCCCTCCTTGACCTTCGTTTCCGCGATATCGCCAGCCTCCTTCGGCACGCCGAGGGCGTCATAGGTACCGCCGGCGGACATCTCCCGTTCGATGGTCACTGTGCCGTCGTCGTCGACTGACTGGACCTCGCCGTCGCCCAGCGTGATGAGGCGGCCGTCGGGCTTGCCGTGGCCCAGCGACACCGACCCGCCGACCTGCGGGCCGAACTGCCGGGCCGTCACGGCGAAGGGAAAGTCCGTCTCGCCAGTCTTGGGGTCGTCACACAGCGCCTCGACGTAGTCGACGGCGGCGCTGGCCGCGCGGTCGCCGGCCTTCACGCGATGGTGGCCCGGCATCGTCGCCGTCACCTCGCGGCGGGCCTCGTCCAGCGCGAACCGGCTCTCGCGGCCAAACCAGAGCCACGTCGTTGCCAGCCCCTCGTCGTAGCGGGTGGGCGCGCAGTCCTCGGGGGTGGCGGCCCCGTCCAGTGACTCATCGATGGCCGCCGCGCGGTCGTTGGCGGCGTCGAGGGCCTCGGCCAGCGCGTCGAAGCTCGCGTCCTCGCTCGCCGACTCCCACGAGACGCCCCAGCCCTCTCGCGGGTCCGCGGCGATGAGGTCCAGCATCGCCGGGCCGCCGGTTCCGGACGAGCTGGCGCTCCTACCACGGACCAGCGTCAGCAGCGATCCGCGGACCGCGACGGTCGTGTCTAGTACGGGCCGGCCGTTCGTCCACGGCGCGCTCGCCTCGACGACCTGCACCCGCAGCGTATCGCCCGTCTCGACGCGCTCGTCCGAGGACGAGTACGGAAGAAACCCTTCGCCGTCGCCGAGGTCGACGACGGCCCCGCTGCCCAGCGTCTCGGTCACAGTGCCGGCGTAGACCGCGCCCTCGGGCGTCGGGTCGTCCCAGCGGAGCGTGTCCCGGCCGAGTTCCGTCAGGCGGTCGCTGATTGGTTCGGCAACATCGCGGTCGCCGACGACGCCGACGCCCTGCTGGTCGTCCGTCGTCGTCACGGTGACCGCCGCCCGCTCGTCGGCGAACTCGCCGCCGAACCGCGATTCGATGGGGCCCGACGCCTGGACGACCTCGTGGCCTGCCTCGCGCAGTAACTGGGTCAGCGCCGTCGCGTAGATGCCCCTGACCCGGACGGTCATAGCGCGTCCTCGTCGGCGGCGAAGCGGACCCGCCCGTGGACCGTCGGCCCCAGCGACAGCTCCACTTTCTCGTCGGTCAGGACCCGCCCGCCCTCAACCGGGGCGCCCCAGGTGTCGAACCGCAGATAGCCGCGGATGTCGTCGGCGTGGGTGAACAGGTCGCAGTACTCGACGGTGTGTTCCTGAATCTCGCTGGAACTGTGGGCGATGTCCATATCCGAGTACACCGTCTCGCGGCCGTCGAAGAAAGATTCGAGCTCTGCGGCTGCATCGTCAGTCGCCGCGACGACCGCCTCGGAGGCCGCTTCGATGGTGTCCTGATCGAGCCCGGCGTCACGGAGCGCCTGCTGTTCGCGTTGCGTGAAGTGCATACCCGCGAGTCAGTGGCGGGGAGAGGAAAACAGTGCGGAATCGCCTACACGATCATCGCGTTCAGCACGAGCATCAACAGCCCGAACATGACGCCGGTCGCGACGATTGTTCGGGGGTCGATACGGATCGTGTTCTGGTCTTCGGCGTCGAAATATCGGACCAGTCCCGCACTGGACATCAGTCCGCCGCCGTCGCTGCCACTCATACTTGAGGGTGGTGTATCACCAACACTAAGCCTTTCGGGTCGACCGCGATTGCATGCGGTGGGTACATATGGATAACCCTTATCAGATACCGCGGGCTAACACGAACAGAGTACTATGACGGTTACACTGAAGGACTTCTACGCGGACTGGTGCGGCCCTTGCAAAACGCAGGACCCAATCCTCGAAGACCTCGAAGAGGAGTGGACAGACGTCGAGTTCGAGAAGGTCAACGTCGACGAGGAGCAGGACGTCGCCAACGAGTATCAGGTACGCTCCCTCCCGACGCTCATCATCGAGAACGACGACGGCATCGTTGAGCGGTTCGTCGGTGTCACGCAGGCGGACGACATCGACGACGCGCTGCAGCAAGCCTCGGCGTAACGCGGCTTTCGCGGTTCGTCACACCGGCCAGTAGGGACCGCTGGCTCACTTGTGTTCGGCCAGCCCCGAATCGTCGATTTCGTCGACGGCGACCACTATTCGTCCGCCTTCGAGCGCCGTCACCATCTTCGACTCGGTGACGGTGGTTTCGTCGGCCCGCAACCCCTTGCTCTGGCCGGTCCATTTCCTACCGCTTCTAACGACCGGACTGACGTGCGTTCTGATGTGCTTGCCCTCGTCGCTCGGGTGGAGTTCCGACCAGTGCGTGCCGACCAACACCTCCGAGTCATAGCCATAATACGAGGCGTAGGTCTCGCCGACTCGCTCGAAGCGGTCGTCCGTGCCAGCGTCCCGTCGCTGGCGTCGGGGAAGGGCAGGGCTGCCGCGGAAGCGGGACCCGTGACAACGGTACTGTCGGCGGTCGGGCGGTCGCAGTATGACTGTCGGCGGTTGGGCGGTCGCGGCAGGCATACCGCTCGCCGTCGGCGAGCGGTTTCACTCCGAGCGCGCTCGCAGAGCGCGACTCGGAGGTCGTTTTTAGCGTAGATTTTTGCGAACCCGCTCCCCACAGCGCGCTCTTCGAGCGCGCGAGGAGAGGGGGTGACGTAAAAAGGTACTATTGGAACCGCACACCGAGGTCGTGCAGGCCGTCGTTGTGGCGGGCGACGTTGATGAGCAGCGGTGTCAACCCCTCGATTTCGGCGGCGTTAGCGAGCGGACCGCCATCAAGGGCGCGAATCCCCTCGATACCTTCGGCGAGTTCACAGACGGTGTCCTTGGCGTCGGTGTCGTCGCCGACGACGATTGTGTCCCAGTCGAGGTCGGCGTCGAGGTTTGCGAGGCGGCCGGCCGCGAGGTTGTGGAACGCACCGACGACGGGCGTATCGTCGGGGGCGGCGTTTGCGGCCAGTTGTGTGACGCTGCCGGCCCCGGGGCGGTTGTAGTGAAAGCCATCTTCGTCGCGTTGCATCCCGACGGCAGGGGCAACAAGCGTGGTGTTGTCGAGTTCGTCGGCGACGGCGTCGATAGTATCGGTAAGGTGGTATGCGGGGACAGCAGCGACGACTACGTCGGCGCGAGCGGCGGCCTCCTCGTTCACTAGGCCGGCGATAGAGGGGTCGTCGTGGCCGCGGCTGGCCAGCTCCGTCTCGTACTCCTCGGCCTTGTTCGCTGCCTTCTGGGCCTTCCGGGAGCCGATGAGAATCGTGTGGTTGGTGTCGTCAGCCCAGCGGAGGGCGAGGCCTTGGCCGATGTCTCCAGTACCGCCAAGCAACGCGATGTCCATACGTACGGCGTAGGCCGACCACTGAATAAACGTTGTGTGACAGGTTCACTCAGGTGTATTCTTCCCACGCCCGGTCGAACCCGCCGGCGAAGGCAACGTACAACGCGCTTCCGAGGCCAACCAGATAGCTGAGCCACTGGGTCGCGACGCCAGCGACTGATGTAGCCCCGAGTGCGAGAGCGAATATCGTCGAGAGCGGGACCATCACAAAAAAGAGGACGATGATGAACATCCCGACGCGACCCGGTCGGTGAACGGAGTCGAGGATATGATCCCGTTCGCGCATCGTCCAGTAGGCCGCAACGAGACCGAATAGCTGGCATATCACGGCATACAGCGGCACCAGATCCACCGACGGCTCGCGGATGACCGCGCCCCCGACGAGCCCGGCCCAGATGCTTACCAGAAACGCCCAGCCGAACGTCGGCAGTCGTCGCATACCCGGGTTCTCTGTTCCGCCGGTGAAACCGTTGCCGTTTGCTGGTCAGTTGGGAGCCAGCGACCGACGCTCGATTACGCCGTGTCGAGAAGCTCGGGGAGGTTGGTGACCGACCCGACGACGGCGCTCGCGCCGTTGTTGGCGAATGTCTGGCGGCCAGTGTCGCCGGTCAGCCCACCGGTCAAGACGCCGATGCCGTAGTACACGCGGTCGTCGTCGGCCGCGTCGGCGTTGACTGCCGTCGCCACGTCGTCGAGGGTGTCCCCGGCGAAGGCGATCCGCTCGGCGTCGAACCGCTCGGCCAGCGTCCGCAGGGCAGCGGGGTGGGGCTTGCCCTCCTCCCAGTCGTCCATGGTGAAGCGGTGTTCCGGCGGCAGGTCGAGGCCGACGCGCTCCAGCGCGATGTCGGCCTCGGCGGCGGGGCGGCCGGTGACGACGCCGACGGCGAAGCGTTCACGCAGGGCCGACAGCGTCTCGTCGTCGACAAGCAGCGGCTCGTCGTGGATATAGCCCGGCGCGTCAAACGGCGGCTCGCCGCCCTCGATATCACGGTAGAGATCAGTACCGAGATACAGCGCCTGGAACACGTCCCGGAGCTGGTCACGGTCCCAGAAATCGAACACCCGTTTTTCCGCCGGGTCATCGAGCAGGTCGCGAACCACTGCTTCGGCCGCGTCGAGGCCGCCGCCACGCTCGGCAATAGCGTCAGTAAACGCCGCTATGTCGGCGACGGCCGACTCGCGGCAGGCGAGAACGAACAGCGCCGCTGCGTATGTCAGCTCCCAGTCGTTGTTGAACCCGCCGGCGTCCTTGAACTGCTGGACCGCTGCCTTCTCGATCGTATCGTCATACACTCGGTCGATGGATTCGATAATCGCCCGGCGATAGGAGTCGGCCACGTCCACCAGCACGCCGTCGATGTCGAGGACGACCGCGTCGACTTGCATAGGCGGGCGAAGGCGGGCCTCACTCAAGCGCTTTGCTATCTTTCACCCGGTACAGCGTCTCCCCGCCCGGGAGCTGTTCCCGGTCGACGCCGACTGTCGGCTGGTCGCCGCCAAGCGTCGTGAACCAGAACGCCGCCTCGACGGCGTTGGCGACGGCCAGTGTTGGCCGGTGCAGTTCAGGCGGGAGATTCCGGGCGAACACGACATCTGCATCCTCATACAGAGACCGGTCAGGGTTGAGGATATCATCCACGACGAACCGGACCTCTTCGGGGACCTCCCGGTCGACGATATCCGTCGCGGTCACATCCACGCCCCGGTCGGCCAAAGCCCCGGCTATGTCAGGGCGGTTTCCGATGCCGACCTCGACGACGGAATCGACGGACGCCAGTCGGTCGACGAGCGGGTCGGTGGTGTCGGTCACGTCGTACAATTTATGAGATGCGGGCGCATATGCGTTCCCATGCACGTCGACATCGTGCCGGTGGGCGAGGTCTCAGCCCAGGTCAAACGCGAGGCCTCGGACGGGCTTCGCTCCGTCTACGACTGTGAGGTCTCGATGCACGAGCCACAGTCTATTCCCGCCGGCGCGTACGATGGGGACCGCGACCAGTACCGCGCAGAGGAGTTTATCGACCTCGCCCGCCGGGTCGGCTCCGGCGGTAAAAACATCGCTATCACGCCGAAAGACCTCTTCTATCGCCGTCGAAACTACGTTTTTGGACTCGCATACCTCGGTGGTTCTGGCAGCGTCATCTCCACGTACCGGCTCCAGACATCCTCCGACGGCGGCTTTTCGAACCGCTCGGCCGGCGAAATCTTCTCACAGCGGGTCCGCAAAGAGGTCGTCCACGAGGTCGGCCACACGCTCGGGCTGGAACACTGTGACAACAAACGCTGTGTGATGAACTTCTCCCCCACCGTTAGACAGGTCGACGTCAAAGAGGTCTCGCTGTGTGGCTCCTGCCAGCGGAACGTTCTGTAGTTTGCGAACAGATACCAAACTGTTTGGGGACGCCGCACATTCTTCTGTGGTACTTGTACACATACGCGATGAGCAAGAGCCAGTCCCCCGAACGCGTCGCGGAACTGCGAGACATCTTCGTGTCGGTCACCGGCGATGAATCGATCACTGAGTCCCAGGCCGACGACCAGACCGACCGCGAACTCGACCCCGACGAGGAGTTCGACCCCGAGGAAGTTGCCGACGGCCTCGACGACGCCGTCGCCGGGTCCGAGACAAGCGGTGGCAGCGACCCTGCGGCCTGACACCGCGGATTGTTCCTACGGCTCGTGATTGCGAGTAGCGGCTGAACCGTCGGGAATAGCGGTTCCACCGGAGTCCCGTTCGCGACTGACCTGTAGGTTTCTCGAAAACGGAACCAGACACAGGCCTGTAGTCGCTACTTCGGCCGATGCGCGGGCTGTCCCAAGCCTCGCTCCCGCTCTGAGCCTACGGCGCGTAGTAGTACTCGCCGGCGTTTTTCTGCTCGCGGTCCAGTTGCGAGTCGGGCTTGTTGATGCGCGGCCGTGAGGTCCGTTCGTCCCGACGGAACGTGATGTCGAGGTTCTGAAGGAACTCGTTCATCCCCTCGCGCATGCCCTGGGGTGGTGCAGCGTGGCCGTTCCGGGCCGGCTCGCCGTCGAAGACGAGCAGGCGGTCGGCCAGCAGGTCGATCATGTAGATGTCGTGGTCGATGACCATCGCCGTCGCGTCGTGATTCTCGGCGTAGCGGCGGATGGCCGACGTCGCCATCACCCGCTGTTCCACGTCTAGGTGGGCCGAGGGCTCGTCCAGCAGGTAGAGGTCGGCGTCTTTCGAGAGGCAGGCCGCGATGGCGACCCGCTGGCGCTCCCCGCCGGAGAGGTCGGTGAGTTGCTGTTCCATCACCGACTCCAGCTGGAGCGGCTGGGCGATTTCGGTGTTCCAGTAGGAGCTGCCAAAGTCGTCCGTGATGGACGCGAGGAAGGCGTCGACCCGCATCGGCTGGTCGATCTCGATGTACTGTGGCTTGTAGGCGATGTCCAGACTGGTGTCGATATCGCCGGCGGTCGGTTCCAGCCGCCCGGCGAGCATCTTGGCGAACGTCGATTTCCCGATACCGTTCGGGCCGACGACGCCCAGCACCTCGCTCTCGCGGATGGTGCCGGCATCGACCGAGAGCGAGAACTCGCCGTCGCCGTAGCTCTTCTGGAGTTCGGGGTACTCGATGACCACGTCGCCGGTGGAGGCGCTCCGTGGTGCGTGTTCCTCGAACTCGATGTCCGTCTGCCGGATACGCATGTTCTCGTTTTCGAGGTAGCCCGAGAGGTATTCGTTGATGCCCTTCTTCGTCGATTTTGGCGGCGTGATGACACCGAACGCGCCGGGGGTCCCGTAGGCGACGTTGATGTTGTCCGCGAGCAGGTCCAGAATGGCGAGGTCGTGCTCGACAACGAGCATCGAGCGGTCCTCCTCCTCGGCGAGTTCGCGGATGAGTCGCGCGGCGGTCATCCGTTGGCCGATGTCGAGATACGGCGTGATCTCGTCGAGGAAATAGAAGTCCGCGTCCCGCGCCAGCGTCGCGACGAGGGCGACCCGCTGGAGTTCCCCACCCGAGAGGTCGTCGATGTGATTGTCCACGACCGGCTCGATACCCGTCTGCTCGATGAGGTAGTCGAGGGCACCGCGTTCGTCGGTCCGGTCAAGCAGTTCGATGGCCTTGCCGTCGAATTGGTTCGGGATCCGGTCGACGTACTGGGGCTTGCGGGCGACATCCACGTCGCCGTCGCGCATCTGTTCGAGGTACTCCTGCAACGCGGTGCCGCGGTACTCGTCTAAGATTTCGTCCCAGCTCGGTTCCTCGCCGTAGCGGCCCAGGTTGGGCTGCATCTCGTCGGCGAGGATGCGAACGGCTGTGGTCTTCCCGATGCCGTTCGGGCCGAGAATCCCGGTGACCTGGCCCTCGGCGGGGCTCGGGAGCCCGTACAGCGCGAAGGCGTTCTCCCCGTAGCGGTGGACCGGCTCGTCGGTCAGCTCCTGTGGGAGATTGATGATCTCGATAGCGTCAAACGGGCACTTGTTCACGCAGATGCCGCAGGACTCGCCCAGACAGATTTCCTCGGAGATGCGGACCTGATCGGGCTGGCCCTCGAAGGGTTCGTCCTCCTCGTACTCGTCTTCCCGCTTGACGATGCACTCTTTCCCGCTGCGGTTGGGCGGGCAGTAGTTCATGCACTCGTAGTTACAGCGGTCGGGCTGACACCGCTCTAGGTCGACGACGGCGATACTATCCTCAGCCATTGTTATGCCCCCGTTGTGAGGAGAATGCCCCACGAGACGAACCACAGCGAGAAAGTCATAAAGCCGACATAGAGCACGTCCTTCGGCGAGAGGTCGTCCGTGTCGATGCCGACCACCCGCAGAATCGGGAACTGTGCTGCGATAGCGACCGCGAGGACAAGCACGCCTTGCGGGTCGTTCGGCGCGGCCGCTAACGCGTTAGAACCGAACGCGGCGGCAATGCCAGCGACGGCCGTCAGCGTCGTGACAGTGAGCCCTCGCATATGGGAGCTCATTCCGTCCGCCGTTTCCGTAGCCATACCACACGTTCCACTACCCGCAACCAAAAGGTGCGCGGTTCAGTACGCCGACGCTCGCGCTGGCGAGACGGACTCCTCAATCTTTATGCGCCCGGCGCTTGTGATTACGGGTAATGACGGACTCTGATGGGGAGGCCATCGCAGACCTTCCGCCGAGCGCAAAGCTCGTGTACAAGGTTCTGGAGTACGACGGCCCGCTGACGCAGAAAGGCATCGTCGAGGAGTCGATGCTTTCCGCCCGGACCGTTCGCTACGCTCTGGAACGACTCGACGAAGTCGGTGTTATCGAAGAAGACGTGTACTTCGCCGACGCGCGGCAGAACCTCTATGAGATTATCGACCAGCCGGCAGAAGCGGACGCCGCGGTTTCGGACTGACTCGCCTTCTTTCGTGGTTGTCTCGCAACGCGGCCGGTAGCCGTCGTCACAGCGATGCCACCACGTCGTCGGTTGTCGCAATCGTCGCGAACTCACCGCTCAGATGCGCCAACGCCGTCCGGTGGACTAGGGAGGCGTCGAACCGCTCGTCGCCGAGCGTTCGGTCGAACGTCGCTGTCGCGTCGCCCGGGACGACGACGTCGAACCCACGGTTTTCGGCCATCCGCGCCGTCGTCGAGACACAGTGGTCGGTTGTCAGGCCACAGACGACGAGCGTTCCGTGGTTCCGTTCGCGGAGCCAGTCTTCTACTCCAGTGTCGACGAACGCGCCGTTGACACACTTTTCGAACGTCGCTTCGCCTGCTTTGGGCTCCAGTTCCGGTTTGAACGCGAAGCCCGGCTTCCCCCGCCGGAGCGGCGAGTCCGGCTCCGTGGAGTCGTGCCTGACATGGACGACCGGGAGCTCGACCTCCCGCCACGCCGCGAGCAGGCGCGCCGCGTTCGCCTCGGCATCGGGGTTGTTACGGGTCCCCCACCGCGACTCGTCGAACCCCTCTTGGAAGTCGACCAGCACGAGTACCGGGTCGGCAGGGAGCGAGAGCGCAGCCATCAGCCGGCCGGCTCCGGCGCGGGCGTCTCGATGAGCCACTCCGATTTCGGGTGCTCGCGCGTCACGGTGATCGGACATTCGTCCGGTGACGCGTCCTCGTCCGACGACAGCATGTACTGGGGCCACTCACGGTCGCCCTCGACGCCCCAGTCGCCCAGATCGGCGTGGGGACAGACGCCGTCGTACTCTTCCAGCCGTCCTTGGATGACATCGCGGGCATGCTGGCCGGCCTCGGTATCGGCCGTGACGTTCAGGTCTTCGAACAGCGCCCGTGGCTGGAAGGTGATCTCCAGCCCGACCGGACAGTAGCGGCTCTTCCGCGTGTCGTAGAACGGCGCGCGACAGGTCGGAAACATCGGCTCGCCGCCGAAACAGAACTCCCAGTGGGGGTCATCCGGGTCTGTCGGGATGTCCTCTGGCCACGGCTCCGGGTCGTGGATGTGGAGGAACTGAAGGATATGCCAGAGTCGGTTGTGGTACTCGGCCTCTGTCAGCGGCCGTTCGGGTGGCCGGAAGAACGTCACCAGCGAGGCCCGGTCACTGTGGTCCTGATAGGTGTCGAGGTATTCCAGTAGCGTCTGGCCGAGACCGAACAGCGCGTCCGCGTCGCTCATCGACGGGACAGCCGTGTACAGCGGCTCGCCGTCCCGAACCGATTCCGCGCCGAAGAAACAGGGGAACGGGGACCCGTCTCGCTCACCGGTCAGCCCCTCGCGGAAGGTCCGCCAGTGGGCCCCGACCCAACCGGGTGCGTCGCCACGCTCCACCCGGTCGGCCAGCGTCTCCTGATCTCGTAGGTTTCCGACGACTGCGTCGGTCATATGCATATAGTGGTACTCCACCGGAATTTAGCTGTCGTTTTCGACGGTTATGCCCGACTCATCGGGCGGTAAGCGTGAGCTGATCCTGCCGTCGAACCCTACGACGGCACGACGGTAATGGTGCTGCCGCGGTCGATGGCCCGCTCCAGTTCCTCGGCAATGCCCGACCCGCGCGAAACCTGAATCTCGCCGCCACGGGAGACGGTCGCGGTAAAGAGGTACTCGCCGTCAGCCTGCAGTTCGACCGTATCACCGGCGTGACCGTCGAGCGGCACGATGACGTGCCGTGAGGTGACCTCCGGCTGGACGATTTCGCCCTGTTTACCGCCGGACTCGGTCTGAGGGCCGCCCGACGGGCCGGCGGGTCGCTCCTCGAAGGTCCGCACGTCGATGTCGATGCCGAGGCGGTTCTCCACGTCGGAGATGCGGCCGCCGCCCTTCCCGATGACCTGCGAGATGTCGTCGTCCTCGACCCAGACGACGGCGGTGTTGGGTCCGCGGAGTTCGACCTCGACGTGGCCCCGAGCGATGGAGCGGATCTCGCGCTCGACCTCCTGCTTGGCGAGGCGGTCGACGCCCGAATCTTCCCCGTCCTCGTCGTCGCCGAGCGGTACCGTGACGACTTGATTGTTGAACGTGTAGATCTCGAACTCCGGCCGCCCGGTCTCGAAGTCTTTGACCATGATGACCGGTCGCGCGAGGTCTTCCTCCATGAGTCCCTGCGGAACCTTGACTTCGGTCGTCACGTCGTAGACCGTGTCGACTTCGCCGGCCTCGATGTAGACGACGGTGTCGACGATCTGGGGGATGAGACCGAGTTCGACGCGGCCGATGAGTCGCTGGAGTGCGTCGATGGCGCGGGTCGCGTGGACGACCCCGACCATCCCGACGCCGGCCAGTCGCATGTCAGCGAACACTTCGAAGTCGTCGGTCTTGCGCACCTCGTCGTAGATGGTGTAGTCCGGCCGGACCATCAGCAGCGAGTCGGCGGTCTTCTCCATCGAACCGCCGAGTTCGGTGTACTGCGTGATGTTCGGGCCGACCTGGAGGTCCCGCGGCTTCTCCATCGTCTTGACCGCGTAGTCGGCGTCGACGAGGAACTCGCCGACGGCCTGAGCGAAGGTGGACTTCCCCGCCCCGGGCGAACCGGAGATGAGGACGCCGCGCTGGTGTTCGGTGAAGCGGTCACGGAGCTGGTCGGCGTACTCGTAGTCGTCCAGTTCGGTCTTGACGATGGGCCGGACGGCCGTGATTTCCAGTGCGTCAGAGAAGGGCGGCCGCGCGATGGCTATCCGGAAGTCCCGGAACTGGGTAATCGTCATCCCGGGCTCGTCGAGTTCGAGGAACCCATCGGGTGAGGCGCGGGCGCTCTCCTCGATGTCGGCGGCATACTCCCGGAGCTCGCTCTCGGTCGCGGGGTCGTCGCGGATCGGTGTGTACTGCATGTCGCCGATAGAACCCTTCTTGGCGTAGGGCTGGACGCCGACCTTGAGGTGGACGCTCATCGTCCCCTCGTCGAAGAAATTCTCTATCTGGAGGCGGTCGACTGTCCGCTTGACTGGCTCGACGAACTCCACTGCGAGCCCTTTCGCACGGGCTACTTCGGCCTGTACGTCGTCGCTGGTCACGAGTGTCGCGTCGCGGTCACCGGCGATGTCCCGGATGAGCGCGTCGATCTGGCCCTCGCCGGCCTCGCGCTTCTCGATAGCGTCGGGTCGCCGCCCGACGTACTCCACGTCGATAGTGCCCTGTTCGGCCAGGTTGACGAGCGTCTGAAGCTCTTCGAGGCCCTCCCAGCCCGTCTCGCGGCCGTCGTTCGCCTGTGCTTCGAGTTCGCCGACGACGGCCTCGGGAACGACGACCGTCGCGCCGGCAAAGCCCATACCGTCGACGTCCGTGTCAGGGTCGGCATCAGCCTTCACTTGGTCGGACACGCGGCCGTCGATGACCACGCTCGTGTCCGGTACGATTTCCATATCTGGCCGTTGGAGACTGCCGTTGATAAGGGTGTGGAGTCTTCGGCTTCAGTACTCGGGCAGCGACAGCATACTCTTGCTCCGCCCCGACGGTGTAGCGACAGAATTGGTGTGTTGTCGGGTAGCATACCACTCACGCCGGGCCTGACGCATGAGTACCGTCAGCTGCTCGCAGGCGAAACAACGACCGTTCCTTGCCGTGGGATTCAATCATAACGTCCGATTGGTCAGTGAGCCAGCCCGGGACAGCGGCAACGTGGTCAGCGTGTGCCTGTGGGCTCGCATCGCTGTCGCGGCGGAGGCGTGCCGGCTCGGAGTAATGCGTGATTGGCCGGACCCCGGCCCACGTGTCTCGTGCTAGGTCGAACCCCTCACGGTACGTGAGCCCGCGGTCGGTGAAGCTGTGATGGTGGTAGTCGAACGTCACAGGGATATCGATTCGACTGGCGATGTCTGTGACGAGTTCCTGTACGCTCCACAGCGATTCGGCATCGTCATTTTCGACAGTCAGCCGGTCGCGAGCACGCGGCGCGAGGTCGCTGACGACGTCACAGAACCGGTCGGCTGTCGCCGCCTTGTCACCGTAATGCGCCCCGATGTGAACGTTGATTGCGTATCGTGGGGACCGGGGGAGCCCCATCATGTCGAGCCAACGGCTGTGATGTTCGACTGATTCGACGGAGCGGGCGACGGTATCGTCGGATTCACTCGCCAGCTTACACCAGTGGCTGGGGTGAAAGGTCAGGCGCATCCCGGCGTCCTGAACGAGCTCGCCACACTCTTGTGCCAGTGACCGAACCCGCTCGTAGTTCGGCAGGGCAGTGATATCGAACTGTGAGTTCCACGGGACGAGTTTGGAGCTACAGCGATAGAAGCCGATGCCGTGTTCGAGGTTCCACGTCAGAATCTCGCGCAGGTCCTCGAAGTTCTGCTCGGCGAGCGTGGCCGCGTACTCGATGCCGTCAGATTCCCATGTCTTCTTCTGCATATCGCGATTGCACCGGCGTGGCGGGTCATGCTCTCGGAGCGTCCGGTTCATCGCGGCGTAGCCCAGCATTACCAGAATGTTACCACTCAAGACGGACAGGTGTTCGGTTCGACAGACGGTGCTGTCCCCGGAAAACTGCTACCGCCACCAGTCTCAGGCCAGACACAGCTTTAGGACCGGGCTGTCGCTCCCCGTTCGGGCTGGGGCCTGCCTGCGCCGGACAGTCGAAGCGGGTGTTCCCCGCCGCGGATTTTTTGCTCTGTCGGCTCCCGACTCACAGATATGGACACGCTGCCGTCATTGACTCGCGACCTCGTTGCGATCCCCAGCCACGACGCCGAAGCGGCTGCCGGAGAGCACATCACAGCGTGGCTCCGGGACCACACCGACGCGCGAGTCACCCGCGACGACCACGGGAACGTCATCGCTCGCAAAGGCGAGGGCGAGGAGTCACTCGCTCTCGTCGGTCACCACGACGTGGTCCCGCCGGACGGGTCGCAACTCGACGCCGACGGCGAGTACGTCGTCGAGGAACGCGACGGCCGCCTCTACGGCCGCGGGACGGCGGACATGAAAGGGTGTGTCGCTGCAGCGATGCTCGCCTTCCGGGACGCCGACCCTGCCGGTGAACTCGTCTTCGCATCCTTCGTCGGCGAGGAACAGGGCGGGGTCGGCTGTCAGGCCGCCATCGAGGACGGCTTTGCGCCCGAGTATGCCGTCGTCGGCGAGGGGTCGACCGGCTACTCCGCGCCCGGAACGACGGACGTGGCCGTCGCTCACAAGGGCCGGCGCGGGTCGACGCTGATTGCTGAGGGCGCGGCGGCCCACGCCAGCGAACCCGGGGCTGGCGCGAACGCCATCTACCGCGCGACCGACGCCGTCGACGTGGTTCGGGAGCTCGATTTCCCCGAGACCACCGTTCTCGGTCACGAACTGAGCGGGAGCGTCGCCGTCACGGAAATCGACGGCGGCTCTGCCTGGAACGTCATCCCAGAGCGATGCGAGGTGACAGTCGATGAGCGGACGGTCCCCGACGAGCGCGCGCCGCTTGACAGGGCCGAAGCCATCGACGGGGTCTCCTGGCGCGTCGACCAGGACCTCCCGCCGATGGCCTGTGGCGACGCCGACTTCGCCGACGCGGTGCTGGACGCGGCGACGGCGGCTCAGGACAGCACTCCGGAGCAGGTCGTCAAGCCCCACGCGACCGACGCCGGCTGGCTCGCTCAGGCTGGCACGGACTGCGTTGTCGTCGGCGCGGCCGAACCCGGCGAGGCACACACCGCCGATGAGAGCGTCTCGCTTGCCGTGCTGGAGCGGTGCCGCGAAGTCTACGAGGGCGTTGCCGAAGCGTGGCCGTCGAGGTGAATGTCCCCGGCGGCATCGGTTCTTTAGGGGTCCCAGCCGTACGGCGGTGTATGGCAACAGCGAGCGAGGACAGCGAGTCCACGTACGAGCAGTTCCTGGATCACGTCCGCCGCCTCCACTACATCGGGGACGCTGGTGGCGTCCTCAACTGGGACCAGCAGGTGATGATGCCCGACGCCGGCACGCCGGCCCGGGCGAAACAGACCTCCGCCATCTCGACGCTTCATCACGAGCTACTGACCGACGACGACCTGGCGGACTGGCTGGACGAACTCGACGACGCCGACCTCGACCCCGAACAGGAAGCCGTCGTTCGCGAGGTCCGGCGGGACCACGAGCGAGCCACCAAGGTTCCCTCGGACCTCGTCGAACGCATTTCCGAGGCCTCTTCGAACGCCCTGCCGGTCTGGAAAGAAGCCAAGGCCGAGGACGACTTCGACGCCTTTGCCGAGACGCTGGAAGAACTGGTCGAACTCCGTCGGGAGTACGCCGAGGCTATCGACCCCGACCGCGACCCCTACGAGGTGCTGTTCGAGGAGTACGAGCCGTATCTCGGCATCGACACCGCTGAGGAAGTGCTTACCGACCTCCGTGATGCGCTCGTGCCGCTCATCGATGCCATCGCCGACAGCGACGTAACGCTTGCCGACCCGTTCGAGGGCACGTACGACGACGACACCCAGCACGCTCTCGTCGAGGACGCGCTCGATGCGCTGGGCTACGACTGGGACCGCGGCCGGCTGGACACCGCCCCGCACCCGTTCTCGATGGGGACGCAGTTCGACGCCCGCGTCACCACCCGCTTCACCCCTGCGGACCCGCTTGACGCCCTCGGGTCGACCATTCACGAGTTCGGCCACGCGACGTACACGCTCGGGCTGCCACAGGCGGAGTACGGCACGCCGCTTGGCGACAACCGCGACCTCTCGGTTCACGAGTCACAGTCCCGTTTCTGGGAGAACCACGTCGGTCGGTCGAAGCCGTTCTGGGACTTCTTCACCGAGACGGCTAACGACCATCTCGGGACCGACGCCACCGCCCGGGAGTTCTACGAAGCGTCCAACGAGGTGTACGACGACAATCTCATTCGGGTCGAAGCGGACGAACTGACCTACCATATGCACATTATCGTTCGCTTCGAAATCGAGCGGGACCTCATCCGCGGGGACCTCGACGTGTCGGAAGTGCCGGCGGTCTGGAACGACAAGATGGAGGAGTATCTCGGTATCCGGCCAGACACCGACGCCGAGGGCTGTCTGCAGGACATCCACTGGACGAACGGAGCCTTCGGCTACTTCCCGACCTACACGCTCGGGTCGGTACTGGCCGCGCAACTGGACCACCACGCTCGCCAGGACATCGACGGCTTCGACGACCACGTCCGGGCCGGCGAGTTCGGCCCGATCCACGACTGGCTCACCGAACACGTCCACCAGCACGGTGCTCGCTACCGAACCGACGACCTCGTCAAAGAAGCGACGGGTGAATCATTCACCGCCGAACACTTCCTCGACTACGCCGACGAGAAGTACCGCGAGCTATACGACTGCTGACACGGCGGTCGACGACCTCCGTTCCAGATATCGACTCTGATACTATCGGGCCATCCGTTTTATATTGCCCATACATTATGACGACTACTATGGCCGAGAGACCGTCGGAAAATGTAACGAACCGAACAGGGTCGGGGATCGACAACGAGATCGACACCGACATCGGGGATGACGTTGCGGCGAATATCGATACGGAGGCCGGCTACAGCCACACCGCAGCGAGCGAGATACAGACGATGGTGTCCGAGCTGGAGGATTCCTCGGTCGGAATCGCGGCGGAAACTGCCGACATCCGCGAACAGGCTGCCGAGCAGTACGAGAGCCTGACAGACATCGCGAACGAGGTGTCGAACCTCTCCGCGTCGGTCGAGCAGATCGCCTCGTCGTCCGAAGAGGTTTCCGCAGCCTCCCGCGAAGCGAAGGAACTCGCCGAGCGCGGGCAGGGGAACGCTGACGATGTCCACGAGGCGATGGAGAACATTCAGCAGGCGGCCGACAGCGTCGCCGAGGACGTCAAGACGATACAGCAGAGCGTTCAGGAGATCGACGAAATCGTCGATGTGATCAACGACATCGCCGACCAGACCAACATGCTGGCACTGAACGCGTCCATCGAGGCTGCTCGCGCCGGCGAGGCGGGCGAAGGGTTCGCCGTCGTCGCAAACGAGGTCAAGAGCCTCGCCGAGGAGTCACAGGAGCAGGCGACGACCATCGAGCAGATGATCGACGGCATTCAGGACGATACCGAGAACGCCGTCGAGAGCCTCGAAGAGAGCAACGACGAGATCGACGAGGGTATCGATACGGTCGAGGAATCGACCGAAATCCTCGAAGAGATCGACGACACCGTCCGTGAGGTCAACAACGGTATCGAAGAGGTCGCCACGGCCACGGACCAGCAGGCCGCTTCGACCGAAGAAGTGGCCAGTATGATCGATCAGTCCACGAGTGCAGCAGAGGACATCGCCGACAGCACGGCCGATATCGCCGAGGAATCCGACGACCAAACAGACCTCCTCAGCGACATCAATCAGGCGATAGACGACCTCGTCGCGGATCTCCAGCGCAACAACTGAGCGGTCTGGCTTTGTCGACCCTACAGCTCGAAACACCTCGAGACGAACCAGTCGCTTATTCGTCCGGGTGGCATACTGCCACTATGCGACCGGATCTGGACCCGGAACAGCTTGACCGCTATTCCCGGCACATCATCATGAACGACGTCGGGCCGGAGGGCCAGGCCGCGCTGCTCGACACCGATGTACTGGTCGTCGGGGCCGGCGGCCTCGGCGCACCGGTCCTCCAGTACCTCGCGGCCGCGGGCATCGGACGACTCGGTATCGTCGACGACGACACCGTCGAACGGTCGAACCTCCAGCGGCAGGTTATCCACGGCGACGACGACGTCGGCCGGCCAAAGGTCGATAGCGCGGCCGAGTTCGTCACCGGCCTCAACCCCGACGTAACCGTTGACCGTCACGACCTCCGGCTGGCACGAGAGAACGCGACCGATCTGGTGGCCGACTACGACATCGTCGTCGACGCCTCTGACAACTTCGCCACGCGGTTCCTCGTCAACGACGCCTGCACCCTCTCGGGCACGCCGTTCTCCCACGGCGCTATCTTCCAGTTCGAAGGGCAAGTAACGACGTTCTCTGGTGACAGCCCGTGTTACCGCTGTCTGTTCCCCGAAGCGCCGCCGGAGGGGACCGTCCCCGATTGCGCGACTGCGGGCGTTCTCGGCGTGTTGCCGGGCACCATCGGCTGCATGCAAGCGACAGAAGTCGTCAAGCTCGCCATGGACTACGGCGAGACGCTGGAGGGACGGCTCATCGCCTACGACGCCGCAGAGATGTCCTTCGAAGAAATCCCCGTCGCTGCCAACCCCGACTGCCCGGTGTGTGGTGACGACCCCGCCATCGCAAGTGTCGCCGACGCCAGCTACGAGGGGCGCTGTTCGCTCGCCGAGGACTGAGCGGGACGCTCAATTTTCACGGCTGATACTGTGGAAGCGAGCTTTATGCACCAACAGCCCCGACTAATGGTATCGCCTCGCATGACCCGCCCTAATACCGCCTTCCATCCCCTCTCAGTTCGCCTCCAGAAGCCCGGCTACGTCGAACTGGTGTTCTCGCTGGTGCTCGTCTGGGGCTTTGGCGACGCGCTGTCGACGCTGTTCGCCGCGCAGTTTGCCGGGCCGGGACTGGAAGCGAACCCCTGGATACGGACCCTTCTTATCCACGAACCCTTGCTCGTGATTGCACTGAAGATGGCGGTCGTTCTCTACGTCGGTATCATCCTGCTTGAGTGTCGTGACGTGGTCGAGCAGGTCCCGCTGTGGCGGGCCTGGCTCCTGTCTATCGTCGCCGCCGGCGCGGCCGTCGTCCTCGGCAACACCTACATCGGCCTGGCCGCGGCCGCCGCCTAGGCCCGGACCGTTCCGAGCTTGACGACGGTGTCGTTTGGCGGTGTCTCGAACAGGTCGGGGTGACACAGCGCCGCCAGAAACTCGAGCGTGTCCACGAGCCGCGGTCCCGACCGGTTCACGTAGTGGTGGCCGTCCATCACGTACGCTCGACCGTCCCGAACCGCAGTCAGGTCTTCGAAACCGTCTCGGTCGGTCAGGTCGGCGAGGTTCTCGCGCGTCTGTGCCACGTCGAAGCCACACGGCGCGGCCACCAGCACCTCGGGGTCGTACTCGCGGACCTCCCCCCACTCGCGCGGCCGGGAGTGTGCGCCCGGCTCTTCCATCCCGTAGGCTCCGCCGGCTGTCCGGACCATTTCCGGGACCCAGTGCCCGGCGACCATCACCGGGTCGAGCCAGTCAAGAACCGCTACGCGGGGCGTCGCCTCGGCCCGCGCCGCCGTCGTCTCCACTGCTGCGACGCGGTCCCGGAGGTCCGCAACGAGTTCGGCGGCGCGCTCGTCGCGCCCGACCGCCGCGCCGACCCGGTGGATGGACTCGAAGAGGTCGTCGAGGCTGTGGACATCGAGCGTCAGTACATCGGCGTCCAGTCCCAGTTCCTCGACGGCCTCGGCGACGATGACGTGGTCGACGGCGCAGACGTCACAGACGCCCTGGGTGACGATGAGGTCGGGGTCTAGTTCCGCGAGTGTCCCGTGGTCGATGGCGTAGACGCCGCCGCTCTCCTCGGCAGCCGCGACTTGCTCGTTAATCTCGCCGCTCGATGCCGTCGGGTCGACGCGCGAGCGATTGACTGACGGCTTCTCGCGGGCCGCTGGCGGATGGTCGCACTCGTGTGAAACACCGACCGGCTCGACGCCGAGCGCGTAAACGATCTCTGTCGCCGAGGGCAGGAGCGTGACGACTCGCATACCCAGACGTTGGCCCGCGCGGACAAAAACCTGCGTCCGCCACCTCGCACGCTTCGTTACGCTTACCCTCTGTCGCCGACGAGACGCGGGTATGGAAGTCAAGTCGCGACACCACCTCCGTTCGGACGAGGTCGACACCATCACGACGGCGCTGGCGGACAACCTCGGTGTCGAACTCGACGCGGACAGCTTCGAAAAGGTCGAGTTCGACGACAGCGACTGGGACGTCGTCCTCGTCGATGGCGACCCGCTCGTGCTCTACCTCGATGGTGAGCCGTTCCTCACAGTACAGGGAGCCAACCAGCACCCGCCGGAGAAACACATCGTCACCGTCGACGCCGGGGCCGTCTCCTTTGTCTCGGATGGCGCGGACATCATGCGGCCGGGCATCACCGAGGCCGACGACGACATCAGCGAGGGCGACCTGATTGTGATCAACGAGGAGTCCCACGGGAAGTTCCTCGCCGTCGGCCGCGCACAGACCGGCGGCGACGACATGGTCGGTGACAGCGGGAAAGTCGTCAAATCACTCCACCACGTCGGCGACGACCTGTTCGAGTTCTCGGTGTAGCGCAGTTCTATACTCGCTCCAGTCACACCAGCGGTCGGAGCCCGAACCGGTCGAAGCCACGGTCTACCGTGATTCTGAGGAGCGCTTCGACCACGCCAGCGCCCACGGCAACGCCGAGCAGCAATGGCCAGACGGTGAGATACGACGACAGCGGGTGGAGATGTGTCCCGTACAGCCACTCGTACACTGTGTCGCCAAGCAGCCAGAGCGTCACAAGCACCGGCGTGACGAGCGAGAAGCGACTACAGAGATACAGTGGGACGGCACCGGTGAGGAACATCCCGACCGCGGCATAGCCGGCCCCGAACGCGAGGGCCGTCGTGCGGTGTGACGAGAAGTGGACGCCGTTCGTGAACAGCCACGACAGCACGCCGATGGCATAGAGGACACCACCGACGGCCGCAACGGTACTGGGCGTCGACCTGATGGCGGGCAGGCGCATCAGTGTCGGTGTTCGTTCCGTCATCTAAATAACGTTTTGTGCAGCCACGCCGTTCTCGGTCGCCACCACGGCCGATCAGGGTGTGCTGTGGCGATACGTTCGATGGACGAAAAGTTGAAACGGGTAGCGCACGCGGTGAGTGACATGGGACTGATGAGCAAGATCCTCGGGGAATCTGGATCCTCTCGGAACACCGAGGATTACGTCGAACTGGACGCGAACGAATTCGAGATGACCGGGACGGAACTCGAACGCCAGGTCCGCATCGCCCGCATCAGCGACAAGCAGGACGTCATCGACATCAAAGACGCCGTCTACGACGGTGACGTGGTCGTCGCGGACATCACGCGCCACTCCACGCAGGACCGCACGATGGAACACATCAGCGATGAACTGAAGCAGGTCGCCAACGAGGTCGGCGGCGATATCGTCCAGAAGGACGACGACCAGCTCATCATCACGCCGGCCGGCGTCGGTATCTCCCGAGAACGGCTCGGTCGGTAGGCTCTCCACACCCCGGTCTGTGGCACCTCGCCGTCTGGTCACTCTTGGTAGCTTGTCTCACTCTAACTGCCGGTTTTCGGGGGCTTCAATGCGTTTTTCGGTGTCGCCGCGCTAAGGGCGGCAATGACTGAACCGGCGATACGCGCCAGTGGGTTAGCGAAGCGTTACGGCGACGTCCAAGCGCTTGACGACCTGGAGTTGACCGTCGAACAGGGCGAGTTCTTCGGGCTGCTCGGGCCAAACGGAGCTGGCAAGACGACATTCATCAACACACTGGTCGGCCTCGTCCACAAGGACCGCGGGACGGCCGAAGTGTTCGGCTTCGATGTCGAAGACGACTACCGGGAGGCTCGTGACCGCATCGGCGTCGCGCCACAGGAGTTCAACGTCGACCGCTTCTTCCCCATCATCGAGGTACTCGAACACAAGGCCGGCTACCACGGTATCGGCCGCAAAGCGGCCCGGGAGCGCGCCGAGGACGCGCTGAAGACGGTTGGCATCTGGGACAAGCGGGACACGCGCTTCGACTGGCTCTCCGGCGGAATGAAACGGCGATTCGTCCTCGCGCGTGCGCTCGTCTCTGACCCCGACCTGCTCATTCTCGACGAGCCGACGGCGGGGGTCGACGTCCAGCTCCGCCACGACCTCTGGGACATCATCAACCGGATGAACGACGCCGGCACGACGATTCTGCTGACCACACACTACATCGAGGAGGCCGAACGCCTCTGTGACCGGGTCGCGATCATGGACGACGGCCAGAAGGTCGAAGTGGCAACCCCCGACGACCTGATGGCCCGCGGGACGGATACTATCGTTCTCGACCTCGCCGAGATGCCGCGGACGGCCCCGCGGCTCGACGTGGAGGGCATCACCGATATCGAACTGACCGACGAGGGACTGGCCGTCACCGCGATGGGCGGCAGCCAGACCGCACCGGCCATCATGCGCGAACTCGAAGCGCAGGGCCACACCGTCACGTCGCTGGATATCCGCCGCGCGTCGCTCGAAGAGGTGTTCGTGGACATGACCCGCGACGACCGAGAGTACGCGGAGGTGTCCGCATGAACCCAAACGCGACGCAGTTCCTGACGCTCGTCCGGCGGGAAATCCTCCGGTTCGTCCGCCGTCCGTACAACACCTTCCTCCCGCCGATTATCACGAACGCGCTGTATTTCTCCGTGTTCGGCGTGATTCTGGGGAGCCGGATTGGTGAAATTGCGGGCGTGAGCTACCTCCAGTTTGTCCTGCCCGGACTGGTCGTGCTCGGAGCTATCTCGGACAGCTTCGAGAACGCCTCCTTCACCATCTTCCACGGGCGCTGGAACGACTACATCCAGGCCGTCCTCACCTCGCCGATGTCGAACCGGAGTATGGTGGCCGCCTACGTCTCTGCAAGCGCACTCCGGGGCATCGTCACGTCGCTGCTTATCGTCGGTGTGGGGCTGATATTCACCTCGGTTCCCGTCGCCAACCCCGTGTATCTCGTCTCGTTCCTGCTGGTAATTACCACACTGTTTGGCGGGCTCGGCGTCATCGGCGGCCTCTGGGCGAGTGACTTCGACTACCTCACGGTGATGAACCAGTTCATCCTCCGGCCGCTGGTGTTTTTCGGCGCGGTGTTCTACTCGCTGGAAGTCCTGCCGGCGTTCTGGCGGAACGTCTCGCTGCTCAATCCTATGGTGTACATGGTTAACGGCGTTCGATACGGCATGATCGGCGTCACTGAAATCGACCCGAACACGTCGCTGGCCGTCCTGACCGGGACGACCGTGGTTGTGCTGTCGGTCGACTACGTGCTGTTCAAACGCGGCTACGGACTCGCGGAGTAGCGCTACGCCGTCTCCCGGGAGCAAACTCTGTGCCGACGCTACGTTAATAAAACAGGGCTGCGGGCTCGAAATCTGACCTGGCCGCGAATGCCGGATTGGGTCCGCTCCGGCAGGCGGACAAACTATGACAGGCTGCCCCGGAATCCGCGTCCGTGGCAACACGAGGGGTATCTCGTTCCCCGGATACTTGTGAGCGCCTCCGGGCGAGGCGTATGTGAATGTATGCCATAACCGTATTTAGATGTGACGCCCGTCTGACGCCGAATGATACTCGCGGTGCTCGACGACGGACTCGAAGAATTTCCGAACGGCTACGCAGACCGTGCTGAACACGATGGCGCAGTACCAGCCTGCCGGCGTTTACGGACTGTGCGCGTCCGATAGCCGTCGTTAGACGTTGTCCGGCGCGTCGGCGTCGTCCTCGACCGAGCGTTTCAGTGAGTCGCGTCGCGCCTTCGCGTCGCGGTCGGTCGCTTCCTCCAGGAAGTCGTTCTTGATGGCGACGGCGTCCTCGGCCGCGTCGACGTTGCCCTCGGCAATGACGTCCTCTGCCGGTCGCTCGTCGATGTGGAGCGCAAGCTTGTCTTTCTTGGAGCCGTACTCGACGCGGCCCGCGACGACCCGGTCGAACACGGGGTTGTCGGGGTCGTCGACGACCAGCAGATCGTTGCCCTCGTAGTCTTCCGTATCCGTTATCTCGCCGAAGTACTCCTCGACGAACGCTTCCATGTCAGGGACGCGGTCTTCGAGATGCTCGCCCCGTCGCATCTTGTACTCTCGCATGGGCGAGTTTTTGCGAGGGGCTGTCTTACCCTTTGCGTTCACTCCTCGTCACGAGTGATAAGTGACCCCTTGTGACACTCCGGACAGAAGTCTCCGGCGCGCAACGACGTCGATTCTACCTCGGTGGTGAATCCACATTCCGGACAGGCGAACTCGCCTTCCGGCACCGTCACGGCGCTGTCGCTGGTCGGCTCGACGCCGGACTCATCGTCCGTTCCGGTATCGACCGGCATCGTCTCCGGCGACCAGTCGTCCCCGTCGTCGCCCGGTTCATCGGGCCACTCGCCGGGCTGGCGGTCGTTGCCGGCCGACTCTGATTCCTCTTCCTCACCGAGAATGAGCCCGTCGTCTTTCTCCGGGTCGGTTTCGTCTTCTGTCACCGGCTCCTCGCTTTCGGCGTCGGGCACATCGACCGTCGTCGTCGGCTCGTCCAGTTCCACGTCGCCGCTTTCTTCTTCGCTCTCGTCGCCGTCGTCGATAATCTCGGCGTCGTCAGCCGACGGATCGACCGGCTCTCCGTCGTCGACACTGTCGTCGCCGATTCCACCGTCCTCCGCTGCTCCGACCGGGTCGTCGACGCTGTCCCAGCCGTCTGACTCCTCCGTGCCCTCGTCAGTGGGCTCGGCTGTGCCAGCAGACGGTTCGTCTTCCGGCGTCGACGCTGTCGCCGCCGTTTCGGACTCGGATTCGGCCTCGTCGTCGACGAGGTCGCTGGCGATGTCCGACGGCGTCTCGATAGCTGTGACCTCCTTGTTCTCCGAGACGATCCGCGTATTTCCACACCGCTCACAGGTCTCCCGTTCCTGGATGGTGATGACGACTTCGCTACCCTGCTCTTCGCGCTCGCGCTCGACGGTGGTCTCACCGTACTTGTGCCCGAGGACGGAACATTTGAGACCCATTGCCAGAACTTCCCACCGTGGCGTACTTAAACCCTGCCCGTTGGCTCGACGATTCGTGACAGAACAGCACCTGTTTCGCAGCGCTTCTGTATTAATTTCAGCATAGCTTGTGAAATTTTATAACTGGGGGCGAGGCTACGTTACGCCAATGCAGCGGATGACGACACTCGTGGTGTCGGTCCTTGCCCTCTCAGCACTTCTCGGTGGCACAGCGATAGCGGCCGAGAACCAGCCACCGCTTGCTGACGCCGGGCTGGATCAGTCCGTCGAGCGGGCGACAACGGTCCAGTTGGACGCCAACGGCTCGCGCGACCCCGATGGCACAGTTGAAGCCTTCGAGTGGACCATCGAAGCGCCGGACGGGACGACACGCACCCCCGACTGCCCGACCTGTGTCCAGACGACGTTTTCACCGGCCGAAACCGGCCAGTACAACGTCACTGTCACCGTCACTGATGACGACGGGGCGTCGCGCTCGGATACCCTCCACGTCGACGTGGTGGCCGCCGGTGGGCCATCCGTCTCGGTGTCGGCCCCGACAGCGCTCCCCACTGACTCCCGACGGAATCTGACTGCCAATGTGACTGCTGGCGATGCCGACCTCCGAACGCTTGCCTGGGTCGTCAACGGCACCCCGCGGAACCAGACGCAACTCACCGGTATAAACGGGACCTCGACTATCACGCACACGTTCAACGAATCCGGTCCTGTATCTGTCCGTGCAATCGCTTACGATGCTGCCGGACGGCGTGGCGTCGCTAACCGGACGATTCAGGTCGCTGGCTCGTCCGGTACCGGTGGCAGGAGCTGCCCCGCCGGTAGCTCCAACTACTACGTCGACGGTTCGCACAAGGGTTGTACGAGTGCCGCTATGGAAATCGGCGATACGCATGTCGATGTGGATGGCAAACCAGGGCTGTGGACACACGTTAACGGCGAGCTCACGCAGATTATCGAACCGGAAGACATGAACCGCATGTCCATAGACGGGAGAGGCGACACGTTCACCCAAGCAACTATCGATGAGGCAATTGAGGAGTACGAAGAATCCCAGGATGACCAGACCGATATCGGCGGCGACGACGACAACGACAGTTACGATAGCGTGGATAGTACTGACAGCAACTCTAATAGTGACGGGAATACCCGCCCCGGCTCCAGCGTTCCAAACAACCTGATGGACCCGGACGATGATACCAGCGATGATGAAGATGGTGGGGGTTATCACTGGGACGATAATGACGACGATGATGACAGTAGTTCCAGTGATAGTAGTAGCGACGACGATGACAGTAGCGACGACAGCAGTAGCGATGACGACAATGGCGACGACGATGACAGTAGCGACGACAGCAGTAGCGATGACGACAATGACGACGACGATGGCGGCTTCCTCGGCGGCCTGATCGGTGGTGACGACGATGACAGTAGCGACGACAGCAGTAGTGATGACGACGATGACGACGACGATGGCGGCGGTTGGTTCGGCGGCGGGGGTGATGATGACGATGATGACAGCAGTAGTGATGACGACGATGACGACGGCGGTGGCGGCGGCTGGAGCTGGTGGTAACGGTTTCTGATTTGATTTTTGAACTCGGAGTTTATAACAGATAGCGGCTAACTTCCTAATAGGATGAACCGCAAGCGCAAGACCGGAAAGGTATTCGCCTACCTGTTTGCGACAGTTGCAGGGACACTCCTGCTTCCAGTCGTTGCTCCGGTTATCATGTGGACGAACGCCCGTGGGTATGCAGACGACTCCTCATGGTTGCCCGGTATCCAGTCCGGCGGCGGGGTCACGAGTGGTCTTGCCGCGTTCGTCTATGTGATCGCCTTCGCCGCCCTTATCGGTGGAATTGCGCTTTTCGCCTCTGGCGGTGGAAGTGTGCTTGATTCACCATCGGCAGGAGCGGACGGTAGTGGGCCGGGTGTCAGTACAACGCCGACCACAACTGAAGCCCCGACGCTTCTGCCTGTTAAAGAAGAAACCAAGGATACAGACCCCAACAACGAAACTCAAGAACCATGATGAAGACTAAGACTCTCTTTAGCACTGTTGCTATCGCCCTCCTGATTATGTCCGCCGGATGTTCGGGCTTCGCGGGAGGGAGTGGACCAACTGAACGGACATCGACGCCAGAGGCCACGCCTACCACAACGGCAACGCCCGAAGCTACGCCCGAGGCCACTGAAACGCCAACGCCCGAACCAGTAGTCACTGAGACTGACAGCGACGAGCTGACCAAGGCAGAGAAGTTTGCGGAGTTCGATGAGAATATCCGAGATTTGTATCGGCTAAGTAATAGAAGCGAGTATCTTAAAGGAACAAGAGCGTTCCCGGAGAACGATACGTATCATCTGACGGTTGAAATGCGGGATACTACGAACCGCACTAAAACCGTTAAGGACCGGAGAGATCCACTCTTCAAGTATACTGCTATCGTAGAGGATTACAATAACAACGATAACCACTTGCCGGAGCGGGACCACACGTACATCCCCGATAGATTCAATATAACGTTTGTTACGGAGGACGGTGAGGTGTTCGAGACGTATTACGTGAAATACACTTGGGCGTGGAACTATTCGACCGGCAGCTGGTCGATGCGAGTCCTACTGGGGAAGTATGGCTCGACCGCCGAGGAAGGGCCGGGCTACCATGACAAGTGGAAGTAGAGAACCGGCTACCTCAGGATTATGAGCCACAGAGCGTTTTCTGGTGACGACCGGGCCGCTCAAGAGTCAGTCAACCCTATTCTCTATCGCTGATAGACCAAAAGGGCGGGTTACAGAATCGAAGAGGAACGGACGAGCGAAACGGCAAACCCTGCCGTCGACACCGTTGTTGTACAATTCGTCGCGCAAGGTGGGCATGTCATAACTCCGAGGGACAAAGATTAGACCCAGCCGGTTCTAGAGGGAGATATGAGAGCGAAGCCGGAGTATCGCGACCGGGACGACACGGAGGTTGCGGTGCTCGATGCGCTCGCTGACCGCCGCGACGAGGGGATGACCGTCTTCGAGCTCCGGTCGCGGACGGAAGAGAATATCGACCGGATTGAGGACGCGCTCGCCGCTCTCAAGGCAGACGGCCTCATTGAGGTTGAGGACAACGGGGAGCGGACCGTCATTCTACCAGGCGAGGGCGTGGTGGGGGAATCGCTGCCGGACGAAGACGAGTCGATTCTCGACCAGATTCGCAAGCGGCTCCCGTTGTAGCTGCTGTCTCGTAGCGGTGTCACACCGCGTCCGACGGCGCGGCCGCGCAGTTATTCGGGCCGAGTTCAAGCTCGAATGCCGTGTCGTCGTCGGCCGCCTCTGTTCCGAGATTGATGGCGATAATCTGCTCGAAGTTGGCGGGCCGCGGCGGCATGTCGTCACAGACGTACTCGACGAAGGCATCGCGGTCCATCTCGAATGCTGGAAGTCGGTCGCGAAGAGTGGCAAGGGTCGCGGTGAACGTGCCATCGGTCGCCGGCGTGGTCGACTCGCTGTAGTGGCCCGGGGCGACGAGTGTCTCGTCGGGGAGTGCAGCCAGTCGGTCGGTCAGCGTGCGGTGGAGGTCCTGCGCGAGATCGCGAGCGCCGTCGGCCCCGGCTTCCAGATCTGGGCGAGCAACGCTGTCGAGAAAGACGCTGTCGCCGGCCAGAAGCACATCGCCGATGGTGAAGCCGGTCATACCGGTGGTGTGGCCGGGCAGCGGGTGGGCTTCCAGTGTGGCCGACCCAACCCGTAGCGTTTCGCCGTCGGCGAGTTCGGTTACGTCGTCGACGCCGCGGGCGACTGCCCGTTCGGAAAGCATCGCTTCGGCGTCGGTCTCGGCGGCGAGGCGGCGAACGCCGCTGACGTGGTCGGCGTGGACGTGCGTATCGATAGCGTACGTGAGCGAGGCGTCGCGGTCGGCGGCATCGGTGACGTACCGGTCGGTAAACGCTCGTAGCGGGTCGACGACGGCGGCCGAACCGTCGCTGACGATCATGTAGCCGAGACAGCCAGACGACCGACGGCGGTACTGGAGGACGGTCGTGGCGTCGCAGGGAACCTCGCGGGCCTCGTAGAGCCGCGCCCACCCCTCCATGCCGTCGCTGAGGTTCTGTGCCTCGAAGCCGTGTTCAGTCAGCAAGCCGGCGACGAAGGCGCTGGCCTCGCCGCGGCCACAGACGACCGTTATCGGGCCGGTGCCGGCGACATCGGCGACAACGTCGTCCACCTCGCCGGTCACCTTTGCCTGGAGGAACTTCGTAAATGGGAGCTGTGTCGTCGTCACCGATTCGCCGCGAATCCGCCACTGCTCGTACTCGTTGCGGTCGCGAACGTCGAGCAACCGGACCGATTCGCCGGTGTCGAGTTTCGACTGCAACGCTGCTGCGGATAGTGACGGCGGGTCCGTCGGTGGGTCAGGGTAGCCATCGGCCATACCGACTGTAGCGCTCCCCGGTGGATAAATCGGGCGGGGATTTCAAGCCACTGCCGCGCCCAGCGGACGTATGGACGCCGAAGCCACCATCGACGCTGTCCGTGACCAGACCGAGACAGAGCGAGACAGACTGGGCTCGGACAAGGTGCTTATTGCAGCAACAGATGCGACACTGGAGACGGAAGCGGTGCTCACAGCAGCCGCGACCCGCGAGTCAGGGCTTGCAGACATACTCAGTCGGTGGGCTGCTGAGACAGACAGTAACGCAGCGACGCAGTTCGAGGGAGCTGCCGAGGCCGCGGCCGAGCGGGCGAACCGAATCGACGTAGATGCCGGTAATCCGGATGGATTTATCGACCATCTCGAAACCGTTAGCGGGACTGCACAGCGCGTCGGGGCCGGTCTCATTGCCGCGCCACTGGTCGCCGACCGGTTCTACCTGCAGGTGGTGAGCTTCTTCATCAACGAGGCGGACGAAGGACGGGCCGACACGTTCCGCGAGATTCGACGGGAGGCATCGGCACTCGACCACGGTGAAACCGCACTCAAACACCTCTCGGAATCCGACCGCGAGACGGCAGCGGCGGCCGCGACCGAAGCCATCGATGCGGCGTACGACGACTACGCGAAAACGCTGGAGGCGATGGGGCTGGACCCGAAGCCTGTCTGCTAATCGAGTCGGTAGGTCGCGACGCGGTTGGCGGCGTACAGGAAGCCGGCGACAGCGCCAGCGACGGCGATCCCGACGGTCGCCACCAGCCCGCCGCCGAGGAGCCACGTTGTGTCGACCGGGAGCGAGAACAGGTCACGGACGGCAAGCAGGTATGTCAGGCTCCCCGGCGCGACGGCCACACCGAAGATGAGGAAGTACAGCCCGAACGCCCAGCCGCTGGGGACCACAACTTCGTGACCCTGCACTGACGAGGACTCGAACTTCGGGAACACGACGCCGGCCCCGACAGCGATAGCCGGTGCGACGAGGGTCGCGACGAGTGTGACCGTGAGTCCGGCAGCGAGCGTAACCGGCGGTGTCCCGGCCGCGACGCCGAGGCCGGCGACCAGTAGCGTCGTGACAACGACGCCGGGGAGCGCGCCCGCGAGGACGAGCCCGGTGACGAACGCCCGGCCGGAGACGTTGGCAGTCAGCGTCAGCGGCAGCACGCCCTCCTCGCCACCGAGCGGATTGAGCGAGAACGCGGCACCGAACGCCGCCGCGCTGGCGAGACCGGCGGTGAGCGGGAGCGTCGGCGGCACCACCCGCTCCAGAATAACGATCTGGAGGTGATACACGAGGAAGAAAAACGGCATGACCGCGAACTGGACGGTGACGGGAGCTCGCTTGGCCCGGAGCCATGATTTCTGTGCGACGACCCGGGTCGCGGTTGGGACCCGTCCCGCCAGCAGACGGTCAGAGAGTGTTCGTTTGTCGGCGTCGAACTCGTGGTCGGGCTGGACCGGGTCGGCATACCAGGTCTGCGCAGCTAGCCACAGACACGCGACTGCGCTGACCGGGAACGCTGCGAGGAGTCCCACCGTGGCGACGGCGGCCGCGACCGGATTGCCGCCATTTCCCAGCACGAGCAGGACCACGTCGGCGGGCCACGAGAGGGGCGACTGCGTCGCCAGCTGGAGCACGCGAAGCTGTATCGTCGGAACGGCCGTCATCGCGACCCAGCCAAGCGGGAGTACGAGCGAGACGGCGGCTCCGACGCTTGCGCGGTGACTCGCAACGAAGGCCGAGCGGTTCGCCACCAGTTTCGTCACCAACCCCAGACCGAAGCCGAGGACCGTCCCGAGCAGGGCAATCGCCACCGACCCGACGAGGGCCACGGCAGCGACGAGTACCCCGGCAGCACCGACTACGAGTCCGCTTACCAGCGCCAGAATCGGGATGGTGAGCACGAACAACACTCGCCCGGCCTCGGCAGCGAGCAGCCCGGCCGCCGCGTCCTCGTAGGGAACCGTCGTCAGCAGTCCGTCGGCGGCGTCCGGCTCGCCGGCCGACTTCACCGTGTGCTGAAGCGTGAAGAAGCCAACAAACCCGAGCAGCCCGACGATTCCCGCCGTCGTCGCAAGCCTGACTGTCTGGGGGTCGCTGTCAGCGATGAAGCCGCCGAAAAAGAACGCCCCTGCGCCGATAGCGAGGCTGTATACGATGATGCCCAGCCCGCTGCCCAGCAGCAGCAGCGTCCCGCGTGTCGTGCCCATGAGCTTGCGCCAAGTGCGCCGCAGTTCCGTCCGGGCTATCAGGCGCGTTCGCCGTCCGTTTGGCCGTCTCATCGTGCGTCCGGCTGCTCGCTGGTCACGTCGAGGAACACGTCTTCGAGCGTGCTGCCCGTCTCGACGCCCTCGGTCAGTTCGGCCGGTGTGCCCTCCGCGACGAGGTCCCCGTCGTACAGGACACCGACGGTATCGGCCAACTCCTCGACGACAGGAAGGATGTGCGTCGAGAGAAAGACCGTCGTCTCTGCGGCCGCAACCTCGCTGATGGTGTCACGCACTGTCCGGGCCGCTCGCGGGTCCAGTCCTGAGGTCGGTTCGTCCAGAAAGAGCACGTCGGGGTCGTGTAACAGCGCCTGGACCAGCCCGAGTTTCTGTTTCATCCCCTTCGAGTACGTCTCGACGCGCCGGTCGGCATCCTCGTCGAGGTCGAACCGGTCGAGCAACGATTCCACGCGGCCCCAGTCCTCGTGCCCGCGCAGGCCGGCGACGTACTCCAACTGCTCGCGCCCGGTAAGTTCGTCGTACAGCGGCGGCTCTTCCGGCAGGAAGCCGATGTGTTCGACCACCGCGGCGCGGTCGGCGACCGACTCGCCCGCGACTCGCGCGGTGCCGCTTGTCGGGGTCGTCAGCGTCGTCAGGATGCGAATCGTCGAGGTCTTTCCTGCGCCGTTGGGGCCGAGAAAGCCGAAGACGCTCCCGCGTGGGACCGTCAGGTCGAGGTCCGCTATCGCTGAGACCCCACTGTAGCGCTTCGTCAACCCCTCGGTGACGATTGCGGGTGCTGGAGGGCACATACTGACACTGCCGTTTCGACTGGGAAAAGGTCTTGCTGTTGTCGAGTGCCGCATCCAAACGCCAGTTTGCCGAGGTTACTCTTCGACGGCTGCGTCGGCGGAATCGGCCTCAGCGTCCTCGTCTTCGTCATCGTCATCGGGATTCTCTACCACCTCAATGCCGCGGTTGTTGACCGCAGACGGGTCCAGACCGACCTCCTGCAGGAAGTTCTTGTACTCCCGTTCGCACTGCTCGGCATCCTTCTGGCGGTCGCTGGCCCGATCACACAGCGCGACGAGGTCCTCGGGCACGTCGTTCGTGTAGACGATCCAGTGGTTGATGAGGTCAGAGAGCCGCCGAATCGGCGAGGTGAAGTGCCCGTAAATCTCGAAGTTCAGGGCGTGGTGGCCGCCGAAGGGGTCGTTCATGTACTTCGCACGGGGCATCACCTTCATCACGGCCCACTGGATTTTATCGAGCTGGCGGCCGGGTGCCTGTTCGAGCGTGGCGTTGACGGCCTTCCGCGGGTCGTCCCAGGCGTCGCCGGGGATGGAGACGCCGTCGAGTTCCTGAATCTCGACCAGCGCCTCGTCCCACTCGTCGGGACTGGGCTGTGGGTGGACCCGATACATCGCCTCGACTCCGCGGTCCCACATCAGCTCGTGCGTGACGGCCTTGTTCGCCTTCAGCATGCACTCCTCGATGATGGTGTGGGCACGGTCACGCGCGGGGTTGAGCACGAGTGACCCCTCCTCCTTGCGTTGTTCGTGCATCGCGTCAGCCAGTTCCCAGACGCGCTCGGTCTTCTCCGCGAGGTCGACGCTCTGGTCTTCTAGCACGTCCTCTGCGGTCTCTGGCTCGTCCAGCAGGCGCTCGGCCTCGGTGTAAGTCAGCCGGGCGTCGCTACGGATGACGGACTTGTAGATGTTGATCTCCTCGTAGCCGAGATTCTCCTTGTCGAGGTGCATCTCGACGGTGTGGGCCAGGCGGTCCTCGTTGGGGACCAGTGAACAGACGGTCTCGGCGAGGACGGGCGGCAGCATATGGACGGTGTAGGCCGGCAGGTAGACCGTGTTTCCGCGCTCAACGGCCTGCTCCCACATCTTCGTGTCGGGGTTGACGTAGTGGGTCACGTCGGCGATGTGGACCCAGAGGACGATCTCGTCCTCGCGCTCCTCGATGGAGATGGCGTCGTCGAAGTCCTGGGCGTCGATGGGGTCAGTCGTCCAGGTCGTCATCTCCCGGAGGTCCCGCCGCTCGTCGACTTCCTCCTCAATTTCAGCCTGCACGTCCTGCGTGCGCTCTCTGGCTTCTTCAAGTACCTCGGGTGGGAACTCGTCGGGGATGCCGAACTTCTCGAACAGTTCCTCGCGTTTGTTCTCCAGATGCCGGGCCATCTCCTCGTCAATCTGAACGGGACCTTGTCCCTCGGCGGTCCCGGCGGCCGCCTGCGCGTCCTCTGTAGTCATGTCACCCGGTACGAACAGGGCGTAGTTAGGGCTGTCGGGGTGGGACTGGACCGTGGCTCCCGCGTCTCATTCCCTGTGCGCGTCGCCCTCGGACAGTTCTCGGAACCGTTTCAGGAACGTCTCTTGGTCGGCCTCGCCGGCCCCAGCGGCGTCGAGCGTCGTTTCGAGGCCGTCCCGTGGTTGTTGGCACAGCTCGGCAAAACAGGTTTTACAGAGGTATTCGAACTCCTTGTTCCGGCGGTCCCATCGGTCGCCGTGTTTGTCGTACTCGCGGGCCTCGGACCGTGGGATGGACTCGCCACACGCGATGCAGGTGACTGACTCCCCCCGGGAACTCCGGGACCCGAACATACCTACGGGTTGCGGGCGACAGCGTTTAGAGGTTTTCGCACAGGCAACAGTCCCCCGTTTTCGGGCCACACGTTTATTCACCCGCCGCTATTACACAGGGTATCGGCTATTCGCAGCCAGGGACACTGAATGAAGCCACCAGAGACACTCGCTCACTCGACGTTGGACACGCTACCCATCAATATCGCTGTCCTCGACGACGAGGGGACGATCCTGTTCACGAACCGCGCTTGGCGGAAGTTCGCGGGCGACGAGGACGGGGAGATGGAGGGGACAAACTACTTCACGACGACTGATGTCGACGCTGACGAATACGCCGGACAGGCAGTCGGGGGCATCGAATCGGTCATCGACGGCGAGCAGGACCTGTTCACGATGGAGTACCCGTGTCACTCTCCGGAGGAGAAACAGTGGTTTCTGATGCGGGTCGCACCGTTACCCGACGACGAGGCCGGGAGCGCAGTCGTTGCACACATCGATATCACCCAGCGGAAGCTCGCCGAACTGGCGGCCGAGCGACGGAGCGAGGAGCTCAAAGCCGAACGCCAGAACCTCAAACAGCTCGTCGACCGGGTCGACGGGCTGTTGAAGGCAGTGATGGGTGATGTACTGACCGTCGATTCACGCGAGGCCATCCAGCAGACCGTCTGTGACCGGCTGGCCGAAGTCGACTCCTACCAGTTCGCATGGGTCTCCGAACTGGACCTGCGCGATGAGACGCTGTCGTCGACGGCGCTCTCCGCGGACCACCCGACAACGCTATCTATCCCGCTTGATGCAGACGATCCGGTCGCGGAGGCGGCTCGAACCGAGGAGATGCAGGTGGTGACCGGTGACATCGACGAGCAACACAGCCGGCTCGCCGACTCCGACGTGGCATCGGTCGCGGCAGTCCCGCTCGTCTCCGGCGAGTCACTGTACGGCGTCCTCACCGTCTACGCCGACAGCGACGACGTGTTCGACCCCCGTGAACAGGCCGTACTGGGGACTATCGGCCGGGCGACTGCGGCGGCCATCGACGCCCGCGAGACCAGCCGGCTGCTGACCGCTGACAACGTCACCGAGCTCGAACTGAAGGTCACCGACCCCGACGTGTTCTACATCGATGTGGCGAGCGAACTCGGCTGCTCGATGGAGTACGGCGGGAGCGTCCCCGACGGCGAGGAGACGGTGATGTTCTTCCTCGTCGAGACGGACGACCCCTCGGCAGTCTGTGCCGTCGCCGCCGACCACCCGCAGGTCTCGGGCGTCTCGCACGTCTCGACGGCGGACTCCTCGGCACTGTTCGAATTCACCGTCTCGGACCCGCCGGTCGTCTCTGTCGTCGCCGACCGCGGGGCCCAGACGGGCGATATCCTCGTTGAACCGGGACAGGCGACGGTCACTGTTGCGCTCCCGGCCTCGATGGAGACCCGGAGCGTGGTCGAGCAGGTCCGCGGCCGGTATCCGGAGACGGAACTGCTCTCCGTGCGGGAACGGGACGAACCGCCCGTCTCCCGGCAGGCCTTTATCGCAAACGTCGAGGACCGGTTGACCAATCGCCAGCTAACGGCGCTCCGGAAAGGGTTTCTCGGCGGCTTCTTCGACTGGCCGCGCGATGTCTCCGGCGAGCAACTGGCCGAGTCGATGGACATCTGCCCGTCGACGTTTCATCAGCACCTCCGTGCTGGTGAGCGAAAGTTATTGGAAGAAGTGTTCGAAAACTGGTAACCAGTGCTTCCGAACCTCGCTCTCGACGGCGGACTCCTGACGCGGTTCCCGAAGCAGTTTGGTAGTCTACTTATGCGGATAACAACCATATATACATGTAGTGATACCGAACCAGTGTCCTATCTGTCGTCAGCGAGTGAACAGGACACACCGCCCCGTGATACCGGTACAACCACGGGCCGACCGGACCAGTACGCACAGCCTCCCGACAAGCGCGCGACGCATCGTCCGCCGAATGACTTCCAGATAGCTTTCAATGCACTCCGATAACATTCAAACCAGCAAATCGATACAGCAGGAAACTGGACGGACGTTCCACCTCGCGACGCGTCTGCTTCCGGAGCGTATCCGCCACCCGACGTACGTCATGTACGCGTTTTTCCGGGTCGCGGACGAGGTTGTCGACCAGCCGGACGGCCCGCCACCGACCGTCCAGCACGAGCAACTGGAGGTAATTCGCGAGGCCGCGCTCGGGAACATCGACCCGGCTGAAACAGACCACGAGGCAGTCATGGCAGCGTTTCAGGACCTTGCAGAGCGTCACGACATCTCCGAGGAGACGATCAACGTCTTCATCGACGCAATGGAGATGGACATCGCACAGGCCCGCTACGAGACCTTCGAGGACCTCCGCGAGTACATGCGCGGCTCCGCCGTCGCCGTCGGGCACATGATGACCGAGGTGATGGACCCGCCACAGAAGGCGGAAGCGCTGCCCCACGCGACGGCGCTTGCCGAGGCGTTTCAACTCTCGAACTTCCTGCGGGATGTCCGCGAGGACATCCACGACTACGGACGGGTGTACCTCCCACAGGAGACGCTCGACCGCCACGGCGTCACCGAGGAGCAACTGGCCGACGCCGAGGTTGACGACGCGTTCCGTGCGGTGATGCAGGAGGAACTGGCCCGAACTGACGAACTCTACCGCGAGGGCGTCGCCGGTATCCGGTATCTCCCCGAGGACTGCCAGTTCGGCGTGCTGCTGGCCGCAGTCCTGTACGCTGACCACCACCGGCTCATTCGCGACCGCGGCTACGACGTGCTGACGGAGACGCCCGATCTCACTCGCCGTCGGCGGCTCTGGCTCCTCGCTCGGACGTGGTGGCACTGGCGGCGCAACGGCGACCCCGAAGCGACGTTTTACACCGTGAGCGCCGTCTCCGAGCGTGGTCCCGGCGAGACGCCGACAGACGCTCACAGCCACGGGCAGCCCACGTGGCGTGGATGACAGCCACGCGTCGGGCGTCGCCGCTGACCCATTGTCGCACCTGAGCTAATGTTGCCCACGCCCACGTATCTCCAGTTCCACGCCCTGTTCGTGGTCCCGGTGGTGGCCGGACTGGTACTGACGGCCACCTACCGCCTCGGGAGCCGCCGGGACGTACTCACAGCAACGGCCATACTCACAGGCTTGGCGCTCGTCTACACGACGCCGTGGGACGGCGCGCTCATCCGGCGCGGCGTCTGGTGGTACGGCGACGGGGCCGTACTCGTGCGATTCTGGTCGATTCCACTCGGCGAGTACCTCTTTTTCGTCCTGCAGACCGCGATGGTGGGGCTGTGGGTGGCCCGGTTTCGGATGGACACGGAGCGCTCGCTGGCGACGCCGCTACGAACGCGGCTCGTCGGGCTTGCCGCCGCACTCGCCGTCATTTTGTTCGGCCTCGTGCTCCTGCGCTCTGACTCAGGGCTGTATCTCGGGTCGCTGCTGGTCTGGAGCGGACCGATCCTCGCCATTCAGTGGCTGTTCGGGTGGCACTACCTCGTCGGCGAGTGGCGCACAGTCGGCCTCGCGACGCTGGTCCCGACGGCCTATCTCTGTGGTATCGACAGCATCGCCATTCGGCTCGGTGTCTGGACCATCTCGAAGCAGTACACGACCGGCTACACGATTCCCCTGCTCGACCTGCCGATTGAGGAGGCAGTCTTCTTCCTGCTGACGACGCTGTTCGTCGTACAGGGGGTCGTGCTCTACATCTGGCTCATCGACAGATGGGAGTGAGCTACCGCACCGCCGTCGAACCGTCGGTTCGCTACCGGGTGGCACTGGCTCCCGGCTGGGTTGCCAGCCTCGCCGTTGTCGTGCCGTTCCTCGCCGGGGTCTCGATACCGCCCGCGCTCCAGTATGTCCCGCTGGTCGTCAGCGCCGTCCTGCTCGGTCTGCCCCACGGCGCGGTCGACCACCTCGCGGTCGCACGCGCCCGCGGCGACCACCCGGACTGGCGAGCTATCGCTCGCGTGTTCGCGCTCTACGGCGGCGTTGGCGGGGCCTACGCAGTTGTCTGGTTCCTCGCGCCCGCCGCGGCCTTTGTCCTGTTCATCGCAGTGACGTGGTTCCACTGGGGGCAAGGTGACCTGTACGCGCTGCGTGCGCTGGCCGACACTGACCACCTCCGGTCGCTTCCGCAGCGAGTCGGCACCGTCCTGATTCGCGGCGGCCTGCCGATGCTGGTCCCGCTGCTCGCGTTCCCTGACTGGTATCGTCGCGTCGCGACGGACCTCGTCTCGCTGTTCGCGCCCGATGCCGTGGCGGCTATCGGCTGGGCGTTCCGGACGGACGTGCGAACCGCCCTTGCAGTCGCCTACGGCGCGCTCGTCGTGGCGACGCTGGCCGTCGGATTCGCTCGCGCCGACGCCCGTCGGCCGTGGCTGCTCGACGCCGGCGAGACGCTGGGCCTGCTCGCGTACTTTGCCCTCGTTCCGCCGGTGCTTGCCATCGGCGTGTACTTCTGTCTGTGGCACTCGCTGCGCCACGTCGCTCGCCTCCTCCTCGTCGACGACGACGCCACCACTGCACTCCAGAACCGCGACCCAGCGGCGGCGCTAGCGCGGTTCGCCCGCGACGCTGCGCCGCTGACTGCCGCCTCACTCGCCCTACTCGGTGGGCTGTACTTCCTCGTCCCGAACCCGCCCGGAACGGTGCCGGAGTGGGTCGCGCTGTATCTGGTGTTCATCGCCGTCGTGACGCTACCACACGTCGTCGTCGTCAGTATCATGGACCGCGAACAGGGCGTCTGGGTGTAGTCTTTCGATAGTCGGTGTTGCCGGTCCTGCCAGACCAACCGCTCTTCGGAACGAGCACCCGGCAAAAAATGTCGGATAGAACTGCTGTGTCGGCGTTACTTGCCCTTGCCGCGGTTGCTGCGCAGCGACGGCCGGGTCTTCTCACTGCCCTTGCCCTTGCCGCCGAGGCCGCGGTTGCGGCGACCGGCACCGGTCAGGCCACGGAAGACGCGGTCGGCCTGGTCGTCGGCACAGATCCACGACAGGTCGTCGTCGTTCTGGATGGCCGGGTGGTTCGGGTCAATGAGGATGACTTCGTGCCACTTCTGGCGGCCGTCCTGACCGACGGAGTAGCTGTTGAGCACGCGCAGGTTCGGGAAGGTCCGGGAGGCGCGTTCCTCGGCGACGCGCTGGATGTCCTTCCGGCGGGTGATGCGCGTGACGCCCTGGCGCTTGGAGCGGCGACCGGCTTTGTGTCGCTGCTTGCGTGCACTGCCCTTGCGGACGGAGACGCGGGCGACGATGACGCCCTGCTTTGCCTTGTAGCCCTGCGAGCGAGCCTTGTCGAGGCGGGTCGGGCGCTCGATGCGCTCGACGGCTCCTTCGTCGCGCCATTCTTGCTGGCGCTGCCACTGTAGTTCTGCGAGCTGTCCGTCACCTGGGTTCTTCCAGGCGTCTCGAATGTACGAATATGCGCTTCGTGCCATATGTATTCACCACGGGCGTTGCGTGGTTCAAGTCGCGGTCTGCGACTCACATCCCGACCTGCACACGCAGGTGCCCGCTGGTGCCCGTCGTCCAGCGAGTTATCCGCAATTTGCCGTTCGGACTCTTAAGCGGTTCGGACCAGACTCACGGGTGTGACCCGGTCACGCAGGAACAGTACCCGCCGAAAACATCGGATGTCTGGGGTATCACAACACAAATCGTTAAGTTGTTCGCAACCAGAGAGTCACGTATTACCATGACAGACCTTGGTGGCTTTCAGGACCACGTGGCGCGAATCGACCTCGGGGATGGGGACGTAGCCTATGAAGGCATCGACGAGGAGGACGCGAAAAAGTACATCGGTGCACGCGGACTCGGCGTGAAGTATGTCTTCGACCAGGGGCCGGATGTGGACCCGCTGGGGCCGGACAACCTGCTGGCGTTCATGAACGGGCCGCTGACGGGCACACAGGTGACGATGAGCGGCCGTATCGCTATCTGTACGAAGTCACCGCTAACGGGGACCGTCACTGATTCCCACCACGGTGGCTGGTCGGGCGCACGGCTGAAGTGGTCGGGCTTCGACGGACTGCTGTTCGAGGGCCAGGCCGACGAGCCGGTGTATGCCCTCGTCGAGGACGGCGAGGTGGAACTGCGAGACGCCTCCCACCTCTGGGGGCAGGGCGTCCACGACACCATCGACGACCTCGAAGGCGAAATCGAGGGCGGGTCGCTGGGTAAGAACCTCTCCGTGATGGCCATCGGTCAGGGCGGCGAGAACGAGGTCAAATACGCCTGCATTGTCAACGAGGACGACCGCGCCTCGGGCCGCGGCGGCACCGGCTGTGTGATGGGCAACAAGAACCTCAAGGCCGTCGTCGTCAAGTCCAGCACCCGGATGCCCAAGCCACAGGACCAGGAGACGTTCCAGGAAGGCCACAAGCAGGCGATGCAAGTCATCCAAGAGTCCGACGTGACTGCGCCCAACGAGGGCGGACTCTCGATGTATGGCACCAACGTCCTGATGAACGTCACCGAAGAACTGGACGGTTTGCCGACGAAAAACGGCCAGTACTCCTCGACGCGGGCGATGTCCGACGCCGAAGGTGATGGCGAGCGGATTATCGATTCAGAGGACGTTTCAGGCGAGAACGTCCGGGAAAACATTCTGGTCGACGAGCCAACCTGTCACTCCTGTCCGGTCGCCTGCAAAAAGGAAGTCGAGGTGCAGGCGATGCACAAGGGCGAGGAGATGAACGTCCGCACGGAGTCCTACGAGTACGAGTCCGCGTGGGCGCTCGGCCCGAACTCCGGCCACGTCGAACGCGACAAAATCGCCGTGATGCTCGAACGGTGTAACGACGTCGGCGTCGACACCATCGACGTTGGCAATACGATGGCGATGGCGATGGAGATGACCGAGGAGGGGAAACTCGACGACCTCGGCGACGGGCTGGACTGGGGCGACGCCGACACGATGATCGACATGATCGATATGATCGCCCACCGCGAGACGGAACTCGCGGACCACCTCGCCGAGGGGCCGGACCACCTCGCCGAGGAGTTCGACGCCCACACCAACTCTCTCGCTGTCAAAGGCCAGACGATGGCCGCCTACGACCCGCGCTGCATGAAGGGGATGGCAATCGGCTACGCGACCTCGAACCGCGGTGCGTGTCACCTGCGTGGCTACACGCCAGCAGCAGAGCTTCTGGGCGTCCCGGAGAAAGTCGACCCGCGAGAGTGGGAGGGCAAAGGCGAGCTGTGTGCCACTTTCCAGGACCTCCACGCCATCAGCGACTCCTTCGACATCTGTAAGTTCAACGCCTTCGCGGAAGGTATCGAGGAGTACGTCCTGCAGTACAACGGCATGACCGGACTGGACGTGAGCGAAGAAGAACTGATGGAAGCCGGCGAGCGCATCTACAACCTCGAACGGTACTACAACAACCTCGCCGGCTTCGATGGAGCCGACGACGACCTGCCCAACCGGTTCGTCGAAGGCGACGAGCACGCGATTCCGGCCCAGGGCGGCTCCGAGGGCGAACTCGCGGAGCTCTCGAAGATGAAAGACGAGTACTACGAGGTGCGCGATTGGGAGGACGGCGTCGTCCCCGACGAGAAACTCGACGAACTTGGTATCGACATCGGCCCCGGAACCGGCGTCAGTTCCGGCGGCGCAGCGGCACCGAGCGACGACTGAGACAGCATCGGCCGCCGAACACATTTCAGTTCTCTAATGCGCAAGGAAGATATCGACGACTTCGAATTCCAGGTAGAGTCTCGACTGACCAGCCACGGCGTCTACGTCACCGAGTTCGACGACGAGGGCGATACGTACCGCCTCACCTACGAATCGATCTCGGCCGACGAGGCGGCTGTGATTCCCCACCGAGAGATCGGTCGCGTCATCAACGTCTTCCGGGACCTGCACGCCGACGATTGGTCCGGGGTCGACATCGAGGCGACCGTGACGGACCTCGAAGACACCGAACTCGGCGAGTGGTCGGTCGACAGCGAGTGGATCGACGCCCTCGAAAACGGCGACCTCTCGGAGACGGACTTCTCTCAGCGCGTGCTGGAGACGATCACGATTCGGCAGTAACCGCCAGCACGTCCCTGATCTCAAGCGTCGTCTCGAACTCCTCGCTTCTGTCCAGCCGCCGGCCATCGCGCTCGAACTGGGCGGCGTGGGCCCGCTGAACTGCGTCCTGTTCGCGGTCGCTCAGGCCGAGTTCCGCCCCGATACTGTCCCAGTGGCCTGACTCGGCACAGACGTAGTCGGCCTCTCTGGGACCGCTGATGCGTTCGTACTCTCTATCGTAAGTCACACGGTGTTCCTGGAGATACGTCTGCACTCGCTCCAGCAGGTCCGGAAGCTGATCGAGTGGGACGCTGGCCTGCGTACCGGCCAGCAGGACGATCTGTCCCTCGATGGGATACGACGGGTCGGCCATCGCGCCCCGGTCAGCCGCCCGCCCGCATCGCTTTCTGTGCGAATTTCTCGATAAGGGGCTCCAGCGTTTCCGGCTCGCCGTCGAACTGGATGGTCACCTCGTTGAGCTGGAGGGTCGGCCCGATAGCGACCTTTTCTTCGGAGAGTGTCGCCGCCCAGCCGTCGCCTTCGACGGTCGCCTCGCCGTGTTGCTCACCGCCCAAGTTCTCCAGATACCCGATAGCAGCCCGCACCGAGATGCCGCGAAAACTCCGTTCACGCTCCATCATGTGGTCGTTACGGGTGCGGTCGTCTAAACCTATCGGCAGCTCTGCGCTGTTCCGCCACATCCGCCTATCACGGACGAGTCCCGCCTCTCCCGGACGGCTACGGTCTACCCTGGAGCGATACCCTCTATCCCGGCCGGATGCCGTCGTCGACGATGCGGGCGTTGCGCTCGCGGTTGATGCGCTCGTCTAGGTCCGCGTGGTCGTAAATCTGGGCGATGACGGCGGCGTGGAGGTCCCGCCAGGCCATCGCATAGATTGGCGATTGCCCCCAGGCCCGGAGTTCGACGACGTACTCGTCGTAGGCCTCCCATCGGCTCTCGAACTGCTCGATGTGGTCGACGACGGCGCTGGCCGGCTCGTCGGAGTTGAGGGCGGCGTTGAGCTCCCGCTCCCAGCCGCCGACGGCCTGCTCCATATCGCGTTTCGTGTCCTCGCTGTCCGGCGGCAGCGAGTCGACAATCCCGGACGGAATCCCGAGTTCGATATCGTCCATATCGCCACACAGAGTTCGCAACAAATAAACCCCGGCGGTAGGCGAACATGTTCGTCTCTACTGACTTGTGTCGGTGGGTCGTAGCGTACGTATGAGCAGTGAGACACTGGAACGGCAGGCGTCGGACCCGGACCTGACCACTGTCGAGGTCAGGTGTACCGGCCACGTTCGTCAGGCCGTCGGCGACCCGTCGCTGTCATACACGTTCGAAGGGGACACGCTACGTGACTTCCTCGATGCGTTCTTCCGGGAGTACGACGTGAGCGATATGCTCATCGCGGAAACCGAAGCTGACGCCACCACCGAGGGCTGGGCACCGGAGATGGCGGACCTGCCGGGCGACGGGAGGAAAAACCCTGAAGGCGAGCAGACCAGATGTTACGCGCGAGTGGCGGTCAACGGTGAATTCAACGAACATCTCGACGGACTGGACACAGAACTGGAAGCCGGCGACCGCGTCGGCCTGATGTTCCCGTTTATTTTCTGTTGTTGACTTGGCGACCGACGCTAACGGGGCTTACCCCCCGGCAACTGGCGGGAACACGCTGAGTTCGTCCCCGTCTTCCAGTGCGGTCTCCAGCCCGTCGAGATGGGTGATATCCGTTCCGTTCCGGAGAATCGTCAGGTACTCCCGGAGTTCGCCGTTCTCGAACAGGTCCATCTCTGTGAACTCCTCGGAGAGCTGTCGGAGCACGTCGCCGGCCTGCAGGTCGCTCTCGTACTCGCGGTGAACCGTTTTCTGTCCGGCGGCTTCCCGGAAGTTGGCAAAAAACCGCAGCTCGATTTGCATGTCCCTGGGTTGGCGGTCGAGTGGCTTAAATCACAGCGCTCGGCCTGCGTGCTTCGAACAAGCAACGGGTTCCCTCGTTGTATTCAATCTATCATGGACCTCGAATTCCTATTCGATGGGAACGGCTTCGACCCGTTTTAGCGTCTCAGTCCCTGACTCCGTATATGGAACGTGTGGTCGCAAGCGATGACCCGATGATAGCTGTCGACCGACTGCGAGCGGAACTCGACGCTGATGTCGTCGTCGCGGAAACCGGCGACGAGGACTCGCTCTGTGATGCCGCCGCCGGGGCGGCGGGGCTCGTCGTGGACGTGAACACGCCGGTCACTGCCGCGGTACTCGACGCGCTAGACGACCTCAAGATCGTCGCGAGAGCGGGCGTCGGTATCGACAACATCGACGTGTCCGCGGCGGCGGACAACGGCGTGACCGTCACGAACGTCCCCGAGTACTGTACAGACGAGGTCGCTACCCACACTGTGACGCTACTACTGGACTGCGTTCGGACGCTTACCGCCTACGACCGCGACGTTCGTGATGGCGGCTGGGGCTGGGAGCGGACCCGCCCGGTGCATCGCGTCCGCGGCGGGACGCTGGGTCTCGTCTCCTTTGGCCCCATCGCGCGGCGGGTGCGCGACCAGCTACGGGGTTTTGACCTCGACGTAATCACTTATGACCCCTATGTCGACGCCGAGGAGATGGCCGAAGCCGATGTCGAGAAGGTCACGCTGGAGACGCTGTACGAGCGGGCCGACTACGTCTCCCTGCACGCGCCGCTGACCGAGGAGACGGCGGAGATGATAGACGCCGACGCGCTCGCGGCGATGCGTGATCAGGCAATCCTCGTCAACACTGGCCGTGGCGGGCTCGTCGACGAGGCGGCGCTCCGGACGGCACTCGATGACGGTGAAATCGCGGCTGCTGGCCTCGACGTGCTGGCCGAGGAACCGCCGACGGCAGACCACCCGCTGGTCGGCCTCGACAACTGTATCGTTACGCCGCATGCAGCCTGGTACTCCGAGGAAGCCCGCGACGACCTGAACGCCGCCGTCGCCGCGAACATCAAGGCCGGGCTGGTCGGTGAGACGCCGCCAAACCGGATCGACCCCGAGACGGACTGGCTGTAGCGCCTCTGCGGGGGTAAGTACTGTCTCGCTGGTTCCCCCAGTCGTATCAACCATACTAGCTTATCTTCTGGGACAGCCTCCTCTCAGACATGACAACGCGTTTACTCACTGTGTTGGTGCTGTCGCTGGTTGTTTTCGCTGGCTGTCTCGGTGGAGGTCCAGCGACGGACAGCAGGAACGACGAGGCTGACGGCGGGGCCGCACCGGCAGACCGGAACGACCTCTCGGTCGAAGCGACGGACCGCCTTCTGCGGGACGCGGGTAGTTTCACCGCGACGTGGTCGTACTCGACGACTGAGGCCGGTGAGACAGCCACGATAACGAACGCCTATCAGGTTGACCTGCGGGCGAATCGCTCGCTGGAGACGTTCACGATGTCCGGGCCGGACGCCAGAACCGATTTCCAGACGTTCGTCGCCGACGGGTCGGCTTACACGCGGTACGAGACGGACGGCGAGGCGTTCTATCAGGTCAGACCCCAGGACGACACTTTGTTCCAGTCCGCCGTCGACCGTGGGACGCTCAGCTATGAGTCAGTTGACGACGCCCGGCTGGTCGGGACAGAGACGTTCGATGGCGTCACCGTGGACCGCTACGAGTACTCTGATCTCTCGACCTGGCGGCAGATCGGCGCTGGCGCGTTCGGGTCCGGCGGGAACGTGACTGTGACCGACTTCACCGTCGTGATACTGGTCGACGAAGAGGGGCTAGCACGCCAGACAGCGTGGACGCTGACCGGCGAAACTGACGACGGCGAAACGGTCTCCGTCGAGTGGCGCTACGAGATCACCGGCGTCGGGTCGACAGACGTTCCAGACCCGGACTGGCTCGATGAGGCGCGGGCCCAGCAGTCGAACGCGAGTACGTGAGCGGCGTGACCTATCTCAACACCGGAGGAATTCCCGGCGCTCGTCGCCGAGTGCGCTCTGACCGGTTCCTGCCGTCTTGATATCCCGAGCGAGGTTCACGAGATACGCGCCAAGCCCGGGATCACAGGTCCCGACTGCTCGGGCCTGCCGGTAATCACACCAGAGCGCGACCGGCAACAGCGGGGCCACAAACAGTCCGGAGAGCGTGACGCCTACCTGGAACGGGTGGCCGGCCGGGACAGCGAGCCACGCAGCGGCCACGACCGCCCAGAAGACCACCCCGTAGATGAGGGTGTGTCGCCAGTTGTGCGTCGGCAGTTCATGTCCACGAATACGTGATGAAGACTCCTCCGACGTGCCGCCAGTACGCGGCTCATCGGATGACTCGCAAGTAGATGGAGAGACAGGACACGACATACCCCTCTCAAAGCCTGCTTCAATAATGACGGCTTGTTTGGCATACGCCGAACGAGACAGTGCGTATAAACGGCTCGGCACGCAACGGGACGTATATGCGAGAGTTCATCTTCACTATCGACTATGAGCGGAACGTCGACCCTGTGATGGACGTGTTCATCGATTACCCGGAAACACACTCCCGGACAATCGCGTGCAATGTAACACGGGACGGGATGTGGCGGCTCGAACGGGTCGCTGGCCCGGAGACGGCCCTCGAACAGCTTGACGACGTATACGACAATCCCGTCCAGTGTACCGAGTGCATCGGGACCCGCAACTGTAAGACCGACTGGACCTACGAGGTTATCGGCTCGGACCCCGGGGTCCGGACGGTGTACAGCTACCGGTCCGAAGCGGGTGACTGTCACTCGATTCCGCGGCTGGCCATCGACCACGTCGGCCGCGGCGTCCTCGTCGAGACCGAACGCCGGGGGAGCCGGTGTGAGTGGCGGCTGCTCCTGTGTAGCGACGCCGGCGTCGATGGGCTGTTCGAGGAGATGAAATCCGAGCTCCGGGAGGGACTGACTGTCGAGTTCCGGCAGCTCAGTTCGCCGTCGTACTGGGTCGACGAGGCCGTGACGCTGGCGGAGCTCCCGCCGGAGCAACAGGCTGCCGTCGAGGCTGCCGTCGAACACGGCTACTACCGGACACCCCGGGACACCTCGCTCACCGACCTTGCAGAGACGCTTGACGTGTCGCGGTCGACGCTCCAGTACCGCCTCCAGCGGGCCGAAGCGTGGATCGTCCGGTCGTTCGTCACGCGGTCGATGGGGCCAGTTCAGGCCGACGAGGAAGTCGCCGAGGGTGGCCGGCTCCGCATCGGTCGCTCCGGCGTGTAGCCACGGTCGTCACGCTCTGTCACCAGCACCGGGCCGGACTGCAGTATTTGTATGCTCTCACGTCGCAGTTCAGCACCGGATGACAGCCGGCGGGGAGTCGCCCGCTGTGGCCCGCTGAACGTAACAGTCAGTTGCCGCTTTTCGGGAGTTCGGCATATGCCAAGCGAGTCGTCATGAGGGATGCACCCCTATAATTGGGTACGACCGCGGGCGTCCCACGCGCTCGCAGAAACACATCATGACGACACGCAGCATCTATTCCCCCGACGAACGCGGTGAGAGTGTGGATGAACAGGCCGAGTCCGAGGCGAGTACCGGCCACGCCTGCCCGGACTGTGGCGGGAGCCTCGTCACCGACGACAGTCGTGGCGAGACCGTCTGCGAGTCGTGTGGCCTCGTCGTCGACGAGGACGAGATCGACCACGGGCCGGAGTGGCGCGCCTTCGATAGCCAAGAGCGCGACAACAAGCGCCGCGTCGGCGCGCCGACGACCGAGATGAAACACGATAAGGGCCTCTCGACCAACATCGGTTGGCAGGACAAGGACGCCTACGGCAACTCCCTGTCTTCGCGCCAGCGCGAGAAGATGCAACGGCTGCGGACCTGGGACGAGCGGTTCCGCACCCGCGACCACGCCGAGCGTAACCTCAAGCAGGCCCTCGGCGAAATCGACCGCATGGGCAGCGCCCTCGGCGTCCCCGAGAGTGCCCGCGAGACAGCCAGCGTCATCTACCGCCGCGCCCTCGACGAAGGAATGTTGCCCGGCCGCTCCATCGAAGGAATGGCGACCGCTGCGCTGTACGCCGCCGTCAGGCAGGCGAACCTCCCGCAGACGCTCGACGACATGGCCGTCGTCAGCCGCGTCGACGAGATGGAGTTCACCCGCGCGTACCGCTACCTCAACCGTGAACTCTCGCTGCAGGTCGGCCCGCCGGACCCCGCGACCTACCTCAGCAAGTTCGTCTCCGAACTCGACGCCGACGACGCGCTGGAACGCCAGGCCCGCGCCCTCATCGAGGCAGGGAAGGAAGCAAATGTCCACAGCGGTAAGAGCCCCGTCGGCCTCGCCGCCGCGGCCATCTACGCTGCCGGCCTGCTACTGGGTGAGGAGATGACACAGGAGACCGTCAGCGAGGCGACCGACATCAGTACGGTGACTATCCGCGAGCGCTACCGCGAACTGCTGGAAGCCGAGGCGGAACTGGACGACAGCGCCGTCGACGCGACGAACGGCGCCGAATCCGGCGCGAGCGCCTAACCACGGCGCGCTGCTGGTGTTTTTAGCCCTGCTACTCCTCGAAATCCTCTAACCATCCACGGACAACGCTCTCTATCGCACCGGTCGTGCTCCCGACGTGCAGTATCTGATACCCTGACTCGGCCTTCTCGTTCACGTCGTCCATCCCGAAGCCGAGGCCGCCGACGGTGACACCCGCTTCGACGGCCGCCGAGCGGACCGTCTCCACTGCGTCCTGTACCTCCGGATGCTCGATTTCGCCGGGGTGGCCAAGCGACACCGACAGATCGAACGGTCCGATGAACACGAAGCCGAGTTCTGGCACGTCAAGGATGGCGTCGATGTTCTCGACCGCCTCCGCGGTCTCGATTGTGGTCCCGACCAGCGTCTCCTCGTCCGAGGCCTCGATGTAGTTCTCGCCCAGTCCCCAGCGGCGCGCTCGGGGCGCGGCCAACCCTCGGTCGCCCGCCTCACCGTCGTACCGGAACCGGCCGGATTTGACAGCTTCCCGCACCTCCGCGGCGGTTTCGACTCGCGGCAGGAAGACGTTCTTCACCCCCAGATCCAGCGCCTTCCGGACCAGCGTCGGCGACGTATCCGGCAGGCGAACCAGTAGCTCCGTTCCGGTGCCGTCGGCCGCCCGCAGGAGGTCTTCGACGGTCGCCGCGTCCCACGGGTCCGGCCCGCCGTGTTCAAAATCCAGCCAGACGAAATCGACGCCGAGGTCGCCGTAGAACTCTACAGGCGGAGCAGGCCGAGTGCCTCGGGGCTTGACCCCGAGGGTGAAGGCCGTAAGCCACGCTAAACGTGTTCCGTTCTCTCGATATACTGCTCAATCGTGTCGGTCGAAACATCTCCCGCCGTCCCAACATAGTATGATTCCTCCCAGAATCCACCGCCCCACAGATATTCCTCCAAGTACGGTTCGTGCTGTTCCCACATCTCCCGCGCCGTGACGCTCTTGACCGTCCGCACAATCTCGCTCGGTGAGTGCTTCGGGTGGGCTGACAGAAATAGGTGTACGTGGTCGGGCGAAATGTGGAGCGACAGTATCTCGTAACAGTACTCGTCGCACACGTCGCGGAAACTCGCTTCCAGCGAATCCTCGATTGGGTCGAGAATCGCGTGGCGGTACTTCGGACACCACACGAAGTGGTAGTTGACGTTGTACATCGTGTGATTCGACCGCTTCTCACCCATATCGAACACACCCCATCAACACAGTTAAGTATATCCAAAGGATATACACAGATATGGCGAACCGCTTTGAAATCGACGGTGAGGAAGTTCTCGACGGCGAGGTCAAGGCGTTTGGGAACAGCGCCCACGTCACCGTCCCCAAACGTTGGCGTGGAGCCGGCGTGAAAGTTGTCCGAACCTCAGAACCCACAGAACAAGACGAAGAATGACCGACTCACAGGCTCTCGTCAAGACGCTGGATTTCCAACTCGACATTCAGAGTGACAACGAGAGTCTGCTCCGTGACGCCTGTCTCGAATCGCGGTCGGTGTACAACGAAACTATCCGCCTCGCCAAACAGGGCGTGGACTGGGACGCGATTCCCGACCGTGTAGCCGACGACGCCAACCTCGTGAAGAATACGACTCAGCGTGTCGTTGCGAAGGCGCTCGGTGCGATGGAGAACCACTACGAGTACGACGACTTCGGCCAACCGAGTCATACCAAGGACGGCGCGTACCCGCTTCGAGCAAACTACGAGGAGGGGTACAACCTGTCGCTCACCGACGACGGCGACGTGGCAGTCCGCATCAGCGCGAAGCCCTACAAGCACGTCAAAGGCGTTCTCCAAGGCGACGACGCTCACCTTGACATTCTCAAGACCGCGTTCGAAAGCGACGAGTGGAACATTGGCACAGCAGAAGCCCTGTTCCACAACGGGAACGCCGAGTTACACGTCAACGTCACCAACACCGAGCAGACCGTTCGAGACAAGCAGGACTCGCGGACAGTTGTCGGCGTGGACGTGAACGAGGACAACGTGGCTCTCACCGCGCTCTCCGAGGATGGCGTCGAAGATACGTTGGTCATTGACTTCCCCGAAATCAAGTTCGAGCGTCACCGCTACTTCACGATGCGGAAGCGTGTGCAGAACGTGGGGAAAGAAAGCATTCACGACACGCTCGAAGGACGTGAGGAACGATTCGTTCGCGACAGACTCCACAAGGTGAGCCGTCACATAGTGGAGTGGTGCCGTCAATTCGAGAAGCCGTGCATCGTCTTTGAAGACCTCAAAGAGATGCGTGATAGTATCGACTACGGCACGCGGATGAATCGACGCTTGCACCACCTCCCGTTCCGCGCTCTCCAATACTACACGTCGTACAAGGCGTCATTCGAGGGTATCCCGACTGCGTGGATTAACCCCGAGTACACCAGTCAGCGGTGTCCGATATGTGGGTATACGGAGCGTGCGAATCGGAACAAGAAGCGGTTCAGGTGTCGGTCGTGCGGTCATCAAGATCACAGCGACTGTGGTGCAAGCGTCAATATCGCTGTGAAAGGCATCGAGAATCACCAGGACTGGAATGTGCCTGCTCTCAACAGCCTTCCTACCGTGCGGAAGGTGCGACGGCAGGCATCGGGGGCCGTGGACGCCCCGACCGTGACCCATCCGACTGTTCGAGGCTATCAGGCCGATGGTCGAGTGGGAGTGTCCGACTAACCCACGGGAAGCCTCGGGGCTTGACCCCGAGGCGGTTCACCAGCGTCGGACTGTACGTGTTGTCGAGGACGCCCAGCGCGACGCCGCCGCTGTCGACCGTTTTGCGAAGCCTGTTTGTTGGCAGTGGTTGGGCCATAGCATGTCAGTGAACTGTGATACCAATAAGCGTGGTGCGGAACCGTTTGGCCGGCACTGCTGTCTCGGCGGCAGCCCCTACTGTCCCGGCAGCGGACAGAGGCTTGCGGTCAACACGGCAACGTCGTCAGTGTGGTTGTGCGCGCCGTGGGCCTGCCCGCGCTCGTTCAGAACAACGCCCGGCGCGGCAATTATTTCCTCGGTGCCGTCTTGCTGGACCGTCACCTCGCCGCGGACGACGTGGAACACGTTTGTCGCGTCGTCGTGTTCGTGCGGGTCGATTGTCGCGTCCGGCCCCAGCGCGAATGCTTTTACCAGCACGTCGTCTGTTACTGCCAGCTCTCCGTCGATGACTTCACCGTCAGCCGGTTCGGCGTCGAACTCAGATAATCGGTCGAGCGTCATATTGGGTCGTCGGGCGGCGCTTCCTTAGCCGTTCGGTTGCTAGGAACAGATGTGTTCGTTGGAGTCTTGTGAGCACGTGTGGCTGTCAAAACACTCGTTCTCATCGCAGTACAGTCCCATATCTCACCTATCTGCTAGCCGGAACGCGAGACTGTACATCGTCCCGGCTCGCTCTGAGCCGATAGCAGAAACAAGGTTATCAGCCATCGTGGCCAGCGGTTCCCCAACTACGTCTGGAAGTTCGTCTGCGTACTCACGCACCACATCGCTATGTGCCTCTATGTGCGCCTCGGTCCAGGGCACCGGGTCCAGCAGCGTCTTTCGGCGTTCAATAGCCCAGCCGTGGTCGGCGAACATCGCGGCCAGCACACCGGCGGGGTAGAACGTCAGCGCTGGCCGACCGTCGACCACCCGCGCGGCGGCGTTCTCCAGTGCAAACAGTCGGGTGACGGCCGCACTGGCTGGTGGCACCGCGTAGTCGTCGACAACGAGGTGGCTGTCAGGCCTCGCGACCCGCGCCAGTTCGGCCGCGACAGCGTTCAGGTCAGCAGGCGGCAGGACGTTACAGAGTCCGTGGGCGGTGACGAGGTCGACGCTGTCGGTCGCAAGCGGCGTCGCCCGGAGGTCGGCCGTAACCACGGCCAGCCGGTCGGCGTTGCCGTCGCCAACGCGGTCCCGCACCGTCGCGGCGTGGTCGGCGTCGTTCGTCACTGCGTACACCCGCTTTGCCCCCGCGGTCAGCAGCCCGGCCGTCGTGTTGCCGACGCCGGCCCCGGCTTCGAGACAGACCTGCCCCGCGACTTGCTGGTCGGCGAGGGCGGCCGTCACCGTCTCCGGAACGTCCCCGGTCACGCTCAGTGGTGCAGTTGCTCGGGCACCGGACTGTCGTCGTGTCGCGCTTCTTCGATGAGCGCGCGCTGGCGGGCCTCGTCCATCCCCTCGGAGCGGCTGGCGGCGTCGAGTACCATTTTGACGAGCTTCGGGTCGCCGGGGCTGACGACGGTATCGAGGCTCTGGGCGGCGGCGAAGTCGAACCGCTCGCGGATGGCTTCGGGCGTGTCAACCGGCTCGTACCAGTTCGCGTACGGGCGGTCGGCCTCGGCCAGTTCGTCGGTCGGCGGCCACGACCCCTTCGCGAACGCCTTGATGCCCAGTGTGCCGATGCCCTCCGATTCACAGCGTTCCAGCACGGCCTCGTAGTCGTACTCGTCGCCGTCCTTCCCGGCGACGACGGGGTTCAGCGGGAACATCACCGTCTCAAGGTCGTCGATGCGGTCGATGGCGTCGATAATCAGTTGGGGGTTGCCGTGGCTGGTCAGCCCGATGTGGTCGATTTTCCCCGCCGCCTTCGCCTCGCGTATCGCGTCCAGCGCGCCGCCGTCAGCGGTGATGGTGTCCAGCTCCGCCTCGTACTCCAGCCCATGGATCTGGTAGAGGTCGATGGTGTCGATACCGAGACGGTTCAGCGACCGGTCGATTTTCTGTGCCGCCCCCTCGTATTCGCGTTCTTGGGTCTTACATCCAAGGAAGACCTCCTCGCGGTACTGCCGGAGCTTCGGCCCCAGCTTCAACTCGGCGTCGCCGTAGGTCGGGGCCACGTCGAAGTGGTTGACCCCGTGGTCCAGCACGAGTTCGACCAGCTGGTTCGCACCCTCCTGTTCGAGCCAGTTGAGTGCGATCGAGCCGAACGTCAGCACCGTACTCTCCTGTCCAGTGTCGCCCAGCGCTCGGGTCTCCATACCGGCGTGACGGCCCGGAGCCCAATAACCGTTGGTCGCTGGCGGCTCAGCCAGTCTGGATGCCGGACTGCGACGTCATTCCCCGGCCGGGGTTTATTATTTCCGCAGTCCGAACGGGATGTATAGATGTTTGGGAGAGAACAATTGTTCTCGGCGATGACGGCGTCGTACGTGATCGCGGTCACGCTCGCACTCGTCATCGCCGCGATTTTCGCGCCGGTCATCTGGAACGGCGTGCCAAGCGGTGGTGACGACGACCCGAGCGTCGCCGTCATCACCCTTCGCGGCGGCACGACCGACGCGAACGTCAACGCCGTCACGCAAGACCTCCGCGAGGCACGGACCAACGAATCAATCGAGGCGGTCGTCCTTCGGGTCGACAGTCCCGGTGGCCCGGTCGATTCCAGCGAGGAGTTCTACCTCGCGGTGAACCGGACGGCCAGCGAGATGCCAGTCGTCGCCTACGTCGAGGGGACCGCTGCTTCGGGGGGCTACTACGGCATCACACCGGCCGACGAGATCGTCGTCAAGCCGAGTTCGAACGTCGGTAGCATCGGCGTCATCGTTCAGGCCCCGCTGAGCCTCATCGAGCAGGTCGAACAGCAGGGCGAGACGTTCGTCCGCTCGGGGCCGGACAAGGCACAGATAAGTAAGGACGGCCTCCGCGAGGACATCGAGGTCCTCCAGCGGTCCTTCGTCGGGACGGTCATGCGCCACCGGGGTGAGGAACTGACGGTCTCCCGCGAAGAAGTCGCCAACGGCGGTACGTATCTGGGCGCAGAAGCGACCCAGAATGGCTTCGCCGACCGAATCGGCGACACCGAACTGGCTATCGAGCGGGCCGCCGCGCTCTCGGACGACATCGATGGCGACCGGTATGACGTGGTGTATCAGGGCAGTGGCGGTGCCGAGTTCAACGTCATCATTGTCCCTGCCGGCGCTGAAACCGTGCAGGGCGCGAACAACGTGACCTATCTCGTCCATCCCGACGACAGCGAGACGACGTTCCGAGAACCGGTGAAGTACTACGCCGTCTGGGGAATCCCTGCCGAAGACAACAATGCAACGGTGATCCGCAATGACTGAGGGCCGTATCGTCAAGCCGCTTGCCGTGTTCATCGTCGTTCTCGTCGTGATACTGGGCGGGACGTTCCTCCTCGCAGTCGTCAATCCCGGGTCGTCGGGACCGCCCGATGGCCAGTCTATCGATGGCCAATCGCCGTCGCAGTACCAGCCTGACGCCGTCAACGCACCCGTCGACCCGGAGGACGGGGAGATATCGATCGACACCGACGGGAGTGACAAGCGGATTCTCGTCGATACGAGCCACGGGAATCAGGTGTCCGAATCCGAACTCGAACCGATTACCGAGGCCGTGTTCGAGGCGGGCCATACCATCGAGTACGGCACGTCCGGCACCGCTTCGTTCGCCGACTCGCTGGGCCAGTACGACGGTGTGCTCATCGTCCAGCCGCTCGGAAGCTACTCCCAAGAAGAGCGCGATGCGCTGCAGGAGTACACCGAGGACGGCGGGCGCGTTGTCATCCTCGCCGAACCGACACAGACCCGCCTGTCGACTGGATTCACTCAGTCGACGACGACCGTGTCGTTCGGAGCCAACAACGCCACCGAACAGTACGGCATCCGGATGGGTGCCGAACAGTTGTACAATGTCGATGACAGGGCCAACGACAACAACTTCAAAGCCATCTACGCGTCGCCAAGCGATGACGGCGAACTGACTGACGGTGTCGAGACGATTACGTTTGACACCGCCGGCTACGCGGTGGTGAACGGCGATGCCGAAACGAAGTTCACCGCTGCCGAGGGCACCCGGACGCTGGAGACGCGGCGCACCGGTACGTACGCAACAGTCGTCCGTAACGACAATATGGTGTTTGTCGCCGACTCGACGCTCGTCGGGAGTTCCGAGATATACGACGCCGACAACGAGGTGTTCATCGGGAACCTGCTCTCGTTCCTGCTCGACGGCGAGGCACCCGATCCGGACGGTGGCGCGACCCCAAGTGCTGGGTTCGGGACTGGTGACAGTGCTTCCACTCCGGCCGAAACACCGTCGGAGCCGACCCCGACTCCCACGCCGACGCCTGCTCCCACCCCGAGCGGGTCCTGACTCGGGCCGCTCAAACTATCGGTCACTGATTCTGATCGTCGTCTCGCTGTACAGGCCACGCTCGGCGGCGTCGGCCACACTCAGCCCCGCACCGATGGTGTACTCCCCGGCCGGCGCGGGCTCCCACTCGTCGTCGCTGACCCGGAACATCCGGTCCCATTGCCGCCTGAACCGCTTTCGCTCGCTGCGGCCGAACCGGAGACTGCTGTCATCGCTGGGCACGCTATCGACGTGGGACGCCTCGGGCACGCCATCGACGTACCACGTCCATGGTCGTAGTGAGTCCGTCGGGAGCGTTATCGGCACCGGAAGCGCGTTCCGCATCGTCACGACGAACGGCACCTTGGTTCCAGCCGGATACGACGTCTCTGGGACCTCGATATCGACCGACACGGCGCGATAGCGGAGCCACGTCGGCACCAGCAGGTCGCTCCAGGCCCCGCCGTCGATGCTGCGTGTGGCCTGTGGCTGCGTCCGGCGTTCGGTGGGGGCCTGTGGCTCCTCGTCGTCGCGGTGGAGCGCTCCCGAGTCGTAGATGCGACGCATTGTCAGCACATGGGTCGGTGTGCGCAAAAGTGTCTCGCCGTGTCAATGCCACTGTTAAGCGGTGTCTGGTCACTCATACCCGTAGAACAGGAGATGAACGTATAGTTCAACTACCTGTCAATACGCCGCGTATATGACAAATAGCCAAACACACTAAGTGGCCTGCCCTCTCAGGTGCCAACAAGCCTCTTGCCCTGATGCTATCGACACGTGACACGGTTCGGCTGTTGATCGTCGACGACGAGCCGGATTTCGCCGAGACAGCTGCTGCGTTCCTTGAGCGCGAGGACGACCGACTCCGCGTGGAGACAGTGTCGAAGGCGGAAGACGCGCTGGAGCGACTCGAAGCCACCACTTTTGACTGTATCGTGTCGGACTACGACATGCCCGGACGCGACGGCATCGAGTTCCTTGAAGCCGTCCGCGAGGAATACCCCGACCTCCCGCTCATTCTGTTCACCGGCAAAGGGAGCGAAGAGGTCGCAAGCGACGCTATCTCGGCCGGTGTCACTGACTACCTGCAGAAGAACGGTGGCACAGACCAGTACACGTTGCTGGCTAACCGCGTCCAGAACGCGGTGGAAGCGAGACAGTCGGTGACCGAGGCGAAGCGCCGGCGACACCGACTCGAACAGATCCTCAAGACCGTCCCGTCGTGTGTCGTGCAACTCGACCGTGATGGCCGGTTCGTGTTCGCCAATCAGCGCGCCGTCGACGTTCTCGGACTGTCACAGTCGGCGGTGAAAGACCGGACCTACAACGACCCGGAGTGGGGTATCCGGGACCTCGACGGGAACCCGATACCGGACGCGGAACTCCCGTTTCGGCAGGTGTTTGAAACCGGCGCCCCCCTCTACGACGCCCGTCACAAGATCCGCTGGCCGAACGGTGCCGAGAAGGTGCTTTCGGTGAACGGCGCGCCGCTGTTCGACGACGACGGCGCTGTCGAAAGCGTCGTGTGCACGCTGACAGATATGACCGGGCAGCGCGAACGGAAACGCGATCTACAAGAAACCCAGCGCCGACTGCAACTGGCTCTAGAGGGCAGCGAAACGGGTATCTGGGAATGGGACTGCGAGACGAACGAGGTCGTGTGGAACGACACGCTCGAACAGCTCATGGGCTTCGAGCCCGGAGAGTTCGACGGCACGCTGTCGGCCGTGCTCGACCTGATCCATCCGGAGGACCGCCCTGAATTCCGCGAGCAGATAGAGCGCGCAGTCGAGACGGACAGCATCTACGACGGGGAGTTCCGGTTCATTGATTGTGACGGCGACGTACAGTGGGGGTCCGTTCGAGGGCAGCCCGTTGAGTACGACGGCAGTGCGCTGATGGTCGGCGTCCACCACGACATTACCGAGCGAAAAGAACGCGAGCGTGAACTGGAGGTCATGCAGCGCCGTCTTGAAGCGATTCTGGAAAACACCACGGCCCCGATGTTCATGAAAGACGACGAGGGGCGGTACATCTTCGTTAACCACGGCTATCGGGAGATGATTGGACTCGCTGACGAGGAGATCGTTGGCCGAACGGATTACGAGTTGTTCCCCGAAGCGATGGCTGACACAGTGTGGGCAAACGACCGTGCAGTCCTCCAGACCGGGCAACCGCTAGAGGTCGAGGAGCGCATCATTGTTGACGGCGAGCCACGCCAGTACCTCTCGACGAAGGTCCCGATATACGATACGGGCGAGCGGTCTGACCCGGACAACCCGGTCGCCGTGTTCGGCGTCGCAAGCAACATCACTGACATCCGCAATCAGGAGCAGGAACTACAGCGCGAGCGCGACCGGCTCGCCGAGTTCGCCAGCGTCGTCAGCCACGACCTTCGCAGCCCCTTGAGCGTCGCACAGGGGCGACTGAAGCTCGCCCGCAAGACCGGTGATGAGAGCCATCTGGCGGGAATCGAGACTGCACTCGACCGGATGGAGCGCATCATCGATGACGTGTTGCTCCTTGCTCGACAGGGGCGCGACATCCAGGAGACCGAACTGGTCTCGCTCCGTAGCGCGGTCACGGATGCGTGGGAGATGGTCTCTCAGGATACAGAGGACGGGACCCTCGTCTTCGCTGCTACTGACGAGCGGGACGTGATGATCACCGCCGACCGGCCACGTCTGCTGCAACTGCTCGAAAACCTGCTCCGAAACAGTGTGGAACACGGTTCCACGAGCCGTCCAGCGGAGGTCGACGACAGTACGGAGCACGGGTCGGCAGAGCCACCGTCACAGGAACGGACGGATGTGGACCACGGCGCTACGAGCAGCCAGACGAAGCCGGAGGACACAGCCGACGGTGAGGGCGTGACAATTTCTATTGGAATCCTCGAAGACGGGTTCTACGTCGCGGACGACGGCCCCGGCGTCTCGGGAGCCGAGCGCGGAGCACTGTTCGAGGCGGGATACTCGACCGATGACGACGGCACCGGGTTCGGACTGGCGATTGTCGACCGCATCGCTGAGGCCCATGGCTGGACGGTCGGCGTGACGGACAGCGCCGATGGCGGGGCACGCTTCGAAATTACCGGCGTCGAGTTTGCATAGCGAGCGGGTCGCGTCCCGTCCCGCACTGGCGGTCTGGCCGGGCTACCCGGTCCGCGTTGGCGTATCCGGATACGCGTCGTCGTACAGCAGGCAGGCGATGCGGTGGTCGTCACCGACGTCGAACAGCGCGGGGTCGGTTCGCTCACAGGGGGACTCGAAGGCGTCGCTCATCACCGTCCGAGCGGCTTCGAAAGCCCCGTCGTGTAGGTGGTCGAGGGCCGTCCCAAACACTTCCTCGGCCTCGCGGTCGCCAATCGGGTCCGGGAGGCCGAACTCGGCGCGGACCCGCGTGTCGAGGGCCGACCGCGAGAGCTGGCCGAGGTCCTCGTTCTCGACGCCCTCCTGCACTGCGGTCACCGCTTTCAGCGAGTCGGCGCTCCGGAGCCGCTGTGTCAGGTCCATCAGTGACCGCCACTCAGACTGTGCCATGTCTGTCCCCTCGGGCTGGATGACCTTCGGACAGCGGGTGTGGAACCGACAGCCCGACGGGGGGTTCAGCGGCGATGGAACGTCGCCGGAGAGAAAAATACGGTCGCCCTCCCAGCCGGGGTCCGGCTCCGGAATGGCGGACAGCAGCGCCTCGGCGTAGGGGTGATACGGCGGCTGAAACACGTCCTCGGTCGGACCGATCTCGGCAAACTCTCCGAGATAGAGGACGCCGACGCGGTCGGCAATGTGTTCGACGACGCTGAGGTCGTGGGCGATGACGATGTAGGAGAGGCCGAACTCCGACTGCAGGTCCGCAAGCAGGTTCAGAATCTGGGCCTGCACGCTCACGTCTAGCGCCGAGACAGGTTCGTCACAGACGATGACTTCGGGGTCAACGGCGAGCGCGCGGGCGATGCCGATACGCTGGCGCTGGCCGCCTGAGAACTCGTGCGGGTAGCGGTGGGCGTGTCGCTGATTGAGCCCCACAGTTTCCAGCAGGTCGCTGACGCGCTCGGCTCGGGCCTCGCCCTCGGCGATGTCGTGGATGTCCAGCGGCTCGCCGACGATGTCGCCGACCGTCAGCCGCGGATTGAGGCTGGCGAAAGGGTCCTGAAAGATGTACTGGATGTCTTTTCGGAGCGCCCGTAGGCGGTCGTCAGAGGCCGCTGTCAGGTCCTCGCCCTCGTAACGGACCGTCCCGGCCGTGGGTTCGATAAGCTGCAGGAGGCTCCGAGCGAGCGTGGTCTTGCCACAGCCGGACTCCCCGACGATACCAAGGGTCTCCCCGGGGTATAGCTCCAGGTCGACGCCGTCCAGTGCCTTCACCTCCTGACTCCGGCCCAGCAGGGTATCGACGAGGCCCCCGCCGGATTCATAGTACTTTGTGAGATCCTCGACCTCCAGAACGGGGCTGTCGGCCGTCCTAGCCATCCTGCTGGCCTCCCGTATCCTCGTCCGGGTCGTCTTGGTCCAGCAGGTCGGTATCGCTTCCGACCGGGTCGGAATCGGCGGGAAGCGGGTCGGAGTCGGCCCGGTGCTGCTCGGCGTCCGGCGCGTGGATACGGGAGTTCGACTGTGGCTCGCTGGGCGGCGCGTCACGGCCTGTCACCTCGACCTCGTAATCCAGTTCGCTGTCGAGGTCGCCAGTGTATGCAAGGCAGGCCGCTGCCCGGTCGGACAGCCCAACGGCGTCGCCGGTGTCGGGATCGACCAGCGCCGGCTGTTTGCGCGTACACACCTCCTCGGCGAAAGGACACCGCGGGTGGAAGCTACAGCCAGAGGGGACCTCGACGAGGTCCGGCATGGTCCCGGGAATTGTCTGGAGGCGGTCCTGCTCGTCGCCGATGCGGGGGATAGCGCTCATCAGCCCGACGGTGTAGGGGTGTTTCGGGTCGTAGTACAGCTCCTCGACGGTCGCCTTCTCGACGGCGCGGCCGGCGTACATCACCATCACCCGGTCACACATCTCTGCGATGACGCCGAGGTCGTGGGTGATGAGCTGAATCGCTGTGTCGTACTCCTCTGCGAGATGTTCGAGGCGGTCCAGAATCTTCGCCTCGATGGTCACGTCGAGCGCCGTCGTCGGCTCGTCGGCGATGAGCAGGTCGGGGTCACAGGACAGCGCCATCGCGATGACGACCCGCTGTTGCATACCCCCGGAGAACTCGTGGGGGTAGTCGTCGTAGCGGGCTGCCGGCTCGGGAATGCCCACGTCATCGAGCAGGCGGATAGCCCGCTTGCGGGCGGCCGTGTCGTCGTAGTCGAGGTGGTGGCGCACCGCCTCGGCGATCTGCTCGCCGACGGTGTAGACTGGGTTGAGCGCAGTTTGTGCGTCCTGAAATATCATCGCGATGTCGTTGCCCCGTACGTCGCGCACGTCGGACTCGGACATCGACAGCAGGTCCTCGCCGTCGAAACGGACGGTCCCGCTCTCGATACGCCCGGGCTCTTCGATGAGTCGCAGTACCGATAGCGCGGTGACGCTCTTGCCCGCGCCGCTCTCGCCGACGACGCCGAACGTCTCGCCGCGTTCGATATGAAAGGAGAGGCCGTCGACGGCGGTGACGACGCCCTCCTCGGTGTAGAACTTGACCGTGAGGTCCTCGACTTCCAGCAGCGCCATCAGACTTCGCCCCCGCGGGCCACGTCCTCGCCCTCTTGGGCGTCAAGCGCGTCGTTGATGCCGTCGCCGATGAGGTTCATCGACATCACGAACAGGAAAATTGCGCCGCCGGGGAAGACGGTGACCCACCAGGGAATCGACCCGCCCGGCCCCTGAACGATGGTCTGGCGGGTCTGGTCGAGCATCGTGCCCCACTCGGCGGAACTGGGCGGGAGGCCCAGCCCGAGGAAGCCAAGTGCTGCCACACCGATGACGACGGTCCCGATGGAAAGGGAAGCCTGAACGACCAGCGGCGCGATGGCGTTGGGGACGACGTGTCTGAAGATGATACGGCGGTCCCGCGCTCCCAGCGCTTTCGCCGCCAGCACGTACTCGTTTTCCTTGACTTTCAGAATCTCGCCGCGTATCAGCCGGGCGTAGCCGGCCCAGCCGATGGCGGTAAAGGCGAGCACCAGCTCCCAGTACCCCTTCCCGAGCACGGCGACGATGATGAGCGCCAGCAGGAGGCCGGGGAACGCGAAGATGAGGTCGAGTATCCGCATCAACGTCTCGTCGACCCAGCCGCCGTAGTAGCCGGCAATCGCGCCGTACACCAGCCCGATTGCGGCGGTGACCAGGACGACGATGAAGCCGATAGAGAGGCTGAACCGGCCGCCGTACAGCACGCGGGAGAACACGTCCCGCGCGGAGCCGTCGGTCCCGAACGGGTGGGCCAGCGACGGGGCCTCGTAGGCGCTCACGTCGAGGCCCTGCGCGTACAGAATCGCGCCCGGGTCATACGGCGCGAGTGAGAACGGCTGGACGGTGACGCCAGCAATCGTGATTGGACGGGCAAACAGCGCCAGCAGCGACATCACGATGACGATGTACAGCCCGAGCATCGCGCTGCGGTTCCGGCGGAACTCGCGCCAGGCGCGCACCCATCGGCCCTCGGTCCCTGTGTCTCTCGTCTCTGTCCAGTCGGATAGCGGTTCGCGGGACTCGACGCGGTCGGCGTCGAACCCCGTTATCCGGATGCGTCCTCGGTCCGTACTCATAGGTCAGTCATAGCGGATTCGTGGGTCCAGCACAGCGTACATGATGTCTGCAAGCAGGTTTGCGAGGATGATTGTCACGCCGGTAAACAGCGTGATTGCCATGATGAGGTCGACCTCGCGGCCGACGATGGCCCCGACGAAGGCCCGACCGAGGCCGGGCCAGGCGAACACCTGCTCGACGACGACGGCCCCGGCGAAGATGCTCGCGGTCAGGAACGCGGCAATGGTGGTCACAGAGATGAGCGAGTTCCGCAGGACGTGTTTCAACACGACTGTTCGCTCGGGAAGCCCCTTTGCCCGCGCCGCCGTGACGTACTCCTTGTTCAGCTCCTCGGCCATCGACGACCGCATCACGCGCATCAGCGTCGCCGACGACGCCGTCCCGATGGTGACACCCGGGAGGACGAGATACCACAGCATATCGGCCGAAAGCAGCGGCTTATCCGGAGCCAGCACCGGCCACAGGTCCAGCCAGAGCGCGAACACGAGAATGAGCATCAGCCCGAGCCAGAAGTTCGGCAGCGAGATGCCCGACAGCGCGAACACCCGCGAGAGGTCATCGCCCAGCGTGTCCTTGTTGACCGCCGCGTAGATGCCGGCCGGGATGGCTATGAGCAGGGCGATGGCCCAGCCGAACAGCCCCAGCGCGATAGTCTCGGGGAGCCGGGCCATGATGTAGGGCAGGACCGGCTGGTCGACGCTGATGACCGTCCCGAGATCGCCCTGCAGGACGTTGCCCATCCACGTGAGATACTGCTGCCAGACGGGGCCGTCGAGCCCGTATCTGGCGCGTATCGCCGCCTCTTCGGCCGCCGAAATCTGTGGGTTCAGTGCGACCATCTGGTCGATGGGGTCCCCCGGCGTCAGGTGGACCAGCGCGAAGGTGAGGACCGAGACGCCGAACAGTATCGGGACTGTCGCGGCCACGCGAACCGCGATGAATCGTCTGAGGCTCATGACTCCCGGTCCAGATACGCGACCTGCTGGTCCGTCGGGTCGTGCAGGCCGTAGGGCAGGATTCCGCCGGAGAACGTGTAGGTGTTGTGCCCGACGTAATCGGTCGACAGCGACGAGACGTTCGTCCCGAAGACGGTGTAGCTGTTGGGGGCCTGCTCGATGAGTCCCCGCCACACCTGATCGTACTGCTCACCGCGGAACCCCGGGTCCTCGACGGCGTCGACCGAAAACCGCGCCTCCGTCGCGATCTCGTCGAGGTCCGGCGTATCGACCCGCTGGAAGTTACAGCATTGCCCGAAGTTGTCGATGGAGTTCACGGCGTCGTAGAAGCTCCCGGGGTTGAACGTCCCTGAGAGGCCGATGAGGACGATGTTGCCCTGCTGGTAGTACTCCGGGCCGAGGATGCGCTGGACGAACGTCGTGAACTCGAAGGTCTCGACGCCGATATCGAAAAACTCCGTGTTGCTCATCACCTGAGCGATGAGCTCGGCCTCCCGCACGCGGTCATCGGAGGTGTTGGTCTCGATAGTCGCTTCGATGGGCGTCTCGACGCCGAGGTCATCGATGGCTTCCCCCAGCAGTTCGGTCGCGGCCTCGGTGTCCTGTTCGGTCTGTGGGCGCAGTTCCTCGACCAGTGCCTCGTAGTCGGCCGACCCCTCTTCGGCGGCCAGTTCGGGCAGCGGCGTGTAGGCCGGGTTCCGGTACCCGTTGTAGATGTTCTCCGCAATCTGGGCGCGGGGAATCAGCTGATTGACGCCCCGGCGAATGCGCGGGTCGTCCCACGGCGAGACGGTGACGGGATACTGGAGGAAGTTGTACGCGCCGGCGTTGGTCACGCTGAGCCGGTAGTCCTCCGCGCTCCGGTACTCGCTGTAGGTGTCGCTCGTGAGCCCGTATGTGAGGTCGATCTCGTTGTTGTTGAGCGCGGCCGCACGGGTCGCGTCGTCGGTGACGATGGAAACCGTGACATCGTCGACGACCGGGCTCGTCGGGAACCCCTCCGGGCCGTCCCACCACTCCAGCGCGTCGAAGCCGAGGTCGTCCAGCCAGTAGTCCTCGAACGTGCTGAACTGGGCGCGCTGTTCGGCCTCGTAGGACTCGAACTCGAAGGGGCCGGTCCCGATGGGTGTGAGGTCGTTGCGCGGGTCCGCGCCGGTATTGGGGTACTCCTCGATGTGCTCCATCGGGTAGACCGTCGTCGGCAGTTGACTGTCGGCCTCGGCGTCGGGCTCCTGGCCGTAGATGTCGACGGTGTAGTCGTCGACCGCTTCAGCGTAGAGGAACGAGTCGAAAGTCTGTGCGGAGATGGCGGAGTTCTCGAGCACTTCGTAGGAGCGGGCGACGTGCTCTGCGGTCATCTCCTCGCCGTTGTGGAACGTGACGCCCTCGTGGAGTTCGGCCCGATACTGAATCCCGTAGGTGCCGTCCGCGACAGCGTCGGGCGCTTCGTTGACTGTCAGCACCTCGCCGGCTTCGGGGTTCCTGATGATTATCTGGTCGTCGGCGACGAGATTCCCCTCGTCGTTTGTCTCCGCCGACACCATGTACGGCTCGTAGGCCCCGTCCTCGACTTCCTGGACGTCCATCCGTTCCCACGTCTTCGCGAGCCACGGGTACACAGTCCCCGCGGCGTCCTGTGTGATGAGACCCTCGTAGATGAGTCCATGGACGTTGCCGGCCGGCGCGCTGGTGCTGTATGACGGGTCGAAGGAATCGATACCCGCACCGAGGCCGAACCTGAGTGTCCCGCCTTCCTGAATCTCGTCGACGGACACCGCTGCCCGCTCCCGGACCGGGTCGAGGCTCTGGCCACCCTCGCTTTCACCGTCCCCGCCGCCGTCACTGCCGGCGCTACAACCGGCGAGCGCCATTACTGTTGCCGCGCCTCCTGTCTTGAGGACACGCCGTCGCGTCACTGTACTCGCGTCTGCAGCTGGGTCATAAGGCATTCCCGTTGACCTCGAAAGTTATGCGTTATGTTGCCTTCCCACACACTTATAGCATAACGGCGTCCGGAGCCAATCAACAACTGGTGTGCGACAGTCTCGGAGCACGCTAAACGGAGCCGATACAGACACGCGGCTGAGACATCCCCGGTCAAACGCCGTCGGTGTCTGGGCTCCGAACGGTGCGACGCCACTCTCTGTGACATCCCGCTGTTCGGGACCACGACTAGAGGAGACGAGACGTGCAGCCGGTGCTTCACGTTGTCCTGACGACGGACTGCCCGGTATGAGTAGAACTGAGCCCCAGTCAACGCTGGGGCCGCCACCTACCGTTGGGATTCAGGTTCGGGGGGCGGTTCAGAACGGAGGGCTGTAATCCTCGTACTCGTCCATCTCCTCCATATCGTCAGTCTTGGATGGCATGACCGCCGCGCGCGGGCCGCCGGACCGGACGACTTCGACGTCTTCGAGTCCGTCGACGCTCTCCGGGAGTCGGCGTTCGATTGCCTTCATCGTCATCGGGGCGATGCCACATCCCGAGCACGCACCACCGATGGCAACGGTCGCCGTGCCTTCGCTCTCGTCGATGTCGCGGACTTCGAAGTTACCGCCGTGTTGCTGGATCTGCGGGACGTTGTTGCTCAAGTAGTTACGCGTCTGTCGTTCGAGTCCTTCAGCGCTCATAACAATCCTACATACGCACCGTCATATCATAAATATGTCTATTTTGGTATGCCTAAAATATCGGTTCACAGGCCTTCAGAGCCAATAATTTTGGCTCGCCAAACAATTAGTATCCCACTTCTATTATTTTTCGTGTGACCTAAAATAGCCTTGTTGCGAAGTCGCTACTCAGGCGGTGTCCTCGTCTGGTGCCGCCGAACCTGTCTCCGAAACGTCCTGTCTCTGTCTCGGCTCGGCGTCGCAGGGCAGTGTGGCGGCCAGTCGCTCCGCCACCATCGGACTGACTAGACCGGCCAGTTCCATCGCTTCCGCCTCATGGTCGTCGAGGTCGAGGACCCCCCGAAAGAACCACGAGACGGTCACGTACGCCTCGTGTAACTCCGCTGCTTCCTCACGCCCCGATGGCGTTAACGTCACCCCATCGTATGGCTCGTAGGTCACGAAACCCTCCTCTGCGAGCCGCTGGCACATCTCCGTTACCGCTGCCGGAGACCGATCAAGCATCTCCCCTAGCTCTCCCGGGGCGACAGGTGGTTCGTCCCGGTGCTGTGCGATGTATATCGCCAGCAGATACTCTGGTGCCGTTCTCATCGCTCCGACGGATCCATCCGATTCCCGCCGCCTGTAGACGTCCCTGTCGTCGACTCCCCAGTCGACTGCTCACCGGTCCCGAAGAGTACCGCGGCGGCCCACGCCCACAGTCGGGCATGCGACCGCTGCGGGCGTTTCCCCCGCCCTACTATTTCGCTATTGCTGTCACCCCTCATCAGGCAGACGCCCCCCAATGGTGTCGGTAGAGCGCGGGTGGCCGAGCGACCGCTCGCCGTTGGAAACTCGGAACGACGCCCGCAATGTGCGTCGGCACCACGCGAACGCTGTCGATAGCGCCCTCGACAGTAGGAAGCGACCCCCCATCGATTTCTGCGTGGGTCTCCCCCCGTTTGTGCCCCGCACTCAGTACCGTCGTCTGCCATATGTTTTAGGCTTGCCTAATAATATAAAACCTCTGCGGTTTTTAGGACGCCCTAATTCAATCGGCGTCGCCGGTAAACGGACCAGTCGAGCCTGCCGTCCAGAGAAGTGCGCCCATCACACGGCACTCCACCTCACTATCGGAAGTGGTCTCCGCCGTCATCGCTGTGCTGAATCGACTCGGTTAGTTTGCCACATTTGATATCGCGTTATATAATTTATCAAGAGAACCGTTGCTCACCGCCGACTCGTCGATAAACAGCCAGATACGGGTAAGTAGCGGCTAAAACGTCCTACTCAGTAAACTCAGTAATAGAATCGAACGCATCGGTCGCCAGCCGTTCGGCGACTGCATCCCTGTCTACATCGCTGATTTCCTGCGGGTACTTTCGTTCGAAATAGCTCACGATGTTCTCGACGTCGCGAGTTAGCAGTTCCCGGGCGTTTTCGTGGTCGGTCGGAACGGCCTGGGGCCAGTCGAAGACCACGACGCCCTCGTTCGTGACGAAGACGTTGTACTCGCTCATGTCCGCGTGGACGTACCCCTCGCGGTAGGCTGTCTGCATCTCTTCGAGCACGAGATCTAAAATCGGCAGTACCTGTTCCGTTTCGAGTTTCGTCCGGGAGAGTTCGACGCCATCTATCTTCTCCATCACAATGGCGTGTCGGTTGGTATCGACCGGCTGCGGGACCGACACCTCGGGATACAGCGTTTCGAGGGCATCATACTCCCGCTCGGCGGCCTTCCGGGCGGTGTAGAGCCAGGAGACGTGGTCGCGGTCGGCGGTGTACTCTCGCTCTTTCATTACTTCGCGGAAATTGGTGTACCCTTCGCGGTGGTACTTCAGGGCTACCGGCTTGTACGACTGGGCCTCGTACACGTCGCTCTCCTTGCCCACGCCCAGCGGCGAACCAACACCTTCGATGGTGTCGCGCTCGGCGAAGGTGTGTAGCGCGAGCGTGTCGTACCCCTCGAAAGTGAGTTTGAACCCCTCGTACTGGATGGTCTTCCGTTCGACCAGCCCGCGGTCCGCACACCGGTCGAGCCGGTAGTCGACGTCTTCCGCCGTCAGCCGGGAGAACTCGGTCAACTTCTCGCGGGCGACGTACTCCGAGAACCGCATCCCCTGCTCGACGCCGGAGAGCAGATGGAAGTCCTCGGGTTCCAGCTCCGCCATCACTGAAGCCACGTTCTGGACCATTAGCGTTCTTTACTCGATGGACTGGTAAAAGGCCGACGCGTTGGCTGGATAGGTTAATAAACCATTTAGCGCTATACAAAATCACTTATATCGGTCTCAGCCCAGCCGTTGTATCGGCGGACGACAAGCGTTTTCACCGGGGTTGGCTGGGTGCAAATGGGTTTAGCGGCACTGTGGTGTTCGGACGGTCCGCCCAAGACAGTCGCGCCAGTATCTATCGTCTGCCCGACCACCCGCTACTGGATTCCGTGTTTTGTGACCGAGACCGTACTGCAGTCGATTGCTCGTGGAACAAGACCGTCTTTTGCAGAATCTCACGTCTTCAGAAGGACATTATGCGACTACTATCGCTACTGTACTGCCGTTTCTGTATCTCAAAATGCAGCTGATGGGGCCGGAAAACGGCGTTAGCTGATCGCAAACTCTCTTCACGATGCAGTTGACAGAAGCGGTAAGCTGGGCATCAACTCGAAAATGCGTTCCTAACCACGGTGCCAGTATATGTAAGGCGAACAATGAATACGTTCGCCGACTGTACGTCCACTAAGTTACTCTCTACTTTTGGTTATCTAAACGCAACTATGCCGTGTGAGCAGACAACACGAAGACCAGCTCAGAGACCGGCTTCGCTCACTTGCGTTCAATCCTCACGACCGTCGGCTCGCGTTTCCGGTGTTGTGTGCCGTCGGTGCCGAACTCTATTTCGTACTGACAATCACACTTGGTTCCGCCCGGCCTCCGATGGCTCCCGATGCTGGTATCTTCCAGCATCTCGGCTGGTATCTGACCCGTGGCGGCCGGCTGTACGTCGACGCCTGGGAGCCGAAGCTCCCGCTATCCTACGAGACGACCGGCGCTCTGGCGATGCTTGCCGGCGGCGACATGTACCGGCTCCACCTCCTCAGCGTAGCGCTGATGAGCGTGGCGGTGTGTGGAATCGTTGGACTCGTCGTGATACTCGTCTACGACATCACCGGCGACGATGTCGCTGCGTCACTGGCCGGCCTCTCGATGTTCCTGCTGCCGGGGTTCGCCGTCCGGCCTGCCTATGGGTTCAAGGCAAAGTACCTCCTCGTCCTCTGTGGACTCCTGGCGATATACCTGTACACGCGTGAATATCCGGCACTGAGCGGTGTGGCCGCGGCGGCCAGCGTCGGGTACTGGCAGGCCGCGGCCATCTTCCCACTCATCGTGGTTGGACTGGCCATCCAGCAACGGGACCTGCGGGCGCTCGAACGTGTCGTCGCCGGCGGCCTCGGTTTCACTGTCGTCATGCTTGCACCGGTGTTTCTCGTCTGGCACTCGGCATCGGAGATGGTCGTTCAGGTGTTGCTCGTGCCGCTACAGACCGAGGAACAGGCGTCGGTGCTCACCCGACTCGTCGCCGGCGTCGTCCACTTCAAGTGGGCGTCGCCGTTCGTGTTGCTCGGCGGCCTCGGCATCGCGCACGCCGCCCGGTGCTGGCTCACGGGCGACGACGGCCTCGTCGGGCGCGCCGACTGGTGGATTCCGATCGGCGCGTCGTGGTTCGCGTTCCTGATATTCTTCGTCGACTTCGAGACCGGCGGCTACACCGACCTCATCACGGGGCTCGTGTTCGTCGCAATCGGCGTCGGGATAGTCGCTACGACGCTACGTGACCGACGATGGCGGCAGGCGCTCGCCGCGGCTCTCGCGCTGGTCCTCGTGGTCAACGTTGCGGTCCTCGGTAGCGTCGGGCTCGTCTTCACACCCGTCGAGACGCCGGGGCCGGTGCCGATGTCAGACCTCGAAACGACCGACATTCCGGAGGCCTACGAGGAGAGCGAGTCGGTGCCCGACGTCCGGTACATCTACTGGCAGCGGCTCGAACCGTCGGCGTGTCACTACCGGCTCTCGGTGATGGAACTGCGATGGCTCGACCGGGTCGACTCGACGACGGACAGCCGCTGTCTCGACTTCGGGACAGCCAGAGCCAGGCTCGCAAGCGGCTAGGACTCCGTGGAGTCGTAGTCGGAGAGGGAGGTCTGGGTCGTTTCGACCGAACCGGTGATGACGTAGGGGGCAATGATGCGCAAGAACTGGGCGATAAGCACCAGCAGAATCGGACCCAGAAAGATGCCATAGAAACCGAAGGCAATAGGGCCGAGGATGTACGCGAACATCAGCAGGCCGACGTGGGTCAGATCGCCGCTGACGTATGGCCGGATCAGGAAATCCGGGATGGTGTCGACGACGACCAGCGTGACCACAAGGAAGAACACAACCCAGGCCAGGGCTGCCGTCTGTCCTGTGACGACCGCAGAGACCGCAAGCAGTGCAGCCACGGGCAGATAGACGATTTTCATCCCGACCACTGGAATGAGGCTGCCGATGCCGGTGAGCGCGCCGACAAGCGGTGCAAACGGGATCTGTACCGAGCCGGGAGCGACTAGATTGTACAGCGAGAACACGAAAATCCCGATGACGCCCGTGACCAGTGCGTTCAAGATGTTCCCGAAGAGGATCGAGGACAGTTCCTCGTCGACCGCCGCCGCATAGTTGCGAAGGACACCAGACCCGTCGAAGGTGTCAAGAAACCAGCCGACAAGCCGCGGTCCGTCGGTAAGCAAGTAGTACGTTCCGGCGAACATGATGAACACGCGCAGCAGTAGCGCCGTAAGCATACTCACGGAGTCGATGAGCGTATCGGAGACACGTCCCAGCCACGACTGGACTGTCGCGTTTCGCAACAGGTCGGTCACCTCATTCGGCCCCATTGCCAGCACCTCTGAGAAGCCGAGGTCGGCGAGCGGTCCCGGCAGCGAACCACCCTGAAGCTCCTGAAACTGCGAGATGTACGCTGTGCCCAGACCGCCTTCGCCGAAGAACGACTGTAGCTCGGGGACAATGAGGACAATCGTGTAGCCGACCAGAAGCACGAACGGTAACAGGAAGAAGAAAATCGTGGCTGCCGCATGGATCTGCTTCTGGTAGGGGACGGTCCGACCGAGGAACGACTCGGGCAGCGGGAGCCACTCGAGCCGTCGATAAATCGGTCGGCTGGCGTAGTACAGAAAGACGGTAAACACGAGCGTCGGAAGGAACTGGGACAGGACGAGCCCAACCACGACAAAGAGTGCTACCCCCGCAATAGCAAGGAGAACGCGCCGTCCAAGGTCGGTCGTATATTCCATATGTTTTCACTACAACATATTGATAAAAAATAAAACCACCGGTCAGTCCGATGGCTGGCAGGGCAAGCGAGACAACACGGATGCCGCCACGCCATCGGCTGTGGCTACAGTCCCTCGAACTGGGTGATCGCCGCCCGCCAGTCTTCGGGAATCGGGCGCGAGGATTCTGTGTCGCGGTCGTATGTAACGACGGTTGTTTCCCCGGTTGCAGCCACACCGTCGTCGGTCCGGACTTCGTACTCGAAGGGGAAGCTCTTCCCGCCGAGACGTGGAACCCGGACGGCGACGGCGACTGAGTCACTGATCTGGACGGGCTGGATGTAATCAACTTCGAGGTTCGCGATGACCATGCCAGTGCCCGACTCGCTGCCCGAGAGCAGCGCTTCGCCACAGTCGACCACGTCGTGCAGGTAGTCGATGCGAGCCTCCTCGAAGTAGGTCGCATACGTCGCGTTGTTGACGTGGCCGTACGTGTCGATGTCAGTGTACCGGACCTCGACTTCCGTCGTGTACTCGAAGCTCACAGTACTGTTATGACCCACCGGCATTTCAGTGTCTCTCTTGACGAAGGATACGGACAAGATCCGATTCGTCTCCCCGGCCTGCACCAGTTCAATACTCGTGGAACACACGCTCGCAGTCGGTGCATTTGATCTTCGCTGAGCGGAACCATGGACTGACCTTGATGACTGGACCGTGACAGTCAGGACAGACTCCCATAGAGTTCCCGTCTGCGACCCGCGTTGAGAGGTCCAGAAGCAAGTCTTCGAGTTCTTCTATCTGCTCTTGCTGCTCATCGATAACCTCCCGCAGTTCCGCTGTCGACTGTGTTGCAGCCGCTGCATCTGCATCAAGAACTGCCTCTGTCTCGGTCTCGGCTTGCGAAGTAGCTGACTCCTCTGCCTCTGCCTCGCTTTCTGTCGCCTCGGCCTCATCCGACATATGGTAATATAGGCCGGACATATGTTTTAAGCTACTGCCAATTCAGCGGGATATCGGCTGATTTCCGCTCGCTCATAACCCAGTGCGCGTGGATACTCTTCGCGCCCGCGTGCGCGCGCTTAAAAAGATACCTAATGACGACGTATTTTCCGTCAGCTATCGCTCATTCTGAGATGACTAGTCACTATGTAAACTATTGCTATGGTGTGCCAGCACTTCCCCACAGACACCAAATATACATTACTGTTCCTGCTTACCCTGAGAACATTGCTCAACTGTCCCGGCAAAAGTGATAGCTATCAATCATACACGTATCAATTTGGGTGTGCTGTTTTTTATATCCAGCCTTTAGTATAGGTGTGATGTTGCCACTCCAGGTGTCAAGTCTCGGTGTAGAGGGCGAAGGAATCTGGCTCGCACTCGGCACAGTCGGGATGTTGCTGGGTATGGTGTACTTCATGGCCAAAGGATGGGACGTTCAGGACCCCGAGCAGGAGGAGTTCTACGTCATCACCATCCTTATCGCAGGTATCGCCGCGTCGTCGTACCTGTCGATGTTCTTCGGGTTCGGCCTGACGGAGGTCGAACTCGTCAACGGACGGGTCATCGACGTGTACTGGGCGCGGTACGCTGATTGGCTGTTCACGACGCCACTGCTGTTGCTTGATATCGGCCTCCTGGCCGGCGCAAGCAACCGCGACATGGCGTCGCTCATCACCATCGACGCCTTCATGATCGTTACCGGCCTCGCCGCGACGCTGATGAAGGTGCCTGTGGCCCGGTACGCCTTCTGGACTATCAGCACCATCGCGATGCTGTTCGTCCTGTACTACCTCGTCGTCGTTGTCGGCGAGGCCGCGAGCGATGCCAGCGAAGAAGCACAGTCGACGTTCAACGTCCTTCGAAACATCATCCTCGTCGCGTGGGCTATCTACCCCGTCGCGTGGCTTGTTGGGACCGAGGGACTCGGACTCGTCGGCCTGTTCGGCGAAACCCTGCTGTTCATGATTCTGGACCTGACCGCGAAGATCGGGTTCGGATTCATCCTGCTGCGCAGTCGCGCAATCGTCGGTGGCGACTCCGCCCCGACGCCGTCCGCTGAAGCCGCTGACTAGCGGACATCCAGCGCTCATCGGCTTTTTTATACGCCGCACCAACGATACGTACGTTTGATACGCACATGAGTGAGGAGCCAACGACGCCGAAGGAACTGAGTGTTCGATCACTAACGGGACTCGTTCTCTCGGCCGGACTCGCAGTCGTGGGATTGTTCATCCTCCCAGTGTTCCGGTCGTTTGGACTGGCGTTCCGGCCGGCGTTCTGGCTGGTGCTCGCAATAGAGGCAGTTGCACTTGCTGGCGTCGTTATCTCCGTGCTGACGCTTCACCGACAGCGGACGCTTGATTAGCTCCGGTGGGTGGTTTCGTCTGTCTGATCCTCCTCGGACGGGTCGACGGATTGCAGGGCCTTTTCGAGGTGTGACTCCCGAAAACTGATCGGCCTGTGTGATCGGTCGCTGTCGTCCTGGGCCCTGAGGTGGTCTTCGATGGCAAGCAGTCCCGCCTCTCTGACGACTGCAGCGATGTCGCTGCCGCTGTATCCGGCCGTGCGTGCGGCGAACGCTTCGAGGTCTACCTGCCCCGTTATCCTGTCACCGATATGCGCGTCGAATATCTCGGCCCGGTCGGCCGCGTCGGGAAGCGGGACCTCGACGATACGGTCGAAACGCCCCGTCCGGAGCAGCGCGTCGTCCAGCCGGTCGCGCCTGTTGGTCGTCGCGATAACCGTCACCCCTTCCCGACCTTCGATTCCGTCCAGTTCCGTGAGCAACTGTGACACCGTTCGGGCGCTCGCGCCGGAGTCGGTGTCGTCGCTTCGTGTCGTCCCCAGCGCGTCGATCTCATCGAAAAACACGATCGAGGGGGCGTTCGACCGCGCCTGGTCGAACACCCGCCTGACTGCTCGCTCGCTCTCGCCGACGTACTTGTTCATCAGTTCCGGCCCGTTGACCGGAATGAAGTTCGCGTCGCTTGTCGATGCGACTGCTCGCGCGAGCATCGTTTTCCCTGTCCCTGGCGGCCCGTACAGCAACACCCCGGCTGGGGGGTCGATGTCCAGCGAGTCAAACAGGTCTGGTTTCGTCAGCGGCCAGTTGACGGCCCGGATGAGTTCGCGCTTTGGCCCGTCGAGACCGCCGATGTCGCTGAAAGACGTTGACGGAATCTCTGGCACTGTCCCACGGATACCGCTCGGTTCGACTGCATCGCGGGCCGCTTCGAGGTCCGCTGCTGAGACGACCACCGGATCGTCGCCAGCGCCCTCCCGGGCAACTGCCGCTTCCACCGCATGCAGCCAGAGCGCGACGATGTCTGCCGCAACGTAGCCAAACGCCTGTTCCCCGGTCGCTTTGAGATCCGCTTCCGCGCTTACCCTCGCTCCAGTGGCGACCGTTGTCAGAATCTCAGCCCGGTCTCGGCGACTCGGCTCCGGCACGGTCACCGTCCGAGACAACCGTGTCGCCTGCACGATATCAACGGGGACATCGTCCTCACTGGTCGCTTCGCCGACAACGGTGACGCCGTCGAGCGTCGAGATGTCGTCGAGCCACTGGCGCAACAGTAGCCGCATTTTATCACCGCCATCAGCCGACACCGTATCGAGCCCATCAATGTGGACGATCCCGCGTTCACTTCCCTGTGCGGCCCGTGCGACATCGTCGAGATACGCTCTTGCTCCGTCCTGGTCCAGTGAGAGCAGGCGCCCAGCGTCGACAGGGTGTATTGTCGCGTCCACGAGCCAAGCCACGTGTTGTAGAAGGTGTGTCTTCCCGACCCCGTGAGCACCGACGAGCAATACGCCAGCGCGGTTTCGAACGCTTCCGGGAACGTCGTCTGACGCCAGCAATGCCGTCGAAACGGCGGTTTCAAGCGTTGCAACTGTGTCGGCATACCCGCCGACAGCTCCCTCCGAAAGCGGGTCGAGGCCACTGTTTGACCGTCTCGGAGCCGGCCCGTCAGTAATCTCGATCACGGTGTCATCCACGAGGGTGACAGGCCCCGCCGGCTGTGTCGATACCACACGCACTGGTACCGTTAGCGACCCGTCGAACAACGAGACGGTAACGGTGTCGCCGCCCAGCAGCGGGCGATCACCGACCGCGTCCCTGACAAGCCCCTCACCGCCCCGGATTGACAGTTGCGGGACCGGGGCGACGCTGATATGCGTCGCGACCGCCGGGTCAGCCGCCTCCACGGTGACACGATCACCGTCTCGAAGCCCGAGCGTCTTGGCGGCCTGTGGACCGATACGGGCCGTCTCCGTCGGAACTGAGTCCGCTTGCCGTACGGTCGCGGCCTGCACTTGCCCGCGCTGCTTCCGGATGAGTACTGCGCCGTTGCCACCCAGTCCGATACGTGTCCCGACCGTTGTCGGCACTGCAATGCCCTCGCTTGCTTCGTCGACGCTGACCGTGAGTTCGAGGTTCTGGACCATCAGCCCGATGACAGCACGTCTGGCACTGCACTGCCGTACAGCACATACCGAACGACCCCGAACACCAGTAGCGCAAGCGGAGTGGCTAAAATCGTCACATACACCGGAAGTGTAAGAGCGAAACCGACGATGTTCGACACTGCAACGACGACGACCGCGGCGGCCATCGGCAGTCGGTCCTGTTTATTGAACCCCATCAGTAGAGACCCCTGTCTGTGTTCGACATATGTTTCAGTTGATTCCTGTATAGTGACTGCGCCCGTTTAGCATTGATGCCGTCACAGTTGGTTAGCCAACCGACTGACCGACCGCCCGAGCAGACCCACCATTACTCCGATAGCAGTCAGCAGCGCGAACTGAATGAGGTCGCCGCTCGCGGCGGCGAGAACGCCAAACCCAACAAGCACGACAGCGACAAGCCCATGTGCACCGAGTACTATCGCCTGGATATTCACGCGGGACACCCCGGTGACTGACCTGTTCTGTCAGAGACAGACGGCGATTTCGGCTCAACAATATCGTCAGTTCTCGGGAACGGTCGCCGGTGTGTGTGCCGGCGACCACCATCCAGCACCAGATGTCTGTGGATGGGCTGTCGTAGGTACGCGACAGCGTCATAAGATATGGATTGGATAAACATATGTTTTGTTCCAACTGATTTAGTCCCGCTAGTCAGCCCGTAGGAGCTCCTCGTGCGTTTCCTCGAGCTTCTTTATTTTCGGCGGGATAGTCAACTGGCAGTAACTCTGATTCGGGTTCTTCTCGAAGTAGTCCTGATGATAGTCCTCGGCGGGATAGAACGTCTCCAGCGGTTCGACTTCGGTGACAATGTCGCTATCGTAGCCCGGCTGGACCTCCTCAATGAAGGCTTCGACAGTCTCGCGCTGGGTTTCGTTGTGGTAGAACACGGCCGAGCGGTACTGCGTCCCAACGTCGTTGCCCTCACGGTCTTTTGTCGTCGGGGTATGTGTCGTGAAGTGGACCGCGAGGAGCTCCTCGTAACTCACCTTCTCGGGGTCGTAGGTGAGCTGTACGCACTCGGCGTGGCCTGTTTCTCCACGGCAGACAGCCTCGTAGCTGGGGTCGGCGACGTGCCCGCCGGCATAGCCCGAAACCACATCAGTCACGCCGTCAATCTGCTTGAACACTGACTCCGTACACCAGAAACAGCCGCCCGCGAACGTCGCTTGTTCAGTCATCACCGGACATACGTGCCCGGCATACAAAACTCACTGGCTACAGTCGGACCGGGCAGCTGCTGGCCTACCGGTCAACCTCCCCCATGATGGTGTCAAGACTGCCTATCGTCGCCACGAGGTCGGGGACATATTCACCGCGAGCCATCTCGGACAGCGCCTGCAGGTGTGAGAAAGAGGGGCCGCGGATTTTGAACCGCGCCGGTGTCTCTGTCCCGTCCGAGCGGATGTAGATGCCGAGTTCTCCTTTCGCGGCCTCGATGGCGCGGTAGATCTCGGCATCGGGGTCGGGCCGAAGTGTGCGGGGGACGTTCGCCTGTATCTCACGGTCGTCCTCCGGCCAGTCCTCCAGCAGGTCGACGCACTGGCCGATGATCTTCGCTGACTCTTCAACCTCGCGCAGGCGCACGAGCAGGCGCGAGAAGTTGTCGCCGCCCTGCTCGGTGACGACCGACCAGTCGAGTTCGTCGTAGTAGCCGTAGGGGTCGTCCCGGCGGAGGTCGTAGTCGACGCCGGAGGCTCGCGCAACCGGGCCAGTACAGCCGTAGGCCTTCGCGGTTTCGGCCGAGAGGTGACCCGTGTCAACCGTCCGGAGCTGGAGGATCTCGTTGCTGGTGAGCATGTCGTGGTACTCCGTGAGCTTGCGGGGCAGGTCGTCGAGGAACGCACGGATCTTCTCGAAGAACGCCTCGCGAGGCTCGGGCAGGTCCCAGGCGACGCCGCCCAGCCGCAGGTAGTTGAACATCAGCCGCTGGCCGGTGAGGTCTTCGAGGACATCCTGAACCAGTTCGCGGTCCCGGACTCCCCACTGGAAGACGGCGGTGAACTCCCCGACCACGTCCAGGGCGTAGGTCGCGAGCGCGAGCATGTGCGAGAGGATACGCGAGAGTTCGCCGCCCATCGTTCGGATGACTTGGGCATACGCCGGCACGTCGATGTCGGCGAGGTCTTCAGCTGCCCGGGCATAGGCCCACTCGTTCAACAGCCCGGCTCCGCCCCAGTCCCAGCGGTCCGGATACGGCATAATCTGGTGGCGGTAGGTGCCCTGCTGGCACATCTGTTCCTCACAGCGATGGATGTAGCCGATATCGGGGTCGACGGCCGCCACCTGCTCGCCGTCGAGCTGGGCGTTCAGGTGAAGGACGCCGTGGGTCGAGGGGTGATGTGGTCCCATATTGAGGTGCATCGTCTCCGGCCCCTCGCGACGGTCTTCGAGCAGACGCTCGTGCTCGCGAAAGGAAACGATCTGTGGCTGGTCCTGATCGTAGTCCCGGCGAAGCGGGTGGCCCTGCCAGGTCTCGGGCAGGAGAATACGCCGGAGGTCAGGATGGTCCTTGTACTCGATGCCGACGAGGTCGTAGGCCTCCCGTTCGTGCCACGCCGCCGTCGGATACACGGGCGCGGCGGACTCGCTGCCTGGCGACTCCGTGGCTGTCGGAACAACGACCGATAGCTCCTGTGTCGGGTCGTCGTAGCGCCGCAGATGATAGACCGTCTCGAACCGGTCGGCGTACTCCTGGGCCGTAACACAGGCACAGTGGTCCAGACCGGCCTCCGTTCGTAGCGTCGAGAAGACGGTCTGTACCTCGTCCGCACGGATGACGACGGCCGGGGCGTTCTCGTGGCGCTCAGTAGAGAGAACATGGTCGGCAACCGGTTCGACAAGCGGGTGGATGTCGTCGGTATGGTGGGCTGTCTGGGCCATTTCAGTAATCGGCTGTTCGACGGCTGCACTCCTCGGCCTATCCCCTCACGCCCGAGGTTATTTTAAATATGGCCGTGGAACCGGCCGGTATGAAATACGTCTCGCTCTCGCTGTGGATGGAGCCCGAGATACGCCACCCGATGCACCAGTTCGTGATGGACCACGACGGCTACGAAGCGAGCTATCTCCTCCGGTGGAACGACATGGGTGCCGCGGTCCAGACCCTGCTCTTTCACGTCGACGGCTGGCCGGTCGAACCGTACCGTGCAGCCCTGAAACACGCCCCGCGGGTTCAGGAGTACGCCATCTCACCCTGCCCCGATGACTCGTTTTACCTGTACGTGCGCGGTCGGCCGACCGACGCCGATACGGACCTCATCAACGCGTTCACGCAGGCCGGTCTGGTCATCGTCTCGCCGGTCGCGTACCGCGCCGACGGCACAACCGAGCTCACGCTGGTCGGTCCCGGCGGGACGGTCCAGCAGGCCGTCGAGACGGTTCCCGACGGCGTCTCCGTCGATGTCCGCGAGGTCGGGGAGTACGACAGCCGACGCCTCGACACCGGGGCGGCGCTCACCGACCGGCAGTTCGAGGCCGTCGCCGCCGCCGTCGACTGTGGGTACTACGGCAACCCTCGGGAGGGGAGCGTCGACGACATCGCCGACGAACTCGGCTGTGCACCTGGAACTGCCGCGGAACACCTCAGGAAGGCCGAGGCCCATGTGATGGCTGACATACTCGAACAACGGCCCGAATCGACGGCGTAGTCCGCGCTGTTCGGGAACCGTTGAGGCGGCCGACTGTCTTCCCGAAAAACTATAAACTCTTGAACAGTGCCTTCTAATGCCGGATTGCGAACACACCACAGGGCCAGCGGTGGCCCAGCTCAGGACGACACTGACAATGGACACAGTAACTATCGACGACGTACCGGTCGAACGGAACCCGATGCAGGTACACGACATCCGTAAGCCAGTCTCCCGGAAACTCGGGACCGAGCATTTCGCGGCGAACTACTTCGAACTCGACCCCGGCGACTCCTTCTCTGGGAGCCTCCACCGCCACCACGATCAGGAAGAGGTGTTCTACATCGAGCAGGGACAGACCACCTTCGAGGTCGGTCTCGACCGCGAGGAGGTCGACGTTTCGGGCGGCGAACTCATTCGCTTCGAACCCGGCGAGTTCCAGGAGGGATACAACTCCGGCGACGAGCGCGTCGTCGGCTGGGCCTTCGGCGCGCCCGGCGCGACCCACGACTGGGACGAGATAGAATCGAGAGCACACTGTCCGGAGTGCGATGCGGAGACGACCCAGAGTGTCGCCCTCGCCGATGGCCGGTTCGAACTTACCTGCACCGACTGCGGGAACGTTCAGGGATAGCAGTCGATTCTGTCTTTTGTGGAACTACAGCTTCAGCCGGTCGCCCCTTTCAGTCCCGCCCAGTATTTCTTGTCCAACCGGCTGTGGGTGGACTGAAAGGGGCCGAGCGGAGGACGAGTCTGGCGACAGTAGCACCGCAGCGAAGCGAGGAGCGCACGGAGTCAGACGAGTCGTCCGCGAGGGGGCTTTCTGGTTCTCTGAACAAATTACGACCACACTACCTCTTTCAATCGTTACTAGCCCGCAATTCATATCGCATCGCGTCACGAAGCCCGAGTATGTCACTGGCCGACCTGGAGTGGCGCGTCATCGGCGAGGAAACACGACCCGGGCCGATGACGATGGCGCTGGAAGCAGCCGCTGCCGAAACCGCCGCCGATGGCGGTCCGGCAACGGTGCGAGTGTACACCTGGCCCGATACGCTCTCGCTCGGCTACGGGCAGGACCCCGACACCATCGACTGGGCGTTCTGCGAGCGCGAGGATATCGGAGTGACGCGCCGACCCACCGGCGGCGGCGCAATTTATCACGACAGCACAGCGGATATCTCCTACGGCATCATCGCGCCGGCCGACGCTGTGCCGGGCGACCTCATGGACTGCTACGAACAGTTCTGTGAGCCCGTCTTGGACGCGTTCGAGCGCATGGGCGTCGACGCGTCGTTTGCCGACGACAAGCGGTCGGCGGTCCACCAGCCGGCCTGTTACCTGCGGCAACTCCATCCGGCCCACGACATCGTCGGTCCCGATGGCCGCAAACTCAGCGGGAACGCCCAGTACCGCCAGAAAGACGCTGTCATCCAGCACGGCTCCCTGTCCGTCTCGCTGCGTCCCGACCGCCACTGTGGCTGCTTCACTGGCGACCCTGACCCAGAACAGTTCACCGAGCGCGTCGGGGCGATAGGCGAATACGCCGATATCGACCGCGCCGAAGCCGTCGAGACGCTCCGGTCGACGCTGGCCGAGTGGGTCGATGCGACGGCAGGGTCGTGGACAGACGACGAACTCGCACGCGCACGTAAGCATGCAGAGGAGAAGTACAGCGCGGACGAGTGGATTCGGCGGTCACCCTGACACCACTCGTCGCTACGTGGCACAAAGTGATGTGTCTCGACCGCTTCGAGCTTGAGTCGGTTCTCTTCGAAGAGTCGTTTCACTCCCTCATTCCGCGGTTAGAGGGTTTCTTCGATAAACTGTGAGACGATGCGGTCCTCGGCAGTCCGGAGCTGATACTGTACGGTCGACCGGGGCTCGTCCAGTATTGATGCGAGATCCTTGACCGAAACCTCTCGCGGTCGCTCGTAGTAGCCGTGGGTCACAGCGGCTTTGAGTACCCGCCACTGCTGGGGCGAGAAGTCCGTCGCGACGCGTTCGGTGGCCCTCCAGTTTCCGGCACTGGTGATATGTGACACTGAGAGTGTGACGCCGTCGCGGAGGCTCGATTCGATTTTGTCGTACACCTCGCCGATTGGGTTTGACCCCGGATAGAGAACGCGCCAGCGGTACTCGTTGCCCGTCCGTCGAGATTCGAAGATCGTCCCCTCACTGACGTGCCGATGCAGGAAACTGGGTAGCGACTGACAGCCGCTGATTTCACGACGTAGCGTGTACACTGTCCGAGATGTTTCCCCGCGGTCCAGCACGTGGTACGTCCGCGCCGTCTCACAGCTCACGACGTCGAAACACTCGTTACAGCGGTCTTCGTCCAGAAAGACCTCGTCGAACGCACGCAGAGCCTCGGGCGTCCCTTTCGCGTGGTCAAGTCGCCACATGTGGTCGTCACCGACGAAGATGGCCGATGACCATACGGAGAGGCTTTGATGCTGCCTGAACACGTCCATCAGGCTATCGGCACCTGCGTCGAACTGCAGGACGAACTCGAACTCGCGTGTGTCATCTACTGCGGCCTGTGTCCCGGTCATTTGGTTATTACTAACTTAGAGAAGTGTGCACAAGTCGGTTGTTACTCCGCCAAATTCACTCAACGGTCTGCAGTTAGTTCCTGATAAACCGACAGTGGTCGATTGGCTGTGTGCCGTACGTCTCGAATGATGGGTCTGTGAAAGTGGACTCTCTCCTCCTCCTGACAACAGAGCTACGTCACCGTTTTGTGGCAATCCGGCCAAGTAGTGGCATGGTCCCGTCCCCCGCTGATGACGACTCTGCTGACACCTCTGCCGGCCCTCAGGCAACTGACGGCCGCGTCGCACAGCTTTCCGATGAAGAACTGTATGCGGTTGTTCGGGTGGCCGCCGAGGACGCAGTGCTTGGCGCGTTCGGCACGCTCATGTTGGTCGGTATCGGCGTCGTACTGGCCTCCTGGGGCGCAGCGTTACTACTGTCAGCAACGCCGCTTCCGGCGGCTATCGGCGTGGTACTTGTCCTGTTCGGTGCCTACCTCGCGCTATCGAGCCTCCGCATGATCCCACCCGTCCGCGAGTGGGTCTGAAGCAATCGGATATCTCTGTTCACCGGCTGTTGCCCCGCTTCGACGAACCCCGGACACGAGCTATGACCGACCGTGACACTCCGGAACCTCTTTTGTCGGGCATCACCGACCGGTGTGCATGGTACAAGTCGGGGCACACACCTCTATCGCCGGCGGCGTCTACAACGCCGTCGAGGAGCAGGTCGAGTACAGTGGCAACTGCGGGCAAATCTTCTCACACTCGCCGCAGGTCTGGCAGGACCCGAACATCGATGATGACGAAGCCGAACAGTTCCGCGACCTCACAGCGGATCACGGCGTCGGCCCGTGGGTCATCCACTCGTCGTACCTGGTCAACCTCTGTACACCCAAAGACGACCTCCGCGAGAAGTCTCTCGATTCGATGCAGAAGGAGGTCGACGCCGCCGCAAAGCTGGGCATCGAGTACGTCAACGTCCACCTCGGGGCCCACACCGGGGCGGGCGTCGACGGCGGGCTGGACAACGCGGCAAGCGTCCTAGACGACCTCGACATCCCCGAGGGCGTCACCGTGCTGGTCGAGTCCGACGCGGGCAGCGGGACGAAGCTCGGCGGCCAGTTCGAGCATCTGGCGACGGTCCGCGAACGAACCGATCAGGACATCGAGTTCTGTCTCGACACGGCCCACATGTTCGCCGCGGGCTATGACCTCTCGACGCCCGAAGCCGTCGACGAGACACTCGCGGCGTTCGATGAGGTCGTCGGGGTCGAGGACCTCGCCTGCGTCCACCTCAACGACTCCAAACACGAATGCGGAACGAACAAAGACGAACACGCTCACATCGGCGAGGGCCACATCGGCGAGGACGGGATGCGCGCGTTCGTCAACCACGACGCCATCCGCGACGTACCGCTGGTACTTGAGACGCCGACTGAAGACGGCAAGAGCTTCGCCTGGAACATCGAGCGCGTCAAGGAACTCCGGGGCGAATAGGGCCGTTCGACCGCGGTACTTTTGAGGCCGACCCGACTCTGCGAAACTGTGCGCAGGTTCTCCGCCGACTACCTCGAAACCACCCGCAGGGGGATGTGGGCCGACTCCCGCGCGGCGCTTTCGGACCTGCGGTTGGGCGAATGTGAGCGGGTCCTCGACGTAGGCTGTGGGACCGGCGAACTGACACGCGTCCTCCGCGAGGAGACCGACGGGACCGTCGTCGGTCTCGACGCTGATACGGACCTGCTTTCCGCCGCCGGCGGTCCGACCGTCTGCGGGGACGCGACGCGACTCCCCTTTGCCGACGACAGCTTCGACCTCGTGGTGTGTCAGGCGTTGCTGATTAACCTCCCAGACCCCGAGATTGCGGTTCGGGAGTTCGCTCGCGTCGCCACCGACCGGGTGGCCGCCATCGAGCCGAACAACGCCGCCGTCACCGTCGAGTCGACTGTCGGCGACGAGCCGGTCCTGGCCCGCCGCGCTCGCCGGTTGTTTCTCGACGGTGTCCGGACGGATGTCACCCTCGGCAGCGACGCCGCCGACGTGTTCCGCGACGCGGGGCTGTCCGTCGTCTCGACGACCCAGTACAATCAGGAACAGCGCATCGAGCCGCCCTACGACGACGCGGCGATGCAGGCCGCCCAGCGGAAAGCGACCGGGACTGGGCTGGCCCACGACCGCGAGACGATTCTCAACGGCGAGGCCACGCCCGCCGAGTACGACGCGCTCCGGGAGCGCTGGCGGTCGATGGGCCGGGACGTGATCGAGCAGATGCAGGACGAATCCTACGAGCGCCGCGAGACGGTCCCGTTTTTCGTCACTGTCGGCGTGGTTCCGTGACGCGCTTGGTCCCGGCCTCGGGGAGCAGATAGCCTGCTAATCTGTAGACCGCAGTGTCCAGCAGACTGGCGACCAGTCCGACGACGCCGCCAACGACAGCGGCGACAGCGCCTCCGATAAGAAGGACCACAAGCACCGTCTGGAGACGGACCCCGCCGCGCTGTATCGTCGGCACGAGCGCCACCGCGAACAGTCCCAGCAGGAACACGACGCCGGTAGCGCACCCGGCCGCAACGCCGTGGAGCACGAGGGTCCGGAATGGGGTGTCCCCGAGTGCGACCCGGCTGTTGACCCACCGGACCGCGAGGACGAACAGCGCCCAGAGATAGCAGAAAGCGGCCACGCCGACGAGGGTGTTCAGCCCGGCGAGCAGGCCGGCGAGCTCCCCGCTCGTGTGGGCGGCGAGGACGCCGAGCAGGACGAACAGGGTGGTGTCGAACGTGGCAAGCGTCCACGTCACGAGGGATACCGGTCGTGTGGAAATCTGTTTGCCGTCGCGTGCTGTCTCAGTCTCTGTTGCTCCTTCCCCCAGATCTTCCCGCTCTCGCTGGTGTTCAACCATGCGCGAGCACCTCCGCGAGGACGACGATGCCCAGAAGGACGACCGCCGTCGCGCCGTAGGCCCGCGAGAGCGTTCGCTGGATGGCCGGGTGCAGGTCGTCGAACGTGTCTTCGCGGTCACTGGCCTGTACGAGGAGGAGCGTGCGGACGACCGACCCGGCAAAGAGAGCGACGACGACGGTGAGTTTCACCAGCAGGGTTCGTCCCCAGTCGGTCCCGGGACCTGGCGGCCCGAGCGTCCCGAGATTCCCGACGCCGGTGAACACGAGCACGCCGACGCCGCCCCAGAACAGCCACTCGAACTGTCGCGCGGGTGCGAGCGAGGTGACAGCGCCGCTCCGATAGCTCTGCCAGAGGACAGTCGTACCGCCGACGAGGGCCGCCATCGCGACCACGTGGAGGGTCCGAATCGGAAGGGCTGCCATAGCTGTCACTTCACCGGCAGGTCGCAAAGAACATGGGGTCAGCCAGACTGATCGATTGTCACCACGTCCTCATCCGTCACCACGTTGTACCGCATCGACGGGTCGACGGTCAGGCTGACGACGCCGCTGTCGAGGGCGTCCGGGCGCTCGAATCTGACGACCGTCGACCGGGCGGTAAAATCACTGGTGTAGATACAGGGCTGCGTGTAACAGCCGAACGCGTGGATGCCGTCCGCCGTCTCCTCAATGCGTTTTAGATGGGGAACGATCGAACCGGAGCCCCAGCCGGTCTGGACGACGAGGACGGCGTGAGTTCCGAAATCGGTGTCGGCGGCGAGGCTGTACGCGTTACTGCTGTCGTTCTCGAACCGCTCGATGTCCTCGGCCTCTGTCAGCAGTGTCGCGTAGAGCTGGTCACCGTCGTCTGGGGGACCTTCCAGCCCTTCGTCAGCAAACAGCGTCCCACGGGTCGTCTCCTGCTCGAACGACAACGATGGCTCGGCCGGCATGTTCACACAGAGATACAGCGGGTCACGGTCGCCCTCGTCGGAGTCATCGAAGTCGCATTCGCTGTTCTCGATCTCGTACGGTGGTGTATCGACCCGCTTCAGGTCGTCGGGCAGCCCGTCCAGCGTGTCCGTCGGCGTTTCGTCGTCGGTGTCGGTGGCTTCGTTCTCCGTTTCGGTAGCAGGGTCAGTTCCCGGCGACGGATGCGTGCGTGTTTCGGTGCCGCCGCCACCACTGCTGTTCCCGTCCGGCGCGAGGCATCCGCTCAGGGCACTAATCGCCACGCTACCGACCAGCCCCACGGTCGCCCGTCGCGTTCGTTTCATACGGCTGCCTTCCGGTCGTCGGGGTGTATCCCTTCTGTTCGCTCAAAACCGCGTTGTAGTTGTCAGGGCGGTGGCCCGACACAGGGCGATGTCCCTCGCCGATAGAGCCTTGCAGGGCGAGCAGCTACGACCGACACGGACCGACTCGCGTCTCCACATGATACCACCACTCGTCCGCCGCTGTCCGGAGTGCCGTCACATGACCTGGAGCCGTCAGTTCGCTGCCGTCGATGACAGCGAGCGCGGCTCGCGGCTCGTCGAATGTCCCGCCTGCGGACACCGGTTCTCGACGGTTGATGCGCCGTGGTTGCAGTAACGGCGTGCCAGAGCCAGCGGTGAGCGCCTACACCACGTCGCCCCGAACTGTCGCCCCGTCTTGCTGTGCCCGGTACTCCTTGACCGCGTCGGCGGCGTTGCCGGCTTCCGTCTCGTCCATCCCGAGCATCGACAGGGACTGGGTCAACGTCGGGAAGACGAACTCGTTGTCCCGGAGCTTCTGGAACGCCTCGGGGGAGCGTTCGCCGTCGAGCCACAGGCAGGCTCCCCGTGGGTCCAGTATCTGCTCGTAGTCGTTTCGCATCTTCGCGCCCTTGAGCCGCTGGGTGACGTTGTCCTCGAAGGAGGCGTTGCACACTTCCAGATGGACCGGCTCGTCGTCGTTCAGGAGGTGGGCAGCGAGGCACTTCTCGGGCGCGGCGTGCCCGCTGGCGTTCGCGCGGATGTACTCGGGATGCTCGTCAGCCCACGCCGCGCGGACGGTCTTGCCGACGCCGTCGACGCCGTGACTGCGCTGGAACTCCTCGGCCCGTCCCGGCGCGTCCTTGAACAGGATGTCCTTGGTGACGTACACGTCCAGCCGTTCGACCGGGTCCAGCCCGAGCGCGGCGTCGCCGTAGACCCACACCTCGCGGACCGGGACCGGCATCGTCTCCTCTTCGACCGTCGCGACGATTTCCTCCACCCGCTCGACTGCCTCCGGACGGTCCATACTCATTGGTGTCTCTACCAGTCGAGCGGCCTAAACGCTGACTCTCCGCGCACGCGATGCAGTGAGTATCACCCTCGGACGTGGTCAGCCGCAATTTTGCTCCCTTTGACACAGGCGACGGTCCCCAGCCCGGGCCACGTGGTGTCGCCGGCGAGGTAGAATCCTTCGACGCCCACGTCCTGTGGCACGGCGCCTTGGTTCGCGTTCGCCGGCGTCTGCTTGTACCCACCGACCGCCCCGCGGGGTCTGTTCGTGAACTGTTCGTAGGTGACTGGCGTCGCCACCTCGGAGACGACCGGGTCGGTCCCGAGGTCGGGGTAGACGGTCCGGCCGCCCGCACGCAACTGCTCGCGGGCGACTGCTTTCTTGTCCTCGTAGGCCGCCCTGTCGAGGCCTTGCCACGGCTCGACCCCGCAGTGGGTGGACAGCATGACCGCCCGGTGCCCTGCCGGTGCGCTCACGTCGTCACCCGGCGCGGAGACGGAGACGAACATGTTGTTCCCGTTGCCGAGTGGTTCGTCGTAGTCCTGCAGAATCTGGTGGTGGGTGCGCTCGTGGCCCTCCACTTCGGTGTCGGGCACGCCGAGAAACAGCACGAGCGCGCTCCCCTCGTGGTCGCGCAGCATCGAACAGTATTCATCGAGCCTGTCACCGATGACCGTCGGTGCAAGGTCCCTGGTAACGGGGACTGGGACGGTACTGACGACCTGTTCGGCGTGGACTGGCCCCGCCGCAGAGTTCACGCGGAAATCCCCCTGGCTGCCGGTCACCTCCGTAACGGTGCGGCCCGTCTCGACTCGTCCGCCGATGTCGGTGTACTGGTCGACAAAGGAGTCCCAGAAGCCGTACATTCCCCCGGTCGCTCGGCCCAGCCCCGTCCGGTGGATTGTCATACCGAGGACGGCGTTCAACAGCGGCGCTTCCTCCAGCGAGGCGTGGACCGTATCCTCGACAAGCATCGAAACGACTGCGCGTAGCGCGCGGTCGTCGTACACGTCGTGGGCGCGCATCGCGTCGGCCATTGTCCAGCGAAGATACCTGACCAGTGGAAGGTCCCGGAGACCGACTGCTCTGGCGTTTCGAACGATATCGTCCACGCCCTGTATCGGCATCTTGATGTCTCTTCTGGTGAGCTTCCAGAGCCGCGTCGAGAGGTCGTCGATGAAGTCGTAGAACGCCAGATGCCGCCTGTCGTCGCCGAGTTTCGCCCGTCGCTCTACGTCCCAGTCTGTGTGGTCGCGGTACAGCGTCACCGTCCGGTCCGGAAGCCAGAGATCGTAGGCGTCCTGTATGGTGATCTCCGGCGGATCGAAGCCGACGGTCGACAGCAACTGGCCGCCGACACCGCCGGGCACGAAATCGACGAGCGTCGTCGCGCCAACGTCGAACCGGAACCCCGCGCGCTCGTAGAAGCCGGCACAGCCGCCGACGCTGTGGTGCTGTTCGAGCACGACCGTCGAGTAGCCGTCCGCCTGCAGGCGTGCAGCTGTGCTCATGCCCGCGACGCCACCGCCGATGACGGCCACGTCTGCGGACTCAGTTTCCATGACTGCCCGCCCACGCGACCGTTCCACCTTCGTCCGACGCGAGAGGACTGGCACATTTGCTTGCGGTTGGTTGGACCAAAACCATTGATTCAGCTACAGGCAGGCCAGACTAAATGGTTCCCCCTCCAGAAGCCGAACGCTGATTTACCAGTGCTGTCTCTGGACCGACATGCCCGACCGTCAGACGCAGTTCTGGGACCTCGCCACGTGGGCCGAAGACACCTCCCCACTGTACGCCTACCTCTGCCGGGAAGCCGCCGCCGATGACGCAGTCCTCGACCTCGCTTCAGCGGTCCCCGAGGGCCGTCAGGCTCCGCACCTCTTGCTCGCCGCGGTCCACTACCTGCTTGACCGGAATCCTGACCACCGGCTGGCCCAGTACTACCCGAGTATCGTCGCAGACTCGCGAGAACCGGACGACGAGTGTTTCCCGGCCTTCCGCGAGTTCTGTCTCGACCACGCCGACGACATCCGGCCGCTTCTACGGACCCGGCGCACGCAGACGAACGCGGTCCGACGCAGCGCGGTCCTCTACCCGGCTATCGCACAGGTGGCTCGCGCCGCCGACGGGCCGCTTGCGCTGGTGGAACTCGGGCCGAGCGCGGGCCTGAACCTCCTCTTTGACCGCTACCGCTACGATTACGACGGCCACGTCGTGGGTAACAGCGACTCACCGGTCACCATCGAGAGCAGTGTCCGACGCGGTGACCCGCCGCTTCCGGAGACACCGCCCGTAATCCGCTCACGGGTCGGCATCGACCGCAATCCACTCGACGTGACCGACGCGGCCGACAGGGACTGGCTCCGCGCGCTCATCTGGCCGGAACACGAGGACCGTCGCGCTGTTCTGGACAGCGCACTGGCGGTCGCACGGGACGACCCGCCCGAACTCATCGAGGGCGATATGCTCGATGACCTGCCGGCAGTGCTCGATGGTCTCCCAACCGATGTCTCGGTCTGTGTCGTCAACACGCTCGTGCTGTATCAGGTTCCCGAGCAACTGAGCGAAGCGCTGTCGACGTTCCTCGAAGATCGGATGACTCAGCGGCCGCTGCACTGGCTCACCGGTCAGCCGGACCTCTCCGGTGGCGAGTCAGTGGGACTGGACTGGAAACGCCGGACCGATGATGGCATCCAGACCACCCACCTCGTCGACTACGAACCCCACGGCGCGTGGCTGTCGTGGCTACCCTGACCGCACGCACTGGCATCCACGTCGACAACACGATGGGTGGCCGTCAGCCGTTCACTCGGGCTTATGTCCCCACCGAAGGAACGTCGAGTATGCAGATTCGCGTGTATGACGAGGGCGCTGCCAGAGATTGCCTCTTCGTCCTCGGCTGGGGGAACCGGTGTCGACACCGGAACGTCCAGTGGCTCATCGATACGCTTGCCACGGCGTACCGCGTTCACGCCGTCGAACTGCCGACACACATCACCGACTACCGGCGGGAGTGGGTCGAGCCAGTCCGGGAATACGCCGCCGACCTCGATGCCTTCGACCTGCTCGGGCACAGCGCCGGCGGGCTGACAGCGGCCCACCTCGACATCGACGGCATCGGCAACCGAGTGTACTTGAGTCCCTGGTGGGACAGTGACTTCCCGGTTCCGGGGCCAGTGCTTGACGCTATCGCATCGCTCCCGATCACGAAACCGTTCATCCCGGTCGATACGCTTGACGACGATGCCATCGGCGACCTGGCGACGGCCCAGCAGCTCGCGGACGCTCCGTCGTCAGTCTCGCCGGCGTTCCTTCGAACGGTGTTGCGGGCCCAGCGGGCGCTTCCGCCGGCTCGCGATACCGCCGCGGCGGTTTGCTCGCTCACCGATAGCGTCGTCGACCCGCGTGCTGTCGGGGCGCGTCTGCCGGCCGACCGTATCCGGTTGTACGACGGCGGCCACGAACTGTTCTCCTCGACCGGTCGCGAGGCCACCGTCGAGACAGTCATCGACACGTTACAGCACGGACCGGACGCGTTGTAAGGTGTGGCTGTGACCGACTCATAGACCTTGCCCGCTGGGGCCGAGACGAAACCCTCTCACCATTGCGGGCACGACTACTCGTCACGATGGAGTGCGACAAATGCGGCGAGAACGCGGTGTTACACGCGGCCTATTCCGGGCTGCACCTCTGTGAATCTCATCTCTGCCGAGCGGTCACGAAACGGGTCCGTCGTCGCATCCGCGAGGACGGCCTCGTCTCCGACGACGCCACTGTCGAGGACCCAGAGACGTGGGTCATCGGTCTCTCTGGCGGGAAAGACAGCGTCGTCCTCACGCAGATTCTGCACGATACGTTCGCAGAAGACCCCCGCATCGAACTGGTAGCACTTTCTATCCACGAGGGTATCGAGGGCTACCGCGACGCGAGTCTGGAGGCCTGTGAGGAACTGACCGACGACCTCGGTATCGAACACGTCACCGTCTCCTACGCCGAGGAGTTTGGCGTCCAGATGGACGACGTCGTCGAGGACGACCCCGAGGGGATGGCCGCCTGTGCCTACTGTGGCGTGTTCCGTCGCGACCTGCTCTCGAAGTATGCCGAGGAACTCGACGCCGACAAACTGCTGACCGGCCACAACCTCGATGACGAGGCCGAGACGGCGCTGATGAACTTCCTCGAAGGCGATATCTCCCAGATCGCCAAGCATTTCGAGGCGTCGCTGGGACCGTTTGACTCGTCTGCCGACGCGCCTACGGAACAGACACGCGAGGCCCAGGACCACCACATCCCGCGGGCCAAGCCGCTCCGCGACATCCCCGAAAAAGAGGTCGCGCTGTACGCCCGCTTCAAGGACCTCCCGGCACACATCACCGAATGTCCCCACGCCGAGGAGGCTTACCGCGGCGAGATACAGGACCTCATGCTCGGCCTCGAGGAGAACCACCCCGGGACCCGGCACTCGATTATGGCCGGCTACGAGAAGCTCGCGGCGCTCGCTGCCGACACCTACGGCGGCGAGGACAGCGATACCGACTACGGTGAGTGTAACAACTGCGGCGCACCGACAGCGCGAGACCTCTGCCGGAAGTGTAATCTGCTGGACGCGCTGGAAGCGGTCTGACGCGTCGTCGCCCTGTCTGACACTGCGACGAATCTGTTCTGACTGCCATCACACCGGACGCGCCGCTCACGGTTTGCGTCGCTCGTGGCTGTAGAAACCGAAAGAAGAATCGCGGACGTCGCTACTTGTTCGTCCGGATGACGTCGAGTCCGTTGTTCTTCTCGCGCTGGTCTTGCCCGCCGTCGGTCTCGCTGTAGCCGGCGTTGCGACCGCCGCTGTTCTGACTCCCGCCGCCGTTCGGGGCGGGGGTGTCGAAGCTTTCGACGTTGTCTGAGGCGTCGAAGGACGTGTCGTCGCTGACTTCCTGAATCGCCTCGCGGGACTTGTTGGCCTGTTTCTGGGTCGTCGGACCGAGCACCTGGGCGGACTGGACGCCGGTCATGATGGCCATGACCCGCACCTTGCCCTTGTACTCTTCCTGAATCCGTGCGCCCCAGATGACGTTGGCGTCGGCCTCAAGTCGCTCGGTGATGTTCTGTGCGATGCCCTCGGCCTCCTTCAGCGTGAGGTCCGGGCCGCCGGTGATGTGGACCAGGCCGCCGCTCGCGCCGCGGTAGTCCACGTCAAGCAGCGGATGGTTCATCGCGTCCTTGACGACCTCTTCGGTCTTGTTCTTGTCCTGAGTCTCGCCGACCAGCATCACCGCGACGCCGCCCTGATTCATGATGGATGTCATGTCGGCGTAGTCGAGGTTGATGAGGCTCGGCTGTGTAATGGTCTCAGAGATGCCCTTGACGGTCTCGGCGATGATCTGGTCCATCACGGAGAATGCCTTGCCGATTGGCAGGTTCGGGACGTAATCGAGCAGGCGGTTGTTGTCAAGCACGATGATGGAGTCCGCCTCGTTGCGGAGCTTCTCCAGCCCTTCCTCGGCCTTGACTGTGCGGGCCCGCTCGACGTTGAACGGCGTCGACACCATGCCGACGACGATTGCGCCCTGTTCCTTGGCGATCTTCGAGACGACGGGGGCGGCACCCGTCCCGGTTCCGCCACCCATGCCAGCGGTGACGAACACGAGGTCAGCGTCGCCCAGCACTTCCTTGATAGTCCCCTGTGCCATCTCAGTGGCGCGCTCGCCCATCGACGGGTCACCGCCGGCACCGAGGCCGTTGGTGAGGGACTTGCCGACCAGAATCTTCGTGTCGGCCTCGATCATCTTGAGGTGCTGTTTGTCCGTGTTGATGGCCACGGTGTCGGCGCCCTCGACGCCGATGTTGTACAGGCGGTTGACCGTGTTGTTGCCGGCACCACCACAGCCGACGATAACGATGCGCGGGTCGCCGAACCCGTCGACATCCTCGTCGGACATCCGCTTCTTTTCTTGCTCGTCGCGTTCGAGGGCCTCGTTAACGATATCCTGCATCGTTACACCTTGGCCCAGGACCGCTTCTTTTCGGAGGCTTGTTCGGAGCCTTCCTCGGCGAGCATTTCCCGAACCGCCGAGCGAATCGCTTCGCTCCGATTGGGGTACTCGCCCGTCTCGACCATCTGTTCGACCTCTTCAATCTGCTGCTTCGGAATCCGTAGTGTCACACGCTCCATGTTTGGTAGTTCCCCTTGGGTAAGACGGCCCGGACGGAGCGTGTTTACGCCCCGCACGAGTGTTTACACAGCGAAACCGCAGTACGGGGGCGGCATCCCCCCGCGTTCGTCGCTGTGTAAGACGACCGTCTTACGCAGAATAAACCACTGACCCTGATGTATTAAAACTTACGGGCAGTGTCATACACTTTCCCGTTTACAGCGTTTGAGGGCTTCTATCTGGCGTAAACGCTGACTTAGGTCTGATCGAGCACATCTGCTGCAGGCGTTCGTCTCCCACAGCCCGGGCAGAATCCCCAGTCTGACCGGAGTTCATCGCCGCAATCACAGAACACTCGACGGGACGACTTCTCACCGCAGTTCGGGCAGTAAACGTGGTCAGAACCCAGATTCTCACCGCATTGCGCGCATGTCTTACGTTCCTCTGTGTCGGACCTGTCCCGCGTTTCCGGCTCTGTCTTACGCCCGCTCCTGTCGGATGCCTGATGTTCACTGTGAGACCGCTCGTCCTCTGCACTCGCACCACGGTCAGCGGTGCGCCGTCGCTCGGTCTCGGCGTTCGCTGCCCCTCCGCTTACGCCGTCTAACGAGATGTTTACGTTGACATCCTGTGGTGGCGAGCGGTGGTGTCGCGTTTGCAGTCGGTCGGCGATGATACTGTCGACACGTTCTTCGATGAGTTCGTCAATTGTCTCGGCGTCGGTCACGGACTCTGACGCCGATGACGGTGGCTCCGACGCTGACGCAGAGGCGTCTCCGAGATACTCCCGGAGCGCTTCGCGCATGACCTCGCTCTTCGAGGCGTCGAACGCCTCGAGTTGGTCGATGAGGTCATCGTCAGCACGGAACGTTATCTTACTCATCGGACTCGGTGAAGGTATTATACAGGATGGTATTTTAATCTTCCCGCGCTGTCTGACGCCCGTCAGCTACCGGCATGACGCGATACCGCTCTTCCCGCTCAGATTCCGCTCGGAGACTACGTTGACCGGTCTATCAGACATCTGTGAGCGGGTCAGACGTGTCTGACACCGATCAGTGTGCCACTCCGCGTCGTGTGACCGTTCGGCGCACCTTCCACGAATAACAACCCTTAAGTCCAGACGGCGGGGTATTTTCGGGTGTCGACCGCCCTTAGCTCAGACTGGTAGAGCAGTCGACTGTAGATCGACTTGTCCCCCGTTCAAATCGGGGAGGGCGGACTTGGTTTTCAGCCGGTGTCGACTGGATGTGAACAGGGGTTAGTCTATCCTGTGGCTTCGAACAACCGGGCTCCGTGAAACAACCCTGTTCAGCAGGTCGGTGAAATGAAACCCCCGAGGCCGGCGCAGTGGAGCGTTAGAACCGCTCGCTCATCGCCGCCAGTCCGGCGTCCACGTCGACGGCCGCGCCCTGTTCGCGCAGCGCGTTACCTAGCGCCGCGAGCAGGTAGCTGACGTTCTGTCGTCGGGCCGAATGACCCATGCAGCCGATGCGCCAGATGTCGCCCTCCAGCGCGCCCAGCCCGCTGGCGATTTCGAGGTCGTACTCCGCAAGCAAGTGCTGGATGACCGCGCCGTCGTCGACGCCGTCGGGCACGCGGACGGTGTTCAGGCTCGGGAGCCAGAAATCGTCGGGGGCATTCATCTCAAGGCCCATCCCCTCGACGCCGGCTTTCAGCGCGCCAGCGACGTGCAGGTGGCGGTCCCAGCGTTCTTCGATGCCTTCCTCGGCGACGAGTCGCAGCGCCTCACGGAGCGCGTAAACGTTCGTGATGGGTGCGGTGTGGTGGTAGGCACGCTCGTCGCCCCAGTACCCCTCCAGCAGCGAGATGTCCAGATACCACGAGCGAGCCTCGGACTCGCGGGTGAGGACCTTGTCCATCGCGTCGTCGTTGAGCGTGAGCGGGCTTGCACCTGGCGGACAGGAGAGGCACTTCTGGGGGCCGGAGTAGGCCACGTCGATGTCCCACTCGTCGACGCGGAGTTCGACGCCACCCAGCGAGGTGACGCTGTCGGCGATGACCAGTGCGTCGTTCGCGTGGGCGATGTCCGTCAGCTCTGGCACGGACGGCTGAAGGACGCCAGTGCTGGTCTCGGCGTGGACGAACCCGAACACGTCCGGGCTGTGCTGGGCGAACGCATCCTCGACCGCCGCTGGGTCGAGCGGCTGGCCCCACGGCGCGTCGACGGTGACGATCTCGCCGCCTGCGCGCTCGGCCATGCTTGCCATCCGGCCGCCGAAATAGCCGTTCGTCGGGACGAGCATCGTATCGCCCGGCTCGACGACGTTGCCGATGGCCGCTTCCATCGCTGCGGAGCCAGTGCCCGAGACCGGAATCGTCCACTTGTTGTCTGTTCGGAACGTGTACCGGAGGAGGTCTTGGACCTCGTCCATGATCTCGATGAACGAGGGGTCGAGGTGACCGACCAGCGGCGTGCTCATCGCGTTGAGTACGCGGGGGTGCACATCGCTCGGGCCGGGACCCATCAGTGTTCGATCCGGTGGCGTCAACTCACCGACAGCAGGTGCCACATCCATATCGTGCGTTACCCGGTGACTGGGCATTAAAATCCGTGGTCACAACTCTCTGGACAGGATAGGGTCAATCTCACGCCTCCGCTGGAAGCGTAACTCGCCCGTCGTATGACTGTAGAACGAACATCACATCTGCGCTGCCGGTCACTGACCGCCACAACCCTACTCCATAATCGCAACCGCCAGACGCCGCTGGTATGAAATGTGTGAACGATCTACCCCGTTTTTACTCTCGTACTGCCAAGGTGGCGTGTGGTCGTCGATGGGATTGTTCGATAACGTTGCGTCCCCTGGGGAGGAACAGAGCCGCCGGTACACCTGTCTGGTGTGCCGGGCGTCGTTCGACGTTCAGTACCACTCCTGTCCGGACTGTGGTGCGTACGATATCCGCCGGACGAAGTGGCTCACGTAGCCTCCGGCGTCCACGTTGGCACGTCCACCGGACTGCCTGCTATCGGGCGACACTGCCCTTTTTTAGCTTGGTGCCGCGTACCACAGACACCAAGTGACCGCCGCCGGTACGGTCGTACGTGAACCGACGACAGTTAGGGACGACAGGGTACGACGTGACAGCTGTCGGGCTCGGAACCTGGAACATCGGTGGTGACTGGGGCGATGTCTCGGCTGAGGAAGGACGAGATACGGTCCGGACCGCGCTTGATGCGGGCGTCGACTTCATCGATACCGCCGACGTGTACGGCGACGGCTTCAGTGAGCAGCGCATCGCCGAAGTGCTCGACGAACGCGAGGTCCGCGACGAAGTGACCGTCGCGACGAAGGCCGGCCGCCGGCTTGACCCGCATACGGCAGAACGCTACAACTACGAGAACCTTGCCGAGCACGTCGACCGCTCGCGGGAGTTCCTCGGGGTTGACACGCTCGAACTCCTGCAACTGCACTGCCCACCGACCGACGCCTACTACCAGCCGGAGACGTTCGACGCCCTGGCGCAGTTGAAAGAGGAAGGGAAGGTCGATCACTGCGGCGTCAGCGTCGAACGCGTCGAGGAAGCGCTGAAAGCCATCGAGTATCCGGAAGTCGAGACGGTCCAGATAATTTTCAATATGTTCCGCCAGCGACCCGCGGAGCTGTTCTTCGAGGAGGCCAAGCGCCGCAGCATCGGCGTCATCGTCCGGGTCCCGCTGGCTTCTGGGCTCCTGACGGGCAAGCTCTCCCGGGATATGGAGTTTCCCGAGAACGACCACCGAAACTTCAACATCGAGGGCGAGGCGTTCGACCGCGGCGAGACTTTCGCGGGCCTCCCGGTTGATGCGGGTTTCGACGCCGTCGACGAACTCAGCGGCTACGTCCCCGAGCGGATGACGATGGCCCAGATGGCGCTGCGCTGGATTCTGGACCACGACGCGGTGTCGACGGTTATCCCAGGCTCGACCAACCCCGAACACGTCCGGGCGAACGCAGCCGTCAGCGAGATGGCCCCGCTCTCGAATCAGGTCCACGGCGCGGTCCGAGACATCTACGAGGAGTACGTCTTCGAGGACGTCCACCACCGCTGGTAGCCGCCACTTCGCAGATATATATGATTACATACATCTTTTCACGCCGGTATAGTACGATTAGAGTCCCAAAACGTGGATCAGGATTCTATTGAAGAGGACGTCGCTGTACGTGTATTAATCTACGAAAACTGACCATTCAACGGACGACATACATATGAATACAGACAGTTTCTGGGTGTCGTTATGTAAGGATTCAATAACGTGTCTGACGTGCTATCGAGTGTGCTGCGCCTCTCAATAGCAACTACCACTCGGCAGTCAGCAGACGATAGGTATGCTCCTGCCACCGTAAGCGTCCGTCCTGAGAAAACTCGGGTGGGACGACATTGAACGGCTCTCTGCTGCAGGCCGATGTCGGCGGGACGATTCCCGAAGACGAGCTCAGTCTCAGCTCGGGCCCGTAAGGAGCCTGCGGTTACTTTACGGACGTGTTGGGGACCGAGGCCGGGTGGCAAACCCGGCGTGGAACCGTCCCGTACAGGGGAGCATGGAACGGTGGGCGTCGGGAGAGTACGAGCACGAAGCGTGCTCGCACATAGTCTTCCATGCTATCCACTGTTTGTTATACAGCTCTTTATCTGCTGACAGCCGACAGGAGGACGCTACCGAACGCCGTTACGCCGGCTGGAAGGACATCGCTGTTGAACGCCGTAACTGGCGCTTCGGCAGGTGTTACAGCCACTGGCTTCGGCTATTACTGGCCGTTTGTGGCGAACTAGTCGCCTGCTACCGGCCGGACTTTAGTTCGCCACCACACTCGCTCCGGTGTGGGACAAGTCGGCCCACTGCGGATGCGACGCAGTGGTTCTTACTCTTCGGCAGTGAGTTTCGGGCCTGGCTTCCAGGTGTTGCCTTCGAGGACAACGAGGTCGTAGCGTTCGAGCACTTGGAGCGTATCGACGACCGCCTGCGCGTCGAAGGAGACGGTCATATCCTCGGGCAGTTGCTGTGCGATTGCACTGCGTGTCCCACCGTCCATCCGGACCACCGTATCAAGCAACTGTTCGAGGTCGTCGAGCAGCGAGACGAGCGATGTCGACCCCTCGTCTTCTGTTGCCAGTTTCGACATGACTTCGTCGTAATTTCCCGATATCTCCATCGATACGGACACGGCTTCGCCTTCGAGGTCTTCTTCGTCTCCCATAGGTCCGGATATGTGCATACTTATAGAAATACGTTTCTGTATACCGAACAACGTGTGTATCTTTCGCTTGTTTCTCTGCAAAACCCCTCTCGCCGCCTATCCGCATATTAGGAATGGTATAGCCATATGTGGGAGTTATAAGAATATATCTCTCCTAGAAAGAACCAAAACGCGAGATACATAGACATAAGTGCCTTTTTGAGAACAGAAATGGATATTTGTGTGCATAAAGCGTGATGGGGCACCACTCATGGTATTTTACAACTGTTTGTTCTGGTCAGCAGGCGTCGCCAACCGCTGACTGTTGCAGTAAACAGAACGGCACCGATGCTTCGCTGTGGTGCCAACAGACACGCGGAATCTAGCCCGACATACAGGACACAGTTCAACGAGATAGCGACTTAGCGCCCCAGTCTGGCCGCTCAATCGGGCTGACTGTCGACCGGACTGCTGGCTACCGGATAACAAAAGTACGGGTATTATCCTCCTCGATCTGATTCTCGCGAAACCGAACGGACAGGCTGTGAACGTCCAAGTGTGGCGCACCACAGCAATTGTTCTAGTATACGGAACTCTACACAGCAGAACGTCGCACTCACAGACGAGAGTTATCAGAAGAGCGACAGTGGAGCCTGTGTGGCGATACCGCTGTGTCACTGCTACTGTTCCAGAGCCGTTCGGTGGTCAGATTCCAGTCCACAGGAAACACCCACCGTGACAGTACACGGCCAAATCTATATGTGGGTAGCTGTCACACATTGTGTATGGCGTTTAGCTTGACCGCCGAGCAGACGGCAGTCCGAGAAGCGGTGCGTGAGTTCGGCGAGAACGAGATCGAGCCGCTCGGAACAGAATGTGACAGGGAGAAGCGCTACCCAGCGGAACTGATGGAGCAGGCGGCACAGTACGACCTTATCGCGCCGGAAGTTCCCGAGAAGTACGGCGGCGCAGGGATGGACAGCCTCACCGGCGTCATCGTCACCGAAGAACTCTGGCGGGCCGACCCAGGCATCGGGAGCGCCATCGGCTCCCGTGGCTTCGGGTCGACTATGATCCATAAGTACGGCGACGAGTGGATGAAAGAGACGTGGCTGCCGCGCATTACGGGCGGCGAGTCGGCGTGTGCCAGCGCCATCAGCGAACCCGCCCACGGGTCGAACGTGGCCGGCATCGAGACCTACGCCGAACGGGACAGTGACGGCTGGGTACTCAACGGGCAAAAGATGTGGATCACGAACGGCACCGTCGCCGACGTGATGGTCGTGATGGCAAAGACCGACCCCGACGCCGGCCACGAGGGTATCAGTGCGTTCCTCGTGCCGACGGACACCGACGGCCTGCAGGCCGAGAAAATCGACAACAAACTCGGCATCCGCGCGTCGGATCTGGCCGAAATCATCATTGACGACGTGCGCGTGCCCGAGGAGAACCTCATCGGTGAGGAAGATGCTGGCTTCTATCAGCTGATGGACTTCTTCGCCAGTGGGCGGGCGAACGTGGCCGCACAGGCCGTCGGCACCGCCCAGGCCGCCATCGACGACTCGATCCAGTACGCGAACGAGCGCGAGCAGTTCGGCCAGCCCATCAGCGAGTTTCAGGCTATCGAGCACAAGCTCGCCGAGATGGCGACCAACGTCGAAGCCGCGCGGTCGCTCACCTACCGTGCCGCGAGCGCCATCGACTCCGATGACCTCGACGAAGCGGCGAAGTGGGCCAGCATGGCCAAGCTGTTCGCCAGCGAGCACGCCGTCGACGTGGCCGACGAGGCGATTCAGGTCCACGGCGGCGCGGGCTACGTCACCGACCACAACGTCGAGCGGTACTACCGCGACGCCCGCATCACCAAGATTTACGAGGGGACCAGCGAGATACAGAAGAACATCATCGCCGACCGCGTGCTGTGACCGCACTGAGGCTGAGAGACCGCGAAGTCTACCGCCGGAGCGTCAGGAACTCGGCCGAAAAGACGGCTTCGTCGGCCTGATTCAGGGCGGTGACCTCGGTCCGGACGACGCCCGTCGCAACCGGGTGGTCCCGACGTTCTTTGTCGACAATTTCGGCCTCGACATGCACTGTCTCTCCCAGAAACACCGGTTTGATGAACCGGAGGCGGTCGATGCCGTAGAACGCGACCATGTGCCGCTTTTCGGCCTCGTCGCGGGCCTGCCACAGTAATCCGGTGACAACCGAAAACACCAGCGCACCGTGTGCGATGCGCTCGCCGTACCCCGAGTCGGCCATCCGCTCGGCGTTCGTGTGGAGGTGATTGAAGTCCCCGCTGACACCGGCGAAGTTGACCACATCGGCCTCGGTGATGGTTCGCCCCGACGTGGTGAAGCAGTCGCCGACTTCGACTGCGTTGAACTCACCGGCCATCGTACCGCCCCTCGCACGTGACTGCGGAACGACGCTTCGGTTTCTGGTCGAGTCGCCACTGCCGCGTCCGCACCCGCTGGTCCCGGGACTGCGGTCTGCTACTGTTGCTGGACATACACGTCGTCACCGTGTCCCGCGCCGGTGTTAATGGTACCGGGGTTCTCCGGTTGCTCTCACCACCGCAACGATACGCAGTACCCACAGCTGACTCTGGCTGTTCAACTATATTCAACGGAACCCGGCAGAGAGCACTCAGGACGTAGCTTTATTGGGGATGCCCGAGATGTCGGAAGCGATGTCAAAGCCACACACGGAGCGGTTTAATCTGGAGGGGCAGCGGGCGATTATCACGGGCGCATCGAGCGGCATCGGCCGGGCAATCGCGGCGGAGTTCGCGGCCGACGGAGCCGACGTAGTTGTCTGCTCGCGCGAACAGGACAACGTCGGCCCCGTCGCCGACGAGATCAACGACAGCGACCGGTCCGGTGACGCGGTCGCCATCGAATGCGACGTAACAGACCGTGAGGCCGTCGAGGCGCTGGTCGAGGCGACCGTCGACGAGTTCGGTGGGCTGGACGTGCTCGTGAACAACGCCGGCGCGAGCTTCATGGCCGGGTTCGACGACATCAGCGAGAACGGCTGGAAGACCATCGTCGATATCAATCTCCACGGGACCTACCACTGCACGCAGGCGGCCGGCGACGCGCTGGCCGACGGCGACGGCGGGACAGTCATCAACCTCTCCAGCGTCGCCGGCGAACAGGGCGCACCGTATATGAGCCACTACGGGGCCGCCAAGGCCGGCGTCAGCAACCTCACGTCGACGCTGTCGGCGGAGTGGGCTGACCGCGACATCCGCATCAACTGCATCGCGCCGGGCTTTGTCGCCACGCCGGGCGTCGAGTCACAGATGGGCGTCAGCGCCGACAACATCGACCGCGACGCCGTCGAGCGCCGTATCGGTCTCTCGGAGGAAATCGCCGACATCGCGCGGTTCCTCGCCAGCCCGGCGTCGTCGTACATCGTCGGCCAGACTATCACCGCCGCCGGCGTCCCACGGCTCGAAGAGACGCCCGACATCTGAGCTTCGGGACCAGTACCGACGGCTGGGACCGCGGTGTCACTCCCCGTCCGAGACCCCGAGCCAGTCCGGTAACTCCCGGAGGTCGTCGAGCGCGATATCCACGGCGGGTCCGCTCTTGGCTCCGTAAGCGACCGTCCACAGCCCGGCCTGTGTCCCGCCGTCCATGTCGTGCTCGTAGCGGTCACCGATCATCACGGCCCGCGCCGGTGTGACCCCGGCCTTTTCGAGCGCCGTTTCGAACATTGCGGGGTCCGGCTTGGTTCGACCGACGGCCTCCGAGGCGGTGTACGAGTCCATCGCGCCCCAGACGCCGAAGGTCCGCAACAGGTGCTCGCCCTCGGTGTCGTCCACGTCGCTGATGACGCCCTGATGGAGCGGTGCAGCAGCCAGCTCCTCGATAGCCGCGACGGCGTCGGGGTTGGGCTCGACCTGTTCGTCGCGGATTCTTTGAAACAGTGCTTCCCACTCGGTTTCGTCGGGGTCGACTGTCAGAATCTCGTCGACTGCCAGCCGGTAGCCCTCGCGGGCCGGCCGGAACTCGGTGCCATCGCGCTCGTCGAAGTACGCTCCGAGAACCGCCCGCCATCGTTCGAGGGCCGCGTCGGAACCGGTGGCCGCCGGGTACTCCGCACACAGGCGTTCGACAAACTCGCGGTGGGCCGCCCGGACGGACGCCATCCGAAGGATGACGCCCCCGATGTCCCAGAAGACGGCCTCGACATCTGGACTCTCGCTCACGGCTGCGGCTTGAACTGGCCCGGGCATGAAACTACCGCCGACGCCCGGTGTCGTGGTGGGTACGCCGCGGTGACGTACCGGCACACGATTCCGGCAAATAAACGACCGACCACGCGTTCGCTGTGCTCCAACACTTATAATGTCGACGTGCGAGAACGAGACTGTGCCATGATATCGTTCACCGATTCCGAGGCCGCGACTGAACTCGCCGAGCGTGCCAGCGACCTGATGGACGAGGTGGTCATCCCGCGGGAGCGCGAACTCGCGGGCGGGACCGCGATCTCGGACGCGACTGTTCGGGACCTCCGCGCTGCTGCGCGGGAGTACGACGTGTACGCCCCGCAAATTCCCGAAGAACACGGCGGCATGGGCTATGACTTCCGGGACGTGTTGCCGACGTTCGAGGAAGCGGGTCGAAGCCTTCTCGGCCCGATTGCGATGCGGGTCGACGCGCCCGACGAGGGCAATATGCACCTGCTGGAGATGCAAGGCACGGACCTCCAGAAATCGGAGTATCTGGACCCACTCGTTGAGGGTGAAATACAGTCGGGCTTCGCGATGACCGAGCCGATGCAGGGCGCGGGCTCCGACCCGAAGATGATACGCACCACGGCGCAGAAGGACGGCGATGAGTGGGTCATCGACGGCCACAAGTGGTGGACGACTGGCGGCGTCGACGCCGATATCCTGCTCGTTTTCGCCCGGACGGACGAGGATGTGCATCCGTACCAGGGGTGTTCGGTGTTTATCGTCCCGGCCGACGCCGACGGCGTGGACATCGTCCGGAACGTCCCGCACATGGGCAGCCAGGGCGACCCGAAGGGCCACGCCGAAATCGAGTTCAATGGCGTCCGCGTCCCCGAAGAGCACCTGCTGGGCGAGGAAGGCAACGGCTTCCAGCACGTCCAGCAACGGCTCGGCCCGGCGCGGCTCACCCATTGTATGCGTTTCTCGGGAATGGCCGAGCGGGCGCTGTCCATCGCCAAAGCCTACACCACCGAACGGCAGGCCTTCGGCGATTCCGTGGCCGACAAACAACACGTCCGGTTTGAAATCGCCGAACAGGAGACACAGATTCAGGCCGCGCGGGCGCTGGTCCGGGCCGCCGCGGACGCCATCGCCGCCGGCAACGAAGCCCGCGTCGAGGTGTCGATGAGCAAAGTGTTCGCCGCCCGGGCGACACAGGACGCCATCGACACCGCGGTCCAGTTCTGTGGCGGCAACGGCATCGGCCGGGACCTCCCGCTGGCGGACTTCTACGAACTGGTCCGGACGTTCCGCATCGTCGACGGCGCTGACGAGGTCCATCTCCGGACCATCGCCCGCGAGGCCTTCGAAGACGTGGACAGCGAGGAGCTGGAGCCGGTCCGCCGCTACCGCGAGTAGGGAGCCGAGCCGCTATCGGAACGGTCGCTACGTCCCTTCGAACTCCGGTTCACGGTCGGCCGCAAACGCCGCCGTTCCTTCTTTCACATCGTCGGTCGTCAACAGGAGCGCAAAGGCCTGGCTTTCCATCTCGAGGCCGGCGTCGAGGCTCTGGTCGGCTCCCTCGTTCATCACGCGCTTGGCCTTCCGGAGGGCAATCGGCGCCCCCGAGACGAGGTCATCGACGAACGCCTCGACAGTAGCGTCGAACTCCTCGGCCTCGACGGCGCGGTTGATGAGCCCCCAGTCGGCCGCCCGCTCGGCGGAGATGTGCTCGCCGCGGAAGACGAGCTCCTTCGCTCGGGCGTCGGTCAGCATTCGAATTGCGCGCTGTGTCCCGCCACCGCCGGGCAACAGGCCGAGTGTGATTTCGGGGAAGCCGAACTCCGAGTCGGTCGTCGCCAGCCGGAGGTCACAGGCAAGAGCGAGTTCCAGCCCCGCACCGAGACAGTAGCCGTCGATGCACGCCAGCGTCGGCCGGGGATACTCTGCGACGGCGGTGAACACCGCTGTCGGCTCCGAGGTCTGGGCGGGGTCGCGGTCCGCGAACCCGGAGATATCGGCCCCGGCGGAGAAGGCGCGGTCCCCGGCACCCGCGAACACAACGGCCCGGACGTCGTCGTCATCGACCGACGAGAGCAGATCCACGACCTCGTCGGCGAGCGTCTCGCTGATGGCGTTCATCCGCGACGGGCGGTCGAGTTCGACCTCCAGCAGGCCATCGTCGTCCAGCGCCCAGTTGATAGTGTGATAGTCGCCCGGGTCGTCACCGGTGTCGTACTCGTGGAAGCCCCGGCCCGCATCTTTTCCGGTGTGGCCTGCTTCGACGAGCTCGACGAGGTAGTCGGCTGGCTCGTAGCGGGCGTCGCCGTACTCCTCGTGGAGCGTCCGAAGCTTTTCGAGGATTGTATCGAGGGCGATGTCGTCGGCCCGACGGCAGGTCCCTTCGGGGAATCCGGCCCCGAGTCGCATCCCCGTATCGATGGCGTCCGGCGTCGCCACGTTGTCGCCGACGAGCTTCGCGGCTTCGTTCGCCATCACCGCCTCGACGCGGAGATGGTCGAAGCCGTCAGCGTCTTCGGGGCCGTAGTCCGGGCCGTCGCCGTCGTCGTAGTCATAGTACCCCTCACCGGTCTTACGGCCGAGAGTCTGGTTTTCGACCTTCTCCGCCATGATGGGTGGAATCGGCGTCCCAGCCTCCTTGCGGACGTGGTAGCCGATGTCGATGCCGGTCAGGTCGCTGAGTTCGAACGGCCCCATCGGATAGCCCCGCTTGTGGACCATTGCGGCGTCGGCCTGGCGGATGGTCGCCTCGCCCGCCGAGACCATCCAGGCCGGCTCGCTCATGAACGGCCCGAGGACGGAGTTGACGACGAACCCGCGCACGTCCTTGCGGACGTAAATCGGCGTCTTCCCGATGGACTCGACGAACTCGTAGCCCTGCTCGGCCGTCTCGTCGGTCGTCTGCTCGCCGTAGATGACCTCGACGAGGTCCATCTTCACCGGCGGATTGAAGAAGTGGAGTCCAAGCACCGAGTCCGGCCGCTCCGTCGCTGTGGCAATCTCTGTGATCGACAGCGAGGAGCTGTTGGTCGCCAGCAGCGCATCATCGGGTGCGGCGGCGTCGACGGACTCGAAGATGTCCTGTTTCACCGAGAGCTGTTCCGGGCCGGCCTCGATGACCAGATCGGCGTCGCTAACCGCCGCCTCCAGATCGGTCGTTGTCACGACCCGCGCCGCCACGTCGTCGGGGGTCTCGTCGAGTCGTCCCTTCTCGGCGAGCTTGTCGAGCGACCACTCGATTTCGCTGTAGGCATTTTCGACGATATCTTCATCGATGTCACGCAACACGACGTCGTAGCCGGCGATTGCCGTGACCTCGGCGATACCGTGGCCCATCGTTCCCGCACCGAGCACTGCCACTGTCGCTATTTCTGGCTGGTCTGCTGCCATACGCCTAGTGTCTATTGCAACACATATCAATCATCCCCTGGTATCGACTGTGGTTCGTGGGATGACGAGTATTGCCACCGGGAAGCCTCGACGGGCTCCGATTCCGCGGCTCGCTACGCTCCTCAGTCGTTGCACTCCCTGCAGTGCTTACGTCGCCGGGGTTCCCGGAGCCGATGGCCCCCCGTCGGCTGTTCTGGATGGTGCAGGCACCGCAGATACAATTTAAACGGCCACTCCTGACGATACAGCTTGTTTCTAGAGCGGCTCGTCGCCCTCGATAATCCGGATCGCGCGGTCAGCCAGCGCCGGGACGCGGTTCTCCATCAACGGATAGAACGGGTCGTCGGCGTTGCCCTCCAGATAGCGGCGGTAGAACATCTCGCCGAGGGCGGCGAGCTTGTACACGGCGAGCGTTCGATAGAACCGCTCGTGTTCGAACGTCAGGCCGGTCTGGGTTTCCCAGCGGTCGACCAGATCTCGACGGGTCGGGTAGCCCGGGGCTTCGATGAACTCCGTCGCGAGGTCGGGAATCTCCGGCTCGGGGTCCTTGGCGTCGCGCCAGTACGAAAGCATCCAGCCGAGGTCGGCCCGTGGGTCGCCCAGCGTCGCCATCTCCCAGTCGAAGACGGCGGCGAGCTCCGGGTCGTCACCGGGCCCGAACAGCACGTTGTCGAGCTTGTAATCGCCATGGACCAGTGTCTCCGGGTGGTCCGCAGGGCACTCCTCCTGTAGCCACGAGCCGACCCGCTCCAGTTCCGGGATGGTTCGGGATTCGGCCGTCCGCTCGAATGCCCAGGCTAGCTGTTTCCCCCAGCGCGTGACCTGCCGCTTCGGATACCCTTTCGCACGGCCGAGGTCAGACAGGCCAACGGCTGTGGGAGCAACCTCGTGGATGGCCGCGAGGGTATCCACCAGTTCCGTTCCGACTGCCTCCCGAGCGTCGTCGTTCGCGAAGCGCGCTGGCTCTGCGTCTCGGATGACGGTCCCTTCGACGCGAGCCATCACGTAGAAATCACTGCCGATGATATCGTGGTCATCACAGGCCAGCACCGTGGGCGGGACCGGGACAGCTGTGTCCTGCAGGGCGTCGATGACGCGATACTCCCGCAACACGTCGTGGGCCGTCTCGGCGGTCTGGCCCGGCGGCGGCCGCCTGACGACCAGTTCTCGGTCGCCCCAGGTGACAAACAGCGTCTCGTTGGAGTGGCCCTGCTCGTGGCGCGCAACGTCAAACGTCTCGGCCGGGCCGATCTCGCTCGTAAGGAATTCTTCGAGCGTACGTTCGTCGACCAGTCGCTGGTAGTAGTCGCTGCTGTGTTCAGTCATGATCGTTGATTGGATTCCGTGTCATGAAAAACTGCGGGTCGCATCACCGGCCGGCGAACTCCGGTCGCCGGTCTGTCAGGAACGCCTCGACACCCTCCCTGTGGTCGGCGGTCTCGAAGACGATGCCCTGCGCGGTCGCCTCGTCGCGCTGGGCGCGGTCGAAGGACTTCTCCAGTCCGTCCTGCAGCAGTCGCTTCGAGTGCCGGAGGGCGACGGTCGGGCCATCGGCGATGCGGCTGACGGTCGCCTCGACTTCGGATTCGAACGCCTCGGCGTCGTAGACGTGATTGAACAGGCCCAGCTCCGCGGCTCGCTCTGCGTCGAGTATCTCGCCGGTGAACACGAGCTCTTTCGCGACGTTCGTCCCGACGATTCGTGGGAGCAGATACGAGGTGCCGGCGTCGACGCCGAGACCGACCTGCCGGAACACGAAGCCGATGCTGGCCGACTCACTCGCCAGCTGGATGTCACAGGCGATAGCGAGGTTCGCGCCGGCCCCGACGGCCGACCCGTCGACCTTTGCGACGGTCGGGACCGGGAGCGCGACGACTCTGGCGATGGTATCGCGGGTCCGTCGAGCGAGTTCGCTGACGGCGTCGTCGGTCGGGTCGTCGTTCGTGAGCCGCTCGCTCATCCCCTCGATGTCGCCGCCGGCAGAGAACGACTCGCCAGTGCCCGCGATGACGACACATCGAACGTCGGACGCTGTCTCGATAGTGTCGAGGTGTCGCTCTAGCGCGTCGTACACCGGTTGTGTGAGTGCGTTCCGCGTCTCTGGTTCGTTCAGCGTCAGCGTGGCGATACCGTCGTCGATGGAGAGCAGGACAGACTCGCTCACCGGATATCACTCCGTCGTAGCTGCATGGGGTCGCTTCACACGGTCCCGGTATAAATTTACCGCTAGTTCACAGTTTCAGCTAGCGCCGGCCACACACTGAGTCTGCCAGGCCACCGCAGTTCGAGGACTAGTTTTAACATATCGGTGTGTGTTGACACGGAGTATGCCAGGTGGTGCACCACTCAACCTCCGGTCATTCCTGTGGCGTGGCGAGAACGTGTTCCCAGACAGCGAAATCGTCTCGCGGACACATCAAGGGATTCACCGGTACACGATAGCGGAGTACGCCCAGCGCGTCCGAAAGCTGGCCTCGGCGCTTGAACAGGCGGGTATCGAACGCGGCGACAGAGTCGGGACGTTCGCCTGGAACAACCACTGGCATCAGGAGGCCTACTACGGGGTCGCCTGTATGGGCGCGCAGGTCCACATGATCAATCTCCTCCTCCCCGACGAGCATATCCGGCACATCGTGGCCGACGCCGAGGACGAGATTCTCATCGTCGACCCCGTCATGCTGGAGAAACTCGAAGCGGCGTACGACGAGGATGCCTTCGCCTCCGTCGAGCAGTACATCGTGATGGGAGACACCGTCCCCGAAACGTCGCTGGAACCGGTCGTCGACTACGAATCGTTCATCGCCGACGGCGACCCCGACTACTCCTTCCCGCAACTGCCCGAGGACCAGCCCGCGGGGATGTGCTACACCTCGGGGACGACAGGCAAGCCGAAAGGCGTCGAGTACACCCAGAAGATGTACTGGACACAGGTCATGTCGCTGATGACCAGTCAGGCCGGTATCAAGACTGACGACGTGGAGTTGACCTACGTCCCGATGTTCCACGTCAGCGGCTGGTGTCGCCCGTTCACGACGATTGCTGCCGGAGCCAAGACAGTCCTTCCCGGGCCGAACCCGTCAGCCGAGGACCTGGCGAAGCTTATCGAGGAAGAGGACGTGACCGTCTCCGCAGCGGTCCCGACCGTCTTCATGGAGCTGCTAGAGTACGCCCGTGACACCGACGTAGACTTCTCGTCGGTCCGGTACTTCACCAGTGGTGGGTCCGCGACGCCGCGGTCGCTGATGGAAGACTACAAGCAGGAGTTCGACGTGGACCTCATCTCCGGCTACGGCATGACCGAAACGTCACCGGTCACACACGCCTACGAGCCCAAGCCCGGAATGACGGACCTGCCGGAAGAGGAACTGTTTGACCTTCGGAGCCACTCTGCGGGCCTGCCGATTGCCGGCCTGGAGTTCAAAGTCGTCAACACCGACGGCGAAGAAGTGCCCTGGGACGGCGAGTCGCTGGGCGAACTCTGGATGCGCGGCCCGTGGGTCACACAGGAGTACTACAACGCTCCCGATGCGACCGAACAGGCCGTCACCGACGACGGCTGGTTCAAGACCGGTGACATCGTCCGGGTGAGTCCGGAGGGGTACGTCGACGTGGTCGACCGGATGGACGATCTCGTCAAGAGCGGCGGCGAGTGGATAGCAAGCGTCGAGGTCGAGAACGCGGTCATGGGCCACGACGAGGTGGTCGAAGCCGCTGTCGTCCCTGTCCCGCACGAACGCTGGGACGAACGCCCCGCCGCGTTCGTCGTCACACGCGATGCTGTGGCCGACGAAGCCGCGTTGCGCCAGGAGATCAAAGACCTCGTCGCCGAGTCGTATCCGTCGTGGTGGGTCCCCGATGCCATCCGTCTTGTCGACGGGATTCCCAAGGGCGCGACCGGGAAGTTCTCCAAGCAGACGCTCCGTGACGAGTACGTCGACGAGTCGGTCATCGAGACTGTCGCCGAAAACGCCCCGGCGACGTAAGACGCAGCCGAAACGTGGCGGCGCTTTCCGGTCGTCAGCCACCGTCCCGACGGCGGTGTTCCGATACTGCACAGCTGTTGCCACTGAGCCAGCCAGAACAAGTCCAGCCGCAGATAGGTATTTATGATAGCTCTGTGACTGTTGTCGTATGCGAGCCGCTGTCATTGAGGAGCACGGCGAACCGCTCACGATTCAGGACGTGCCCTATCCGGAGCCTCAGTCGGATCAGGTCGTCATCGAGACAGAGGCCTGCGGGGTCTGCCGGAGCGACTGGCACGCCTGGCAGGGGGACTGGGAGTGGTTCGGCATCCAGACCGGTCCCGGGCAGATTCTGGGCCACGAACCGGCGGGCGTCGTCGCCGACGTGGGCGCGGATGTCGAACAGTTCTCCGAGGGAGACCGCGTCACGGTCCCGTTCCACCTCGGCGACGGGTCGTGTCAGTACTGCCAGCGCGGGCACGCGAACATCTGCGAGACATCGATGCCGCTTGGCTTCCTCGACGCCGCACCGGGGGCGTTCGCCGAGGCGTTCCCCGTCCGCGAGGCAGATTTCAACTGCGTCAGACTACCGGACACCGTCGACTTCACCGAGATGGCCGGCCTCGGCTGTCGGTTCATGACGGCGTACCACGCGCTGACCGACCGGGCGGACCTCAGGCCGGGCGATGCCGTCGCGATTCACGGCTGTGGCGGCGTCGGGCTGTCGGCGGTCCACATCGCCGATGCGCTGGGGGCCGAACCGATTGCGGTCGACGTACAGGAGGGCAAACTCGACCGGGCGCGGGACCTCGGCGCGGCGACGACAATCAACGCCGCCGAGACGGACAACGTCCCCGCCGAGGTCCATGCTGTCACGGACGGCGGGGCCGACGTGGCAATCGACGCGCTGGGCATCGCCGAGACGTGTCGCAACGCCGTGCAGTCGCTGGGCAAGCAGGGGACCCACGTCCAGGTCGGCCTCACCACCGACGAGGAGGCCGGAGAGATTTCGCTGCCGGTGGACACGATGACGCTTCAGGAGATTGATTTCCACGGCTCCTACGGGATGCCGCCGATCCGCTACGACGAACTGTTTCGGCTCGTCGACGCCGGGACGCTCGACCCCTCGAAGATTGTCGGGGAGACGCTCGCCCTCGATGCCGTGCCGGACACGCTTGCCTCGATGGGCGAGTACGAGACCGTCGGCATCCCCGTCATCGACGAGTTCTGAGACACGCCGGCACTGTTCTGCGGGTCGCCGGCACCTACGAACGCTTCGCTGTCAACCACTCGACGGCGAAGTCTACCATTGGCTGTTGTGCGAGGAGTTTCGACTCGCCGACGCCGACAGTGCCTGCCTCGACGGCGCTGGGGTGTGCACACTCGAACGCATCGCCACAGGCTTGGAAGTCCTCATCGTTGAGTTCGATATCCTCCCAGTGGCGCCATTCGCGCTCACCGTCGGCGAGGACGGCACTGGCATGTGTGACGGTATCGGTGTCGATGTCGGCGCGGTACTCGGCGAGGTGGAGCGACGTGTTTGTCGTATGTGACGTCCCGAGAAACATGACTGTCCCATCACGGTCGTAGACCTCGGACAGCGGTGATGTCTCCCCGAGCGAGTAATTGTAGGCGTGACCGCCAACAATGGCCTCGGCATCGGTACCCCACGCGGCGAACGAATGCTGTGGGTGGGCACTCCGATGGACATCTGGATACGTGCGAAAGCATTCGGCGATTGCACCCATCCCTCGAGTTGGCGTCACTGCCGGTCGGTACGGGGGGAACTGCTCGCGAATCGTGTCATCCCACGAGTCCGGGACTGGTGGATTCTCCATATTGTCGGGGTCCCTGTTGCCTGGCGAGTGCGTTGGCATCACCACCGCCCCGCTCTCGGTGACGACACGCTGCAAGGCGTCTACAACCGCTGGTGCGCCACCACAGACCCATCCCAGTTCGGACAGCGACCCGTGGACCAGTACTGTTTCCCCGCTTTTGAGACCCAGTGTACGGAGGTCGTGTGCTATCGAATCTACGGTGACCGGTTCCGCTGAACGGTCGACCGGGCGCGGTGTGTCCATGAGGGATGATAGCCGAAAGTGGGCATAAGTTTCGTGTTCGCCTAGCCTACAGAGCCGTTATCCTGAGCCACCTGCTGTGGCCCTATAGTTGACAGCTCAGAGCAGCTGGTAGTCGCGCTCTTCGTGCTGGACGGATATCCACTTGGTCTCGGTCAGTTCGTCCATGATCCACTCGCCGTTGTACCGGCCGAGGCCGGAGTTTTTCATCCCGCCGAACGGGGCGTTGGGTTCGTCCTGAATCGGGTGGTCGTTGACATGGACCATCCCGGCGTCGATCTGGTCGGCGATGGTCCGGCCGTGTTCGATATCACCGCTGTACACGCCCGCGGCGAGACCGTACTCGGTGTCGTTGGCGAGTTCGACGGCTTCCTCGTCGGACTCGAACGGGATGACCGGAGCGACGGGGCCGAAGTGTTCGTTGCACGCCGCGGACATATCGTTGGTACACTCCGAGAGGACGGTCGGTTCGAGGAACAGGTCCTCGGCCTCGCCGCCCGTTTCCAGCGTCGCGCCGGCGTCGACGGTCTGCTCGATGAACGAGGTGAGTTGCTCGACCTGACTCTCGTTGATGATCGGGCCGAACTCCACATCATCGTCAAGCGGGTTCCCGATGGTCAGCGACTCCGCGTGTTCGACGAGCGTCTCGACGTACTTGTCGTAGACGTCCTCGTGGACGAGATGGCGATTAATCGAGATGCACACCTGTCCCTGATGGCCGAACGCGCCGACGGAGCCGGCCTTTGCGGCCGCTTCGATATCGGCGTCCTCGGTGACGACGAACGGTCCGTTCCCGCCGAGTTCAAGCGCCGGCAGGGCGAGTGCGTTTCCGGCCTGACTGGCCACGGACCTGCCGACTGCCGTCGACCCGGTGAACGACATCACGCGAGCGATTGGGTGGCCGGCCATCCGGTCGCCGATGTCGGAGCCGTGGCCCGTGACGACGTTGACGACGCCGTCCGGGAGGCCAGCCTCCTCGGCGATGTCGGCCAGCAGGAGCCCGCCGGTAATCGGCGTGTCCGTCGCGGGCTTGATGACGACAGTGTTGCCGAGCGCGAGCGCGGGCCCGAGCGCTCGCGTCGTGAGGTGCAGCGGGAAGTTCCACGGCGAGATAATCCCGACGACGCCGGCGGGCTCGCGGACGATGTGATGGTCCTTGTCTTCGTGATACATCGAGTCACGGACTTCCTCTTCCGGCGGAACCATCTCCAGTGCGCTCTGGAAGTCCGCCATCGCGAAGTTGGCCTCGGCAGTTGCCTTGGCCTGTACGCTGCCGGACTCCGTTGCAAGCAGTTCGACGATTTCGTCGAGTCGGTCCTGCATTACCGCAATCATCGACTGGACGTACTCGTTGCGCTCTTCGCGCGGTAGCGCCGCCCAGTCAGACTGGGCCGCTTCGGCGGCCTGATAGGCATCGTTGACATCCCCCTCCGTCCCAGCGGGGACCGCTGCGATTTCCTCGCCTGTCGCAGGGTTCGTCACTGGGATTGTAGCAGGCGTTCCGGCGTCGCGCCACTCACCGTCGATGTACAGTCGGCTCCACGCCGTCTGGCTATCTAGTTGCGACATTCTATGCTAGCGACAGCGCCACGGACTTTTATCCCTTTGGCACCGGGCAAACGCTTAATTGAACCCCGGCCACAGATCCTGTATGATCGATTACCTCGGTCTCGAAAGCGACCTCGGCGAGGAAGAGCGGATGGTCCGGGACACAGCCCGGGACTTCGTCGAGAACGAAGTCAAGCCCGATGTCGGACAGCACTGGATCGATGGGACGTTCCCGACAGACCTCATCACCGAGATGGGCGAACTCGGGTTCTACGCGCCGAACCTCGACGGGTACGGACTGCCGGGGCTCAGTGAGACAGCCTACGGCCTCCTGTTGCAGGAACTGGAGGCCGGTGACAGCGGCCTGCGCTCGATGGCCAGCGTACAGGGCGCACTCGTCATGTACCCGATTCACGCCTACGGTAGCGACGCCCAGAAAGAGGAGTGGCTGCCGGCGCTGGGCAGCGGCGAGCGGGTTGGCTGTTTCGGCCTGACCGAGCCCGAACACGGGTCGAACCCGTCGGCGATGGAGACGACGGCCGAGCGCGACGCCGACGGCTACGTCCTGAACGGCTCGAAAACGTGGATCACAAACGCGCCCATCAGCGACCTCGCGGTGGTCTGGGCGAAAGTCACGTCCGCCGATGGCGACCCGGTTCGAGGCTTCCTGGTCGAGACTGACCGCGACGGCGTGACGACGAACAAGATAGACGAGAAGCTCTCGCTGCGCGCGTCGATCACGGGCGAGATCAGCGTGCAGAACGCCCGCGTCCCCGAAGAGAACGTCCTGCCGGGCGTCGAGGGGATGAAGGGGCCGCTGTCCTGTCTCACGCAGGCCCGCTACGGCATCGCCTGGGGGACGGTCGGGGCCGCCATGGACTGTTTCGAGACCGCCCACGAGTACGCCACTGACCGCGAGCAGTTCGGGAAGCCCATCGCCGGATACCAGCTCCAGCAGGAGAAACTCGCGGAGATGGCGACCCAGATATCGCTGGGCCAGTTGCTCGCCCACCGGCTTGCTGACCTGAAGGAACGCGGGGACCTCCGCCCGGAGCAGGTCTCGATGGCCAAGCGCAACAACGCGCGGATGGCCCGCGAGCAGTCACGAGTGGCCCGCGAGATGCTCGGCGGCAACGGCATTACGGCCGATTACTCCCCGATGCGGCACCTGACAAACCTCGAAACCGTCTATACCTACGAGGGCACGCACGACATCCACTCGCTCATCATCGGGCACGACCTGACCGGTATCCCGGCCTTCGAGTAGGACGGCCGTTCGACGTAGCCCGATATACGGAACGACCTCGCCGACGCACAACTGCGCTTCTCAATCGTACGTGAGGTCGATTTTCAGCTCGCTGGCTTTCCGTTCCAGCAGATCGGGGTACGTCGATTCGATGTCGTCCCGGCTCACCCGGCCGTTCGGCCCGAAGACGCTCAACGCGCCGATGAGGTCGTCCTCGTGGTTGTACACCGGCACGCCCGCCGCGCGCAGGCCGTCCATGTGTTCGGACATATTGGTCGCATACCCCTGCTCGCGGACCTGTTCCAGTTCTTCGAACAGCACGTTCCGGTCGGTAATCGTGCTCGCCGTCAGCTCTTCGAGGGCCGTGGCTTCGACGAACGCCTCGATGCGTTCGTCAGACCACTCCGCGAGGATGGCTTTCCCCGAAGCGAGCGCGTGCAGCGGCCGGCGTTTGCCGATCATCGTGTCGCTTTGCAGTGGATTCCGGCCGCCGGCCCGATGGAGATACACGCCTTCGAAGCCCTCCTCGACCAGAAACAGCGCCCGCTCGTCGGTCTCTATCGCCAGTTCGATGACTTTCTGCTTGGCGACGAGATAGCCCGGCCGCCGTATCCGCGGCGGTTCGCTGAGTTGCAAAAACCGGAGTGAAAGCCGGTACTCCCCATTCTCCTCGACGAGATAGTCCATGTCGTGCAGCGTCTTGAGGTGCCGATACACCGTGCTCTTTGCCAGATCCATCTCCGCCCGGATGTCCGCGATTGTCGCGCCGCCCGCGTCCCGAACCAGCGCCAGAATCTCGAACGACGTCCGGGTCGTCGACACTTCGGACGTTCCGTTCTCGTTTTCGAGCATACGGAGTTGTGACCGCTTAGTGACATCAGCGTTTCGCATAATCGACCATGATGGTCCGGCAGCTCGAATGCAAGCAGTAGCTATCTGCTGGTCGGTCCCACCGCCGAACCGAACCTAACTTGTAGTATGCGACCGGATTCAACACAGACCATGCCACAGCTTAGCGCAGGCGATGTCGAACAGCTCCGGGCCCAGTTTGAGCGACAACTCGATGTCGGGCTGCACCACGGCGCACAGCTGGCGGTGTACGTCGACGGCCATCTGGTCGTCGATTTCGCCGGCGGCTCCACGGGTCCCGACGGCGACGAAACGACGCCCGAGACGCGCCACGTGCTATTTTCCTGTACGAAGCCGTTCGCCGGCGTCGGCCTGCACCAGCTCGTCGAGCAGGGCGAACTCGACTATGACGACCGGGTTATCGAACACTGGCCGGAGTTTGCCGACGACGGCACACAGAAAGCATCGATCACAGTCCGGCAGGTCCTCAGCCACACTGCCGGAATTCCGTTCGGTGAGTTCGACGAACAGTACGAACGCTGGGGCGACTGGGACGCCGTCGTCGCGGCGATGGAAGACATCGACCCCGTGTTCGAGCCCGGAACGACACCGGCGTATCACGCCATCAACTACGGCTGGCTGGTCGGTGAACTCATCCGACGGTGTAGCGGCCAGCCGGTCGAGGAGTACGTCTCGGAGAACGTGTTCGAGCCGCTCGGGATGGACGATACCGGTATCGGTCTGCGGGACGACGAACCAGACACCGTGGCGACCCTGGCCGGCTACGAGGCGTTCGAGCGGTGTCACGATATCGACGAGGGACTCGATGATCCTGCTGGGTCCGCTGCGGCGTTCAATCAGGAAGCGATGCGCCGGACGGTGATTCCCGCGGCCAACGGTATCGGCACTGCCCGGGATATGGCCCGGTTCTACGCCTGTCTCGCAAACGGCGGGTCGCTGGACGGGACAGAACTACTGACCGAAGCGACCGTAGACGAAGCGACCACGACCCACGCCGAAACCGAGTCCGACGGCACGCTGTCGCGCCCGGCCCGCTACGGCCTCGGCGTCTGGACCGGCGGCCTGGCCGCTGATATGTTCGGGGCCGCCAGCAAAGAGCGAATGTTCGGCCACGCCGGCCTCGGGAGTTCGTTCGGCTGGGCCGACCCCGAGCTGAACGTCGGGTTCGCGCTCGTCACGAACGGTATCCGCGACGAGTCCTTCGAACACGCCGCTCGCGTCGGCCAGCTTTCCGACGCCGTCCGGCTGCTGTTACAGGACTGACGGCGTCGCCTTGCGGCGCATCGTCGCAGGCGTTTCCGCCCCTCTGGAACGAGATTCAGGCACCCAGCCGCGGTAGCGCCGTGTGGCCCCGGTTTTTGTATGGCTCGGCTCTAACGCTCCGATATGAACTTCCCCAACCGAGGCGACGTGGACCACCTCATTGACCCACAGCCGCTGCCGGAGTTCGCTCGTGTCCAGTACGAGCCGGAGACGGCCGCCGTCGACGACCCGTCGGCCGCGGTGCGTTCCGAAGTCGACCGATTCGACTTCGATGGGCTGGAGCCGGGTGCGAGCGTCGCCGTCGCCGTCGGTAGCCGCGGCATCCACGGTATCGACGACATCGCCGAGGCCGTCGTTGAGGGTGTTCGCGAGCGGGGCTTCGAGCCCGTCGTCGTCCCGGCGATGGGGAGCCACGGCGGGGCGACACCGGCGGGCCAGCGCGAGGTGCTGGAGAGTCTGGGCATCACCGAATCGCGCCTCGGTGTCCCCATCGACGCCCGGATGGACACCGACCAGATCGACACCGTCACTGTCGGTAGTACCGAATTTCCGGTCCACGTCTCGACGGCGGCACAGGAGTCGGATGCCGTTGTCGTCGTGAACCGAGTGAAACCCCACACGAATTACAGCGGTCGCATCGAGAGCGGTCTGACGAAGATGACTGTGGTCGGGCTGGGCAAGCAACACGGCGCGAAGGCGTTCCACTCAACAGCCATCAAAGAGGGGTACGTCGAGACACTCGAAACCGCGCTACCGGCCGTCGAAGCGGCGCTACCGCTCGTCGGTGGCGTAGCGCTTGTCGAGAACTTCCACGAGGAGACGGCCCACGTCGAAGCGATTCCCGCGGGCTCGTTCACCGACCGCGAGCCAGCGTTGCTAGAGCAGGCCTACGACGAGATGGCGACGCTTCCGGTCGACGACATCGACCTGCTGGTCGTCGACGAACTCGGGAAGGACGTTTCCGGCGCGGGAATGGACACGAACGTCATCGGCCGCTACCGCGTCCTCAACGCGCCAGACCCCGATGAGCCGTCGATTAAGCTGCTGTACGCCCGTGGACTCACCAAGGCGACGAAGGGCAACGGCAACGGAATCGGACTGGCCGACATCACCCGCCGTGCCGCTGTCGACCAGCTGGACCTGCAGAAGACGTACGCGAACGCACTCACCAGCGGGTCGACAGCGAAGGCAAAGCTCCCACTCGTCGCGCCGGACGACGAGTTCGCCATCCAGACGGCGCTGTCTGCGCTTGGCGGCTACGACCCCGACACCGCCCGCATCGTCTGGATACAGACCACACAGGACCTCTCGACGCTCCACGTTTCCGAGCCGCTTATCGAGGACCTGCCGCCCGCCGCCGACGTCACCGGCCGCGAGTCGCTTGCGTTCACTGACGGCACCGCGTCGTTTACCCGGGACTAACTCCTGGGTTGCGACGGTTCCGCCGTGCCTCTGGAACAATTTCTAACAACTGTACATTCGTTTCTCTGGCCACAGAGTGTCAGTAAGCTGATTGTATCAGAACAGGGGACGGTCCGAGCCGACGCAGGAACTAGATGCGAGCAGAACCACGAGCAGTAATTTCCAGTTAGGGGAAATCGATTCCTCACTGCGAAAGTATATACATATGCGCCGAATATATAGCTATAAACGGGCAAGATACAACCATATTAACCAAGTATCGATAGAAAATCTCAGTTATAATATACTCTAGTCAAATATAGGGGCAAAAATCGACAAAATTGGAATCTATCGTGTCAGGACCAACTCAATTATCGTCAGACACATGAGTGGCTGGGACATCCCAGACACTGTCCAGCGGGACTCTCTCTAGAGGGTGCGAACGGTTGCCGACCCTGTCACACTGACCGTCCGACCGTCGTCGTGTCCGGTAGTCGCTCGGCGACGACTTCGATAGGATGTGGCGGAATCTCGTCGACGCCGTCGCGGTCGCCCAGCTGCGAGCGGCAGGACCCACCCGGGGCAACGACGCGGTCACCGTCGCTCTCGTCGACCTTGTCGAACAGCAGCCGCCCGATAGTCTTCGAGAGGTCGTAGTGCTCGTCGTGGTAGCCGAAGCTCCCGGCCATACCACAGCACGTCGAGTCCAGCGGGTCGACCTCGTAGCCGACGCGGCGCATGACGCCGACAGCGTGGTGGTCTTTGTTGGTCCCTTTCTGGTTGCAGTGGCCGTGGTAGCTGACTGACCCGGCGACCCCGAGTGACCGGTCATCGACCGGTAGCGCGTCATCGAGCCGGAAGGTGTCGAGGTATTCCAGCACGCCGTAGGCGCTGTCAGCCACCCGCGAGACCTCGGGACTGTCGAGGAGGTCACGGTACTCGTCCTGGAACATCACGGCGTCGGAGGGTTCGACGAACACGATGTCCCACCCCTCCGCGACGCGGTCCGAGAGCAGGGTCACGTTCGTCTCGGCCCGTTCGCGGGCCAGGTCCAGCATGCCGGTGGAGTACGCCGCCCGCCCGGACGGCGCGGTGTCGTCTGGAATCCACACGTGGATACCCGCGGCTTCGAGTGTCTCGATGGCGGCCTTGCCGGCCGCCGGGTACGAGTAGTTCGTATACGTGTCGGGGAACAGCAGGACTTTGCGGTTGGCCTCGGCCCGCGAGACGGCCGAGCCGCCGCGGTCGTCAAACCAGTCCCGCAGCGTTTCCCGGCGGAAGATGGGGAGTTCGCGCTCCGGCGCGATGCCGAACAGTTTCTGCATGACGACACGCGCGCCCGGGACCGCTGTCGCCCAGTTCGAGACTGGGGCCAGCGCCGACCCAATCTTCGAGGCCGTATCGATGTTGGCGAACAGGCGCTCCCGGAGGCTGGCTCTCTCCGCCTCGTGGTGCTGATGTTTCAGTTCGGTCTTGAGCTTCGCCATGTCGACGCCGGTCGGGCAGTCGCTCTTGCAGCCCTTGCAGCCGACACAGAGGTCGAGCACTTCCTCCTGGAAGCGGTCGGAGTGAATCTCCTCTTCGTCGAGGTCGCCGCTGATGGCCGATCGGAGCAGGTTCGCACGGCCCCGCGTCGTCTGGACTTCTTCTTCCGAAGCGCGATAGGTCGGACACATAACGTCCCCGTCCGTCTGTCGACAGGTCCCACAGCCGTTACATAATTCGACGAGCTCCGAGAAGCCGCCCTCATCCTCGAAGTCGAGGGTCGTCTGTGGCTCCAGAGACTGGTAGTCGGGACCGTACCGGAGGTTCTCGCGCATGTCCGCGCCGACGCCGCGGTCGGCATCGGGGCCGATATCCTCCGCGCCCTCGCGGTAGACGACGTTGCCCGGGTGCATCCACCACTGTGGGTCGAAGGCAGTCTTTACTTCCTTGAACGCGTCCCAGAGCGTCTCGCCGTACATCTTGGGAGTGAACTCCGTCCGGGCCATCCCGTCGCCGTGCTCGCCGGAGAACGACCCGTTGTGTTCGAGCACGAGGTCGGTCACGTCGTCCGTGATCGAGTGCATATCCTCGATGCCCGACATCTCTTTCAGATTGAGAATCGGACGGATATGCAGCGTCCCGGAACCGGCGTGAGCGAAGTACGCGGCGGACGTGTCGTGGTCGGCCAGCACTTCTTCAAACTTCTCGACATATTCGGCGAGTTCTGCCGGCGGGACCGTCGCGTCCTCGATGAACGGGTACGGCTTGGGGTCGCCGTCCATGGACATCAGGAGCGGGATGGCCGCCTTCCGGAGCTTCCAGAGGTCGTCCTGGTCGGCCTGTGTATAGGCCTCGACCACGTCGAAGGCTTCCCCCTCGTCGACGAACCGCTCGTTGGTGCGAGCGATGGCCGCCTCGAAGTCGTCGTGCAGTTCCGAGTCGTATTCCAGCATCAGCGCGGCCGCTGCGCGGTCGGGAATCGGGTCGACGTACTCGGCGTAGCCGTCGGAGCCGGCCGCAAGCCTGAACACCTCGTCGTCCATCAGCTCGACCGCGCTGACGCCGTAATCAAGCGCCACCGGGACCGCTTTCATCGCGTCCGTGAGGTTATCGAAGCAGTACAGCGCCAGCGCGGTCTCTTCGGGGACGGTCACGAGCGAAAGCTCAGCTTCCACGATAACCCCGAGGGTTCCCTCACTCCCAACGAACAGCTTCGCGAGGTTCAGCACCCGCTCGCCGTCGCCGTTCTCGTAGATGACGCGGTCGAGGTTGTAGCCCGACACTCGGCGCTTGAGGTCCGGGTAGCGTGTCTCGATTTCCTCGGCGTTCTCCTCGACGATTTGGCGGACCGTCCGGTAGATATCGGCCTCGCGGTCGTCCTTGTCCACGATGTCGTCCCACTCCGGCGAGTCGATGACGACCTCGCGGGCGTGGATGAGTGAGCCGTCAGAGAGAACAGCCGTCACCGCGTCGGTGTACGCGTCGGTGATACCGTACCTGACGGAGTGCGCGCCGGTGGAGTTATTCCCGATGCCGCCGCCGACCGAGGCACGGTTCGACGACGCCGGGTCAGGGGCGAATTTCAGGCCGTACTCGGCCAGCGCGTCGTCAAGGTCGTCCTGCACCACGCCGGGCTGGATGTGCGCCGTCTGCTCGTCCGGCCGAATATCGAGTATGTCGTCCATGTGCCGGGACATATCCAGCACGACACAGCCCGGCCCGACAGTCTGTCCAGCGAGCGACGACCCGGTTCCACGGGGCAGTATCGGAACGCCGTGGCCCGTCGCCACTTCGACGGCCGCTCGCACGTCGTCGATATCGGTCGGATACACGACGCCTGCCGGTTCGGCGCGGTAGATACTCCCGTCTGTCGCGTACAGAATCCGGGCGTATTCGTCGAACTCAACCCCACCCGAGACCTGCGAACGGAGCGCTTCCGCCAGATCTCGATACGCGTCGACATCCGGTCGATTCAGGTCCAGTTCCTGTGCTGACCAGGTGTCCTCGACGTTTTCAATCGCCATACCAGCATTCAGGAGTAATAATCATTAAAGTCTGTGGCATGCGGTCACAATTCGCTCTGGGTCGCCCGCCAGCTATTTGCCGGAGGGAACTGGAAGCGATGTATGGGCAACGCAAGCATACTCCACATGTGCCTGAACGTGGCCGACGCCACAGAATCGATCGCGTTCTACGAGCAGTTCGGCTTCGAGGAGTCCTGGCAGTTCACCACGCCGGACGGTGAAACGACAAACTACTACGTGGCCGACGACAGCGGCATCGAACTGCAACTCTCGGAGACAGAGGGGGAGACGAGCTTCGAGATGGGGACCGGCTGGGACCACCTCGCACTCGGTGTAGACGACGTTGACGCAACGGTCGACCGCATTGACCACCACGGCGTCGTCAAGGAGCCAGGCCCCCAGCCGGAGGCCGGCGCGTACACGGCCTTTGTCGCGGACCCTGACGGCCATCACGTCGAACTCATCGAACCGCTCGAAGACTGACCAGTTCGAGGGCTGAGGGGTCACAGACCGAAGCGTTCGAAAACAGAAGCGCTCGAAAACCGAATGCGCCCACGGCGTTTCGAATGGCGAAACGCGGTAGCTAGTTTCCGACAGCCGTGGCGCGTTCGACGATGTCAGCGCCGTACATCTCCTCCAGTTCCTCGTGCTGGTCCGGCCGGTGCTCGTAGACGTCCTGGAACAGCGTGATGGGCGTCTGGGCGGCCTGATAGGTGGCTTCGTCCCACATCCGGTCCTTGCTGACCTCGACTTCGACGCCGTCGATGACCAGCGTCGCAGCCTGTGTCATTGCGATGGCACCCTTGCCGGCTTCCTTTGCGGCCTCGAACTCCTCCATCGAGTCGACGATGTCGTTCATGCTGGGGATGTACGCGGTGCGGTCGAGCAGTTCCTCGGTGAGTTCGTCCTCGTCGAGTTCCAGTCGCTCGCCGCCCGCCTGCAGGACGTAGCCGCCGTCACCGTCCGCTTCCAGCGAGAGGTCGTCGCCGTCGTACACCTGTGTGCCGTCCTGTGCTTCGAGTTCGACCTCCTGACCGCCGACGTCAAGCAGCCAGCTCCCGGTCTTCGGTGGGAGCGGGGCCGTGTTCGCCTCCACGACCTGGCCCGGCGTCAGCGACCAGATGCCGGTCATCCCCTTCGCGCGGTTGTCCTTCATCCGCTCGCGGTAGCCCTCGACGTCGCGGATGTCGTCGTAGGGGCCGTCGACGGCGATGAGGCCCGCGGCGCTGGCCCCGCGGGAGGTGTTGTGCCGCAGTTCGGGCCACGGCGGAAGCTCGCCGGTGGGCGTCATCGCGCGCATGTCCTTCGTGTAGTCGACCTCGCCGTCGACGAGCAGGAACATGCGTTCGAGGTTGTTCGAGGGTTTGCCCATCTCGTCTCGCAGATCGCCCATCGCCAGTTCGGCCTCGCCGCTCTCGACGATGACCGACATGGAGAGGCTCCCTTCCGCAAGTCCGTGCTCATTCTCGATGATGGTGAAGAACTCGTCGGCCTTCTTCCAGTCGTCGATGTCGCCGACTTCCGGGATGACGAAGCCGTCGATGTGTTCGACCGCGCCGTTCTCGGGGTCGGTGATCTCCAGCATCTGCTGGAATCCCTGATAGCGGGTCGCCGGAGACTCGCGGTGCCAGACGACGCGTGGGTGGATCTCTCCGGGGAACTCGGCGCCCTGGTTGGCGACGACATCGATGATGTTCTCGACGCCCTCCTCACGCATGTTCGGTGCCGTCGCGTCCTCGTTGTCCGGGACCCAGACGTCCGGGGCCTGCAGGCCGCGGAGCTGGCCGGCGCTTCGCAGCATCTTCGCGGAATCCTCCTCCCCGTCGACGGCTGTCGGCGAGGTAAAGAACGTTCTGACGAACTCGCGGTCGTAGTGTCGCGTCACACTCATAACTCGTCTCAAAAAACCAAACGAACTGTGTTAAATCTACCGTCCACCGTCGACCGGAACATCAAGCAGAGCAGTCCTTCCACCGTCTCCCGGCATATTCGAAATAACGAAATACATCGGAATGAAATCATTTGAGGCCTGTCTACCCAGATGAGACAACAGCCGGCGGCGTATACTGATCTGTCGGTATCTCGTGGCCGTTCGGTCGTCACGTTACAGAATTCCGATGGCTTCGGTTGCTGGTCTCGCGCTATCGAACCCGATTTTCCGTTTCGTATTTTCGAATGCCCATGTCGGTGGACACACGAAGTGACAGCCATCTCGCCGAACGTGTCGTCCCGGAAGCCAGCGAAGAGCGGTTGTCACAGCCGATACGGCAATTTTATTCGAGCGGCACCAGTACTGGTGTCTAATGACACGGGCAAAAACGGACTCGGTCCGGGCGACGCAGACCTCGCTGTCTGTACTCTCGGGTATCAAAGACCTCGGTGGGGGTGCCACGCTGGTTGAGCTCGCCGACTCGCTGGAGCCGGCCAAGAGCACGATATACAAACATCTGGTGACGCTGGAAGACGAGGGGCTGGTCGTGGAACGGGACGGCGAGTACCGGATCGGGCTTCGGTGGCTGGAGTTCGGCGGCATGGCACAGCGCTACGACGGCATCTACGAGGTCGCAAAGCCAGAGGTCAGGCAGATGGCCGTCGAGACCGGCGAACTGGCGAACCTGATGATCGAGGAGCAGGGCTACGGCAGCTACATCCATACGTCCAGTGGCGACCAGGCGGTCGCTCTCGATACGCGACTCGGGAAGCGCATCCACCTGCACAAGACCGCTATCGGCAAGGCGCTCCTATCGAGTTTCGATGACGACCGGGTCGCGGAAATCATCGAGACCCGCGGGCTGCCAGCCGAGACGGACAACACCATCACAGACCGCGAGACGCTGTTCGCGGAGCTAGAGACGATCCGAGAACGCGGTGTTGCCGACGATACCGAGGAACGGGTCGACGGGACCGGCTGTGTCGGGGTTCCCATCGATACCGGCGACCGCCGCGAGGCCGCCATCAGCATCACCGCACCGATCAACCGACTCCAGTCGCCGGGCCGCAAGGCGCAGCTCATCGACACGGTACAACAGGCCGCCAACGTCATTGAGGTCAATCTGGCCCACGAGTAACTGCCCTGGTTGTGTTATCAGCAGTCCAGTCTCTCGCTATCGGCGACGGTCGCCTGATATCGGGCCCACTCTAATACCAGTACAGTTGTTATTCCACAGCCGAGTGCCGCACTCGTGGTGACTGAGCCGAACCGGGTCAGGGAGATTCACGGGACACTCGATACCTCCGTGTGCCCCCACTGCTGGGTTGATATACTCGCTTGTGGTCTTCTATTCTCTAGTTTATAAAGACATTTTCGAAATATGGTCATAAAGCCGGAATAAAGATATGTGAAATCGAATTATGGCGATATTAGCGTATATTTGGTTGTATATGGGCACTATAAACTCCCGTATGGGGTTAGATAATCAAATTGAGAACAATATCTGCCAGATATACGTCTATATTGGTCCGCCGATGGCACCTGTGGTTATCTGGAGTCCCAGAAACAGTGTCAAAAGACCACCAGCTGGGTGTCGACAAGGCTGTTCCTTCAAAGAGCGAACGCACACCGGCCTCACAGACTTATCACGAGGAGAGCGAAGTACGTCACGAGTCCCCAGCACGCCGTCGCGACGACGACCGGCCCCACGAAAGCGGCGAGACCGCCAGCACACGCCAGGAGCGCGACTGCCGAACCGGTCCGCACACCGCGGCGCTCCCACAGCGACGCCACGGGCGTATCGAGTACGAACAGCGCTTCGACACCCAGTGCACTGGCGACGCCGACAGCGACGGCGGATTCGGTCCAGAGCGTACTGAGTGCGCCGGCCCGGCGCAGATACGCGACGAGTACCAGTCCACAGAGCAGCGCAAACCCGGCATCGCGTCGGTAGCTGGGCACAGAGACGGTACACGCCGTAGCCAGAAAGCGATGCCGCTGGTGGCGGGACGCTCGCGGCTACCCCAAGTACAAAGACACTGTCAATCGCAGTGAACCTATGCACCATCCTGGACCGCCGCGATTCGTGGCGACGGGTGACGAGGTCGAACTCGCGCCCCGCGACCCGGACCCGACGGCGACATACAGTTGGCACATCGCGCGTGCACCAGTACAGTCTACTGCCACGCTCGGTGACGACCCGGTCGAACAGTTCGTCCCCGATACGCCGGGCAGATACACTATCCGGCTTAATGCGCCGGACGGCAAGCACGACCTCACCGTCCGCGCGTTCCCGGGGCAACTCGAATCGAGCGGCGCACACACCTCTGGCCGTTCCGGTCGCTCAGGCGGCCAAAGCGGTGGCGTCTCCGGCGGGCAACGCGGCTCCGGCCGTAGCGGCAGCGGCGAGTACACCCAGACAGGGGACGACAGTGACGGCGACGGTGGCGGCGGCCGGCCCCGCCTGACGTTGCGGCCGGAGATCAAGGGCGACGAGGCCGTAGTTCGGGCGGACTGCAGTCCCCACCCCGAAGGAACCGAGATAGCCGCCGACCTCGCCGTCGAGTTCCTGCTGGACGACCGCGACGACATCGACACCGACGCGGTGACCCGGGACGGGACGGACCTCCGGATTCCGCTGGATGCGCTCCCGGAGCGCGCTCGCATCCATGCCGTTGCAGTCGGGGACCACGGCTACAGCGTACCTGACGCCGTCGAGTTCACGCGCGATGGGGGCGGCGTCGAGACAGTGACGAGCGGCGGGGGCGTCGCCGCTGAACGGCCCTACGATGCGCCGGCCTGGGCCGAGGACTCGGTCATCTACGAGATATACGTCCGCACGTTCGCCGGCGAGAGCGATGACTCGCCGTTCGATGCCATCGTCGACCGTCTCGATTATCTCGACTCGCTCGGCGTCGACGTCATCTGGCTCACGCCGGTGTTACAGAACGACCACGCACCGCACGGCTACAACATCACTGATTTCTTCGAGATTGCGTCGGACCTCGGCACCCGCGCGGACTACGAGCGGTTCATCGAGGCGGCCCACGACCGCGGGTTCAAGGTGCTGTTCGACCTCGTCTGCAACCACTCGGCGCGGACCCACCCCTACTTCGAGGCCGCCCGCGACGACCCGGACAGCGAGTACCGCGACTGGTACGAGTGGCGAAGCGATACCGAGCCCGAAACCTACTTCGAATGGGAGCACATCGCGAACTTCAACTTCGATCACCTCCCGGTCCGCCGGCACCTGCTCGATGCGGTCGCGCAGTGGGCCGAACTGGTCGACGGGTTCCGCTGTGATATGGCCTGGGCCGTCCCGAACAGCTTCTGGCGCGAGATTCACGACTACTGCAAGGACCGCGACAACGAGTTCCTCCTACTAGACGAGACCATCCCGTACATTCCCGACTTCCAGGCCGGGCTGTTCGATATGCACTTCGACTCGACGACCTACGCCGCGCTCCGGCAGGTCGGTGGCGGTGCCGACGCCGAGGCCGTCCTCGGTGCCATCGAGGGCCGGGCGGAGATTGGCTTCCCGGACCACGCCTCGTTCATGCTGTACGCGGAGAACCACGACGAGACGCGCTACATCGTCGACTACGGTCGGGACGCCGCCGAGGCCGCCGCGGGCGCGCTGTTCACGCTCCCGGGCGCGCCGCTGCTGTATGCCGGCCAGGAGTTCGGCCAGCGCGGCCGGCGCGATGACCTCGCGTGGGACCACGCCGACGAGACGCTCCAGTCGTTCGTCAGCGACCTCTCGGCGGTCAGACACGACCAGCCGGCGCTGTCGGCGGATGCAGACCTCGTCCGAATCCCGTACGAAGTCCGGGACGGACCGTCCGACCGCGTCGTCGCGTACGCACGGGCAACTGCAGACGATGCGGCTGTCGTGGTACTCAACTTCAGCAACGAGGCGACGACGGTTGCGCTACCGGCCGGGACCGACGACACCGACCTCGTTTCCGGGGAGCCCCGCGGCGGTGCTGGTGACGGGAACGCGACCGTTACAGTCGAGAGTGTGGGCGTGTTCTCGGCTTCTGAGAGCGATCTGCGCCAGTAATACGCGCGGACGGGTCCGTTCAACAGTAGCGGCTCTGTCCGCCCGGGGACGCAGTCGTGGCCTCGAAGTATCACTAATTTGTCCGAACCACAGGAGTTTATAGAGATTGGTCTGCTTTGATGTGTATGCGGCTTTCGACAGCGCTCAACGAATACAAGCGAACTCGTCACGAGCGCTTTCCAGAGGAGTGCAGGACTGTTTCAGGCTCTTTCTCGGGGCACGGTGATCGGCTCGTACACGTCGGCGAAGACGGGACACTGCAGGACTACTCCGATTCGCTCTCCGGGCTCTCCGGTATCGACCGCTCCCGGCTCGGGGTGATGCTTGGAGACGAGACACGGTGGTTCAGTGACTTAGAGACCATCAGACAGCACTACTACCGTGAGACGCGGCTCGTCGAGACTGAATACGACGCGGGGTCGTTCACGGTCCACCAGTACGATCTGACGCTGGGCCGGGCACACGTCACACATGTCGCAATGCGTGGGGCCGTGCCACAGGACGCCAAGCTCGTGGCGTTCGTCACGCTGGCTCCCGATGGCAGCGACAGCGGCGTCGGCTCGCTGATTCACGAGGACGCCGGACCCGATAACTCGCGCGTGCTCGAAGTGTACCACCGTCGAGAGCACGATTACCTCGCCTCGTCGACCGGGTTAGACGCCGTCGCCGGACAGCGACCGGAACGCCTCGGCGAAATACTCGAAGACAGCCCGATAGAGTTCCCGCGGTCGGAGCCGGTCGAGCGACGCGATCAGACGCGGCTCACCGGTGATTTCCTCGTAACTGCGCCGCTTGACCGGGCCGGGCGCAGCAAGGACACGACGCTCGTCAGCCAGCTGTCGAACCACGACGAGGTCGACCGGGAGACAGCGCTGCTGGACCTCGCCGACTGTGTGCGAGAGCACACGACCTCCGACGACCTCCGGGAGGCCGGGCGGGAGCGAACGCGTATCGACGTGGCCGAGTCCATGACACGCTCGGACTCGATACGGATGGACCTGCGGGTGCTCGACCTGCTGTCCTCGCCGACCGGCGGTCGCATCGCTGCCCCGGAGTTCGACCCCTTCTACTCGAACTCCGGCGGCTACGGTTACGTCTGGTTCCGCGACGACGCCTCGGTCTCCCGGCATCTGCTCGAAGCCGGCGACCGCCTCGACATAGACACCGGCGAGATGTTACTTGAGAGTGCGGCGTTCCTCTGTGACAGCCAGCTCTCGGACGGGCGGTGGCCCCACCGCGTCTGGGCCGACACCGGGGATATCGCCCCGGGCTGGGCCAACGCCCGGGTCGAACACAACGCCGAATCGCCGGAGTATCAGGCCGACCAGACCGCAACCGTCACTGCCTTCCTCGCGACGTTGCTGCGAACGCACCGTAGCAAGATGGACGCCGAACTGACGGCGATGGTTCGAGGGACTATCGAGGCGGCCGTCGACACGCTCACCGAAGATATTGCGGCCAACGACCTCCCCGAGCCGTGTCAGAACGTCTGGGAGGACTCTATCGGCCAGTTCACGCATACTACTGCGACGTTCATCGAGGCCTTTGCCGCTGTGGGCCGTGCTCCGATGCCCGAATCGGTCTGTGAGCGGAGTCTGGCGGCGGCCGACCGGTTGCTCGACGGACTCGATACGCTCTGGGACGAAGACCTGAGCGTGTACGTGATCGGGCTGACAAACGGGACGCCGGACCACCGTATCGACGCTGCGGGGCTTCACCTCGCGGACGCGCTGCAGGAATACGACAGCGTCGAGTCGACGACGCTCTCTGACCAGCACCTCACCCGTCTGGCGGACCACGTGAGCACGACGCTGGACACGCTCTTCCGGAACCCGACCGAAAGCCGTGTCGCGGGACTGGCCCGCTACGAGGGCGACCGCTGGCGGACCGGCCACCAGGATAACGAGAAGATATGGACCGTCACGACGGCGATGGGGGCACTCGCCGCCGCCCGTGTCGGCGACATGCTGAACGAGCGCGACGAGAGCGGCGACGCGTACCTCGACCGCGCGAGTGACCTGTACGAACTGCTTGAGGGGGATGGACCGCTCACGACCGACGCCGGCTACCTCGCCGAACAGGCCTTCGACGACGGCGACCTCGACAGTGCGACGCCGCTTGGCTGGTCCCACGCGTTGCGGCTCCACGCGACTGCGCGTCTGGGCGAACTGAACGCGCTCCCGACGACATCGGCCGGAACTGAGGGACCGAGCGAGCGCCCGACCTGGACGACCGGGGAGAAGTACGGCGTCGGCACCGTCGCCGACCACGACGAACCGGACTCCTCGCGCGTCTGGTTCACGCTCACTGAGGGCGCGTTGACGGAGGCCCGCTACCCGCAGGTCGACCTGATGAACCTGCGGACGCTCGACTTTCTGGTCCGGTGTACCGACGAGACGGACTACGCCGTCCGGACCCACCGTGAGAACCGCCGGACTGACGACAGCGTCAGGCGACGCGTCGAACCCGTCGACGACGAGGCGCTCCTCTATCGCCACGTCTTTACCGAGACCGGCGACGGACAGGGCCACGAGTGGACGCTCACCGTCGACTACGCGACCGACCCCGAACACGATGCCATCGTCGCCGACGTGTCCTTCAGCGCCGACGACGGCAAGAGCTACGACGTGTTCTCGGTCGCCGACATCGCGCTCACGAGCACGGTCACCGAGGACCGCGCAATCAGATACGGTCAGCCCGGGAGCTATCACCTTGTCGGCCGGAATCCCCGCGCCTACACCGACCAGACTGACAACGACCTGCTCGTCGACGAGAACGGCGACGCCTACTCTATCGCCGTGGCGATGGCCGCGGTGGGACGCTTCGACTGGGCCACCGTCGGTGCGGCCGGTAGCGACCGTCTCGACGGGCTGTACTCCGACGGGGACCTCCCCGACCCAGTCGAGTCCATCGACGGGACGAACCTCGTCCTCATCGGCCGGCTGGACTCGGGAACCAGAGTTAGCGACACAGTCGCACTTGGCTTCGCGCGACAGGCTGATACCGCTGCCGCGCTGGGCGAAGCCGACGGCGCGCTCGACCGCGGCTACGAGACGGTCCGCGCCGAGTACGCCGACAGCTGGGCCGAGTTCCTCGCGGACAAGCAACTCCCGGCGTCGGTCGCCGACGACAAAGCGCTGGCAAACCAGTACCGAACCGCGCTGATGACGCTCTTGGCTGTGGAGGACAAGACCTACCACGGGGCGTCCATCGCCTCGCCGTCCGTGCCGTGGGGCGAAGCCGTCCACGCCGAGGAGCCCAAGGGCTATGGCTACAACTTCGTGTGGTCACGAGACCTGTATCAGGTGTTCAGCGTGTTCGACGCCATCGGGTCGCTGGACATCGCGACGGACCAGCTGGAGTACATCTACGAGTACCAGCAGGACGACGCCGGCTTCATCCCGCAGAACACCTACGTCAACGGGACGACCCGCTGGGGCGGCGAGCAGATGGACAACATCTCGTTCCCGCAGGTGATGGCCTACCGCCTCGCCGAGAGCGGCGTCGACTTCGAGGACGTCGAGTACAGCTACGAGAACGTCCGTCGGTCGGCAGAGTACGTCGTCCGTCACGGCCCCGAGACCGCTCAGGAGCGCTGGGAGGAGGAAGCCGGCTTCTCGCCGTCCTCGATTGCGGCCGAGATCGCGGGGCTCGCGTGTGCGGCGAAGCTCGCACTCGACACCGGTCACGAGGCCGACGCGCTCGTCTGGCTGGCGCTGGCCGACCAGTGGGCGAACAACGTCGAGGCCTGGACTGCAACTGAGACCGGGACCGAGCGCCACACCAACACGCCCTACTACACGCGGATAACGCTCGACGGCAACGCCGAGATGGGCCACCTCCGGACGCTCGCCAACGACGGCCCGACGCTGGACGAACGGAACATCATCGACGGCGGCTTCCTCGAACTCGTCCGGCTGGGTATCAAGCCCGACGACGACGAAGCCATTCGGAACTCCCTCGTCGAGGTCGACGACACCATCAGCGTCGACACGGAGTATGCGCCCGGGTTCTACCGGTACAACGGCGACGGCTACGGTGAACGTGGCCGGGACGATCAGGGTGCGCCGTGGACGGTCGAACACAAGGGGAAGGGTCGCCTCTGGCCGCTGCTGACCGGCGAGCGCGCCGAGTACGAACTCCACCGCGACGACCCGGATATCCCGCCCGAGAACTGCCTGCGGATGATGCAGGACGTGGCGAACTCGGGGCGGATGATCGCCGAGCAGATCTGGGATCGCGGCCACGCGACCGAGTACGACTGGGAGTTCGCCGAAGGGACCGGCTCGGCGACGCCGCTGGCGTGGTCGATGGCCCAGTACGTCCGGCTTGCCCACGGTATCAGTGCCGGCGAACCGGTCGAGACGCCGGCCTTCGTCGACGACCGCTACCGAGAGCGGCGGGCGCACACCCCTGATCGCAGCCCCGCGCTCCGCGTCGATACGCAGTTCCGCGGGAACGAACTGGTCGTCTCCGGCGAGACCACCGGCGTCTGTGTCGTCGTCAAGACGCCTGCCGACATCAGGTACATCTCTATCGATGACCGTGAATTCGAGGTCGCAGTCGATGTCGACCCCGGTGAGAATCAGGTGATTGTCGCCGCCGCAGACGACGAAGACCTGGTCACCGCCGGGACAACTGTCTGGCAGCTCAACCTGTAGACTCTCTCATAAGTGAGAACCACTTTATAATTCGGCTCTGACTGTAGGGTATGGACGCGATAGTTCTAGCTGGCGGCTACGCGACGCGGCTGTGGCCAATTACGCGGCGTCGACCGAAGATGTTGCTCCCGGTCGGTGAAACGACTGTCATTGACGGTGTCCTGCAGTCACTGGAAGCCGACGACCGGGTCGACACGACCTACCTGAGCACGAACGAGGCCTTCGCCGACGAGTTCGAGGCCCACATCGACGAGATGGGCTACGAGAAGGTCCAGCTCTCCGTCGAGAGCACGGAAGACGAAGACGAGAAGTTCGGCGTCGTCGGCGCGCTCGCGCAACTGATCGAGCGCGAGGGCATCGACGACGACCTGTTTATCATCGGTGGGGACAATCTCATCGGCTTCGACCCCTCGGAGTTCCTCGACTTCTTCGAGGAGCGCGACGGCCCGGCGCTCGCAGCCTACGACGTTGGCTCACGGGAGAAAGCCAAGTCCTACGGACTTGTCGAACTCGACGGCGAACGTGTCGTCGACTTCCAGGAGAAGCCCGACCATCCCAACAGTACGCTCGTTTCTATCGCCTGCTACGCCTTCCCGGCCGACTCGCTTCGCTTCGAGGAGTACCTCTCGGGCGACAACAACCCCGACGAACCGGGCTGGTACATCGACTGGCTGCAACAGCAGGAACCGGTGTCCGCCTTTACCTTCGACGACGTCTGGTTCGACATCGGGACGCCCGAGTCGTATTTCGAAACCGTCGAGTGGAAACTCGACGGCGGGTCGCTCATCCACCCCGACGCGACCGTCGAGAACTCCGAGATCGGGAACACTGTCCACGTGATGGCCGGAGCGGAAGTGACCGACAGCAGCCTCGACCGGACCATCGTCTTCCCGGACGCTGAGGTCAACGACTGCGACCTCGACGAAACGATTCTGGGCGAGGACGTGGCCGTCGAGGGGTACAACATGTCGGGGTCGCTCATCATCAACCGCTGATGGCTCGCGGCGATGGAGCCAGCGTTCGAGTGCAAGATGTGATACGATTCGCCACCAGCCACGAGACCGCTGGCGAAGGACTAAGTGACAGAGCGTCGTTGACTCGCTGTAGGCAAGCTATCTGACAACATGGCACAATCAGAAACGGAGCAAATATCGTTCGAGATGACAATCGACGAGGGCCGGACCAGGATTGACGTCTCGGGCGACCGCGATACGGCCGTCGTCGTGCGTTCGGCGTCGGGCGAGAAGATATATCTGCCGCCGGAGGATTTCGACCGCCCGCCGGAGGACAGACAGACACCGTACGACAGTCCCTATCAGTCGGCCGACGGGACCGCCGACAGCCCGTATCGGACGCAAACGGACACGACGTCCGTAACAGGGCTAGAGCCGACCGCCGACGGCTACCTTATCGTTCATCCGGAACCGGTCACGGACGTTCGCTTCCTCCGGTAAGTGGGCGGTCAGGCTTCGTCCAGAACCTCGTGGTAGAATTCGACGTGTTCGTCAGCGACTTCGCCCCAGGTTCGAACGTCGTACTCGATAGGCGTCGACAGCGATAGCGCGTGTTCGATCCCCTCGGCGATGGAGTCCGAATCGGGCTCGACCTCGATGACGCAGTCCTCGTTGAGCAGTTCCGCGGCTCCGCTCTCACAGGCGACGACGCGCGTCCCGACCGACAGCGCTTCGACGATTGTGATACCGAAGGGCTCCGCCAGCGACGGCGAGACGAACAGGTCCGCGCTGTTGTAGTAATCCCCGAGTTCCGACTGTGGGAGATACCCCGGAAAGTAGACCCGGTCCTCGACGCCCAGTAGCTCCGCGAACCGTTCGAGCTGTTCAGTGAGATGCCCTGAGCCGCCGAGTACGAGGCTCACGTCGTCCCGACCAAGCTTCGAGAGCGCGTACAGCAGGTACGACAGGCCCTTCTGGTCGGTGTGTCGGCCGACGAAAAACAGCATCTTTCCGTCGATACCCAGTTCCGATTTGATGTCCCGGCCCGTCGGCTCCACCGACGAGAACCCGTTGTAGATGACCGTCGAGTCGGCATCGTACTGCTCGCGGATCCGTCGCTGCGTGAACTTGCTCACCGCGACGATGTGGTCTGAGCGGTTGGCGACCCGCTGTTCGGTTTCGACTTCCCGCTGTGGCGGGTTCACGTTCCGGTCCGCCGACAGCGAGTGGAACGTCGAGATCCATTCGACATCGTGGGCCGATTTGGCCCGCGAACCGGGATTGTAACCGAACCAGTCGTTCGTATGGATGATGTCCGCGTCGGCCGCTTCGTCGGCGAACTCCCCAGCTAATCGGCCGATACGGGTGATGATGTCGCCACTGCCCGTCGAGACGCCGTGAATGCCATCACGGTCCGGCGGCGCGTACTCAGCGGGCAACACCAGCTCGAACTCGACGTCGTCTCTCGGTTCGAGCTGTTCGAACAGCTCCCCGATAGCGGTATCAAGCCCGCCGGTGATGTTGGGTGGGAACCCCCAGCCAAGCATCAGAACGTTCGGTGGCATCTCTGTTACTGGCTCACTCATCGTAGCATCAAATGGATACAATATATATGTTTGCGTGCGCCCCTCTCTGGCCCCACAGGCAGCCACGACAGCAACCAACAACCCCGCCCATTGAAATGCCTGTCAGGGCAACAGGTGCGTATGCAATTCGAACGGCAGAGTGGCGTATTTCTCCACCTGACGTCGCTCCCGGGGCCACATGGCATCGGTGACCTCGGGTCCGGCGCACGGGCGTTCGTCGATTTCCTGGACCGGGCGGATCAGTCGCTGTGGCAGTTCTGTCCGCTCGGTCCCACGGCGAGTATCCATGGGAACTCCCCATATCAGTCGTCGTCTGCCTTCGCCGGAAACCCACTGCTCATCGACCTCCGCGATCTCGTCGACCGCGGCTATCTCACCACGGACGAGGTCGAACCGCCGGGCGCCCTCTCACAACAGCACGTCAACTACGACCGCGTGACCGAGTTCAACACGGGTCGGCTCCGGGACGCGTACGCCACCTTCGACGAGAGCGCAAGCGACGCGGACCAGCAGTCATTTACCGAGTTCTGTGAGCGCGAGGCCGGCTGGCTCGACGACTACGCGCTGTTTACGGCGCTGAAAGCCGAGTTCGACGATGCCGGCTGGATGGACTGGCCGGACGATATCAGAACGCGCGAGTCGGCGGCCATGGAGCGATACCGGGACGAACTGGCCGACGATATCCGCTACCATAAGTTCGTCCAGTGGTGTTTCGATAGCCAGTGGCAGGCACTGGCCGAGTACGCGGCCGAGCGGGATATCGGTCTCGTGGGTGACCTACCCATCTACGTCGGCCTCGACTCGGCAGACGTCTGGGCGTACCCCGAGGTGTTCCGACTCGACGACGACCACCACCCCGCGGAGGTGGCCGGCGTTCCGCCCAATCCCGGCGACGACGGCCAGCGGTGGGGCAACCCGGTGTACGACTGGGAGACGCTACGAGAGAACGATTACGGCTGGTGGGTCGACCGATTCGAGCGGCTGTTCGACCTCGTCGACATCGCCCGCATCGACCACTTCAAGGGCTTCGACGAGTTCTGGTCGATTCCGGCCGAGGCCGAGGACCCGGCCGCCGGACAGTGGCGCGACGGCCCCGGCGCGCACTTCTTCGAGACGGTCGAAGGCCGGCTCGGCGACCTGCCGTTTTTCGTCGAGGACCTGGGCTTTCTCGACGAGAGCATCGTCGCGCTGCGGGACCGGTTCGGCTTCCCCGGCATGCGCGTGCCGCAGTACGCCGACTGGTGCGAGGAGGGGCATATGTACCAGCCGATGCACTACCCCGAGTCGGCCGTCGGCTACACCTCGACGCACGACACGGACACCATCGTCGGCTACTACCGCGACCTCGCGGACCGGCAACGGGACTGCCTCCACTACAACCTCGGCACCGACGGGGACGAAATCAACTGGGACCTCATCGAGGCGGTGTGGAACTCGAACGCGGTCGTCGCGATGACGACCATGCAGGACCTGCTCGGCCTCGATAGTGACGCCCGGTTCAACGTCCCCGGCACGGCGACCGGAAACTGGGAGTGGCGAGCGACCGAAGCGGCGCTGGACGACGAGGTCGCCGAACGGCTCCGCCAGGTCACCGATAGAACGATCCGCTGAGGGCTTCAGAACTGCAGGATGCCGTCTTCCGTGACGACCGTATCGAGTAGCCGGGTCGGCGTCGCGTCGTAGCCCGGGTTCCCGATGTCGAACCCCTCTGGCGGTTCGAGCATCACGTCGGCCCCTTGCCGGAACGTGTTTCGAAACGTGAAGCCGCTGCCGATGAACTTCGACGAGGTCCCGACGACGGTCACTGGCACGTCCATCTCGTTGGCCGTCGCGGCCAGTGGCAACGTCCCGATACGGTTGTACACCACGTCGTCGATGAGGCAGTTCATGCCGACGAAGACGCGGTCGGCCTCCGAGAGGTAGTGGCCCGCCGCGCCATCGACGATAAGTGTCACGTCGGCCCCGTCTCGGTCGGCCAGCTGGCGGGCGGTTCGACGGCCCAGGAAATGTGGCCGGGACTCTCTTGCGTACAGGTGGAACTCCTTGCCGTCGTCCAGCGCCCTCATGAGCGTCGCCATCACCGTCGAGGAGTTCTCGTGTGTCACCAGCACGTCGCCGTCGTCGATGAGCGTCGTCGCCCGCTCGGCCGCGCGGTCTTTGCTGGTCTCGATCTCCGTGACAACCTCGTCGATTGTGTCGAGCAGTCGCTCTTTGGCCGCCGAGACGGAGTCGAGGTCGGCGTCTTTCAGGTCCGTGACGATACGCTGCTGTGTCGTGTACAGCGGTGCGTGCGAGCGGTTCGCTCGCTGGAGTGCGCTGCTGTTGCGTTCGACGACCCGCAGGAAGTCCTCGACCGTGTGGCACTCGCGATCTGTCAGTTCCCGAAGCGCCTTCGCGGCTTTCACGGCGGCAATCGAGGAACTCTGTGTCTCCATCTCCTCGATCTGGCGCACGGTCTCGTTTATCATGAGAGCATGTGCGGCTGCCATCCTTATAACGGTACAGTCAGCTGATAGCCCTTTCCCGCGGGTTGCATCAGGCTACGATGTGGCCGGCTACGCGGACTCGACCACGTCTTGGTCGGTCGGCCCCTGACCGTCGAACTCGGCCACGAGCGCGTCCAGTTGCTCCGGGTCGTCGACGCTCGGGAGCCTTCGCTCCGCGGTCCGGCAGTCGGCGTCGACGCCGAGGCTGTCACAGACGAGGTCGGCTGTCGCCTCGGCCATCTGCCGGTAGGTGGTCAGCTTGCCGCCGACGATGCTCGCCATGTTGTCGACCCCGTCGTTGGCGTGGTCAAGCAGGAAGAAGCCCCGCGAGATGCCGCGGCCGCGCTCCGCCTCGTCTGGCGCGTACAGCGGCCGGACGCCCCACCAGGTCCGAACTTCTGGGGCGTCCGCGACCGGGGGTAGCATCGCCGCACACTCCGCGATGCTCTCCTCGATTTCCCACTGCTCTGTCTCGTACTCGTCCGGGTCCCGGACGGGCACGCTCGTCGTCCCGAGAACGACCTCGCGCCCGTGTGGCACGACGATGTCGCCGTCGTCGGGGTCCCGACACCGATTGAGCACTGGCCCGAGGCCGTCGTACTCGACAGAGACCATCACGCCCCGCGTCGGTTGCATCTCGACGTCGAGGCCGGCCATCGCGGCGAGCTCGCCCGCCCAGGCACCGGTCGCATTGATGACGTGGCCGGCCTCGATAGTGTCCCCGACTGACCCGCCGACCTGCACGCCAGCCACCTGTCCGTCCTCGACGAGCACGCCCTCGACGGGCGCATGTGGGTGAATGTCGGCCCCGTGGTCACGGGCGTCGGCGGCGTTTGCGGCGACGAGCCGCGACGGGTAGATGACGGCGTCGGGAACTTCGAACGCGCGCTCCGTGTCAGCGGCGAGTTCGGGTACTCGTTCGCGCGCCTCGTCGGCGTCCAGCGTCTCGACGGGGATGCCGACTTCCTCACAGGCAGCCCGCTTGGTCTCGAAGTAGTCGGGGTCGTCCTCGGCGAGCTGGACGAACAGCCCGCCGGTGTCGCGGATACAGGCCCCGGCGATGTCCTTGAGAATCCGGTTTTCGGTGATGCACTCCTCGGCACCGACCCTATCCGCCTCGGCGTAGCGGGCCCCGCTGTGTAACAGCCCGTGCGAGCGCCCGGAGGTGCCGCTTGTCAGCCCGTTCCGCTCGACAAGCGTCACGTCGACGCCACGGAGTGCGAGGTCACGAGCGACGCCAGCGCCGGTCGCGCCACCACCGACGACGAGGACATCCGTCTCAATTGCCATGTATCTGGTTAGGGCGGCCGACGTAAGGCTCCTCCGACGCCGGGCGTTTTGGCGACTGTGCGTCCAATTTCACTGTCGGGAAACTGACCGTGGCCGACGAGCGCGAACCCAGCAAATCCTGCCGTATCGAAGGGGTGGGAGGTGGTTCCAGTAGCTATTGTTGTCGGTGCTGTAACCGCGTAAAACAGTAGCAACTTCCGCCCTGTCTCACTGCACTCCTCCCCTCGGAACGAACGGGATTCTCGATCAGATATCCTGCCCGGTCGGTCTGATCAGGAGTTCGTTTACGTCCACGCGGGCGGGCTGGCTCGTCGCGTACACGATGCCACGAGCGATATCGTCTGGGTGGAGCATCGGGAGGTCCATCTCCGCGAACCGCTCAAGCACCTGCTCGTCCGGAACGTGTGTCGCGAGCTCCGTATCGACGGCACCCGGTTCGATAACTGTCGTCCGGATGCCCTGTGTCGTCACTTCCTGCCGGACCGCTTCAGTGAACGCGTTCACCCCGAACTTTGTCGCGTTGTAGCCGCTCGAATCGGCCGAGGCTCGGCGTCCCGCGACGGAGGAGACGTTGACGATGTGGCCGCTCTCCTGTTCTTGCATGACCGGAAGCACCGCATGAGTGAGGTTCATCAGCCCGAGCAGGTTCACCTCGACCATCTGCCGGAGGTTCGAGCGATCTGCCCGTTCCAGCGGTTCGAGGAGCATGACGCCGGCGTTGTTGACGAGGATATCGATACGACCGTACTCGTCGGTCGTCGCGTCGACCAGCGAGTCGATGTCGTCTTCGTCGGTCACGTCGGTCGGCACAACCAGCGCATCCCCGCCGGCCGATTCGATGCGGTCCGCAAGCGCTTCCAGTTCGTCAGCGCGGCGGGCTGCGAGTACAACACTCGCTCCCGCGTCGGCGAGGGCCTCGGCGGTCGCCTCACCGATTCCCGATGACGCGCCGGTGACAATCGCAACGTCGCCTGCAAGTCGCTGTGCGTCGTGGTCGTCTGCCGCAGATTCGTCTGACATCATCGTTCCGTAGACGCGACAGCCACGAGCCTGCTTCGCTTACTGATAAGCCCATTTATACGGTGGCAGAGACGATGCGGTCGAACAGGGTGGCGGCTACTGCGCGAGTGCGTTCCGGAACTGGTCCGGGCCGACCGTCGAACTGATGAGCTGTTTTTCGGCTCGACGCAGGAGGTCGGACGCCGCGGCGGCCGACACATCGAGCTTCTCGGCGAGCTCCGCCGTCGAACACCGACGCGGTGAGTCGTAGTATCCCGACGAGAGAGCGACAGACATCGCCCGATACTGCCTATCCGTGAGCCCGAACTGGTCGCGCTCGCCGGGGTTCTCGGGGTCCGAAGCGATGTTCAGTAGTTCGAGTGGGATGTCGTTGACCGCACACCGGTCCTGCAGCGCGCTGAAAGCGTCGTAATCCGAGAACACCTTCTGCTCCCGTATCCCGTCGCCGGTGACCGTCGCGTCCATCGCAACCCCCTCGAACTCTTCCGGGTCGTGTGACGCGATGAGACTCGACGCGTTGTTGACGACGACCTTGTAGAACCAGCCGTCAGCCGTCTGTCCGATCTCCGCTGCATCAGTGATCTGTGACCGTGCGTCCAACTCTCGTTCAAAGGCATCACGGGAGTCACTGTCGACGCTAACTGTAAGCAGTAGCTTTCCGTCTTCGAGACCGACGGCGTTCGAAATCGAGAGCTCGCCGCTCGGAATCGAGTCCGCCACGCCGACCAGCGGCAGCGTCTCGTCCGCGAGGAGGATTTCAGCAACGATGGCCATGGCGTGTCATCGGATTCGACGTATATAGTCGCCAGCATCGCGCTTAGGGGAGCCACACCCTGACAGCACCGCGCCGGACTCGCTGCTACTCAGTCAGCACCGGTCCCTGTCTCCCCGCCCAGCAATCGTTGCAGCTGTTCGATCAGGGAGCGGCCTGCGGGCTGCCCACGATACACCCGCACGGAATCAAAGCCGGCGTAGCCGTGGGCCCCGGATTCGTCCCGCTCCCAGTACAGCCATCCTGTCTCCTCCCCACCATCGAGCCCCATCTCATCGACTGGGAACGTGAGAACGAGCGACGCCTTGCCGTCTTCAGCACCGTCGTCTGGGTCCCTTATTTCGCCATCATCGACAGGCCGAGCGCCCTCGCCGTTTTCGAGTGCGAGACGCGAACCGAACCGATAGCGGACGGCCCGCTCAGTGGGGTCGAAGGTCTCGCTGTCCCCGTCGCTGTTGACGAACGCTGACTGCTCGACTGCGACGGTGACAGTGTCGTGTTCCGAGAGGTCGATGAAGTTCTTCGCGTTCTCGGGCTGGATGTCGATTGCAATCTCGACCGGGAAATGAGCCGCCGCAACGCCGCTCAGGCTTGGCACCGCTGCTGCGGTCGCCGCTGCACCGAGTGAGCCTTTGAGGAGTCGTCGCCGTGTCGTGGTCGTCACCGCTGTGCCAGCATCCATTGTCGCCGACTGCGTTTCTTTCATCCAGTTGAACTGATGCGTAGGCGCAGACATGGTAATTCTGGTGCATATGCCGAAAATCTGAGTTCTGGGGGACGACAAGCGGATAAAAGTATGTTGACCCCGTTTCTTAGCGGTTCCTCGACAGTATCTGAAAGCTATTGTACTGGGATACCCTCACGTTGTTAAGCTGACTCTATGGCATGGATGTCTATCCCCACTTTCTGTCTCTCGCCTCAGTTATATTTTGGGTAAATTTCGCAAAAACAAGTCTACAACTTTAAGTACTACGGTCGGTTTAAAACCGCGTATGACCGCACAGGCCGCCACGGAGACCGCACCGGTGGTCCCCGCACCAACGCCACCGGACGCCGCCGACGCCTGGTACGCCCCGGACGTTCGTGAGCAAGACGAGGTGTATCCGGGCGTCGTCGTAACCGTCCGACAGGAACGAAGCGAATTCCGGTACGATGTTCGTGATCCGGTACTTTCAGCATCAGAAGCCGACGCCCTGTCGACTGTCGAAGCACACTTCGCAGGTGCGAACATCGAGCGACCGCGGACACGCGAGGGTGCCGTCGAACGAATGAACGGGGGGTTCGACGCGAAACACCGCCGGGTCATCGACCGACTGATCGATGCGTCGCCAGCGAGCCGTCGCCGGATAGAGTACCATGCGCTCTCCTCACTGGCGTGTTTCGACGACCTCACCCCGTACGCGCTTGACTCCCGCATCGACGTTGCCGACGTGACCGACGACGGCGTGGTCGTCCACACCGACGACTACGCCCCGGCCGAGACCGACCTCGGACCGGAGCCGGCGTTTCTCAATCGCTTTGCGAGCGAGCGCGTCGAGCGCCACACCGTCCGGTTTCAGGGGTTCGAGATACCGGTCATTGTCTACCGCGAGCATCTCCTCGGTGCGGACCCGTTCACGACAAAGTATGCGGTCCGAGAGCCGGATCTGCTGCCCGGCGACGAGCAACTCATCGAGGTGTGCAAGGAGCGCGTCTGGGAGACCGGCGTCGACGGCGTCGTTCAGGACCGCGTCGAGTTTGTTCGGGAGCGTGCCCGCTCGCTCCTGGCCCGCCAGCTAACCGTCCGCAATACGACCGAGTGGGTCGACGCCGCCCGCTATCGGCTCCGGTCGGCGCTGGCCGAACTCGACCTCGCCGTGCCGCCGGTCGACCACCGCTTCGCCGACGACCGCCTCGACGACCTGCTGTACTACGTGCTCCGGGACCTGGTCGGCTACGGCAAGCTCACTGTTCCAATCCGGGACCACACGCTGGAGGACATCGAGGCGAACCGGGTCGACGAACGCGTGAAGGTCCTCCCGCGTGCCGACCTCGGTCACGACGGCCGTGTACCGACCAATCTCGCCTTCGATTCGGAGGCCGCATTCGTCAATGTCGTCACGCAGTTGGCTGCCGACGACGGCGTCGAACTCAACGCGTCGAACCCGAGTGCGAAAGTCAACATCGACCCAGACGGGGACGGTCTCCACGACGCCGACGACACTATCCGCTGTGCTGTTGCTCTGCCGACTATCAGCGAAGGCGGTCCTCACATCTCTATTCGGAAACAGTCGGGCGATGCGATGACACCGGTGGACCTAGTCCAGCGGGATTCACTGCCGACGGAACTGGTCGCCCTGCTGTGGCTCCTGTACGAGTCTCACGGCGTCGTCCTCTTCTCGGGACCAACCGGAGCCGGCAAAACGACCCTTATGAATGCACATATGCCCTTTGTTCCGTATCGGGACCGCCCCATCAGTATCGACGAAGGGTCACGCGAAGTCCGAATTCCCCACGAGACGGGTGTTTCGCTCACAACCCGGGACCACGAGCGGGACCACCGTCGCGTGACGATGGCCGATCTGATGACACAGTGCAATTATCTGAACCCAGATGTCGAGGTCATTGCGGAGATCAACACAGCCGCATCGTTCGAAACCTTCGCTGAAACGCTCAACACAGGTCACGGCGTTATCGGGACGACCCACGCCGATGACATCGAATCGCTGGTCAACCGCGTTATCGAGAAGGGCGTACCGACCTACCTGCTCAAAGAGATCGACCTCGTCGTGTTCCCCCGACACGTCGATGGGGAGCGCTACGTCGGCGACGTAGTCGAGTTCGTCGACGACCCGTCTGTCGCCGAAGGTGGGAACGGCCGGAGCGGGACGATACACAAGGATGGGACGACTATTCACTGGAACTCCGTCTGCTGGCGGCGGCCCGACGGAAGCTTCGAATTCGCCTACGACCACCCGCAGTTCGGCGACGACCAGCGGCAAGTCGACACTGGTATTTTCGACCGACTCTCGGACCTCCGTGATGAACCAGTCCCGGCCGTCGAGGACGCGTTCCACCGTCGCCACCGGTACGTCCAGTACCTCGTTCAGGAGGGACTGACTGATTTCGACGACCTGTTTGGCGTGCTGGCCGACCTGGAGACGAACGAGGCAGCGACCGTCGAGCGACTGCGACGACAGGCCGGTACCCCCGACAACCCGCAACTGGAGGTCGGGACGGGTGACGACTGAGGGCAGCGGCACGCTCGGCTTGCTCGACCGGGGCCTGTATGCTCTATTCGCCCATCACGCCGAGGACGACCACCACGCAAGCACGCGCGACCGCTACCGAGCCGCCTATCCAAGCGCCGGCTTCGGCGTCTACATCGCCAGGGTGTACGGACTCTCGTGGGTAGCGCTCTGTGTCGGTGTTGTCGGCACTGCCACGATAGCGATGCTCGTGCCGCCGCGGACCTTCGACTCGTTCGTCGCGGTGCTCCAACAGAGTCTTCCAGTGGTTAACAGACTGACACTACCAGAAGTCCCTCGGCTTCTCGTGGCCACTGTCCTCGGAACGGTCGCTGGACTCACGCTCAAACAGAGCGTGTTCGTCGCCGGCAACCGATACCTCTCGTGGGTCGCAAACGCGCGGCGCGCGGACATCGCAGCCACGCTCCCCGGCGCAGTCCGATACCTCAGAGTGCTCGCCTCCGGCACCCACGACCGGCGCGAGATGCTACGCGCCGTTGCCGAACAGGACGCCTACGGTGAGACGGCAGTCGCCTTCCGGCGCGCGCTTAATCAGGGCATTCTCACCGGCAGTCTCGACACTGGTATCGAACGAGTCGCCAGCGAAACACCTTCACGAGACCTGCTTGCACCGTTTCTGCTCAAGTTCCGCGAACACGCAAATCAGAGCGCAGAGGCGCTGGAGGGATATCTGGAGATGGAAGGACGCCTGCTCTCACACGAGCAGAGCCGACAACACGAGCGCGCGACCGGCTATCTCGAACTGCTCGCGGAGTTGTTCGTCGTGTTGCTGGTGTTGCCTGCCCTCGTGGTGCTCATCGTCACCGTCATGGGAATCCTCGCTCCCGGTCTCTCCGAGCCTGTTGCGACGCCACTGGGCGAGACAACTGTCCGCGCCATCGTCGTCTATGGGAGTGCGGCGTTCGTGATGGCCACCGGCCTGCTGGCTGCGTTTGTCGTCGCCACACTCCGGCCACGGAACACAGCCGCTCCGAGTTACAGCCTGCCGGATGGCCCCGTCGCACTACTTACAGCTATCCCTTCGAATCCAGCAAGCGCGCTCGTTGCCTGCGTCCCAGTGGGTGCTGTCGTCGCGGCGGGCCTCTGGTCACTGGGATACCGTCCGGTCAACGTCGCGCTCCTGTCCTACGCGACCGTCGGCGTCCCCGTCGGTGTGGTAACGGTCCGCCGGGCCAGAGCAGACGACGCGAAAGACCGAGAGATTCAGGACTTCGTTCACGCTGTCGCTGGCCACGTTGCGCTGGGCCGCCCGTTTCCCGAAGCGGTTCAACGCGTCGCCGACGACGTGGAACTCGGTGCGCTTGCCAGCGATGTCCAGTCGCTCGCGTTTACGCTCTCACTTGGTGACAGTCCCGGCGACGCCGCGGCTGATAGACGGGCCGCGGCGCTGGACCAGTTTGTCGACCGCGTCGGCACACCGATGGCTGAACAGACTATCGGACTCGTCGTCGGGGCACTGGATACGGGGAGTGATGCCGAAGATGTGTTCGAAACATTACAGACCGAGATTGGCCAACTTTACCATCTTCGGAAATCTATCCGCTCAGCGCTGCTCGTCTACGTCGCGGTCGGCTGGACGACGGCGCTGCTTGTTATCGGCATTACGGTCGCCGTTAACGTCTACGTCCTCGACAGCTTCGCGCAGCTATCGTCGGTTTCGGGTGGCGCGAACATCGCTTTCGACCCGACTGCAATCAAGCCCGCCCGGGAGCAATACCGGTTTTACGTCGTCACACAGGCGACGATGCTGGCCTGTGGCTGGTTCGCTGGCACGGCGAGTCGCGGCGTCTACGAGGCGCTGTTGCACTCCTCCGGACTGGTACTCATCGCTTACGTTGTCTTTGCGGGGGCTGGTCTGATTTGATTGGCGACACCGACGCGCAGTCACACGTCGTCGGCGTGGTGTTGCTGCTGGGACTGACTGTCGTCGCGCTCGGCGGACTGACAGCTGTCGTCGGAACTGTCGTCGATGGGCACACTGCAACCGCTGACGAGGCCCGCGTCGCCAACACGTTCGAGACGGCGTTCCGGCCGGTCGAGCAGACAGGCCATCAGACTGTTCGCGTCCGGTTTACCGAGGGGCGGCTGACCACAGCAGAGCGAGAGCTCCGGGTCCTCAACGAGTCTGGCGTCCAGCGGACGGTCTCCATCGATGCGATAGTGTACGACTCCGGCGACAACCGCGTTCGGTTTCTCGGCGGGAGCGTCGTCCGCGGGACAGCGGGCAACGCCTGGCTCGAAACGGACCCGCCAGTGACGGCGACCCGGGACGACACGGCAGTCATCGTCGGTGCGCCGCTCGTCAACGCCAGTGGCGGAACGGTATCCGGGACAGGCGGCGTCTCTGCAGGCATTCGACAGAACGTCAGCCACGAACGCGAGCGGCTCCCGGCCGCCAACTACAGCGTGGCTATCGAGACGGAGACGCCCCGTCCGCTCACCGAGTACTTCCAGCGGGTCGGTGCAACCACGCGAGTCAGGGACATCGATGGCGACGGCGTCCAGAGCGTCGTGGCGACGTTCCCGGGCCGACGAACGCTATATCTGGTCCGTCACGACATGCGGACGGAGGTAAGACATGGATAACCGCGCGCTCAGTACCGTCGTCGAGAAACTACTGAGCATGGGGCTGGTACTGCTGTACATCGGATTAGTGACGACGACCTTGTACGGCGGCACCGTCCCGGCGTATCAGTCTGCCGTTGGAGCGGAACTCGGTGACCGAACGCTCGCCGAAGCGACGGCCCGCGTCGAACAGGCCGTCCCGCCCGACGCCCGGGTCGTCTCGGCGACCGTTCGGGTGTCGCTGCCGGAGACTATCGACGGGGCGGGATACAGCATCCGGACTGACGGGGATGCTCTCGTCCTCGACCACCCCAGCCCCGAAATCGGCGGTCGAACACAGCCGCTGTTGCCCGACAGAGTCGATACCTTCGAAGGCGAGTGGCAGAGTGGCAGTCCGACTGTCGTCGCTGTCTCCGGAACACAGGGGAGCGTGACAGTGACACTGGAGGCGGAGCGATGACCCTGTCCAACCATCGCTCTGACGACACCGTGCGCGCCCAGACATCGCTACCAGCGCTGGGCGTCGCACTCGTGTTGCTGACCGTTGTCACCGGTCTGGGGGTCGCGATGGCTGACACCGCGATTGCCGGCGCTGACCGGAGTCCCGACGAGCGACGGGTCGCCGCCGCGATTGCAGACCGACTCGTCGCGGCGGACGGACCGCTGGCCGCCCGGAGCAACGTGTTCAACCAATCCAATGTGGACGGCTTCGACCAGACGGCGCTGGAGCGGAGCGCACCGTCGGCCAGTGAGCATGCGGTCAGCGTCGAGTTGGCTGACGAGGAGATAGCACGCAGCGGCACGGTTCACAGCGGGACGCGAATCAGTCGCCTCGTTGTGGTCGAGTCTCGGGAGTCACGAACACTCACGCCTGCCCTGACAACGACCGACGCGGTGACGCTCCCCCGCCGGAGCGCGCAAGCCACGGTCACTATCGATCCACCAGCCGGTACGACCGTCTGGACGGTCCGCGCTAACGACCGGGTTGTCCTTCACAATCGGAGTGGATTGAGTGGCAGCCACACGGTCTCGCTAGTGCCCTACGAGACGACAGAGCTACGATTCCAGCGCGCTGGGCGACTCGAATCCGGGAACGTGACCATCAGCTATGACGCCCCGCGGTCGACGAAAGAAACCCTGGTGGTGACCGTCGATGCGTAGAGCACAGTTGCCGCTGTCGCTCGTGGAGGTCGCCCTCGGGACAGTGCTGATTCTCGGCGTCGCGCTCGGGTTTGCTCTGGGGACGCCAGCGCCCGACAGGCAGGGACCACAGCTCGATGCGTACGCTTCGGACACGGCGGCACTTCTGGCCAACGACCCGCCGCGACACGACGGTGCAACGCGACTGCAGGAAGTCGTCGCGAGCCCGGCAGCCTTCGACCGCGAACAAGACGCGCTTTCGAACCGGGTCGCTCGCATCCTCCCCGACAACGTCCTGTTCCGGGTGGAAACACCGTACGGGGCAGTCGGAACACCGACGCCACAGGGCGTTAGCACCGGAACCGCAACTGTCCCGACGGGACACGGCAGTGTCAGGATTATCGTGTGGTACGCATGACTCGGCGCGGCCAACTCGTCCTCGTTGCGGCCACGGTCGTGGCTGTTGCACTTGTCCCAATCCTCTTTGCGTCCCTGCAACTGGGCTATCACGACGATGTTCGGGCGACAGCCGACTACCACGATGACCCTTCAGTTGACGCGCTTCGGGTCCTCGAACGTGCCGTCGCAACCGAGAGCGCGTCGATTCCGAGCCAGTACGCCTGGGCCGAGAACGATTCGGCAGTGGCAACCGTTCGCACTGGGCTGGGGCCTCGGCTTGACCGCCTCCAAACATCCCGAATTGAGGACGGTGTCCATTACAATATAACCTACAATGAGACTGCAGCACAGCAGTGGGAGGACGCGAACTGTCCGTCAGGACCAGCCCGCCAGTTCGGGGACTGCGCCACCGACCGTGGCGTCGTTGTTCAGAACCGTGTGGACCGAACGCACGTGCTTGCCGTCGGTTTCGATGTGACCACGACGACCGAACGCGGTGCAACCACTGTCACCGTGGTTCTGGAACCCAGCGGTCGGTCGTCGCGGTAAGCGGACCAAATCAAAAACTGGCCCTTGCACCACAAATCAGCAGACGGCGTGTGCGTTACTCCGTTGTGCCCGGCGTCTCGGTTCGGGCCTGGGACCTGATTTGTTCGAACGTAGCTTGCGGAAAGAGGCCGGTGACACTGTCGAGAGAAAGCGTGTCGATAAGGCCGGCTGGCGGGCCGGTGACCAGCAGTGCACCGGCTTCGGAGACGGAGTCGTCGATGGTGAGACCGAGATCGGATGTCGCACGCTCGTTAAAGGAGCTGATTGCCTCTTCGATCAGGCTCTCCTGTGCGGTGCGGTATTCCGACTGTGCCTCGCTTTGGGTGAGGTTTCCGCTCTGGAGTTCGGACTGGATCTCCTGTTGTCGTTCCTGTAACTGCGCCTGGTCCGGTTCGACGCCGACCGTCACCGTCGCGGGCTCCGCGTCCGCGGTCTGGCTTTGGGGTCCTGTTCCCGATTCCGTGCCGTCGCTGTTACCGCTCTGGAGGGCGTTACAGCCGGCCAGCGATACTGTCGCGGTCGTTCCGGCGAGTTGCATGAAGCGGCGGCGCGTGGACTCGAATTCCATTATCGGCTAGCACGGGTCCCGCGGGGTAACCTTTCTGGTAGCGAAATGGGCCCACTGTGCCGGTCACTGAGACCACTACCTCGAACTACCTGGTTTCAGGAGCCGAAAGACAGTGGTGTCTGCGGTCCAACGATGATTCGATTGGTGCATATGCCGGGACTGGGGTCGGACGACACGCTCATACCACAGGGAGACGCAATTCCGACGCTTGCCGACGACGAGGCCGGCACAGTCGTCTGGCATCGCGAACACCTGCGGATTCGCGACCAGGCCGCGGTAGCGAGGGCTGCGTCGTCCGAGTATATGCTTCCGCTGTTCGTGTTCGACCCGGCGTTCTACGGCGCGGAGGGCCTGGCCTGTGACAGCCGCGTCCGGTTCCTGCATGACTGCCTGACCGACCTCTCGGACCAGTACCACACAGCGACCGGTCGTGGGCTCACCTACGCCCACGGGGACCCCGTGGACGTGCTGGGGCGGTTCCGCGAGGCAGGCTGGGACATCGTGACGATGGCCGTTCCCACAGGGCGCTACGGCCGGCAGCGGGACCGCCGTGTGCGGGACCAGTGTGACGTGACATTCATCGACGGCGACGGACTGGTGCGGGACCGAGTAGAAACTCGCGAGGGGTGGCAGGACGACGTGTCGGCGTGGTTCGCTGCCGACCAGTACGACTGGGACCCAGGCACGGTCAGCTCACGGAGCTTCGACACAGGCGTTGACATCGGCACTATCGAGGACCACTACGATATCACGCCGTCGAAATCCGCTGTCCCTCGCGGCGGGACCGGTCCTGCGCACGAGCGGCTGTCGGCGTTCGCCGAGCGGCTCGACGACTATCCCGGTAACATCTCCGCGCCGACAGACGCCCGAGATGGGACCAGCGGGCTCTCGCCGTATCTCGCCTTCGGCTGTCTCTCCGTGCGGCAGGTCATCCAGTACATCAATGAGTACGCACCCGACGGTCGCGGAAAAGAGATGTTCATCTCGCGGCTGTTCTGGAACAAACACTACGAGCAGAAACTCGAAGACTGGGCTGGCTGGCTCGATACGGCAGTTAATCCGGTGTTCGAGGGATTCAACGCGGAACAGTACGACCCTGACCTGGTGGCCGCTTGGAAGCACGGCCGGACCGGGTTTCCGATGGTCGATGCGTCGATGCGCTGTCTCAAAGAGATGGGCTGGCTCAACTTCCGGATGCGGGCGATGTGTGCCTCGGTGTACTACCACCTCCTCCAGCAGCCCTGGCGAATCGGCGCGGATTGGTTCTACCACCACCTCATCGACGCTTCGGCAGCGATCAACTACACCCAGTGGCAGTCACAGTGTGGACTGATCGGCAAGCCGGCCCTTCGGCTGTATAATCCCCGTAAGCAGGTCCGCGATCAGGACCCGGACGGCGAGTTCATCCGCCGATGGGTGCCCGAACTCGAAGCGCTTCCCGACGAGTACCTCGACCGTCCCGAAGGGACGCCGGTTCACGTACAGGCGTCCTGTGGTGTCGACATCGGCGAGGACTATCCGCGGCCGGTCGTCGACTACGACGTGGCCCGGCAGGCCTTCCGCCGGCGTTACGAGGCGGTTCGTGCCGATGCGGCCGACGCTCTGAGCGATTCGACTATCGCGCGCCGGGCCTCTTTCTCCGGTGGCCGCGAAGCCGCTGCACGTATCGCTGCAGAACATGGGACGGATGCGTCGACCGGCGCGGAAGACGGTGGGACCCAGACAAGCCTCGGTTCGTTCAGTGACGAATAGGCGTACAGACATGTCCAGTGTTGCCAAACGCCAAAGAGGCTAAGATGGTTGCCCACGCAGACATGGCCAATGGCCGACGGTCCGGGCGACATTGTTTTCGAGGATTGCAAGTACCTTACCGGGTCACCACAGCGGTTCGCGGTGCTGGCCCAGCTCCGGGAGCGTCCGGCACGGCCAACCGAGCTGTGTGATTCGGTAGATGCGACCCGAACCACGATCCAGCGGATTCTCGCAGGGTTCTCCGAGCGCCAGTGGGTCGTCAAGCGGGACGGTGAGTACCGACTCACGGTGACTGGACAGCGGGTGTTCGACCGGTACAGGGCGCTCGTCAGCGAGGTCGAGCAAGCCCGGGCAGCCGGTCCGCTGGCTGCCCACCTCGGGCCCATCGCGGCAGACCTGCCTGCGGACCTGCTTGACCCTGACTGTCTCACGACGAGTTCCGAGCAGAATCCGCTGGCAGCGGTCAATCGGTTCACCGACTGGATACACGAAGCCGAGGGAGACGTTCGAGCTATCTCACCGATCGTAACGTCGGTGTTCAACGACGCCGCAGTGAAACTCCTCGAAACAGGGACGCACATCGAGTTCATCATCGACCACAGCGTGCTCGAACGGTCCGCGTCCGATTTCTCGGATGCACTGGAGCGAGGCCTCGAACACGAGAACATCGACACGTACGTCCACGACACCACGCTCGATATCGGCCTCGCGCTGGACCGCTCGCGAGTCTGTCTGGCAGCCTACGACGACCGGAACAACCTCCGGGCGATAGCGGAATCCGACGCCACAGCGGCGTATCGCTGGGCCGAGACGGTGTTCGATCGACATACAGAGCGGTCAGAACCGCTTGCAGCAGTCCTGCCTGTACAGGAAAACAATCCGTGACGGGCCGGTGTGAGGGCCGAAGGGAGTACTGGTCAGCGCTCCAGCACTCGCTGGAGGGCGGGATAGCGTATCCCCGGACAGTGGTATAGCCGGTAGGGGCCTATACTTATTCGCTGTAACTGTTTCGGACGACAACACATGTTACAGGGGTTGTAACATCCGAGAAAGATCATTCCGTTTTACCACGGGGTGAGAGGTCATCTGGCGACAACAGTAGCTAGCGTTTCTATACTGTCACCGAGGCTGAAATAATCGCCGACAGTATAAGTATGTGGCAATCGTTGACAGAAGTATGTCTCCGCCTGGACGAGAGATCCAGTACACCGAATCGGACGTTATCGAGGTGTTCAAACACCGGAACGATTACGCGGAGCCACTCACGGCGTCGGAGGTAGCAGACAGACTCGGTTGTTCGCGCCGGACAGCACTGAACAAACTCCACGACCTCGAATCAGAGACGGATATCACGAGCAAGAAAGTCGGGGGACGGTCGCGGGTGTGGTGGATTCCAGTCCGGGCAGACTGAGCCGTCACGGCGGGTCGCCTTCGGAGTGAAACCGGGGGCGTGTCGCGACGTACACACTGATGGCTCCGAGCAAGACTCCAAAGACGACGTCGGTCGCCCAGTGGATACCAAGCACCATCGTCGAGAGGATGACACTGCCGGCCAGGAACGTCGCGACCGGGAGCCAGCGGGGATATTCCGCCCGGAGGCGGTAAGCCATGAGCGCGACTGTCACCGACAGCGACGTGTGCAACGACGGGAAGACGTTCGTATTGGCGTTGACCTGCGCCGTTACCAGCTGGAAGCGCGGTATCGTATCGAACAGGAGCGGTTCGACCATGTCCGGGGCGAAGTTTCGCGGGCCGTACGCGACGAACAGTATGTAACAGAGCAAGCCGATGCCGTAGTTGACCGCGTAGGCAAAGGCGGTTTCCCTGAGATAGCGCGTCGTCCCCAGCAGTAGCGTCAGCACCAGCGGAAACACCAGCAGGAACACGTAGCCGTATATGTACACGAACCCCAGATACAGCGTGAGCCACGCCGGTGCGAGCGACTGGAGCGAGGCGACAAACGCTCCCTCGACCGCGTAGATCGTTTTTGTGATATTACTCCCGATGAGCCAGGACAGTCCGACGCCGACATCACGGACGACACTGTTGACCGCCAGTACAGCCACCAGCAAAAGGAGTGGACGGGCATTCTGCCGAAGCCGTGTCCGTAGCACGGGTAGTTCCGCCCGAATGCGGTCCGGGCCGACGACTGTGACGGCACCGACAGTGAGCAACAGCGAGACGACGACGGCGACTTCGGAGAAGACGGAGACGACGTTCATACGCTACGATTGGAGAAGCGTCCCCGAGTCGTACCGATAGCCGGCCTCCCGGAATGCCGACCGGACCTGCCCCGTGTCGAGTTCGCCGTTGGACCCGAGGAACGGGGTAACTGTGCCACCTGGCACCCACTGCACTGTCTCCGGCACCAGCCCCGTCCCCGACAGCGGGCTGACGGCCGGCGTCGCGTAGCCGTCGAAGACGGTGTCGACGAGATGCTGGCGGTCGACGAGATGCGACAGGAGGTTGCGGAACCGGGAGTTCGACAGCGGCGCGGACCGGACGTTGAACCCGAGGAAGTAAAACGAGCCACTCTGGTCCAGCAACAGCGTGAGGTCGTCGGCCCGCCCGATACTCCGAACGAGGTCCGAGCCGACGCCGACGGCGGTCGCATCGGCATCGCCGCTCTCGACGAGTTCGACGGCAGTGGCATCCGAGCCGACAAACCCGATCTCGACGGCGTCAAACGGCGGGTCGAGCGTGCTCGCTGCGACGCTGTCTGCGGGGTCCATTGCCGTACTGAAGTGGTCATCGAACACCGTCAGCCGTAGCGACTCGCGGTCGCTCGCGGTGTCGAACTGCAGCGGGCCGCTCCCGACAGGTGGGATGGCATCAGTCACGAGCGCTTCCGTCGTCGCGGCTCCGATACCGACCCCGCCGATGTCGGCCTCGTTCGCCCGCTCGCGCCAGACGTGCTCGGCCAACAGCGGCACGGTGAGCGCCCGCTCAGCGACGGCACGACTGCAGTCCGGACAGGCGAGTTCGACCGTCCGCTCGTCGACGACAGTGGCCTCGGTCACCACCGAGGCACGGCCCCGATAGCGCGTCGGCGGCACCGCCTGCTCGAAGGCTCCGAGCGACGTGTCGGCCAACATCCGATAGGTGAACGCCACGTCAGCCGCGGTCAGCGCCTCGCCGTCGTGCCACTGGAGGTCGTCACGCAGTGTGACCCGCAGCACCGCCCCGCCGCGGCCGGTCGTATCCCACTCCCAATCGACTCCTGCCAAAGGGACTACTCCCCTGTGATACTGGCGGGCGAGCGAGTCGTACACGAGGCTCGTAATCCGGCCACGTCGGCGGAACGGGGCCATCAGCGGATTGAGGTTCCGCGTCACGCGGCTGTCCGTCGTCACGAGCCTGAGCGTCGTCGCCGCCGGGTCGACCCGGCCGAGAGTCAGCAGTCGGAGCGGTGACTCCCCGAACGCGCCGGTCCACCCGCTGAAGCGTGTCGTGTTCGCCGCGCGGATGCTGTCCGGCGTGCCGATGACGAGAAACGGGCAGACGTTCGCCAGTTGCTCCTGCAGCGACGCCAGCGTCTCGGCTCGGCGATCGCCGGACTGGCGGCGCTGTGCCGTCAGTAGCTCGTCGACTTCGAGGTCGGCGAATCCGAAGGGGTTCTGCCAGCCGCGCTCGGCGGCGAACGACGAGTGGACCAGCGAGTACAGCGAGTCTGCCGTGGTCTGCCGGTAGGGGTAGCGGCCCACGAAGGCGTCGAACTCGTGGCTGAGGAGGGTCTGGCGGTACAGTTCCGCCGCCGTCACCGGCTGGACGGTGGTGTCGACGCCGGCGGTGTCGAACCACGACTCCAGTTCACGCGCGATACGCATCGCGCCCGGATCTTCGTCCGCTGGCCGCGTTTTGATGGAAAGCGAGACGGCGGAGGCTTCCTTGTTGCCCGCAAGCGTCCGCATCCGCTGCATACAGCCGCTCGTCGCTGCCAGTCCAGCAGCCGCGCTCCCCAGCACCGCTCGTCTGGAGAGGGTCCGTGGTGACTGGCTGCCTCCGTACATATGTTTAGGGGTCAACACGTCCTCCTATATAACACTCTGTACTTCGACAGCTCTCGGGTGCCGCTGTCACGGGATAGAACCACATACAAGCGGGGCCGTCCAGCCCTCAGAACTCCCACTGCTGTGCGCGTTCGTGGGCTTCCGAGCGCGCCTGCTGTTTGATGGCCTCGATCTTCTCCGCGTCGTCGAGGAACGCTTCGACGGCGCTCTGTTCAGTAGCCCCACCCTCGGCGCTGCTTTCGTCGCTGTCCGTTGTCCTTAGCCGTTCGTCGGAGGCTGCCCGTCTGGTGCTGTCGGCCAGCGCCGGGTCGCCGCCCAGCCGTTCGGCGGGCATCCCGGGTGGGACTCGGAGGTCGGCCGCCTCGTGGGCCGATTCGAGGTTGGCGGCGTCGAGTGCGTATATCGAGACGTGGTATGGCCCGGGGATAGCGAGGTCGGCAAGCGCTGGCGGGCCACCGCGGTCCGTCCCGGTGTGGTAGACCAGTACGGGGACACCGTCGGTAAACGTGATGAGGCCCCGGCCCTCGCCGTCAAGCAAGAGCGTCTCCTGGGACTCGAAGACGGCGTAGCCGGTCAGCTCGCGGTCGAGCACGTCGGCGAGTGTGTCCCGCGGGTCCGTGACGACGCGGGACTTGTCGAGTCGGCCGCGAGGCACCTTCATAGTGACTCGGGGATGACAGCGCTCCGGAATCGGTCGGCGGCATCGTCGGCTGCCCCGTTCTGGACTGTGAGTGCCTCGGCGGCCGCTCGATAGGCCGTTGCTGCCTCGCATTCGGGGGCGTGAGCAAGGAGCGGTCGGCCGGCACGCCGTGCCTCGCGGGCTCGCTCGCTCTCGGGAACCGACGCGAGCGTCGGCCCGTCGAAGTACCGCTCGGTCTTCTCCGAGACCCTCTCGATAGACTCGGACGCACGAACCTTGTTGAACAGGAGCCCCGCCACGTCCGTGTCGTAGGTCGTCGCGTACTCCTGGACCTTTAGCCCATCCGAGATAGCGGGAATCGTCGGCTGGAGGACGACCACGATGCGGTCTGCCAGCACGATTGGAAGGACGGCGGTCCGGCTGTCAAGTGCCGGCGGCGAATCGAGGAGGATGATATCCGTCTCTTCTGCAAGTGTCGCAACCACGTCTCGAAGCCGGTCCGGATTGGCGTCCCTGAAGCCGTCGAGGCTCGTTCCACAGGGAACGACCGTCAGTCCGAACCGGTCGTAGGTGGCTGCTTCGACTGGCGCGTCGTCGGCCAGCACGTCATGCAGCGTCGTCTCGGCGTCGGAGAGCCCGGCGTGAAAGAGGAGGTTCGCCATGCCGGTGTCGGCGTCGACGACTGTCACGTCGTAGCGGTCGGCCAGCGCCATCCCGAGGGCGACGGTGCTCGTCGTCTTGCCAGTCCCGCCCTTCCCACTGGCGACCGCGAACACTTCGACCATTAGGAGAATATTGCGACCTGACTGTATATAAATTTCCGGAATTTATTGAAGTATCAAACGGTCACTGGTCGGGTAGCCCAAGCGGGCTGAGGTCGACGTGCTCGGCGACGAAGCCGGCCGCTCGGTCGTACGGGTCGCCACCCTCTCGCCCCTCTTCCGCTGGCGGGTCGATTCCGGCTGCCTCGAAGGTATTTCGTACGAAGGCATCTCTAGCAGTGTCGTTAACGAAGAGGTCATGCAGGTAGGTTCCAAGAACGGTGTCGGTCGCCGCTCCGTCGCCGTCGAACGGGCGGGCTGCCGTATCCGTCAGCGTCGAGTCCCCCATATGGATTTCGTAGCCCCCGACGGTCCCGCTCGCGCCGGAGAGCGGTCCGACGCCGTCAAGAGTCCGTTCGACGTGTTCGACCGTCTTCGATTCGCTGAACGCCGTCGTCACCGGGAGCAGACCCAGCCCCTCGATGTGGTCTGCGTCGCCGGTCCCCTCGATGTCGGCGTTCGTGATTTCCTCGCCGAGCATCTGGTAGCCACCACAGAGACCGACGACGGGGCCGTCGAACGACTGGAGGCGGTCCCTGAACCCGGCATCGGTCAGTGCCAGCAAGTCGTCGACGGTGTTCTTGCTCCCCGGCAGGACCACCGCATCGGCGTCGTCAAGTGCGGCCTCGGGCGGGACGTACGCCACCCTGACGCCGTGTTCACGGGCGAGCGGCTGGAGGTCGGTGAAATTCGAGATGCGCGGGAGCCGGGGGACCGCGACGGTGACGCTCTCGTCGTCGGGCGCGCTGTCGTCAGCGCCGACGACGGACCGCTCGCCGACCGGCGGCAGCGCGACGCTGTCCTCCTCGGGGAGGCCCGGGTCGTCGTAGGGAAGCACGCCGAGGACGGGGACGCCGGTCCGGTCCTCGAACGCCTCGATGCCGGGGGCAAGCAGCGAGCGGTCGCCGCGGAACTTCGTGATGACCGCGCCGGCCACCTGCTCCCGGATGTCGTCGGGGACGAGTTCGAGCGTTCCGACGAGCGACGCGAACACGCCGCCACGCTCGATATCGGCGACGAGCAGGATGTCGGCGTCGGCAAAGCGGGCCGTCTCGACGTTCGCCAGGTCGCGGTCGTGGAGATTGATTTCGGCGATGGAGCCGGCTCCCTCGGCGATAATCACGTCGTGTGCCTGTGAGAGTCGGTCGTGGGCTACGCGGGCCGCATCAAGTGCGTCCGCCCAGTGTTCGTCGTAGTACCCGCGGGCCTCGAAATGCCCGACAGCCTCGCCGTCCAGTACGAGCTGTGACTCGCCGTCACCCCGCGGTTTCAACAGCACTGGATTGTGGTCGGTCGACGGCGTGACACCGGCCGCACGGGCTTGAACGTACTGCGAGACGCCGACTTCGCCGCCCGGCGTCGCCCGGGCGTTGTTGCTCATGTTCTGGGCCTTGAACGGCGCGACCGAAACATCACGGTCGGCCAGATAGCGGCAGAGCCCGGCCGCGACGGTCGACTTGCCGACGTGGCTCGCGGTGCCCGCGACGAGCAGGGTTTCGGCCATTACGACGGTCTGGGACCGCTGGCATCATGAGTGATTCGACGGGGTTCTTTGGGCTGGCCCGCCGAGGTCGGTTCGTGACCGACGAACGATTGCAGGCCCTCCACGAACACCTCGTAGAAACCGGAAATCGTCCGGTCGAACGCACGGCCAGCCGCTGGCTCGGGGAGGCCGAGGCCGTCGCCGCTGACATCGCTACGGGGAAACTCTCTGAGGACGTGTTAGCCGAGCGACTGGCGATCGTCGACCACATTCTCTCGAACGTCGACGGCACCGACGATGCCGTCGCCGACGACCACGCCGAGGCGGCCCGTGAAATCGTTGATGACCTGCTGGACGAACTGTAACTCCGTTCGAGGATACCGGACTCAGAACTCCGTCCCTTTCCGCGCGCCCTGCCCAGCATCGATTGGGTGCTTCTCCTTGCTGACTTCGGTAATGAGGTCCGCGTGATCGTTCAGGAACTCCGGTCGCTCGTGGCCGCCCGTGAGGACGAGTTCGAGGTTATCAGGCTTGGATTCGATGAGTCCAAGCACGTCTGCAGGGTCGACGAGGCCGCGGTTCGCAGCGTAGAGAACTTCGTCGAGGACGAGCATGTTGACCCCATCTTCTGGCGGGCCGTCGGCATCCTGTGGCGTCGAGAGGTCAGCGTCGGCGCTGGCCTGAATTATCTCTCGTGCGCGGTCGAGCGCCCCCTTCGCGCGGGCCTCGTGTTCGTCGTCCTCGCTCCCGTCGAGGAACCCGTGCCAGCCGTAGTGGCCCGCGTTTTCGTAGGAAAAGCCCGGCAGTGCGGCGATGGCGTTGTACTCGCCGCGCACGTCCTCGACGGTGCTGGTCCCGCCTTTCATGAACTGCAGGAGGTGGACGCGGTAGCCGTGGCCGACGGCGCGGGTTGCCATTCCCAGCGCCGCCGTCGTCTTCCCTTTCCCGTCGCCCCACCAGACCTGCACCAGCCCGAACTCCTCGGGCGCGCTCGGCTCGATGGGTTCGGCGGTCGGGCCGGCCGTGTTATCGGTCATGCCAGTCTGTTCGACCGGATTCTGTTTAGCCGTTTGGTCTCCGAGACTGTCCCGCGATAGCCGCTCGTCTCACGGCTCGAACACCTCCGTCTCGCGCCCTGTAATCACGCCGTATGCCGCATCCTCGACAGTCGGCAGGCCGTCACCGTCGTACCGGGCGGCCAGACTCGCCCTGATAGCGTCACGGACGCATGCCCGAGTGGCCGCGCCGACTTCGGTCGCACTCCCGGCGAAAGACGCAGGCTCAGCGCTCGGGACACAGCCGACGATGGCCGCGTCCGAGGTTGTTCCGGGCACGCCCGCCGCGTCCAGCAGCGTCGCGGCCTTCGCTTCGACGGCGCTGGCAAGCAGCGTTGCCAGTGCGCCATCGTCCAGCTCGCGGTCGGCCCCGACGATGACGTTGACCGTCCCTGGTCGCCAGTCGGGGCTATCCGCCGGATTCGACGCGGTTCCATCGGCGTCGACTGCTTCATCGCCTGCCGACATCGGCAGCGCCGCGGGGTTCGAGAGGCCCGCGGTCGCCAGCACCGACACCGGCCTGCTCTGGGCACAGCGGGCGTGTTCCATATGGACGCCGGTGAGCAACGCCGGGCCGACATCGAAGCCGGCCCCGGACAGCCGCTCAGCGCGGTAGGCGTCGAGGTCGGTCCGCTCGAACCCCTCGGGCACGGTGACGTTGTAGACGGCATCCGCGGCCCGGTACCCACCATCCCACGCTGTCGAGAGCCAGCGGGCACCCTCGCGACGAATCTGACAGACGCCGTCACGAACGGTCGTCTCAAACATCCAGCGCGCCCAGCAGCCGGTCGTTTTCTTCGGGCGCTCTAACAGCGACGCGGATGTGTGAGTCCAGCCCGCGAAACGTCCGGGCGTCCCGGAGGGCAATGCCAGCCTCGCGGGCCGAGGCAAGGATACCGTCGACAGACGTGTCGGCGTCGCTGACCGACAGCAGGAGGAACGGTGCAGCAGAACGGAACACGTCGAACCGTGCGTTCAGCCGCTCCCGCATCCGCGCTCGTTCAGCGGTAACGCGGGCTTTCGTCTCCGCGACGAACTCAGTTTGCTGGTAACAGTGTGCGCCGACAGCGGCCGCGGGGGCGCTCATCGACCAGGCGCGCCGGGCCGTCGCGAGGCGGTCGCGCTCGTCCCCGGTCCCGATGGCATAGCCCATCCGGATGCCGGGAAGGCCGAACAGCTTCGTCAGCGACCGCGCGACGATGACGCCCTCACGACCGGCCAGCGACGGCTCGTCGGTGAACCCGAGGAATGCCTCGTCGACCAGCAGCGTCGTCCCGGCCGCACGGCAGCGGTCGGCGAAGGCCCGGAGCGCCCCGCGCTCGGCGACCTCGCCCGTCGGATTGTTCGGATTGCAGACGACGGCGAGTGCGTGGCCGGCCGGGTCGGCGTCGAGCAGTTCGCCGTGGGAGGCGAACTTCGGGGTCGCGCCTTGTAGTCGCACTTCTCTGGCGTATTCGCCGAAGCTTGGATACGGGAGCAAGACGCTGTCTCCCGCCCGGACCGTCGTCTGTATCGCGAGGCGTATCGCTTCGAGGCCGCCGGCTGTGGGTAGCACCTGCGCCGGCTCGCAGTCGACGAACGCCGCCGCGGCCTCACGGAATTCGGGGTAGTCGTCGGCCGGGTACGAGCGGGCCGTCTCGAACGCCGCCCGATACGTCGCTTCGGCCTCCGGCGGGACGTGCGGGTTGGTGTTCGCGCTGAAATCCAGCACCTCCGGGTCGTCGCTGCTGCCGTGTGGCACGCGGCCGTCGGGGCCGATGGCGTCCGTGGGCCCGTCGCCGCCACTTGCCCGCACGCCCTCGACCGAGTCAGGGTCCATGGACAGACCTACGGCGGGCGGTGTGGAGAAAGTTTCGCGGTGCCGCCAGTCAGTCCGGGCCGTCGACGCCGCGGAACTCGAACCGTGCGCCGCCACTCGCGCTTTCGGTCACGGTGACCGCCCAGCCGTGTGCCTCGGCGATTTCCCGGACAATAGCGAGGCCGAACCCGGTCCCGCTCTCGGCGGTTGAATAGCCGCTCCGGAACACCGTCTCTCGCTCGTCGTCGGGAATGCCGGACCCGTCGTCCGCGACGTAGAACCCCGTCCCGTCGTCGAGCGTCCCGACCGTCACAGTGATTCCACTCGCGCCGGCCCGGGCGCCGCTGGAGGGTGCCGACCCGTTGGAATGTGGCGTTACGTCGCCGTCCTGTGGCTCCCGCGGCGAGGCCGTCGACCCGTGTTCGACGCTGTGGTCGGACGCCGACCGACTGCTCGCGGAACCGTGTTCCGCGCTGTCGTCGGAGCCTGTCCGACTGCTCGTGACGCCATGCTCCACGCTGTTCCGGACGAGGTTCTCGAACAGTTGCTGGAGGCGGGTCGGGTCCGCTATGACCGCTCCCTCGATGTCGGTTTCGAGCGTCGCCGCGCCGGTCCGGACGCTCCGCCAGGCCTGCTCGACCGCGTTCTCGACGGCGACCGGCTGGATGTCAGTGACCGCCTCGCCCTGCCGTGCCAGCGCCAGAAGGTCGTCGATAAGTTCCTGCATGCGGTCAAGCGACCGCTCGATGGCTGTCAGGTGTTCCGCCGACGGGTCCGCCTCCGCGAGCCGCAGCCGCCCCCGCGCCACGTCGAGCGGGTTCCGGAGGTCGTGGGAGACGATGCTGGCGAACTCGTCGAGGCGCTCCTTCTGGCGCTCGACGTGGGCCTTGTACTCGGCGCGTTCGGTGATGTCGGTGGCGACGCCACAGATTCCGGTGACGTTCCCCTCGGCGTCGTATATCGGGTTTTTGAGCGTGAGGAAAGTCCGCGACCCGTGGGGCGTGGGGACTTCCTCCTCCCGCTCGATGGAGTTGCCGGTCTCGATTATCTCCCGGTCGTCAGCGCGTATCTGCTGGGCGATTTCGTCAGGAAACAGTTCTGCATCGGTCTTCCCGACCACGTCCATCGCCCCGTCGACGAGCACCTCCCGGAACCGCTCGTTTATCCGCTGGTACCGCCCGTCGCTGTCTTTCAGGAACACAAGCGCGGTCGTGGTTTCGAGAATCGTCTGGAGCTGTCGGTTCGTCCTGGCAAGCGCTTCCTCGCGCTCCTTGCGGGCCGAGATGTCCCGGCCGATGGCGACGGTCCGCCGCTCCCCCTCGGGCGTCTCGACCCGGTCAAAGACGAACTCGTAGGGAACGGGGTTGCCCCTGTCGTCTACCAGCGGAAGCTCTATCGTAGTGTCGCCGGCCTGGCTCGCCTCCGCGACGGTCCCGCGGTCCGCCGGCCGGAAGAACGCGACCCCATCCATCGAGGCCAGGGCCTCGCCGTCGTAGCCGGTCACGCGTTCGAGCGACTCGTTCCAGCGCCGGACCCGGCCGCGCTCGTCCAACAGGAAGAAGACGTCGTCGACGGCGTCGAAGATGTCGTCGGTGAACTCCTTGTACTGACTGAGCGTCCGCTCGCGCTCCCTGAGCGCCTGCGTCGTCTGTTTCTGTTCGGTGATGTCCAGCGTCGCCCCGCGGATGATGTCCGCCCGGTCGTCGGGCCGTTCCGAGATGACGCGGAGCCAGCGGTCCTCGCCCTCCCCGGAGACGATGCGGTACTCCTGTGTGAGTCCCTCGCCCTCCTCGATGAGCCGTTCCGTCTCGGCGGCCACGCGGTCGTGGTCATCCGGGTGGACGAAACCAAGCACCTCGTCCGGCGTCATCGTGTCCCGGGGCGGTATCCCGAATATTTCGAAGAGCTGGTCAGTCCACGTCGCCTCGTACGGCGGCTCGGCGATGTCGAGTTCCCACCCGCCCACGTCTGCAATCTGTTGGGCGTGCCGGAGCAGGTCTGTCTTCCGTTCGAGCTCCGCTTCCTGTCGTTTCTGGTCAGTGATGTCGACCATCGCGCCGCGACACGTGTCGAACTCACCGTCCTCCTCGACGGGGACGCCGATGGACCGAATCCACCGCGTCTCACCGTCTGGCGTCACGATTCTGGCTTCGAGGTCGAACGGCTCTCCCTCGGTCAACAGCGTCGACAGGGCGTTCTCTACCCGCTCGCGGTCGTCCGGGTGGAGCAGTTCGCCCGTCTGCTCGACGGGAATCTGCTCGTCAGGACCGAGGCCGTGCAGGCGGTAGAACCCCGCAGTCGGGCTCCCCTCGTAGGGCGGGCCGTCGGAGACATCGATCTCCCAGCCGCCGACAGACGCGAGTTGTTCGGTCTGTGAGAGCAGGTCGCGCGTCCGTTCGAGAGTCTCGGCACGCTCCCGTTTCGCCGTCACGTCGTGGCCCGACGCCACGAGCGAGACGATGTCACCATCGTCGTCCCTGACCGGCCGGATATACCCGTGGTAGCTGAACTCCGCCGGCCTGTCGGTGGTGTGGTCGATGTCGACCTCGACGTACTCGCCGCCCGCGGCGCGTTCGACCCACTCCTTGACCTCGGCCGAGTGGCCCTCGGGCCACCACGACAGTTCCCAGAAGGGCTGTCCGACGACCGCCTCGCGCGGTGCGTCGACCGCCTCCAGCGCAGTTCGGTTCGCCTTGCGGACCGTCCCGTCGGGATTGAGGACGCCGACCAGCGTCTGTGGGTCCTCGAAGACCGCCTCGAACCGCCGTTCGCTTCGCTCGCGCTCTCGGCGGGCGCGCCGGCGCTCGACCGCGTTCCGGACCCGGTTCGCCAGAATCGTGTACTGGTCCGTGCTCCCGTCTTTCTGCAGGTAGTCCGTGACGCCAGCTGTGATGGCCTCGCTGGCGACGGCCTCGTTCCCCTTCCCGGTGAAGAGGACAAACGGAAGGTCGGGATAGCGGTCCCGGACGGCGTCGAAGAGCTCCAGGCCGTTCCGTCCGGGCATCTCGTAATCGCTGACGACGCAGTCGATGCTCTCGTCGAGACGGGCCAGACCGTCGTCGGGGCTCGTCGCCGTCACGACCGTCAGGTCGTCGGCGACCCGCTCGAGATACTCGGCCGTCATCTCGGCGAACCCCTGTGCGTCGTCAACGTGGAGCACACAAATGTTGTCGGCCATCACCACACACAACGTTCCGGGTGGTCATATTTGCTTTCCAACACGATGTTGCGGTGACCGCACTACCGGCGGGCTGTCCCGTACCTGCCGGCGGTCACAGCCACTGTTCCGCGACGCGGGCGTCAGCGAGCGTGTTGACGTTGACCGCGACGCGCCGGTCCCGCATGAGCCGGGCGTCATCGGGACCGTCGCCGACGACGTTGACGCCCGTCGGTGCGACTTCTCGGCCGCCGTCTTCGAACGTCGTGTCATCGCTCACGCCGAGCGCGCGTTTCAGCGAGGCCGGGACCAGAACCGTCAGCGAGCCACCCTCGTGGGTGTCGAGCACGCGGTCGACTACTTCGCCCTCAAGTAGCGGCAGGTCAGCGGCGACGGTCAGGGCCGGCCGCGAGAGTCGGTCGTCGGCCAGCGCCGTGTCGAGGTCCGCGACGTACCCCTCGCCCGGCGTCTCGATGCAGGGCACGTTCAGATGTGACCGCGTCTCCGGCGCGTTTGGGGACGTTACGGCGATAACCCGCTCGACAGCGCTATCCTGCAGTGCGCCGACGACCCGGTCGACCATCGGGACGCCGCCGACCCGGAACAGCGGTTTCTCGGCGTCGGTGTCCAATCGTGTCCCGCGTCCGCCACACATCACGAGAGCGTCCATGCGAGCACCCCCCAGTCCCCGAGCGGCATGTCAAATAACGACCACGTGGCGACGCCGACGTGGAGCGCGGCGACGCGCGCGAGCTCGTTGGCCGCGCCGAAGGCGTCGCCGCCGATGCCACCCAGTCGGCGGTTTGCCCAGCCCGAGATTGCAAGTGCGACCAAGGGGCCGGTGAGAACCGCGGCCGCAGTCGCCGGAACGGCGACGACGGCGGCTGGGACCGCGACGGCGAGCGAGGCGAGAAGCTGTCTCGGGCCGCTCCCGTCGACGACCGTCGACCCGAACCCCTCGTGGCTCGGGCGGCCGATACAGGCCAACGTCGCCATCGCGAGCTTCGCGCCGACTTCGGCCGAGACCACGAGCGCGATAGCGACCAATGGCGGGAGCTCGGCAGCGGCCAGCGCGGCCAGCGCCAGCGCGAGGAGGACGGTCCCCAGCGCGAGGACCGCACCGACGCCGACGGTCGTGTCTCGCATCACATCGCGGCGCTCCGCCGGGTCGCCGTGAACGACGGCGGCGTCCCCGAGGTCAGCAAGGCCGTCGGCGTGGTTGACGCCGGTGACGAGGACGACGCTTCCGAGATACGCCGCGGTGACGACCGGGGCCGGGAGCAGGCCCGCGGCGAGGAACGGGAGTGCGACGAGGCCGCCGACGACGTAGCCCGCCAGCGGGAACGCCGCCGGTGTCCCGACGAAGGCGTCCCATGCTTGTTCGGTGTGACCCACTGGAAGCCGCGAGAGGAAGCCAAGCGCGCCCCGCATCGCGGTCAGAACCACGCGAACACCCCCAGCCCGGCCAGCAGGTACGCCGCCGCTCCGGCGACGCCGACCCGGGTCACGCTGCTGCGGGCCGTCGCCGCGTCGGGGAGCTGCCCGCCGGGATTCAACACGTAGACGCCGGGGTTCTCCAGCCGAACGTCTAGCGCCGCGGCGGCCGTCCCCATCGGCCACCCGGAGTTCGGCGAGGGCACGCCGTCCAGCCAGGCCCGCGCGCGGGCCACCGACCGGGGCGACCCGCAGGCGAGCGCGAGCAGGAGGGCGCCCAGTCGGGCCGGGAGCCACATCACGGCGTCGTCGAGCCGTGCCGCGGGCGTCCCGACGCGCTTCGAGCGGTAGCCAAGCATCGAGTCCATCGTGTTGACGGCCTTGACCCACGCCGCCACGCCGGCGGCGACGGGAAGCGGCGAGAGGCCGATGCCCGAGGCGACGAGCCCGCCAAGAACGAATGCGGCCAGCGACGCGACGAGGCCGTCGGCGAGGTTCTCCGATGCGCTCTCGACAGCCGCGCTTCGGACTTCACCCGCCGAGAGCGCGCTGGCGTCGCGGCCGGCGAGTGCGAGCAGTCCGTCCCGAGCGGCCGGGAGGTCGCTCTCGGTGTCGGCGATGACGCCGCGGGCGGTCGAGAGAAGACTGCGAAGGCTCGTGGTCAGAAACAGCGTGAGGCCGGCGAGCGCGACGGCGGCCAGCGGTGCGAGGCTCGCGGCGAGTGCGACCCCCGCGCCGACCGCTGCGGCGGCTCCGAGCGGCAACACCACTACCGCGACCATTCCGACCGCGAGCGGCTGGTCCCACGCGCGGTCGACCGCCCCGACGAGCCGTCCGAACCACGCGACCGGATGAAAGCGGGTCGGTGGTTCGCCGACGGCGAGTTCCAGCCCGCCGGCGACGGCGACGGCCAGCGCGCTCAGCACAGTTCTCCCTCCCGGAGCTTTTCGGCTATCGCCGGCAGCGAGTGGTCCTCCAGCAGTATCGACTGTGCGCCCACGCGGCCCGCACCGCCGTCCGTCCGGGCGTCGTCGCCGACGTGGACGAGGTCGACGAGCGGCACGTCGAGTGTGTCGGCGGTCGTCTCGAAGATATTTGGATGGGGCTTTCGCCAACCGCAGCCGACGCTTGTGATGACAGCGTCGAACGAATGGCCGCTCTGTGATTCAATCCCTGCACGTTCGAGTGTCCGCTCGACCAGTCCCGGGACGCTGCAGTTCGAACAGACGGCGACCGGCCCCTGCCGTGCCGCGACGTCGAGTGCCTCGATTGCTCCGTCGCGGACGGTCACCGGACTATCGAACGCGTCGAGGACGGCCTCGGCCGCCGTCGCCTCAGTTACTTCGACGCCGCGGCTGGCAAGCGCCAGCCGGACGTGCTCGTCCAGCGGCGCTTCCCGGCCGCGCTCGTAGTCGCGGTGGGCCGAGCGATAGGCGTCCTCCCAGTCGTCAGGCACCCGAACCGACCGGGCCGCGAGTGCCGCTGCGACGGCGTCCCACGGCTCTTCTGGCCGGTCTGCCCCGACGAGCGTCCCGAACAGATCGAACGAGAGTGCCACACCTGTGTGGTTAGTGCAAGCTCACTTGAACTGTGGGGATGCCTATGGGTCGTGTTTTCGAGGCCATTACTCAAACGGGTTATCGGCCGTCGTGAGACGGGTAATATCGGGAACGCCGTCGAAGCCGTCGTCGAAACTGTAGAGGTGTTCGATGCCGTCCCGCTGCATCGCTGCCACGATGATCGCGTCCGTCAGCGAGAGTGATTCGTACCGACGGAACAGCGAGCGGCCGGCATCGAAGTCAGACTTCGGCGTCTGTGTCATTTCGAACCCACTGCTTTCGATGAGCGCATCCAGCGTTTCGGTCGCCACGTCGTGACCGGCTCTCGCCTGGAGATAATTAATTATCTCCGCAAGCACATCGCTCAGGACGTACGCTGTTGGGAGTGTGCCGTCGTCGATTGCATGCGAGATTGCTTCGCCACGCTGGTGATTCCGGTCTCTGGAGAGACGAGCCGCAATGACCACGTTCGCGTCCACGACGACTGCGGCCATCAGTAGTCTCCAGCGATGAGGTCGTGATCTTCGGCGGCGTCAGTCGGTTCACCGGTGTCGACCGGGTCGAGCTTCGAGAACGCGCCGTACTGTTGCTTGACGAGTTTGACCGAGAGTGCCCCGTCGTCGTCAACGTGCCAGCGTAGTTTGTCGCCCGCCTCGACCCCAGCCGCTCGACGGACCGCTGCCGGAACCGTGACCGAGTAGCTCTCGTTCACCGTTGTTTCGTCCTCGACCTCGTGAGACATACCTGAAAGTTTGCCGCGCCAATAAAAATAATTTGCCATCAAATTAGCACGACGATAGGCAGATTCCACACAGCGGGACATCGGCAACGCCGTACACGTTCTGAGACACTCGGCCCGTTTCAATTTTCACGCCATCGACAGCCACGAACTAGGCGGACTGGATACTGGTAGCTGCGGCTTGCGGCATTCCAAACCGTTTATACCCAAACAGGGGTAATCCGGCGGTATGGCAAGAGAGCAGACCGAAGTTCGAGAGCTCGACGAAGGTAGCTACGTCATGATCGAAGACACGCCGTGTAAGATCAACTCCTACAGCACGGCCAAGCCGGGCAAGCACGGCAGCGCCAAGGCCCGAATCGACGCCAAGGGCGTCTTCGACGGCAAGAAGCGCTCGCTGTCCCAGCCGGTCGACGCGAAGGTCTGGGTCCCGATCGTCAACCGGAAGCAGGGGCAGGTCGTCTCCACCGACGGTAACGACGCCCAGGTCATGGACCTCGACACCTACGACACGTTCACGATGCGCGTCCCCGAGGACATCGACCTCCAGCCTGACGACGAGATTGAGTACCTCCAGTACGAAGAGCAGCGCAAGATCACACGCTCGTAACGATGTTGCCCGGTGCGGGGGCCGACCGCGGGGCGGCCGACTACGCGCTTGTGGGCGCACCACTCGACGCGTCGACGTCGTTTCGCCCCGGGGCCCGCTTTGGACCGCGTCGTGTCCGGCAGTTCGGCCAACAGTTCGACGATTTCGACCACCGCACCGGCCAGCACTTCACTGACTGTTCCGTCTACGACCACGGCGATATCGGCCCCACGGCCGACGTCGCCGAGTACCTCACCTTCCTCCAGGGCACCCTCTCGGATTTCGAGAGCGAGGGGGCTGTCCCCATTGTCGTCGGCGGCGAACACACCGTCTCCGTCGCCGGCGTGCGCGCCGTAGAGCCCGATGTGTTCGTCTGTCTGGACGCCCATCTGGACCTGCGGGAGTCCTACGCCGGCGACGAGTACTCCCACGCGACGGTGACCCACCACGCGCTCTCAGTGGCTGACGAAGCGATTGTCCTGGGCGCACGCACCGGCTCGGAGGCCGAATGGGACCGAGCGAGCGAAGCCGACGTGACCGTGGTCCCCCCCGAAGACGTGGGCGACTGGACACCCGGGTTCGAAGATGAGCGAGTATACCTCTCCGTCGACATCGATGCCGCGGACCCCGGGTTTGCGCCGGGCACCGGAACGCCGGAGCCGTTCGGTCTCGAACCGCGTGAGATGCACACCGTGGTCCGAGCCGTCGCACCGCAGGCCGTGGGCTTCGACGTGGTCGAGGTCAACGACTGTGACGACGGCCAGGCGGCGACGCTAGCCGCGAAACTACTCCGGGCGTTCGTGTTCGCCCACGCGGCCCGGCGCTAATCCGAAACGTATCGGGAACTATTCTCGCCGTTCTCTTCAGCAGACAACTCGTTCGATATCCAGCGGCGACGCTCGCCGAACAACCGCATCGACTGGGTCGGCCACGGCCGAGAGGTTGTCCGAGTCGCCGTCAAGGACCAGCAGTGCGGCCCGGCAGCCGGGTTCGATGACGCCACAGTCGAGGCCGACTGCGTCGGCCCCAGCGGTCGTCGCCATCCGCAGGACTGTCCGGGACGGGAGGTCAAACGTCTTCGCGGTGTACTCCATCTCACGGAACATCGACGGTGCGTTCAACATTACGTTATCAGTCCCGAGCGCGACGTCAGTGTACTCCAGAAGGGTCTCAATCGGCGGTCGGCCGACGTCGAGGACGCGGTTCGCGCGCGGACAGACCGCGATGGGGACGTCCTGCTCGGCCACTCGTTCGAGGTGCTCCGCCTCGGCGTGGACCATGTGGACCAACAGGTCTGGCTCCAGATCCAGCGCCGGGTGGATATCGGTGGCGTCCGGTTCACCGGCGTGGATAGCAAACGGGACCGCACGCTTCCTGGCGGCGGCTCGCCGGGCGGTGAAATCGTCGTCGTTCGCGCCACTGGCACCGAACCCGTCGGCCACGTCCAGCACTGCGGGGTCATCGCTACCGAAGATGAAGTCCTCGATATCGAGTCCCTCGGCGGCTTCGCGTAGCGCGTTCGCACCGTCGACGCCGAACTCCCGGAAGTCGAGGAACGCCCCGGAGCCGGTTCGCTGCATAAACCGGAGCGTGCGGTGCATCTCGTCGATCAGCGTCTCGTCGTCTGCCGCTGCGATCTGCTGATGCTTCAGGCTGTCCGGCGGCACCACCGCCTTTTCGAGACCAAGTCCGACGGCCGCCTCCTTTGCAACTGAATCCCCAACGTGGGTGTGGGCGTTCACGAACGCTGGCAGGACGATACGGTCCTGGTCGTGCTCACGCTCAGGTGTCTCCTCGACGGCCGTTATGTGACCATCCTCGACGACGACCCGGCCCTGAACCGGCTCGAACGACCGTCCGGCGAGAATCGTCCCCTCGACTGTCTCCATATCGGAGCGAGGGAACGGAAGTATATGTGTCCCATGGAGAGACACTCCGTTCTCGTGCGTGCTGACTCGGGGTATACTGATACGTCCGGGGCTGGAGTGTTCGCGTATGAGTTCCGGCACCACAGTCCCCGTGGATCGTGCGCTATCGCCCGATGACTGGCCCCATCCAGCGGAGCGAGACTACGCGGATGCCCAGGCCCGTCTCGCTGACCACTACGATGTCGCCGCCGAATCCAGAGTGACTGAGACAGACGCTGTGGGCCGGGTTCATTATCTCGTGGGCGGGGACCCAGACAGTGACCCCGTGGTCCTTCTTCACGGAGTGGGCACACCGGCCGCGACGTGGCTCCCCCTGTTCCCAGCGCTCACCCACGAGTACCGCGTGTACGCTCCCGACCGACCCGGCCTCGGCCTTTCGGCCGCTCCGAGCTACCGGAATCGGGACCTTCGGTCGTTTCTAGTCGCGTACCTGCTGGATCTCCTCGATGACCTCGCTGTCGAGCGGCCACATGTGGTCGGCAACTCACACGGCGGTCTCCAGTCGTTCCTGCTCGCAATCGACCACGACCGGGTGGACCGACTGCAACTGGTCGGTGCGCCGGGCGGCGTTTCGCGGGACCTCCCGCTCCTGTTTCGCCTGCTGACGGTCCGCGGCCTCAACCGCGTCCTCCTGTGGCTGCTCAACCGTGGCGACCCGGTCGAGAACGCGCGGCAGTCGATGCAGCGAGTCAACGTCGTCGAGGCCTCGGCCATCCCCGAGGTATTCTACGAACTGCTCGCCGCCGGCCAGGGTCTGCCCGGCCGGGGGGAAAGCCAGCGGTCGCTGGCGACCGCACAGGGGTCGTACGGTCGCGCCCATCCGCTGTTTGATATTCGGAACGAAATCACGCAGATCCACCGCCCGACGCAGTTCGTCTGGGGGACGGATGACGCCTTCTGGTCGCCCGGCGTTGGTCGTCCCGTCGCCGAAACGATGCCCGACGCGCAGTTCCACGAACTCCCCGGCCACGGCCACACGCCGTGGCTGGAACCGGACGATGCTGCTGCCGAACTCGTCCGGGAATTCCTCGACTGAGTGTATGCGAGTGATTACAGAGTATACGCAGGGTTGGTGGACGGATCTTGCCATGGGCACCGGTGGACAACCGGACGGCTACTCAACCGTCTGCCCCACTGACGCTGACGGCCCGCTCAGTGACGAGTACCCATCCCAGCGTGTCTAACCGCACCTCACCGTCGTCTAGCGTCACCAAGTCGTTCTCGATGAGCTCTTCGAGAAGAGCCGGCGGGTCTGCCGATTCGCGTGCCAGTACGCTTCTGGAATCCGTGCGCCCCCCGTGTGCATAGAGCCGCGTCAGCGTCCGGACGACGGGGTCTGGGGGATCGAGCTCCCGCAACTCGCGCCGCTGACGAGCGTATCTGCGCCGGAGGTACCGCCCGAGCAGATTGAGCTTCCGTGGCGGGTTCAGCGACAGGTCGACCCCCACGACGACGCCCTGTCTGACGTATCGGAGGTCGACAGTCGGTTCCTGACGGCCCAGAAGTTCTTTTTCAGCGCGGCTGACGCCCACTATGGTTTCGAGGTCGACATTAAGCGGTTGCCTGATACCGGTACACCCGACTCTGCCGGGGGTGACTCGGAGCTCGCCGATCTCGAAGCGTCGCTCTGTCACCCGCCCTCCGATTGTCGCGGGGTGGCACACGGCCACCTCGGTCCCGTCGAGCAACCGACGGAACAGTAACCCGCTGACCCGATCTAACGTCGATTCTTCCCCGTCTATGAACAGAACGACGCGCTGGCCACCGCGCTCGAACCCGACTGTGAGAACTGTCCCCGAGAGAGCTCCTGCCGCGGCCTGTGGAGGCCGTCCTAGCCGAATATCAAAGATCTCGTCCAGCCCGGCCTCCTCCGCGAGCTGGCCACCCTCGACAGCGATCCCTGTGTTGTCGAGCCGAAACTGCGCCTGGCTCGGCTCCGCGGAGACGGACGGGCACAGCACAGTCGTCGAGAGTTCGATTGTCCGGGTCACGGTCGGTCTCCTCTCAGACCATACGTCGTGGTTACATGGACGGGGAACGGCCTGACTTGGGAGTATTCAGGTCGCCGTGCTATCGTTCGCAGTGACAGCACACCAGACGAGATGGCCACGGTCAGTGTAGCAACTATACCGGTATAAGCATTTTAGTGAGCAGCATCTCCACGTAGTGAGCATGGACCAGCTATCGTCGTGTTACTTCTGTGCCGGCGCCCTTGATGTCTCACTCTCCGAGTATCCGATTATCCCGAAATCACTGGACCCGGAAGCCGAAAAGCAGGGAACCGTCGTACTCTGTTCGACGTGTCGAGAGAAGCTTGCGACCATTGTCGAGCCGGCCGTCAAGGCGGCGAAGGCGGACGCCCGTGACGCAGCGAAGGCGGCTACCGACACTGGGACTGCGGGGCCGACGGGCCTGTCTGACGATGCAAAGACGACGACGAGCGCGGACCCGACGGCAACTGACAGCGTGGTCGAGCCGGCCGACGACGGCTCGCTACTGGGCGACGACAGCGCAACCGCAGACGACCAGAAGAGATCGGTGCAGTCGGCAGAGACAGCGGCCGCAGCCCCGGAACAGGATGTGGCGAAGCCGGCGAACTCGACGGCGGAATCGGATGCAACGGGAACGGCCGAGGCAGACACCCCAGACGAGCGAACGGCGGACCCGACCGAAACAAATGACACAGGAGCGGCCGCAGCCGAGACGGAAAGCGGAGACACCGACAGCAGCGACACCAGCGACACCAGCGATAGCAGCGCCGACGGCCCCTCGCTGACGAAACTGGAGTACAACAAGGTGATGCGGCTGCTCCAGAACCGCGAGATGCCCGTCGACCGCACGGAGATACGAGAGGTCGCGGTCAACGCCTACGACATCGACGGTGAGCAGTTCGATGCTATCATCGACGCCGCCGTGGACCGGGACCTCATCGGGCAAGAAAACGGCCAGTTGGTCGAATCGGACGGGTAGCCCGACGCCAGTAGAGAAAAGCATACCACCGGCCCTCTCGAAGCCCGCGCTATGAACGCAGGCAACATCGCGACGCGTCTCGACGACCGACTCGACACAGAGGCCTACGCCGACATCGACGCCAGTCCGAACGGCCTGCAGGTCGGGCCGGCGAGCCAACCGGTCGAGCACGTCGCCTTCGCGGTTGATGCGGCCGTCGAGACTGTCGACCGTGCCGCCGAGGCGGGCGCTGACCTGCTCGTGACCCATCATGGCATCGTCTGGGGCGGGATGGAGCGCGTGACCGGAACCAACTACCGCCGGGTCGCACCGCTGATCGACAACGACCTCGCGCTGTACGTTGCCCATCTCCCGCTGGACGGCCACCAGTCGCTCGGTAACGCTGCCGGCGTCGCGGACCTGCTGGGCCTCGACAACCGTGCGCCGTTCGGGTCGATGGGCGGCGAACACATCGGCCAACGCGGGGTCCTTACAGAACCTCAGACGGTCTCTGAATTGGCTGATACCCTCGAAGGAAAGGTAGACACCGACGGACAGCCAGTTCAGGTGCTCGATTTCGGCCCATCGACTGTCGAAGATGTCGCAATCGTCACCGGCAGCGGCGTCGACTGGCTGCAGGAGGCAGTCGAGAAAGACGCCGACGTGCTCATCACTGGCGAGGGGAAACAGAAGGCATTCCACGAGGCACGTGAGCAGGGAATCCACGTCATTCTCGCCGGCCACTACGCGACGGAGACGCTCGGCGTCCAGTCGCTCCAGACTGTCGCACAGGACTGGGGGCTGGAGACGACCTACATCGACTGTCCAACCGGTCTCTGAGGCGATGGACGATAGCGTTTCGTACGAAGGTATTCGCTCGGATGCGGCCCTCATCGACTGGTCGCAGCAATACTGCCGACAGGTCCGCCGCGAGCGGGGCGTCTCGGTTCGGTTCGACCTCGTCGACTGGGCGGTGTCCCATCGCGCCAAGCGCCGAGCCGCAGCAGTCAAGCGACCGAAACTGGACGCCGCCACCATCGGCGAGCGATACGACTGGGGCAGTATCGACGGGAGCGACGGCCGCCCGCTTCCCTGCACAGTGTCGCTGACGTGGGACGCGTTTTCGGCCTTCGACCGAGCGGAGTGGGAGTCAACGCTGCGGCACGAACTGGTCCACGTCGAACAGTACCAGCGCGATGGAACGACTGACCACGGGACCGCGTTCCGAGAGCGGGCCGCTCAGCTCGACACTGCTGTCCACTGTCCGGCCTTCGCCGAGCCGAAGCACGTCCTCACCTGCGGGGCCTGTGGCGAGCTCGTTGCTCGTCGCTATCGGGACTGCAAACTCGTCGAACAGCGCGAGCAGTACCGGTCTGACTGCTGTGGGGCGTCGCTAGAACTGGCCTGAAGCGGCAGTCTGGAGCTCGGTGATAGCGCCGTCACCCCGGACTCACATCGTCCTTCGGGCTGTCTTGGAGCGCACACAAGGCATTTACTCACAGCCCTGGGGATGTGCGTATGAAACGCCGCCGTGCCCTCCAGATAGTCGGTGCTACACTTCCCGTGACGGGCTGTGTAACGACACCCGACACTGACAGCGGACCCGCCCAGTCGGCGGCCGACACCCCAGCAGAAAACAGTGCGTACGAACTCGGTGACGAGGCCAGCGTTGACGGCCTCGGGCCAGTCACCGTCGAATCGGTCACCCTGCAGCGGTCCCTCATCCACCACCACCTCCACCGCGAACTGTACGAGCCAGCCGACGCACAGCTGCTTGTACTCCTCGGGGAGATCCCAGAGGATGTCGACCCCGAGTTCGATATCCAGTTTGCGGCCCGACTCGACGGCGACATAGTCAATTCTGCGGCACAGACCTGGCTCAACACCAAAACCCGGATTTACGCGCTTTCCGTGCCAGTCGACGCCGTGGATGACGCGGCCGTACAGCTGCAACGCGGCGAACGGCCGACGTGGTCACTCCCTGAAACCGTTACCGAGAGGATCTCTGTGGCCCCGGAGTTTGCGCTTCGAGGTGCGGAGATATCTGACCGAGCGGACCGGACCGTGCTCAGGCTCACTGTCGAGAACCACGGTTCCCGCGACGGCGTATTTCGCGGGGTAGCCGAACACTCCAGCGCCGCCGACGCGGACGCCGCAATCCGATTTCCAGTTCCGGCCGGCGACACCGTCACGGAGACTCTCGGCTCAGCGATAATTGATAGCTGGTCTGCCGGCGCGGAGTTCGCCCACGAGATTTCGGAGCGAACGCGTGTCTTCGCCGTCGCGTAGGCCCAGCCCCGGAGTTGCTGCAACCGGCGATACAATCGTATGCTGGATGTATCATCGTCCAGAGCCAGGTCACCTGACCCTGTCGACGCTTCCACCCGGCGCAGTACTGCATACACCGGTGAATGCGGGGCGCTCGCCGCTGCGTCTGGTCACTTCCGAAATTCATGATAACATCTAACAAACTCTGGGCCGATGGTACAGGTAGCGCTCCCGATGGCAGAGACTCCTGCCGGGAGCGCCGGAGGCGAGGAACGACGATGTCAACAACCGAAACCTCGAACGCGGACACTGTCAGGCAGTACCTGCACGCGTTCAACGAGCGAGACTTGGAGACGCTGGACGAGTTGCTCGCCGACGACGTGGTTGAGCATGGTATTCACGAAACATTACACGGCCCCGAGGAAGTCATCGAGTTTCTGGAGTCGCACTTCGAGCGGTTCCCGGACTACGCCGGCACGACAAACGCGATAGTCGCAGAGGGGGATACAGTCGCTGTTCGCTACTCCGCGATGGGGACCCACAAAGGGGAGTTCCTTGACGTCGAGCCGACCGGACACGAAGCCGAGTGGACCGGGATGGCGATGTACCGGCTCGAAGACGGCGAGATCGCGGAGGTGTGGGTCGAAGAGAACCGGCTCGGGCTGCTAGAACAGTTAGAAGCCGTCGACCCGCCGGCACACCTGCGAATCTGACGTGCGGGGCCAGGCGGGGCCCCTCTTCACCGTCGTTGCGCCGACCGCTCGGTCAAACGCCGACCGGGAGCAGAAACCGGACCACCCAGAGGACGCCCATCCCAGTCACCATCGTGGCGAACACGTCCTCGGTCTTCCAGGCGACGCCTGCCGCGAGCGCGCCGGCGATGAACTTGTCTGCGGCGAAACCACTGGCGTCGAGGGTCACGAACGACGGGAGGACAAGCGCGGCGAGGACGGCAGCGGGGACGAACCGCAACACCTGTTCGACGACCGGCGGAATCTCGTCGAGCCGACCGAACAGCGCGATAAAGGAGAGGCGACAGGCGTACGTTAACACGCCGATGACGGCGATGACGCCGGCTATCTCAACTGGGCCGTAATTAGTCGCCATCGGTCCCTCCCGTGGCGGACTCCGTGAGAACGCCAGCAGTGATACCGACACCGGCCGCGACGAGCAACCCGAGATTGAGCGGGAGACCAGCGCCGACGACGGCAACGGTGCCACCGACGACAGCGGCGACGCCGGTCGCCGCGTCTTCGATTGCCGGCACCAGAATCGCGAGGAAGACAAGCGGGATCGCGAATTCGAGGCCCCAGGCGTCGGGGACGCCAGTGCCGAGCAGCGCCCCGGCGATTGTTGTGACCTGCCAGACTCCCCAGAGCGTCAGGGCGACACCGAGGTAGTACCACTTCCGGTCCGTCTCACGGTCCGACCGGTAACTAGCGACAGAGAGCGCGTACGCTTGGTCGGTCAACACGTAAGCGAGCACCGCTTTCCACCGGCCGGTGAACTCCCGAAAGTACGGCGCGATCGATGCCGAGTACATCAGCAGTCGGAGGTTGATGACGACGGCTGTCGCGACGACAACTGTCAGTGGTGCGTTCTGTCCGAGCAGCTCCAGCGCTGCGAGCTGTGATGCGCCGGCGAAGACGACCACCGAGAGACCGACTGCGGTCGGTAGCCCCAGTCCGGCATTGACGGTAGCGATGCCGGCAACGAGGCCAAACGGAATAATTCCCAGCAGTAGCGGCGCAACATCGCGAACGCCGCGCCTGAACGCAGCAGTATCCATAGCTCCCAGTCCAACGCAGGGGCGTCTAAGCCCTCCGTTTCAGTGACAGTGTGTGATGACATGACGACACATAGCCTGTAACCGTCACGGCGAACCACGACGTTGAAACCCACCCGCGCTCGACTGCACAGCAATGAGCGACCACACCGACGAGCGAGAGACGTTCCATCACGACCCCATCGGCCACGCGGAAGCCCGGGCCGGAATGACGGTCGGCGAACTGGCTGACAGCTACGGCGAGGCCGGCATCGGCGCGAGCGATATCCACGAGGCCGTCGACATCTACAGCGAGATGCTCGACGACGACGTGACGACCTTCTTTGGGCTGGCCGGCGCGATGGTCCCGACCGGGATGCGGGCCATCGTCAGCGAACTCATCCGCGACGGCCACATCGACGTACTCGTGACGACAGGCGCGAACTGCACCCACGACAGCATCGAGGCCATCGGTGGTAAGCACCACCACGGCGAGGTCACGCCCGAGGGGCAAACGGAGCGCGAACACGACGAGACGCTCCGTGACGAGGGCGTCGACCGCATCTACAACGTCTACCTGCCCCAGGAGCATTTCGCCCTGTTCGAGAACCACCTCCGCGACGAGGTGTTCTCGACGCTGGAAGAGGAGGGCGCGGTCTCGATCCAGCGCATGACCGAGGAACTCGGCCGCGCCAACAGCGCGGTCAACGAGCGCGAGGACGTGCCCGAAGACGCCGGCGTGCTGGCGGCGGCCTACGAAAACGACGTACCGGTGTACTGTCCGGCATTCCAGGACTCGGTGCTGGGCCTGCAGGCGTGGATGTACTCCCAGACCAGCGAGTTCACCGTGGACGCGCTCGCCGATATGACCTCGATTACGGACATCGCCTACGAGGCCGACAGCGCCGGCGCGATGGTCGTCGGCGGCGGTGTCCCGAAGAACTACGTCCTCCAGACGATGCTGGTCTCGCCCGACGCCTACGACTATGCCGTTCAGTTGACGATGGACCCGTCGAACACCGGCGGCCTCTCCGGTGCGACGCTCGATGAGGCCCGCTCGTGGGGGAAACTTGAAAAGGACGCCCGGAATGTCTCGGTGTATGCCGATGCGACGATTACTCTCCCACTGGTCGTGGCCGCGGCCCGTGAGCGCCACAGTACGGACGCGTGACCCGTTCGACGTAGACGGCTACAGACCCGGCGGTTGTGGGTCACGTCTACTGAGAGACATATATCCCTCATATAAACGGTCTTTCACGACCGGTTGCCAGCCGTATCTATCATGTCACAGTATCTCGGCCGGCGGACATTTGTTGCAGGCTCAGCGGCGGCACTGGCAGGTGCGGGGCTCGTGGGGAGTACACTGCAGGAATCGGACGGCAGCGAAACGACCAACAATGACACAGACGACAGCGAGCACGAAACGATGACCGACGACACAACTCTCATCGCCCATCGCGGGTTCGCTGGCGCGTACCCGGAGAACACGGAACTGGCCGTCGAGGCGGCCTCGTTCGGCGGCCCGGGGTCACAGACAATCCACCGGCGCGCCGACATGATTGAGGTCGATATCGTGCCAACGGCCGACGGCACGCTGGTCACCTTTCACGACAACGGGCTAGCCGAACGCGACGGCGGCGAACGCGGCCTGACTGACACTGAGGGACTGATCTTCGAGACCGACACCGAAACCGTGACGAGCGCGACCGTCCTCGGGACCGAGGAGACGGTTCCGACGCTCGAAACGGTCATGGACTCGATTCCGCCGAGCGTCACCGTCAATCTGGAGTTCAAAAACCCCGGCAGTCAGGACCTCCGATTCGCCGAGTCGGTGCCGGATAAGACGCTGTCAACGCAACGAGAGCTGTGGCGACCATACACCGAGCGCGCGCTCGACCTCGTCAGCGAGTACGACAACGACATTCTCGTCTCGTCGTTCTACGAGGCCGCGCTCGCGACTGCCCGGGACCACGACGACTCGATTCCCATTGCCTGTCTCTTCTGGGACGACATCGAGGCGGGACTGGAGATCACCCGCCGCTACGACTGCGAGGCGATGAACGTCCCACGGAACATGGTTCAGGGAACGCCCTTCTTCAACGACAGCGGCTACATCGACTCCGACCTGAGCGACGTCAACCTCGCCGAAATCGCCGCTGACGAAGGCCGGGAACTGAACGTCTGGACGGTCAGTACGTGGTATCAGGCCCGCGAACTTGTCCGGGCCGGCGTCGACGGAGTCATCTCCGACTACCCGACCGTGCTCTCGTTCCAGGACTGACGCATATCGAGGCCGAATGTTGAAGGGGCGACCGGCCGACAACGACAGTATGGACGCACCGACCGGGGATGCAGGAATCTACGCGCGTGAGTCGTCGTATCTCGACCGATACGTCCAGCTCGGTGAGGCCGGCGACCGGATCATCTCGCTGTCGTTCCCGTCACAGCCAGCGGCCGACGCCGGCGATGACCACGCCCTGCTCGACCGTATCGACGACTATCTTCAGGGAGTCGAGGACGATTTCACGGACATCACTGTCGGTCTCACGGTCCCGACGGACCAGCGCACAGTGCTAGAAGCCGTCCGAGAGATTCCCTACGGCGAGGACGCGTCCGTTACACAGGTCGCGCGGATGACGCCCGACCTAGACGATGACGACGAGGACGACATAGCGCAGGTCCGGGAGGCGCTGGCCGCGAACCCTGTGCCGCTGCTGATTCCGGACCACCGGGTTCGCGACGGACCGAGTGCCGCGCCCCCGCCCGTCGAGCAGAAACTCCGCGCTATCGAGGGCCTCTAGGCCCAGAGCCGGTCGACACCCAGCCCCTCGTGGACAATCAGTTCGAGGGCGTTGACGAGGTAGTGGGCGACGACGACGGCCAGCAGGCTGTTTGTCGCAATGAACAGGCCCGCGAGCGCAAGTCCCAGCGTGCCGGTGACGATAATTCCCACTCGGCCCTGTGCGCCGTGGCCCAGCGCAAAGGCAACAGAGGCGATGATGGCCATCGCCCACGCCGGCGCGTTGAGCCCGGCTACGGGGACACCGATAGCCCCCGCCCGGAACAGGAGTTCCTCTACGATTGCAATAACCGGCAGAACACCGCCAAGCAGGACGACCCAACCGCCGGCCGAGTCCGGGGCGAGCAGTTCCCGCAACGACTCGTCGAAGGTGACGCCGAAGCCGTCGGCCACAGCGGCGGCGAGTTCGTTGCCCAGCCAGAACCCGACCCCCGCGCCGATACCGACAGCTAGCGCTGGAAGTCCCGTTGAGAGTGCATCATTCGCAATGCCGAACGCACCAGCCGGGATTTCGAAGTAGAACGCGCCGGCGACGAGCAGGACACCGAACAGCCCCTGCGTGAACGCGACGTTGGCAAGCAACGCTCCGGTCGAGAGGTCACTCGGCGCGAGCGTGTCGCGCATCTGCCGCCGCTGGGCCGCTGCCCGCTGGGTCTCGAAACGCGGGATGGTCGGGTCTCCCTCGGGTATCGAGACGCCGTCGACTGTGGACGACACACCGCCGTCGGGCCGTACAGCTCCCTGTGAGAGTCGTGCGAGACCGAGAAGCGCGGTTAAAAGAAACCCCGTTAGGCCGACGAACGCGGCCCACTCGGGCATTTATTGGGGACTTGGACTGCCACCCTGCCGGCCGACCTCGTGGTCGAGTGCCTTGCCCGTGATGGACTTGAGGCGGTCGACCAGCGAGTCTTTTTCCGCTTCGCCGGCGAGGGCGACTTCGAGGACCTCGGAGATGTGCGAGACGGGGATGATCTCGATCATGTCCTCGTACTCGTCTTCGATCATCACGTCCTGCGTGTTCGCTTCGGGGATGATGACCGTATCGAGGCCGGACTTTGCGGCCGCCTCGATCTTGTGCGTGACGCCGCCGACCGGGAGCACGTCACCTCGGACCGACAGCGAACCGGTCATGGCGAGGTTCTGCTTGATCGGCACGTCCTCTATCGCGGAGATAACCGCGGTGGCGACGGTGATGGAGGCGGAGTCGCCGTCGACGCCGCCTTCACCGGCCTGGACGAACTGGATGTGGACGTCCTTCTCGGAGATGTCCTCGTCGGAGAACTTCTTGATGATCGCCGAGACGTTCTGGACGGCCTCTTCGGCCATTTCCTTGAGCTGTCCGGTGGCGATGACCTGGCCAGGACCCTGTGACGGGCTGACCTCGGCCATGACGGGGAGAACGATACCGCTGTCCTCACCCATGACGGCGAGCCCGTTGACGCGCCCGACAACGTCGCCCTGGTTGACGGTGAGCTCGTAGTCTTTGCGGCGCTCGATGTAGTTGTCCGCAAGCTGTTGCTCGATGGACCGGGAGCGGCGTTTGGCCTGCAGCACGTCCGCTCGCTCAGTGCGCTCGCGGTCCTCGGCGCGGGCGATGTCGCCGGCGACGCGGACCAGCCCACCGAGGTCACGGAACTTCAGGCTGAGGTGGCCTTTGCGGCCGGCGCGACGCCGGGCCTCAAGGATGACCTCCTGAACAGCCTCCTCAGTGAAGTGCGGGAGTCGACCGTCGTTTTCGACCTCCTGCGCGACGAAGCGTGCGTACTTGCGTCGCATCTCGGGGTCGTCCTCGATGGTGTCGTCCATGTACACCTCGTACCCGTACCCCTTGATACGGGAGCGCAGCGCAGGGTGCATGTTCTCCATCGCGTCGAGGTTCCCCGCCGCGATCATGATGAAGTCACAGGGGACGGGCTCGGTCTGGACCATCGCGCCCGAGGAGCGCTCGGACTGGCCCGTAATGGAGAACTCGCCCTCCTGGATGGCCGTCATCAGCTTCTGCTGGCTGCGGATGTCGAGCGTGTTGATCTCGTCGACGAACAGCACGCCCTTGTTGGCCTGATGGATGGCGCCGGGCTCGACGCGGTCGTGGCTCGGCGTCTCCATCCCACCGGACTGGAACGGGTCGTGGCGAACGTCGCCCAGCAGCGCACCGGCGTGGGCGCCCGTGGCGTCCTCGAACGGCGCGGTCTTCTGGTTGGCGTTGTTGACCAGCAGGTTCGGAATCATCGCGTCGCTGCCACGCGAGCCGTAGCGGAAGGCGAGATAGATGACACCGGCCGCGAGAATCCCCAGCAGGACTTGCTGGACGAGGATCAGGGCGTAGCCGATGACGATGGCGATGATGATCCACATGAGGAAGGTCCGCATCTGGTTGCGCTTGCGGGCCTCCTCCTTGTGGGCCTCGACAATCTGTTCCCCTTTGCCGCCGGGGACAGTGCGTACTTTCGGTTCATTGCCGTCGTCGGGATTGTGGTAGACGAGAACGTCTTGCAGTTCCTCTCGTGGGAGCAACTGGGACATCGCCTTCGCCAGCATCGACTTCCCCGTTCCGGGGGAGCCGATCATCATCACGTGGCGGCGCTGTTTGGCCGCCTTCTTGATCACGTCACGGGCGTGGTCCTGCCCGATGACTTGGTCGACGAGTCGGTCCGGGACCTCGATGTCGGCGGTCGATTCGATTTCGAGGCCGCCGAGGAGGTTCTCCTCGTCTCCCTCCAGTTCGGACTCGCCGTCAACTTGGACATCGCTTCCGAGTGTCGTTTCGGACGTTTCTCCCTCGCCGCCCCATCGGTCCTCAGGCGGGTCGGATGGCTCGTCGGCCGAGGGCTCAGAGGCAGGTTCGTCGGGGTCCTGTTTGGCCCCGTTGGTCGACGCCTCTTCCTCCCCAGCGTCGGATGCCTCCCGGTCGGGGTCGGGAGTCGCGTCGGTGTCGGTGTTGTCGCTCATACAAACGTTGCTAACATACTCATGGAAGGCCTGTCGACTGATATACTTTCTCCCCGTGTCGGTTGTTGCAACATCCCGAAAACCGCAGTACAGCGGCCGAATTAGGCGGGGATATATACCGGCAGTACCGCGTCGTCGGGTTTATCAAACCACCACACCCACTGGGGAATATGCGTGGGTTCTACATCGGCCGCTTCCAGCCCTACCACAACGGCCATCACTCGATGGTCGAGCGCATCGCCGAGGAAGTCGATGAGCTCGTGCTGGGCATCGGAAGCGCCGACGATTCACACACCACACATGACCCCTTTACCGCCGGTGAGCGGATCATGATGATCACGAAAGCCGTCGCGGAGTACGACCTGACGACCTACGTCGTACCCCTTGAGGACATCAACCGCAACGCCGTCTGGGTGAGTCACGTCGAGAGTATGTGTCCGGATTTCGACGTGGCCTACTCGAACAACCCGCTCGTCGTCCGCCTGTTCGAGGAGGCCGGCATCGAAGTCCGCCAGTCGCCGATGTTCGACCGCGACCGACTAGAAGGCAGCGAGATCCGCCAGCGGATGATCGACGACGAGTCTTGGCGCGACCGCGTCCCGTCGTCTGTCGTGGAGGTCATCGAAGAGATCCACGGTATCAAGCGGCTCCAGCATGTCTCCGACAGCGACTCGCTCGAACGGTACACAGCCGCCGACGAGTCGGTCGAGAAGTCCATCGAAGACCTTGACGACTGATGATTACGCTGAGTTCCGACTTCGGCTCACCGTATCCCGCAGCAATGAAAGGGGTCATCTGCCGGGCGACAGACGCCCGCATCGAGGACATCGCCCACGACTTCCCGCGCCAGGACGTGCGAGCGGCGGCCTTCTGGCTCACGCAAACGCTCCCGTACTTCCCGCCGGCAGTCCACTGCGTCGTTGTCGACCCGGGCGTCGGGACCGACCGGGACGCGCTTGTGGTCCGGGCGGGCGAACACGCGCTCGTGGGTCCGGACAACGGCGTCCTGCTGCCGGTCGCCCGGGAACTGGCCGAAACCGAGAGCGACGGGGCGGACGCCTTCGAGGTGTTCACCTGGGCGTACGACGACCCCGCAAGTACGACCTTCCACGGGCGGGACGTGTTCGCGCCCGCCGCCGCAGCGGTCCACGACACCGGCGTCGCGGACATCGAAACGCGGCCCGAAATCGATCCGACCGACGACTATGCCGACCTCCGGTTCCCGGCGGCCACAGTCGAGGGCGACAGAGCGTCCGGCGAGGTGCTCGTCGTTGATGACTTCGGGAACGCCGTGACGAACATTCCCGGCGACGTGCTTGCCGACCGGTTCGGCGAGGCGGTCAGCGTTGGCGGTGTCGAGGCTTCGGTCGGCCGAGCCTACGCTGCCGTCGACCGGGGACAACGACTCGTCACTGTCGGGAGCCACGGGAACGTCGAACTCGCCGTCAACCGCGGCCGTGGGGACGAAGCGTTCGGTGTCAGTACCGGGGACATCGTGGACCTATCGCTGTGATACCGCGTTACCGTCCAGTGGTTTAGGGGCACCAAAACATCGGTGGGCTTAAGTCTTTTAGGTCGCCCTAATCAGTTGTATGCCACAGAGACGTGACTTGCTGAAGACAGTGGGGATCGCTGCGACGGGACTGCTTGCCGGGTGTCCCAGCCAGGGGTCGTCAGAATCGAACACAGCATCAGCAGACACCGAAACGACAGAACAGGACGCAACTGCAGGCACAGACGACAGCGGCGAAAGCGGCGCTTCGGTCGGGCCGATGACCGCTGTCGCGACAGAGTGGAACGCCTACCGAGCACGGCTGTACGATGCCGTCGCGCTGGGCCGGGCCGGTGCACCCGGTGCCGGGGCGACCGTCGCACAGAACATCTTTGCTCGCTTCGAGGGCGCGTCCGGCGAGTACGGTGCGCACGAACAGCTCGAATCGACGTCCGAGTCAGCATACGAGGGGTTCGAGGATGCGCTCGGCACAGTCCAGTCGTCGCTGTCCGAGGGCGACGTGTCCGGAGCCGCTTCGGCCGCAGACGAGGCGTCGGGCCATCTACAGACGGCCCAGCAGGCCGCTGCCGGACAGCAGGCCACCAGAGTGCTGGACCTGCTCGTGCTGGGGAGTCGGGCGAGCAATGCCGCCGTGGCCGGGACGCTGGGCGCTTTCGAGGGGGCCGCCACTATCGCGGAGGAGACGATGACCGCGTTCGAGGACGCGCTGGTGTACAGCCAGATCGAGGATGCGGACGCGGAGTCGTACGAAGCCTTCGAGAACGCACTGGCCGGTATCGGCTCCGCCGCGGGCAACGAGGACGCGAGCGGCGTCACCGAACAGGCCCGTGCCGCGCTCGATGCGACCGTTTCGGGCGCGTATGCGCTGGTCCAGCAGGAGGCAGTCGCCGGCGCGGGCCACCTCGCAACGATGCAGGCCCGCGGCTGGGACGCAGACGCGCTCGCCTCCGCCGGCGGTCCCGGACACGCATACGCCCACACGGTCACGCTGAACAGCTATCGCGCCCGTGTCGCCGACGCTGATTGGCTTGCGGCAAACGACGCGGCGGATGCGGCGTCGACGGCCGTCGAGAACGTCTTCGCCCACTTCGAAGGGGCGGACGCACACGACGCGCTGGAGGAGGCCGACGACGAGGCATACGAGACCTTCGAGGGCGGGCTGGAGGACCTCTCCAGTGCCATCGAGAACGGCAATGCTGACGGTATCGACAGCGCCACCGAAACGGTCGATACGAACCTCGTGACCGGTATCGAAGCGCTGGTCGGCGGCGAGGACACGCGGGCGGCACTCGAATCCGGATTCTTCCGCGCCCGCATCGCGGACGCCCGCGAACTGTATCGCCTCGGCGACGCTGACAGCGCGGCGACTATCGTCTCGGACGTGTTCGCCCGCTTCGAGAGGGATGAACTCGGCTTCCACGAGACGATGGAACACGAGAGCGAAGACCTCTACCATCGCTTCGAGGAGGAGCACCTCACGTCGCTGCAGTCGGCCTACGAGGACGACGACAGTGAGGCCGTGGCGACCCACCACGACGGGGTCCAGCAGGCCTTGATCGACTTCGAAGCGGCCCTGTCGACACCTGTCGCCAGCGGGGCGGAGACGGACTACATGATCGGTCGGGCCTTCGACGCGGCGGGACTCGCGGCGCTGTCAGAGACTGACCGCGCGGCGACTGTCATTCAGGACACCTTCGCCCACTTCGAGCGCGGTGCGGCGGGCTTCCACGAGGCGCTGGAGGAAGCCGACGAGGAAATCTACGAAAGCTTCGAAGCGACGCTCACGGACGTTCGCACTGCGGCCGAGGACGGTGGGGATGTCACCGCCGCGGCGACGGCGTTCAACGACGAGGCCGTCGCGGCGGCGTACGCCATCGCCGGAAGCGCCGGCGGCAACGGGGAGGCCGCAGCGGCCATCATCCAGGATGTCTTCGCGACGTTCGAGGAGGCGCGGGTCCACGAGATGCTGGAGGACGCGGACCACGACGCCTACGAGAACTTCGAGGCCGCGCTGACCGACTACTCGCAGGGACTCACGGGCGGAGACGCAGATCCGGCGGTGCTCGCGGACGCGACGCGAACCGCGCAGTTCGCCGTCGTCGGGGCTGTCGACAGCGCCCCGAGCGGCTCCGGCGGCCACGGCGGCGAGGAGTCCGAGGAAACCGAGTCATCACTGTCCGGCGGCCCGAACGTTGTTGAGGGCGTCCCCGACGACGCCGACCACGTCGTCGATATGGAGACAGTGGCGTTCAACCCGGAGGAACTCACCGTTAGCGTCGGCGACACGGTCGCCTGGAAACACGTCGGCGGCGAGGCACACAACGTCGTCGCATACGAAGAGGAACTCCCGGAAGACGCGACCTACTGGGCCTCCGGCGGGTTCGAAAGCGAGTCGGCCGCACGCGAGGGCTGGGAGAACGGGGAGGGGGCTGTTCAGTCCGGCCAGAGCTACGTTCACACGTTCGAAACGGCCGGCGAGCACGGATACTTCTGTGTGCCACACGAGGCCGCGGGGATGGCTGGCACCGTCATCGTCGAGGAATAACTGGCAATCTATTTTTTTGGCCTGCCTAGAAACCGATGCCTTTTTGTGTTTTAGGGTAGCCTAAACAATTGTATGCCGGACGAACAGGCCACATCGAGGCGGGATATCTGTCGCCGTAGCGAGTCGGGTACTGCCGTCCCTGTCGTCCGCGCAAACGCCGCCCGACAGGAGGTGAGAGCCAGGACGTGACCGGGCACTGACCTGTCAGTCTCGACCATCTTTCGCGGCGACGACCACCGTGGGCATAGCCCGTCGCCGCACGCCACGAGCTTTTCGTGTCTGTCCCGTGGGCGTCTCGCCCCAAGGACGCCCCATTTCAGGTCCTTCGCCGTGGACCACGCTGGAACCACTGATTCTCGGTAGCCGCCGGTAGGCGCTGCGTCCGCACTGGTGTCATCTTCTCGGACAGACATTTTGGTTCCACCAGCCCTAGCACCGGGTATGCGCGACGAGGAACCAGCGGAGAACATCAGCGGCGGGACCGCTGGCGGTGGTCAGTCGGCACCGTTCGACCCGGAAACGGCAGGAACGCGAGCTGAAACTATCGTCGACCGTCTCGGTGAACTGTACTGGACGAAGACCTACGGCGGCCGGGACGCCTTCGAGTGTCTCGTCCGGACGGTTCTCAGTCAGAACACCACTGACAAGGTGAGCCAGCCGGCCCACGACGAACTGATGGCGCGGTACGGGAGCGACGGCGGGCCTGCGAGCGGTGGCGACACCGATGCAGATCTCGCCCGCGCGCTGGCCGACGCCGACCAGCCTGAACTCGCCGAGACCATCTCCTCGGCCGGGCTGTACAACCAGAAATCCAAGCGCATTATCACACTGGCACAGCGTATCTGCGAGGAGTACGGCGGCGAGGATGGCTTCGACGAGTTCGTCAGGGAGGGCGACCCCGATGAGGTTCGGTCGACGCTACTCGACATGAACGGCGTCGGCCCGAAGACCGCCGACTGCGTCCTGCTGTTCGCAGGCGGCCGTGGCGGCGTGTTTCCCGTGGACACGCACGTCCATCGCATCACCCGCCGGATGGGGCTGGCCCCGGCAGAGGCCGACCACGAGACCGTCCGTGAGTATCTGGAACGCGACGTGCCCGCAGCGAAGTGCGGCTTCGGCCACACCGCGATGATTCAGTTCGGCCGCGAGTACTGCTCGGCCAGAAAGCCGGCCTGTCTGGACGACCCCGACGCCTGTCCGCTCGCGGGCCACTGCGACCAGGTCGGCGTGTATCCGGCCTCCGGTGACGTTGTCGACCCATCGGAAACGGTCTGATACCATATTGTACGCTGTCAGTACTACTGCTGTGTGCTGGCGTAGACTCTCTCGTATCAGAGACCGAACTGAAGTACGTTTCAGGAAGACGTTTAGTTACCTGATAGTGACACGTTCCGTATGCTCGGACCGGTATCCGACAGTGGATTAGTGCGCCGGTACTACCTGTACCGTGCCACGATTGCTGTCGGATTCATAACACCTGTTTTCACCCTGTTTCTCCTGCGAACGCTGACCTTCACACAGGTCGGTGCCCTCTCAGCGACCTACTCAGCGTTCTCAGCCGTTGGCGAGATACCAACAGGCTACGTCGGTGACAGGCTGGGGCGGCGAGCAAGTCTCCTCCTCAGCGTGTTTTTCACCGTTCTTTCTCTGACAGGCTTCATTTTCGCTTCGGGGTTCTTCTGGTATTGTCTGCTCTATCTCTTATGGGCGCTGGCACTGACATTTCGCTCAGGCAGTATGGATGCGTGGCTGTACGACATCCTCTCTGAACGACTCGATAGCGGGCAGTTCAGCCACGTTCGTGGCCGGGGTGACGCAGTACAGAACTGGACCGCGGCAGTATCGATGGTTATCGGTGGCCTGCTGTACGGGCTGCACCCAACTTATCCGTTTATCGCTACGGTCGTTTTCAACAGCCTCGGCTCCCTTGCGCTGCTCTCACTGCCGAAGAATCGCCAGTACACTGACCGGGGTGGCGACAGCTGCTCCGGCGACCGTCTCGAGCCACTGGAAACGATCTCTGTCATCCGTACAGCTCTGGCTCGCCCGCCGCTCCGAGCGCTGGTCCTGTACATCGGACTGTTCTATTCTGTCTTGGGCGTTGCTCACTCCTACGTCCAGCCCATGGTCGTCGAGACGTTGGGTCCGTACGCTGCCGGTATCGGCGTTCAGGTTCCTGCTGGAGGAGCGATTACGGCGGCACGAGCAGGTGAGGCCGGCGCGGCGCTTGCGCTTGGCCTGGGCGTGCTGTACGCCGCCATGACAGCCGTCTCATCGGCTGGCGGCTACTACGCCGGCGCAATTGAGGAACGGCTCGGCGTCCGCAAAGCCGTAATCGTCGTGCCAGCCCTGACGGCTGTCGTGCTCGTGGTCCCGCTGTGGATTGCGCTCGTGGCTCTCCCGGCCTTCGCGACGATGCGAACCGCAAAGCCGCTGGTCCAGCCGATTGCCAATGGGTATATTAGCGATCATGTCGAGATGGCTGGGCGAGCAACGTTGCTTTCTGCGGTATCGATGTCGTATATGGGTCTCCGAGCACCACTGGCACTTGCTGCCGGAATGGTGGCAGATACAACCACGGCGACCACAGCAGTTGCAGCGCTTGGCGGCCTGTTTCTCGCCGCTGGCGGCGCAGTCTGGCTGCTCGGGGAGATCGCCCCCGAGACAGCCACCGCTTCGGGTGACAGGGCCAGCAAATCAGCGTGAGACATCCAGCAGCAGTCTGTCGGGAGTTTCCACACCGTGGTTAGATAGAACTCTTCTGCGGGCGAGAAGTGAGCCCCTGACTATAACGGGCCCTGTCCGCTCGTGTCTCCGTCACTCCCTGTGACCCCACCGCTCCCCGTCGTCGCCGTACCGCGCACTCACGATGCGGTTGAACTGGTCGTCGGACAGCGAGATGTCGGCCGCCCCGACGTTCTCGTCGAGCTGGTCGACGGTGCGGGCGCCGACGATAGGGACGCAGGTGATGTCGGGCTGTTCGATGAGCCAGCGGAGCGCGACCTGCGCGGGCGTGGCGTCGAGTTCGTCCGCAACAGCACGGAGTTCGTCGAGCACGTGCCAGCCACGCTCGGAGAGGTAGAAGTCCTCGAAGCGGTCGGACAGCGAGCCGCGAGCGCCTTCCGGCCCCTCGAAGGCCGTCGGGTCGTCGTCGTCCGTGCGCTCGTACTTGCCCGTGAGGAAGCCGCCGGCCAGCGGCGAGTACGGACAGACAGCGATGTCTTGGTCGGCACAGACGTCGAGGTAGTCTTTCACGTCGTCGCGGTAGCCGGCGTGGAACAACGGTTGTGTCACCTCGAAGCGCTCGTAATCCTCGACGTCGCTTTTCCAGAGGGCCTTCGTTAGCTGCCAGGCGGCCATCGTCGACGCGCCGAGGTGATGGACCTTGCCCGCACGGACGAGGTCGTCGAGCGTCGACAGCGTCTCCTCGATGTCGCTGTGCTCGTCCCAGCGGTGGATGTAGTAGAGGTCAAGATAGTCCGTGTCGAGGCGGTCCAGCGTCCCCTCGATCTGTGCGCGGATGTGTTTGCGGCCCAGGCCCGAATCGTTGGGGCCGGGTTCGCCGCGGCCGTCGAAGGGGAAGTACACCTTCGAGGCGATGACGAAGTCCTCGCGGTCGTAGTCCTCCAGCCACTCGCCGATGTACTCTTCGCTAGTGCCGTTTGGGTTGCCGTAGACGTTGGCGGTGTCGATGAAGTTGATGCCCCGTTCCCACGCCGCGTCGAGCAGGTCGTGGGCTTCCTCGCGGTCGGTTTCGACGACGCCGCCGGTCTCCCGGCCGAAGCGCCACGTGCCGAAACACAGCTGTGACACTGTCGTCCCGGTCGAACCGAGTCTGGTGTATTCCATATCGGGGCCACGACGGGCTAGCGGAAAAAGCGACGCGGTCCCGGCGAAGACTGTCCGGTACTCTACGGCCGCTTCACGGACGCCGTGACAATCAGCCCGGTCACCAGGAGAAACGCCGTCAGTGAGAGGTTCGGCACAGTCAGTCCAAGCACCCGATACTGTATCTGTGCACAACTGACCGCTCCGAGGCCGCAGGTCGTCTGGCTCACCTGCAGCCAGGAGTGATACGCGGCGATAGCGGCTCCCGGCACCGAAAGTGGGAGCGCCGTCCGGACGACGCCGGGGCGGCCTTCAACGGCGGCAACGCCGAGAACGACCACCAGCGGATACATGAGGATGCGCTGATACCAGCAGAGCCGGCAGGGCGTGAGTCCGAGACCCAGCGAGAGATAGAGGCTGCCGGCCGTCGCAACGGTCGCGACGACAGTCGCGGCGGCCAGCAGGAATCGAGATCGGCCGGAGACGAATCGGAAGTCGACCACAGCGAAACTGACGACGGCCGGCAAAAAAGCGTTCCGAGACCCGCGTTGGGGTGGCTTGGCAACACTCGCTTTTTCAGTCCCGCCGCCGACAGCCAGCGTATGCCCGACGATTCTGATCCCGAGGCGAACCTCGAACAGTGGAAGTCCGCGATGCAAGAAGAACACGCCGAGGCCATCTCGAACCCGGACCCCGACGAGTCCCATCAGATAGAGGGTGTGGCACAGGTCACGTATCGAGTGACCTTCGACTACGACGCCGAGGACGACGCGCTCGAACGGGCAAGTGCGGAGGAGGTCGACGACCTGACCGACCCCGAACTGCTCTCCTGTGCGTGTGGCGTCCGCGGGATGACGCCCGCGGAAGCCAGAGAGCACATTGCTGCCGCTGTCGAGCGAGAATAAGCCGGTCCGAACTGCCGACTCAGTCGTGGATGGTCACGCCGTCTTGGTCGACCGAGATATCGAGCAGACTGGTCACCTCGTAGTCGGTGTTGTCAAGGGCCGACTCGCCCTGTTTGCGGAAGACGACGACGATGTCCGAGATGTTCGCCCCGATGTCGTCGAGCGCCTCGCAGATGGAAGCCATCGTCCCGCCGGTCGAGAGCAGGTCGTCGACGATGAGCAGGTCGTCGCCCGCCTCGATGTCGTTGATGAACATCTCCGACTCGGAGTAGCCGGTGGTCTTGTGCAGCGGGACCTCGTCTTCGAGCCCGTAGGAGCGCTTGCGGATGACCACGAGCGGGATATCCGTCTGGAGCGAGAGCGCGGTCGCGATGTGGATACCCATCGCTTCCGGTGCAACGATCTTGTCCACGTCGAGATCGGCCGCCCGTGTCACGCCGACGACGACCTCGCGGAGGAGTTCCGGCTCTAGCATCGGGACGCCGTTGCTGAGCGGGTGGACTAGGTAGGAGTATCCATCCTTGTCGATAATCGGGGCCTCGTGTAGCGACTCGCGGAGCTTCTCCATGCCTCCGTTACCTGAAGGGAGATAATAAACTGTTCGAGGGCGGGCCGTGGTGTGCGCCGATTCACGATGGCGGTGCGTTCGACAAAACTGAGCGGCCTCAGTCCGCCGTCGAGGCCGACCGGTCCCCGTTCGTCTCGAACGGGCTGTCCTCGATGATGTCCCGGGCGGTGTGTTCGCCGCTGATGAGACACATCGGCATCCCGATGCCGGGCGTCGTGTAGGCCCCGGTGTAGTAGAGTCCGTCAAGGCCGGCGCGGTGGCCGGGGCGGAGCGGCCCGGTCTGGAACAACGTGTGTGCCAGCCCGAGCGCCGTTCCCTGCGGGTCGCCGAAGCGGTCGGCGAACTCGCGGACACATGCCGTCTCCTCGACGACGATGCGGTCCCGGAGGTCCACGCCGGTCTGTTCGGCGAGGTCGGAGAGCACGAACTCGCGGTACTCCTCGCGAATCTCGGGGCCGTCGTCCAGCCCCGGCGCGATGGGGACGAGGACGACGACGGCGTGGTGGCCGTCGGGAGCGACCGTCTCGTCGGTCTTGGACGTGACTGAGAGGTAATAGGCGGGGTCGTCGGGCCACGCCGGGCGGTCGAATATCTGCTCGAAGTGGCCGTCCCAGTCCGTCGGCAGGACCAGCGAGTGGTGGGCCAGCGGGTCTACGTCGCCCTCGACGCCGAGATACAGCATGAACGCCGACGGCGCGTACGTCTGGTCGTTCCAGTGATCCGGGTCGTGGTCACGAACGGCGGGATCGAGCAGATTCTGTTCGGTGTAGGCGGGGTTGGCGTTGCTGACCACGAGGTCGGAGGCGACGACGCCGTCCTCGGTGGTCAGTTCGAACTCCCCTGCCTCGCCGGCGATGTGCTGGACCTCGGTCCCTGTCTGAATTTCGACGCCGAGTTCGCGGGCCAGCGACCCGAGGCCGTCGACGACGCCGGCGATACCGCCTTCGGGGTAGAACACGTTCATGTTCAGGTCGACGTGGCTCATGATGCTGTACAGCGCCGGGGTGTTGTGTGGCGCGCCGCCCAGAAACACCAGCGTGTATTCGAGCAACTGGCGGAGCTTGGGGTGGTCGACGTAGCGGCTGACGTAGTCGTCCATCGAGCCAAAGAGCCGCGCCCGCGGCGCGAGCGGGAGCAGGTCGGTGTCGACGTAGTCACGCAGCCGTTCGCGACCCTCGTAGACGACCCGCTCCATCGCCAGGTCGTAGTTCTGTTCGGCCCGTTCGAGATACTCGGCCAGCGCGTCGCCGGCCCCCTCCTCGTAGGACTCGAACACCTCGCGGGCGTTCTCGCGGTTCGGCCGCATCGTTACGCGGTCGCCGTCCTTCCAGAACACCCGGTACTGGGGGTCCAGCCGCTCCAGTTCGTAGTAGTCCGCGGGCTCGCGGTCGAAGTGGCCGAAGAATCGCTCGAACACGTCGGGCATCAGGTACCACGACGGACCGGTGTCGAACCGGAAGCCGTCGCGTTCGAGGACGCCCGCGTGGCCGCCGAGGCGGTCGTGGCGTTCGAGCAGTCGCACGTCGGCCCCGGCGTCGGCGAGATAGCACGCGGCGGAGAGGCCGCCGAAGCCGCCGCCGACGACGGTCACCGTTTGGTCGTGGGTGAGCCCATCACGCATAGCAGACGCTAGCGACTATGCCTGAAAAAGGGTTGTCTGGATTCTCAGGACCTCATAACAGACACCGTCATAATTAATTCACTGGTCCGTTCTCAGTTCGCTGGAATCCCTTGTTTCGTTTATACTGAGCTTTTCCCTAGGGTCGCCGTATGCGAACAATCAGCCTGGGGTCCGTCTGGAACCGGCACCGGGACACCGACCGTCACCCGTCGCTCTGGCTCTCACGGGCGAGCCTGCTGATTCTCGCCGTCGCCTTCGGTCTCCTCGGCGCTGTCGGTGTCAGGGTTCCCCTCCGTGCCCAGATGGTCGTGTACCTCGTCGGGATGGTCGCGCTCAATCTCCCGCATGGCGGCTACGAGCACTTCGAGAACCTCCGTCGCCGTCGCCCCTCCTTTCGCTGGCGATACGTCGCGGTGTATCTGGCGGCCATCGGCGGGTTCGTCGGCCTGTTCCTTGCCGCACCCGTTGCCGGCCTCGCGCTGGCCCTGACCGTCGCCATGGCGAAGGGTGGCCTTGGCGGCCTGCAGGTGCTGGCGGCCACGAGCGGCACCGAGCACCTTCAGACACGGTTCCAGCGGGGGCTGGCGGCGGCCGTCCGGGGCGGCGCGGTGATGCTCGTCCCAATCGTGTTCTGGCCAGAGACGTTCCACGCCTTCAGTTCGCTGATGGTCGGCCTCGTCGAACCCGGGGCACTCTCGGCGTACGCAGGCTCGTTCGACACGACCCGGCTCGTCATCGGGTCTGGCTACGGCCTCGCGCTGACAACGCACATCCTGCTGGGTTACGTGCGCGGCGGCGGCCGCTCCTGGCTCGTTGACGCGGGCGAGTCGCTGCTGCTGACGGCGTACTTCGCGTTCGTTCCGGTCCTCGTCGCCGTCGGCCTGTACTTCCCGTTCTGGTACTCCGCCAGACAGGTGGCGCGGACGGCGACCGTCGAGGACGAGCCGGTCGGCGACGAGCGCTGGGACCTGCTGGGCGGCGCGGACCCCTCGACTGTCGCATTGCGCGCCTGGGTCGTCCTCGTCGTCGGGGCGCTTGCCACCTTCGGCGTCCTCGTCGGCGTCTACTGGGCGTTCCCGAACCCGCTGGGCACGAGCGACCTACTCCCCGGCGCGGTGGCGTTCTGGAGTATGTTCATCAGTATCGTCGCGCTACCCCACATCGTCGTCGGGTCAGTCCTGGACCGGGACCGGGGTATCTGGTACGTGCCGTGAGGGCCCACTCCCGCGAAGGACTGTGACACCGACCCGCAGATGACTAGGTTTCTGTAGCTGGCGGACACCTGGAACGATATGTCCGAGCTGCGCCCTGTCCCGGTGACCGACTGTGAAGCCTGCCAGCGGATACTCCAGTACGCGTTTACGCCCGAAACGGGTCCGGTGACACCGGATTCAGACGGCGACTGGCCGCCGTCACTGTTCGACCAGCGAGGCCTTTACCACGACGATAGCCTCCGTGCGGTCTGCAAGCTCTACTATCTCGACACGACCGTTCGCGGCGCGGCGACGACGGTCGGCGGCCTCGGTGCGGTTGCGACGCCACCCGAACAACGCGGACAGGGATACGCCGCCGACCTCTGTCGGCACGCACTGCGTGAGTATCGCGAGGCCGGCGTCGACTTCGTCACGCTCTGGCCGTTTTCGACCCCGTTCTACCGTCGTCTGGGCTGGGGCACGGCGAACACCTATCGGCGCTTCGACCTGCCGCCGTCGGCGCTTCCGGACTCCGACGTTGCTGGACAAATGGTCCGCCTTGACGCTGACGACTGGGAGCGGCTCCGTCAGGTCGAGACCGCGAGGACGCTCTCGCTCCGCCGCTCGGAAGCGTGGTGGCGCGAGCGGACGCTCGCCGACTGGGACGGCGGCGGCGTCCCGTACTGCTACGGCTACGAACGTGACGGGGACCTCCGTGGATATCTCGTGTACACTGTCGCGGACGATGCCGACCGCACGCTCTCGGTTTCGAACTTCGCGGCCGTCGACGAGGAGGCCCGCCGCGCGCTGTTCGCATTTCTCGAGAATCACGGGGCACAGATCGAGCGCGTCACGCTCCAGCTGCCACCCGACGCCGACCTCCTCCACCGCGTCGACGACCCCGGCGCGGTCGACTGTACAGTCGAGTCCGGACCGATGGTTCGGCTCACCGACGTGGGGCATCTCGAACGTCTCGACTGGCCCGATAGTGACCTCGCCTGTACCCTCGCAATCAGTGATCCGCTGCTCGACCGCAACGACGGCCTGTTCGAACTGTCAGTGAACGGTGGCACCGCGACGGTCGACCCGCTTTCGTCCAGTGACTCGACGGCCGACGTGACCGTCGACATTGCGACCCTTTCCCAGCTGGCCGTCGGCACGCACGGCGTCGACGCCGCTGAACGCCTGTCCGGGCTGGAGATACGCGACGAGTCGGTTCGCGACCCGCTCGAAGACGTTTTCCAGCCCGAATCCGTCTATCTGGGCGAGTTCTTTTGAACGGGCCGTCACTCAGCCGACGGCGAGTCGTCGACATCGCCCTCGCTGACTCGGATCGTCGAGATGCGGGTTCCGTCAACGCCTGTCACCTCGAACACGTGTCCGGCCGCTTCGGCGGTATCGCCGACATCCGGCGCGCGGTCGAGCTGACTCAACACCAGCCCGCCGATGGTTTCGACCGCGTCGCTGTCGAGGTCGACACCGAGCGCTTCACTGACTGTCGACAGCGGAACGCCGCCGTCGGCGTCGTAGCTCCCGTCGCTTTGCTTGCGGATGGCGTGTTCGCGGCCGTCGACGTCGAACTCGTCGCGCAAGTCGCCGACGACGGCCTCGACCACGTCCTCGATGGTCGCGATGCCTTCGAGCGACCCCCATTCGTCGATGACCGCGGCCATCTGCCGGCGGTCTTGCCGGAACTGCAACAGGAGGTCGTTGATAGCGGTCGTCTCCGGGACGACCGGTATCTCGTGAGCGATGTCGCCGGCAGTCGTGTTCTCGTTGCCGTCTTCGCCGGCCCGTAGCACGTCCTTGACGTCGATGAACCCGACGATCTGGTCGCTGTCGTCGGCTTCGACCACCGGATAGCGGGTATGGCCCTCGTCGAAAACGACCGACCGGATATCCGACAGTGTGGCGTCGGCCGGCACGCTCACGACGTCGGGGCGCGGGACCATGACTTCCCGGACGACCGTATCGTCGAGGTCGAACACGCTCTCTATCATGGCGACCTCCGCCGCGTCGATGTTCCCCTCTTCGCCGGACCGGGCCAGCACTCGGCGTATCTCACGCTCGCCGAGCGTCTCGTCCGTTTCCGAGGCCGGTGGGACGCCAAGCAGTTGCGTAAAGGCGTTGGCCGAGCCGTTAAACACGACGATACCGGGATAGAACAGGTAATAAAACAGCTTCATCGGCGGCGCGAGCAATCGCGAGAGTCGCTCGGTCCGGGCAATCGCGAACGTCTTCGGCGCGAGTTCGCCGAAGACGACGTGGAGGAACGTGATGATTGTGAACCCGACCGCGAACGCCACGAGATGGAGGAGGCTCTCCGGGAGGACCGGGGCCAGCACAGGTTCCAGCAGCGCCGCCACGGCGGGCTCACCGACCCACCCCAGTCCCAGCGAGGCGAGCGTAATTCCGAGTTGGGTCACCGCGAGGTAGTTGTCTAAGTCCGCCATCACTGCCTGCAGCGAGCCTGCGCCGGCCTTCCCCTCGTCGGCGAGCTGTTCGACAGACGTGCCGCGAACGCGAACGAAGGCGAACTCAGCGGCGACGAAAAAGCCGTTCAATCCCACGAGCACCAGCGCCAAGACGAGCTGTGCCGCCGAAAGCGCGAGATTTACCATCGCAGCCTCCGGGCCGAAAGCGTCAGCGTGTTCATACACACCCATCTCCGTCACCGTACTAAAGTGCTGGAATGTCCGCGCCAGTCCCGCCGTCGACTGCCTCAGCGGTACGCAGCGCGAACAGTGTCCGCGAGAACACTGGGTTTCCGGTAGTGTTTGGTCACCGGGGGAACCTCGCGGTCGAGGTCGAGCATCTCGTAGACGGCGGTCATCGCCGACCGAACGGAGTACTCGACGGTAAACACCACATCCCGCGGCTGTTCGGCGTACTGCCCGAGGAACGCCAGATTGTTCGAGCCGTCCGGGACGACCTCTGGCCTGTCACCGGGCTCCCGGGGCTGGAAGTGCGCCGTAATGAACGGCATCATCGCCGGGATGCAAGTCACATCGTCGAGTAGCTCCGGGAGCCGGTCCTCGCACTGCAGGTGGTAACACAGTTCCTGCAGGATTTCCCGGCCGGTACACTCGGACATCGGTTTCTCCACGTAGTTCCCCTCGCGGTCCGGGAACAGCGCGTAGCCCCAGAACACCTTCACGTCGTCCGGCTGGTTCGCGAAGTGTGGCTGGGCGGCGACGACCGTCGACAACAGCCAGTTCGACCCGAGGTAGGTGACGAGCCCGTTGCCCGGCTCTTCGTTCGTGAAGTCGACGATATGGTCGAACAGCTCGGTGTTGTGCAGGGTGACAGTGAACGACTCCCATTTCGTCTCCGTGACGTTATCAGCAAACACCGATGGGTTGCCGAACTGTGGGTTGTCCTCGGCGATGGACTTCCACAGTTCCCACGACGCGCCGGTTTTGTTCAGTTCCGGGGCCTCGTCCATCCCGCCGATAGACGAGCCGTCGGTCATCGACCCGTTCGTCACGAACACGAGGTCGGACGGCTCGACGGGGACCGATTCGGTGCCGCTGTCGGTCTCACAGTAGAGCCGCTCGACGGTGCGCCCCGCCCGCGATGGGACGATATCCATATCCGTCACCTCGTGGCCGTACTCGAAGGAGACGCCCCTGTCTTCGAGCCAGCGCCGGAGCGGGAGGATCATCGAATCGTACTGGTTGTACTTCGTCCGGTCGATCCCCTCCATGGTGTGCAGGCGCGGGAACTCGTGGAGGAACCGGTACATGTACCGTCGGACTTCGGCGACGCTGTGCCACGGCTGGAACGCGAAGATGGTCGCCCAGACGTACCAGAAGTTCGTCTCCAGGAACGACTCGTCGAACCACTCCTCGATGCGCGTCTCACCGAGTCGCGGTTCGGGCGTGAGAAGCAACCGAACTATCGACTGTCGGTGCTGGCGCGTCAGTCCGTACTCGCCCGCGTCGATTCGTTCGCCCTCGTGCATCAGCCGCGTTTTCGCGTACGAGGGGTTCGCTTCGTTGAACTCGTCCATCACGGCTTTGACCGACCGCGAATCGTCTTCGAGGGATGGAATCGTCTCGAAGAGGTCCCACGTACATTCGTACGTCGGGTAGTTGAACATCCGGCCACCCCGAATGAGATACGCCTCGTCCGGGTCGCCGGCCCCGTCCATCGCGCCACCGACGACGTCCAGCTTTTCGTAGACGTGGATGTTCTCGCCGGGCATATTGCCGTCCCGGACGAGGAACGCTGCGCCGGCGAGAGAGGCGATACCGCCCCCGATGAAGTGGGCGTCGCGGTCAGTGACGTGTGGGTGCTGGTGAATGGTCATATTGGGTCACCGTCATGTAGTGGTACACAAGTCACAGCCCTAACCGTTGCCAACATATGTACAGCAGTTTATAAGAGGTTGAGATATCGCCGAAACAGCCGCTCGCTGGCTAGTTTGCTGTCACTGTTCGGAGCTGGCAATCGTGTGGTCGATCAACTGGTCCGTCCCACGGCGGAGGCGCTCCGAGATTGCGGACGTGGTCGCGTCGAGTTCCGCTGAAAGGTCCGTCAGGTCTGCCCCGCGGGGGACGGTGAAATATCCCAGCCGGTGGGCTGCCAGCAGCGCCTCTCGCTGTGGCGCGCTGAGTCCGTAGTCCTCGCCGCCGTGCTCCGTCTCACAGAGCCGGTGCGGGCGGAACGTGACACTGCGTGACTGACAGGCGTCCCGGAACGCTTCGAGGTCCGCTCGGTTGGCGAACTGCGTGCTCACCTTCCACCCGTGTTCGGTCACGAGCGCACCCATCGGATACGTCTGCCGGTCGACGAGCTGGGTGTACATCTCGACGTAGTCCGTATCGAGGATGACCCGGTACCGGGACTCGACGATAGCCGAGTCCATGGCGACGAACTCAACGACTGACTCGTCGCCAAGCAACGCTGATTCGAGGGCGTCCGGGTCGACACCTGTCGCGGAGAACACGAGCGCCGGTTCCGCAGTCGTTCCGGGGACGACGGTATCCACGATTAGTCGGGTGTCCAGTTCGGCAGCGACCGCACACAGCGGCATATCCGCGGACTGCAACTCGAATTCACAGATGACGCTCATATCTGTTGCTCGGCCGACCAAAATAAAGGCGTACTGGGGATTCTCACGCACCGAAACCGACCGGCGGCATCGGAGTCACTCGGCGAACAGCTATGACGGGACGGACTGCGACTACATCACTAACTGTATCGGGCCGTGTCGCGCGTTGTGGTGGCTACACGTAGCGAAACGGCAGAGAAAAGTGCATACTGGACCGCTTCGAGCGCCAGCCGTGTTCACGCTGTTGTCGATCAGTGGTCCCGGGAGTGTTCGCCCTCGTCGACACTGACCTCAAACTCCGACAGTAGCGTCTTGAGCTGCTCTGCCTGTCCGTTCAGCGATTTGATGCTGTCGTTGATCTCCGACATCGAGGCCGCCTGCTCTTCTGCAGCGGCGGACACGCTCTGGACTTCATCGGCAGTGGATTCGCTGAGGTCAGCGACTTCCTCGGTCATCGACACCGCCTCTTCAGTGCTGGCGGCCTGGTCATCAGTGGTGTCGCTGATCCCCTGAACGCCGGCGTCTGTTTTGTCGGCGTACTCCGATACTTCTGTGAACGCCGCCATGACCTCTTCGACCGCGTCGATGCCTGCCTCCATCGATTCCTCAGCTACTCTGGCTTCGTTGACAGTTGTCTCCGTCTGTGACTGGACATCGGTAATGAGCTGCTCTATTTCGGTCGCCGATGCCTGCGTTTCCCCGGCGAGTTCCTTGACCTCGTCGGCCACGACGGCAAACCCGTCGCCGTCTTTGTCGGCACGTGCAGCTTCGATGTTCGCGTTCAGCGCGAGCATATTCGTCTGCTCGGCGATGTCAGCGATCAGCTCAACGATGGTGCTGATCTCTGCCATTTGCTCGTCCAACTGTTCGACGTTCTCGACAGTTGTGTCGATAGCTTCCTGTACCCTGCGCGAACTTTCGAGCGCGACTCTGGCCGTGTCCTCGCCTTCTCGGGCGACATCAGCGGTCTGATTCGAGTGTTCTGCAACCGAGTCAGCGGACGCGGCTACCTCTTCGATGGCTGCCGAAAGGTCAGTCATCTCTCCCGAGACCGTGTCCAGCATATCGCGTTGCTCGTCGGCGGCAGCCGCGATCTCCTGCACCGATTCGCTGACCTCGCCACTCGCACGCTCGGCGTCAGCCGCCCCGACTTCGGCCTCCTCGCTGGCGGCTGTGACGGTATCCGCGAACTCCTGAATGTCGACGATAGTGCGCTCCCACTGTGCGAGCATATCGTTGAACGACGACGCGATAGCCGCCATCGCCTCGTTGTCGGTCTCGCTTTCGGGGAGACGACGGGTCAGGTCGCCGTCCGCGCACGCTTCCATCACGTCGCTGTATATCTCTGCTTGCTGTTCCAGTTCCGCCGCCAGCGTCTCAGCCTCTTCCTTTGCCTGCTCGGCGCGGGCACGCTCTTCCTCCGCTTCTTGCTGGGCGTCTGTTGCTTGCTCACGGGCAGCCTCAGCTTCGTCGATGTTCGAGACGAGTGCATCGCGCATACTCCCGATTGACGTGAACAACTGCCCGATTTCGTCTCGCCGAGAGCTCGAAACGCTGACATCGTACTCTCCCTGCTCGATGGCAGTGGCGGCCGCAGAGAGCTGTTGCACGGACGTCGCCGTGTTCCGGCCAATCGTTCCACCGACGACGACAACACCACCGAGCGCGAGCAGAATGAACGCCAGGATATCAGTCCGAATCTGCTCGCTCAGCGCGAACGCGTTCGCCGCGGGTGTGTGTTTGATAACGACCCAGTTTGTGCCGGGGATGGTCGCGTACGCGGCGACGTGTTCGGTGTCGAGCAGTTCTTCCTTTGTCGGCGAACTAGTGAAGGTGCCCTGCTCCGTCGCTGTGCTAATCTCTGGGATGGCAGACTGCGACGCGTTCGGGATGTACGGCTGCCCGACAGCATCGGTACCAGCGTCTGAGAACAGGACTTCAGTCGAACTCGACGTCGGACGAACGACCTGTGTGAACGTGCCATCGATACCAGTGCTGAACTGCTTGCTCAGGTCGGTAGCGTCGTACTCGACTACAAGTACGTGTGTGAAGTCGGCGGCGACACTCATCGAACTGACCACTCGTTTGCCGTTCGCGTTCGTGTACGGGTTCGATGAGACTACTGTGTCCCGACCGATAGACCGAGTGCGGTCCACCCACGGATGGCTGTCCGATGTGACGCGCGTTCCGCGGAGCGTGTCGTCAGTGCTCGCCACAATCCTTGCCTCCCCTGCTGTGCCGACCGTGGGATCTGCAAGGTGGACGGCAGCGACGCGGTCGGACTGCAGTTCATCTGCGGCGAGCCTTTCGGTGTAGGCCTGCTGATCTCCGCGAGTCGCGTTGAAACCGAGCAACGGATTGTTTGACGCAACCAGCACCGGCCGCTCGTTGCGCTCAACCCACTCGTTCAACAGGCCGGCTTCGGCGTTGACCTCCTGTACGAGCTGTTGTGCTGTGTCGTCTTCGAGTGTGGCAGTTGCGTTCCCCTGTACCCAGAACCCGCCGGCCGCGATGAGTACCACAATCACGAGCAATGCAACAGCGAACTTGACGAGGTACGACCGAACTGGCAGTAGCGCAATGGCTTTCGCTCGCTCCAGCCCTGTCGTGTCCGAGGCCGTTGGCTCTGTCGGGTCCGCTGATTCGTCGCCACCGTTGCCTGAATGTGCTGTAGATTCGTCCATACTGATTCAGATGAAGCCGTTGGCCTTGAGGTGGTCAACAACCGCCTGCTGGCTGCCGACCTCGGTTGCATGGCTGTTCAGCTCTTGCATCGTCTTCGCGTCAGGAATGGCATCCGGCATCTTGTTCAGTGCCGACACCACGGCGTCCGTTGCGACATCCTCGTGAACAACACCGACCGGGTGGAAAAACGGCCAGAAGTTCCGGTCGTCATCGAGGTACACGATGTCTTCGACGGTTGTGAGCCACGCGCTGGTGCTGTACCCAAAGCTGAGGTCAGCATACCCTTCGTCGACAGCCGTGCCAGCTGCCTGCGCTGACGCCGCCTCGATGAACTCCTGTTCTGCCTCCCAGCGCTCCACGTGTTCGGCCTCAAATCCGTAGTACTTAACTAAGGCATCGAAGCCGTCGCTACGAGTCCTGAATCCGTCGCCAAACGCAGGTCTAATATCGTAGTTCCCGTCGTTGACGTAGCCGGCAAGGTCACTGATTGTCTCGATACCGGTTCCTTCGATAGCGTCCTCGCGGATAAATACGGCCCACGTGTTCTGCCACTCTGCGCGGTCGAGAATCCGAATTGGGTGTTCTGATTCCATCTCAGATTTCAACGCTTCGTACTGCTCGTCAGGTGTCTCGAAGTCGGCTTCGTCGTGACTGGGTGGGTGCGTAGCCCACAGTGACCCCATGTAGTCGTAGTACGCGTGGATGTCGCCGGCCTGATACGCCTCGGCGTGTGCAGCGTTCCCGCCGAAGCCGGTTTCATCCACGAGACTCGCACTCGTGTTGCTGGCGAGCAATTCGTACGCGATGTACCCGAGGTTTAACTGCTCCGTGTAGCCTTTCGAACTGACAACGACTGACAATGAACCGTCGGCGGACCCGGCGGCTCCGGCCCCGCTCTCAGCTGTACTCGATTCTGTGTCTCCGCCGCTCGAGCAACCAACTAGTGTGGCGGTTCCACCAGTCGCGAGCATTCCGAGCAACCGTCGCCGGCTTCCGGTCCACGGCTGCCGTCTTTCATCTACCATTGCTCAACCTGTAGCTAATGAGAGTCAAAAAGCCGTTGCCGAGAGTATCAACAGTGATACTAGAACAGTACAATCGTGTACAATTTAGAGTCTAGCTATCGGCAGTGTCCACAGAGGGCCTCTCTACAGAGGTGGCATCACAATGACTGACGTGCTAAATACTGTTCATGTCCGTTGAAATTGAGATGTTGGAACACACTCGACGAACCGTCGTCAGCTACAGCTACCAGTTGGGGAAAGCCTCGGCACTCATAAGGTATCGAGTTGACACCAATAATAAAAGAATTGACACGCAAACACTGGTAGAGGTGAAGAGGTGTTGTTGAATGACGGATAGCCCCGGCTATGCTACTCGTGCGGAAGACACGGCAGAAGTCAAGATATACCCTCCAGAAGAGGTAGCCGACGAGTGGCGTCAAGAGGCCGAAGAGCACAACAGAAGCCTATCTAAACACTTGCAAAAGCTGATATATGAAGCCCGAAGTTTCAAAGAACACGGACTAATCGGTACGGGAGAGACCAGTCAGAAACGCGTTCAGGAACTGGAGGAAAAAGTCGCCCGGTTAGAGAAACGGCTACAGCAGAAGGAATCCGAGTCTACTGACGCGGTCACGTTCAACCCTGAAACCCTGAAGCAGGAGGTATTGACAGGGCAGTACCAGGAATTGGAGGACATTCTCAGAAACATAGTCGAGTCAGGTATCCTCGACGACGCACTGCGGCAGCCTGTAGAGAATCAGCTGTATTTCTTGGCTGCTGAAGATGAGGTGGAGTACGAGCGTGGCTGGGGCTGGAAACTGAAGCAGGGAGGTGACGAGTAGCGATGCCGAAGAAGCAGAAGCACGAGGTCCTGATGGACGGAGATACGTGGGATGAGAAAGTGTTCAAGAACGAGCACGACATCATCAACCGCTGGTTGGAGAGCAAGGACTCGGTTGACACCTCTCGGCGTACCTTGAACTCGTACAGCAGGACGGCAGCAGTGTTCTTCCACGAGAAGTTTCCGGAGATCTCGCCGGAAGAAGTGTACGTGGAGCACGTGGAACAGTATCTCCGGGAGTTGGATGAACGCGGTGTAGCTCAGAATACGAAGAGGCGGTACGTAGAGTCGTTGTCCAGTTTCTACGACTGGGCCTCGAAACGCCGGTCGACGGATATCTCCTATAACCCGGCAGGCGTCGTCTTAGAGCAATTGGATAAGGTGAAGCGGGAGCGTCCGGAGACCGCTACCTGGGAGAACGGGAAGAAGATTATCCAGGAGATCCCGGACCCTCGTGACAAGACCTGTGCTATCCTGATGGCGAAAACCGGTGTCCGTACGAAGGAGGCGTTGACCGTGACCGAGGAGGACCTGATGCTGGATGATGGTTTCATCCGGTTCACGGATCGGAAAGGAGGTACGACTACGAAGAACCCGGTCGACGATGAAACAGTCAGAGCCGTCAGGCGTCTTCAAGCGGTCAGCAGCGATGACAGCGAGTACCTGTTTACCGCGATTCACGGAGGCCGAGTCAAGAGAGAAAGGATTAGAAGGGAGGTTCGACGTGGAGCTGTCCGTGCCGGAGTCATGGAAGACGAAAACGAGCAGAGATGGCATCACAAATTTACTCCACACTACTACAGGACGATCTTCACGTCCTTGATGCGGAACAGCGAGCCTGGATTGAAGGATCACTGGGTCGGCTACCTCCGTGGAGACAGTGACCAGAGTATCAAAGACCTCTACACCCGGACGCCTCACGAGAAAATCAGGAAACGGTACCTGGAGACCATCAAACCCTTGAACCTGTACTGAACGGAGGTGAGAATCAGAATTGGGAGAACACAGAATTGAACCGGTGAAGAACAGGGACGGCGACGTTGTCGGCGCTCCTGTTTTCCTGTCACCGGAGGAAATAGAGGAGCTTGAAAAGACTGGGAGTGTAGAAATCACACAGGGATGAAGCTCGGCGTTATCTCGGATATCCACGCGAATCTACCTGCCTTGGAATCTGTCCTGAGTGATATGCCCGAGAGTGTGGACCAACTGGTCTGTCTCGGTGACGTGGTCGGGTACAATGCCTCTCCTGCGGAGTGTGTCGACCTCGTCCGTGAGGAATGTGACGTGGTGCTTCAGGGAAACCACGACAGGAACGTAGAGAACCCGGAGACTTACAGCAGTAATAGGCAGGCAGAGGCCGGGCTTCAGTACGCGAAAGAAGAACTGGGTGACGAGCAGGTCCAGTACCTGTTGGAGCGTCCTGAACGCGAAGACGTAGGTGATTTCTTGGCGGTTCATAGCCACCCTGAAACCATGGATGAGTACGTCTTCCCCAGTGATTTCCCGGAGATGAGGACGTATCTTGACAGCTACGACGGGGTTTTCCTCGGGCATACTCACGTCCAGCACGAGGCAGTTATCGACGACAAATTGGTTTTGAATCCGGGTAGTGTCGGTCAGCCTCGGGACGGTACAGCTGCGAGGTACGCAGTGGTGGATACCGAGTCCTTGGAGACTGAACTGTGTTCGACCGGCTACGATATCCAAGAGGCTGTTGAAGCGGTCAAGGATGCTGGTTTGCCGGATGCAACGGCTGAAAGACTTGTACCGGAGCAGCAGGGTAGCCGTCGATCCCGGAACCCGTGGCGATAACCCGGGGTAAGTGGAGCAAATTGTTTATCGCAGTATCTGGTTTATTGTATGTATGAGTGATGGAGAGGCTTTGGAGGAACTGGCGGCAGCGATGTACCATTTGCAGATGGCGGAGGCGGAAGCAGAGACAGAATCAATCCAGAATATGCTGAAGAACTCGCTGGATGATTTGGATATGCAGGCTCAGGAAATCCTGATGATTCTTGGCGAGAAGGAGTACCAGTCCGGAGAAATCCACGACGGGTCAAGCTGAAAAAGACCGGTTCCCACCTTTTGATACCTGAAAAGGTGGTCCGTAGATCGACGTCGACGAAGCACAGCAACTCTCCTACGCAGCAGTATCATTCAGACACCCTTTCAGCACCGAGGCATACGAACTCGGGTTCGCACCCGGCGTCAGAGAAGACTACACGTACCAGGCAGACGACCTGCCGAACGTTGATTTACCGGTTGTATTCCTTGACAACGATTTCCACGACCCGGATCTGGACAGGTTCCTGGAAAAGTTCAACGAGTACGATCCATCAGTGGCCGTCCTTGGGGATGCCTACACAGAAAGTGAAGCACGGGAGTTGAATCAGGCCGCTTGTGAGATACTGGAGGAGCAGCCCTACAAGCATCCAGTGGTGGTACCGAAATGTAGAGAGGCATTCGATGTGCTTGACAGCGAAGTCATCAAAGGCTACCCGAACGGTTACTCAGAACTGAAGCCCGAAGACTACAGCAATATCTCAGACTGGCGCGGCGAACCTGTACACATACTCGGAGGCAGCCCCGAGTTGCAGTGGGAGGAAATTCAGAAGCTGACGCAGCCCAATCTTGCTGGAGACCCTCCTGCTGATATACGTGGGGTTGACTGGAACGGGTTCCAGAAGATCGCTTACCTCGGAGAGTACTGGAGTCCGGATGGTTGGCAGGAAGCTGACCACCTCAGCATCCGTGAAACAGTCAGGAAGAGCTTGGAGGAGATCAAGAAGTACTGGCAGGAAAAGAATGTGTGGCCGGAGACCGTGCCACAGGATATCTACGGTGACGCCGTCGAGGAGCCGGACGAGTACCTGTGGATGGATGACGGCGGCGACCCAATTACTGGAAGAGAAGAACTGGAGAAGGCCTACATCGGAGAATATGAGGAGAAAGGGAAGCTGGCGTTTAAGAGCGAAGCGGAGAAGAAATTCATCGAGTACCGAGAGGACCTGACCTTGGTATAGCAGAGGTCTGTCCCACTGACTCCGGAGTTAAGATACTCTTCACTCAACAATAGTCCATCCGCTGAGTACTAAGTTCAGAACTCATACCTAGCGATATCCTCGAACCCACAGCTGGGGCACTTGTCGGCGGCCTTATCGAGAATTGTTCCGCAGCGCCTGCATTCGTATAATTCGCTGTCTGAAGGTCTGAGAAACTGTTTAACGTCTGCCAGCAACGAACTCATTCTGGGTGGACTACTTCGCTGCAGGCGGGGCACTCTGTCCACACCTCCTCTTCACCTGTCCGGGTTTCGTACCGGATGAGGATATGGTGCGGAAGTATCTCTTCATGGCAGGACGGACAGACTCCGAGCGGTGAAGGTTCCTGAGCAGCCATACTTGTTTTTCTGGAAGAGGGGGAACAGAGGGGTTCGGGGGAGCGTGTGACATTGAGCGCCTCCGATAACGCCCTCTAACAAGGCCTGAATACTGGCTACCACATATAACTCAGGCAACCACAGTGGAAGTAAAGTGGAATTTGCTCTTAGTGATAGAGTAACGAATAATTGCCCAGAGTGCTTAGGAACGACGCCAATGCCGGGTCACGAACCTCGTCAGAAATATATGATCAAGGCCGAACTCGCTGCCGAAGTAGCAGACATGGTCGGCATTGAGTCCTATGACCCGGAAAGGGAAGCACATGGCCCAGCGGATTTTCGTCGGGAGGAGATCGAGCAGATCTACGAAACGATCACTGGTGAAAACGGAGAGGAGCTATCTCAACGAGAAATGAACAACCTGATGATGCGAGAATTAGGTTCAGATCTCCACTCAAAATATCCCTTCGACCTTTCTCGAAAAGACCTCAAGGTTATCCACAAAGCTCTCTCCGGAGACTGAACGGGCGGGCAGATCTATATTTGACTCTGGAAGTTCCCGACAAAATCAGAGTAATCGGTTAGATCTATTTCTCCAAAGTCTACACTCTTGAACTCTGATTTCGGTATCATAAGTGTTTGAGTCCGTCCACCGGTCATTCCTGGGCCGCCGCCCTGAATTTGCCAAGCTGAAGCTCTAACTACATCAGATAACTGGATGGAGTGCCAATCCACAAACTCACGGTTGAATACGTGGAGTTCATCTGCTTCCTCCACCTCTCGGACGATGTAGATTGGATCAAGGCCCTTCGTCAATGCCACACGTAGCATCACGATTAGCCGACTTACGTCCAGCCCGAATAGCTCAGTAGCATCTTGGTACGCTGTCTTTTCCTTGATCTCATAGGGAACGATCTCCGAACCACTGACCAAGAGGCCATCAACGTCGAAATAGGTCCCCGTGAAGCTGTATACGTTCTTCAGATGATGGGAAAAGAAATGCTCCTTGTAGAACATCTCTTTCAGCACATCATCAGAGAAGTCAGACACAGCCTCAGTAAACTCATCTATGTAGTCTCCATCATCTTCAGTACTCCTTCCCCGCGTTCTCCACGCCTCGGTTTCGTCCTCAATATCCACCTGCTCCAGCTCTCCACTATCGAAGTTGTAAGAGCGCCACTCCCACTCTAACTCATGTTCAGGCGGAGTATCTCCTGACCCTCCTCGAAAACTACTCAGGCCTGATTGATCGCTCTCCACTACTGACGGGAAAATAACAGTTGTACCAGCGCTCTCCATCAGCTTTGTGGCCTCAACTTGTGCAGTTGATAGAGTATCTTCCTCCGCTGCATCCAGAATGAATGTGTAGATATTTTCCCACGGTTGGAACTCATCGTTCTCAGGCTTCGGCTGGAACAGCATTACCTCTGAGATCGGCTCGATATCAGTTGCTTCGAGCCTGTTAAGGAAGCGAGCTTCAGCAATCATTCCTACTGCCTTCTGCTGCGCCCAGTAAGTGTGGAGGTACTCGAGATATTCCGTTCGTTCCGTCATAATCGACAGAAGTCGCGCCCGATCCGAAAGAGGAGATTACAAGATACACACTATATACACACAATCTTCTGTATCCTATCTCGTGTGTAAAGAGTGTTTAAGATGTAATCTGTTCTCTTTGCGGTTTAATGAGTCACTTTCGGACAGATGGCAGATTATTCCGGAGACCCCTCCGAGTTCAAGGTGTATTGGTTTGCCCGCGATCTCGTTGCCTCCAGCTATGGTAGTTACGCTACTAAGGAAACACAGACTCTGAAGCAGCTTTCCTCCCGACTGGGTAATGAACTCGAAGGAGAAGGCCTGTTGAACGAAACAGACCTTGAAACGCAGAAACAGCAGATCAGAGACACAATCACCGGCTCCGTCAACAAAACATACGGTGGCGATATCTCGAAGCGCTATAGACAGACCGAGGACCTAGCAGAAAGAATACTGCGAAGAATTGAAGAAGAGGATGATATCCGTGAATTTCGAATAGCGATTGACGCTGTCGTTCGTACCAGCGAAATTCTGGATACAGCTCCAAGCTTTGGAAAACAGGAAATCATCCGTATAGTGAACGAAACCCTCGAAACGGATAGAGGAGATCTTGATCCTTCAAAGGCCTATGATGCACTGTACAACGTCGATTTTGAGGGAGAAGCTTATCAGCTCGGAGCTCAACGAGAACCCCTGATCGACTATGTCTATGAGGAAATGGCAGAACTTCGAGATAGCCCGCACATCGAGCAAAGAGAAGTAGCCAGAATAATCTCTGGGATAGTTCAAGAGTACGAACGTAGAGCCGGTCAGAGCCGGGCCTCTACAGCCGGGAATGTTCTCGAAACCGGTCTCCAGCATATCTTCAATCAATTCCAGATTCCTGCTACTGGAGACCCTGCGCACTTCGGAGACCTTGAAATCGACAACATGGTCGACGGTCCGGAAGGCAGCATCGGGTTCTCCTGCAAACGAACCCTCCGCGAACGTTTCCGCCAGAGCCTTTCGAGAGAGGCGGAGATTGGAGTGGATGAAGTCTGGTTTGTCTCTCTATTGATGGCTGACGTCTCCAAGGAGAAACTGCAGGACATCAGCAACGATGGAAGCAGGATCTACGTCCCACGGGACTCCTTCGTCTGGAACCGATACAACAACGACGACGGTCTTTCCTACACGCTTCGGCCTGCTGACCAGTTTATCGAGGACGTGGTCGAGTTCACAGGGGTTTCAGCCGATCTATGAATGGAGATGTAAAATCTCGGATTGAGCGATACACCTACTGGGATATCTTCGAGGACGACGTTAACCGCAGAACCGACCGTGAAATCCTCACAGATATAGAGGGCCTGATGACCAACGTAGTCGACGAGGTTACAGAACGGGCACGAGAGAATGGAAAAGATGTCTCACAGGTCCGTTCCAACGTTGCTGGGAATTACTTCCAGGCACTGGTCTCATACGCTACAGCCGACGTTGCAGCTGAAAATGGGCTAAGACTCCTTCACAGCAAAAAGCTTGAGTCGACAGAACTAGCGGATGCAGTTCCCATAATCGGTGGAGAAGATGAGACTATCCTATCGCCCGACTCTGATATAGTCTACTACGATCCGGATGGAGGACCTATCTTCATTATCTCGTGTAAGACAAGTTTCCGTGAAAGAATGGCTCAGAGCGGTATGTGGAAGCTGATGTTTGAGGTCGCCACGCATTCCTGTACTGATCCTGATTGCCCTACGCACAACTATTCTTTCTCAGGAGAGTTTGAACGGGATATCTACATGGGATTCGGTACGGTTGATTTCTACGACGACGTCGAATCCAAAGATATTGTAGAACTATTCGACTTCGGATATGCGCCTACAGTAGATGAAGGAACTTCTGGAGTAGCCTATCCCATGGAACGACTGATAGACCACATCGAGGACGAATGGAGCAGCTTTAGATAACTCCGCCCCACTGCTTTGCCATGGCTTCTGCTACACCTGGGAAGAACCTGCTTCTTTCTTTACTTCTTTCTTCGCTGGGGGGCATCCTGTGTACTCTTGCTTCTCTTTTGTCTTCATCCTCGATTACATCTGTAGGTTCGAGTTTGGGAAGATTCTTCAACCATAGACATATCCCTTTTTTCTCGGGTTCTCCGAACTGCCATGGCTGAATGGTTTGTCTCTGTTCCTCAGGGTAGTCTTCAATGCCTGCTACCTTCTTCCCCCATTTGTGCATAACAGGGTTTTCTACCGCTATATGCGGTATTTTTTCACAATTCAGTAATTTTCTGAAGAACACTCCGCCTTCAACCATATCCTGCCATCTTTCCTCTTTCTCATACAACCATCTTACCCCTGAATTACTGAGATAGGTACATGGTGGATGTGCAATCATCAAATCAAACTCTTCGCCTCTCTCCTCTAACAGTTCCAAGACATCTCCCTGAATATGATACTCGCTATTTTTTTCGGTCTCCTCCAGATCACAGCTTACAGCATCAAACCCTTCGTTTCTGAAAGCGTCTCTCACTATTCCTGAAAATTCGCAGGCAACCAGCACTTTACCGCTATTGCTTTCTGCAGCCATATTTGTTTATCTTGAAATTTATTTTTAAATTATTTATTCTAAAACAGAGGGAGTCAATCTGCCTCCTGCGGTTCCTCTTCTTGGATAGGCTGATTGAAGATCTCCGTCCGAATAGCAGTGCCGAGAGCTTGAGCCAGTAACGGCGGAACGGCGTTACCCACCTGTTTGAAGGCGTGAGTGCGTGAGACGGGGAACTCGAATGTGTCCTTGAACGATTGCAGCCGTGCTGCCTCTCGAACCGTGATTGAACGGGCCTCATTCGGATGGATGAACATATGCCCGTCCTTGTAGAGATGTGCCACAATCGTGGTGGACGGTTCCTTCGGGTTCTGCTTTTTCAGTTTATCCGGGAAGATATCAGTCCGGTAGGGCTGGTGCTCCTCTGGGATATCTCCAATGATATACGAGGTCCCTTCTCCAAGAAGTTTGTAGAGAGTCAGGTCACGCATATTATGGCCACGGCACTCGTGGTTCAAGAGATCTTGTTCCTCCCAGTCCTGTTCCTCGTCGAGATCTCTTGCCCAGTACTGGTACTCTGAAACTGGACCTATTTCATATTCTTCTGCTTTGGTTGGCGGTGTCTCACCCTTGGGGGAGACAGGAGGGAGGTCGAAGATACCATCAGCCACAGTGTTCCAGGGCTCTTTATTCCGCTTGTTCTTGCGGAAAGTGGGAAACTCTTCTTCTTCACGGTTGTCGACGAAACCGTCGAGTGTGTGCTGATCTTCTTCGGAGCGCTTGGAGGGATCTTTCTTGTACTTGATTTTCTTCTCTTCCTCATTCTTGGGAGGCCGGTGTGTCTCCCACTGCTCCATATCCGGGTTTTCCGCACCTAATCGGTTTCCAATAAAGAACAGCCGACTCCGGTGTTGGGGTACGCCGTAGTTCGCGGAGTCCAAAAGCTGGACCTTGACATTATAGTCTAGGTCAAGATCCATATCTGCGACCTCTCTTTCGCCACGCATTTGTTCCTTGATGGTGTCGACGACAGGTTTGCCGTCCTCGTTTTCTGCGGAGAGCATACCCTCGACGTTTTCCATCAGGAAGGCCTTTGGCTGATAGTGGTCGACGAATCGAAGAAACTCCTCGTAAAGGAGGTGACGTTCGTCACTCTGGTTATCGCGTCCTTCAAGTGAATTGATCTTGCTGCGGCCGACAAGTGAGAAAGTTGGGCAGGGTGGTCCACCTGCGACGAGGTCCAGTTCGCCTTCCTCTAAGCCGAGGTCTGGTGGCTCTTCTTCACGGATGTCGCCCACCGTCATTTCGCATTCATGGTTTGCATCGTAGGTGGGCTTCGTATTCTCTTCGTGGTCAATTCCCCAGAGAACTTCGAACCCGGCGTCGTGGAGGCCTTGAGATAGGCCGCCGGCCCCGCAGAAGAGGTCGATAGCTGTGAGACGTTCCTCGGTCATCTGTTCAGACGAATGTAGCGGCGGTCGTTTAAAGTTCCTATTCGGGGCATGTGCTTATATTGTGTGTATATTGTAACCAACTTAAATACTTCGCTACGGCAAATTCCCTGTACTGAATGGACGTCGAGGAATATTCGTGGGTGAAAGCCAGCGAGTACCGTGAGAATCTTCTGCTCGCGCTCGAGGATAAACCTCGTACGCCGAAAGAGCTGTCAGAGATGACTGACTACTACCTGAGCCACGTCAGCAATGTTCTCTCAGATCTGGACGATCACGGCCTCGCAGAATGCATAACACCCGACCGGAAGAAAGGCCGTCTATGGAAAGTGACCGAAAAAGGCGAAGAAATAATTGAGGACCTGAAACGGTGACCGAGCAATCATCCCTACCATTTGGAAAGACTGACGTCACCAGCGAAGAACTCAAACAGCTAATTGATACAGAAGAGGCCATCATACAGGCAAAAAAAGGAGGAGTAAAAGATACAGAGCAGCAGATCAGCGATTTTATCAACTGTATTCCTAACCTCTTGAACTGGCTTGAAGACCATGGGCGAAGGTATCCGTGGAGGGAAACAGAGGATCCGTGGAAAGTCTACTTAGCTGAGATTCTCCTCCAGCGAACACGAGGAGATGCCGTTGAGAAAATATACTCGGACGTAATTCAACAGTTTCCGACCCCAGAAGCTCTGAATCAGGCCTCAGAAGAAGAGATTAGGGAAGTCGTTCACTCTCTCGGCTTTGTGAATCACAGACAGAGAACGCTAGAAGAGGTCGGGAGAATTTTCACCCAAGAGTTCAATGGAGAAATCCCGAACTCCATCGAGGATTTGAAGAAACCATGGCGAGTGGGTGACTACTCTGCGAGGGCTACCCAGCTATTTGCAAGGGGAGAACCCATGGCCTTGGTCGATTCCAACTTCGCCAGAGTAATCGGCAGAGTTCTTGGATATGAAATGCCACAGCAACCTCACAAGAGCGATGACGTGTATGCACTGCTGGATGCGCTCACACCAACTGATTCAGATATTACACGGAGTTTCAATTTAGCCGTTCTCGATCTCGGAGCTCTCGTATGCACGCCTGACAGCCCAAATTGTGAATCGTGCCCTATTAGCGCTGCCTGCCACTACTACCGGTTAACAAGGATGGAGGGCGACTAAATATGGCATACTTTTGGCTGAATCAGAAAGGAACTGATGGAAGCAACTACCATGATGAGGTCGGAGAGGTCTACCACTACAGAGGGAACACGCCTGGAGCAAACCAGCTTTCCGAGGGTGACAAATTCATCTACTACCGTCCCGGTGATTATGTGATATTCGGAGCGGGAGAGATAGATCATATTGAGCGAAAAGAACGAGACCTTGACTCTGAATCGGGGGTTGCTGTGGATTACTTCGCGCACATCACCAACTACCAGCCTTTTGAACCGCCGATAAGGCTCAAAGGTGTGAACGAGAGTGCCTTGAAGAACAAGATCTCCTTCCTCAAGGATAAACCGGGGCTAACGGGAGTTCCACAACATAGCATACACCAGATATCCAAAGAGGATTTTAAGGCAATTATTGAGGCAGGAGAGAAAGAGGTCGGCCCAACTGGGGCAAGAGAATAACCTTCTCGGAGACAATATTGATTTATGGGGCAATACGATGTCGCCAAGGTGATTCTCGAGTCTGATGGCGGTCTGGAAAAGTCACAACTTATCCGCCAGATAGACCTTTCCAAGAGTGCCGTCGAAGCGAGTATTCATGACCTCTTGGAGAAAGATTACATCACCGAATCAGAGGACGGGCGACTAATCTGGAATCCAGATATTTCTGAAGAGAAGATAGATAATATCCGTCCACGTTCGCTTAGTGAGCTGGATTTCTGAAGGTATTAGTCCTGTGCTGGCTGTTGTTTTAGTTCCTCGAGGATTGCCCATTCAAGCCCGGCAGCGAGAGATAGTGCAGTGTAGTCGTACCAGAACTCGAAGTCCTGACCTTCGTCGAGGTACTGCATGATGTGGTCGTTAGCTGCGCCGTTGTAGAACTCATCAGTGTAGGCCTCTTCCAGTTCCTGAAGCTCTTTGAGAATATCGCTGGTCGTGTGTTTCATAAGATAGGACTCATGGGTGAGGCTGTGGACTATATCCTCTACGGATTTTTCACTGTTTTCGGCTTTCTTCTTTGCGAGCGCAGCGAACTCTTCCACTTTCTCTTCCATCGAGTCCGCGGTCATCACCGGCTCCCATTCGTCGTTGTACATCGTTGACTCAGTATTGACAGGCCGCCACTTTGTATCTTCGTGTGAACCGCTGAACTGTAGACAGTCAGAACGAGTCCAGTGCGGCTTGGTCTTCGAAACCTGGCAACTCGTAAGGCATCACGAGTTCTCCGTGTTCGATGGCATCTCCGAGGTACTGTTGCTGCTTCCCGATACCCGAGGTTTGCTCGAACGGGAAGTAGGTCTCTGGTTCGGCTTCGTTGAGTAGGCCGCGTAGTGTTCTGCCGTCGCTGGCCTCCGCATCTAGGTACTTCTTCCCGATAAGAACGTAGACCTCGTCGTCGTGGCTCCAGTCGTGCCACGTGTTCAGGTTGTCTTCGACCACGTCCAGCCATTTGTCGTTGTCTACGTCTTCTATGGTGGCGTCGTACTCCCAGATGGTCGTTTCGTTGTGTATCAACCCGAATTTAGCAGATACGATGTACCACTCGTCGCTGAACTCATCGGCAAACCGTTTCTTCTTGTCAAAGTACCCGGAGCTGTAGACATCTCTCGCCGGGGTAATCCCGGTCGCATCCTTCTGTTTTCCGCAGCCGACCAAGACGTACGTCGTGTTCTCGAACTCGGAGAGGCTGCCTTGGTTCTCAAGGTCAAGGTCTTGATAACAAGAACTGCAGTAGGTTGCATCCTCGAAACCCATCTGAGAGAACTGGAGACTGTCACAGCTGTCGCAGAAGGCTTCAGAAATCGTGTCGACGTGACGGATATCATCCCGGTCGATTACTCGTTCCGTGTCGCTGTGCTGGTCTCTGTAGTGCCGGAGGAACTCTTCCCGTTGCCGGTGTTTCCGGTCTAGTTGTTCGAGAAAGTAGCCGGTGAAGTCGAAGAACCCAGGGTACGTGAATTGGCTGTTCCGGGCGTTTTCCAGTGCTTCTTCTAAGTGCTCGCTTTGACGCTTGTACCATTCCTGTACGGCTTCATCAGGTTGCTGTACCTCGTTGAAATCTTCAAGCGTCTCCTCGATTCACGAATCACCTGTCTATTCTTCCAGCAAGTCCTCTACTTTCCAGAATCCAAGGGTTTCACCGGCTTCTTCGTCGTAATAGGCGACAGCTTTCACACCTTCGTCCTCCCGAGTATACAGCAGGTCGTACCGTTCACCTTCTTCCAGTTCGATGGAGAAATACGGCATCGTGCTGCCACGGATTTCGTGGCCGTAGTCGTCAGCCTGGTCTTCGATGATCTCCTCTACGGATTCTACAGGCAGGTTTCTAGGGAAGATGTAGGTGTCGTCAAGGAGTTTGATGCTGCCGCCAAGCGGTTCGTTCAGGTTTTCGTCGTGTTCTGGCTGTGTTATCAGGAATCACCTTCTTCTCCGATGTATTCTAGGAACAGCATCCCGTCCGTCTTCAGCTCGTGTTCCTCAGCAAGGCCGAACTCGTTGTAATTGAACGTCTCCGAAACAACGTGCCATCCGTTCGGAGTCTCCTGCTGCATCAAAATCTCAGTGTGTTCCGTGAGCTGATCGACGAACTCGGTTTTCTCCTCGTCGGTAACGTCGTCGAGATCCCAGATAAAGTACGTCTCGTCACGGCAGCCGGTTTCTGCAACTCACTCTTCCAGTGACTGTCGACCCGCTTGAACTTCCTCGTGGATTCTTCGTGGCCGTTGAAACGGTGCTGAAGCCAGTCATCCATCGTGCCTCGGAAGTTGAAGTGGGCGTCCATCACGTTCCGAGCATTCACGCTGATGTACAGGCGGAACTTCTCTGGACCATAATTCAAGCACGATGACCGGAGCTTGTCGACTTTCCGCTGGATGTCTTTCTCGTCCTTGACTACCTCTCGGAAAACGATTTCATCGGAGTTATTGAGTGATGGGTTCTCTTTCGTCCGTGCAATCGCCATTAACAGGTAGACGCGGTTTTCTCCAAACTCACAGAACTCCTGAAGCTGCTCTATGTCTACGATTCCGTATCACCATCCTCTACAGAATTGCGGAGTGTTTCCAGTATGTCTTTGTGCTGCCAGCAGATACCGAATCCTACTGATTCCGTCAGCAGAGGACCTATCATCGCATCGTACTCTCCTGTGAGCAGAACCTTGAGCCGTTCCCAGAAGCTGAGTCCGAAAGTTACTGTGAACTTCGCGTCTTTGTCATCCAGTGCCTGTGGATCTCCGGTATCAATGAGCAACTGGAAAAAATCAGCAAAAGCCTCGGTGTTCTCGGTGTCCCTGTGGGCTTCGACAAATTCCTCGGGGTCGCCCTGATCTGGGAACTCTTGTTCGATTAGTTCAATGGAATCTCTACTCAGAGCTATCACCTTCCAGTATTTCAGACACGGGCTGTAGATCGGCTTCCTCCCGCGCCCGATCTACGTTCTCTAAACTGGTTGAAGGCCCAGCAGAGAGGAAGACCGCTTTCTTTGCCTCGAAATACAGATCTTCTGGGATCTCGTAGTCATCAAGGACGTCTTCAATCAGTTCTTCCTGCCTGTCCTCGTGCAGATAATGCCGAAGATACGTTGGAGGATTATCTCTGACGGCGTCTCCCGGATCCAAACTGCTGTAGTCCAGACCGGGAATCGCCTCCTCGTAGAGCGTGTCAAGGATTTCAAAGTAGGCGTCCTCCCATTCATCCTGCACATCATCAAGATTCACTACAGCTCGTCACCTCTCCGGGGTATGTAGTAGGGTTCGTTGCTGTCGAATTTCTCTACTCGCTCCAGTTCGACGTCTTCCTCGACGTACTCGTCAATCACTTCCTCAGCTGCTTCCAACGTGATCGCCCCACTCCGTCCGCCTAACTGATCAGGACTGGTACGGTACAGGCAGTCGAGGCAAGGCCCGAATCCGTACTTGTTCATGATTCCAGCGCGGCTGCTCCACGGACCTTTCAGAGTCACTTCTTCACCGTCAACGGTTTCGATGTCGTAGTGGCGTCCTCCGAACCCGTCCTGCTGGCCGCCATCCCAGGCAAAGAACTGTACGTAACCGGATTCGTGTTCTGCGTACCAGAGTCCGAGGTCTTCTGAGCCTTGGAATTGGAGGTCGCTGGTGTCCGGGAGATCGTCGACGTAGACAATGAGTCGTGGGTCGTTCCCGAAGTCTTCCTTCCAGTCGATCTCAGCGTCTTCTATCTCGATTGTGTATCACCTTCTTCCGGAGGTCTGGCAATTTCGCCAGTTCCCTTTTTGCTATCGTGAATGAGATCGCCTAACGGAGTGTAGACTTTGAACTGATGTCCTTCAAAGTACCTGTGCTCCTTCCCAGCTTCTACAGCTTGGTTTTCAGAATCATACTTCCCTGTCCAGTTGCAGTCCTCGTTCCTGCAAACAGTCTCGAAAGGCCCGAGTTCCAACTGTGCATCCAGAGGATCATCATTATGATCTATTCTTGGAGCGATAGCTGCGACAGTATTCGTGTTGTTCTCTGATGCAGAGAAGAGTACAGGAACATCGTTTCCTACCTCTATCATAACTGCACTTTGCCCGGCAGCTTCGAGGTATTCTACTATCTTTCTGAGGAAGGCCACAGAGATGACAGACTTGTTGAGTTCATTGTTCTTTTTGAAGTAAGATAGGTTAATTGAGTCGCAGGGATCGTAGTTCAGTTCGTTCAATTCTTTCAGAAGATCGTTGTTGTCGGTGACTACTTTGTGGATTTCAGCTACGTCTTCAGCCCATTGTCCTGATGTAATTTTTTCCTCACTCACTCGCCTACCACCTTTGAGTATTCTCGGTCAATCCACGTACGGATCTGATTGGTCATATCACGGTTTTTCTCTTCAGCGATTTCTCGGAGCTTGTCTTTGTAGTCTTCTCCGAGGTCAGCATTTAGATAGCTGTCTGATTCATTAGACATAATGACATATTCTTGAAACTATCTTTAAATGTGTTTTCCCAAGAACCCTTCCGCCGTACCTGGATAAGATATAAAAAAGACAGTTCCCTACTACACCCTATGAAATCAGCAGCTACCGCGCACATACTACAGCCGCAGACAGTGGCATTGCCCGTCGAGCGGAGAGAAAGCGGTAGCTGGATCGGCAAAGAACTCCCGGCACATCCCGGGAAGGCCGATCACTACTCCTTCTCGCAATAACTTTTCCAACACCGCCAAAAAACCGGCGTGAGGAAGCGGAAAACACCGTTTCCAACAACGCGGGGTCAAAGCGGTTCCATTGTAGGTGCCCACCACAAAACAACATTTCCTCTTCGTATCTTCGTGTGGGGTCCGCTGAAAACCGCCTGGAGAAGTGGCGACACAAACTGCGGTAGCCAATCCCTCAAACATCATTCCCTGCTTAGTTCAGCTTGGTCCGGAACACCCGCCTGTAGAGCGGGATGCCCCTGGTTCAAATCCAGGAGCAGGGACTACACGGTCCAACTGGTGGGAACTGCTGAAGCTGGCTGAGGCAGCGGTCTGCTACACCGTGCAGATGAAAAATACTGCTCTGGGTTCGATTCCCAGTCCCACCGACCCACTGTACAGGTGGCTCAAACCCTACCGGTGAGGGGACCGGTCTTGAAAACCGGTGAGCACTGCGTCTCTTGTCGGTTCGAGTCCGACAGCCACCGCTAAACAACGATCATGGTGGAGCAGGCCTCACAGGAGCGGGCGCGGAGCTGGAAACTCCGTAGACACCAGTTCTTTGCGAGTTCGACTCTCGCCTCCACCGCTAACCAAACATGGAGGAGTAGCTCAGTTTGGGCAGAGCGCTTCACTGAAGATGAAGACGTCCCCGGTTCAAATCCGGGTTCCTCCACTTCTACTGTATTGCCGAGATGGTCTCAGCCTGTATCTAAGATGGCGGACTGTCTATCCGCAGACCCGGGTTAAAATCCCGGTCTCGGCGCTTCACACTTATCTGGTGGAGATGGGGTAGTTCAGCTAACCTAAGACCTTGTGGCGGTCTTGCCGTGGGTGCAAATCCCACTCTCCGCCCTCTCACGTCTACGGATACAGGGGTTGTAGCCAAGCCCGGTTAAAGGCAGCTGATTCCAGACCAGCGACTTGAAGGTTCGAATCCTTCCAACCCCATCTACGGAAGCAAGGTAGAAAAGGACGGCAAGGGAACACGGGCAAGCACTAAACCCTGTGGCAATCAGGAGAGGAAGCTTGCCTGGAGCAGGCGAATAAAGCACACAGCCCCACCGACTATTCCAACGAAGAAGCGATTAGAGACGGCTGTGTGACGAAGCACTGCTCCGTTAACTCACCCAGGAGCTGAAAAGTGGCAGTAAGCTCTCAACCGAGCGGTCCTCCTTCTACCTTCCTTCCCTCTCTCCTTCTTTTCTTGTTCTGGGACTGTAGCTCAGCTGGATTCAGAGCAAGCGATTTCTAATCGCTCGGCCGGCGGTTCGAGTCCGTCCAGTCCCGACTGGGAGTGTAGCTCAATTCGGAAGAGCAGACGCCTTCGAAGCGTTCGGTTGCAGGTTCAAATCCTGCCACTCTCGCTTCTCCTACAGTACAGGGCCGGTAGCTCAATATAGAAGAGCGTTCCTCTTGCAAAGGAAAGGCTCTGGGTTCTAATCCCAGCCGGTCCACTTCTCTTACGGGGCGAGTAGCTCAGTCTGGTTTAGCAGCAGCCGGCTTTTACCGTTTCTAAGGAAGATACCGGCAGGTCGTGGGTTCAAATCCCTCCTCGCCCATTCTCCTCGGTATCGGATAGGAGCGTGGTCTAATGGTGACGACAACTCCTTTACACGGAGTAGATGGCGGTTCAATTCCGCCCGTTCCTAAATTTTAGAGGGTGCTGGTCGAGCCTGGCTGAAGACATCTCCTTGACGTGGAGAAGAACAGCGGTTCAAATCCGCTGCACCCTATCTATAGCGAAGGAAGCGTAGCTCAGCTTGGCGTAGAGCACCGTCCCTATAAGGCGGCAGTCGGAGGTTCAAATCCTCCCGCTTTCATCCAGTTCCGGAATGGTAGCTCAGTCAGTCAGAGCACTACGCTGATAACGTAGAGGTCGTGGGTGCAATTCCTACCCATTCCATCTTTTCCGTATGCGGGAGTGGTGTTAACGGCAACACGAATCCCTTCCAAGGATTAGCTGTGGGTTCGATTCCCACCTCCTGCACTTCTGCGGAGCTGTTCTAACCTGGCATGAAGCGTCCTTGCCATGGACGAAATCCGAGTTCAAATCTCGGGCTCCGCACTTCTAAAGGGGGAGAACGGGAGATCTGCGCCGCTCCGCATCAAGGGAGTGAGGTAAAGTCCCGACACCCACGATCTGGAGCTTCTACGTGAAAGACGGGCCGGACGCAAGTCCAGGAGCCGAACCTATAGAGACGAGAGTATTTTGTGGAACGCAGGGGAGGCACTCCGATGAGGTGCAAGCACTGAAACATTGTGTGCGTAGGTAAATCAGGTCTTGAATGCACAGAATCGGGCTTAACCACGTTCTCTCCCCTTCCTTTGTTGGAGGATTGACCGAGCTCGGCCAAAGGTGCTCGGCTTAGGACCGAGTCCATAGAGACCTGTCGCAGGTTCAAATCCTGCATCCTCCAATTCACGGGTTTTCTCAGGGGCTTGTCCGAGTCTGGCCGAAGGAGATGGACTTAAGATCCATTCACAGCACCCGTCGAGGGTTCGAATCCCTCAGACCCTATCTGAATGAAAAACGGGGGGATGGTCTAGTTTGGACGAGGACTCCTACCTTGGGCGTAGGAAGTCGCAGGTTCAAATCCTGCTCCTCCCACTTCTACGTATCCTGCTCCCTTAACCCTAGTCAGGACAATGGGCCTCGCCTTTCGAGCGAGACAGTCACGGGTTCAAATCCCGTAGGGAGCATTTGGATTACATTTAAAAAGTTCAGTTCTCCAGTCACCGGTAGAGGTCGGTAACTTGGCTACTGCAGCACGCGGATCCCACGTATCCAGCACTTCTACACGTCTTCTCAACAGCTGCAGCAATATGCAGACGACCCAGCAATAACTGTTCTACGCTCTGCGATAACTCCACGCCTAAGAGTGGACTCGAAAGCAGGGTGTCACTGTTCGTTCTGTCCCGATATCATAGCCCCATACCCTTAGCGGCCAATAGGATCGGTCTTTGGAACCGAATTGTCCCCGGTTCGAATCCGGGTGGGGCTAATCAGCTGACGGGGTAGTTCAGCCGAGAGTGAACGCCGGGCTCATGTCCCGGATGCCGCAGGTGCAAATCCTGCCCCCGTCACTTCGTACTGTGCTTCCAGCGTAGCTCAATCCAGTAGAGCAGCCGCCTTGTAAGCGGCAGGTTGCGGGTGCAGATCCCGCCGCTGGATACCCTCACCTTTCACGGCAGAATGGTCAAACCTGGGTACGACACCTCCTTGGTATGGAGGAGATACGGGTTCAAATCCCGTTTCTGCCTTTTCGAGCGTCTTCAGTGGGTGTGACGTGATGACAGAAATATAGCCTGCCTCCAACTTTTGGAGGGGTAGCCAACGAGGTAAGGCAGCGGCCTGTTGAGCCGCATGGATGCGAGTTCGAGTCTCGTCCCCTCCGCTCCACCTATGACAACCTACGCACGAATACCCGGAAAAGACGAAACAGTAGAATACAGAGAACTGGACTATGTTTCAGCGTCGCTGTTCAAATCAGAAGAAGATGCAGAACTTGAGATTGAAGAGAAGGAGGGAATCCATCGAGAGAAAGACTTGGAAATTTACAGAGAGTGTGATGATTGTGGGAGAGACGACAGGGAGGATATCACGCTTTACAGAGTTGCTCAGTTAGGAAAGGTTGGGGGAGGACACTATTGTCAAGAATGTCTCGGCATATAGTGCTGTAGGCGAGTAAAATAGCCAATAGAGGGGTGGCAGAGTCTGGTCCTATGCAGCCGGCTGCAAACCGGCCTACCCGAGTTCAAATCTCGGCCCCTCTTACATCACACCCCTCAAATTCATAAAAAACGGTTCACTGCTTCTATACATGGCTTTCAACGACTTCGATTCTTCTCACCTGGACGGATGGCAGGAAGCTGAGAAAGTGCTGTACGAGGAACTGGAATCCGGCGAAGACACGGAGATCTCTTTAAGACCGGGTTATGATGATGCTCCGAATCAGCACGACTTACAGAGGTTGTTGAAGCCGGAGGCACAGCGTTTCCAGGAATCTGAGTCTGAAGCAGTGCAGGACTTGTACGAGTTCGTCGACGACTATTTCGCGGAGACGCAGTACGTCGACTGGACTTTCGTTGAAGACGGTTTCGAGGACTTACAGCAGAGAGAAGCTGAGGCCTTCAGCTACGGTGACGGCACAGATCTTGTTGTTGAGGTCTACGAACCCGGAGAAGACGGCCACGACGTCTTACGGCTGTAATCTTTTTCTCTGCACCGGGTTTTTCTCGGCGTGCAGCTTCATCAATTCCCAGTTGTTCTTCATAAAGTCGTAGAGTTCGTAATCGCCTTGTTTGTAGGCTATCAGGGTTGCTTCTTCGATTTTCTGCCAGACTTCGAGGAAGTAGGTTTTGTCGTCTCTCTCGTGTTTTGCCTCTGCGATCTCCTCCAGTACCTCGTAGCGGGCGTCGTTGACCTCGTCTTTGGATGCTTCCTGGTCGAACAACGTGGAATACGGCGTACGCATTTACCATGTAGGTTCATACCGGATTCACCTAAAGGATTACTGTAGCTATACGTGTACAACCCTGTCCTCAGTCTCTGCCTGTCCACTAACCTCTCTGACAAAGGTTGACCAAAAAGTGAAGTGTCTGAAACAGTTAACCACCTTGTATGGTGACCAGGTTTTGATCTTGAAACATCTGGCTGAGTTCTTAGGGAAGACAGATAGGGACACAGCAGCTCACCTATCTGAAGACGATAAAGATGCAGAAGTGTGGATTTTCTCCCTTCACAACGCAGATTACGGGTTCATATTCTCAGTCCACACTGAAGACGAGAAAGTAGTGGATATCCAGGCACGGGATAGGGAGTGGATTCTCCAGCACCTCAGATTCGACGAGTACGTGGAACCGCCGGGTTTTGTCCGTGAAGCTGTCGAGGAACGTGTGGAGTTCGCTGAGGACCCGGATGCACTCGCAACTTTAGAGGATAACTGCTTGATGTGCAGCAAGGAGTACAAAGTGCAGGTTACGCCGAAGATCGACCTGTTGATAGATGGATGGTACGCGCAGCGAGTTATACAGGAGTACTGCCCGGAGTGCGACAGGTCGTTAACTCAGAAGAAGACTTTCAACCCGCCCCGGCAGTATGAAACCGGCTCACCTTACGAGTTCAGCTCGGAAGAAGCTGATATCACCGAGTACACGTGGAGGCACGCACGACGATGACTGAATCAGATACTCATCCGATGACCGTGTTCCTGCACGAGTCAAAGGAAGGGAAGATCGGGTTCAATCCCTCGTCAGAGAGTGATCCGGCAAGGCACTGGATCTTTACACGGGAGAACGCAGGATTCAGATTCTACTTCTTGGTCCACGACAGGGACGAGGTACTGGGTTACAAGATCCGTCCGAGAAGTCTTCAGTGGATCGGCCGGTTCATCTACGGCAGAGAAATAAACTACCTGGAAGAGCCGTGTGAAGAGGTCGCGGAGCTGGTTTCCGAAGCTGTAGAAGTCCGGGAGGAGCCGTTGGATATCGGTTTGATGGAGAAGCACTGTCCTGGTTGCCAGCGTTTCCACGAGGTGACTGTGATGCCGAAGATGGACCTGGCTATACACGGTGTCCCCGGTCAGAGGGTTTTCGAGGAGACGTGCCCGGACTGCGGTGAAAGTTTCGTGGTGAAGAAGACGCTCTGGAATCTGCCAGGTGAAGGATATCCCGAGAACCGGTGTGAACTGGATGAGTCAAGGCTGTGGGAGTACAGCCGTAGAACACCTTAGAGAAGTCAGTCTTCAAACCATTCCTCATTGTTTTCCTCTATACGCTTATTCACCTCGTCTAAACGGTCCAAGGTTTCACGTTGCTCCTGTAACCGGTTTGCTGCGTTCAGCATTTCTTCAAACGCTTTCTCAGGATCTTCTAAAACTTCCTCCGGGTCATGCAGCATCAAGTCCTCAAAGCCTTGGAAATCTTCCGGGGAGAGTTCCCTGAGATCACCTGGTTCAGGGCTGAGGTCAAGACCGTCGAGAAGGCTGCCGGGGTCAGATGATGCTTGTTCTTGCTGGAGTTCGAGAACGGTTTCTTCTGACTTCTTCAGCTCTTCTTCAAGGAACTGTATCCGGTCGTGAAGGAAGTCAATGTACTCTTCGTAGTCTTCTTCTGTGAAGTCGTTGGTGTCCATAGTTTTGGGGGTCAGGAGTCGTAGTTTTCAAAGGCGATGAATGTCAGCGGCGATCCTTTGTACTCCTCGAATTTCTCGTGGAAACAGTGCTCCACGGTGTTGAGTGCGTACATGGAATCAACAAGGAGGCACTGTAACTTAAGTATTAACCAGAAGGTTAACTACACCAAGAACGACACAAATCTCGGGGGGAAGCGGTAGGTCGACAATGGAGGTCAGGGCTACAGTTCCTGTTTCGGCAGGGCTTCTACAGCTTCTCGCTCGCAGTCGAAGACGTGATCTCGGCGGCGGATCATAGAGATATACTCCGTCCCGCTTTCGTGCGTCTCCTGGATAAAGTAGGCCACACCGTTTTTCTCCACGACTTCGCTGACCCTGTCCCCCGCCATAGTTTTTACAGTGTTTTTTCTGCTTCTTCCCAGATGTTCTGCCACGCCTCTGCCTTCAGTTTCTGCTCGAACTCTGTGACGTCGACACCGGCTTCCTCCAGTGTCTCCCGTGTATCCTTTTCTTCCTCTTCCAGCTGCTTCAGTTCTTCCTCCAAGTCTTCCAGTACCGTCAGTGAGTGTTCGGCGTCCTGTTCCAAGAGGTCGACGTACCGGTTTCCCAGCGGCGTCAGTGCGTAGGTTTTCGAGTCTTCCTGCTGCGGCCTGTAGACCAGTTCTGAGTCGATGAGGCGTTCAATGTTTTTCTGGAGGCCGCTCCTGGTGATCCCGAGTTCGTCGGTGAGCTGGGAGACAGGTTCGTCCTGTGAAAGCTGGATGAGGACGTGTAGACGGGTCTTGTTGCCGAGAGCTTGGTAGAGGTCTGCGAGAGCGTTGATATCGTCTGTACTCAAATCACTCATTGATACGAAGCTATACACCGTCCCGTTCTTAAAACTCTGGCAGTTGCGACTGTTAACCTATTACTACACTCCTGCAAAAGGTTTATTGTAGAATAAGGTTAACCATTTGGTTGAGGTGAGCAAAGACTACAATGCCCGGAAAAGTCACAGGCCGCGGAAAGTACTGGAGAGTGATTGTCCTGGCCACTCTGGTTATGATGCCAGTAGCTGCATCAGGTGCTGCTGTTGCACAAACCGCCGATAACTCTACAGCAACGAACGCTACGAGTCAGGAAGGCTGTCAGGTGGATGGTCCGCCGCCCCTGGAGAACACCCGTGTCTACCTGGAAGACAGACAGGTGGAACAAGGTGATCCAGGTAAGATTTCTCTTCAACACGAGCTGGACACTTCCTACAACTGTCCTGTAGTGGTCCTGGCCACGATCTACGCTCCGAGCGGGGTCGAGGTCAGTGTTTCAGGGGGTGGAACAGTGGAGCAGTTCGAGGGAGGTGCTCAGGCACTCTACACGATTGACCCGACTACAGGCGGTACGGTCGGAACGTCCTCGATTGAAGTACATTACACCGGTGAGGTAGAGGATGAGATGGAAGTTGAGATTGAGGGAACGGCTCAGTTGTTCCCGGAAGGCTACCGTAGTCAATCTGAGTACCACACTGATATCGGCGGGATGAACCAGCCGATTGTCATTCTTGAATCAACTAATCCTGAGTCAAATGCTTCACAAGATCAGGGTGTAATTGACACTGTAGATGATCTAACACTTTCTGAGAAGAAGATTATCTTCATGATCGGTATGGTGTTTCTTTTCGTCCTGACCTCCATGATCGTCACCAAACTCTGAACTCACAGGTATTCTCCGAGGTCTGAATCCTTACTTCTCTCCGGGTTGTCGAAACCAGATTTGTTTTATAAAAACCTGTTTTCAAACAACTACCACATATCAGGTGATTCCCTATCCCAAAAGGCGACACTATCCAATTCGAAGGACTCTACGAACTCGAAAAAGCTGCAGAAGACCAAGTCCCAGACGTAGAACGCCACGACGTCTTCGGACACAACGAACAAACCGATGAGTGGCAAGAAGCACCGTACCGAGACTCACTCTGGACCGACGACGGCAGACTAACCGGTATCGTATCCAGCAACGAAGACTTCTACAACGTAATCCAGTACGAAGACATCCTAAAATCAGTCGGTTCAGCGCTCGAACAACGCCCTGAAGATATCGAACCGGAAGGCTGGATCAATCTCTCACCGACAGCCCACAAAATGAGCGCCCGGATCGGCTTGGACCAGACCGTTGAACCAACCCCGGGCGACGTCATCGAAACTGACCTACGGGTACGTTCAGGGCACAGCGGGATGCACGGAGTCAAGTACGAACCAGGGGCTGTGAGACAGGTCTGCAGCAACGGTATGATGGCTTTCGTTGCTGACCAGCAGTACGAGCAAACCCACGGAGAAGAGTTCCAGCCAGGGCTGGCGATGCACGCCGTCGACGCTGTAGTAGAAGGAACTGACCAAGTTGAACAGAGACTGGAGGAGGCACAGAAAAGGACTCTGCGGAACCAGGACGAAGCCCTGCTGATCCTGCAGGACCTTGGTATAGACCGGTACCTGGAAAACCCTACAGCTGACCTGGTTACAGCGGTTAACGAACAGGCCGAAGACGTCGAAGAACCGTCTCTGTACGACACGTTCAACGCTGCAACCTACGCACTGACACACCTCGCAGAAGATGACATCCCACAGTACCAGCTGGATACAGGTTACGAACAAGCTGCAGAACTGTTAGAATATGGAGACGGAATACCCAGCGCCAGAATCCTCGGGGAAAACGCTGTCAGGCGGAGAGCTAACGAACTGATTGAGGATCCTGACGCGGAAGAGTACTGGGAAGGAGAGACTGAGGCTGTCCGTGACCTGATGGAAGAGTACGAGATCCAGGCTTGATCGAAGGGTGATACCTGATTTCCGATGCAGAACTAAGTGAAGAGGATCTTTTCGAACTGCAAAACCTGAGAGACGCGGTTGAACAGCAGGCGCAGATGGAGCCGTACGTCATGAATCTTAGAAACCCGTGGGACGGCCAGATGAAGTATGAGCTCGAGGATCCTGCACCGCACCAGGTTTTCTTTTACAACGAGGCGATTGAGGAACTGGCCGAGGAACTCGGATACGAACCGGAAGACAACGAGTTGATTCCGGACGGAGGAAGCCGGACCAAGTACTACTGGAGCGGTCAAGACGGAATCCTCTACCACACCGAGAAAGGTGAAGACATAGTAGTCCCGTTCTTCAACACGGAAGAAGACGCAGGCGATTTCATCGAGAGACAGGCAGAACTTCACGGCAAAGACAGGTATGAGGGAATGGTTCTCAGGAAGACCGGTGACAGAAAAGTAGCTGAGGCTAAAGACTTCATCTATAATGACTCTCAGCTCACCGATTTCATGACTGATGGAGGCTACGACAACAGCCTGCTAGACCTCGCTGAATCCGCCGGCGAACTCGAATGGTGAACCCTGAATCACGGAAGAATCGGTAGATGAGTTCGGCAGGACACTGGAAGAACAGCTGGTCGACGACATCATCTGGAACCACTGGATCGACCGAGACAAGCACCGGATCCACGAGGAGTATGTCTCCGACGACCTCTACCAGGACGGAGACGAGGACCTGCCGTTCGGCTTCCACGTCACCTATGACGACGGCCCAGAGTTCGCTGTAGAAGAACCGTACAGAGCGCCGTGGCACAAAGACAAGGCCATAGAATTACTGGAAGAAGACGGCTACGAAGCCCTTGTTGAATGGGTTTCTCAACCAGTAGAGCAACCTGAGACAGTACCGGACGGCGGAGTCCCTGAATCAGTCGAGTTCCACGGCACGGAATACAATTTCCTCGGAAAAGACGCCGAGCAAGGATACTTCCACTTCTACACGTACACTCCTGAGCAGGCTGAGTTTGTTCTTGCGAGCAAAGATGAAGAAGGCGAGGTACGGGCAGATGACCGGTTACGGGCGTTTCACGGTGATCCCAAGGCCAGGGTTCAGGAGTACCTGTACCAGCATCCTTGGGAGACAAGTGTAGGTAAAGGTGAAATCAAGGATCACAGTTACCGCAGTCTCTCTGATCCAGGGTTTCGACATGATTTGAATGAAGGACTCGGAGGATCGCTTCTCTTGGATGACTCGGAGTATGTCATACCGTTTCGAGCACCGTTCAACACTGCTGCAGATATACTCGATCAAGCTGTAGACGATACCAGTGATGTCTTTGTGGATTACCGGCCGCAGTACCTGGAACTGGCACCGGAAAACTCACTGGAGAAATACCAGTTAACACCCGGGCTGAGAGGCAGCAACGAAATCACCGGCACCAAGATAATCGACGAAATCAGTATCCTTGACAGAGGCAGCGAAGAAGTCTACGACACATTCCACGTCGACGAACTCGCACAAGACCACTTCATCAAACAGCTTTCTACTGTAGACGGTGTCGACACCGAGCTTGCCCGGCTGCTGATAACCGACGACGGTGAAGGCTACAGGAACCTGAGAACGGTTTCGTGGGCGACAACCAGCGACGTGGAAAATCTGGAGAACAAGTACGACTTGGACTGCCACGAACTCTTCAAAAACCTTGGAGACGCCGGTGTTTACCGGAACGAGAACAGCCCGGAATCCGGAGCACTGCATCTGCCCGAGCACAAGCAAGAAGAACTAGAGGAAGAAGAGGAAAATGGAGAAGAGGATGATTCAGAGCAGGTCGGACTCTCAGATTTCTAATCTCCCAAGTGGCTGTGGAGGATGCCGTCGACAGCTGGCTGTGAAAGCGACGAAAACACCTTGACTTCGTCCTGACTGGAAACCAAGACAACACAGTCGCTACCTGAACCAGTAACTTGCTCCAGTTGAGCAACCAGCTCTCGTATCTTCTCTTCATTCATACAGTGTTATTCACCGTGCTGATACCGATCCGTAGACTGTTTTCCTGTGGCAGTGCTTGTTGTTGCATCGAAAGAGCTTGGCGTGGTGCCCGTTCTCTGTCGCGTCTTCGGCTTTTCCGACGTACTCGAGATCGTGGCCGCAGTTCGGACATTCTGGCACTACCCCTCTTCACCCTCAACTTCAGGCATAAACACCGCAGCCAGCTTGAACGTAGCTCTCCCGAGGTCCACCAGTATTCTCCAAGATATAACGGCTGGCAGGATAACCCAGGAAAACAAGGCGATTGTGGCGTAGAAGACTTGCAAATCTAACTCTTCATCATCCATTTAATCATCACTACGGTTCTCGAGTTTTTCGTGGATTTCAACCTGCTTCTCCAGTAACTCCTTCACCCAGGACACATCTTCTCCCTTCACTACTGGCTGAGGACCGGAAGCCAGCTGTACAAAGCAGATAATGAACGACTCATTTTTGTCCTCGAACTCGCCGTCTTCCTGCTTCTCAACCAGTTCTTCTACTTTCTCCAGGTCATCTTCAGGCCTTTCAGTCGGCTTTATCTGCGGTCTATCGCCGTACTCCTTGAACCACTCAAAACGGCTCTCATGCCCTGGAACAGGGTAATCCGGATTCAGTTATTGTTCACCTCTACTATCTTTTCTCGGGAATTTTCGGCCTTTATTGCCAAGCTGCTGCTTCAAATCCGAGAGCGTAACATTATCTTCCAAAAAACGGCACCTCAGCCTATCATAGAAGTGTGAAAAGCTGTTTTAAATAACTGATCCACAACCGGTTCCGTGGCAAACACCCAGAAACTCCTCCGACTCATCAAAGAAAACAACCTCCAGCACCACCCTCAGATACAGAAACTCCTAGAAGCAGGTATAGCCACAGACAACGACCAGAAACAGAAAACAATCCGGAAGCTCATCGAACTCCACGCAGCAAAACAGCTCAAAAAACCGTTCACCGAAACCACTCCCGACACCTCACTCCTCGACAAACCAATCATACTCGGAAAAACCAGAAACCACTGTCAGACCTACGCAATCCCCGAAGAAAGCCTGACACGGCACATCCTAACCAACGGAGCCACCGGAACCGGGAAAACCACTCTCCACCTCAACATCCTCAACCAGCTCACCACCCCTTACTGGATATTCGACCGGAAACAAGACTACCGCCACCTCACACAGCAACAAGACAACCTGCTCGTCCTGCCTTGGCACAGAGTCCGGTTCAACCCGCTGCAGCCACCGCAAGGAGTCGGACCAGCACAGTGGGCAATGAGCATCTCAGAAATCCTCAGCCACAGCACCGACCTTCTCTCCGGAAGCCGGAACTACGTCCTCACACATATCATCGAACTCTACAAACAATACAACCTGTTCGATGAACACAGCTCGCCGTACCCGACCCTGCTGGACTTGGAAGAACTGATTCAATCCGACAAGGTCAACTACGTCAGGAAGACCTCGAACTACCGGGACACGGTGCTCAGCCGGTTAGAACCGATGACCGAGGTAACGAGACCAGTCTTCAACTGCAGCAGGCACTACCCCTACGAAAACCTGATTCAGCGAAATATGGTCTTCGAGTTCGAAGGCTTGGACCGGGATATCCAGAACTTCATCCAAGAATCAATCTTCGCATACCTGTACCACTACCTGTCCCAAAACGGTTTCCGAGGTAAAGGACTGCACTTGGTCCTGGTGTGGGACGAGGCGAAGAAAGCGTTCAGCTACAAGAAAGAACAGTCAGATGCAGCTGGGATTCCGGAGATGGACGACCTGACCGCGAAGGCTCGAGAGTTCGGCTTGTCTTTGATGGTGTCGGATCAGGAGTCAACGAAATTGACGGAGTCGATAAAGGCGAACACGGAGACAAAGGTGTTGCTGCGGCCGAGCGACTACAACCAGTTATCGTCGATGGCGGATTCAATGGGCTTGGACGAGCTGCAGAGAAGTTACGCGTTCAACCTTGATGTCGGACAGGCTATCGTGAAGCACGCAGGATGCAGGCCGGTACCGGTGGATACCAGGGATTTCGACTTGGATAAGAACGTTTCTGACGAGGATTTACGGAGGTCTCAGGAGGAGCAGTGGGAGAGCCTTGATTACAGTTTGAGGGATAGAGATCCGTTGGAGAAAGGTTCTTCAAGTGGTTCTGAAGGCGTTGACCTATCCGACTACCTTAAGAAATAGAATGTCAGCGTGGCGAGTAGACCTGGCTCTCATTCCCGTGCCTCTCCACCATTTCTTCTTTCAACACCTCTTTCTCCAGAAGCTGATCCAAAAGCCGCGTGGTCTTACTCGATCCGAACGGCGCATCATCCGGCCTGTAACACTTCGACTTCGACGGCCTCTCATCATTCCGCTCAATGTACTCTCTGATATACTGCAGCAGCGTTTCCTCGTCCTCGGTCAGCTTCGGTTCATCGGACTCTTCGGCAGAACTCTTTGACTGGGCTACGGTATCGCCACCAGACCCACCGACTTCAGGAAGGTCGCTATCAAACCGTTGCCCGATACTCTTCAGCTCGTCTTCGGTGGGGGCGGTCGGCTTTGTAAGTGCCTCCCGGACATCCACTAGCAGCTTCGGGAAGTCCCGTGCGTGAATGATCGCATGACCTGTCTCCAGTTCATTGATCTTCTCTTTGTCATCAAGGAACTTCTCAGCGTAGTCGAAGTACTCACCGTGCATGAAGACCGAGACTGTGTTTTCACGGACGTGCTTGTGGTTCCGGGAGAAATCCATCGGGCTTTGAGAGACGATCACGACGTGAACCCCGAACTTCCGGGCTTCCCTCACTAACTCTTGGATTGCATCCGCTGCCTCACCCTTCGTGAAGTTGTGCGCCTCCTCCAGGAAGACGAACAGCGGTGTGTCACGCCGGTCGACCTCCGCCAAGGCCGAGAAAACTTCATCGACGAAACTCTGCTTCTCACCGCTGTCTAACCCTTTCAATGTGACCGCGTTCACGCCGGAGAACAAGTCGTGGACGTCGTCAGGCCTGTCCAGCAACCGGTCATCCCCTATCCAGTACTGATCCACAGCCAAGCCTGTACCATCTTCGTGGTCAGGATTCGGCAGTGACAAACCGACTTCCTCCCGGTCGGAAGGAGAGATCGAGACCACGTCGTAGCCCAGTGACGCGACATTCTCCAGGAAAACCTTCTTGAGATAAGACTTACCACTCCCAGTCTCTCCCGTGATGTAGTAGTGCGGAAGCTCTGCCGGGTCAAACCCGACAACCTGGTTCGTGCCGAGTACAGTACCCAGCATAGGGCCGTCGTTCGGTACTTCGTCGGCTTGAGCCACTTTCTCTGCCTTCAAGTCCTGGAGGACTGAGTTCACTGCCCGTGACGGCGTGGCCTTCGACCTTTCCACAGTGGATTCGTTGACCTCTACGTCGTTGAGAGCGGTCGCCATGTACTGTTCTGCCGACGCCCTGCGGACCTGCTTCAAGGAGTCGGCCATGTCCTCTCCGGCCTGTTCCAGTAACTGGTTGAAACCTTCCGGATTCAGTAACCCGGTATGCTCTAACCGGTTGAAGACCCGGGGTTCCTCGAGTTCTTCGACGTGCAGCTTGAACTTCGGTCCCTGCAACACCTGCTTCACCTTCCTGCGGTGCAGGTCAAACGCTTCATCGACGTGCCGCTGAATAGCTTCTCCGACTCTGTCACCGGTCACTACTTCTGGGTCTGTGGAGAAAGTGAACAGGTACGCCAGGGAGACACCGTTTGCTTGCCACTGATCGACGGCCTGCTTCTTCTCCCTGATTACTTCGAGGATCTGGTCGAGCCGTTTCTGCACCTGCTGCACCTCCTGATTCACGCCTTCGTACCGGTTCTCCATCTGCTCCTGGAGGCTGTCAACGCCGTGTTCTACGGAGACAGCCAAGGTTTCACGTTTCTCCCGCAGCTGTTTCACCCGTTCCCGGAGCTGATTCGCCTCCTGGACAAGTTCTCCGGCCTCTTCTTTTTCGTCGAGGATCTCCTGGGAGACGGTGTCGCAGTAGTCGACGGTCAGGGAGAAGCTGGAGAAGGTCTCGGCCAGGTAGTCGTTCATACCGGTCAGGTTCCGGTCCCACATCTCCTGGCCTTGAGAATCCTGTTTCACCAGTCGGTAGGATTTGGAGGCCCGGACGAGGTACAATTCAGTGTCCAGCTCTGTGATTTCTACTGTGGATTGTCCGTCGCTGTCCCAGAAGAAGTCGGTGCAGGGTTCGAGATTGGTGCTGCCGATGTGAACAAGATCCATGATCCTTGTTTTTTAGAACCGGTCAGGGCTGTACGGGCAGTCCGGGAGGACTCCTTTTCCACCTCTCCAGGTATGGAAATCTCCCCCCATCAGGTTCCAGCCTTCTATCGGGCCGCTGCACACCGGTTTCTGCTTCCCGTCCTCTGGGTCCGGACGCATCGACAAGGCGCACATGTAGACCGTGTCCAGTGGTTCGTCCGGGTCGTCGCACGGGCATTTGATCAGTGCCTCGTTGTTTCCCAGGGTTATCTGGCCGCGTTTGATGACTTCTTCAGCTGCCTCCTTCTTCGTCATGTTGGAGAGATCGACGTCGGTACCGCTGTCGCTGTTGTTGTCGTCGTTGCTGTTCACCAGGTCGCTGAGGTCGAGGTCTGGTTCGTCAAGTCCCATTGTCTCTTAGTTATCGAACTGGTCTTTCAACCAGTCAGGCCGCTCATCACCGCTGTTGTTCCTGTTGCTGTACTCTTTGCCTTCGGTGAACGCGCCGCTGCCCTCGAAACCTGTACCGTCCGTTAAGCCGCCGCCGTCTCTGAAGCTGGCTCCGTCGCTGTCATTTCCAGCACTGCTCTGGTCTTGATCGGCTCTGTCCAGTAGCTGGATGACCGTGTTCCAGTCCTTCCTGATCTGCTCCCTCTGCTGCCGGACCTCCTTCAACTCCAGTTCCTTCCGCTGCTTCTCCTCCTTCAAACGCTTGTCCAGCTTCTCCATTTCTTCACTGTGCTCCTGCTGCCGTTCCTCCATTCCGCGTTCAAAACTGAGGTCTTCTTCGACGTCTTCGAGGCAGTCTTCGCAGTACGAGTTGTCCTTCAGCCCGTGGCCGGAGGCGTGTTCCGGGCAGAAAACCTTGTTACAGCCCTCGCATTTGGACTGGTTCCGGTGGCACGTCAGTTGGTTGCAGATCGTACATTCTCCGGCGAGGGTGTTCGGTTCGTCTTCTTCAGCGAGGACGTGGCCGCAACTCGGGCACTCAGGTCGGTGCTTCACCGTGATGGAGAGCTGGTCGCCGTCGTCGAGGACGAAGTTGTGTGTCTCGTTTTTTAGGACTCCTTCGTCGGGTTGGAAGGGTTGGATGACGGCGGCTTCCCGTGCCTCCATTTCGATGCCGTCGACGCCTTCCGAGTCGGTGAACCCGTCAGGCTGTCCTTCTAAGTCCAGGTCGAACTCTTCAGCCAGTTCTTGGATGGTGTCCCTCACAGGTCTCCACCTCCGACGTCGCCGCCAAGACCACCATCACCGCCGCCAGATCCAGAACCACCGCTTCCACCACTACCGCCGTCGCCGCCTCCGTTTCCGCCGGTGCTGTAGCCACTGGGTCCGGTAGGCCCCAAGTCTCCTGCATCTGCCGTGGAGACACTGCCGTCGAAACTTGCGGCGTCGGAAGCAGCTTCAGCAGCACTCGTCGAACCACCAGAGGCTTCACCGCCGTCACCACCGGCTTCGCTTCCTGTGCTGGATACGTTGCCGTCGGCGTCGACGTCTAACCCGTGAGCTTCGACTGCGTCACTGATCTTCGCCCACCCCGGATTCTGGTCAGCTACCTTGACCACTGCCTCTGTTTCTCCGCTTGCGTCCACCAAGCCGGGATCATCTAGGATGTCCCCGAGGATGTACGGGTTGTCCGAGGCCCGGTCAGCGATCTTCGACGGGCTTTGACCGCTGTACGTGTCGTACCGGGAGTTCTCCAAGGCTTCACTCCCGCTGCGACTCAGCTTTTCCTCCTTGTCTTTGAACCGGTACTCGTCTTTCTTGTCGTCCGGCAAGTCCTCGTAGTCGACTACTGAAGCACTGCCGTCCCTGATTAACAGGTACTTGTGCCGTACGTTTCGTACCAGGGTGACACCTTTACTGAAGATTTCTTTAACGGCGTCTATGGCGTCAGGTATCCAGCCGTCATCCAGTTCACGTGGGTGAGGTCCAGTCATTATCCTGTTTTCTCAGATCCTTTCTCTCAAGTCCTGGATGCGCCTCATCGTTTCATCGTGTTTTTGACGCTCTTTCTCGACTGTTTCCTCATCGACATGACCTGAAGCCACCAGTTTGTCCTCTACATCCCGGATTTTCTGCATCGTGGAGCTGGTGGATGTCCTCGTGGAGGTTTTGGAACTTGAGGAGTTGGATTGACTCCAATCAGTGGTTGTACTTGTTTGTTGAGTTGTGTTGCTGAACGTGGTTTCCTGCTGGGAGCTTTGCTGCTCCAGTTCATCCAGCAGTTTTGTGACTTCTTCTCGGGTCATGGATTTGCGTTGTTAGTTCTCGCAGAATTGTTCGATTGCTGCGTCTATCTGGTCGAAGAATCCGACTCTGCCGCCGGAGTGATTCCGCGGTCTGACAGGGGAACTATTTCCTCCACTGGTTCTGATGGTGGAGCCGCTGGAATCGACGAAAAATTCTGCTACCTTGTCGTAAAACTCCCATCCGCTGCTCGTTTCTTCAATGTAGTTCCTCATCAGCAAATCTGCGTCTCCGATGTGGTCGCTGAACTCCGAGTCAGCGAAGTAATATTTCTTGTTGTCGACTTCCAGCCAGAGGATTTTGCTTGGCCTGGAGTCGAACAGTTCTTCGTACGTGTTCCTGACTTCGTCAGTGTCTTTTTCCAACGGTGTTTCCGGGAGGTGTACTAGTGGGAGGATGTGGCATTGATCTTCTCCTTTCTTGCCGAGGATGACCATGTAGATGTCGAGTCCGGCGGCTAACAGCATCGAACCGAGCAACACGGTCTGATCCTGGCAGTCACCGGATCTGTTGACCACCATTTTCTCAGGTTTTTCCACAGTTGACCCTGAGCGGTGGTAGTCCAGTTCCTCGGAGGCTATTTTGTGGAGTACAGCTGCGTTCCTGTACTCGTCCGGTGTGGATGTGTGGAACCGTGAGTCGATCTCGTCAGCGATGTACCGGAATTTCCCGGGTCTCAGCTTCTGTTTGTAGTTGACCATTCTTTTCTTCGTTAGGATGTGTGCTGGTGCCGCTGCTTAAAACTTTTCCAGTAATAAAGGATTCAAGGATTCTTTGAATCAGGGGAATCATTAAACTCCGGTGTCTCGTACCTCCGGGGAAGAAAAAGAGATGCCTGAGGTCACTGAGGATATGGAGAGGGAGAGTGAGTTTATCGTACAGTTCTTTGACCGTGAGGAGCCGAGTGACGACCCTGAATTGGAGGAGTTGGAGCGTCTGTCGAATATTTTCTCGGTGCTGGATAAGCCTGCGAAGCTGAAGGTTTTGACTGGGATTCGCCGGGGGAAGTCTTTGACAGAGATTAAGGAAGAGGTGGATGTGTCAGGGACTTCTGTTCATAATTATGTGAATGAGATGATTGAAGCCGATCTTGTTGTGAAGGATAATAGAGAATATCATTTGTCGTCGCTGGGGGAGTGGGTGTTGATGGCTGTTGAAGGCGTGGATCAGGTTGTGAAGTATTATGCTATCAAGACGACGCTGATGGAGATGCCTGGTGAGCTGGGTGAGGAGATCGTGGATCAGGCGTTGAAGGATGAGAATATCGGCAGCAGTGAATTGAGTATAGGTGATTTGAAGAAGTGGGGAGAGTTCTGAAATCCTTGATGCAGGGGTGTTCTACTCGGCGTGAATCAGGGGGTGGTTCACAGGTGTTCCAGAGAAGTGGTTCACCTCTACACGAATCACGGGACGGCGGCGTGATCCACGTCAGAACACGGTGCGTGGTTTTCCGGGTCAGGCCACGGATCAGAAGTACGTCGTAACTGAAGAAGAGAAGAGGAAAAGTGAGAAGTTCGGCGGTGAGATCGAGGATGAATTGGGTTAGAATGGAGGTCTGTTTTCCTGAATCTCAGCTACTGCTGAGTGTTCTTCTACGGCCTGTTCAAAGTCTTCGTATTCACCTTCTTTGAGGCCGATTAGGATTTTCTCAGCTTCCATAAAGTTGTCCACGGCCAGAACGTCTTCTCGGTCGTCGCTTTTTATCCAGTAATACTTCTCGCACGGTTCTAATCCGTCAGCAGTAGAGATACTTCTCTCCACCTGTTCCATTTCTTCGTTGTAGGTGGCCCGGACGTAGTGGGGTTCGTCGCACTCCAAACTATACATTCACGTATCACCTTCTTCGATTGTTTCACCGTATTCCTCCATCTTCTGGTGGAACTCACGGGGTTTGTCGATACTGTTCAGAAGGTCAAGGGTCTTCTCAGCGTCATCCATAATAGATCACTGTCTCATCTCTGGTGCTTGATTTCTACGCTGGATTTCTCCTCTGTCCCACGTATAGATGTAGAGGAAACCCGGCCCGGTTGTCCCTATTTCTACAAGTACTTTTCCGGCGTATCCGGGGCATCCGGTGATGTAGTCGGGGAAGACGGCGTAATAGAAGGATTCGACGTGTTTCTTCGCTTCTTCGTGGCTTAGACCGTCTTCTTCTATCTTGTGTTGGATTACTTCGTTGAGTTCTTCTTCTGTGGGTTCTCGGATTTCGTACTCTGCTTTTTCTATGTCGGGTTCCCCGATTGTGGCCTTGAGCAGTTGTTTTTCCGCACTCACTGCGACATCACGGCTTTTTACAGGTTGAACGGGTTTTCCCGGTCGATGTTTTCAAGATTTTCAGGTAGGTCGTCGTCACGCACGTGTCCGTGCTGGTCTACGTACTGGTTTTTCCCGAGTTCGGGTTCAAAACCGTGGTTGTTCTCTCGTTGCAATGTTTTCACCTTAAGTTACATATGGGAGGTTATATTTATAAAAATTAAACAATACTGTAACTTTAGGTGACAAAACCACCTATGGAACTACCTGAAAACGAAAAAATCCGCCTAATCAAAGGCATCAGCGGTGTATTCCACACACCCAAAATCATAGAAGGCAAAACCTCAAGCACCGGAAAAACAATCAAAGTCGAAACCGACCGAAGCACCTACCGTCTCGACACAGAAGAAATCCTCAGCGGCGGCCTCGAAGTCAGAAGAGCAACGACATTCAAGCTCTACACCCCTGAAGCCTACGTCAGGCAGAAAAAATCGAATTACGACCCAGCGAACGGCAGAAATCTCAAAGCCTTCAAAGAAGACTGGGATTTGCCAGAAGCAACCCACGAGGCCGTTAACTGATGGAAATCGAAGAACAGGTTCTCACAATCGGTTCAGGGCACAACTGTATGAAAAGCACCTGCCACCAACCAGCAGACTACCGCCTGAAAGCAGAACACTACAACGTCACCGCGTGTGAAGAACACAAAGAGGAAGCTAAAGAGAAAATCCGCGAATCACTGAATACAGAGGCTGATAACCAGTGACTTCAAACTTCGCGGTATTTCGCACCACGGCAGATGACGGCCTGAACTACTGCGATATAGTGGAGGCAGAGACCCAGAAACAGGCCATAAAGAAGTATATGGCGACGAGCGGAACACAGCTCGAAACCGTGGATACAGGAGAGGAAGACACGGTCGGATTGAAAACCGTTGAAGGAGTCCCATACGACTCAAATCTTCACAGAACCGGAGAAGGAGAGGAGGCAGTTGCTTTCGGCAACGATTTTGTAGTTGTCGAAGCCTCTTCTCTTGAAGGATTCGTAGCTTGTTAGGGGGTGGTAAGCGATTACCTCCTACAAAATCCTCGCCTCAGAACCCTGCTGGACAAATTTCTCCATCCAATGGGTGAACGGCTCCCTGAAGGAAGGAATCCCAGATAAACAGCAGAGAGTCCACGACATGAATGGAGACTACCGAATCGTCACGCTGCACGACGAACGAGAAATCTGCAGGCTTCACGATAGAGAAATGGCCGAAGCAATCCTGTACGACCTGCAGGAAGGCCGGATCACCGAAGAAGAAGCTGAGAAAATCGCAGCATCCGACCACCACGAACTGCTCTACACCTTCAAAACCAACGTCAAAACCCTTCTCCAGACATTGACGCCGAGGTGAAAAACCAGCAGTGGGAATCATCGTAGACGACGAACTACATGGAATCGTCTCCGAGCAGGAGATGAACGTCGAACGTGAATGGGTTTTCCAGAAAGGCGATCTACAACAGGTAGAATCCACGGTTACATCTCCTGCATCGGATGAAATCTTCCGTTGCCGGTGCGGGGAAACTTTCGACTCCAAAGAAGCAGCTGAAACTCATATAGCGGAGATTGAAGCCGAGAAAGAGGAACAAGAAGGGGAAGCCGACACAGGACACGGTTATGAGCGTGTGGAGTTCCTGACGGAGTGCCCGGAGTTCATGGGGACCGACTTAGAGGTCTACGGCCCTTTCGATGAAGGTGATACGGCAGAGGTGCCGGAGGACAACGCGGAGATCCTTGTGAACCGGGGGAACGCGGAGCGGACTGAGTGAACCTTCAGACAACCCTCCCCTGATTTTTCTATTCTTAATCATCAATAGGGAAGGTTATATAAAGTTAAGTTACTGATATGTTCAATAGGAGATAAACAATGAGTGCAACAAGCACATCCGAAACTGGAGTGGCGAACCGCACTCGCCAAAAATTCGAGAAGGTACGAGAATTAGGAATGGAAGACGGAGACACGTTCAAAACATCACAAGGCTACAGATTTGTAGCACGATTCAAAGAAGAGATGGGGCACATAAACTACAGCTACATTGACGGCTACGTAGCTAACTGTCCTGTAGAGGAAGTTATAGAAGACCTTGAAGAAGGAAAAATAGAGAAGGTCGAGGAAGGTGGTCAGCGATGAGAGATAAGTTATCTGTAACATATCTGGGCGACAGTCCAGCTCCTTCAGAACAGGACTCACTCGACAACCGCGTCAAAACCCGTCTCCGTGAACGCTCGATGAAAGCGGAGAACAACTACCCTGGAATCCAGAGGTGAAAAATCAGCAGTGACTGAATTAGAGGAAATAGAAATAGTCCTAGATGACCATAGGAAAGGAATTGCTCAGTTGAATATCTATCCTCAACTGGACTTAGCGGTTTATAATATCGCTGTTAGAGGGGGATTATTTTCATCAGGGAATTTGAAAAGCCAAGCTATCACTTTAAGTGAACTTGATGTTTCACTGGAAGAGCTTAGAGAGCTGGAAGGTGATGAGGAGTGAAGCTTGAAGCAGTACAGCAGATTCTGGAGGAGGAAGGCACGTCCATCGAGGAAATGGAGGTCAACGAATCCTACAGCTACGACGGCGGAGAAGCCTTCAACGACCTCAGCATCGAGAAAGTCTACGACAACGTCCTCTCCGTTGAACAGCACTACACGCAGAGGATGGACAGGATGAGTGATCCAGAAGTCCGGTTCGACGTATCCGACCCCGACAACTGGATGCCGATAGAATACCGTCAAGACCCGGGACTCTACCGGAGGGACGAGGAAGACGGGTTGGAGATGGACGACTTTCTGAAGACCTGGGACAAGAACCTTCAGAACCAGTTCCCAGCTGAAGAAGTCACCGGAGGTGACGAGCGGTGACTGATTGGTTTGAGAAGGCGGATCAGAATATCGAAGAGTGGGGAGATCAGGACCTGGAGACTCTGCTTCTCTGTATGCAGGAGGAACTGGGAGAATTGACTCAAGCAGTTCTACAATACCAACACGAAGAAGGAGAGGCTGAGAGAATCAGAGAAGAGCTTGATGACCTGATGCCTCTCGGAATCCAGTTTGAACGAAAACTGGAATCTATCCAAGGAGGTGAGCAGTAGATGCAGCAGGTTCAAAAAGCACCTGAAGGCTACAGCAAGAAGTTCGAGCTGGACAAAGACACAGACCTCCTCGACATTCGCTACCCGCAGATCGGGTACAAGATCCACGTCCCGAAGATCCTCTACGAGAAAAAGGAGGGCAGCTACATACGGTATGTCAGGACCTTTTGCGGCCAAGAAGACGAGATGCTGGTCAACGACCTGGAAACCCTACGAGATAACAACTACAGGTTTTGCCGCAGCTGCACGCGCTACGCCTCCAAAAAACTCGGATTCGACTTCGAGGAACGGGTACAGGAACTGATGAACGGAGGTGAGAACCCGTAGTGAGTCAGAAGATCAGCGACGAAGAACTCTTGAAGGACCTGCGACGGGTGACCGACGAACTCGGAGAGTCACCTACTGCAGTACAGTACCGTGAAGAAGGCAGCTACTCTCCTAATACATTCCAGAACAGGTTCGGTTCCTGGAACAAGGCCAAAGAGCAGGCAGGACTCGAAACCAGCAGAGATGTTCAGAACAGAGAGATCGAGGACGATGATCTTTTACGAGATCTTCGGACGGTAGCAGATCAAATCGGTGAGTCACCTTCTATAAAACAGTACGAAGAACACGGCCAGTACTCATCTAAAACTGCCTCCAATCGTTTTGGTTCGTGGAACGAGGCAAAGGAAGAGGCAGGGCTGAAACAGCACTCCGAGGGCACCCAAGAGAAAGCCTCTATCGAGGAAATCTTGGAAGAACTGAGAGAAGGTAAAACGCTCGGGGAAATCAGAGAAAAGTTCGGCTACACTAATATTCAGACCGTCAGTAGTCGACTAAGGAGAAACGGATACACCACCCGTTCCCGTCTCTCTAAGAACAAAGCAGCGTACAGCGGTGACCGCTGGGCTGGAATCTTGAATATCTCTGCTTCGCTCCTAGATGAACTCGGCATCAGCTCCGTGGAGGACGCCTACTACGATATGGAACCTGTAGACGGTGAGAAAGCTGTCAAAATCAAATTCAGCAGTGAACGAGTCAAAGAAGTCGAAGAGGAAGACGGAGGTGAGAATCACCAGTAATAGTAGACGGAAGAGAAGTCGACGGCTACTACATCGCAAAAGCCTACACCCAAGAAAGCGACCTCGAAGACCCAGAAATCTTCTACGCACTCACAGAAGTTCCGGACTATCTCGAAAGCCACGAAGAACGGATAGACACCGCACTCGAAGAAAACCCGGATCTCATGATCTTCCCTACAACCCTCGAAGAAACAACACAGCACTACTTAGAACGTGATGAAGAATGACAACAGCAGAACAACTACCCAGCATCGAAGAAATCCTCGACCAACACGACTTCCCATACCAGGAACGCTACCGGTCCACGAGGAAAGAACGCATCAGCGACTACCTCAAAGCCAAACTCGAAAACCCGAACAGGACACAAGCAGCAGAACAAAGCGGCATCAGCAGGGCCGCAGCAGCCCAGATCGACAAAGCAATCCAAAGAATGCCGCCTCGGCACCGCTCAGTATTCTACCGGGAACTCCTACACCGAGTACAGCTGAAAGTACCAGTGCAGACACCACGAGGTGAGAAAAGTGAAAGAAATACTACCTGAAATTGCAGTAATTCTCGGAGTGATAGCCTTCTTACTCGTTCACTGGAAGGATTTGAGAGACCTCGGAATACTGGCTATCACAAAAATCCAGAGAGGTGAACACCAGGAATGAGCGACGAGATCGACCAGCTACCCCTCGCCGGATACGAAATCAACTACCCCCACAGAGGAGTCAAACTCACAACCCGGATCCAAGGCAAAACCTTCGTAGAAGGCACAGACATCCACGAACTCATCCGAAAAGCAGACCTAGACAAACTCATCGACCAAGTCTGGGAGAACAAAATCATCCAGCCAGGGAAAATCCAAGCCGACAAACCTTCTCAGGCCTGGATTATGGGGTTTCAGGCAGCTCTGATGTCAGTAAAAAAAGCAGCAGGCTTCGAGAAAAAACTCGGAACAGACATTCCAGAAGAGGTGGATCCTGAAGGTGAGTGAAGAAGAAAGCATCGACGAAATCATCCAAAAAATGCGGGAAGAGTCCGGTGAAGGACCACCTCACTACGCTGCCAAAAACACCAGAGAAATAAAAGAAAACATCCTCTACAACTTCAGAAACGCAAAACACGCCCTGAAACTACCACTGCTGCTTCCACTATTAGTCATCGCATTTCAAGGTTGGCTGATACTGAATGCGCTTGTAGAAACTGGAAAAAGACTCCACAGCTACCTGAAGAGGTGAACCGACAATCGAAATAACAAGACCAGAACCAGACGCACATCTCTGCCCCAAATGCCGCAACAACTCAATCGAATACATCCCAGGCAATATGCAGGTCTACAGCTGCACCGAATGCAGCTACTACACCGAAGACAAAGACCGTCTCCTACCCGCCTGGACACCAGACACACTCACAGACCTGATCGACAAGATAGAAGAGGAGAACACGTCAGTCCAGCCTCAAATGGACGAACAAGACGCAGCAGAAGCCTGGTACCAGCTCAAGGAGGTGCTCCAACCATCGGACTAAAAACCAGCACCACCAGAAGCCAACAACCACAACCAGAAACCGAGTCCAGCACCTCCCAGAACACTATAGAAGACTACACGCTGGAACAACTCGCCCAAAAACTCCGCAACCAAACCCAACTGACAGCTGAGGAAATCAGAGACCAAGTCAACAACAAACACGAAGAATACCACCCCCTGATCTCCAAGAAATCCGCACTCATCCTCGTAGCACGACAACACAACCTGAACCTCGAGGATCTCATCGGAGAAGAACCAGGACCACCAGAACTCACAGTCAACAACCTCGTAGAGGATATGAACGACGTCGAGCTGGTTGCTACAGTCACCAAGATCTACAGCACCAACCACTACGACGGAGGAAAAGTCCGAAACCTCACCGTAGAAGACGAAACCGGGAAAACCCGGGTCACACTCTGGGACGAAGACACGGAACTGGCCGACCACATCTACCGAAACGACAAGATCAAGATCACCGGCGGATACACCAAAGAGTCTGACTACAGTCCTAACGGCGTGGAGATACACCTCGGTGATGACGCCGGTTTGGAGCTGTACGAGAAGGAAGAACAGCTGAAATAGGGCGTGTTGTTACTCCGGTTCTACGACTATAATAAGAGGTACACCCTTTACTATTTAAATAAAAGTTACACATAAGTTCCATAGAGGTGATACAAATTCCACAAGATCACGGCAAAGTCAAACTGAAAACAACAGCAAGAAAACAAGGAGGATCACTCGTAACAACAATCCCGCCAGAAATAGCAGAACACGACGACATCGAAGAAGGAGACGAACTCAGCTGGCAATCAGAGTTCTCAGAGGACCTGGAGGAAGAAGAAGGACGAGGAGAATACGAATCACTCTGGAACCAAACCAAACAGGACGAAGCCGAAACAGAAGAAGACGAAGGGTGACTTCTCCTTGACACCAGAATCAATCACCATCAAAACAAACAGACTCAGCGAAAACCCTGAAGAAAACAACGGAATCCTACGAAACCGAGAGTTCGAAAAGGAAGAAGACCTCAAGAAACACCTCGCAAAATGGCTTAAAGACAGACGCTTGCAACGCGCAGGAGCAAAAGCCGAAACAGACGAGACAGAAGACTGGGATAAGAAAGAAATAGCAGCCATAACCGAAGTAGAAACCGAGTTCGACACCGGGAACGGATTCGGAGACATAGCAATCCACCACGACGGCCTAAACCTCTCCTACAACCACGTCCTGGCAAACCCGTTGATCATCGAACTCAAAAACAAGCAACCATTCAAAGAAGCAGTCAGCCAAGCAGTCCGATACAAACAAGACTCACAGAAAAAATACCGGGAAGAAGACGGCCTCAAATACCTGCAAACAGCCGTAGCAACCTCACAAAGCCTGTCAACAGGTGAAATAGCTTCCAGACCAGACACCGACAGTATCCTCCCCGTCAACTCAGAGGCCAAAAGAATATTCTGGAAACTCGGGATCGGCGTAATGCAGTCCACACAGACATTCAACATAGTACTCTCATTCAACGAGCAGGACAAGGTGGTGATCAAGTGAATGAGCCGAAAATAGGCGAGTTCGAGAAATTCATTGATCTCCTGATGGACGCAGAAACAGCGCCAGAAGGATACTCACCTTGGCTAATCCCCTGCAAACCAGAAGGAAAAGCACCTGACACCACAATAAGCTGGAAAGCCCCTCAAAGCAGGTTAACCCCGGCAGAAGCCAAGAAACGACTGAAGAACCAGTGGGGAAACGTCGGGATCGCCGGAAAACCCGACGACCGGCTGATCCTACTCGACATCGACGACCCCAGCATCGAAGACGAACTCAAACCCACGCTGAAAATCCGGAGCCGGTCAAGATCAGGAACCCACGCCATCTACTGGGCAGACCCCGAAGACGAAGCACTTCCAGCAAACATACCCACCGAAAAAGGAGAACTCCGTAGCTCAGACCAGTACGTCGTCGCACCAGGAAGCTACGTACCATGCACCGAAGAAGAACTTGAGGAGAAAGTCGAAGAAGGAGAAATCACGGAAGAACAGAAAGAAGAGATACTCGAAGACCCCGACCGCGGATACTACACCATAGACAAACCACGGAAAATAGCTCCTGTCACACTGGAAGAACTACCTGACATATTCGAAAAGCAGTACCGGAAATCACAGGACACCAAAGAAAACGACAGAGAAGACTACACGCCAGAACAGATCAGCAGCGGAGGAGACCACTCCGCACTCTACGACCTCGAAATCACAGATCTAACATCACGAGGACTAACCGACAGAGACCCTCACCCAATCCACAACTCCACAACCGGAGCCAACTGGAGCATCAGCCAAGGAGTCGGACACTGCTGGCGTCACACAGTCTCACTCAACGCACTGCAATTCCTCTGCGTCGAAGCAGGACTCTTCACCTGCCTCGAAGCAGGAACACCTCACACCGGAAGCAGCGCCGGACCATCCGAAGTCAAAGGCAACGACGAAGCAATCTGGGTAGCCTGGAAACACGCCAAAGAAAACGGATACATCCCAGAAGACGACCCGGTCCCGGTCAGAGCAATGTGGCACATCGCCAGGAAACACGAAATAGGAGACCCAGAAAACCATCCACCAGAAGGAGAATCCAAGAAACTGCCGCTCAAAACCTACAAAGAAGTACTCGAACTAATCGAGGAGAAATACTGAATGGAAACAGGCCGAGAAAAACCATCAGGACCTGCACGGTATTTTGAACAGGTCCAAGGCCAGCGAAAATTCCGTCCAAACTACCTCGCCAACGAAATAGAAGAACAATACGAGTTCGTCTACGTCGAGGAAACAGAGAAATTCTACGTCTACCTCGAAAACTACTGGCAGGACAAAGCTGAACGAATCATCAGAGAAGAATGTAACGACCGCCTCGTCAAAGAATTTGAACCAGCACGTGCCTCACGCGTCGTCGACACCATCAAAACCCGGTCATACATCTCTAAACACAAGAAAGACTTCCAACCATGCAAATACAAAATCCCATTCCTCAACGGCGCTTACAACCTTGAAACCGGAGAACTCGAAGAACACAGCCCCGACGACCGATTTACCCACATCATACCTTGGACTTACGATCCAGAGGCAGAATGCCCACGTATCAAGCAGTTCCTCGAAGAAGTAGTAGAAAACGAGGTAGACAAGGAGAAAATCCTTGAAACAATCGGATACAGCCTGTTAGCCGACTACCCATACGCACACGCACTCATACTGTACGGATCCGGGCGAAACGGGAAATCAGTCCTACTCAAGCTGTGGAAAAAAGTACTGTCTGAAAACAACTACAAAGAAGAACAGCTTCAGCAACTCGAATCCGGGCGCTTCGCAACACAAAGCCTGTACCGGAAACTGGCAGTATTCAACGACGACCTGCCGAACACAAAACTCGAAACCGGATCCACACTGAAATCACTGACCGGAGGCAACGAAGTACGAGCTGAAATCAAAGGCGGAGAACACTTCGAGTTCAAAAACTTCGCCACACCGGTATTCGCCTGCAACGAAATACCTGAAAGCAACGACTCCACCGACGGATTCTACCGGCGCTGGGAGATCATCAACTTCCCGTACAAGTTCGTGGAGAACCCGGTTAAGGAGAACCACAAGCAGCAGAAAAGCAAAAAAGAACTGATGGAGGAACTGACGCAGGACTCAGAAATCATGGGGCTTCTCAACGAAGCAGTTTCGCGGTTGGAGAAGATGAAAGAACAGGGAGGGTTCACCTACAAGACCGATGCCGAAGCCACCAGGACACTCTGGAAAAGCTACAGTAATCCTCTCGACCAGTTCATCGAGATCTGCCTCGAACAGGGAATGACTCAGCAGGACGTCCGGGAACTCGAGGAAGACCCGCACCAGAACAATATCAGTGACTACCAGTACGATTTCATCGCTAAAGACGACCTGGTGTTCCTCATCAACAAGTACTGCGAGCACTTCAGCTCCAAAGCACCGTCGAAAACCAAGATAACTCGGAAGCTGAAGAATGACTCGCCGTACTACGTCCAGGAAGGACGTACCAGGCAGATGGGGGAAGATGACGACCGGACTCGTGTTTACAAGTTCATCCAGTTTTCGGATGAGTTCAGAGATTTCGTCTTCGATGACAACCCCCGTCCTGACTGTCCTTACTTTTTCGAGAATCTACGCGTGTGTGCGCGCGACGTGTTACGAAACTACGAAAATACTCAGGACACTAAGGACACTTTGAATCTCGGCCACCGTATCAAGGACTACATTGATGAGCACGAAGACACCTTGGTAGAGGAACAGGATATCATCGACAACCTGGATGTGGATCAGGGCAAAGTGGACAAGAAAATCAGCGAGTTGATTCACGACGGCGAGCTTTACCGTCCGAAACCTGGTGTAGTCCAGACGATCTAATGAGGTGACTGGTGGTGACGTATTATAATCCGGAGTGTTCGGCGTGTGGTAGGAAGTTGAAGGATGATGAGGAGTTTAGAGTTGATTATTTTGTGAATATTGGCCGGACGCTTTGCCAGAATCCGTCGTATCGGAAAGGGGAGTCTGATGATCCTGGTTGTATGGATAGGATCTGGGAGGCTGCTCGGGAGTGGATTGAGTCTCAGGGTCAGCAGGAGCTGGGTGAGTTTCTTGGTTAGTGTTGAGAGGTGTTGTTGGGGGTTTCTGGCGGCGTTGGTCGCCTCCTTTTTTGTCTTCTTTTTTCGGGTGTTGGAGTCTGTGTTGCGTTTTGTTTTCAGCGTGCTGCAGTGGCTGGGGTCGAGGCGTTGACCGGGTGCTGTGTTAGTTTTAAAAATAACAGTGAGAAGTTTGATATATGGCTGAGTACCAGAGTGGATTTGATCTTCCTCAGACCCGTACATTTAATGGAGATAAGTATGTCTTCGAGCAGACGGCTGAGGATAGGAGTTTCTTGAAATCTCTTGCAAAGGACTATGTGAATGATATGGATGCTCCTGAGCATGATGTGATTGGTCCTGGAACTGCCTCGCGGTATGAGAGCTATCGGATTGTAGAGTATGAGACTGAGAGGGATGGCAAGCTGTATGCTCTGTATCTGAAGCCGAATGATGATGTGATTTCCCATCGTGAACGGCATAGCTGGCTGGGTTGAGTTGAAATGAGGAAGACAAATATTCAGGTTGGGGATAAGATAGAAGATAAGTTAACAGGTGATATATATGAGATTATTGATAAAGAAGAGAAAGAGAGTTTCATGTCTAAAGGAACAAAGACCTACTTTACAGTAAAGATAAACGGTAGGAGAGAAAAAGAGAGAATGGCTGACTTTTTCAAGAAAGACAGATATCTTCGAAAATGAACGTGTACTATATTTCTGAGCTGTACCTATAAAAATCAGGGTTCACCAATTGTTGGTTAGGTGAACCAATTTATCGGAACTGGTCCATACAAGCAGGACGGAGCCGGAAACATCTGGCCTCCAGGCAAAAACAGCGACAACTACCCTGAAAACTTCGTAGAAAACCTTCGAGAGTACGTAGAACAAGACCACATCGAGGAACCGTTCCTTGGCAGCTGGGACGTCGGCAGCTTCGAGACGGACGAGATCTACGTCGACGAAGACCACAGTACCGGCAAGAAGTATTTGGAGATAGCTGGTCAGGTTGACGGCGCTGTAAGCGTCGTTCTCAAGATCCCGGTTGTGAACAATTCCA
>NZ_AOLQ01000005.1 GCF_000337775.1 Haloarcula vallismortis ATCC 29715
TAGTGAGATTTATACCGACAACGTGATTCCGGTTAGATATGACCAGCGTCGCCCTGATTGTACTGGATACGCTCCGGAAGGACGCATTCGACAGACACTTCCAGTGGCTTCCGGGAACGAACTTCGAGAACGCTTATGCGCCGAGTCACTACACTGTCCCCTCACACGCCTCGCTGTTCACTGGCCTCTACCCGAGCGAAACGGGCACAAACGCCAATTCACATCAGTTCACCCCGCCTAATCCCCCGCTTGCTCGCCGGCTCCAGATTGAGGGACTTGAAACACACGCGTTCAGCGCAAATGTTCAGATTTCTAGGCAGTTCGGCTGGGATCAGGGATTCGACAGATACAGCGGTTCCTGGAACTCCAAGCACGCCAACGCGACTGACGATATCTTCGAGTGGAACGCGTTCATCCGGGAACATCGCGACGAGGGCCCACAGCGGTATGTCAAGGCGTTTTGGTCATGTCTCTCGGGCGAGTGCGACACGATCCCCAGCCTCAAACACGGGCTAGAAATTAAATACCGGACACATACGGTGTCCGACTCTGGAGCACAGGAGGCGCTCTCGTACGTTCGTGGGACAGACTTCGCAGACGACGCCTTCCTCTTCATGAACCTGATGGAGGCACATGGACCATACAGACCACCCGAAGAGTACCGAACAGTGGAGTTCGATGAGATGCCCGGCTTCGCCGAGTCTGTCCAAGAGGAACCGATTGACCAGACCGACGCTGAAACCATCCGACAGGCCTACGACGACTCAGTGCGGTATCTCTCCGAGAAGTACGAGGATATATTCGCGGAACTCCGCGATGAGTTTGACTACGTGATCACATTGGCCGACCACGGAGAGAACCTCGGTGAAAACGGAATCTGGGGCCACGGGCTGGGCCTTTATCCGGAGCTGACCCATGTCCCGCTGTCTATCTGGGGGATGGGCGGCAGGAAGACACGTGCGGAGACCGTCAGTCTCATTGACGTTCACCGGACGATACTGGAGATGGTCGGTGTAAACGATGACAGGCACGAGAGTCGCGGGCGAGACCTTCGGTCGCCAGTAGATCACGAACCGCAACTGACGGAGTATCTCGGCCTGAACATGTGGCGTGAGCAGAAACTGGAGGCAGCAGAAAAAGCCGACGAGTTCGCAACGTACGACCGGGAGCTGTACGGTATCGCCACAGCCGACAATTATTACGGGTACGAGGACTTCGACGAGCGTTTCGTTGAATCCGGAACGACAACGCTGGAATCCCCCCGCGATCGGATGGAAGAACTGGTCGACGACCTTACTCGTCGGGAGAATGCGGACGAGATTGATGTCTCGGACTCGGTAATGGAGAGTCTCGAAGACCTGGGCTACGCTTGAGGTCGCAACCGTTTTGACTGGTCTCATCGAAGGCCCACCACCGTGGATTCGTTGGACATTTGCTTCGTGGTGAATGCGGTCGGCGAAGGAAGCATCCCGGCGGAGATTGCGACGGCAGTGACACGGCACACCGACCACACCGTCGACATTCTGACATGGTTCGACTCGGGGCAGTTCGCCGGCGAGGAACTACTGGACGTTCGGTCCCTTGACGCACCGGACACAGCGCTTGGTGTCGATTTAGCGACATACTGCCGTGCTGCGGACATCCTCTCGGAGTACGACCTCGTCCAAGCCCACCACAATCACTCTGCAGCATTTGCGAAGGCCATTGCGCGACGAGTTGGCGTACCGACCGTTTCCCGTGAGGGAAATACTCGCGATGGGTTCACTCGGAAGGGCCGGATAGCCAATGGTGTCACCAATCCGCTTGCCAGTCGTGTCGTCTGCATCTCAGAGAGCGTCTATCAGTCGTTCACCCGCTGGGAGCGGGCGATACTGCCCAAACGAAGGGTTCGACGAATTCCGAACGGCGTCCATCTGGACCGAATCGCCGAGACCGCACCTGCACTACCAGATGGTATCGCCCCCGCAGACAACGCTTTTGTCGTCGGCAATGCGGCTATGCTTCACGAACAGAAGGCCCAAGATACGTTGATTCGAGCCATCGCTGAACTGAACAAGCGAGCCGACCGACCGGTCGAGCTCGTCATTTGTGGCGGCGGACCTGAACGATCACGTCTTGAATTGCTTGCCGAAACACTTGGCATCACATCGCGGATTCATTTTGCTGGTCTGGTCGAGCGCCGGGCCGTCTACGCTATGGCGAAGGCCGTTGACGCCTTCGCGATGCCGTCCCGCTGGGAAGGGTTTTGCTCGGCTGTCGCCGAGGCGCTGGCCGCAGAGACCGCGACAGTGCTATCGGATATCGAGACGTTCAGAGAGCTATACGACGGCGCGGCGCTGTATCATGAGGTCGACAACGTCGACGGCCTCACTGATTGCCTGGAGACGCTGCTGTCGGATAAATCACGTCGCGAGGCGCTCGCACGGGCAGGACGCAGCTTAGTTGAAGAGAAATACACGATCAAGACCGTCGCCCAGCAGTACGGTACACTGTACGACGATATTGTTGAGTAGTCTCAGTTCGACTGCTCGACACTCTCGTACTCCCAGATCAGGTCGAAGTAGCGCTGCATCCCAGCGACGAACGAGCCGTTGTCGGTGATTGCGGCCTGGCGCATGTGGTTCGGGACGTCCGGTTCCTCGACCAGTAGAATCGCCTCACCGGTGTCGTAGTCCATGCTCGGGTCAACGAGTGTCCCGCGCCAGGGGAGTCGCTCCGTGCTGAACCGCAGGTCGATTGTGGGATACTCCGTTTGCAGCCGGTCGACGATGTCAGCCTGGACAGCGGCTTTCTCCGCTGGTAGCTCGTCGGGATGCAGGAAGAGAACGCCGACCTCGACTCCGCGGTCAAGTGCCTCCGCCAGTGCGCGCTCGACGCTGTCGAGGTAGGCGAAGCTATTGGTGATGACGCGAAGCGTCTCTTCGGCGTCATTATACAGCCGTCTGGTTTCGCGTTCGCTCGGTTCGCCCACGTCGACGACGTGGAACAGTTCGGCCGTCGGCGAGATGTCCTCGCTGGCACGTTCGAAGCGCGGTTCGTACTCAGCGAGGAAGGCATCGCGGTAGGAGTCGATGTCTGCGGCGAACGATTCGTATGATTGCCTGCGGTTTTTGACGGCTCGGTCCAGAATTTCGCTAGGAGATTTCGGCTGGTACTCTTTGGGACGGCCGGGAATCACCTTGATGAAGCCGCGGTCGGACAGCGACTCCAGCACGCCGTAGACGCGGGCCTTGGGGATGCTGCTCGCTTCTGCGAGATTCGGGGCCGTCGTTCGGCCGAGCGAGAGCAACTGTTCCAGCGCTGTCGCCTCGTATTCGGTCAGCCCGACCATGTCGAACACGTCCGCAGGGTCGCTCATACACGCCCATGTGTGGCAGGGGATGTAAAACGCGTCGCCCGGCGCCGGAATCTATTAGTGGGTGGCGGCAAGTAGTTACTCGCAGAGTGAGTAACATGACTGCGACATCCCAGACCGAAGACGACGATCACCTGGCAGACATCGAAGACGGCTGTGGCTGTACGGAGGTCTGGGAACACATGAGCGAGCAACGCGACGACTGACACGGCTGGTGTCAGCTATTGCTGACTGTCACCGCTCGTTCACCGCCGACTGGGAGAATCTGACCCGAAACCCCGCACGCGGCCAGACCCGCATTTATTTGTCTTCGCGTGGATGAGGTTGAGTCGATGGCCGACCGCGACGACGTCTGTATACTGTTGCCGACATTCAACGAGGCAGAGACTATCGAGTCGGTCGTGTCCGGGTTTCGCGAGCAGGGCTTTACCAACGTTCTCGTCATCGACGGCGGCTCGACCGACGGGACACAGGAACTCGCCGAATCGGCCGGCGCACAGGTCGTCGAACAGTCCGGCTCGGGGAAGGGACAGGCCGTCAGGGAGGCGGTGGCGCGTCACATCGACCAGCCGTACGTCCTGATGGCCGACGGCGACGCGACCTATCGGCCCGATGAAGCGGACAGGCTCCTCGAACCGCTGTTGTCAGGTCAGGCCGCCCACGTCATCGGAAACCGGTTCGCGGATATGCGACCCGGCGCGATGACGAAACTGAACCAGATCGGCAACCGCATCATCAACAGTGCCTTCGAAACGATTCACGGGCGGGACCTCACTGATATCCTCTCTGGCTATCGAGCCTTTACGCGTCAATCCTTCCAGCGGAGTTCGCTGACGGCATCGGGCTTCGGTATCGAGACAGAGATGGCTGTCGAGTGTGTCAAACACAACATCTCGACGGCGGTGGTCCCAATCACCTACCAGCCCAGGCCCGACGAGTCTGACACGAACCTCCGCCCGTTCCGGGACGGCGCGACGATTATCCTGACGCTGTACCAGATGGCAAAGACGAACAATCCGCTGTTTTACTTCGGGAGCGTCGGCCTCGGGAGCACTGTGGTCGGATTCCTGCTTGGCGCGTACGTGGCCTACGACTGGGTTGTCAACAGTATCTCACACGAGGTGATTGCAGTTGTCGGCTCGTTCGCCATTCTGCTGGGGATTCAGCTCCTCATGTTTGGCGTCCTGTCCGATATGCTCGTGGCGGTAAACCGTGAACAGACACGCCGGCTGGAGGACATTGCCGTCCAACTCACACACGAGAGCCGCGACCAGCCGGCCGACGTGTTCGCCGACCAGCAGGTTGGTGACACGGAGGGGACCGGAGACAGCGACACAGCGACGAAGCCGGCGGTATCCCCGAACCAGCCCGACGAGTGATTTAGAACGGGACCAGCGCACGGAGCTGGGAGAGAATACTGTTTCTGGTGGCTTCCCGTTTGCGTTCGAATATCGGATGGAGATCGTTGAGTAGTTCCTGCTCGTTGTCGAACTCCGTGGCGTTCGTCTCGTCGAGCGCCTCGGCGACGGTCATCGAGTGGCCCGACGCGTCGAACGGGACTGTGATGTGGCCGGCGGCGTCCCGGACCTCTCTCGCGGTCGCGGGATACTCGATGTCCACGTCCGACAGGCGGGCGTCGAGTGCTGCGATACCGAACTCGATGACGTCTGGCTCGTCGCTGTTATCGGCTGGTGGCCGTACTCCCATTGATGAAGCGATGGGGCCGGGGGATAGAAAAGTCTGCGTTGTCCAGTCAGTTCTTGCACCCGGCCAGCCACTCCTCAGCCCAGTCCTCGATTTCGTCGAACACCGGACAGAGGGATTCACCCTTGGACGTGAGCCGATAGTACGTCGCGACTGGCGCGTCCTCTTCGAGCCGCCGGGCGACAAAGTCCATCTCCTGAAGATCGTCGAGGACCCGCGAAAGGGTGCGAGAGCTGGCGTCGGTGGCGCGTTTGAGCTCGTTGAACCGCTGTTCGCCGTTCTGGAGTTCGTGAAGTACAACCAGTCGCCAGCGCGACCCGATCTGTTCCAGCGATTCGATGACGGCACACGGCCCGCTCTCTTCCTCCTCTGCGGCACTGAATACTTCAGATGACATCGGTGTTATCTAGTATCCCCATTGTCCGGGAACGTACAAATAGGTTCGCATACGAACCAAGTAACGTAATGAAACCACCAATCGCGGTTCGACAGTCTCGTAGTGAAACAACCCCTTCGCTGGAGGTGAGCGTCTGATGGCGTTCGAGGCCGCCGGGGCGGCCGAACTGTTCCTGCTGGGACGAATCCTGTTCGGTGGCGTCCTCGCCTTCATGGGCCTGAATCACTTCCAGAACGCTGGACAGATGACACCCTACGCGGAAGCGAAGGGGCTCCCGGCACCCGCGGCGTCGGTCTACGCGAGCGGCGGGTTACTTCTCATCAGCGGTGTCCTCGTCATCGTCGGTGCGTACCCCGTTATCGCAGCCGGGGCGCTGGCGACGTTCCTCGTCGCCTCCGCCGTCATGATGCACAACTTCTGGGCGGTCCCGGACGATCAGGTACAGGACGAGATGACGCAGTTCCTCAAGAACATCGCTCTCGCCGGCGGCGCGGTGTCGCTGCTTGCGGTGGCTGGTACGTCGTGGCCGTACAGCGTCGGCATGACTCTCTTCTGAGGTCCCGCGTCGATCACAGCCCGGTTGCCTGCGGCCGGCTCGCGTTCCGCCCGTCACTGTTCGGGAGTGACACCTGTCGCCATCCATAAGCCGTCCCGTACCTGAACTGTGCGTGAATGATGCAGTCGCTGCCGACGCCTGCCATGCCCGCGTGGCTCCCGTGGCAGGAAGCGGCCGTCCTCGCAGTGGTGCTTGTCATACTCCATGCCGTCCGCCGGTTCTCGGACGTACGACTCGGGGACAAGATACGGGCGCGACTCCTCCTCGGCGTCCCGTGGGGGACGCTGCTGACGATTGCGGGCGTCGCGGCGGTGTACCTGTTCTTGCAGGGCGCGTGGTGGCATCCGCGGGACCCGCTCGTGACTCCGTTCCGGACGTGGTCGTACTTCTACCCGTTTGGGATGCTCACCGGTGCGTTCACCCACGGCAGTCAGGGGCACATCACGGGGAATCTCATGGGTACACTGGTGTACGGAACGGTCGCGGAGTACGTCTGGGGACACTACCCTCGCAAGCGCGGTGTCCAGACCTTCACCTCGCTTCGAACGAACCCGTGTACCCGAATTCTGGCCGTTCCCGCCGCGATGTTCGTTGTGGGCGTGTTCTCCGCGGTGTTCGCTATCGGACCGATTGTGGGCTTTTCCGGCGTGGTGTTTGCCATTGCCGGGTTCGCGCTCGTGACGCGGCCGACGCTGTTTCTCGGTGCGTTTCTCGGAACCCGCGTGCTCGATCTCCTGTACTCGGCGCTTCGCTATCCGGTGTCGACGGCCGCTGGGCAGACCCGCTTCGTGACGCCGTGGTGGTCCACCATCGCCATCCAGGGGCACGCTATCGGCATTCTGGCAGGCGTCGTCGTGGGGATCGCGCTGTTGCGGAGTCGTGACGAACACCCAGACACGCTCCGGGTGTTCTTTGCGACGCTCGTGTTCGCCGTCGCACAGGGTCTCTGGGCGGTGTACATACCGCTTGGTGGTGGCCGATTTCGGTTGTTCCGGTGGGCCGGGACGGCACTGGTGTTTATCCTCGCACTTGTCGTCGCCGCGGCGACCGTCGGCTCTGACCGGCGTTTTCGCCCGTCGTTCGACCGTCACCCGGCGTCACTCGCGGTAGTAGTGCTGCTCGTCGTCCTCGGCGCACTGAGTCTCGCTGCCGTCCCGACGAACGTCGTCGACTTGCAGACGGACCAGCTCCCCGAAGACGGCATCGAAGTCAGAGACTACGTGGTGACCTACGACGAGAACACCCCGAACGCGTACTTCGAGCGTATCTGGGTTCCAACGCAGCAGGCAGGGACGAGCGTCAACGCCAGCGGCGTCATCGTTGCTAGCGCAGAACGGGAGATCTGGATCGCCGCCGTCCAGCCCGGCCAGCTCGCCGTCAACGGTCGGGAGCGGGTCACGGTCGGTGGGGCGACCTGGCGCGAGTCGGTCTACGCGAACCGGACGGACTGGTCGGTGCTCGGCAATTCCAGCGTCTATCGGGTCCAACTCAGGCGCGATGGCGGCCAGCCCCGCACAGCCTACACCTCAGAGCCGTCGACGGCGGACGTGATACTGGACGGACGGAACGTGACGGTGGCGGCCCGCGACAACGGGTTCGATGTGGTCGTAACACGGGGGAACGAAACGGTCGGGCAGGCACCGCTTCCGTCGAACATGAGGCGGACGCGGGTCGGCGGGCTGACCTTCGAGCGGAACCGCTCGCGGCTGTACGCGCGGACCGACGGCACCCGCGTCAAAATCGCCGAACGTCGCCAGAAGGCCTCGGAGAGCTAGGTCCAGTCGATGCGGTACACTTCCGCGGTGATCGCCTGCCGGTCCGACTCGTGGAACTCGAACTGTCGCGGCAGGTCGAACTCCGTCTCGAAGGCGTGAGTCACCTCGCCGCCGTTATCGGCGGCGAAGGACTCGATGAACGACTGGCTCCCCTCGTTGTGAATCGAGTACGAAACGTCCGCGATAGACGCGGCAGTTTCGAGGAACCGCCGGTCTGCGTGTTCGTTGTCCGACTGCGCGCCAAAGGGCGGGTTCATCACGACGGTGGTTTCCCCGACAGGAGGAGACAGCGGGGCCGTGGTGGCATCTGCTCGAACCCACGACACTGGGGTCGTCGACCCGACTTTCTGCTCGTTTTCGCGCGCTGTCGACAGCGGTGCAGGGTCGATATCCAGCCCGACGACCCGCGCCGGCGACCGCAACGCTGCACCCAGCGCCAGCATCCCCGTGCCACAGCCCAGATCGACGACCGTCTGTCCCTGAACGTCGCCCTGGAGGTCCGCAGTATGGACCAGATGGGCCGCCAGATCTGGCGGCGTCCGATACTGTTCGAGACTGGCCCGCGGGTTGTCGAACCCGGCGACAACGGCGAGTTGCTGGGCGAGCGCACTCTTTGTCGGCATTATCTGAGATACGCACAGTTCATTCAAAAACGTTTGGAAATGTTCAGTGGTTATTCTGCCGGGAGTGAGACGACGAATTCGCTGCCGCCGAGGTCGCTCTCTTCGACCCAGATGTCGCCGCCGTAGCTGTCGACCATCACCGATACGAAGTAGAGTCCGAACCCGGTCCCCGTGGACTCGGCTCCCCGCTCCCCTTTCTCGAAGATCGACTCGCGCTCTCCGGCCGGAACCCCGGGACCGTCGTCCGCGATTCGAAGCTGAACAATTGAGCCGACGCGTTCCGTCGTCACCTCGACCGTGGTGCCGGGGCCGCCGTGCTCGACGGCATTGGTCAAGATGTTCCCGACAACATCGTCGAGGAGGTCGTCAGCCACAACTTCGATGCCCTCAGAGATGTCTGTTTTGAGCGTACACTCCGTGTCCATTGAGGCCGCTTTTCTCGTCGCCCCTTCGACGACCGGCCCCAGTGCAATTGTCTCCGCCTCGGTCAGGCCGTCGTCTGACATCGTGCTCAGGACGCTCCGGACCTTCTGTGTGAGGTCGACGATATCTCGGCTCCAGTCCAGAATCGTCTCGGCGTACGTCGCCTGTGTCCCGCCGAGTGCGCCTGCAAGCGTTTCTGCGCGCGCTTCGATGACTGTCATCCCGTTGAGAATGTCGTGCCTGAGAATACTGTTGAAAAACTCCATTTGCTCTTCGCGGCGCTTGAGATCCGTGATATCCGTCCCCTCGACGATTATTTTCTGTACAGTACCGTCGACCATCACCGGCCGGGCCACGACGGCGGTCGAGATACGCTGGCCGTCTGCGCCGACATGCTCGGCCTCGAACCTGACCATCTCACCCTCACTCGCCTGCTCGACAGCGTCCTGACAACGGCACGCTATGTCTTCATTGTGATTCCACCATGGTGTTTCCCAGAACGGCTCTCCGAAGATGGCGTCGTCGTCGGCGTCGACGAACCCGAGTGCCGTTTCGTTCGCTCTGATGAGGGCTCCGTCGGCGTCGAGGATACCGATGAACGTCTCCGGTGAGTTGAACGTCGCTTCTAGCAGTCGCTGGCTCTGCTCCCGTGTATCGACAGCTAACTCGCGTTCGATCTCCGCTTCGACCCACTGGGTGAGATGTTCGAACAGCGTCTGCTGCCAGTCCGAGAACTCCGGAATCGACTCGGCGTCGTTGACGAAACACAGCGTTCCGTACTCCGCCCCGTCTGCTCGAAGCGTCGCGCCGACGTACGCCTCCAGTCCGAACCGCTCGTAGGCAGGGTCAGCCGATAATTCCTCGCTCGCGTTGGTGACGACGTAAATCCCGGATTCGTTGAGGGTGTGTCTACAGTACGTCTCGGAGAGTGGCGTCTCGTCTCCCGCTGTAATCGTCGATTGCAGCCCACTACTGGCGACGATTTCGTGCTCGTCGCCGGAGACGACTGTAACGTGGCCGTTCGGAAATCCCAGATGTTCTCGACCGACCTCCAAAACTGGCTCGACGCGCTCCCGAAACGAGGTTCCGCTGGCCGCCATCGCCGCAGTGAGGTCCTGCATAGCCGCAAGATAGCGATCCTGTTCTTCCGGGTCGCTACCTTCTGGACCGTCCAGCGGATCATTCATACCCGAGGACTCGACCTCCCCGGAATTGAAGATTCGGACCCGTTTCTCAGAAGCTGAAATGCGACCGACCGATGACAGTGTGACAATCAACCACCGCTACGGAGTCGCGTGTGGGAGTTCAATGTAAAACGCTGCGCCGCCGAGGTCGCTGTCCTCGACCCAGACATCGCCGCCGTAGCTCCGGACCATCGTGTCCACGAAGTAGAGCCCGAAGCCGGTGCCGCCGGACTCAGACCCCTTCTCGCCGCGCTCGAAGATGCGCCGCGCATCGCTGCTTGGAACGCCGTCCCCGTCGTCGGCGAGACAGACTGTGACGACCCCCTCTCCGACTGTCGTCGTCACATCGATGGTCACATCCGCGCCGCCGTGTTCGACTGCGTTGAGAAAGAGGTTCGCGAACACGTCATCGAGCAGTTCGTCGGCGACAACGGTGACCGCCTCCGATTCGACGGTGACAGTACAGTCGTCACAGACTGACCGGGCGCGCTCCGCCGCGTCGGTGAGGACAGCCTGTAGATTCCGATGTTCGTGGTCTCGCCCGTCCTTGTCGGTGACTGTCTCCAGCACAGACCGGACCTTCTCCGTGAGGTCGATCAGGTCGTCGCTCCACTGGACGATGGTCGAAGCGTACTCGCGTTCCTGACTGTCGAGCGTGTCTTCGAGGAGTTCGCCCCGCGCCCGGATGACGTTCATCCCGTTGAGGATGTCGTGTTGCAGGATGCTGTTGAAGAAGTCCATCTGGTCGGTCTGGCGCTGAATCGCACGCTGCTGTCGGCTCCTGACGACCGCGTACCGGAGTGCTCTCACGAGTCGGTCGCCATCCAGATCCGCTTTCGGCAGGTAGTCCTGTGCGCCGCGGTTGATCGCTTCGATAGCCATCTCCCGGTCTTGCATTCCCGTGAGCACGATGATCGGTACTCCCCCGATCATCTCAGTTGCCCGGTCAAGTGTTGTGAGGCCTGTCGACTCGGGGAGTCCGAGGTCCAGCAACACCACGTCGTGGGCTGCTTCCAGCTGTTCGTCGACCGGCGACAGTGACTCGACGTGAGAGATCGACACGCCATCGACGAAGTGCGCCACGGCCGGCGAATTCAGGTGGTGCTCGACGAGCCGAGCATCGCCCGGATTGTCCTCGACGAGGAGCACATCGAGGTGAATCGTCCCGGTCATCGTCATTTCGGCGGCCGCTTGACCACCGTGAGGAAGAACTCCTCGACGCTACTCACGATGTCGACGAAGCCGTCGAAGTCGACGGGCTTCGTCAGATAGGCGTTCGCGTGGAGGTCGTAGGATTCGATTATGTCTTCCTCCGCCTCGGAACTGGTCAACACGACGACCGGGATCCGCCGAAGCGACTCGTCGTCTTTCATCTCTTCGAGCACCTCCTGTCCCCCTTTACGTGGCATGTTGAGGTCGAGCAACAACAGGTCAGGCCGCGGTGCGTCGTCGTACTCCCCTTTCTGACGGAGAAACGCCAGTGCCTCGACACCGTCGTTGACGACGTGCAGGTTGTTCAGCACCTTCCCCTTCTCCAGCGCTTTTTTCGTCAGCTTGACATCGCCGGGATTGTCCTCCGCCAGCAGAATCTCCACCGGCCGCCCATCGCTGGACTCAGTCATCGCCGCTCACCTCCGTCACCGCCGGTAACGTGAACTTGAACGTCGCGCCGTGGTCAGATGGTTCGACCCAGATACGCCCGTCGTGGCGCAGGACGATTCGCTGGCAGACGGCCAGCCCGATACCAGTCCCCTCCGTGTCGTGGGCTCCGGCGCGGTGGAAGATGTCGAACACTTCCTCGCGGTCCGCCGCCGGAATCCCTGGCCCGTTGTCCGAGACGGTGAACACGACCTCGTCGCCATCTCTGTCCGCGCTGACCTCGATACGTGGTTCGATGCCGGCTTCCACGGCGTATTCGATGGCGTTTTCCAGCAGATTCTGGAACACCTGCCCGATCTGGTTCGGGTCGGCCTCGACCGGTGGCAGTGACTCCGCCGTGATGGTCGCGTCGACCTCCTCTATTCGCATCTGCAAGGCGTCCAGCGTCCGGTCGAGAACCGCGTCAGCGTCCGTCTCCTCAAAGTCGCCCGCGTTCGTCTCGACACGGGAGTACCGCAGCAGGGCATTGACCATCTCCTGCATCCGGTGGGCACCGTCGACAGCGAAGGCCATGTACTCGGCGGCCTCTTCGTCGAGGTCGTCGCCGTACTCGCTGTCGAGCAGGTCGACATAGCTCGAGACCATCCGGAGCGGTTCCTGCAGGTCGTGTGAGGCGATGTAGGCGAACTGCTGGAGTGCCTCGTTCGACCGCTCCAGTTCCGTCTGTTTGGATTTGAGCCGCGTCTCCCGTTCGATCCGCTCCAGCGCGGCGGCCGCCGTACTCGCGAGAATCTCCAGCAGGAACCGCTCGTCGCCGTCGAACGACGACACAGTCTCTGACCCGATACACAGCATCCCATGGCCGTCGAGGGGGAGACACAGGAGCGTCCGTATCGGTATGCCCGGCGCTGACGGGTTCGACAGTTCTTGATAGTCCTCGATAACGGTCGGCTCGCCGCCGTGGAAGATACGGTTCTCGTCGCTGTCCGGTCCCATCGGCGGCAGGTCCGCCGGCGTGTTCACTCCGGCCAAGTCAGCCGCCATTCCCGTCGCACCGATCGGATAGAGCGTGTCGTCGCCGCTGTCGTAGGACCAGATCGCAGCGAGTGGCTGGTCGACAATGCGCTGTGTGATCTGTGCGACTGTGTCCGCGGCCGCGGTCTCCGTACGACTGTACAGTAGTTCGTTCGTCGCGTCGCTGAGTGCCTTGACGCGTTCCTCGCGGCGCTTGAGGTCGGTGATATCCCTGGCCACGCTGACGACCTGTTTGAGCTGTCCGCTATCGCCGAACACCGGCCGATACCACGTCTCGAAGACGAGGTCATCGATCTTCTGGGTCACGCGGACCTCCTCGCCGTCGAGGGCCAGTTCGACGGCGTTGATGATGTCCGGATACTCGCTGTAGGCCTCGAACACCGACGTGCCCTCGAGTTCGCCAGGTTCCAGCCCGAGCCCGTCGAGGCCTTTCCCGGCCGAGTACGTGAACGTGCCGTCGGGGTCGAGGGTAAAGACCACCACAGGGAGATTCCCCATCAGGGTGCGGAGCTGTTCGCTTTGCTCTGCGTGCTTCCGTTCCCGCTCGCGGATGTCGGTCACATCGTGAATGAACGCCACGACACGAATCTCGTCGCCGAGCGTAGCTCGCTTGAGCGTTACCTCGACCAGTTGGTCCGTGCCGTCGGGTCCCTCTGTCGCCCATTCGACCTGTGCCGACCCCGAGGTGGCTGCCTCGGTTATCAGGTCGTTTGCGTCCGCTGTGGAGAACCCCGGCGGACTGAACTCGCCGACGTGCATCCCAACGATGTCGTCCGGGGCACATCCCAAGAGCGCGCCTGCGGCCTGGTTGGCCCGGACGACGGTTCCGGTATCGGCGTCGTGGATCATAACCGGGTCCGGACTCGCCTCAAAAACGTCCTGATAGATAGCGGTGTCCTCTGTAGAAGCCATGAACCGTATCGGCGCCTGCGCTACAAGATAGTATGCCTCTTGTTCTCAGGGGTGAGAACTGGATCTACCAGGTGCCTTTGAACGTGTCGAACTCAAGCGAGTCGAGCGGCTTCTCGCCGACGGCGATCTCGTACTCGCCGGGGGTGAGCATCGGCTTCTTGAACTGTGGGCCGTCGTCGGTCGTGATTCGGGGACAGCCGGTGTTGACGTAGGCGTCCATCCCGAAGTTCGTCAGCCGGTCCGGCGTCACCTCGTCCATCGTAATGAGGTAGGCGTTCTCGTTGTTGTCGACGATCTCCTGGGCCTTGTCCCAGCGGCCCTGGCCGATCTTCGTACAGAAGATGACGCCCCAGGACTCGGCGTCCATCGCGCGGTGGACCGCGCCGTAGCGCTGCTTCATGAACTTCTCCGTGTCCGCGACGGTGACGACGTTGTTCACGGGGTCGGCGATGACGACGTGTTTTTCCGGGTGCTCCATCGCCAGCCCGAGCGGGTGGAACTTTCCGCCGCCGACGTACAGCATCTGGTCGGCGTCCACGTCCGCGCTGGCGTAGTTACAGCCCAGCACCTGTCCCTCGTGGGTCAGTCGCTCGTCCCCGCGACGCGTATGCACGGTGTAGCCCCGCTCTTCGAGCCACGCGCGCATCTCGTCGAACTTGTTCATATGCTGGGCTGTCGTTACCAGCCCCACGTCGGGGTCGTCCTCGGGGTCAGCGAGCTGTTCCTCACGGGCCTGCTCCATGATGGGGAAGACGTCGACGTTGGAGAACAGCGGCACGTAGATAATCTTGTCAGACTCCTTCATCGGTGAGTGGCCGAAGTGGACGAACACGTCCGTCCGGCGCATCATGTACGTATCGAGGTCACAGGCACCGTAACAGGGCTGGCCCGATAGCAGCACCGTCACGTCGTCAGGCAGTTCCTCGCGGAGGTCATCGGCCACGGCCGGACCGCGGCGTTTCAGCCCTTCGGGGAACTGCAGTCCCACTTTCTCGGCGTCTCGCTCCTCGACGGCTTCGACGATTCGGTCGAGTTCGTAATCCCACTCTCGGTCGTGCTTGAGCGACAGTCCGGTGTTCCGGAGGTCGCCGTCAGTCCGCTCTTGACTCATTGCAACTCTGTATCCGTTCGAGCGCCATAACCCCCGTGCTTCGGTGAGCAGCAGTTATTCCATAATCTCAGCGAGCCGTCGCTCGACCCGCTCGACGTTTTCCTCTAGGTCACGGGCCATCTGGTGCTGGGTTTCGTTGGCGTCAGCCACTTCGTCGATAGATTCGGAAACCTCGGCGGCACGCTGGGCGATTTCGTCGATCATGCTGGCAATTTCTTCAGCGCTTGCGGCCTGATCGTCCGTCGCCTCCGCAACCTCACCGATGCCCTGTTCTGTCTCTGCGGTCGCGTCGAGGATGGCCTGCTGGTTGTCCAGCACTGTCTCCAGATCAGTGAGGGCCTGCTGAATCGCAGCCGTCGTTTCCTCGACGTTTTCGGCGGTGTCGTCAGCTACCTCGCGGACCTCCCCGACGATGCGCTCGACCTCGTCGGCGTGCTGTTTGGACTCGTCGGCCAGTTCTTTGATTTCGTCGGCGACGACCGCGAACCCGTCGCTGTCGCTGTTACTTCGTGCGGCTTCGATGTTCGCGTTCAGTGCCAGCATGTTCGTCTGGTCCGCGATGTCGTTGATGACCTCGACGAACTCGTCGATCTCCTCGATGTGGCCCCGGAGTTCCGTCGAGTCCGACGCGACCTGTTCGGCGGACTCCGTCGCATCCTCGACGCGCTCGATGGTTTCCTCGGCTGTCTCGACGGACTCCTCGGCGAGTTCTCTGGCCTCGCCGCTCTGGCTGCTCACTTCCTCGGCGCTTGAGGCGATTTCCTCGACGGTCGCGCTGAACCCGGAGACCTCGGACTGGACCTCATCAAGGTTGTCGGACTGCTCACCGGCCATCTCTTTGATGTCATCGGATTGGTCGGTGACGGCCGCGGCGGAGTCATTGATTTCGCCGACCGCTGACTCGACGTCCGTTGCCATCTGTGACTGGAGAGCCTGCAGTTCCGCTCGCTGTTCGACGATATCGCTGAAATCGAGCAGTAGTTCTAGCGCACCGATAGCGTCCCCGCCGGGACCCATAAGTGGGATAGCTACCGCTCGCGCGTGTGCCATCGTTCCGTCCGGCCGTTCGGCCGAGCGGAACTCATCTTCGCGGACCGGCTCCCCCGTTCTGATAACTTCCTGGGCGAGCGTCTCGTCTTGCCCCTCCGTGCCGAACACGTCGTAAGCGTTCATCCCGACCGCCTCGCTCGCCGGAAGCCCGAGCATCCCTGCGACCGTCTCGTTCCAGTGCGTGATGTCGCCGTCCGAGTCGACCACAAACGCTGCTTCCGGTAAATCCTCGATAAGGGACTCGAACGTGTGGAGCCAGAATTCCCCGTCGTTGTCCATAGATTCTGGTAGCAGATCGTTTCCAGCAGCTGTTTTTGGCATTATAAAGCCTATTCCAGAGCCAAATATACTATTTTCGACCGATTATATCAGTTGATAACTGATTTAAATTGCCCGTAGCGAAAGCGAAGCTACGTACACATTAGCACAGCGATGCCCTGCAAAACACAGAGACTGTACAAATACGGACGCCGGACACACCGTTGCACACCTGCCAGTCAGAGATGTTCGATGGAAGAATAGACACAGTCGGAATCATGTCACCTTCCTCCGTCTGACCCAGAACAACCCGGTTTCGGCAGGCCTATACCGCCCGAGTCCGTACAGTATGCCGATGAGCATCGAGACTGATACCGCCGCTGATATCGACGGTGACCACGTCGAAGCGCTCGCTACAGAGTTCGGCGAAGCAATCGCCGAGCTACCGGTGTACCAGCGATTCAAGGAGACGAAGGACGCCGTCGAAAACCACGAGGAGGCACAGGCGGCCATTCAGGAGTTCGAGCAGATCCGCGAGGAGTTCATGCTCGCCCGTCAGACGGGCAACGCCTCTCAGGAGGACCTCCGAAAGGTCCAGCAAAAGCAGGAGGAACTCCACGACATCCCGGTAATGAGCGACTACCTAGAGGCGCAGAACGAACTTGAACTGCGCCTACAGGAGCTCAACGAAATCGTCTCCGAAGAACTGGCCGTCGACTTCGGGCAGAAGGCCGGCGGTTGCTGCGAGGACTGACCACCGGTATTTTCGCGGTTCCGTTTTTCACTGGCCCTGAAGCGACCGGTCAGGAGCACCGATACCGCTGCCATCCGTCAGTGGCACCCTGTTGTCGACAGGTATCGCCAGTCAGCAGACGACTCGACCGACTGTGGGAGATTACTCTTCGACTTCGGTTTTCACCACAACCGCCGGTCGTTCGCTCAGTCTGAGCACTTTGTCTGTGATGCTGCCGAGGAGGCTTCGGTACTCCGCCGGTCGCCGCTTTGTCCCGAGTACGAGCAGATCGACGTCCGCCTCATCGGCGGTGTCGATGATGGACTCGGCCGGCCGTCCGTGTTTCAGGGTCGTCGTGACGTCGACGCCGGACGCCTCCGCGTCGGCCTGTATCCGTGCCAGCGTTTCCTGCCCTGTCTCTTCGAGGCCATGTTCTGGCCCCTCCGATTCGTCGACGTATTCGTCGCCGCTGTAGGCTGTGTACACGTCTTCGTCGACGACATACAGGACGTGGAGGTCCGCACCGTGTTCTGCTGCGAGGGCAATCGCGTGGGATTCGGCGTTAGTCGACGCTTCTGTCCCATCCGAGGCGAGGAGGATATGATCGTACATACAGGTGGTATTTCTCTCAGTTGGGAAATAAACGGAGGGCCCCGTTCTCAGACAGCGGGAGACGACTCAGCGTCTTCGAAACATCTTAGCGACCGGGCGTGGCATCTCCCGGCATGACAGTCGAATCTGACTGGGACGACTGGCTCCCGCGTGCGGTGGAGTCGGCGACGCCTGACGGGCTGGCGATCTGGTATCTTGGCTGTAACGGCTTCATCGTAAAATCCAGCGGTGGGACGACCATCTTCATCGACCCGTACCTCGGCACGGGCGACCCGCCGCGAACCGTCCGCATGGTGCCGGTGCCGTTCAATCCCGAGGATGTCACCGAGTGTGACGCGATTCTTGGTACCCACGAACACACTGACCACGTTCACGGGCCGTCCCAGGCCCCGATTCTCGCTGGGACAGGCGCGGACTACTACACGACCGACAGCGGTCACGATGTCATCCGGGAGGAGGCGTGGCTGGAGAACTACAGCGTCACAGACGACCAACTCCACGAAGTCACGGAGGGCGACACGCTCGAAATCGGCGACGTGACCGTCCACGTCGAACCGGCCAACGACCCCGACGCCGAGCATCCGGTGTCGTACATATTCGAGCATGACTCCGGGACGTTCTTCCACGGCGGCGACGCCCGCCCCGGTGAGTTCGAGTCCGTCGGCGAGCGCTACGATATCGACGTCGGCGTCCTCGCGTTCGGGACTGTCGGGATGATCGACGACAAGGAGACCGGCGAACCCGTCCGGACACGGTGGTACAACGACGAGAACATGATCATCGAAGCCGCAAACGAACTCGAACTGGACACCCTCATCCCGACCCACTGGGATATGTGGAAGGGGATGACGACGGAGCCGACCGTCCTGCACAACCACGCCAACAGCTTCGAGTATCCCTCGACGCTTTCAATCATTGAAATCGGCGACCGGTACAACCTCGACTGAAAGCGGCCTACTGGTGGCACACGGACGGACTGCCCGGCATTCCGGGATCACGGCCTGTTCCTGTTACTGAGAGTACGTGTACGTATTATATTAACCGGCAGCATGTAGAAAAAAGTCGTAAATGTTGGTCAGGTACGTACCTTTAATACTATTGCTGAGACCATACAGACCATGAGCAATTCGCAAGCCTACGACGAAGTCACTGTCGCCGCAGATGGCGTGACAGTGACCAAGCGGTTCGAGGCGGACGAGTTCCCTGTGCCTGCCATAGCGTTTAATCTCACGTCACGACGGTCCGTTCCGGTGACAGTCAGGTTGGTTGACACCGTTCCGGAGGATGTCGCCGTCGAGGATCTGGGCTTTCATCCCGAGTACGGCAGCGAGTACTGGGACATCAACGAAGACCGGATCGCCTTCGAAAAGGAACTCGAACCCGAAGCCGATTACACGACCGTCTACGGTATCCGTGCGACGGGAACTGACGACGTCGAGAAGTTCCTGACGGAACCCGAAATCGAGAATGTGGACCCGCCCCTAGACGAGGATGAGGAGGACCTCGTCGGTGGCGGTGACGAGGCCGTTCGCGATGTCATCGCCGGCGACGCCGACAGTGTTCCCGGCCTCGAAGAAGATGACGACGAGGACATCGAGACGTTGGACCTCTCGGACCCGAATAACCCTGATTCAAGCGTCGAAGCGCCCGAAGAGAGCAACGCCGCACCGGCAGATTCCGAGGTACAGTCTGGCGCCGTCGTCGCGACGATGGCACAGGAAATCCGCGATCAGAATGTCTCCCCCGAAGACGTGAAGCTCCTCAAGCGCGCTCTTGACGCTGTCTCCGAAGCTGAAGATGACGGTGACACCGGCGGCGTCAACGACGCCCGAATCCAACGTATCCAGAGCGACGTCGCGGATCTCCGTGCCTACACCGATGCGCTCGAAGAATTCCTCGAAGAGAACGGGACTGGCGAGGACATGATTGAGGAGTTCGGCGAGCGTCTCGACTCCTTCGAAACGGCTCTAGAGAACTTCCAAGACGAGGTCCAGTCGGCGACGGAGACAGCCACGGCTGCCTCCGATCAGGTCGACGACCTCTCCGAGGAAGTCGAGAGCGTCGAAGGGCAGCTCGATGACCTCGAAGACGACATCAAAACCGTCCGCGAGGAGATCGACGATGGCGAACTGGCTGACCGGATCGACGAAACCGAATCGGAGATCGAGGAACTCAAAGAGTGGCGCGAACAGCTGTCGTCGGTCATCGGCGGCGGCGACTAACCGAACTCGTTTTACCGATCCCCCGTCTGTGCCTGCATAATGACGACGACGAGAGTGGCTGTGCCGCGCAAGGGCCGGCCCCTCGAAGCAGTGCTGGAGCGACTCGCCGGGCGCACAGGGACGACCGACCTGGCCGACGATATCATCTCGACGCTTCGCTACGAGAAGGCCGTCACCAAGGGCAATCAGGACGCGGTCGCCGACGTGTACCGTCGCATCAGCGACTACTCCTCGCTCGATGAGCCATACAGGCCAGAATACACGCTACTCCGTGACGACCGCGACGGGATGCCTCGACGGATCGTCTTCGATAGTGTCACAATTCCGACAGAACACGGCGATGTCCAGCTAGTCGGCCGCGAGGAGCCGTTCCGGGCGCTCCGGACCCACGAGTTCGCGCTCGGGTTCGACAGCGCGGACCTCGTTCTCGAAGAGGTCGTCCAGCTTCGGGACGACCCACTGACCGCCATTCACGAAATCAACGACCGTATCGACCCGCTGGACACGGACGTACGGGTCGTGACCGGGCTGGGTGATACGGTGTACCACACCCTGCTGGCGACGCCGGAAGTGCTGGACTCACAGGACGGCCCCCTCGACCGGGCTTTTGTTACCAACTACGAAGGCGACCTCTGTATCTCGCCGCGCTACGAGCGACTCGTCGAAGCCGTCCTCGGGACGAGCGCGCTCGACGGGGTCTCCTTTACCTATCCGACGGAAGGCGGCGAGGAGGAGGAAGACATCGCGGCAACCGGTCTCGGCGTCTACCTCACTGTCACGGGGTCGACCGCACGCGACCACGGCCTCGAACTCGGCGAGCGGTTGTTCCCCAGCGAGACCGTGCTTCTGGAAAACGCTCACGAGCGTACCGAGACGACGAAACAGGTCGCCAGTCTGTTCGAGGAGCCCGAAGAAACGGCGCTGCAGTCGGTCTAAAACGGATTCGATTCAGAGACGCCGTCGCTGGATGAGCTTCGCAGCGATGCCGACAGGCACGACGACCCACGCTACAAGTGCCGCGGCGACCATTGGAGTGGTCAGCCCGGCCTGTGCGAGGACACTCCCGAAGCCGCCGGCGACCACATCCACTTGCGAGAGCGCGAGCACGCGGAAGCAGTCCACGGGGTTGAGTAGTATCGTGGCGGCGATAGCGCCCGACCCGAGGTCGAAGCCCGCGACGGCACCCAGTGCGACCAGGTCGTGCAACAGCGCGACCCACAGCCAGATGGCCAGCGCCGCACCGAGTGCGTGCGTTTTCGTCCGTGCGACCGTCGAGACCAGCACTGATACGCCGAGCATCGCACAGGCGGTCAGCACAGCAGCGAGCGCGACAGCCGCGTACGGGCCGACGCTGGCGAGACCGATGTGGCGAACGGTCAACAGCGCGCCGGGAACGAATCCCAGCAACATCGCGCCGGACAGCACCGCCGCGCGACCGACGGCAATGCCGACGACGACACGGCCTTTCGTCACCGGGAGCGCGAGCAGGAGTTCCAGCGAGCCGCGCTCGTCGGCCCCGACGATGGCGTCGTACCCGACCGCCAGCGCGGTCAGGGGGACGAGGTAGACGCCCAGTTCGGCGATGGTCGCGATCACCGCGTCGAAGCGACCCGGGCCGACCGAACTCGCACCGAACTGGACGACTGCGGCGGTAAAGAGGCCGAACAGCAGCGCCACGCCGAGCGCCCATCGGCTTCGGACCGCGAGCCGGTACTCCCGGCGAGCGATAGTGAGGAGGCTGTTGTCGGCAAGCCGGGCGAGCGCGAAGTCGTCGGTCGCGGTTGTCGTCGCGTTCTCCTCGGTTCCGCCGTCGTGTAACCGAGTCGCCGGAGTGTCAGCCGCGACAACCCCGCCGTCGGGGGTCGGGTCGGCCGAGGACTTGCCGTCGCTCATGCCGGCTCACCTCCCGAATCCTCGGTCGCTATCGGCCGTGTGCCATCGCCGCTGTGACTACTCTCACTCACAGCCTCGTGGAACGCGGCTTCGAGGCCGGGTTCACGGACCTCGAACCGGTCGATGTCGTGTGCTTCCCCGACGGCGGTCAGCAGGTCGTAGGCGTCGGCCGGTGTGGTCCGTGCTGTCACGTCTGTGCCGGCCCGGGCGATGCTGGTCGCTGCTTCGAAATCCTGCAACTCGGCTGCCGCATCGCTTGCATCCCCTTCGGACGCAAGCGACAGCGACACCGTTACCTCGTCGGCGGCGGCGCGGCGAAGCTCCTCGACCGGTCCCGCCGTGGCGACTCGCCCGTCAGCGATGATGACGGCCTCCGAGCAGAGCCGCTGAATCTCCCCGAGCGCGTGTGAGGAGAAGACGATAGTCACGTCGGTTTCGGCCGCCAGGGACTCCACGACCTCATGGAACGCCCGGATTCCGTCGGGGTCCAGTCCCGCGGTCGGTTCGTCGAGTATCAGCACGGCCGGCTCGCCGACGAGCGCCGTGCCGAGGCCGAGTCGGCGGTTCATCCCGTTGGAGTAGCCGCCGACGCGGCGGTCCGCGGCCTCGGCGAGGCCGACGGTGTGGAGGATGCGCTCGACGTGGTGGGCTCGCTCCGTGCTCGGCACCGAGCGCATCCGCGCGTGGAAGCGGAGTATCTCGCGGCCGGTCAGGCTCGGCGGGAAGCCGGCGTGTTCGGGCAGGTAGCGAACACGTTCGCGGACGGTCGTTCCGTCGGTCGGGTCCGCACCGGCGACGGAGACGCTGCCGTCGTCGGGTCGGTTCAATCCGGCGAGCAGTTTGAACAGGGTCGTCTTGCCGGCCCCGTTCGTGCCGAACACGCCGAGGGTCGCCCCCTGTTCGACGGACAGACTCAGTCCGTCGAGGGCCTGCACGTCGCCGTAGGCTTTCGATACGTCGTCGACTTCAATCACGTTCATAGTAGTGCCTCCAGTTCTCGTGGGGTGGTTCGGTGAGCGGGCGGGCATCGACGACGCCGGGCGACTGGACGACCGGCACGGACGACTCGGCCAGTCGAACGGCGTCGAAGGCCGGGCTGCTGGCGAACACCCGCGCGGCGGGCTTCTCTGCAGTGACCTGCTGAACGGTCCCGGCCGGCTGGTAGCGGGTGTCGCCGACGCCGTCGTCGTCGATATCGGTCGGGTTCGCCCGGGACCAGTAGTTCCCGACGCTCTCGTTCCAGTGGACCTGATCGCTCATCACCGCCAGCACCGGTCGGTTGTTGCGGATGAAACTGTTCTCCGTCACGGTGCCGTCGGTGCTGCCCGCGGCGATGTGGACGCCCACGTCGTTGCCCACGATGAGGTTGCCGACGATGCGGTTGCTGACGGAGTTGTAGACGAACAGCCCGTTCTCGTTGTCGACGAGGTGGTTGCCCCGGATGTCCGTGTCGTCGATGCTCTTGACGAGGATGCCGTGGCCGGACTGCCCGCTGTTGTTGACCGCGATGTTGTCCTCGATGACGAGATGTTTCGACACCATCAGCGCGTACCCGACGTCGTTGTCGAAGGCGGTGTTGTCCCGCAGGTGGCAGTCGTCGGAGTACATGTAGTGGACGCCGTACCGGAGGTCCCACATGGTGTTGCTGGTCGCGTTCACGTCTTTCGCCCAGTTGTAGTAGAGCCCGTCCCGGACGGTGGTGATGTCGTTGTCCCGGATGACGCTGTCTTCGGTCTTCCAGATCTGGATGCCGTTGCCGCGCTCGGTCAACTGCCGTATCTCCTCGCGGCCGGCGATGGTGTTGTTGCGGATCTCGGCGTTGTCGACGCCGTCGAGCCAGATCCCGAACGTCATGTCGGTGACGCGGCTGTCGCGGACAGTGACATCGCTGGCGTTGACAAATATCGCGGCGTCGTTCGTCGCCGTGCTGTAGCCGCTGTTGCGGATCCAGAGGTCCGTGACGGTGACGCCCTGCGCTTCAACGGCGAGCACATCTCCCTCGCCGTCGCCGTGCAGCAGCGCCGACCCGGGACCGCTCCCGGCCAGCGTGACGTTCGGCGTCGTCACGACGAGCGTCTCGTCGAAGCGACCGTCGAGCGTGACGGTGTCACCGGGATCGGCGGCGTCGACCGCCGCCTGCGCGCTGTCGTACGTCTCGTCGTCGACCGTCGCGGTGCCGTCGGCCGACGGGGCGCTGAACGAGTCGGTGTCGGGCACGTCGGGGTCGAAGGCGAGGTCGTCGCGGGCGTCGTCGGTAGCGCCGGCACTGGCCATGCCGACGGCGACGACCGACAGCACGAGCAGGACCACAGTACCGATGGCGAACACACGCTCGAAATCGTGGGACAGTAGGCTCATGGGCGGGTTCCTGACTGGTCGGTTTCAACCGCGGCAGTGGTCGGGCGGTGCGGAGCGTCGTCCTCATCGTCGCTGTCGCCGTCGCGGCCGATGCGGTTCCGGACAGCGTCGGGAAGGCCGGTCAGCCCTCCGCGCAGTCGTCCCGGAAGCTCGCCGAACGTCACGGGCTGGTCGCGGTAGTAGTACGACACCGCAAGCAGTCCGACGGCCGCGGTGGCCATGTACGCGCCGAGGCCGAACCGGGAGACGCTGGTGATGTTGGCGACCTGGTACTGGCCCCACAGCGGCGGCGTGAAGCCGTCGACGCCCATCACCGGCGCGCCGGGATCGAGCGTGTGGCCGGCCTGCCAGAGCCGGTACTGGATATCGGCCAGCATCACGGTGAACACCAGCACGGTCCCGCCGAACTGGTATTTCAGGCCGCGCTTGAGTTTGGCAGTGGTCGGGGCGATTGCGACAAACACCGACAGCAGCGACACGGCGATGAACGCGACCGGCCCCAGCGACCACTCGGGCACCTTGATGGCCCGCTCGTTCACCGGGAAGTTCGGCTCTAACAGCACCGGGTCCGGGAAATAAAAGCCGATGTAGTGGTTCAGCCGCGCCATCTCGGTGAAGTCCCCGGTCAGCCGCGGGTATGCGTACAGTGAGACGTGGAGCGTCGTACTGGGGTACTGGACTGCGTCGACGCTGATTCGCCACATCGGGAACGCGAGCGCCGCGACGAACAGCAGCGCCGCTACCACGGGGAGGCCACGTCGAATCTCGCGGAAGTCGTCGAGGGTGGGTCGTTGCATGGCTGGACACCTCCGAGATGGGTTGTGGCGTTACCCCTCCGCCGGTTCGACAATCATCCGGCTGCGCATCTCCAGGTGCAGGGCGCTACAGAAGTACGTGCAGTAGATCCAGTACACGCCGGGGTCGTCAGCCGTAAACGTGACCTCGCGGGTGTCCTGTGGCGCCACGGCGTAGTTGATGTCGTGTTCGGGGATGGCGACGCCATGGATGATGTCCTGGACGCCCTCGATGTTGGTCGTGGACAGTTTCACCTCGTCGCCCTCCTGAACCGTGAAGTCCGGCAGGCCGAACTCCGAGCGCTTGGTCGTCATCTTGACGTGGACGCTGTTCTCGCCCGTGCGCTCGACGCCGGAGTCCTCCTCGGTGATGTAGGTTTCCTCGTAGTCGTTCTTGTCGTACACCTTCTTGGCGTCGATCTTGTCCTTGTGGGCGAACACGCAGTCGTGTGGCTCGGGATAGGCCGGGTGGTCAGCGACCAGTTCCATCTCTTTCTCGCCCTGCCCGATGTGGATGAGTTGGTCGTTGTCGGGCATGATCGGGCCGACCGGGAGGAACCGGTCTTTCGAGAGCTTGTTGAGGCTGACGAGCCACTCCCCGTCGGGGTCGGTCGTCATCGCCTCAAGCGCCTGGATGTGGCCCGGGTTGTAGTGGACGTCCTGCTTCTCCATGATGGGGTCTTCAGACCCCTCGTCTGCTTCAACGGCCGCCTGGATGTCCCACTTGGCGACCTGTGAGTCGATGAAGAGCGACGTGTAGGCGTGGCCATTGCCGTCGAAGGTGGTGTGAAGCGGGCCGAGTCCGACGCGCGGTCGTCCGGCGACGACCTCTTCGGGGTCGGAGGAGTCGGCCAGCGCGTTCAAGTCTAGCATCGTCACCGTCGGGGAGAGTTTCCCCGCGATGAAGGCGTAGTCGCCGTTCGGCCCGACCTCGACGCAGTGGGGGCTCTTCGGCGTCGGGATGTACTTCACGATAGGCCGGTCGCCCTGATTGAGCGAACTCCCCTGCGTGCCATCGACGACGGGGATACCGTTGACCTCCTCGTAGTTGCCGTTCTCGACGGCCTGCTCGATAGCCGGGATGTCGAAGGCCTTGACGTTGTCCCGGTCGTCCTTGGTCATCCCCTGGATGTCGGTGGCCTCCTCGCTGTTGTACGCGGAGGAGATGGCCCACCGACCCTCTTTGCCGGTGTCGACAATGTCGAGGTTGCCGTCGACCTTGACTTGCCACTGGGTCTCCATCGACTCGGGGTCGACGGCGACGAACAGCGACGTGTAGTCCTCCGGGTTCTTCGCGTCGGTCCCGTCGTTGGGGAGCGGCGCGCGGAACTCGCCGTTGCCCAGCACGTACTTCGTATCCGGCGAGAGGATAGTACAGCCGTGGATGGCCTGCATGTTCGGCACATCCGTAATGGCGTCCGTCTCGAAGTACGTGAGGTTCACGCGGGCGATACGGCCGTTGGCCTTGTCGTTGACGTACAGGTACTCGCCGTCGTAGTCGCCGTCGGTCTCAGAGAGGTTCGGGTGATGGTTGTCACCCCAGCTGTAGCCGCCGCCCTCCTCGAGCAGTTCCTTGCTGCCGTCAGTGAAGCCATACCCCGTCGCACAGTCGGTGTTGAACACCGGAATCCGGGTGACCTCGCGCATCGACGGGATACCGATGACTCGAAGCTCCCCTGAGTGGCCGCCGGACCAGAAGCCGTAGTACTCGTCGTGTTCGCCCGGTTCGACCGTGTGGCTCGCGCCGCTGCCCGAGGGTGTCGACTGGCTGCCAGCGCTGCCGTCGCCGCCGGTCAGCGCCGAACAGCCGGCGACGGACCCCATCGCACCGGCGGCCACGCCGGCCTTCATGAAGTCTCGGCGGCCGAGCGAAAGACCCGGTAGTCCCAGCGAGAGGTCGTCTTCTTCAGCCGCTTCGTCCGGGGACTCGACCTCTGCCAGTACCGAGTCGAGTGTTTCTTCGTACTCTTCTAGCATCTCGTTCGGATCGCGTGGGGTTTCGTTCTTGCTCATATCAGACCACCTTGATTGTGCCGACCATCCCGTTCATCTCGTGTGGGATGCAGTAGTACTCGTACGTGCCCCTCGTCTCCAGCGTGACCTCGTAGCTCTCGCCCTCCGGGATGTTGCCCTCCTGTCCGTTGCTGTAGCCGTCTTTCGCGGCCTGCAGTGAGTCGAACCCGCCGGACGCGAAGTAGTCCGCGCCGTCGGGGATATCGTCCTCGTAAGCCGTCACCGTGTGGCCGATGCTGCCGACGTTCTCAAAGGTGACCGTCGTGCCCGCCTCGACCTGTATCTTCTTGGGCTCGTATGCCAGTTCGTCCGTCATCTCGACGGTGCTTGTCTCGGCCCACTCCGAGCCGCTCCCGCCGTCGTTGGACTCGGTATCGCCGCCGCCTGACCCGTCGCCGCTACCTGAGTCACCGTCACCGCTACTGTCGGACCCGCCGCCTGACGAACACCCGGTCAGAGCGACGCCCGCCGCGACGCCCAGACCGCGTACGAATGTTCTACGCGTTTCCATGGTAGCTCACAGATGCCACTCGAAGACCAACCTGTATATATAGGGAACCGGACTCTCATCTCGCAGGAAGTGGGGCGAATATGTTCGCCGGTAAATAGTGAAAGGTGACCACTCGTGGACATCGCCACAGAATACAACGACTGTGCAACCGCCGCTATACTCCCTGAGTTGGGTGGTGGGTGGCGTCGTCAAGCGTACGGCGCTCCGGTAAACGCCTACGACAGTCTACCACAGGGGCCGCTCTCGTTCAACTGTCAACAGATTCTTGTAGCCGCGCGAGACTGGTCAACACCGGATACGTCCAGAGCTGGTCATCGTACATATACGTGCAGAACTCGTGTGTCTCGAACCGATGAACGCTGGAGTGGAGTTGGTCCTGCCGCTTTCGTAGAAGCGCAGTAACGTCGCTCTGGAACGTTTCGCGGTACCACTCAGGCACGACCGTACTGTCGAGTGTGTCGATAATCTCCTGCAGACTGCCGTGGTGCTCCTGTATCGATTCCTGCTCAATCTTGACAGCGCGGTCCAGCGAAACCCGTTCGTCGATTGCTTGCTCAGCCGCGGCCACGAGTGAGCGTTTGAGCGGCGGCGAAAACCCGACGTTCGCCTCAGGGTGGAACAGTGCTGCGTAGTCCTGTCCGAACTCGATAGCGACGTTCTCGACCAGCGATTCGTCGTACACTGACTCGTAGTGGTCGACAGCTAGCACCGTATCGGTGTAGGCGTCCCGTAGCGTTTCAACGGGGTCGGATGCGGATTGTCGGCCCCGCGTACCGACGGGGGCGGAGGGCCGTTCAACAGGGTCGACGGCACGGAGACGCTGCAGGAACTCTTCGAGACCGGCCTGCTCTGCGGCAAGTTCCGTATGCTCCTCGTCAAGCACAGTCAGAGCCGTCTCTACTGGCTCAAGGATGTAGTCTCGCCATGTGTGCAGGAACCACTGCGCACCGTCCTGCGCAGGCGTCGTTGCCATGCTAGTGTATCGTCCGGTAACAACAATAAGTGTTTTAGTTACCGGACAACACCGCTGTGTTCTGGACGGCCGTTTATATATTCTCGGCGCTGTTTCCGGAGCCATCGTGCGGTTTCGACTGATAGGTGATTGCGGTGCCCAGAGAGTAAGAAACGATTCGGAGAGCAGGGACGGTGTATCAGACTTGCTGACAAATATGTCTCATAACATCCATATATGGGTGGAATATGCATGAATAGGGAACATAATACGATATTTTACCGCTAAAGCGCAATTTTGGTAGTAACTACTGCCAATACTTGTCTACAAGTAACATAGTGGGAAGATATAGGCGCCAATACATCTGTATATTGTCGGAAATGGAAATACTATTGCTTTAGGACTCTTATAATTTAGACAACTATTGATTTTTGGTGCTAGATATTGCTCCCTGTCAGTCGGTGCCGCTGAGCGGTTGCTCCGACTGTTCATCGCCCACATCCGGGTTTTTAAATAATGACGGCAACTCTACTCGGGTAATGACCGACGACGCCGACACACAAAACACGGGCCGACGGATACAGTCCGTGGAGAACGCCTGCGAGATCATTGAAGCTGTACAGGAGTCACACAGCGCGACGTTGCAGGAACTGAGCGAGCGAATCGAGCTCTCTCAGGGGACGCTACACACCTATCTTGCGACCCTGACCGACTGCGGCTTTCTCTCGAAGGACAACGACACGTATCAGCTTGGCTTTCGCTTCGTCACGATGGGCGAACACGTCCGCAACGAGACGGAACTCTACACCGCTGGCCAAGAGGAGGTAGACAAGCTGGCAGACAAATCCGGCGAGTACGTCCATCTGGTCGTCGAGAACGACGGGCGCGAAGTCGCCATCTACGAGCGGCGGGGCGAGCACGCCGTCGGGATGGACTATCACCTCCAGTTGCGGGAGGCCCCACAGCATCTTCACGACAGCGCTTCGGGAAAGGCTATCCTCTCGTGTCTCCCGGACGAGCGTGTCGAGAAAATAATCGACCGAGAGGGCCTCTCACGACAGACACAGCACACGATTACGGACCGAGAGACGCTCTGCGACGAGCTAGAGACCATCCAGGAACGGGGGTACGCGACGAACGATGAGGAAGAGATACGCGGCCTCCGGGCGGTCGGTGCGCCGATACTGGACAACGATGGCACCGTCGTCGGCGCGGTCAGTGTGACTGCACCGACCAGCCGTCTGAAAGGAGCCCGCTTCGACACTGAAATCCCCGAGATGGTGATGGAGGCTGCGAACCTCATCGAAGTCAATCTCGAAATGACTTCGTTCGACCGAGGTACATAGTCGCGGCGTTAATACTCGCCGCTCTGTGTCGGTGACGACCAGTACCCGACTACGGCGTCCGGTCTCCGGCATTTGGATAGCTCAAATCTCGACTGTGCGACTGTGGCTGTGGAACGGAGCGATTCTCTCGGCAACGAGCCACAATAACAGTCGTACCACCGTTAGGAGGGGGCCCGGAATGGCGTCTCTGGTCCGATAGTGTGCCTTCAGGCTGTTTTCGGCGACTCGTAGCGGGACTAACACCGACCCAAGCGGTCTCCTCACGGACAGTGCTCTGGCACTGCAGGGCTATGTCTACTTTTGATATAGTCAAGTCATTTATCCACTCTCTCTTCGGTGCGTAGCCCCAGCCAAAGCACGTGTTTGTCGATAGTCCCGTCATCAGGTTCGCTTTTGCCCTACCAACGTAGCACAGGCTATATTGAATATAACAAGTCCGCTTTTGTGGGAATACTCCGCAAATACGCCGAAGATTCGGGTTAATATCCCTGATATGCCCCTAACAAGAGTATTCAAGTAGTTTTGCTATTTTCAAACAAACTGTCGGAGGGACACTCCCAAATATTTATTAACAATACCGGTATTGGTGCCGATACACTGTCTCACTCCACCGATTGGATGCTGACAGTCGGGACGGAACCACGTGCTGAACAACGCAGCGTACTCGCCCCATTGGTCCCGAAGCGAGCGGGCGTACGCACCGGAGTCACAGCCGAATCCACCAACAAATCATGAGCACACAGAAGGAGCCAGCAGAAGCACCAGACGAGGACGAATCGCCAATCGCGACAGCCCGTCGCCAGTTGGAGCAGGCGGCCGAACACCTCGACCTCTCCGAGGGACTGCTTGAGCAACTCCGTCACCCATCAAAGACCGTCGAGGTGTCTGTCCCGATCCGTCGAACTGACGGGAGTGTCGAGGTGTTCAGCGGCTACCGCGTCCAACACTTCGAGGTCAGAGGGCCGTACAAAGGAGGGATGCGCTATCATCCAAGCGTCTCCGCCGAGGAGTGTACGGCGCTGGCGATGTTGATGACGTGGAAGTGTGCGGTAATGGATCTTCCCTTCGGCGGCGCGAAAGGCGGCATCGTCGTCGATCCGTCGACGCTCAATCAGCAGGAGACTGAACAGCTCACCCGTCGGTTCGCCGAGGAGCTACGCGAAGTCGTCGGACCAACGAAAGACATCCCCGCACCCGATATGGGGACCGACGAGCAGACGGTCGCCTGGTTCATGGACGCGTATTCGATGCAAGAGGGCGAGACTGTCCCCGGAATTGTGACTGGCAAACCGACAGCAGTCGGCGGGACACATGGCCGTGAGGAGGCACCCGGCCGGAGCGTCGCTATCGTTGCCCGCGAAGCACTCGACTACTACGATGGGCGCATCGAGGGAGCCACTGTGGCCGTACAGGGCTTTGGCGCTGTGGGCGCAAACGCCGCACGCCTCCTCGACTCGTGGGGCGCTTCTGTGGTCGCTGTCAGCGACGTCGACGGCGGCATTTACGACGAATCCGGCCTCGATATCGAATCGATTTCGGCCGATGGCGACGACCACGGCCAGTTAGGGGATGTTGACGCCCCACGTCAGCTATCGAACGCCGAACTGCTGGAACTCGATGTCGATGTCCTCATTCCCGCAGCGGTCGGGAATGTTCTGACCAACGAGAACGCTGCGGACGTGCAGGCAAACATTATCGTCGAAGGGGCGAACGGCCCGACAACGACAGCAGCCGATGCAGTGTTCAAAGAGCGCGACATCCCAGTCATCCCGGACATCCTCGCCAACGCCGGCGGTGTCACTGCGAGCTACTTCGAGTGGCTCCAGCACATCAACCGACGGAGCTGGTCCCGCGAGGAGGTCAACGACGAACTGGAAGCCGAGATGCTCGACGCCTGGGACGCACTGCGGACCGAAGTCGAGGACCGCGATGTCACGTGGCGAACAGCTGCCTACATCGTCGCACTCTCACGAATCGGTGACGCTATGAACGCCCGCGGGCTATGGCCGTAGTAACGAATGTCGCTCCAGTCTACCCACTCGCAAGACCATAGTCGCCCCGTGCCACCCGTTGCGGTGCTCGGCGTCCCGTTCGCCCTCGGTGCCGACCGGCGTGGCGTCGACATGGGACCGTCGGCGATTCGCTACGGCGGCCTCAGTGCCGCCCTCGAGACGGCCGGTGTCGAATACACTGACGCTGGGGACCTGTCGCTGCCGACGCTCCGCTCTCAGCCGGCGACCCCCGACAACGGTGCGAAGTACCTCGATGCCATCGCCGAAATGACTGACACCCTCGCCGACCGGGTGGCGACCGAGATAGCCGACGGAAGCGTACCGCTGGTGTTAGGTGGCGATCACTCTATCGCGATGGGCACGATGCGCGGCGCTGCCCGGACAACTGACATCGGAGTTATTTGGTTCGACGCACACGGCGATTACAACACCCCGACGACCTCGCCCAGTGGCAACGTCCACGGCATGCCGCTCGCGGCCGCCCACGGCTACGGCGACTTCACCGAGATGCCGTGGGCCACTGCCCCCAACGTCTCCGAGGAAAATACCGTCATCGTCGGCGCGCGGAGCCTCGACGCCGACGAGCGAGCGGTCCTTCGGGACAGCGAAATCTCCGTTTTCACGATGGCAGACATCGATAAACGGGGTATCGGACCCGTCACTGAGGAGGCGCTCGACATCGCGACCGACGGCGTCGATGACATCCACGTCAGCCTCGATCTGGACTGGCTCGACCCGGACGACGCACCGGGAGTCGGGACACCGGTCCCCGGTGGCGTCACCTACCGGGAGGCGCATACGGCGATGGAACGGGTCGCTGACCGTAACGCTGCCGAATCGGTGCTTCGCTCGCTCGATATCGTCGAAGTCAATCCGATTCTCGACGAGCGCAATACAACGGGCGAACGGGCAGCCGAACTCGCCGCCAGCGCGCTCGGCAAGCGCATCCTGTAGCCGGTTTCGAACCGCGACACGCCCCCAGTCGTGTGGCCGCCACACGGCACCGGAACACAGTGATTTATTACGAATGATTCCGATTGTGATAACATGGACCGCGATACTGCAGAGCCGCGTGTCGATAGCCTTCCCGGCCCACAGAGCAGCGAGTGGGTGGAGTACCACCACGAGACAGCCGCGCCAAGTACGTACGTGTACGATTTCGTCTGGGATATCACTGAGGATGCAATCGGTCCGTTCTGTACAGACGCGGACGGCAACGTACTGCTCGATTTCACCTGCCACGTCGCCGCGTCACCGCTCGGCTACAACAACCCGAAAGTGCTCGACCGTGCCGACGAGTTCGACATGGTCGATCCGCTGAAAATCGCCGGCCAAGATTTCTACATCAGCACCGGCGGTTCACCCGATGAAACGTCACTTCCGGGGCCCGCCCACCTGATGGATAGATTGACCGACATTACCAGCCATTACGACTTCGACACTGTCTTCCTCTCGAACTCCGGTGCCGAGGCCGTCGAGAACGCGATGAAGATATGCTACGACAACTGCGAGACGCCGAAATACGGCATCACCTTCGATGGCGCGTTCCACGGTCGGACCCTGGGGGCGCTCTCGCTGAACCGCTCAAAGTCGGTCTATCGCCGGAAGTTCCCTGAAATCAGCGGGATTCACGACGTGGAGTACTCCGAGGCCGGCGTCGAGCGCCTCCGTTCGAAACTCGACGCGGATACCGGCCACATCCCGCCCGAAGAAGTCGCGTTCCTCATTCTGGAACCGATACAGGGCGAAGGCGGCTATCGCGTCCCGAACCCCGAATTCCTCTCGGCCGTCGACGACCTCTGTCGGGAACACGATATTCCAATCATCGCTGACGAAATTCAGTCTGGAGTCGGGCGCACGGGTGAGATGTGGGCTGTCGACCACTACGACATTGAACCGGACGTCATCACGAGCGCGAAAGCGCTCCGAGTCGGCGCGACCGTCTCTCGCTCGGACATCTTCCCGTCGGAAACGTCGCGGCTCTCCTCGACGTGGGGCGCTGGCGATATTCTCGGCTCGATGCGCGGCGCACTGACACTCGCCGCAATCGAGGATCACGACCTGCTTGACAACGCTGCCCAGAAGGGGACGTACTTCATGGACCGACTCCGCGATATCTCGGCGGACCGGCCGCTGGTCGAAGACGTCCGTGGTCTCGGTCTGATGACCGCGCTGGAGTTCGATACGGCTGACCGTCGCGACACCGTGATGGAAACAGCGCTCCAGCACGGCCTCCTCACGCTCGGTTGTGGCCAGAAATCGCTCCGACTTCTTCCGCCGCTCGATGTCACTGAGCGCGAACTGGAACTCTGCCTCGACATCCTCGATTCGGTCTTTACCGAGGTTGCAGACCCTGTCGCGTCGGCCTGACCCTCTCGACTTCTGCGGTAACCGAAATGTTAAAATATGACTGATTCGACTGTGGCACTATGCCACGAGAGGCACGCGTAGACAGACGGAGGTATCTGCAGGCAATCGGTGGCACTGTCGCGACCCTGTCGGTCGCTGGCTGTCAATCCGGCAGCGGTGACTCACAGACGCTCACTGCGGGAACAGCGCCGGGCTTTCCACCGTTTGAGATGAAACAGGACGGCGAACTCGTCGGCTTCGACGTTGAGTTGCTGGAAGCCGTCATCGAAGCGACGGAGTACGAACTGGGTGGCTGGGAAGAACTGGAGTTCAAGTCGCTCATTCCGGCGCTGAACAACGGGAACGTCGACGTCGTCGCTGCAGGTATGACGATCAACGACGACCGTAAGGAAGCGATCGACTTCTCCGACCCGTACTACAGTTCGAATCAGGCCGTCGTCGTCCGAGAAAATGGGTCATTCTCGCCGTCGTCGCTGAATGACCTCTCCGGGGCGACGGTCGGGGCACAGAAAGGGACGACCGGTGAATCTGTCATCACGGACCAACTCATCGAAGCGGGGACGATCGAAGAATCCCAGTACAACGCGTACGGTAACTACGTGCTCGCCGTCGAAGATCTACTGAACGAAAACGTCGACGTCATCATCATCGATGTTCCCGTCGCAAACTCCTTCGTGGCAGATCGTTCCATCGAGTCTGCGTTCGTCCACGAAACCGGCGAGCAGTTCGGCTTCGGCATTCAGTCCGGTAACGATGAGCTCACGGGCGCGCTCAACAGCGGGCTGACCACAGTTGAGGACGACGGAACGTACCGTGACCTGACCGAGAAGTGGTTCGGGCAGAAGTGAGGCCATGGCAGCAACCCTACTCCAGACCGCCGACTGGCTGTTCGTCATTGACAATCTGGGCCTGTTGCTCGGCGGGACAGCCGTCACTATCGCGCTCACCGTAGCCAGCATCTTTCTGGGGTTCGTCGTCGGGTTCCCAGCGGGTGCGATAGAGGTCTACGGCTCGGAACGGGCCAGTCGGCTGGTCGAACAGGTCGGGGTTGTCCTTCGTGGCACCCCGCTGCTGGTCATCATTATGATCCTGTACTTCGGCCTGTCCGTTTCCAGTAGTGCCTTCGTCACGGCGACCATCGCGCTCGGGCTCCGGAGCGCCGCCTACCAGTCCCAGATTTTCCGCGGTGCGCTCCAGAGCGTCGACGATGGGCAACTGGAAGCGGCTCGCGCCGTCGCGATGTCTCGGTTCGAAGCGATTCGACACGTCGTCGTCCCGCAGGCGCTCCGCCGGAGCGTTCCGGGATTCCAGAACGAGTTCACTATTGTCCTCAAGGACACGAGTATCGCCATCGTCATCGGTATCGGCGAATTGTTGACGACGGGGCAGAACCTCTATGAAGGCGGGCAGTCGACCGCAGCGCTGGAGATATTCCTCGCCGTCAGCCTCGTGTACTTCGTGCTGACGTTCGCGACGAACCGGTCGCTCGACAGACTCAGCGACTACTACGCGGTACCGGAGGGAACGACATGACACAGCCATTACTCTCAATCGACGACCTGCACAAGTCCTACGGGAGCGAAGAAGTACTGGAAGGCGTTGGCCTCGAAATGGACCAGGGCGACGTGACGGTCCTCATCGGTCCCAGCGGTTCAGGCAAGTCCACGCTGCTCCGGTGTGTGAACCGACTGACGGAGATTAACAGCGGCCAGATCGCTCTCGATGGACAGGACGTGACCGGGGCCAACACTGACGTCAATGAACTCCGAAAGCAGGTCGGCATGGTGTTCCAAGACTTCAATCTCTTTGCGCACCTGACAGCGCTTGAAAACGTCACGCTCGGCCCGAAAAAAGTACTCGGCATGGACGCTGCTGACGCCGAGGAAGCCGGCCGGACCCATCTCGAACAGGTCGGATTGCTGGAGCAGGCAGATTCCTATCCCGCTGAACTCTCCGGCGGACAGAAACAGCGCGTCGGTATCGCACGCGCACTCGCAATGGACCCAGAGCTGTTGCTGTTCGACGAGCCGACCAGTGCGCTCGATCCCGAACTCGTCGGCGAGGTCGTCGAGGTGATGCGTGACCTCGCCGCCGAGGGCATCACGATGCTTGTAGTCAGTCACGAGATGGACTTCGCCCGGTCGGCCGCATCTGACATCGTGTTCCTCGACGACGGTGAGATTGTCGAACACGGCCCGCCGGAACAGCTGTTCCAGAACCCGACAGCGGAGCGAACTGAACAGTTCCTGAGCAGATTGCACGCACACGAGGAGACGGCATGAGCACGGCCGAATCCACAACGTCACCGAATCCGGGGCTCCGTGACCGTGTCGGGACAGTGTTCACTGTTCGCCCGCTCACGGTTGGCCTGGCACTGTTCTGGGTCTGGGTTCTCGCCCGCTGGACCACTGATTTCGTTCTCGCAGGGGTGTTCGGGCTCGACCGCGGCACACCGTTTATTCCGGCCGCCCCGTTCCTGACGACAGCGGACACCGTCGGCTCGCTTGCCGCGTCACTCGGTGCCGTCGGAGCACCCCTCGTATGGTTCGCTGAGACGCTCCGGTTTGCCGCTGATGCCACGGCGTACTTACCGGCGATGGCACACGGCATCTGGACGACTGTTCTACTGACAGTCTTCAGCGTCTGTTTCGGGTTCGCACTGGCGCTTCCCCTTAGCGTCGTTCGCGTGTACGGAGGGCGGTGGGCCCGATGGCTCGCGCTGTCGTACACAGAACTCATCCGCGGGACGCCACTGCTCGCCCAGTTGTTCGTCCTCTATTTCGCGACGTCACTGACGCAGGTTCTCAGAGGCGTCCCGGGAATCGGCGTCGGGTTCATCCCGGCACAGGCATTCTGGGTGGCCGTCATCAGTTTCACGCTGAACAGCGCCGCCTACCAGTCTGAGTACCTGCGTGCGTCGCTGGAGTCAGTCGACGGCGGACAGCTGACCGCCGCACGCGCCATCGGACTCTCGAAGCTCGAGGGGATACGGTACGTCGTCGTTCCACAGGGTCTCCGGCTCGCGCTTCCCAGCTGGACGAACGAGCTCGTATACCTCATCAAGTACTCTTCACTGGCGAGTTTCATCACTGTGCAGGAACTGTACGGCAGGACAAGCACCATTGCCAACGAAACGTACCAGTATACGGAACTCTTCGTGCTGGTGGCGATACTGTACCTTGCTCTGGTCGTATCGGCCTCAGCATTGATGGACCGTGTCGAATCGCACACCGCAACCGCTGGCGTCGGACACACCAGACAATGACTACTCTCTTAGGGTCTCCGACCGACCATTTCAACACATCCCATGAGTCACGCTGATAGCGCCGGAGCACGGCTGACACTCGACCTGTGGCACCCGAACTGTTGGGCTATCGAAGCAACTGACCGCACCGATGGCGGCATACTGGCACACACGGTGCAACAGACCGTACAGTCGCCGACAGCATCGGTCAACGGCGTGTTTACAGCGTACGGACCGACAAAGTCGGCCGTCGAGGACTGCCTTGATGCCGTCCGTGCGTCGCCCCACGCCGGAGAGATTCAGGAACTTCAGGCACGTATCGGGCACAAGCGTGAGGCGCCGGGAACCGTCGTCAGACAGTTTCTGCTGGAGTACGACCCGGATGAGCTGGTCTGCCCGACGCTCCTCGAGCACGGGTTCGTCCACAGCGCCCCTGTTCGTATCGAAGACGGGCGCGAACGGTGGCAAGTGAGTTTCACCGGCGAGCGGCCCGACGTTCAGTCCGCACTCGATTCCGTCGAAGCTGACGCCGACGCTGACGTGTCGGTCGAGTCCATTGTCACACCTGACAGCGATTCTGAACGGACGGTGGGTGGGCTGCGAACCGACTCGCTGACGCCGGCTCAGCGGCGGGCCTTCGAAGCGGCCCGCGAAGCGGGGTACTATCAGTGGCCACGCGGGATTTCGGTCCGCGAACTCGCCGCCCAGATGGACATCTCGAAGACGACGCTCCTCGAACATCTCCGAACCGCCGAGTCGAAGCTTCTTGACCCCGAGTAGCCCTGTCAGTGGCATTTCCTCCGGGTAGAATCTTCCTGGGATATCTGTCGGTACCACACCTGCAGTCTCTGGTAGTGCACTCTGTTCGAGCCTGTGATACGTATACCTCGTATGCAGCCGCCGAAATTGCCAGTGAGACACCATGGCTGCGACGCAAACTCCCTCGATTCTATATATCGACATAGAGTTTACGCGTCCAGCATCACCCATCTCGACTGCGGCAATAGTATCAAAAAAGCGATAAAATAGCTACAGCAGTGAGTAGATCTCAGCCTCGTACACATCTCTGACCCGAGTCCCCCATTCGTGGGTGTACGTATCGATGACGTCCTGTGCCACGTCGCCTCTGAGGTACTTGACGACGCCGCGGTCGCCAGTCCGATCCCGGAGATGCGTCGTAAAGAAGTGCCGGAAGTAGTGTGGCGTCACGTTCTCTTCGGCACCCCCACCGTCCGTGTACCAGCCAAACTCGCGGGCGTGGGACTCGACGATGTGGTGTACCATGTTCGGCGTGAGACGGTCGCCCCAGCTGTCGCTTGTGGACACAAACAGCGGCGCTGCCGGAGACTGCGTGTCCGGTCGAATCGCGAGCCAACGTCGCAGCACTGAGCCCAACTCTGTGTCAACTGGAATCGTCGTCTCGCGCTTGCGCTTGTTGGACGCGGTTCGTTCTTCTCCGTTACAAGCCTCGCCACGAGCCGGGTCTGCTGCGACGAACAGTGAGTCCGGACGCCCGTCGAGCCCCGCTCGGACCGGAATCTCCGGTCTAGGACCGGGGGTTTCGAGATTGAGGTCCCGGATATCGAGGTTACACAGTTCGCCGGCCCGCATTCCCGTCTTCAACAGTGTCACCACGATAGCTCGTTCAAGTGGGTGTGAGACGCTGTCGACGAAGGCACGCATCGACCGGAGGTCTATCTCCCGGCGGGTCGGGTCGGTATTGATAGATTCGTCCATCTCCTCCATGACCAGTGTCATCGGATTCGATTCGAAGACGCCTACCTGAGTCATATACGCGAAAAACCGGTGCAGATAGGAGGCATATGTTGCAACGGTACTTTCTTCGGCATTTCCGCGGAGACTGTGGACGTATGCCATACAGTCGCGGTGGGAGGCCTCCTGAACAGGAACGGGCTGGCGGCCGTCCGCCAGATAGGACTCGAAGTCTCGCAGAACGCGCTCGTAGGATGCACGGGTCCGGTCACTCTTCCCGTGGTACCTGATGTCATCGAGGAAATAACCGACCGGATCAGAATCGGCGTCCGGTGTGGCTGTATCCGTGCTCATTCGTCTCGAACGTACCCCCCGTGTCGCCCGCTGTACTGCACTTCGTTGCTGGACTGCAGTTCCTGTAGCGTGTCTTCGAGACGTTCCTCGATATCATCTGTAAGTTCGGCGAGCAGGTCGTCCCACTCGTAGTGATCACCGTCAGCCAGAATCTCTCGGACCCGGTCTTTCAGCCCGTCACCCCCAGGGGTAGCGCCCGGAGAACGGGGTTTCTCGCTATCGCTCTCGGCGGCGTCCGATTCGGCTGCCTCGGATGCTGTTGGCTCGAACCCGCTGCGACCTGCCTGTACCATCGTCCGGACGAACTCGCTTTGACTCATATCCAGTTCCTCGGCGTGGGCCTGCCACTGTTCTTTCTGGTAGGCCGGAATGTACGTCCGGACCGTCGTTCGCTCACTGTCACTGGACACAGTTGTCCCTCGGACGCCGGGGACTTCAATGTAGTCCCATACTCCGAGATAAAAGCCTTTATTTGGGTACGTGTCACCCTATATTGCCCCAATAGTGAAGTCTAGTATACACTTTAGCGAAAAATAAGCACAGAATCACAAATATAAATTTGGTTGGGATACTGGCCTCCATCCGTTGGCCCGCCCAGATCGAGGTGGAATGGGTGCTGCCGATTGCCGACAAGGACAGGGGCCGGTTTGAGAAGTGCCCAACCACAAAGGGGGGCAACTGACTTGCTCCTTCGCCCTAATCGAGCGTGTGAACGTGACAGTCCGTCCAACTACTCGGAACGATTCCGTCCCTGCACGGTTACCTCCGCGACTTTCCCACGCTACAGAATATCTGTGGTCGCCCAGATGTAACATGTGTCGCCGCTGCTGGCGTCTTCCCTATCCTGCACAGTGCAATCCCCGCCGTGGAAATATCGGTCGGCCGAAGAGCTCTCGAACGCAATACACTCGTCATGCTGGGTAGCACCCAAGTCTGTGTGTCGCTCTCTGAGACAATGAGGGGCGGTAACTCCACTCAGTCGTAGCCGTCAGATCTAAGCACCGCAGTGTGATCGGCTTTCTGCGTGGCGTTTCAGAACCATCTCTGACGCTGTAAAGGCGGTGGATAGCGTCCTGTGGCGTATCGTCAACTCTGTACTACCACCACAGGCACGCTTAATCGCACACACTCTGACCGGGCTGCTACCAATATACACTGTGTCCACACCGTCTTCGGACAGTCAATCCAGCAGGCACGACATATTGCTTTTCCCGTGACCACAGTCTCGGGTTCGCTTGCGGTACAGTTGCCAGAGACGCTGGCGACTGCTCGGCCATTCTCGCAGTCGTCTTGAGGGCTCCGTCTTCCGGGATTGCAAAAGACACTGTTTCTCGGACTGTACTGGGTGGTTTTCGCGTATTGTCTCATTGAACAGCTGACCATCTCATGGCCTTCGTACAGATACTGCTCATCGGTCATGATGAGACAGACCACAGAGTATCTCTCACAATAGCCAGAGTAGCCGTGTCGTCGGACAGTGGCGTGTACGTCGCCCGACAGAACACGTACAGAGCTCGGAGGGTACAATCAGTCTCTCGTCCGCCCAACGGTTCCGCCTCACGTTGGACTAATCTGGGTTAGCAGCGTATGTAGCTGGAAACACCGTGTGGTCGCCGGGAACTCAGTCCGTTCTCGATCAGTATCTCAGGCCAAGACTACCCGCCTCATTCACCGGTCTATGACCTGCCGCAAACGATGCTGTATATCTGCCCCTCCCCTCGTTGTCACGGAAATCCGGTAGTTAGGGTGCTCCGCAACCGGCGTACCCGGTCGTGAGATACCTTCTTCATGTCCACGAACCCACGCGCCATACTTCGATGTTTTGTGTCACCGGTTGCGTGGCAGACCACCGAGAACAGCTTTGTACTGCCTTTGGGCCGATCTGTCCCAACTTTGTTCTCCCCTGTGTACTACCACCGACATCCGGTCACTGGGGTGAAAAATTGGCCGGACGCTACAGAATGCTGAACCGAAACCCTCCTGCATTAGCGTATCGAGGCTGAAACTAGGGATATGCGTTCTCGACGACACGCGTCCGCTCAGGCGGGTGAGTTTGGTGGCTAACGACGCACTCGTCGTTTTGTTCATGATTGCAATCGTTCTGGTAGTGATGGCTGTGACCCTCATTGGTGGGTTTTACCTGGTCAAGTATCTCGTCGAGCGTACGTTCAATTCGTAAGCTCGGACTATCAGCGGTTTCTGACTAACTGAGGGTTTCGTAGGAAGCACGTGATTACTGATAGTAATTGCTGTGGTGTAGCCCAGTTCCCCACTCGGAACAAATAAACTGCATGTAGCTATACAGAATTTGAGTCCGACCATCCGTAGTTGGATGGAAAACCAGCCTTCTGATGGGCAGGTGGCTGTATCGTGCTGGGACATCGACTGCACTCTGACACGAT
>NZ_AOLQ01000006.1 GCF_000337775.1 Haloarcula vallismortis ATCC 29715
ATAAGAAGACAAGTTAACGTCCCTAGTGACATTGTAACCAGCGCCGTTGGTGGGTTCATGGCATCACTTTTTTTATATGTTCTCATGCACCTACTGTATTCGGGTGAGATCAGCGGATGGAGACGATGAGTACGCAAACCTACTGAGTAGCCGATTCAGCACCTTCCTGAACGAAACTGCGAGAAGATTAGCCCGGATGCATTGAGAGCGCCAGTCTCAGCTACTGCGGCCAGATGGAAGTTGAGACTACAGTCAGTGTTGTCAGCGGTACTTCGAAATCGTTTGGTATGGGACGTAATAGCCGATCTCATCGATCCACGTCGACAGCCACTTGTCAGCGGTTTCTTCATCGATTTTTCCAGCATCAATAGCAGCCAACAGGACGCCGACCGACCCAACAACGGTCACGCCCTGGTCTTTGGCAAACGACCGGGCATCCCCATCGTCAGTTAGCAAGCGGCCATCGTGTGCGTCTGCCACGGCGAACGCCTGTGCCTCACCGGGGTCAAGATGGCTACTGACAACTGCCTCTCTGTTTGCGACGGTGTCCGAAATCGTCGTGACTGGAATTTCGTCGTCAAGGACGTTGAGAGCTGACTGGAGATACGGATGGTCATCGACGCCGTGTTCAAGTTCCTCGCGAACGACTGGAACCGCACAGATTCCAGCGAGTCCTGCAACCACCCACAGCTGGTCGATATACGCGAAATTCGAGAGGACAGTCGTGTTCAGGACGCTCGGATTCGGTGGAATATCAGCACCTGTCATTTTGCAGGCGAGTCCTCATTGCCCAAGTCCTCGTCATCGAATTCGAGTTCGCTTGCTGCCTCAACCTCATAGGCCGCATCATCTTCGTCAACGAGCCCAAGTCGGAGTTCGACGCCGTGCTCACGGAGGATATCACGCATCGTCCATCGGTCGACATCAGCGAGCCTCGCAGCATCACCGAGTGTAATTCGCTCGCGTTCGTAGAGGGCGACCGCAGCTGCAATACGTTCGTTTTCGTGGTCCTCGAAGTATTCACGGACGAACTCCCGTAATGCATCACTCTTGCCACCAAACACGCCAGCTTCGACAGCACCCTCAATGAGTAGGTTGAGGTCGTCTGGATATGACCCAGTGATTCGTGCCATCGTTCTATCCCAAACTACGTCTTCATACTATTTATGAACTGCGCCGGAATGCCATATGCATTGAGAGCACCGGTCTCAACTAGTACTGGGGCATCAATGATATAGCAGCATACAATTCACGAGCGAAGAGTATCAGCACAAACAGACTGGGTGTACTGATCGCACAGTCGCGGTCACCACGGGTATAGACCCACTTGACCGGCTGATTATCGAAGTCCCGGTACGGCGGAGTCATATTTCTTGATGTATGCGTTGGTCGGCCAATTCCGAGGCGGAATCGGGCTCGGTTTTCCAGGGGTGTTAAAGCGTATTGACAGTAATAAATCTATACGCCAGTGAATCGGCAAAGCGCATCATATTACCAACAGACTCATACATCAGCGGTAGCGTTCACTCACCAATCTCAGCCGTATCGAGCCTACAAGAGGTGGTCGACAGAGGGCCTGAACAGAGCACAGCCCAGCCCCAGCCTGAACAGGCCAAACAACGTTTCGTCTGTGCGGGATGATCACTCGATCTCTAACTGACCGCTTCCGCCGCCGTCCTCGCCATCGCTTTCGTCCCATTCGAGTTCGAACTCGACACTCAGCTCAGTCATGTTACCCGCCGGTCCTTCACGTTCGGCTTTGACTTCGAAGGTCGGTCGAGCTGGGGGAGCCAGTGTCACGGTCTCGGAGCCTGCTTTCAGGGTGATATCGCTCCCACTATCAAGATTGTCCGCAACTTTCCGGAGGTAGGAGGCAATCTCTTCTCGACTTTGGTCACTTTCTGATTTGAACAGAACTTCTTCGGGCATACGTGATGTGGTACACAGTCTGTCAAAATAAACCCGCCCTCTGGACGACGATATGACAAACAAGCTCCGGTCGACTATCCCGAAGAGCACGTCCATTGCCAACGCGATACAGTCGTCGTAGCGCTGGGATGTCCTAATTCCGATACTCAGCCAATAACGGAACTACCGTGCTGCAGATGTGGCATCGGGGCCAAACGATGATCTCACCAACCACTTTTCGAACGGACGGCCGATCCTACGCAGTTACCTGCGGTATCGGAGATGCGAAAGTCATCTAAGATTTGCATCCAAGAAAGATACAGGCAAGAGTATGTTGAGTTACACCGTCTACTCGGAAGCCGAGGGCGTCCGAAAAACGTCGCTGACGGCGAATCTGGCGGTCGCACACGCTCGGGCCGGATGCAACCGGTCGTAGTGCCACTGGACCCACAGGACGGTGACCTGCCTCGCCTGATAGGAGTCGATACGGACCGAGCCGACAGTGGTGCTGACAATCTTCTCCGGCATATGGTAAACAGCACTGTACCGCCCGAGAGGCCGTTTACACGGGCGATGACGACTGGCTCTCCTCCCGGAGCGCAGTGATGCTGCTGTAGACGACAGCACCGCTGACCAGCAACGCGGAGCCGAGGATGAGTACTAGACTAACCGTATTCAGGGCGCCAATGCCATAGACATTACCGATTTCACGGACTGCAACGGCGAGGGCTCCACCAAGCAACATTAGCCCGAAGTACACCTTGATATCGTCCTCGTCGACGATGCTCGTCGCAGCAGAACCCACACGGGCTCCGAAAGCGCTCCCCGCCAGCAGCGGGAGCACGATAGCGAGGTCGACACCGCCGTCCAGTGCGTACAGGAAGCTCCCGAGCCCGCCCGAGAAGACGATCTCGAAGAGGTCGGTCCCGACGGCAATAGGGACTGGAACCCCGATGAGATAGAACAGCGCGGGCATACGGATGAAGCCGCCGCCGACACCGAGGAATCCAGACAGTAGACCGGTAGCGAACGCGACACCAAGTATCATCCAGAGAGAGACGCTAACGCCGCCACGGAGCGATATCATCGGCGGGATGCGGTACGACTGAATCTTCTTGGCTATCTCCGGGATGTCGTCGGCGTCGACATCATCCTCCGCAGCATCGTGGTCAATCCCATCGCCGCCATCGCCGCCTCGAAGTGCCTCGTAGGTGACGAACGCGCCGATACCGCCCAGCAGGACGACGTACGTGACGCTGATAATGCTACCAGCCAGTCCAAGTGCCTCCAGATGGAGGACGATCTCTTTCCCGGCTTCGATGCCAGCGGTCGTCCCGGCAATCATCAACACCCCCAGTTTGTAATCGACCTGCCCCATGTCTCGGTGCTTCAGTGTGGCAATGACCGAGGTACCGAACACGAACGCGAGCCCACTTCCGACGGCGACTCGGGTGGGATATCCCATCACCAGTAGTGCCGGAGTGACGAGGAACGACCCACCCATCCCGAAGAAGCCGAACAGGACACCAACGAGCAGGCCGAACCCGACGAACAACACCACCATCGCCAGGCTGAGTCCCAGTATCTCCATCTGTCACTCCCCTCGTAACCGCTCGACGACACGCTGTCCAAATACCTCTTCAACTGCTCCGTACCCGACATAGAGGATGGCCGCCTCCAGGAGTACCGCGCCGATGAGCATCGCCGCGTCGATGCTGCCTGCACCCATCGATGCGAAGGCCGCGAGGTCTACCATAGGGATTTGCCCCCAAAGTTGTGCTGTCGTGAATGTATCATACTTTTCTACTCGGTCTACGATAATCGGAGGGTACTGATAACAGTTTTGGGACTAGTAAACAATATTATCGACAGGTATCACACCGCTATCCCACGGGGATATCTGTATACGTTATGTGGATATCAGCCACGCCCAGCAGAGCTTTGAACGTCTCCATATCACCCGTAATAAAGTTCCGCGCGCCGCTCTACCGGATAGCTCGAAAAAGAGAGTCCGGTTCGGAATCGCTTCCTGAGTTGACCAGATGTCAAGGACAATAGGAGCTATACGGTCCAATACACACGCATCTATATTGTGCTACCAAAGCAATATTAACAGTCGGTCGCGTACCCTCAAGTATGAGAGCCATCTATGCGACAGACCTCTCGGCAGCGAGTGAAGCGGCGATACAGAACGAGACATGTCTCGAGTGTCTCGGCCGCATCGGTGTCGATACGATCCACCTCGTCACGGTCATCCCATCGAACGTTCACGCGGGGATGCCGGGAATGAATTTCAGCGAGCGGCGCAAAAAGGGACTCAGGCGGTACCAAAACGTGATGGAGGACGCCGGGTTCGACACTGAGACTCACGTCGTGCGTGGGACCCCCCATCGCCGTATCAATGGTATCGCGGAGGCAGAGAAAGCCGACATGACAATAATCGGGTCCAGAGGGCAGAGTCCACTGGACAACCGTGTCATCGGCTCCACGGCCCGGAACCTCGCGCGGACCACGGTGGTGCCACTGCTGGTCAACCGCATCGAACGCAGTACCGACGAACCGGACGTGCTCAGGGAGCACCTGTTCCAGCGGGTGCTCTACGCGACTGACTTCTCCGAAAACGCGGCGCGTGCCTTCGATGCGTTTCAGTATCTCCGTCACGCGACTCAGGTAGCGACGCTCGTCCACGTCGAGTCACCGAAAGATGCGACAAGCGAAGAAGAGCCGTCCGAACGCCTTGAATCGCTCGCGGACACACTGTCACAGTGGGACATCGAGACGAGCGTCGAGGTCCGCCATGGCGACCCTGCTGAGGAGATACTCGACGTCGAAGCGTCCGTGACGCCAACGACGACGCTAGTCGGCTCTCGCGGCCAAAGCCGGATGCGTCGGCTGTTGCTCGGTAGCGTCTCCGAGGATATCGTTGCCAGAGCGGACGGGAATGTCTTCCTTGTCCCGCCGCCGCGAACCGCCTGAAACGGGCGGTCAGAGCGCGCCCATCGCGGTCATCGATCCGAAGCCGACGGCCAGTGCAAGCGTGAACGACCCGGCCCACGCGCCCACCGTGACCAGAATCTTCCGTGGGTCGACCGCCTCGCTGCCGCCAACTGCGGCACCGCTTCCGATGATAGCGCTGACGATAATCTCGTTGAACGACACCGGAACGCCGAGGAAGACGGCAAGCTGCGCGATGAGAACCGAGGGGACGAGCGCGGCGATAGAGCGCCGCGGGCCCAGCGAGGAATAGTCCTGTGCGAGCGATTTTATCATCCGTGGTGCACCGGTCCACGACCCGGCCAGAATTCCGAGGCCACCCCCCAGCAGGACGGCCGCTGGCGAGAGTACACCGACATCGTCCAGCAGTGGGAGCAACGGACCGACCGCCAGACCGACCTGACTCCCACCGGCGGAAAAAGCGACCAGCGAACCGAGCGCCAGCAGGACGTGTCTGAGCCCGCCCGCCTCATCGTGGCGGATGTCTCGGTACACCACGACCCACACTACGGCAACAACCATGCCGGAGAGAACGACCGTCGCCACGACGCCGTCGATACCGAACAGCCGCTGGCCGAGACTCGTCAGCGAACCGGGGCCGCCCTCGGGCCCGAGAAACGCGAACTCGACGTTGGCCATCACAACGCCGACCAGCGCCGCGAGCGTCGGAATCGTGGCCGACTCCGGGACGTCAGACCGCGGCAGCACGCGCGCGATGGCGTAGGCGAAACCGCCGCCGACAACCGGTGTCAGGACCCAGATGGCACCGATCTGCTGGTACTTCCCCCAGACGGGGGTGCCACCGAGGGCTATCCCGACACCGATGATTGCGCCGGTAACGGTAAACGCCGTTGCAATAGGGTAGCCGGTGTAGATACCGACGGCCATGAGCCCAGCGCCGGCCAGCAGCGCGACGATGACTCCCATGGCGGGGAGGGTGACGCCACCGACGAGGCCGCGTCCGACCGCTTCAGAGACGTTCGTACCCTGAGTCACCGCGCCCGCGAGCCCAAAGATGCCGACGACGAACGCCGCCCGCATCGTCGAGATAGCGTTGGCACCGACAGCGGGCGCAAAGGGTGTTGCGCCGCTGGAGCCGGCTCCGATGACCCACGACATGAACAGACTCGCGAGACTGGCGGTCAAGAAGAGCGCGAGAAACTGGAGTTCCATTGTCAAACCCGTCGGTGATTTAGTCCGCTCCTGTGGGAGACGGGTCGACGCCATCGGTTGCGCGGCTGCGCCACCACCCCTGCAGGCACGCGCCGATAAACATCCCTGCAAGCGCCCACAGGATGGTCACGTTGCCGATTCCGAGGCTGGCGTAGGCGGCACCCGGACAGATCCCGGAGAGCCCCCAGCCGACGCCGAATATCGCACCACCAATCAGCACGTTCCGGTCAAATGACTTCAGCCGACGTTCGAACGGATCGCCGGTCAGTGGTGCCCGGTCCAGCACGCGCGGCATGACAAAGAACACGATTCCCGTCACGGCCGCGCCGCCAAACATCACGAACAACAGGCCGAAGTCCTCGAACTGGAGGAAGTTCAGCACCACCTCGGGGCGGGCCATGTGGCTGTATCCGAGGCCGAAGCCGAAGATGAGCCCGCCGACCAGCACGAGCGGGATGAACAGCGGATGTCGGTCCGTCGACGTCGCCATTACGGCGTCACCCCCAGCGCGGCGACGACCTGTGCAGTCAGTATCGCGACCAGCAGGAAGGCGAGGACGCCCGCCAGCGACGTTTTCGAGGCCGACCCCACGCCACAGACGCCGTGGCCCGAGGTACAGCCTTTTCCGACGCGGGTTCCGATACCGACGAAGATGCCACCAAGCAACAGCCGCCACCAGGCGACATCCGTCGTCCACGCGCCGTTCTGATAGACGACCGCGTACACGGCCGCACCAAGGATGATGCCGAGGGTGAACACGAGTCGCCAGTCACGAGAGGCGACGTACTGCTGGAAACGTGACTGACTGGAGACGTACGACAGCGTCGATTCGAGGAACGTGCTCGCGCCGGCGCTGATGCCGGTGCCCACGTAGATAACCGCCGCGCCGAGACCGACAAAGAGGCCGCCGATGGCATACCGGCTGATACCGTTGGGGAACAGCTCGGCGGCCAGTTGCAGCGGGACAGGGTCAGCTACCATTGACGATTAGTCACCCGCGAGCGATTCCTGGCTCGCCGCGCAGTTGTTCGGTCCGAGTTCCAGCGTGAATGCCTCGTCGTCGTCGACGCTGTTCTGGCCGAGGTTCGTCGCGATGATGTCCTCGTAGTTCGCCGGTCGCGGCGGCATGTCGGCCAGAATCGTCTCGACAAAGTCGTCCTCGTCCATACTGAGTGCATCCATCTCATCGACGAGCTGGCCGATCGGTGCGGTGTAGGTGCCGTCGCTCGCCGGTTCGGCCGTGTCGCTGAAGTGCGCGCCTCCGATGAGCGTGTCGTCGGGCAGTGTCAGCACGCGTTCCTGCAGTGACTCATAGAGCATCCGGGCCGCGTCGGGCGCACCCTCGTCGCCCTCTTCGAGGTCCGGTCGAGCGACACTCTCGATGAAGAGCCCGTCACCGGTGGCGAGCAGGCTGTCGTCGATAAGATACGAGGTCATGCCAGTCGTGTGGCCAGGCGTCGCGACGGTCTCGATGGTGACGTCGCCGACCTCGAAGGTGTCGCCGTCCTCGGCAGTCGTCAGGTCGTCGGCGTAGGTGACCCCACGATCCACAGCAGCTGCGGGGATGACGCCCTCGACGCCCGCCGCATCGAGGTTGCGGACTCCCGAAATGTGGTCCGCGTGGATGTGCGTGTCGAGCGCGTATTTCAGGTCGACACCCAACTCGTCAGCGTCCTGCTGAGCGTGCGAGGCAGGGCTCGCAGAACCGAGTTCCGCGGTGTCGTCGAGGTAGCGGTCGGTGAAGGCACGCAGTGGGTCGATGACGGCGGCTTCGCCGTCGTCGTAGACCAGATACCCGAGACAGCCAGAGGACGGGCGCTGGTACTGCAACAGTGTGCCGGCCCCGTCGTAGTCGGTGACTTCGACGGTTTCGTAGATGCGCGCCCACCCGTTCATACCGTCTTCGAGGTGGTGCACGTCGTAGCCGCGTTCCGCGAGCGTGCCCGCGACGTACTCGCTGGCACCGCCTTTGGCACAGAGAACCGTGACCTCGCGGTCGTCCGGAACGTCCGCGATGATGTCCGCATCCAGCTCGTCTTCCAGAAAGTGGAAGTACGGGACGTTGATGGATTCGACGTTCTCCCCGTCGATGTGCCACTCCTCGTAGTCCCCAGACATGCGGGCGTCGAGAATTGTGACCGACTCTCCGTCGTCGATGCGCGATTTCAGTGTTTCAGGCGTGACCGATTCGACGTCTGCATCCGGCGTCGGGAAGTCTTCAGCGTTCATGTAGTACACTCACTGCTACAGGGTTGAGATATAAAAGGGTTTGTATAGAAATTCTCAATATACACAATACTAGAGGAGCAATAATGCTGTTCCGGATAGAAAATAGCGTCTTGAGGTTCTCTGTATCGCCTTCATCAGCTATTCAGCTATACACGGTCGTGCTAGGATAGTGCAATAATCGACATTCTTTTAACCGTCGGACTGATATTGTGCAGTAGCTCCAATACAGTAGATGGAGTCCTTCCAACAATGAGTGAAGCATTCGACATCGCGGAGACGCTCGACGTGAAAGGTGCATCGTGCCCAATGCCGGTCGTCAAGACGAAACAGGCGATAGACGACCTCGCAGAAGGGTCAGTACTGGAGGTCCTCGCGACTGACAGCGGCAGTATGAGTGACATCGAGGGGTGGGCCGAAGGGACGAATGGTGTGGCGCTGCTCGAACAGGTCGACGAGGGCGACGTGTACAAACACTACGTCGAGAAGACGGACTAAAATGAGCACGGACACACCACCGGCGAGCGACGGCGATTCGCTGACCGAGGCGGAGCTGCAGGCTCGCATCGAAGAGCTCGAAGAGACCGTCGCCGACCTGAAAGCTGACGACGAGCAAAAGAAGATGACAATCGTGGCGACACAGGGGACCTTCGACATGGCGTATCCCCCGCTCATCCTCGCCAGCACTGCGGCCGCGTTCGGCTGGGACGTCGTCGTGTTCCACACGTTCTGGGGACTGGATATCCTCCACGAGGAGAAGTCCGGGAACCTCCAGCTGTCGGCCGTCGGTAATCCGAACATGCCGATGCCGAACGCGCTCGCGGCGCTGCCTGGCATGGACCGCATGGCGACGCGGATGATGGAAAAGCGCATCGATGACAACGGGACGGCAACGATCGACGAACTCATCGAGTTGTCGCTGGACCAGGGCGTCGAACTGCAGGCCTGTCAGATGACCATCGAGCTGATGGACTACGACGAGGACGACTTCCACGACGATGTCACTGTCGGCGTCGGCGCGGCCACCGCGCTCCAGCATATGGCAGAGTCCGACATCCAATTGCTCGTCTGAGCGACGAGAGCCACCGAGCGGCTTTGCACGGACCACCCAAACATGAACCAGAGAATCGCAGTCGTCGATGCGTCAGTCGGTGAGACGCCCGCCGAACGAAACCTGACCCGGTCGCTCGACGCCAAAACGACAGTGTACAAAGTCAGCGACAGCCAACTCCCACCGGTGCCGGCGGGCGTCGACTCGCGATACGACGGCGTGGTCATCAGCGGGTCACAGACGTCGGTGTACGACGACCGCGGCTGGATTCACGACCTCACGTCGTGGGTCCGGGCTGTCCACCGAGCAGACGTACCGACACTGGGGATTTGCTGGGGCCACCAGTTCCTCGCACAGTCTCTTGGCGGACGCGTGGTCGACATGGGCGAACACGAACTCGGATACCGAACAGTCCACCGGCGAGGCGAGGACCCGTGTTTGCCGACACGTCGTCGTCGTTCACCGCGTTCCAGACACACTCCGACCGCGTCGCCGAACTGCCCGCGGGCGCGGTGGAACTGGCGCGAAACGAGTACGGCATACAGGCGTTTCGACTCGGTACACGCTACGGCGTCCAGTTCCACCCAGAGTACGACCGCGAGACAGCCGAGTGGGTCATCGGCAACAAAGACCTCACCGACGAACGGCGGGAGGCAGTAACGGCGACGATGACCGGCGAGTCGGTCACGGCCGCCCAAGAGGCGACGACGGTGTTCGATAACTTCCTCGAACTGGTCGCCACGCACCAGCAGCGACCGGGTCGATACGACTAATTCGGCACCTCAGAATGCCGCTGTCAGTGCGGTCGCAAGCCGGTCGGCTGCTGACTATGATCGCGTGCATCGACGCCCGCACCGTCGATGGCTCGGGCAGCGAGCGGACGACGATACTCCCGTCGACCAGCCGTTCGGCTGTCTCCGCTGGACACTCGATATTCTCTCAGCTCTGAGTGCCAGGGCTTCTACCCACTTTAGGCCAGTATGGTATAACCAGGGCATACTTGTGCACGGGCAGATTGCTTTCTCATAGTCTTGGAATTACTGCACACTATTATATGCAAAGCCTGCCTACGTCCAGATGAGAGAACATGACCACCAGACAAAATCACACTGAGGCAGACACGACCGTCGACGCTCGGGGCGCGACCTGTCCGGGTCCGCTGATGGACCTCATCTCTGAGGTGCGAGCTGTCAACATCGGCACCGTTATTGCCCTCTTGACTGACACCGAGAAGTCGCCGACCGAAGTACAGGAGTGGGCCGACGAGTCCGGCAACGAAGTCCTCGACGTTGTCGATGAAGGCGACCACTACAGGATTCACGTGAAGAAACGATGACTGAACACATCGCAATCGTCGGTGGTGGCACCGGTGGTACCGTACTGGCGAACACACTCGCAGAGAAGCTCGACGCGGAGTTAGCCGCCGGCGTGGTCGAGATAACGCTGTTCAACGACGGCAAGGACCACGTCTACAAGCCGGTGTGGCTCTACGTCGCCTTCGGACAGCGCGAACCCGCGGACGGCCGGCGGCCCCTTCGAGAGGTCGTCGACGACCGCATCACCATCCGGCAGGACTACGTCGTTGACGTCGACCACGAGCGAAAAGAGCTCGAACTCGTCGAGGCAATCGACCCCGCACCGTACGACAAACTCGTCGTCGCGACAGGGGCACAGCTCGAACCGGAGCGAGTTCCAGGTCTCGCTGAGGGTGGACACCACTTCTACGGCGATGACGGTGCGCAAGCCCTCCGCGACGAACTTCTGGCGATGGACGGCGGCCACATAGTCCTGAGTGTCGTCGGGACACCGCACATGTGTCCAGCCGCACCGCTTGAGTTCACGTTCATGGTCGACGACTGGCTCCGAGAACGGGGCCGTCGGGACGCGTTCGACATCACATACACCTACCCCATCATGCGGGTCCACGGAAACGAACACATTGCGGACTGGGCCGACCCGCGTCTCCGGGCGCGCGACATCGCCATCGAAACGATGTTCAACGCCGAGGCGGTCGACCCCGAGGCAGAGACAATCGTGTCGATGGAGGGGACGAACTTGGACTATGACCTCCTCGTCGCCATCCCGCCACACACTGGTAGCGACTTCGTCGAGTCGGCCGGGCTCGGCGATGGGGGGTGGGTGGACGTCGACAAGCACACGCTCGAAGCGACCGGCTTCGACGACGTGTACGCTATCGGCGACGCCGCCCAGACCGGGGTTCCAAAAGCCGGGAGTGCAGCGCATTATCAGGCCAACGTCGTCGCTCAGCGGGTTGCAAGCGAGGTCCGGGGCCAGCCAGCAACGGCCGTCTACGGCGGTAAGACCGTCTGCTTCATCGAGACTGGGATGGACGACGCCACGTTCGTCGAGTTCGACTACGAACGTCCGCCGGAGCCAAGTGAGCCGACCCGGGCCATGCACTGGTCGAAGCTCGCCTACAACGAATCATACTGGCTCACAGCACTGGGGCTGCTCTGAGGTGACCAACCATGAGTGATCAACAACCATCAGCCGACGATGTGACGGAGGAACTGACCACCACCATCGAGGAGAATCCTGAGGGCTTCGCCACGTTTGTCCGCAACCTTGAGACAATCAACGAACTGGTCGAAGTAGCCGAACTCGGGACTGCTGCGATGGACGACGAAATGGTCACATCCCTCGCCGGGACCGGCGCCTCGCTAGGAGAACTTGCGGATACGGCCGCCAGCGACGACACTCGGAGGGCGCTAGAGACTGTCCTCAGCGCACTCGGCGAGGCCGATTCCAGCGGGCCAGTCGACCTGCACGACGTCTGGGATGGGATTCGAAGTGGCGAGTTTCTCACTGGCATCCGGTACGTGCTCACGGTCGTCCGGTCGCTCGGTCGCGCGGTCCAGAACCAGTGAAAGCAGGTCTTTTGTCCTCACTCGCGCGGGCGGCAAGAATCAAACTGATAGGCTGACCACCGTCCACGTTCCAAAGAAT
>NZ_AOLQ01000007.1 GCF_000337775.1 Haloarcula vallismortis ATCC 29715
GACACGGAACACTCAGCCGGAGTGTTTGCTCTCGTCGTATAGGTATTTTATATGTTCGCTATATAGACAGCTGTAGCACTACTGGCGAAGTCAGCAGTGGTCCGATACGCTCAGGGCAGCAACTCGATGCCAGCAACGGGCTGTCGGATCATCCGCTCACGTCGTCCGCAATGGAGGAACTTTTTCTGAGCGGGGGAGTGGGACCCGCTGGCGATGACGAGATGTTACCACCGCTGAGAGCCAGTTTCTATTAATTGATTGCTTGGCCGGTGACATCGTGTTCAGATACGCAGATTCGTGGACCGATCGGAGACTGGGCTATATCGGCACCCGCTCGTTCTATGTACGCCGGTTTTTATCGACAGTCAACATTACTCAGCGGGTTCGATTCGCGTATCGCTGTGTACTATCAGGTCTGTCGTGCCCTTCCATTCGTCCAGCCGTGGGTTTATAAACTGATACGTTGTACCCTCGGAGAGTTCCGGGGAACCATTGCCACTCCAGACCGTCACATACAGTTCTTCAGAGCCATCCCAAGCGTATCCCTTCTGTTGTATATTATCCGGGAGATCGTCGAAGAGACTCTGCACCTCTGCTTCGACGATAGTATCTGTGGATTCGGGCTCGGAGTCCGCTTTCCCGAGAGGGAGTATCTCAGTCGCCTCCGTCAGGTGCAATTGTACTCGGCCCTGGAATTCGTCGACTCTGACACCACGCAGTTGGTATCTCATCTGCTGCTCTAACATTGTCACGTCGGTGCCATCCCAGATAATAAACTGGCACGCTCCGGTTTCGTCGGTAAATGTACCCTCCTGTTGTTTTGACTCGTGACTGTCATCGTTGATGGTGGTGACGACGCCCTCGACGGTTACCGTGTCATCAGCACTATCTAACGCGTTCAGTTGATGTATGTCGGTCAAGTGTGCCTCGATCTCGTTAACGAATTTGGACTGGTTCCCTCTCTGCGTGCAGATATCCAGTGTTTGCTCGGCTCGTGTAATCGCTACGTAGAACAGCCTGCGTGCCTCTGCCTCACTGTTCGTATCGACCGGCTCAACGGGGGCGAGTAAATTGTCACGGTCTGCAAGCGGAATCCCATCATCATCATCGGTAGCGTGCAAGATAATGACGTGTTCTGCCTCTCTCCCCTTCGATTGATGAATCGAAAAGACCGACACGCCGTCGTCGTCATACCCCACTGCCGACCACGGTCCGGAATTGGTTCGATACTGGTCGTCTTTGCCATCGTACGGAATCCGCCGCTGTTCAAGTTTGGTTTTGACTGCGTCGAGATACGGAGCTCCTCGGTCCAGATGGCAGAGGATCATGATATCTTCAGGAACGGCGGATTCGTCCTCGAGATAGCGCTGGGTACGCTCAGCGGCGAACTCACCAACCGATTCTTTGTACTCATATCTCGAACCGTCCGGCAAGATATGTAACTGTGGGTCCGCTTCGGTACCAGACTCAACACGCTGCTGTTTGCTAATTTGCTTGTCGTTGTGTTCGATGAGCGCCTCGCCCGTGCGCACAACCTGAGACGGGCTCCGATAGTTCTTGGTCAGCATCGTCCGCGTGTGGGGGGCGAAGTGATCCCCAAACTCTACGAAGTATTTCACCTCCGAGCCCTGGAACGAATAGATACTCTGCCAGTCGTCACCGACACAAAATAACCGTGGATTGTCAGCCCCGTCGGTGAACCGAGACAGAAGTTCAACATTCATCCCAGAGACATCCTGAAACTCGTCGACAAGAACGTGTTCGTACTGATCCGCGTATGCCGTGCCAGGATCGGCAACGGCATCTATAGCCGTCGAGATCATATCGCTGAATATCATCAGCCGATTCGCATCTATATATTCGGCAAAGTCCTCGTACAGTTTGATACCACACTGGCCGAAGTAATACTGCCGTGGATCGTCTTCTGTCAGGTGCCGCCTGATTTCGTCCCGGCTGAGATTAAACTGCCGGGCCTTCTGCACAAAGTCTTTGAATTTACTGTATATCTGACCCTCTACGTCGTTGTACTGATATGTGTCTTCGATGAGTTGTGTTGTCGATTTCGGGGTCAGAGACACGCCATTGAGTTCTAGTCGATGTGCGAGGACTTGCTCAAGCCGCCCGTTCTCGTGCTGGAATTCATATGTGTTGATCAATCCGAATTTCTCTGCGGTCTCGAACTGCTCTCGTGCCCACAGGAGTTTCTCGATGTATTCTTCGCTGGTCCACGAAAACCACGGAGCGACGTCTGCGTTTTCGTCGAGCCCCCAGTGTTCGATATAGAGGTCGTGGTCTGGCAGATAGAAATCCGGATTGTAACTACCCTTATCGGCAGCAGTCTCAGCCCAGGTAGCGAGGTCCTCATGCCGGTATTCGACTCCGTGTTCAAACAGCCAATCCGCGATTTTCTTTTCGGCGTGAGATTCGACCTCTTCTCCTTTGAGCGTCGTGTACCGTTTCTCGCGTCTGGCCTCGAAGAATTCTTCCCTCGTATCGAATTCGCTCTGCTGCAAGAGGTCGGTATTCAATCGCCGAAGAAACTCCGCATAGAACTCCCGGAACTCGGGGTCTGTCCGCCTTCGTTCGGGCACCGTGTCTTTGATAAAATTGAGGATGTCGTCGCCTACAATCAGATCCCGGGGACGATCTAAGTAGTCCATCGCAATGTTCAGCCCGAACGAATGGAATGTTGAGCATTCGACACTGTTGATATCGAACCACTCCTCGAGTCGTTGTTCCATCTCCTCTGTGGCCGAGTTCGTCAACGTAAGTGCGATAATCTCTTCGGGATCAACGCCGAGTTCATGGATTAAATACGCGATTCTAGCAGTGAGAGTTACCGTTTTTCCGGTTCCCGGGCCAGCGACGACCTGGTTTGCTCGGTTGTTCCTGACAACCGCCTGCGCTTGCTTAGTGTTGAGACTGTGATTCTCGTCGTCGTACTCTTCGAACAGGTGGCGGGAGCGTTCTATTTCGTGCGCTACGAACCCCTCGATGTTCTCACCTCCCTCGTTGTACTGCTCGACGAATTCCCGATCAGCTCTGAGTTGGGACTCGAGTTCGTCGAGTCGGTCACGAACTGCCTGTGGTGGCGTCTCCAGTTGGTTTCGTGCGTCGGTGACTCGACTGACGAGGCTCTCAAGTTTCCTAATCAGTTGTTGTTGTTCATCAGACGGGAGATATTCATCGTATTTCCGAAGCGATGTCGATGGTCGACATAAGTTTCGATGTCGACGGCGTATCGTCTCAACGTCATCACGAATCTTCACAGCAGCCTGGAGGGCGGTTAGTTGCCGTTTGAGGTCGTTGAATTGTTCCAGCTCGGATTTAGTAAGGTAGGCACACCAAAGCTGCTGACTTGTTGGAGGGGTGTGCTCGATGTCATACGCAGCTGTCCCCGTCTCAACTGCACTCTCCAATTGCTGGTTGAGTGCATCTATTCGCTGTTCGATTGGCGTTATATCGTCCAGTGGGGGGATAGCACGGTCAGTAGCGGCTTTCTTGTCGCTTCGGAGCCACGGTTCCTTGAGTGTGGTCTGGTACAGCTGGCGACAGTCCGCTACTTCGGTCTCGCTGTTCTCAGCCCACGTCGACAATGCGTCAGCGATATCCTGTCGGAGATGCTCGTGAGCAGTTTGGTCGGGAACCGAAACAAAGCGTCGTAGGAGCGGTACTCGGCTGGGGAGAGTCGACTCTTCCTCAGTGAGCCACTGCTGTGTATTAGTCCACGGCATGATGTCGAAAGCTACGAGCTGCTTGCTGACTGGTAGCGGTGGAGGCTAATAAATCACGCTTTTGCTCGGATTATCGAAATGTTTCCAGTCCCCAGAGGCAACGGTACGCGTTTGGGTGTTGGGACGTCTGTTTACTCCGGATCGGATATACGAAGGACTTCTCGGGACGAGACTCCGCGTTCCACACGTCCAGAACGAACGAGTTTTTCACGAAGGGCAGTCTACCACGCACTGGTGGCGATGACGAGATGTTACCCCCGCTGAGCCCCTTGTGACGATGGACTTTTCCTGAGCCACCATTTCACTCCAAACAGCAGCTAAAACGGTGCAGCAGGACCTTCGTCGGTGTCTCCGTCAGCAGCCGCAGTGTCTGCCGTCGCCTCCCCGTCAGCGGTTGCACGTTCCAGCGGCCCGTCCCAGCCGTTCAGCCCTGGTTCAAAGCTCACAACGTCGCCATCAAAGCCTTCATACGACGCGATAAGCCGGGCAGCCTGGACGCTAGACTTCCCCTTCGGACATACTGTCACAACCTCGTCGTCGCCGTCGAACCGTTCGACTTCGTCAACGAGCGACGGGAACGGGACGTTCTCGCTTCCGGGAATGTGGCCTCGCTCGAACGCGCCGGGCGAGCGGATATCGACCACTCGGACCGCCTCCTCGTCGAGTTTCGACCGTAGCTCGTCGGTGTCGATTTCGCCGTCCATACCCAGCCGCTAGCGGCCGATGCCTAAACCTTCACCGGCTACAGCAAGCCGTCGGCCTGTGCCAGCAGGATGCCTTCGATGGTCGCGTCGTTGGCCGGTTCGCGCCGAGCGACCTGCAGCGCCTCGTCGATGGGCACCGTCGTCACCGAGAGGAACTCGTTGTCATCGAGCTCCCGGTCGACGGGTTCGAGGCCCTCCGCGAAGACGATGCCGCGGCGGTGCCGAAGCACGCCGGTCGAACACGAGAACTCCTCGATGAGCGAGACGCCGGCAGCCTCGAAACCGGTCTCCTCGCGGAGTTCGCGCGCCCCGGCGGTCGTGTATGATTCGTCGTCCTCGACGATACCCGCCGGGAGTTCGAGGCACTGCTCGCGAATGGTCGGGCGGTACTGGTCGACCATGACGAGTTCGTCGCCGGTCGTCGCAACCACGACGGCCGCATCTGGCAGTTCAGCCCAGTAGTAGTCCTTCTCGGAACCGTCGGGCTGGCGTACCCGGTCATAGCCGCCGGTGTACCAGCCGGTTTCGTACTCGCGCTTGCTCTCGATAATGGGCCACTCGTGGGCCGGTTCGCGGGTCATACGTTCTATCGGACCGCGACGTGGTAAAACGTGCCGTTGTGCCTGACGACGACGCCGTCGTCAGTCACAGCCCCGTCGAACTGCTGTTGCAGGGCGTCGCGCTCGTCAAAGGGAGAGTGGGTGAATGCACCTTTGAATCCCAGTGGCCCGCGCCAATACGGCTCGGACTGCCCGGCCGCCGACGGGGATGCGTCTGCAAGCGCCTCGCTCGTGTACGGGAAGCGCCGCTCGGACTGGGTGCTCCAGTTGACCGCCGTGCCGTTGTCGACGCTGTACTCGCCGTCGGTCGGCGTGGCGACGATATAGTAGGGGTCACCGCTCTTGAGCAGGCCCGGCAGCGCACCCAGGGCCAGCAACAGCACGACGACGGCGATGATGCCAAGTAAGGTGTTCCGTGTGACCGGACGCATCAGACGACCTCGCGATAGATGCGGCCGAAGGCCTGACGACGGAGCGTCCCGACGGCAGCCCGGCGTTCGTCCTGAAACGTCGCTGCGACGGCCTGCTCCGCAAAGGGCGCAGCGTGCCAGACGACGTTGTCCACGTTCTCCGCGCCGACCAGCGTCACCTCACAGTCGGTGTCCTCGCGCCATGCTTCGAACTCCGTCATCGAACCGACCTGAACGGCGAGCGATTCTGCGAACAGTACGTCGCGAGCGGTTTCGACGACTTCGCTGGTGACCCGCTCCTCGTAGGTCTCCGCGTCGAGACCCATCGCCTTCGCGACTTCCTTGACGACGACCTGTGCCGTCGGCCCAAACGCATCGTATCGCTCGCGGGCCTCGGCTGCCGATGCCGGCGCGAACTGCCCCTCAGTGTCCATACGTCCCCTTGCTGCCGGCGGGACTATTCGGTTTCGTCTCCGCTGTCGTCGGCGTCGGAATCCGGCGTGTCAGCAGCGCCGGACTCCGGTACGTCACTGTCAGCGGCGTCCGAATCGCTTTTATCGCCGTCGCGCAGCATCTCCCGCGTCAGGTCCCGAGCCTCGGCCAGTACCTCGCTGTCGTGGTCGCTAAGCGCGTTCGACCCACGGTGGCGGTCCGCGCCCTGCGGGAGGTCACCGTGGTCGTGTCCGTGCTCGTGACTATGCCCGTCGCCGCTGCGGTCGACGGTGTCCTCGAACATCTGTGGGAACTCTGTCTCCTCGGCGTACTCGACGACCTCGGTCGAGAGTTCGTCCTCGCCGAGCTGGCCCCAGTCGGGGACGCGCTCGTCGAGCCACGCTTCGTGGTCGTCACCACCGGTCATCGCGGTAAATGCGAGGTGATTCGCCAGATGCACGTCGTCGGCTTGCGGGTCGTCACACACTGGACAGGCGTATCCCATGGGTGTGCAAACTGTGGCTACGGAGCCGTATATGCAGTCGGGGTCTCGGAGCGGTGGTCGGTGCGAGAGGGCTGGCTGCGAAGGGCCATCGGGCAACAGACTGCACAGTACGACCACAGCGCTCAAACAGTGACAGGCGTAGCCGACACAGTCATAATAGTCGGACCATCACAAGCGCATTCTCGCCGTTGCTGTAGTAGTTCGGAATGGTCTTTCGGTGCTCGAACCCAAAACGCCGGTAAAGCTTCCGTGCGCCGCCATTGTCGGCTCGGACCTCCAGCTTGACTGAGCCAGCCCCGGTCTCGCCGATGACCTCAAGTGCGCGCGTCAACAGTGCGCTCGCAACCCCTTGCCGACGGTACGACGGCCGAACCGCGAGGTCCTTGATGTGGCCGAGCGGGGTACCGTGGTTTGGCACCGTGTCCGCGATGACGTAGCCCGCGACGGCCGGCGGGTCGCCATCGTCGTTGTCTGTTTCGGCGACGAGAAACCCCGGTTCGCCGAGATAGCTCTCCAGTGCCGAAAACGGCCACGGCTGTGGAAACGACGCCTGCTCAATGCGGTGGACCTCGATGAGGTCTGCACGGACAGCGCGCCGAACCGCTGGTGTGCCCGGCGTCTCCGGCCCGTCAGGAGCGACCGTTGTCACGTGTGTATTTTAGTGTGGACCTACATATGTGTTACCGCCGACCGAAGGTGCCTGTGTTCTGACTGTTTGTCGATAGGTGCTGATAGTTCATGCATCGATACGACCGAGGCAAGGTTAGAAATGCGGAAGGTTCTTTAGCCTGACGAGTCTACAGCTAGGTGCACCCATTTTGGGTGCCACCACCCCCACCCCCACCCCTCTTTCCAAACTTTTCAATCGCTGTCGGGGTGTACTGGAGATAGGTTCATCAGGGTCGATTACACGCGTCGGGAACGGAGGAGTCACTTCCAACGGGTCTCAGCTGCGTCGCTGTTGCAGGAGAAACTTCTGAGAGTCCCCAGCATCTGATACAGGTAGTACTGAGACTCGATTCGTTGCTCGAAAAATCACGGGCGGAAGAGAACCGCGCTGTCTCACGGCGCGTCGCGCCGTTCGAGATATAAGAGACTCCTCGCTACGCTCGGAGTCTCTCTAGTCGTCTGCAGGCGCAGCGCCGCCGTCGTCGTGTTGCTGCTTCGTGTGCGAGAGCTTGCCACCGGCGGCGAGGATCTCGCGTTCGCGCTCGGAGGCGTCAAGCTGGCCGGTCGCTTCCCAGTCGTCGTTCACGCGGATGGTGAACTCTGTCTGGCCGGATTTGACTGCCTCGGCCGCGTCGTCGACGATCTCGATGTCGTCGCCTTCCTCGATCTTCTCGTAGGTCTCCTCGTCGATGGTGAGCGGGACGATACCGAAGTTGAACAGGTTCGCCTTGTGGATGCGGGCGAAGCTCTGTGCAAGGACGGTCTCGATACCCAGGTACATCGGGCACAGGGCCGCGTGTTCACGCGAGGAGCCCTGACCGTAGTTCTCGCCAGCGACGAGCACACCGCCGTCGGCTTCGAGTGCGCGCTCCGCGAACGTGTCGTCGACACGCGAGAGCGTGAACTCGGAGAGCTTCGGGACGTTCGACCGGTACATCAGGATGTCCTGTGTGGCCGGGATGATGTGGTCCGTCGTGATGTTGTCCTCCATCTTGAGGAGGGCCTCACCACCGACTTCCGTCTCCAGCGGGTCCTTCAGCGGCACGTCACCGATGTTCGGGCCCTTGATGAGCTCGTCGTCGACGGCGTTGTCCGGCGCGATGAGGTCCGATTCGGAGTTGCCGATGTACTGGTCGGGCATCTCCAGACCCGGCGCTTCGAGGTCGCCGAGTTCGTCGGCGAGGTCTCGCGGGTCGACGATTTCGCCTTTGATGGCCGCCGCGGTGGCGACTTCCGGCGAGCAGAGGTAGACGTTGTCGTCCTCGATGCCGGAGCGACCCTCGAAGTTGCGGTTGAAGGTTCGCAGCGAGACTGAATCGGAGGCTGGGACGTGACCGATGCCGATGCAGGCACCACACGTCGCCTCGGAGAAGTTGACGCCGGCGGCCATCATCTCCGCGGTCCAGCCCTCGCGGGCCAGCATCTCGGAGGCCTGCTTGGAGCCGGGGGCGACGATCATCTCGGTCTTCTTGTCGATGTTGCGCCCTTCCAGCATCTTCGCGGCCGGGAGGATGTCCTCGTAGGCGCCGTTCGTACAGGAACCGATCATGACCTGCTCGACGTCGACGCCCTCGACCTCGGAGACGGGGACGACGTTGTCGGGCATGGACGGCTCGGCGATGAGCGGTTCGAGGTCCGAGAGATCGACGACGATCTCGTCGGCGTACTCGGCGTCCTCGTCGGGGCCGATGTCCTCGAAGACGTCCTCGCGGCCGAGGCGCTCGAGGTAGTCCTTGGTCTGGTCGTCCGTCGGGAAGATAGAGGACGTTGCACCGAGCTCGGTCCCCATGTTGGTGATGGTGGTCCGCTCGGGGACGGTCAGCGTCTCGACGCCGGGACCGGTGTATTCCAGCACCTTGCCGACGCCGCCCTTGACCGAAAGCCGGCGGAGCAGCTCCAAGATGACGTCCTTGGCGGTGGCCCATTCGGGCAGCTCGCCTTCGAGGCGGACGTTGACGACTTCCGGCATCTCGATGTAGTAGGCACCGCCACCCATCGCGACGGCGACGTCGAGCCCACCGGACCCGATGGCGAGTTCACCGAGGCCACCGGGGGTCGGCGTGTGCGAGTCGGACCCGAGCATCGTCTTGCCGGGTGCGGCGAAGTTCTCCTTGTGGACGTTGTGACAGATACCGTTACCGGGGCGTGAGAAGTGAGCCCCGAACGTACCCGCCGCAGAGCGGAGGAAACGGTGGTCGTCGGTGTTCTTGAAGTCGAACTGATATGTCTGGTGGTCACAGTACTGTGCGGCCAGTTCCGTCTGGACCTCTTCGAGGCCCAGCGCTTCGAACTGCAGCCAGACGAGCGTCCCGGTCGTGTCCTGTGTCAGCACCTGATCGATCTCGATACCGATCTCTTCTCCGGGTGTTAGCTCCCCTTCGACGAGATGGTCGTCGAGAATTTTTTCCGTAAGCGTCTGTCCCATAACGTGCGTCAATGGATGGCGCGGCGGTATAAATCCCGCGTATTCCGTCGTATTTTTCATATAAAAACCCGCTCCGTCCGTCACTCAGAAGCGAGTCAACCGGCCGAGACGGCAGTCGGCCAGACCGGCAGGTCTTTCCACGACACTCACACAGAACCGCGTATGTTCAAAAGCGGACGATTCGTCGCCGATGCCCTCGGCGACCTGCGCGAGTCGCAAGTGCAACCGAACGGCGTCGACCTCACGCTCGGTGCGATCTACGAGCAGGTCAAACCGGGGCGCATCGAACGCGGTGGCAAGACTGTTGGCGACCGACAGGAGATCGAACCCAGCGACGGAATGTACCACCTCGACCGCGGTGGCTACATCGTCGAGTACGCCGACCGCGTCGTCATTCCAGATGGCCACATCGGCTTTCTCCTCCCCCGGTCGTCGTTGCTCCGGAACTCCTGCATGCTCGATACGGCAGTCTGGGACGCCGGCTACGAGGGGCGGGGCGAGGGGCTACTGGAGGTCCACCATCCAATAGAACTCGAAGCGGGCGCACGCGTCGCACAGCTCGTACTCGCCGACGCCGCTCACGAGGGGACGTACGAAGGGTCGTATCAGGGCGAAAATCTCTGATCCGTAACCGCGGTCCGAAACAGGTCTCGTGGCTCTAAACATGGTAGGCCATGCTGTGAATTTAAGTGGATTTCCTGAGTGCTATCCATTGGTGCTTGAAGCAACTATACCCCGGTCCACACCGCCGTCAGCCTTCAGTACCCGGAAATTACACAAGCACCGTTTTCAGGTACGACAACTGTCTGACCGGGGTTTATCACCGTTGCTGCGTGACAGTGAGACATGATAGTAGAATTTCACATCGATGCCCCCCTCTTGCAGCGAACAGCTGAAACGCTGAGTAAAGCAGCGATACGGATACAGCGACTGCACTGCGAGAGCGGCGACTGTCGTGCCGTCGCCTGGATTGGCCCCGTCGAACGGCCCGCCATCGAAGCGAATCTGGCCCAGGACGAGAGTATCACCGACTATGCCCACGTAGCGGCAGAAGGAGATGGTCACTGGTACACCCTACACACAACTGATACGACAATCGACGCGATCGGAGAAGCGCTGTTGAACGCGGACGGGTTCCTGCTCGGCGCCGCACAGACCGGCGAGGACTGGGTCTTTCGGGCCCGGTTCCCCGAGAAGAGTTCGGTGCTGTCGTTCCGTGACGCGCTCGTGTCCAGTGATATCACCATCGACATTCAGACAATCACTGACGACACAGAAGCCTCCCCTCAGTTCGGCGTGACGGACCCACAGAGAGAAGTGCTGTTGCTCGCGCTCAATCGTGGGTACTTCACCGTCCCGCGGGAGTCGTCTCTCTCGGATCTCGCCGCCGAACTCGGTATCTCCAGTCAGGCCGCTTCGGAGCGGCTCCGCCGGGGGACGCGAACACTGGTCCAGAACACACTGGCAGCCCCTGAGCGGCCGCTTGTCGGCTCACCGCCGGAGTAATCGAGAGGAGACCGGAACCCCGTCCGTAGAAAGCGAGGACGGTTGGACGCTGGCTCTCTGTGAGGGTGGGTCTGGGAGTTGTCTGTCGGCGAGCAGCCGTTTTTGCGTCATTTGAGCCGACAGTGTGGGTGGACCGTCTTGACCGTCGTCGACACGCCGGTTACTTCAGACAGTGAAATAGCTCATCCGCTGTTATAAGAGAAGGGAGCGTATGCTGGTGTATGAGCTCGAACGAGGGGACTGTGTATATGCTGCGGAGTCGGGCCACGGAAGGGTCCGACGACTGGGTGAGCCCCGAGCCCGCGGGAGATGTTATTGCCGATGCGGTGCTTGAAGCGACGGATCTGGATGCGGATGATATTGACGGGCTGGATACGTACGTCGACAGCGAGTCACTCCGTGCGGTCGTCGGAGAGGGGACGACGGAGTCGCTGACGTTCGCTGTCGAAGGACACGACGTGACAGTAACCGCTGATGGAGAGATTTCTGTCGGTGGGTAACCGGCGCTAACAGGCCCCCGTCCAAATGACATAAGTCGATGGCCAGAGAGCCACAGGTATGACCCGTGTCGCGCTCATCGCACACGACGACGAGAAGCCAGAGATGATCGATCTGGCACAGAGTTACGAATCGACACTCTCGGAGTTCGATCTCGTCGGAACTGGCACGACGAGCAAGCGTATTATGGCCGAGACCGACCTCACGGTCGAGCGCAAGGAGAGCGGGCCGATGGGCGGCGACACACAGATCGGCGCGGAAGTCGCCGAGGGCCGGATGGACGGCATCGTCTTCCTCCGGGACCCGCTGACGGCACAGCCCCACGAGCCGGACATCTCAGCGCTCCTGCGCATCTGTGACGTCCATGACGTGCCGCTGGCGACGACGCGGACCTCGGCGGAATACGTTCTCGACGGGCTGGCCCAAGACACAGCCGACGACTAGCCCGTCAGAAGGCAACCGTTCGCGGGCTGCCTACTCCGCGTACGTCGGTCGCTCCGCGTACTCGATGGGGTCTCGCTCGCCGATGCGCTGGAAGGCTTCGAGCCGGAAGGCGCAGGCGTCACACGTCCCACAGGCCGGTTCGTCGTCCCGGTAACAGCTCCACGTATCCTCGTAGGGGACGCCGAGTTCGACGCCGCGCTCGGCGATGTCGGTCTTGGACCACTCGATGAAGGGCGCGACGAGGTCGATGTCCGTCTCTGGCTTCGTGCCGGCGTCGATGACGCTCTGAAAGGCGTCGAAGAAGGCGGGCCGGCAATCCGGATACCCCGAGAAGTCCTCGCTGTGTGCGCCGATGAAGACGGCCCCGCAGTCGTTGGCCTCGGCGTAGGAGACAGCCATCGACAGCAGGTTCGCGTTGCGGAACGGGACATACGAGGTCGGAATCTCGTCGCTGTCGGTGTCGGCGTCGGCCACGTCCATCGAGTCGTCGGTCAGCGACGACGCACCGATCTGCGTGAGGTGGCCGGTCTCGACGTGGAGGAAGTCCGCCGCGTCGACGTGGTCGGCCAGTGCGCTGGCACAGTCGTACTCCCGGTCTTCGGTGTTTTGCCCGTAGCTCGTATGGAGGAGATACAGGTCGTCGTAGCCGCGGGTCTGTGCTTCATAGGCCGCCGTGGCGCTGTCCATGCCGCCGGAGGCGAGCACGACAGCGCGGGTGTCGTCAGTCATCTGTGATGATTTCAGTAAGTGCCTCAAGTGCCCGGTGCGTCGTTCCAGAGGTCGACGTGGAGCCGCGGCGTGTAGCGGTAGCCGTACTCCAGCGCGAGGTCCGCGACGGTCTCCCGGGTCGATTCGAGCTGGTCGCGGGTCTGTCCTTCCGGCATCAGTAACACGTCGTCGTCACGTACGCGAGCCGAGGCGGCGTCGCGGAGGCGCTCGATGAGGCGCTCGATTTCGGCCATGTCCTCGCGGCCCGTGACGACGAACTTCAGTTGCGTGTCGTAGGTTTCGACGAGGTCGGCCAGCGTGTCCAGGTCGAGCCGGCGCTCTTCGTGGCGGTCAGCCCACTCGCCGTCGCCGTCCGGGTCGCGGTCGGCCGTCGGCGTGCTGGAGGCCAGTTTCGGGCTGACGCTGGCGAGGTCAATCGGAGCCTCTGGAACGACAGTCCCGTTGGTCTCGACCGTCGTGTGGTAGCCCCGGTCGGCCAACCGCTCCAGCAGGACCTCGCTCGAATCGTGAATGAGTGGTTCGCCGCCGGTGAGGACGACGTGGTCGGCGTCGTACTCCGCGATAGCCGCGAGCACGTCGTCGACGGCGAACCAGTCGTGGGTCGGCTCCCACGAGGTGTGATAGGAATCACAGAACCAGCACCGCAAATTACAGCCGCTGGTCCGGACGAACACGCTCGGAACGCCGGCCAATCGGCCCTCGCCTTGCAGCGACTGGAACAGTTCGTTGATCGGGAGGTCACCCGTCTCCGCGTCGGCGTCAGTTCCCTCGATATCGACCCCGGGCGCGTCGTTCGCGACCGGCATCAGCGGATACAGAGTTCGCTGGTCTCCCGAACGGAGACGGCCACATCCGAGACTGTCTCCGGGAGGTGGTCGGCGAGACGCTGTTCCAGTATTGTGGCCATGACTTCGGCTGTCGGCGGGTGGTCGAGAACGACCACAGCGTCGCCATCGCCGCTGGCATCGAAGGCCTCGACCAGCGGGTCGCCGGCTTCAAGCAGGAAGCGGTGGTCCCATTCGTCGACCACGTCCGTGATTTCGCCCTTGTCGACGACCCACCCTTCGTCGGTGAGTTCACCGGTGACGCGGACAGTAATCTCGTAGTTGTGTCCGTGCGGGCGCGAGCATTTCCCGTCGTGATGTAGCAATCGATGGCCCGCAGAGATCCGGAGCGGTCGATCACCGCCGACAACAAGTTCGCGCTCGCCAGCGTCGGCGAGCGTGTCATCGGCCCTCGATAGTCGCTGAGACATATCACGGTATTATCGGTCGGTGGCTTAACTCTCACGGGAGCTGGCTGGCCAGTGCCTCGGTACCACGGAACTGAGACGAACGAGGGGCGAGTCGTTACTGTCCGACAGTAGGTGCGCAGTGGGAGACACGTATCGAGAGCGAGCAGACGGCGATAATCGAACGGAGTTCACCGTAAAACGGCGCTCAGCGACCGCTGACGGTCGCTCCGCGTGTTACTGAGAGTCCGCAGAGTCACTCAGAGAGTGAGTCCTCGGCAACGGCCGCAAGTCGTCGGTTCACGGCTCGGAGATACTCGGCGGCAGCGTCGGGGTCGTTGGTATCGAGCGCGGCGGACACTTGCTCGTAGCCGTGGAGCAACTGCGAGCGCAACTCACACTCCGGCAGTTTGTTCCGGCTGACCGTCTCGGCCGTCGCAACTGTCTGTCGAGCCGTATCGAACTCCGCTGCGGTAATCGCCGTCTCGCCCTCTTCAGCGAGTTGTGTCAGCACCGCGTGTACGTCGCTGGGCAGGTCTCTGGACACAGACGCTGTTAGGTGTGCACAGAGATAACAGTCATGTTGGTCACACAGCGGTGAGCGCCGGCCCGCCTCGTGGGCGACTCTCACCGCGAGGGAACCGGCGTAAGGGATAGGTCACTGTAGCCCACAGAGTCGGGTGTGACACGACGTGCCGTCGAACGGGAGTTCGAACGTTACCTCTCGCAGTTCGTCGACGAGACGTACGCGGCATTCGATGTGGCGGCCGTGCTACGCGGATCAAGTGGAGGCGGGAGCCGCGTTGCGGGCAAACTACTGAACAACAGCCGACCGCTAGAACGCCACGTCATCCGACCGAAGCTCCAGTCCTACCAGCAACAGATACTCGCCCAACTGGAGCCGGTACTGGATTACGCCGCCACTGATACGACGTTTGACACGTATGCGGACGAAGTGCTGGCCCGCGATATCTACTGGAACGCGCTCCGTGACACCGTCCGCGGCGACCAACGAGAACAGATTCGGGAGCGACTGCTGGCCCGCCAGCAATCGTTTGGAGACGACCTCGCGCCGCTGGTCGCCGCCGACAGCGACGACTTCTGGACGGCTGTCACTGACACATACGACCGGGAAACGGCGACGGACATCGTTCAGACACACTTCGAGTTCTCCGTGCCACTGCGGGAGGACCAGAACGCCTTCGCCTTCGAACTCAGCATTGACCCCGGTGAGGTGCTGGGCGGGCTCGCGCGGGCCCTGCCAACGCTCAACGTCGAATTCACCGACGAGGCGTTGCGGTCGATGCGCCACGCTGAACAGCAGGTCATTCCGTCGGCGAAGGCTGACGTAGAACAGGCTTACGAGTCATAGAGTAGCCCTGCTACTGCGCGCCGTTTTGCACAGCCCACAGTACCAGCCGGTGCTCAGAGTGGTAGCGTCCGAAAGTGGACACAACAGCCGTCTTGGCACGTGGACGGCTATTGTGTCGGATATTGGTGTTGGTGTTGACTGACGACGGCAGGTATGGTTACTCACGTCGACTCGGCCTCGGACTCCGCGAGGCCGATATAGCATGGGAGCTTGGCAGCGAACGCCGGTGACGGCGTTCACCTACGGGCTACAGTACGTAGACCAATCAACCTGCCATCGATTTCCATGTACCCATATGGTAAATAACCTACGAAATATGTTACTTCTATACCGAGTAAATCATTATAGTCCGTCTTCAGCAACCATAACGCCGGAACGCAGGAGGGGACAGAACTACTAGAAATCTGGTAATTCTTTATCGAAGGTCACGAGAGTCAAACGTGACAGTGACGGGACCGGCGTCGCGTCAATCGTCGAAGGGCCAGTCACCGGTACTCCGCATTCCTTCGGCGAGATTCTGTGCTTCGAGCGCATCGGCGATCTCCGCAGGGTCTTTGTGAGCAGGCTGTGCTGACCTGTCAGCAAGCGTCACGGCGAGTTCTGTCAGGAGGATAGCCTGCTCGCGGAACGTCCGGGGTTCCAGTTTGTCCAGCGTATCGGCATGGGTGTGACCCCAGCCACGCCCATCGCCGCCGGTTTCGCTGGTCACGTGATAGCCGGGGACGCCCCGCCGCACGAACGGCCAGTGGTCGCTGTGAGGACCCTGCTCCGGCGTGAGCGAAATGGGGTGGTCGAGACGGTCGGCCACACTCTCGGCAGCGGCGGTCAACGCGTCGAAGCCGTGGGTGTAACACTTCAGCGTGCGTCCCTGAACGACACCGTCGAAGTTGAGCACGGCCGTTACGTCGTCAAGAGCGGTTTCGGCGGCCAGCCGGTTCGAGCCGACCAGACCGACCTCCTCGGCACCGAAGGCGACGAACTCCACGCGGGTCGCCAGTTCGTCCTCGCGGCCGGCCAGCGCGCGGGCGGCCTCGACGACCATCGCCGTCCCGGCCCCGTTGTCCATTGCCCCCTCCGCGATGTCGTGGGCGTCGATGTGGCAGGTCACCAGTAGTCGTTCTTCCGTGTCCGGTCCGAGTTCGGCGTGGACGTTCTGGCTCGTCGCAGCGGGCGTCTCGCAGTCGACGCTGAGGGTGACAGCGTCACCGGCGTATCGGCGGGCCAGTCGCGCGCCCGTCTCGCTGGCGACGCCGACAGCCGGAACCTCGCCGATAGGGGCCTCGGCCGTCCCGACGCTTCCGGTCGGTGGCAACACGCCTTCGACGTGGTTACAGTAGATGAATCCGACTGCGCCGGCCTCGACGGCGCGGTAATACTTCTCCCGCCGGTGGATGTAGCGGTCGTACCAGTCAGGCACGTCAGAGCGGGCCAGCACTATCTGGCCCTCACAGTCGGCGTCCTCGAAATCCGCTGGGAGGCCGTGGCCAACGTCGACCAGTTCGCCAGTCACCTCGCCGGACGGCGACCGCGGAAGGGCGATGCATTCGTGAGCCTGCGTCGCGACCGGTGACCCCCCGACGAGGACGGCGCTGTCGCCCCGCTCCCAGCCCTGTATCTCGAACTCGGAGAGTCGTGCGTCGCGGGTGTATGCTGCCAGCGCGTCTCGGGTCGCTTCGGCGGCCCTCCGTTCGCCGTCGCTGCCCGCCATCCGGTTTCCGATGTCGACCAGCGTCTCCAGGTGGTCCCACCCGACTGTGCTGGTGAACGTTTCGCCGATCCAGTCAGTGTCGTCCATACGTCTCGGTGGGGCCGTGCCGGCTTTGAAATTAGGGGTCGCCGGGCCGGTACTCGGCCGCAGTCACGACGACGCGAGTGGCCCGTATCGACTGGCGACCCCGTACCCGATAACCGCCAGTGTAGTGTTTGCGAGGCCGAACAAGAGCAACGACAAAAGCAGATCAAGCGGCGTGACAGCGATAACCGGCTGGTTCAAGAGCCGATAGTACGCCGAAAGGAGATCGCTACCGAGGGCAGTTGCGGCGAGAAACCCGCCAAAACTGGCGATGCCGACGGTAGAGGCGGCTGCGGTGCAGTACCGCCGGGACAGGGCACGCCGTCTGGCGTCGGCGTACACCAGCGCAGTGACGGCTGGCGACACGAACAGGGCAACGGCAACCGGGAGGAGGGTCACAGTCTGGTAATTAATTGCAGAGCGATATAAAATCGGCACCTGATCGCTGGCCGGTCAGCCGTATGGGGTCGCTGTCCTCGGTATTTTGTCGGGTGCGCGCGAAGCAGACCTATGCACGCCGCAGTGCTTGAGGCGTACGACGAACCACTGGTAGTCCGGGACCGCGATTCGCCGACGCCGGACCCTGACGGGGCCGTCGTCGAAGTCGAAGCGTGCGGAATCTGCCGGAGCGACTGGCACGCCTGGCAGGGCCACGGCGACTGGGCCGACGACGACGTGCCGATAGGACAGGTGCTGGGCCACGAACCGGCGGGCCGCGTCGTCGAAACGGGCGACCGGGTGAGAGCAGTGTCATCCGGCGACCGGGTCGTCGTGCCGTTCAACCTCGGTGACGGGACCTGTAGCTACTGCCGGAACGGTCACGGCAACGTCTGTACGGACGGGTGGGCGCTGGGCTTCGAGTCCGACGTTCCGGGCGCGTTCGCTGAGCGGGTCGCCGTCCCGCATGCCGACTACAACCTCGTGGAACTGCCCGACAGCGTCGGGTTCGACGCCGCGGCAGCGCTGGGCTGTCGGTACGTCACGGCCTTTCACGCGCTGGCACATCGGGCCGATGTCGATGCAGGGGACCGCGTCGCGGTGCATGGCTGTGGCGGCCTCGGGCTGGCGGCCGTCCAGATCGCGTCGGTGCTAGGGGCGAGCGTCATCGCAGTCGACATCCGGGACGAACCGCTGGCGATGGCCCGCGACGTGGGCGCGAGCAGCGTCGTTGACGCCAGCGGTGTGGCGGACGTGCCGGCGGTCATCGAGGCCGAGACCGACGGCGGTGCGGAGGTGTCCGTCGACGCGCTGGGCCGGGCCGAGACCTGCCGGAACAGCGTTCAGTGCCTCCGACCACGGGGAACGCACGTTCAGGTCGGGCTGACGACTGCTGCTGAACGCGGCGATGTGGCGCTGCCAACCGACTGGATCACCCGCTGGGATATCGACGTGCTCGGCTCTCGCGGGATGCCGCCGTCGCGGTACGACGAACTCCTCCGTCTGGTCGCCGACGGGACGCTCAGCCCCGGAGCACTCATCACCCGCCGGGTGGCGCTGGAGGGCGTTTCGGAGCGGCTAGCCGCGATGACCGACTACCAGACCGACGGCGTCGAGCTGGTAACAGAGTTCGGCCGGTAGCGGGTACGCTTTTATCGCTTCAGCTTGATAACTCAAGCATGTCTGACATACTGCGTGACGCCGTCTTCGAACCAGTCCGGGACGCGGTCCCGTTTCTGGTCATCACCGTCCTGTGGGTTATCGTGACACTCGTCCTCTACGGCCTCTTTCTCGTGACCAAGCCGAGCGAGATCAGCTACGACGCTTGGGTGCATGCGACGGTGTTTGTCGTCCCGATGATCGGGTTCTTGGGACAGGTGCTCCAGCAGGCGCTGTCGGGCCACCAGCGGGCATAACCGGTGTCATATCACTTCCACGGGTTCGGGACCAGTTCGGCCTGCACCGTCGCACCGACGGCGAGATGTGTATCGGTCGTCGGCTCAGCGATACAGAGCAGGACGTAGCCGTCCGCCAGATGTCGGTCCTTGAGCGCCCGCGGCGGGCGGTGATGGACCACGTCGCCGGACAGCAGCCGAGCGGTACAGGTCCCGCACGCGCCAGTCCGACAGCCAAACGGCAGTCCGATATCCGCAGCCGCCGCGGCATCGAGTATCGTCTCGCCGTCCGCCACCGAAACCGTCTCCGTCCGGTCGCTGTTTCGCCAGTCCAGCAGGACCTCGGTCATCGGCTGCCCAGCCGAGCTGCCCTCATTGCCACACGTCGCTGGTACAGTCCCCGTCGGGCCACCGAATCTCGTGGGCACGAGCGGGGCCTTCAGGGAGGTCGCCGAAGTCCACGAGGAAGTCACGGTCCAGCGACATCGTTCCCGTCCGCGGGTCCACGTCGGCTTTGAGCATCACCGAGCCGTTTTCGGCCTCCTCGGGGAAGAACTGGTTGTCCCACGACGAAAACAGCGAGGTCGTCCAGTACAGCCGCTCGCCGTCGAGTGAGAGTTGGAGCATCTGCGGGCCGGCAACGATATCACGCCCCTGTACCTGCTGAATGTCGCCGAAGTAGCCCCCGATTGAGATGGAATCGGCCTTTCGGGGGTTCGACGGGTCCGAGATGTCGTACATCCACACCTCGCCGTGGAGCCAGTTCGACCCGAAGAGGTAGCGGTCGTCCATCGAGATGAGGATATCCGTCACCAGTGCCGGGACCGGCATGTCCCACCCCTCGTGCTCGCGGTCGTCGAACTCGATGACCGGTTCGGCGTGGTACTCACCGTTCGATTCATGGAAGTGGATGATGTTCGAGGACAGTGCCGCCCCGACATAGCCGTGTGTGCTCTCAGGCGTGTGCAGGAAGCGGGCCTCAAGCGGAATCAGGCCGTCCTCGCCGAGGTCGATGGTCTGCTCGACGGTGCCGGCCTCCCAGTCCCAGAAGTTGAGCCGCTGCCCGTACTTGCCGTCCTCGACATCGTCCAGATCGAAGCCGGGGTAGTACGTCTTCGGGGCCGCCCACTCCGTCGACAGCATCACGTTCTGGCGGGGCTGGTACCAGTAATCGTAGTTCATCTCAATCTCGCCGGGCGTGTCCCACCGGCCCTGCACCTCGAAGTCGTCGTTGAGTTCCAGAAAGCCGCCGGGGAGGTCGCCGTCGGCGTCGCCCAGCATGGAGATGAGAATCTCACCGTCGGGGATGCAGTGGACCGTATGCGGCGCGGAGAGGTCGTGTTCGTACACTTCCTCGGGTTCGATGACTTTCGTCAGCTCGGGGTCGCGGCGCTCCTTTGTGTCGACGATGTGAATTCGGGAGGACCGCTGGCCGGGAATGACGAGATGCTGGCGTTCCAGCCCGTCCATGTGACACGAGGAGGAGCAGGCGTTCCACCCGAAGTGGTGGAGTTCGTCGCCCTTGTTCGGCATTTTGACCCGGTTGATTATTTCGCTGTAGGTGTCCGAGTCGGGGTCCACGTCGACGACGGCTAGGAAGTCCGGCGCGTCGACGTCCTGGCCTACGTGTAGGCCCATCACGTAGGCGGTCTGTTCACGCTCGGCCTCCTCGATAGCCGCCTGCGGGGTGGCATACCCCGGTCCCTCGTGGTCGTGGTGCTCGTTATGATTGTGTGTCTCGCTCTCGGCTGGCTGCTCTGCATCACTCATGCGTGTTAGTTACATTCACATTACATTTTAGTGATGCGTTCCGGATGAAACGGCCGCTACATGCGGCGTGGTAATGGTCGCATCCGGATCGATGCACGGGCCACCGCTGGCTTCAGGCCAGTTGTCGCCAGCTCCAGATCGGTTCCCAGTCGAGTAGCTGCTCGGCTTTCGACGTGTCGATGAGCGCCGCATATGGGTCTCCGTGGTTACTCGCCTGTTCTCGGTAGTCGGCCTCGGGATACAGTGCTGCTGCGAGTTCGGCGCTCGGTGTCTCGGCGCTCGTGTCCGGGGCCGACACCCAGAGCCGCTCGTGGCCGTGAAACGACGCCTCGATGGCTGCCTCGACGAGCGTGACAGCGTCGGTAGCATGGACATACCCACAGAGCGTGTTCCGCTGGGTATGGAAATGCGCCGAGTCCCGGAGCCCAGCGAGGGTACGGTCGGCCTCGACGAACGTCTCGCGGGCCAGTTCGTCGTCGACCACCCACGGTAACCGAAGCGACGTGATGGTCTGCGGTGCGTCCGCACTTCGGCGGGCGAACCCGTCGGCAGCGATCTCCAGTGCCTGTTTCCCCATTGCGTACGGGTTTGACGGTGTAAGGCGGTGGTCCTCGTCGACCGGAAGATAGTCGATTGTGATCGGCTCCGGTTCGAACCCGCCGCCGATGGCGCTAAAACTCGACGCCAGAGCGACCGTATCAACGCCCAGTTCGCCGGCGGCCTCGAGTACGTGATAGCTGGACATGACGTTACTCTCGTAGGTCCGGTGTCCCGGCGCGCGGTCGGGCGTTGGAATCATCCCGAGGTGGACGACGGCGTCAGGGTCAGATTTTGCGAGCGCCTCGTACACGTCGCCCGCGTCAAGCAGGTCAGTCTCGACGTATGCGTCCGAGTGTGTCTCGTCGCGCCTACCACGGGAGAGATTGACCGTCCGGTACCCCGCTGCATCCAGATGTTCGAGAACGTGCGTGCCGACGCGGCCGTTACCGCCGGTGACGGCGACCGATTCGGGCATACGTACGTCTGCAGCGCACAGCGCCAAAACAGTCCCGCAGAGTCCGTCGCTGCCTACGACGCCATCAACGACCGCCGAACGGCGTCCTTGATCGGCGTCTGGTCGATCGGCACGACATCCTGCAGGTCCATCGCCGGGTCGACCGTGACCGGGTTCCGCATACTCTCGGCCAGCGGCCGGGCAATGGCGTACTGTACGTCTGTCGTGAAGCGAAGCCAGTGCGAGGACAGGCCCGGCGTCATCACCGGCACAGGGATGATGAACACCCGCTTGCCCTTCTCCGCCGCGGTGAGTTTCAGCAGCGACTCGTAGGACCACACCGATGGCCCGCCGATATCGTAGGTCTCACCGCGGGTCTCGTCGGCATCGAGTAACGCCACGAGGTAGCTAATCGCGTCGTCGACACCGATGGGTTGACACGGCGTTCGGACCCACTTCGGGACGAGCATCAGCGGCAGGCGGTCGGTCAGGTCGTTGACGATCCGGAAGCTCGCGCTCTCCGGACCGATGATGACCGCCGCCCGGAGTACTGTCAGGTCGAACGACCCTTCGGCAAGCACCGATTCGACTTCGCGCCGCGACGCCAGATGGGGCGAGAGGTTCTCCTCGTCACCGCTGATACCGCTGAGATAGACGACCCTGTCGACGCCCGCAGCCGACGCCAAGTCGGCGAACCGACGGGCGTAGCGACGGTCTAGCTCGGCAAAGTTCTCGGACGTGAGCGAGTGGATGAGGTAGTACGCTACGTCGATATCATCACAGAGCCCGTCAAGAGAGTCTGGGTCGCCGAGGTCACCCTCGAACGGCTCGACCCCATCAGGAAAGGATTCCTCGCTCGCGCTCCGGGAAAACGCGACCACGTCGTGGCCTGCGTCGTTCAGGGCACGAACCAGTCGCTGTCCGATGAATCCGGTCGCACCCACGACAAGCACACGCATGTGTTCGTACCTTGTGTCGGAACCTCAAGGACGTTGCGGCGATTCCCGTCCCGTGACAGTCAACAGAGCTGTGAGAGACAGCGCACGGTCGCGGGCGTCGCTTGCATCGCCCGTGTGTACCTACGTTCTCGCTGCCGGTTCGCTGAAAACGGGCGGCGAGGGATTTGAACCCCCGACCATCTGGTCCGGAACCAGGCGTTCTGTCCGCTGAACTAGCCGCCCACAAGAAACGCTATCAGACTGTCCGTCTTAACGATTGTGAACCCGTCAGGGCGACTCGCCAGTCTCGATCGTGAACTCGCTGGTCGGGTACGCGACACAGGTCAGACAGTACCCCTCTTCCATGTCGTCGTCCATCAGCGAGTCGTTGTTGCTGTGACGGATGTAGTCCTCGGCTGGACCGTCCTCGATATGGCCGGCACAGGAGATACACTGGCCCTCGCGGCAGGCGTAGGGGAGGTCCCAGCCTTCCTCTTCGCCGGCGTCGAGAATCGTCTCGTTGTTGGCGACCTCGATTGTCTCACCCTCCTTGGCGAATTCGATTTCGTAGTACTCGACCTCGTCGTCGGCGATGTCGTCGGGGTCGAAGCCTTTGTCCTCTTCTTCGACCTCTTCGCCCTCGCCGAGTTCGCCTTCGGCCTCACCAGCCGGAATCGCTGTGGCACCGCCACCGCCGATAGAGCGGTTGTACGGCTCCGGGAAATCTGTCTCGGGGACTGTCGCGGCTCGCTGCTCCAGAACCTCCTGAGAGATATCTTCCGGTGCCTCCCAACCGGTCCCTTTGGCGTAGTGGAGCGCGACCACTATCAGGGTAAGCGTGGCCCCGGCGGCGAGTCCAACGAGTTCTACCATGTATCCGGCTATGGAATACTGGTTTAATTAGCTGTTGTTTCAACGCGCGAGCACCGTCGACACCGCTTGACGGAGCGGCCCACGGCCCGAAACGATGACACAGAAAGTAACCGCAATCGGCGATGGTCTACTCGCGGCGCGGGACCTCGTGGCGACCGAAGCCGTATCGGAGGCGGCTGGCGAGGCGGCGCGAGAAGCGACCGTCGTCGGCCCGCGAACCGAACCGCTCTGCAAGCGACTGGTAGATGAGCGGCACTGGGACTTCCTGTTCGAGCGCCTCCTGTACGGTCCAGGTGCCGGTCGACCCGCCTTCGACGCGGTCGGCCACGTCGCCGAGGTCGTTGCCCTCCTCGCGGAACGCCTCCTCGCAGAGTTCTAGCAGCCACGAACGGATGACGGCCCCGTTGTTCCAGGTGTTGGCGACGGATTCGAGGTCGAGGTCGTACCGGCCGTTTGCCAGCAGTTCGAAGCCCTCGCCGTAGGTCTGCATCAGCGCGTACTCGACGCCGTTGTGGACCATCTTGACGTAATGGCCCGAGCCCGCCGGCCCCATCCGGTCGTGGCCGTCGGGGCCGGTCGCGACGGCGTCGAAGACGGGAACCAGTTCGTCGTAGGCCCACTCCGGGCCGCCGACCATCAGCGAGAAGCCCAGTTCCGCACCGGCGGGACCGCCAGAGGTGCCACAGTCGAGGTAGGCCGCATCAGTCGACTCGGCACGGCGAACTGAATCTTCAAAGTAGGAATTACCGCCGTCGACCACAACGTCGTCGCCGTCGAGTGTCGGGGCCAGTTCGTCCAGCGCGGCGTCGACCGGGTCCCCCGCCGGGACCATCAGCCAGATGCGTTTTTCCGAGCCGAGTTTCTCCGCGAGGTCGGCGATAGATGATGCCGGTCGAGCCCCGGCGTCTGTCGCGTCGGCAACACTCTCCTCGTCGATGTCGAAGACGACGACCTCGTGGCCGGCTTCGAGTACGCGGTCGACGACGATGCGGCCCATGCGTCCGAGTCCGATGACGCCAAGTTCCATACAGGGGGGTCGCCGACCGAACAGGTAGGGGTTGCGGTTCGACAGAAAAGCGTGGCACGAACACCACCCGTGCCGTCGTCAGTCACGGCGCCGTCACCAACCAACTGCCTTGGAAGTGGTCGTGGGAAGCAAGCAATTGCCACGTAGTGCTGTCCCGTACTGCACCGGACACTCCGGCTCTGGAACGCAAAAAATCTACGGAATACAATCACATCATACATGATATCCCGAGGACCACCGCCGTTTTGGTTCGGCCACTCCTGCTGAGAATATGGACGAACGCATACGCGAACACGCTCGTATTCTTGTCGACTGGAGCGCTCGCATCGGCGCGGGCGATGACGTGGTCGTGGCCGTCGAGGACGGCGCTCACGACCTCGCAGTCGCTGTGGCCGAACAGCTTGGCGACCGCGGCGCGAACCTCCTGTCGACGTACCAGTCCGACGAACTCACGCGAGCCTATCTGCAGGCCCACGATGAGTCGTTCACTGAGGACCCCGAGTACGAACTGGCGCTGTACGAACAAGCCGACAGCGTACTGTTCCTGAAGGGGTCGTGCAACACCACCGAGACAGCCGACGTTGGCAGTGACCAGCGGCAGGCGTACTCCAGGTCCCGACAGGCAATCCGGGAGGCCCGGCTGGACACCGACTGGGTATCGACACAGCACCCGACGCGGGCGATGGCCCAGCAGGCCGGGATGGCCTACGCCGACTACGAGGACTTCGTCTACGACGCGACGCTGCGTGACTGGGAGGCACTGGCCGAAGAACAAGCCAAGCTGAAAGACATTCTGGACGACGGCGAGGCGGTCCGTCTCATCACCGGCGGGACGGACCTCACGCTGTACATCGACGACCGCCTTGCCGTCAATTCCGCTGCCAGCGTGGCCTACGACTCGCACAACCTCCCCTCGGGCGAGGTGTTCACCGCGCCCTACGACACCGCCGGCGTCGTCACCTTCGACGTGCCGATGACGATACAGGGGCGCCGCGTCAAGAACGTCGAGCTGACGTTCAAGGACGGCGTCGTCGTCGACTGGTCGGCCGAGCAGGGCGAGGCGGTCATCGATGAAATCATCGGGACTGACGGCGGCTCCCGCCAGCTGGGCGAGCTCGGCATCGGAATGAACCGTGGCGTCGACCGCGTCACCGACAACATCCTCTTCGACGAGAAGATGGGCGGAACGGTCCACCTCGCGCTCGGGCGCGCGTACGACGCCTGTCTCCCCGAAGGTGAGTCCGGCAACGACAGCGCCGTCCACGAGGACCTCATCACGACGATGGGCGAGGGGTCGCGGCTCGAAGTCGACGGCGAAATCGTCCAGCGAGACGGCGTGTTCCGGTGGGAAGACGGCTTCGAGGGGTAGCTGTCGCAGTACCCCCGTGCGGCAGGCCGGGGAGTCGTTGTCGCAGTGCTGGGGGCCGGGAGCGCCCTGTGTGGCGCGACCCGGGGAAAGGCAGGTCTGCTGAAGACTGTGCTGATGCTGTTGTGATGTCCCGCGAGCCCAGCGAGCGGTTTCACTCCGAGCGCGGCCGCAGGCCGCGACTCGGAGGTCGTTTTTAGCGTATATTTTTGCAAGGGGGTTCCCGCAACGCCGCAGGCGCGAGGAAACCCCCTGCAGTAAAAAGGGACCCTCAGATTGAGAGAAACTGCGACACCAGCCACTTCGTGAACGTCCCGGTAACCGCGCCGATCCACGTGAGCATAACGAAGTGCATGTAGGTGTTGGCGTTGTGGCCGCCGTCGACAGTTCGAATCATCAGCGACGACAGCATCGCGCCGAACATAATAATGATAATGAGCAGGAACTCTATGAGCGGAATGTTGTAGACGCTCGTGTTGATAAGCGAGGCGGCGTCAAGACGGCTCCCGGTACTCAGGTTCAGCGACATACCGGCGAGGATGTTGACGACCTGCAGGCCGATGAAGAAGGCGAAGGTTGAGGCAGCGGTCATCCCGTAGAGGAGGCCGACGAGCGTCGTCGCCGCCTGCTTGCGCTTCTGGCGGAGCTGCAGCACCTGATTCATGTTCTCGGAGATGAGTTCGCCCAGTTGCTTTGGCGACCCACCCATCTCGCGGCCGATGAGATACATCTCTGAGAAGGTCTGGATGAGGTAGGACCGGCAGTCGGCAGTGAAAAAGCGCCAGGCAGATGTCGGCTCGATCCGCATATTCAGCCGCTTGTAGAGGTTGTCGATGTTCGGAGAGAGCGCGCCGAAGTCCTTCTTGCGGAGGGTGCGAAGCACCGCGCCGGTCGTTGACTGTTTCGCGCCTTCGGTCGCACCAAGCGCGCGGATGAAGTTCGGGAACTCCGAGTCGCGGTCCTTGATACGCTGTTCTTCCTGCCGGAAGACGAGACCGGGGATGATCATCGGCGTGATCGGCGCAGCAGCATACATCGGCAGCGGCACTTCGTCGAACATGAAAAAGAGGTCGTTCAGCGTGACCGGCGAGATACCGAGCATCCCGCCCAGCGTGATGAACACGAGCAGCATCGACAGCCCCACACCGGCAGCCATCGACTTGTTGAGCTTGGACTCGATCGGCGACGGGTAGTCGACCGGGTGGAACCACACCGGGTCGTAGGGAGCCATCGAGCGGATAGCGAGGTAGAAGCCGGTCTGGACGAACACGAACATCACAATGACGGCGCTGACGGTCATCGTCGGGTTCGTTCCGGTCAACACCGGCAGCACGACAGCGAACACCAGCGCGAACGTCATCGAGAGAATCATCGACAGATAGAGGTCTTTCATCACCTCTAAACTGTCGAGCGAGCTCTTGTACACCGTCGAGTAGTGCTGGATAATCTGTTCCTGTTCGGTCAGGAGATAGTCGTCGAGTCCTTGACCGGCCCCAAGCGTGTACGCGAGGCGGTCGAAGAAGTCCGAAACGGCGCGGCTCGGGACCTGTTTGGCACGGCGGCGGCAGGCGTCGTCGAGGCTCAGGTTCCAGGTATCGACCAGCTGGACGATACGGTGCATCTCCATCGCGAGTTCGCCGTACTCATCCTCCTTGGCCAGCGTGCGAAACACCTCCATCCGGTCGATTTTCGTCGTCGCCAGCACGGTCATGTGGGTGATAAGCAGGTGAAACCGGTTGTTGAGCTCGCGCTTGCGCTGGCTCAGGAGGATTTTCGGGTAGAAAATCGCCGACGCCATCACGAGAAAGCCAAGCAGGGGAATCGGCGCCCGGACTGCAAAGGGCTGCTCTAACAGCAGGGCAACGACCGTCGAGATGATGAAGAAGGCAACGGCTGGCAGCAGGATGAGGAAGAGATACCGCTCCAGCGGGATGGTCATCTGGCGGTAGGACTCAACGAGCGACTGGAGCGTCTCGGATATCGTCAGATCGAGGTTGCTCTCGGCTTCGCCCTGTGCCATCGTTAGTCGGGCCTTGCTATGTTGAACGGAATCCCTTCGACGCCGTCACGCTGGAAGTCCGAGATGAAGTCGTTGACCTCGTGATACCCCAGAATGCCCTCCTGAATGGCCCGTTCGATGAGGTTCGCACGGAACTCGAGGTCGTCGTAGATGTCACGCGTGTCCTCGTACCCCAGAAGGGTCGCAATCTGCTCTTCGAGGACGAAGGAGTTGTTCATCCCCTGGAAGATGATCTCGTCCTCGACGGGGTCCCAGTTGAACACCTGCCGGGTGACGACACCGTCCATCTCCTTGGAGTACCCCTCTATCTCCTGAACGCTCGTCACGCGGCGAAGGACCTGATCGCCCTGCTTGACGCGGTTCTGGAACAGGGCTACGTCAGCCACGTCCATGAACGTCTCGGGGACGTTGATGGGTTCGCCGGTGAAGCGCTGAATCATCGAGACGATGTCGCTGGCGTGGAAGGTCAGCATTACCGGGTGGCCGGTCTGGGCGGCCTGGAATGCCATCCGTCCCTCCTCGCCACGAACCTCCCCCACGATGATGTAGTCCGGGCGGGAACGAAGCGCGGCGGCGACCAGGTCGAACATGTCGATGCTGGTCCCCTCGTCTTCGCCCTCACGAGTCAGGAGTTGCTGCCAGGTGTTGTGCGGGGGCAGCACTTCGGCGGTGTCCTCCGCGGTGTAGATCTTCGCGTCGTCGGGAATGAACGAGGTGATGGCGTTCAGCGTCGTCGTCTTCCCGGACGCCGTCTCCCCGACGACGAACACGGTCTGTTCGTTCTCCAGACAGAGCCAGAGATACGCGGCCAGTTGCGGCGACAGCGTCATCCACTTCGTAATCTGGAAAATCGAAAGCGGAACGTCGTCACCCTGACGGATTGTGAGCGAGGGTCCTTTCAGGCTCACGTCGTCAGAGTAGATGAGATTCAGACGCGACCCGTCCGGGAGCGTCGAGTCGACGATGGGGTCCGAGTCGGAGACCGGGTCGCCCATCCGCTCGCCCATGTTACGGAGCCACTGGTCGAAGGCCTCCTCGCTCTGCCACTCGACAGTCGTTTCCAGCATGCCGTAGACCCCGTGGTCGACGTGGCACTCGCTGCGGCCGATAACGTGAATGTCCTCGTTAGCCGGGTCGCGCATGACCGGTTCGAGCGGGCCGAGGCCGACGATGTCGCGGTTCAGCCGGTAGAGGATGTTTTCGTAGGTCTCCTGCGTGACTTCGACGCTGCTCACATCGGTCAGATTCGACAGACGTGTCAGGACGCCGCTGTCGCTGTCTTCGTCCCGGACCTTGGTCGTCTCTTGCAGGAGTTCCTCGATACGGTCGTCGAACTGGGCCTCGTTCTCCGGCGCGGGCTTGTTGACGCTACGCTGGAGCAGACGGTTGCGGACCTTCCCGAAGACGGCCCGCTCGTCCTCGTCGAGTTCCGGCTCGATGGCGTAGTACTTCATGTCCTGACCCACGTCGCCGTAGATATGACAGAAGATGGGGCCACCGACCGGGTAGAGCACGTTCGGCCGGTTCGTCTCGTACTCGTCGTCGGCCTCGTCGATGAGCATCGGGAACTCACCGGTGATCTGCTTGAACTTCTTCAGGTGGTCCCGCAGGTGGGGCCGTCGCGCTGCCATCTGTCGAAGTTCGTCCGACGGTTTCGCACGTCCGTGGTCTGTCATATCTTATGTCACCTCTAGGCGACGCTCCGTGATTCGATGACGATGCCGGTTCCCGAACGGACCGAGAACCCGATGGTGTCACCGACCTGTTCGCCCATACCGGCGAATCGGAGGACGTTGATCTGCCGGCGCACGTCGTTGCCGACCTCGATCATCTCCAGTTCGATGAACACGTCGGCGATGGCCCGGAACGGACCGATAGCCTCCTCGTCCAGCGTCGACGGGTCGACGGTGAGCATGATGCATTTGCCCTGTGAGATGACATCACGGAAGTACGAGATGACCTCCAGAGCGGCCTGTCGTTCCTCGTTTTGCCGGACAAGGGCCTCGAATTTGGGGTCGTTCCGGAGGATGGCGTCGAAGGTGTCGATGACGACGACATCGGCGTCCCACATCACCTCGGCCTCCATCAGCCGTTTGAGGAGTTCCTTCCGGTCTGATTGTTCGTCACCGCCAGTGAGGGCGTTCGATTCGCCGATGTCGGCGTGCAGGAACAGCACGTCCTCGTCGAGGATGTGGTCGACCATGTCATAGGACAGCGAGTGCATCTGGTCGAGGAAGCTCCCGACAGTCAGCTCCGTCGAGAGGTACGTCACTTCGTGTCCCTCCTCACAGAGGCCGTAGGTGAACCGCTGGCTCATGGCGGATTTCCCGGCTCCGTAGTCACCCTCGACGAGGATGATACTGCCGGGTGGGATACCGCCGCCCAGTTCCTTGTTCAGCCGGTCGTGGTCGTCCAGTCCAAGCGAGAATAGGTCAGTACTTGCGATACTCATGTGTTGAACTCCAACACCTCCTCGTCGCCGTTGACAATCAGCTTGAGACGGTGGTCGCCGCTGCTGAGGTTGTCGTTGATGTCGATACGGACGACCTCACCGGGCCGCCAAGAGTTGCCACCGTCCGGCTCCAGTGTCACCGTGTAGTCACTGGCGAAAACCCCATCGACGAACAGGTCCAGCTGTCCGGGAACTGGGGCCAACGTTTCCGAGCCAGTGTTTTTGACGTGGACAGTGATTGTGTCGCTGCCGCTATCGTAGATGGTGTCGCTGCCGCTGTCGGAGATTATTTCCACATCGGTCCGGACGTCGCTGCTCACGTCCAGCCCCTGTTCCGAGACAGCGTTGCTCAGTTCGCCGATACTGCTCGTGAACACGCCGGCCACGCTCGCAGCGATGGCCATCGACGCGATGAACAGGATCAGGTGTGAGACGGAGACGCTCGCCATGTTAGCTCACCACCATCGTGTCGGCGATACCGTTCTCGGTGACGACTTTCACCCGGTCAGGCTGGCTACTGAGCGAGGAGACGGTAATCGTCAACCGCTCCTGTGACGCCCAGATGTCAGTCGAGCCGTCACCGTCGACGGTCGTTCCGTAGCCGGTGCGGTAGTCGTTGTCGACCAGCAGGTCGGTTGCTTCGACCGACAGCGTCTCAGAGCCGGTGTTGTCGATGGTCACGACGAGGTCTTTTTCTCCGCTGCTGTTCCACGTCGCCGACACAAGCGAGATGTCGGTGTTCTGCTGGTCGAGCAGTCGGTCACGCTGGTCCTCGCGGGCGTCGTTGACGCGCTCGAAGCTGTTCGCGGTCGCGGAGTAGAACATCCCGAAGCCGATGAACGCAGCCACGAAAATGACGGCTGCCGAGCCGCTAACGCTGAATCCCATCGGAACCACCTCCCACCAGTTTCGAGAGCGCAACGGCGTCAGCGCCGCTGTCACTGTCAAGCTGCGAGATGTAGTGCAGGCTCTCCGTGTGGTGGTCGATAGACAGCCCGTCCCCGGTATCGTTCACGTTGTCGAAGCCGCGGAGGTACTCCTTGAGCTGGTCCGCGACCGACTCGTCGATCCAGTCGATGGTCTCGTAGTAGTCGATAGCGCGGGCCGTTTCACGGTACCCCGAGTGCTGGACCAGGAACTCCAGCCACTCGACGATGATGAGGTCCGCTGCGAACCCTTCCGGCATCGTCGACAGGTACGGCTTGCCGTCGTCGTCCGCGTCTGCGTCTGAGCCGTCGTTTACCGCTGCCTCATCGTTGCTCCCAGTCGCCGCCGTATCAGTCTGTGTGGCAGTCGGTTCGGGGTCTGATTCGGGTTCTGGTTCGGGTTCCGGTTCGGGCTCAGTCTCGGTGACTGGGTCCGGTTCCGGTTCGGGCTCTGGTTCTGGGTCAGCTTCCGTAGCCGCCTCGGCGTCGTCGAGCCCGTCGTCCTCGATGACCTCGTCAAAGAGGTCGTCGTCTTCCAGCCCGCCTGCATCGCCGCCGTCATCATCTTCAGCCAGCAGGTCGTCGTCCTCGTCGGCCAGCAGATCATCATCGTCATCTGCAAGCAGGTCGTCATCATCGTCCGTTTCGTCCGCAGGTTCCTCACCCTCGGCCCACTCGGCGTCGCCGGATTCGTACTCGTCTTTGAGCTCTGCGAACGATTTGCCGCCGTCGCCGTCGTCGCTGTCCTCGTCCATACTCTCCCCGTCGTCCATACTCATCCCATCGTCCATGCTCATGTCGTCCTCCGTGTCGTCGAAGTCGTCGAACTCCTCGTCGAACGACCCGCCGTCGTCCTCAAAGCCGCCCATGTCGTCGCCACCGTCGTCGGGAAACATATCGTCGACACCGCCGTCGTCCATCGACATGTCACCGCCAGTGTCCTCGGTCAGGTCCTCGTCGAAGAACCCTTCTGCATCGGCGTTGGCGACATCGTCGTCGATATCCTCTTCAGCATCATCGCTCCCATCATCGTCGAACAGGCCGAAGGAGCCACCGCCCTCGCCCATGCCGCCCATACCGCCGTCGACATCGTCGGCGAAAGGGTTGACGCCACGGGTGACCATCTCGTAGATGTCGAGCAGCTTCCGGACGTTCTCCTCGGTTTCTTCGACAGACTCGGAGATGCTCTCGTTTTCCGTCCGCACCGTGTTGACCGTCGAGGAGAGGCTGCCGACCTCGTTTTCCAGTTCTTCGAGCCGGTGTTCCAGCTCGTCAGTGTCGGGCCCGCTGGCGTCCTCCATGTCGCCGAACTCGTCGTCACCGAACCCACCCATGTCGTCGCCGCCGTCGTCGAGCCCGCCGAGGCCACCGAGATCGTCGCCACCGCCGTCGTCAGCCATCAGACCACCGCCGTCGGCCATTTCGCCGCCACCGTCGTCCTCGCTCGTGTTCCCGCTCTCGTCGTCCGACAGAATCGAGTCGAACATATTCTTGATGCTCATACCAACCAGCCCGCCGGTCAACAGGACAAAGAGGGCGGGAGCCAGTCCAACCAGTTCTGGTGAGACGGCTGGAGCCAGTGGCACGAGAGCGGGACTACTCATCTTTTGTATCTCATGCCGTTTCTACTCTTGAATATTCCCCTTAGCGTATCATATTTGATAATAATATCCCATTTTCCCGGCTAAGATACGGTAAATTAACAACCCAAGTACTAGCCTATTACATTTCAGATTAATTTCAGTCAGACGGCCGGGGAACAGATCGATTCAGTGCGCCCCCGGCAGACGAACGGCTGTCGTCCGTCTGACGCCAAACGTCAGGCACGAGTGCCGCTCGCGACCGTCACAGTGTTATCGAATCCGTGTTCGCGCTTTTGACGATGAAATCACCGGTGTCAGCTTCGAGTTTGACTGACCGGCCGTGGTCACCGCCGAGGTCTTCGCCGACAACGGGAACACCGTGTTCGTCAAGCGTCTCGCGCACCTTCTTGGCGTTTCGCGACCCGATAGAGGAGCCGCTCTCTGAGAAATCGAGCATATCGCTCCCACCGGCAATTTTCGCTTCCATCGCCTCCGTCGACGCCCCGGCGTCCGCCATGGCTTCGATGAGTGCGTCGATCCCTGTGTCCGCGAACTTCGCATGGTTACCGCCGTCGATATCAGCTGCCGACGGAAGCATGACGTGAACGAGCCCGGCCACTGTGTTCCGGGTGTCGTATATCGCAATCCCGATACAGGAACCGAGCCCGCTCGTGGTCAGCACGGCCGGTTCGGTGGTCACCTTGTACTCGGCGATACCGACCTTGATACGCTCGGGCGGACTTTGTTCGGGGCTCTCTGTTTGGCTACCATCGTATACTTTCATTATTTGAATATCTGTTCGACATCCGCGCCCGTCTCGGTCGCCCGCTCGACATCAAGGTCGTTGAGGGCAGCGCGCAACTCTTTCTCGTTTGGCAGGGCGTGAATCTCTGCCTGGAACTCGATGTCGTCGGTCTGCATCTGTGAGTCGATGATGAACGCGTGCTCCTGATACTGTCCGACCTGCGCCGCAAGCGGGTCGATAATCGCCCGCCCCATGTCGTGGACGACCTGTGGCGGCGTGTGTTCGACCGATGTCTGAAGGACATTCGCCCAGCCGTCGACGAACCCGCTCGTCATGATGTTTCCCAGCTCCTCAATGGCAGCTTTGTGTTGGTCGGTTAGCTCGTCGCTGTCCATTTCGATGGGCATCATTGCCTCCGCGACGTTGATTGCAGAGACCTCATCGAACAGTACCATCAGGTAGCCACTGGGCGTCCCGGTGAACTCGACGACCGTCCCGACAAAGGTGTCCGTGCCGATCTGTTTCGGCACGTCTTCGATGGGGGCGAAGCTGATCTGTGTCACCTCCGACTCGGTCGGAATACCGGTCATCATTTCGACGTTGTCAGCGGCTTTCTGGGTGCCGCGGGTCGTCATCTCGTTGAACGTCTGGAGCTTGTCGATGGGGATTGCGTCGCCGTCCGTGTCGACGTGCTCTACCATCATCTCCGTGAGCGACTCGTACTCAGGGAGCATGTAGATGTAGAAGTTCACCGACTCGTCGATCCATTCGATCTCCGATTTGAACACGAACACCTGCTGGTGGTCGGCGTCTACGGGTGCATCTGGGAGCACGTCACTGCCGGACTCCTCGACATAGGTCGGCGGCGAATGGTCGATGGTCGCACCGACGTAGTCGGCCCACCCGTCGATGAACCCGCTCATCATGATGTTGCCGATCTCCTCGATACAGCTTCTGGCCATCGCCTCGTCGTCACTGCTACCGGGCATCATCTCCTCGGTGATCGTTCCAGCGCTGTCGACGTCGAAGGCAAGCACAGTATCGCCCTCCAGAACACCATCGAAGGAGAACTCGACTCCGACGAAGTCCCGGCCGGCCAGTTCCTCCCCGACATCTGCTCTGTCAAGCAGCGTGATTTTGGTTACGTCGACGACGGCATCGATACCCGTCATCTGGCCCATCGACTGCGTGGCCTGTTCAGCCCCCTCGTGAGCGAGTTGGTTGAACGTGCCAAGCGACTGAATATCGACGTTCATTTATGAGGGAACGACGTCCTCGATAGCCTCCATCACACTGGGTTTCTGGAACGGCTTGGTGATATACCCGTCAGCCCCCGCTTTCACCGCCTCCTTCATTTTCTCTTCCTGGCCAACGCTTGTGCACATGATGACGTTCGCATCCGGATTAGAAGATTTAATCTCGTCTGTGGCTTCGATGCCATCCCGGATCGGCATCACGATATCCATCATCACCAGGTCTGGACCCTCTTCTTTGAACACTTCGACAGCTTCGACTCCATTCTCGACCTCTCCAACGATCTCGTGATCTTCTTCGAGGATCTCGCGGAGGAGGTTACGCATAAACTCTGAATCGTCGGCGATCAGTACGTCTGGCATGCCTATCAAGCCTACATATCGTGATGAGTTAGATAAAGGTGTCCCGTAAATTATCGCGTGTGATATCGGTGGGTCCTGAAACCCAGTTACACCGCGGGGAGATGCGGCATGAGAACGCGAATGAAATCGAGCGCAAAGGGGCCGTACTGGAAGTACACGAGCCCCGAAAGGAGAACGTACGCTGTCGTCAGTCCCGCCGGGAGTGCCAGACCCAGAACGACCACTCTGGACGGGACCCTGTCAGGGGCAAGTGTGCGGCCCAGCACAGCCCCAGCACAGACAACAGCCCCTCCGAGATTGAGCAGTGCGTGGAACTGTACCGCCTCTCCGAGCGCCAGATCAAGTCCGGCAACGACACCGAGTCCGAGGACGAGGCCACCGATCGTACTCACAGCGTACCCGCCGGCAAGCCACCACCTCGCGTCGCTGGCGGTTTCGTGGACGGCTGGAATCCGAACGAGTCCGTACATGATGAGCGGGACCGTCGGCAGCAGATAGCGGACTGTGAGCTGTGTGTGCAGCGGCAGGCGGCTCAGATAGACGAGCGTGAATACAGCTGCGAGGGCCGCGACAAGCATATCCGTCTGTGTTCGAGGCGAATACTGCGACGGACGGACGCCCAACTGCCGTATTCGTCGACTGGCTGAGCGAACCAGAACCGCGGGAAGTGCCGCGACCGCGCCGAAAAGTGGGACGGCCTCAACCATTGTGAGTTCAATCGCCTCGTAGGAATTAGGAGCGTAGTTGATCCGTGGTGCAGCGCCGCTCCGCAAGAAGATCTGTGACAATCGCTCGGGAGTGGTCAGTACGCCGACACCAAGACGGACTGCATCCGAGACGAAGACCATCGCGGGTGCCGCGGATTCCATGATTCGTTCGAACAGGGCGAGAGCCGGTGTAATGATCGGCGTTCCGCCATCACTTCCCGTTCCGCCATCGCTTCCTGTTCCGCCATCGCTTCCCGTTCCGCCATCGCTTCCCGTTCCGCCATCGCTTCCTGTTCCGCCATCGCTTCCTGTTCCGCCATCGCTTCCTGTTCCGCCATCACTTCCCGTTCCGGTACCCCCAGTACTGCCGGACCCGCTACCGCCACCCGTTCCGGTATCGCCGCCGGTCTCGGGTGTGAACTCGACGTTCGCACCTCCGACAGCGGAGAGCAACCGCGGCGGCTTGACTGGGTTACCGGATATAAGATAGTTCGTGATGAGCATCGGGAGGGATCCGAGGAAGAGCGCGAGGCCGATAACAGCGAGGTGGATGAACGAATTTCGCCTTGCGGTGACAAGGTCCACAATGGCCAGAATCACCACGAGGAAAAATCCCTCGAAGGCATGAGTCCAAGTTACCAGGCCAGCGGCAACGTACGCACCGGCGCGAAAGCCGAGCCCACGCCGAAATCTGGCGTCAGCATACGCAACTCGGCTCCGAGCAAACAGGTACACCGTCGTCAGTATCAACAGTCCTACCAGAACGTGCCGTTTCGGAAGCGAAGCCCAGAATCCGACAGACGAGGCGATACCGATTGCGACACCAGCCGCCAAAGCGACCGGGCGGTCGTGCCAGATTCCGACGAGGCGATAGAGAACGACACCGGTCGTTGCTGCTGCAAGCATTGTCGATATCTGGAACGCAGCTATCGGGAGCGCAGTGTCCGGAAGGGCTGTCGCTGTCAGCGCACCGGTCAGAAACAGGACGGCGACGAGACCGCTACCGACCCACAGAACAGTTCGACCGGCGGTGTCGGTGTGGCGCTGCCCGAGCACGCTGACGTGAGAGACAAAAGCGAGCGCAGTGCCCGACCAGAGTCCGAGGAGCAATAGCCGGGGGGTGATGAACACGGACAGCGCCTGGAGTGCCCAGACCAGCGGGACAGCCAGCAGGATCTGGCCGTAGTTTCGCCCGTACAGCATGCCACCGGACTTGTGCAGGCCCGGTTGTGCGCCAAGTGTCAGGGTGTACGGCGTCTCCGTGATGTGGAGCTGCCCGTTCGAGACAGCGACGAGCGCGTTGGCAGTGGTGTACGTGTCCGTGATGAAAATGCCGACGCGCCAGTAGAGCCCGAACGTAACGAGCAGGCCGAGCCAGAGGACGTAGCCGTAGCGGTCACCGAACACAGTCTTTCCAAACTGTCGGCAGCTGCCAGTGAACCACTCGGCGTCTCGGGTCATCGCTCCACCTGCACTGTCACGTTTTCGGCAACAATTGTCTCAGCAGTTTCGAAGCTCTGTACCCGAAGCAGGACAGTGCCCCTGTACACGTCCCGCTCCAGTGACGACGGTGGTACCGCCCTGTCTCCGGGTGCGAGTCGGTACGTTCCAGACTGACCTTCCGAGAGGACCCGCTCATCTTCGCGGGAAATGTTGAGTGCAGGAACTGCAACCTGATATAACAGCCTTGGACGGCCCGTCACGGAGTCGACGGTCACACTGGCATCGGGTACTCGGAGATACGCAACATTCGTGCCGAACCGACCGTCCGTGATCCGTATCTCTGACGTGGGCAGTTGTACGGAACTGATAGCCGCCGTCCCGTCACCGATAGTCGTCGGCTGTGTCCTGACAGCGTCGACGCCGACGAGCGGTCCCGTCACGACGAGCGTTACCAGAACAAACAGGGCAACGACCATCGGCGGTTGGCGCGGGACCATTATCTACCCTACACACTGCCGTGCCCGGATTTAAATCCCTCGTCGGTTGGACACACTGCTGTCCCTGTCATCACGGTAGCTACCCGATTACAGGTCGTCGTTCGGCAACGACGTATAACAGGCCGTATCAGAGTTCGGCGCCGTCGGCATCCTCGACGGCCTGTAAGAGATCGGCGATGGAATCGTCCGGCGTCAGTTGTGTCGACCGGACGAGCTGCTTGATGACCGCTGGCGGGTATCGAACTGGCACGTTTGATTCCGACAGCAAGATACCCAGCACTTCTTCGACCGGTGTCGACCCGTCCATCTGGCGACCGTACCAGAGCATAAAGCTCTCGAAAACCGTGACAATGTCGTTGGAGGCAAGCTGTTGCTGGTCGACATCGCCGTCGAACTTCGCGGTCACGTCGAAGCCATATCTGGCGTTCGAGTCGGCCATCTGTTCGGCAAGCCACTCGTGGACGTTCGCATCGGAGAACTCAGGAGCCGACGGCTCCGGGTCTGGTGCAGGAGACGGCGGTGATTCAGACGCCGAATCCGATGAGACCTGGTTCCCGTAGGAGTCGTCAGTGCGGACATCCGACGAAACGACGTAGCGGCCCTCGTCGATTTCAGTGACGTGCTCGTCGTCGGCGATATCGAGCTCTTCGGGCGAAAGTACCTTGCCCTCTTCCGGATTCGGTTCATCTGACCGCCGAGCCATAGATACTAGTGTGTGAGGCTATCGTATAACTCCGTCGCTGGTCAGGGTGGAGAAAAGAGAACGGCGTCGAATCAAATAGATGACCGAGTTTAGAGGCTGACTGCGGAGTTACCAGACAGAGTCTCCGGGACGACCAGTCGGGCGGTCGTCGTGCCACCGGACTGAGTGTTCAGTCGAACCGTCGCCGTCTCACCCTCACCGAGACCGTCACCGTCACCGCTTCCGCGGATTAGCTCGGCACTGAAGACGATTGTCGCGCGGTCAGACGGGTCGTTCAGGACCTGGCTTCCCGAAATCGAGTCGTCGTCGTCCTGCACATCAGTGACAGCGAAGGAGGACCCGTCAGGATCCGGGGTGCCACTGTAGCCGGACGAGGTTAGGTCGTAAGACCCAGTAGAGTCGACCCACTGGGCGATCGTACTGCCGATGTCGATGTTCCCCGCACCGGGTGCCTTCTTCACCGTCAGCTTGACCGTGTTGATCGTGCTGCTGGACGACTGGATGTCTTCACCGACGGCGTTGACGAGCTGTAGTCGGTTCGTCACTTGGTCACTGCTCTGTTGTCCGGTTTCCTCGGCGCTGCTCTGGAGGAAGCCAGCCGTGTTAATCAGGACGCCCGCAGCAATGGCGGCGACCAGCACCATCGCGATGAACACGATGAGGGTGCCGATACCGACCTGCCCGCGGTCGTCATCATTCGTTAGTTCCGTTAGCATTGTTGATCCGGGTCTGTCTGACCCTATCTGTTGACTCTTTTCACGGGTAATAATATCTCCTCTCAAATTATAGGTATTGATAACCGAGTCACTGATAGCTGTAAGTAACAGCTTCAGCGGTTGAAACCGGTATTTGTTCGAAAATAGACGGGAACTGGATTCTATTTCTGAGAGTAGCAGTCAACAGAGTTTGTGACCAAAATAAATGACTGTGTATGTGGCGGAGCCAGTATTGTGTCGCAGCTATCTGATGGAAAGCACGCAGAAAGCAGAAATTTGCTATGAGTATGTCAGCAGTCGAAATTGAAAGGGACGATGCGTTACAGCGAGACCGCAGAGTTACCAGACAGAGTCTCCGGGACGACCAGTCGGGCGGTCGTCGTGCCACCGGACTGAGTGTTCAGTCGAACCGTCGCCGTCTCACCTTCACCGAGGCCATCGTCAGCAGCGCCACCGCGGATCGCTTCAGCGCTGAAGATAATAACAGCTCGGTCGGACGGGTCGTTCAGAACCTGGCTTCCCGAAATCGATCCGTCATCGTCTTGGATGTCAGCGACGGAGAACTCGCTCGCGCCCGGGTCGCCGTCATAGGTGCCTTCGTAGGTAAGGTCGTACGAGCCACTGGAGTCGACCCACTGAGCGATTGTACTGCCGATGTCGATGTTCCCCGCACCGGGTGCCTTCTTTACGGTAAGCTTGACCGTGTCGATCGTGCTGCTGGACGACTGGATGTCTTCACCGACGGCGTTGACAAGCTGCAGTCGGTTCGTCACTTGGTCACTGCTCTGTTGTCCGGTCTCCTCGGCGCTGCTCTGGAGGAAGCCGGCCGTGTTAATCAGGACGCCCGCGGCGATTGCGGCGACCAGCACCATCGCGATGAACACGATCAGGGTGCCGATACCGACCTGCCCGCGGTCGTCGTCGTTCGTTAGTTCCGTTAGCATTGTTAATCCGGGTCTGTCTGACCCTATGCAACCGTTCTTTTCGTCAGTAATAATACCTCCCCCCAAATTATTTGACTTGATAACGGTATTCTGAGGGGCTGTGAAGAGTATTTGCCAGAAGAACGTCTGTTATTTGGCCCAGAGAAGATGATCGAGCCGCGTCGCCTCTAAGAATCAGATTTAATCACGTCCCAAAGTCGGTATCAGCGATAGAAATAATGGTTGGCGTGTAGTTCGAAGGTGTGTTGAGTTTCGCTGGAAGGGGGCAATATAGAGAAAGGAGACCTCCAGACCATCGTCGACAGAGAGGCCCGGTCGCGGGCCGGTCGGTCAGGTGGCGTGGCCAAGACACACACTCACTCGTACGTGACGAGACTGTACATTACGAACAGATAGCCAAAGGTCGTCAAGCCACTGTTGACCAGCAGCAACGAGCGAGCACCTTCGAAGTCGTTGATGAATGCGCTAATCATTGTCGCGGCCGCGCCCGCGATTGCGAGCGAAAAGCCCACCGAGAGGTGAAGCATCGCCTGCCGCGATGTCTGGAGGTACGCACGCATGGCCATCCCGACCATTGTCAGTCCGGCCACGACGAACACCAGCGTCGATATGGCATAGAGAAGTTCTATCATCAGCACTGTACAGTGCTACAGCGAACCCGCTATTAAATCCACGCTCGAAAATATCTTTCATGATAACGCCGCGAGGAGGCGTTCTACCGCTCGGATAGAGTCCGCCACGCCTCGTCGAGTTTGTTGGTCACTTCCGACCGTTCCTCGATGTGGACCGTCAGTTCGTCGTCGAAGTCGACCCGGACCTCGTCCACGTTCCGCCGGTACACCTTGATGCGACGGCGGTCGTCAGAGAGGATATTGTCGTGGAGTTCCAGCAAGTCGTGTTCGGTCAGTTCGTCAATGCGTCGGTAGCACGTCGCAATGGGGATTCCGAGTTCGTCGCTGAGCTCCTGTGCGGAAACCGGTTCGTCCGTCGCGTCAAGGATTTCGGCACTGTATTTATTGCCAAGCGTCTGAAGAATCTCCCCTGAATCCATCGTTATCAAATCATAAATTCAGTCGATAATAAAGCTATCGCCTGTGATATCGAGTGAAAGAGAGACAAACACGAACCACAGGACGTTCGTACGGAAACGCCGTTCTGTGTCGCTGTACCCTCCGTTCTACGGAGTAATAATGGGTTTATCGTATCGCTAAATTGGTGATTCTTCCTCGCTCATCATCGAGAAGGCACTGGCGTTCTGGTGGACATCGATACCACCCCGGTCGATCTCCATCGGGTAGATGTCGGTCTCGATGTTTTGCTTTCGCATCTTGGCGACCCAGACGTACCGGTTCACACCGGTGTCAGTCGGTGTCTGGATGAGATAGATGTTGCCGTCGGTCAGATAGTTCTCCAGTCCGATTTCGGTGTCTGGGAAGACAGCCCCCTGTTCGTTGGTCATCAGCGTCGTGAGGCCGCTGTCGCTGAGGATGTCAGTGAACTTCAGGAGATACGTCCGTTTCTCCTTTTCATTTTCGAAGAACAGTTCGAACATGGCAAGGGAATCAAGCACCAGCCGGTCGTAGTCTCCGTCTTCGAGTTCCTCCAGTAGAATATCCAGCGAGGAGGTGAAGTCGTTCTCGCGCAGGAGCACCTGCTTGTCGTACACCTTGATGTCACCGTTGTCGACGTGCTCCTGCCAGTTTTCGAAGCCAAGGGATTCGGCGGCCTCCCGGAGGTCCGACTCATCCTCCTCGAAGGAGAGATAGATGCCATTCTCGTCGTACTTTTCGACGCCGTTGTAGATGTACTGGAGACAGAGGATCGATTTCCCGGCACCGGGGTTACCACTCACCAGTGTCGTCGAGTTCTTCACAATACCGCCGTTCAGAATGTCGTCGAGGCCCTCGATCCCCGTTTTGGTTTGCTCAATCATAGTTTCGGAAGGAACTGAAAGTTGATTAGATACTTCTCTGTCGGGAATGTTAAAAAGTCTTGCTGGTGTGTCGCTAAACGAACCGGAATCAGTCACCAGCGTGGACGATGGCGGGGTCCACCCAGATAACAAAACTGTCATCTCGCTTGATGACACCACGAATCGAGCCGGCGTCGTTCGCGGGGGACCGGTCGACCTGCTCCGGAGTGACCTGCACTACCTGATACACCTCGTCGACGAGCCAGCCGGCCGCGCCCTGTTCTTCGACAATTTCTGGGTCGAACACGATGATTCGCTTCTCCGCGCCCTCGTCCTCGATACCGAAGACGACCTTGGGATCGACGATCGATGTCGTGCGCCCGCGAAGATCCATGACACCACGGACGTGCGGCGGGGCGTTCGGGACGGACGTGAGTTCGCCGATGTCGACGATCTCAGTCACGTAGTCGATACTCACGCAGTACGTTTCCGAGCCGAGCTGGAACTCAAGCACTTGGCCGGTGGTGGCTGACTGTGCTGCCATTGCGGTTCTTATCCACACTGTCGCGGATAGTGGCGCATAAAGCTGCCTGCTGGGCTATCAACTTTGATTACGTGGGCGGAGTATTTATTTCGGGGCCGGACGGGAGTTGGAAGTAGGTATGAGGATGTCTCGTGCACCGATGTCTCCTATCCGACGGGAGCGTTGGTGATATGGCAGATGGTGTCCGCGCCGTGGTCGCAGACGACTCTCACTTCATGCGGAGTGTCATCTCTGATATCCTCAGTGATGGCGGTATTACTGTCGTTGCGCAGGCGCGTGACGGCGAGGAGGCAGTGTCAGCCGTTATCGAACACGAACCGGACGTCGTGACAATGGACGTCGAGATGCCGGTAATGAACGGCATCGAGGCAACGGAGCGCATCATGGCCGAGTCTCCGACACCGGTGTTGATGCTGTCGGCCCACACCGACGAAAACGCCGATGTGACGTTCGAAGCGCTCGATAAGGGTGCGGTCGACTTCTTCACCAAGCCCGGTGGTGAGGTGTCGATGGAGATGTCACGCCTGAAAGACCAGCTGGTCGAGATGGTCAGCTCCGTCGCGGCGGTCGATGTTGGCGCGACGCGCAGCCGCGGCGGGACAAGTAGTGACAGTGGGGCAGCAACAACAGCCAGCGGTTCAGCTACTGGCCGGAGAGAAACCGGGGGTCCGTCGGGGCAGACGGCCTACGTCGCGAACCCGACGCTCGTCATCGGTTCGTCGACTGGCGGCCCGAAAATGGTCGAGCAGGTGATGGAGAACCTCCCCATCGAGGCAGACCTCCGGGTGCTCATCATCCAGCACATGCCCGAAGGATTCACCGGTCGCTTCGCCGAGCGGATAAACACGCGAAGCGACTACGAGGTTCGGGAGGCCACCGACGGGGCACGCATCGGCGGCGGCGAGGGGCTCGTCGCCGCCGGCGACCGCCACATGGTGGTCAAGAACTATCGGAACGGGCGACTGCGGACGAAGCTGACACAGGACGAACCAGTCAACAGCGTCCGCCCGGCCGTCGACGTGACGATGCGGACGGCCGCGGATACAATCGACGACCCGCTCGTCGGCCTCATCCTCACCGGGATGGGTGAGGACGGTGCGGACGGGATTCGACGGATCAAGCAGGCCGGCGGCGAGACCATCGCACAGGACGAGGCCACGTCCGCGGTGTACGGCATGCCAAAGCGTGCCGTCGAGACGGGCTGTGTGGACACTGTCTTGCCTATCGACGACATTGCGGACGGCATCATCGACACGATTACTACTGAGGTGACCTGACAATGGACGACCAGTATTTAGACGCATTCATCCGTGAAAGCGAAGAAGCGATTACCGAACTCAACAACTCACTGCTCGAACTCGAGTCCGACCCCTCCAACACGGAGGCGATGGATTCGATCTTCCGGACAGCCCATACGCTGAAGGGCAACTTCGGGGCGATGGGCTTTGACAACGCTGCGAATCTCGCGCACGCGATGGAGGACCTACTCGACGAGATGCGCCAGGGCGAGATGGAGGTCACACCGGACCTGATGGACCTCGTCTTCGCTGGCGTCGACCAGATAGAGATCATCGTCGGGGAGATCGAAGAACACGGTGAATCGGGGACGGAGACCGACGAAATGGTCGAGGAGCTCCGTGCCGTCCTCGAAGAGGGGGCCGCGGCCGCGGGTGACACCGAACCGGCAGACGACAGCGACTCGTCGGACAGCGACGGTTCGCTCACCACGGACGCCAGCGCCGCCGACGCCGATATCGACGGCGATGCCGTCGACGACCGAGTTCTCCAGGCCGAAATCAGCGTCGGGGAGTCGGATATGCTCGGCGTCGACTCGATGCTTGCCGTCGAGTCCATCGAAGAACGGTTCGACATCCTCGATTCGAGTCCGAGCCGCGCCGATATCGAGGACGGCGAGTTCGAGGACACGTTCGTTCTGTATCTCGACGGTCCCGACGCGGCGACTGTCGACGCGGAACTCGGGACGACCGGGAAGGTCGACAGCTTCGACGTGACCGACGTGACCGACGAACTGGTAAGCGAGGCAGACACCGGCTCCGATGCTGTCGACGAGAGTGTGCCGGACTCTGGTTCGGATTCGGACTCCGACCCGGGTGCCGAAGAGGAACACAGCGTCGACGAGATCAAGTCCGTTCGGGTCGACGTCGACCAGCTCGACGACCTCCACGGGCTCGTCGAGCAGCTGGTCACCAGCCGGATCAAGCTCCGGCGGGGTGTCGAACAGAACAATCTCGATTCGACCAGCGAAACGCTGAACGAACTGGACAAGATCACGGCGAACCTCCAGAACACGGTGATGGACATGCGGCTCATCCCGCTGAAGAAGGTCGTCGGCAAGTTCCCACGGCTCGTCCGGGACCTTGCACGCGAACTCGACAAGGACATCGAGTTCGAGATCGAGGGCGAGGACATCGAACTCGACCGGACAATCCTCACCGAGATATCGGACCCGCTGATGCACATCCTCCGAAACGCCGTCGACCACGGCATCGAACCGCCCGAGGAGCGTGAACAGGCGGGGAAACCGCGTACCGGCCACATAACGCTCCGAGCATCCCGTGAGCGCGACCACGTTATCATCGAAGTCGAAGACGACGGGGCCGGGCTTGACGTGGACGGCATCAGAGAGAAGGCCGTCGAAAAGGGCGTCCGCTCGCCCGAGGAACTGGACGCGATGGACGATTCCGCGGTGTATGACCTCGTGTTCCACCCCGGATTCTCGACAGCCGATGAAGTGACAGACACCAGCGGACGCGGCGTCGGCATGGACGTCGTCCACGACACGGTCTCCCAGCTCGACGGGTCAGTCAGCGTCGACTCCGAACCGGGTGAGGGAACGACCGTCTCACTGCGCCTGCCGGTGACGATGGCTATCGTCAAGGTGCTGTTCGTCAAGGTCGGCGACGAGGAGTACGGCGTCCCCATCAAGAACGTCGACGAGATTACCGGGACGGAGGAGGCGAAACAGGTCAACGGTCAGGAGGTCATCAAACACAACGACGAAATCTACCCGGTCATTCATCTCGACGACACCTTCGACATCGAGGGCGAGACAGCCAACGGCGACGGGATGCTCGTCCGCATCCGTGAATCCGAGCGGCAGGTCGCGCTCCACTGTGACTCGGTCAACAGCCAGGAGGAGGTGGTGGTCAAGCCACTGGAGGGTATCCTCTCAGGGACGCCCGGGCTCTCGGGCACGGCCGTGCTGGGCGACGGGAACATCGTCCACATCCTCGACGTGGTGACGCTATGAACAAAGGTAGCGAGCGCACCTTCGAAGACCTCGTCGAGTTCATCGGCGAGGAGATGGACTTCGAGTCGGGCTTTTACAACGACTCGTATCTCGACCGTCGTATCACCGCGCGGATGCGTCGGACCGACATTGAGGACTACCAGTCCTACCAGCGGCTGCTGGAGCGCGACGACGGCGAGCGCGAGGAACTGCTCGATTCGCTGTCAATCAACGTCACCGGCTTCTTCCGGAATCCGGACGCGTGGGAGCGCCTGCGGCCAGTTCTTCGGGAACTCACGGAAAACAACCGCACGGTCAGGCTCTGGTCGGCCCCGAGCGCCGACGGCCGCGAGCCGTATTCGGCGGCGATGCTGGCACTCGACGATCCCGATATCAACGCCCGGCGGGTTGAGATAACGGCAACGGATATCAATGCCGACATCCTCGAAGAAGCTCGTGACGGGACCTACGCGACCTCCCAGACGACCGACATCGCCGATGAGCTGGAGCCGCTGGACGATTACACGAAGTACATCCAGCAGGACGGCAACACGTTCCAAGTTCGAGACCGCGTCAAGGAGATGGTCACGTTCGAGCAACACGACCTCATCCGGGGCGACCCCAAACGCGATTTCGACCTCGTGTTCTGCCGGAACCTGCTCATCTACATCGATTCGGAGTTCAAAGTCCCCATCTTCGAGACGATCCGCGGGTCGCTTCGGGAGGGTGGGTACCTCATGATCGGCATGACCGAGACGCTGCCCGCGGAGTGTCGGGATTCCTTCGAAGCGGTCGATAAGCGACACCGCATCTACCGGCGTGTGTAGCGACCAATGAGCCTCTACGAACTGGAACGTGACGGCAAGGCACAGGAACTCATCCGCCTCCTCAGGGAGAGCGACAACGAGCGGGTCAAGACCCGTGCCGCGGAGCTGCTGGGGAACTTCGACGACCACGACGACCGACGCGACGTGGTCAACGCGCTCGTAGACGCCGCCCAGAGCGACAGCGACGCAATCACCGGCGCGGCTATCGATTCGCTTGACGAACTCGGGGACGACGCGATCACACAGCTCATCGGCAGCATGGCCGGGGTCGACCTCGAAGACGACGCCGCCGACTGGGTGAAAGCCAAGGCGTACATGCAGGTACTTGATTCCGATGTACCAGAACTGCGGATGGCAGCGGCCAACGGGCTCGGGAACCTGGATCAGGCCGACGCGGTCCCGAAGCTGGCTGAGCGCTTCGAAGACCCAGACCCACGAGTGCGGGCGCGGGCGGCCCGGTCGGCCGGAAAAATCGGCGATTCGCGGGCGACGACGCCGCTTGAGTCAGTCCTGTCGGACCCGAAAGCCGGCGTCAGGCGTGAGGCCGCCGACGCGCTGGGCAACATCGGGAACCGACAGGCGCTTCAGGCGCTGTTGCCGCTGTACGAGGACGACGACGAGCGGGTCCGGCGTATCGCCGTCGGCGCGTTCGGGAACTTCGGCAACGACCGGCCGGTCGATTATCTCATCGAGGCGCTTTCTGACGAGTCGGCCGCCGTGCGGCGGACAGCCGTCTACTCGCTCATCGAACTCCTGTCGAACGTCCCAACAAACCAGAGCCACGAAATCCGGGACACCGTCGTCGAGAAGCTCTCGAACACGGACGACCGGAGCGTCGTCGTGCCGCTGGTCGAGATTCTCGAAGAGAGCACGCAGGCCGCACAGCGGCGCAACACCGCCTGGATGCTCGGTCGGGTCACCAGTCAGGAGGAGCGGGACCGAGTCATCGAATCGCTCGTCGACGCACTGAAGGAGAACGACCAGATGCTCCAGCAGTTCGCCGCCACCAGCCTCGCCGAACTCGGCGACGACGACAACATGGTGGAGCGTCGGCTGCTCAAAATCGTCCAGGACGACGCTGTCGACCCCGAGGTTCGGGGCCAAGCAATCTTCACGCTCGGGAAAGTCGGCGGCGAGCGCTCCCGGAAGACGCTGGATAAACTCATCGACGAGACCGAACACGACGTGGTCCGAAAGAAGGCCTTCTCCGCCATCTCGAAGCTCGGTGGCCGCGGATGAAGCAGCCGAGTGGATTAAGACGCGGCGGGGCATACACGAGAACGATAGCTGGCTAACCGATGAGCGACGGAGAACACGCACTGGTCGATACCAAGGGGAAGTTCGTCCAGGTTGTCTCGGACGGGCGCAAGCGAAACGACATCGAGTGGCTACCCGGTCGGATTCTCCTCTCGAACAAGCGACTCGTCCTCGCAACCAACGACGGCAAACGAACCATCCCGCTGTCGAAGGTCAGCAGCGTCACGGCAAGCCAGATGAACCAGCCACTCGCACAGGTAGACAGCTACATCAAGGTGCAGGCTGGCCGGAACGTGACGCTCATCTCGGCGAAACAGGCCGAGGAGTTTCAGGAAAAGCTCTACAGCACGCTGCTCGACCAGACCGTCGTCCTCGTCAACCACCCCGCAGTCAAGGGTGGCGTCGTGCAGGACGGCGGCTGGGAAAAGGGACGGCTCAAACTCGACGGCGACTGCATCAATCTGGCCATCGCCAGCGGCACGTTTGTCGAGCTGGACATCGACGACGTGGGGACCGTCGAGGCCAAGGAGAAGACGATCCGCGGCGACGAACGACCGCTGTTAGAGGTCGAACATACCATCGAAGGCACCAGCGTCGAGACCCACATCTCGGGAACGCCTCGACATGTCTCGCTCATCGAAGGGCTCGTTCGGCAGGGCGAGCAGCGCAACATCGCCGACGACGTGGACCTCTCGGATAAAGAGACACAGGTGCTGATGGCGCTGTACTCTGGTATCTCACCGTTCAAGATTCCGGACTTCGTCGATATGGAAATCGAGGAAGTCGAAGACGTGTACGACCGGTTGATGGAGGCCGATATCCTCGAACCGGTCCGGACACGCCGGGAAGTGCAACTGGAAGCCCGCGGCCGCTCAATCGCGAGCGATGCAATGGCCGACCAGTAACCGAGACGCTGTAACGGTTCGACCGGGACGGACGGTTCGACGCGTTTTTGAAGCGCGGTTGATTGAGAACAGGTATGGCAGAATTCACGGTCGCCGTCTCCGACCCGGAGGACGGCCACACCTACCAGATCGACGTTGACGGACAGGACGCAAACCGCTTCATCGGCCGCGAGCTCGGCGACGAGGTCGACGGCGGCGCTGTCGGCCTCGACGGTTACACACTTGAACTGACCGGCGGCTCGGACACCTCCGGCCGACCGATGCGATCCGACGTTCGCGGCGTCATGACGAAGGAGATCATGTCCGACGGCGGCGTCGGCTTCGAGCCGACCACCGACGGCGAGCGCAAGCGGATCACCGTCCGCGGCCGCGAGGTCAGCGACGACACGCGCCAGATCAACGCGAAAATCACGGCCCGCGGGAGCGACGACGTGGCCGACCTCCTCGGCGACGACGACGAGTAAGTCACGTGCCGGACCGCGTTCCCAGTGACCACGAGACTGTCGAGACGCATCGCGTTCCCGTCGAGTCGGTCGGCCGAACCGACCGACCACGGGTTGTGCTCCCGGCGGAACTGGAGTTCGAGGACGGCGACACCATCCGTCTCGCGCTGGACGGCGACTGGTACCACGCTGTTGTCGAGACGAACCTCGACGGTAGGCCGGTGATCTCACACGTCGCCGACAACCGCCGACTGGCCCGCGAGCGGGACGGGACGAACCGCCTCGCCGAGTGGGTTGCCGACAGCGATGTCTCACTCGGCGGGTCGGTACACCTCGACGTGGTCACCGACGGAACGGAGTACGGCCTCCGAACACCGGGCAAGCGCGTCGTCTATACAGCGACCGGCGGACCGGACGCCTCGCTGTCAGATATCGCTCGAAATCTCGATAACTGACGCCGGTCGCCCCTGATTTCCCGAGCAGCTCCGATTTTTGCTGCTGATACTCGCGCGAAACGCTCAATATCAGTGCTGATGTACATCAGGTAACGGACGAATGTCGGAATCAGTGATCGCGGATTTCGTCGGCAAATTCAACTCCGAAGTGGCTGGTCGGGGCGACCCCATCAAAGGTCGGATCGTCCTCTCCCAGAAGCGGCTGGTACTGGCCGCGAGTGAGGACGACAAGCTGACGATTCCGCTGGAGTCAATTTTCGACATCGCCATCGGGCAGGTCCCGCCCGACCTGGGCGATTTCTTCGACTCGACAGTGACAGTCGCCTTCGAGCGCAATGGAAAGCGACTCGTCGCTGCTATCGAAGCCGGCGACGAAAAAATCGAGAAGTTCGGCACGGTGCTGTTCAAGGCTGTCATCAACGGCACCGAAACGACGGTCAAAGAGCGCGCCCGCGTCGGTGGTCGCGTCACCGACGAGCCGTTCAAGACGGCGAAGCTGTTTCTCACGCCCGGTAACGTCGAATTCCGGCGTAGCGACGGGTCGTTCGCTGTCGATCTTAAGACGGTGTCGGACTTCGACCGGAACACGCGGGAGATTAACGGCAAGAGCCGGCCGGTGCTGACAGTCCGGCATATGAAAGACGGAACGGCCATGACGACGCTGGCCGCGATGGCCTCGAACCGAAAGATGTCGATTCTTGGGCGCTATCTCCGCCGCGAGTACGCCGAGCTCATGGAGGAGCTCAAAGACGTCGAGCTCACCAAGGACAAGAAGGAGGTGCTGGTCGCCATGTACTCGACCGGCGACATGGACGGGATGCCGCTGGCGAGTATTCTCGGCAAGGACTCCTCACAGGTGTCGATGATTCTCCAGGACCTCGCCGACGACGGGCTCGTACAGGACGGCTCTGACGGCCCGACGCTCACGCCGACCGGCAAGGTCGTCGCCAGCCGTCACCTCGAAGACGTAAACGCCTGAGCGGGCCGGCGTCTCACTCGCTGTTCGACGGCATCTCTTCGGTCTCGACAATCGTACTGACCCGCGCATTTTCCTTGAGCTTCAGCCCCGCACCGCCGACCGACAGCGGCACGCGCGGGAGCGCCGCGACGTGCAGCGTCGGGTGGGTCGCCCCGCGTTCGAGCAGTTCTGTCCGCGGCTGGAGTGTCACCGTCGCCTCGCCGGTCAGCGATTCGTTGTACTCGATGAGATACTGACCGGCCCGCAACGTCCACCATTCGTAGTCGTCGTCCGGGTTCCGCTTCTCGCTCGTGTGAGGCGCGACGCCGGCGGGGTCGAGCTCGCCGCCACCGAAGTCGATCCGGCCCGGTTCGACGACCTCATACACGTCGGCGACAGTCAGGTCGAACCCCGGGCTGTCGGCTTGGGTCGGTTCGTGGACGATATCCGTGACGTACTCGGCGAAGTCGGTCATGTACGGGTATACCGGACGAATAGGCCTAAAAGTGAGGCTGGAAGCGGCGGCACAATGCGTATTGGCCTCGGTTGCGAAGCACGGCTGTGTCGTACTCGTGGCCGCTCTCGCCGAAGGTGACGCTGGTCGCCGCGATTACCATCGTGCTGCTCGCCGGTGCAGTGACGATAGTCGAGCCGGGGACACCGGGAGCGCCGGCCGAGCGCGGGCAGACGCCGACGAAGCTGGTCGAACCTAAATCCGGGGAGAACGTGTTCTGGCCATACACCAGCCGGTCGCGGTCAGCCTCGGGACGGACGCTGGCGATAAACGTCGTCGTGTACGGCGACACGGCGACCGTTCGTGGGTACCTGACCCGCGGCCAGAACCCAGACTGGAACCTGACCGAAGCCGACGAGCAGGACATTGATCCCGGCGAGGGACCGGTAACCGAGGGCAACGCTACCAACGGTACGCTCGTCGAGTGGGGGGCCGCCACGGGGTCGACGCGCTACCTCTACGTCCACGACCGGACGCTCACCGAAGACCGGGCCGGCGAAGTGATCCGCCGTCCGTACCGCGCGAGTTCATACACCGGACCGCTGGGGAGGGAGGCGGCCGGGGCCTGGATTGAGGAGACCGACCAGCTCCACGACGGCACGTATCTGGGGGCACGTCACCACATCCGCCTGTACGAATCGCCCTACGAGTCGGACAATTGGGTCGCTATCCAGGCCCACAGCGAGCACTGGGACTGGTTCCGGCTCCGGCACACGGTCCACGACACCGAAGCGGCCCAGAACCGAGTGGAACACGAGTTCATGGGCGAGCCGTTCGCCGACGGCGTCTGGCGGCTCTACCTCGACAACGGCCGGGGGACCCGCTCAGACGGCTGGGCGACGGTCATCGACCTCGAAGGGGAGCCTGAGCCCGTTGGGCCCGGTCCGATGACACTGGGCGTTGCTGGACTGGCACTGGGAACGGCGGTCCGGCGACACCGGCGGCGGCACCGACGAACCGACACCGCGCAACCGCCGCCGCTGTCGGGCACGCCACTGCCGCGATGGCTCCGGTCGCTGGACCAGCTAGACCAGCGGCTGGTCGGCCGCCTCGTGCGCGGTCTCTCGTACCTGCTGTTGTTCGCCGTCCTCCTCGGGCTCTACCTCGGCATCCGGTTCAGCGGCGTCGCGCTCGAACAGGCGTTTCCCGCGGTGGACCCGAAGCTCATCGCCGCGTCCCTGTACCCGGTGCTCGCTTTCGGTCTCCCCGGTGAGGCGTACCTCGCCGGCCGGAACCTCGACCCGGTCCGGAGCTTCGCAGCGGCGGCGACCGGCATCGGGACCGCGTTCGTGCTGGACTACCAGTACGTCGCCGTCACGGTGCTGCCGCTGAACGTCGTGCTTCATCGGCTCGGCCTGGTCGTCGCACTCGGTACGGTCGCCGCCGGGGCGGTGACCCGTGGTGCCTCAGTGAAGACGGTGAACCGAGTCATCGGTGCCGGCCTCGTTCTGTGGGTGTCTCTTCTGGTCGCGGCGCTGGTGGGCTGGCTGTAGTGAGTGGAAGAGCGCGGCACTTTTGCCCGGCGAGTGACTCCCTCTCTGCATGACCAAACACACGGAGTTTCTGGCGGGCGAGCGGCCCGAAGACGTGCTGTTCTTCCTGCATGAGGACGCCGTCTCGAACCCCGGCGCGCTGGCCGAGTACGCCGACGAAGTCGAGGACGGCCACGTCCTCGTCCTGCCGGGCGACGACGGCCGCAGCGCGTTCCAGTCGGCGACCGGCATCGACCCGATGGGGCTGGCACAGCAGGCGATGGGGACCGAGGGCGACATCCACGACGACCTGACCGGCGCTGTCTGTCCGGTCGCCGAGGAGGAACCCGAAAGCGACCACACCACTCGTTTCGTCTTTGCCTTCGCCGAGGAACAGAACGAAGACGTGGGCGGGCTCTACGCCGAGGGCGACGTGGTCCACGCCTACGCGGTGTGTGCCTGCGGTGAACGGTACAGCGACAAGTGGGTCGTCGGGGAGTAGCGTAGAACCGCATCGCGGAAACCGCGGTCTCGGTCACGGAGTCTGTCTTACCGCTCGGTGTCCATCCCTTCGTCCGCGTCCTCGGGCAGGCGGCGGAACGCGTCCACGATGGCCTGTTTCGCCACTGCACCTTGTGTCGTCCGAGTCCACCGTTTTATTCTCGGCGGCGCTCACTTCGTTCGCGACTCACTCGAATAAAAACGTGGGCGAAAAAGCCGCGCTCTCACACGATTCGAGCGCGGTAGGGATAGCCCACAGAAAAACTACCGTTCGGTGTCCATCCCTTCGTCCGCTTTCTCGGGCAGTCGGCGGAACGCGTCCACGATGGCCTGTTTCGCCACTGCACCTTGCGTCGTCCAGTGGTGCGCGTAGTCCATCATGTCGTCGTAGATGTCGGGCTTGCAGCCCGCTGCTTTCGGGTGGCCGCCGCCGTTGACCTGCTGGGCGACCTCGTGGGCGCGCTCAAAGCTGTCCGTCCCGCGAATCGAAGCGGAGCCGGCGGGCTTGACGATGACAGCGGCGTCCGCGCCCTGCTCGCGGAGGGCTTCGGCGACCTCGTTCTGCGAACAACGACCGTAGGTGACGCCGACGGTCCACTCACCCACGTCGCGGAGTTCCGCCCGGTCGACGGCCTTCTCGATGAGCGCCTCCTTCTCGACGCGCTTCTCGTCGAGGAACTCGTGGAACTCCGGGGAAAGGTCGGGGCCGTGGTCGCGGACCGCGTCGATGTACTCCTCGGGTTCGCTCCAATAGGACAGGTCCGCGAGGTCGTCGCTGCGGGGGTCGTCGCGGATCCAGAGGTCGTGGTCGCGGGTGACGGCGGCGAGGTCGGCCCACTGCTCGTCGAAGTCGTAGTCGAGTTCCGAAAGCGCCACGTCGGCGGTACACACTTCGTCAGAGTCACCAACAGTGCGCTCGACGCCGGCCGCGTCCACGTCGGCGGCGAGGTCGTCGGGCCACTGGTGGTGGTCGAACCAGACCACACGTTCGACGCGCTCGATCAGCGAATCGAGGGGGGCGATGTCGGATTCGCGGTCGGGACAGAGGTCGCAGATGAAGACGGTCGCGTCGGGGTCGGCGTACTCGGCAGTCCATTCGAGCGCCTCCGTGAGTTCGTGCGGACCGGCAGGCAACAGCGCGCCCTCGCCGTGGGCCTCACGGATCAGTGCGGTACAGGCCAGCCCGTCGGCGTCCGGGTCGGCGATAACAATGACACCAGCGTCGTCCAGCGTCTCGGCGGCTTCGGCTTCGGCCTGCTCTTCCTCGTAGGAATCCGGAATAAAGAACCCCTCACCGGGGAGTACGGATTTGCGGCCGATAGAGAGGCGGTCGTCGTCGATGAGCCAATCGTCCATGCCACAGCAAGCGGACGTGGCGTCAAGAAGCCGTCGGGTTCGACTGTGGCAGAGTGCTGTCACGGCGGTGCGTCGGCGCGTCGGTCACGCCACCTCGATGCCGCGAACTTCGAACCGCGCGCCGCCGTGCTCGCCGTCAACCACGGTGACTGTCCACCCGTGGGCATCGGCGATTTGCTTGACGATGCGAAGCCCGAACCCGGTTCCGTCCGCAGCAGTCGAGTGGCCAGCCTCGAAGACCTCGTCGCGCTTCTCTGGCGGTATTCCGGGGCCGGTGTCCTCGACGTAGAACCCGTCCGCAAGCGCACCGACAGTCACCGTTAGGTCGTTTACGGCCCCATCTGCGTCGGCCGGCGACATCGTCGACTGGGGGCGTGCGTGTTCGACGGCGTTTCCAACGAGGTTTTCGAGTAGCTGTTCGAGCCGCCCTCGGTCCGCGACGACCGTCTGTTCGGTCCGGACCGTATCAAGTAGCGTCGTGTTATTCATCGTTCCTGGGTCCGCGACGACCGTCTGTTCGGTCCGGACCACGAGCGTCGCGTCACCGGTCGGGACGTTCTGCCAGCACCCCTCGGCGACTGCTCGGAGGTCCAGTGACTCCGTCTCGGTGACCTCGTCCCCGCTTCTGGCAAGCGTCAGCAGGTCGTCGATGAGCCTGTTGCTTCGCTGGATTGCCGCGGCGACGTTGTCGAGGTGGTCGCTCTCGCACTCCGCCCGAGCCAGCTTGAGCTGTCCTTGCGCGACGGTGAGCGGGTTCCGCAGATCGTGGCTGACAACGCCAGCGAACTCCCGGAGGCGTTCGTTCTGTCGCTCAAGTGTCCGTTGACGCTCTCTCCGCTCCGTGACATTTTCCGACACCGCCAGCCCGGAGATGACATCCCCGTCGTCGTCCCGAACGGGAACCGTCTGAACCTGATACTGTCTGTCCTGGTACTGCTGTTCGAACCTGTTCGAGCGGCCGTCCAGCGCCTCGCAGTAGTAGTGTTCGAGTTCGTCTGCAATCGCCTCGGGGAACAGGTCGTGTGGCGTCGACCCCTCGAAATCCTCCGACGTGAGCCCCACAGAGCGGAGTTCGCCGCCGCCGGCGACGGTGTACTGGCAGTCGTGGTCGAAGAGGAACACGCCCATCTCGGGGATGTTCTCGACGAGGGCCTCGTACTGTGCCTTGAGCCGTTGGAGTCGCTGCTCGCGCTCCGCACGGGCGGTGATGTCACGGCCAATGCCGACAAGCAGCGGCGTCCCGTCCGGGTGGACAATGCGGTTGGCGACGTACTCGTAGGGTATCTCGGAGCCGTCTTTGGTCAGGAGCGACGCCTTGAGACGCGCGTGGCCCGTTTCGAACACCTCGTCGATTGCCGCGGCCGCGGCCGTCTGGTCTGCCTCGGTGACGAAGTCGGTCCCGTCCATCGCCGCGATTTCGTCGTCGTCGTAGCCGGTCACCGCGGCGAAACTCTCGTTCCACCGCTGGAGCGTCCCGGATTCGTCGTGGACGAACAGCACGTCCTCGATAGCGTCCAGCATGTCGTCGGTGTACTCGTGGTAGCGCCGGAGATTCCGCTCCCGCTCCTTCCGCGCGGTGATGTCCCTGACGAGCCCCTGAACGAACCGGACCGACCCGTCGTGTGTGACCGGGCTGGCGCTGACCTCCACGTCGACGAGGTCCCCGTCGGCGTCGATGAGACGTAGTTCGAGTTCGCGGACGGTCTCGCCGGCCGCGACCCTGGAGAATCCGTTGAACGCAGTTTCCATGCTCGCTTCCGGAACGTAGGTCTGGAACGGCGTATCGATGAGTTCCTTGGGCGTGTAGCCGAGAAGCGATTCGACGACCGGGAGACGAATCGAAAGATGCCGTCGGTGTCCAGACGGAATATCGTGTCCGGGCTCACCTCCGCTATCTCGCGGAACCGGCGCTCGCTCTCCCGGCGGCGCTGTTCGGAGCGGTGGCGCTGGATGGCGCTCCCCAACAGGTTGGCGACGTTCTGGACGAACGTCACGTCGTCGGCAGTAAAAGTGGACTGGCCGGTCGAGTGCGTGCCCAGGACGCCCCAGGGGTCGTCAGTGTTGCCGATGACGATGCTGATGCCGCTCACCACGTTGTGGTCCAGCAACAGCGGCGGGCCGCTGAAGCGCTCCTCCGTGGCCAGGTCGTCGACGACGACCGCCTCCTCGGTCTTGAGCGTGAAGCCGGCCTGTGAGTCCAGTCCGGCCCCGACAGCCGCGGTGCCGACCAGTCCGTCCTGCCAGCCGACGCCGGCCCGCAACAGGAGGTCGGAGCGGTCGGGGCGGTATTCGAGCACTTTCGAGTACTCCGTACCCAGCGTGTCCGAGACGAGTTCGACCGCCTCCTCGAACAGCGTCTGTAGCCCACTCCCGGAGAGAGCGTGTTTCCCCAGCGCCGCCAGTGCGGGCTGCTGTTCGATTCGCGCTTCCAGTCCCACCTCCGCGCGCCGCTGTGCGACGAGGTTCTCGATTCGGTTCGCCAGCAGTGTGTAGCGGTCGGTGCCGTGCCCCTTCTGGAGGTAATCGCTGACACCCTTTGAGACGGCCTCGCTGGCTACTTCCTCGCTCCCTTTCCCGGTGTAGAGGACAAACGGGAGGTCCGGATACTGCTCGCGGACAGCTTCCAGAAACTCGATGCCGTTCGTCTCGGGCATATCGTAGTCCGAGACGACACAGTCGAAGGAGGCCTCGGAGAGCCGCGCGAGCCCCTCGCTTACGTCCGTTGCCGTCTGGACGCTGAAACCGTCGCCCTCACGCTCCAGAAACGTGCCGGCCACCTCGGCAAGCCCCGGGTCGTCGTCGACGTGGAGCACACGGACTTTGCGGTGCATCTCTGGAATTATATGCGACCGAGAAATATAAACATACTGTCAATTTTGTGGGCAATCGGCCGGTCGTACCCACATCGGCTCGCGCGGCGTCATCAGACCCCTTCGCGCTCGGGGTTGGGTTCGCCTTCGAGCTGGCGGACCGTCAGTACCGGCATCGGGGCCTCCCGTACGAGCTCCTCGGCGACGCTCCCCAGCAGGTACCCGTGTTCGCCGTGGCGGCCGCGGGTCCCGCTGACGATGACATCGGCATCGTGTTCCACTGCGTACGTGGAGATTTCGTCGGCCGGGTCACCCTCCCGAACGGCGGTGACGAGCTCCTCGTCTGCCTCGGCGTCAGCGGCCTCCAGAATAAACGAGAGGGCGCGGCCGCCAGTGGTCGCCAGCGCGCGCTCCAGCGCCTCGCGAACCTCTTCCGGCGTCGTCTCAACCTCGCCGGTGTCGACGACGTACAGCCCGTGGACAGTTGCGTCGAAGCGTGCTGCCAGGTCCAGCGCGGCTTCGACGGCCCGCTCTGCGCTGCCGGAGCCGTCCGTGGCGATGACCACCGTATCGAACATACACCACGCATCGAAGCCGCGACTAAATACACTGTTGGTCACGGCGAGGGACGCTCCGGATGACACCGCGCGGTCGGCGCGAACCTCGGTGGATTTTTGCCGGCCGGGGTCACAGTGGCGAGTGATGGACATCGACCTCGTACTCGCGCCGGTCGACGGCAGCGACCAGTCGGAACGAGCGGCCGAGTACGCGATCGCCGTCGCGGAGCGGTATGACGCCGATCTCCACCTGCTGTTCGTCATCGACGAACGGCTCCACCGAGATATCGACAGCGGCACCGTGAGCGCGACCGCGATCGCCGAGGAGCACCGAGCGTTCACCGAAAGCATCCGAGAGCGGTTCCACGACGCTCACGACGGCGTGTTCGAAACGTCGTCCGCGACCGCGTTCTCCGAGACGCGGCTGATGCAAACACCGGGAAGCGTCGTCCTCGACGTGGCTGAAGACCTCAATGCGGATTTCATAGTCGTCCCGCGCGAAGAAGGAAGCGAAGAGGCCGTCGGGCGCGCGGCGACCTACGTCATCGAGTACGCCAGCCAGCCGGTTCTCACCGTTTAAAGCCGGATCGCCATCTCTATCTCGAAGCTCTCAGCGCTACTGATCTCGAATCCGACCTTCTCGTACAGCGATATCGCCGGGTCATTCCACCGCTCGACGGTGAGCCAGACGTGATCGATGCCCTCGGCCTGGCCGTACCCAAGCAGCGTCTCGACCAGCGCCGTCCCGATACCAGCACCCTGGTAGGCCTGTAACACGAAGATGGCGAGTTCGTGCTCGTCCTCGTTGTCCGGGACCAGCGTCGCGTGGCCGGCGACGGTGTCATCGTGTTTGGCGACGACGTTGACACAGTCGCCGTCGAGGATCGTTTCGAGCCACTCGCGGATGGCCTCCTCCTTGACCGGTGGGATGCCCTGCGCCCGGTCGGCGGGATCGAAGTCGAGATACATCTCGACTAAGCTCTCCGTGTCGGCGTCGTCGGCAGGGATGACGTCGATGGAGCGGTCCTCGCGGTCAGTAATCGTCTGCGGTGGCTGTGGAAACGCTTCGGCGGGTTCGTCTGGATACGTGCGGGTCATCGGATGAGAGTCACCGGCGTCTGTGCGTTCAGGAGGACGAACTCGACGATGGGGCCGAGCTGTATCTTCCCGAGCGGCGAGCGACCGCCGCCACCGAGGACGATTCTATCGAACCCCTCGCTCTCGGCGATGTTCACCAGTTCGCTTCCCGGAGAGGAGCCCTCGACGCGTCGAAGCGGCGGTTCGAGCCCGCTTTCGTCGATACGCTCCTGTATCCGTTGGTGAACGGTCTCAACGTCGGCATCGGTGTCTTCGTTTTCGAAGAGAGCGACGGTCAGCTCGTCGCCTGTTTCCGATACGCGTTCGAGTGTTTCAGTCAGTGCCTGGTAGGACAGTTCGCTGCCCCCGACACCGAGCAGTATTTTCATACTCGGGCCATGCATGGGAGCGGTAAAAAAGCCACCCGGCTGAACTGTTAGGAGAGGACAACGACAGCGGGACGGCGGCGATACCCTTTTTCACCGCGGGCACGCATGCTCGGCTATGACTGAGGGCGCACCGCCGGACGAGAGGGATGTCGAGGCGGCAGACGACGAATCGGCCGGACACCAACCGGATGAGCCGGCGGCCGCAGATGACAGAGCCGACGACGCTGACGCCACGGAGAGTGATACCGCTGACTCGGCCTCGGAAGAAACAGTCTCGGCCGAGTCAGGCAATGAGACAGCGGTGTCGGAAGCCAGTGACGTCCCGTCCGACGTACAGAAATACGACCGCTTCAAGAAAATCGAGGGAGGGACCTACGACCGCGCGAACGACTTCCTCCGGGACCGAACGTACATCACCGCCCGCGAGTGGGCCATCGCCCGCCTCTGTGCTGACTTTCGTACCGAAACGGGCGTCGAGATGACCAAAATCGGGGAGAACCTCCCCGAACTCGTCCCGTTCATGACGGACACGTACACGCCACAGGCGGTCAATCAGGCCCGCGCTGCCTTCGAGGACAAGGTCCGGAAGGCCGGCGCAACCTTCCTCTACGGCGCGATGTGTGACTTCTTCACCGCCGAGGACCTCGACGACGTGATGTACGAGGCCACAGAGGTCGCGAAGTTCCTGCTCGAAGTCGAGGGCGTCGACCTCGCCGTCGAGGACGAGATGGAGGCCGAAGACCGAATCTCATCCGTGATGCGGGAGGTCCGCGAGCAGTCGGCGGCGCTGCGACACGACGAGGTGTGTTGTCCTGAGTGTGGCAATGAATTTCAGGTCGACGAGTAGCCACGGCTGAGATGGACGACTTCGACCCCGACACACAGCCGTCGATGTCGGTCCACGAAGCGACACAGAAAGTGCTGCGGACCGATCTGGCGATTGGTATCGGCGGCGCGGTGCTTGGCTACGCTGAGGCGGGGACAGCACTGGTCGACGTACTGCCGGTGGTTGTCGGGTTCGGACTCCTGACTGGGACCACAGTGGCTGTCGTGGAACACGAGGCGGTCCCGGGCGTCTACCCGGAGGTCGCCGCACTGGCAGCGTTCATCGTGCTCGCTGGCACGGTTGCCGGCCTCGTGACGCTTTCAGAAGCGTCAGTGACGCTCGTGCTCGCGGCCGTTCTCTCGGGCTTTGGGGTCGGCGTCATCGTCAACCGGGCGCTCTATGGCCTCGTCTTCGACGTGCCGGCGTACCGGCTGACCCGGGTGCGAGAGGGGTCACAGTCGCGCAGTCAGTGATATCCAGAACTGGATTTCAGTCTGGGAAGAACGGCTCTGGGTCCTCGTGGCTGACGGTGACCACCTCGTCGTCGGTGAGCGGTCTGATATGGGAGTACAGTCCGTGGTCGGCGGCGACCTGCGAGAGGTCCGCGCGGTCGGTCTGGTCGTAGTACAGCGGCACGAGCACGGCGAGGTCGTCGCCACATTCCAGCGCGACAAGCAGGAACACCATCCCGTCGCCGGTCGCCCGGAACACCTCGGAGCGGTCGACGGTGCGGTCTTCGAGCGCGTCGGCGACCCGCCGGAACTCGTCGCCGGGAACCACGACATCGAAGCCGAGTCGCCGGGTTTCTGGCTCGTATTCGCCGTTCCGTTCGGCCATCGTCCGCGGTTCGCCGGTCAGCACCGCCACGTCTCCGGGGTGGAGTTCGATTGCTTCGTGCCCGTCGTCGCGGTACTGTGTTGCCGTCGCCGCCATATCGTCGATGACCTGCTCCCAGTGACCGGCGACACGGCCGAAGGGGTTAGATTCGGGGTCGGCAGGGTCGTTCATACGTCGAGTGTGGCGGCGACCGGGATAAATTGTTGGTGGGATAGTGGCACAACAGTTTTACTGGTATTTTGAGAAGTGGGGGACAGATGCGCGACCTCTTAACGTTATCTGACCTCCGAACCCAGTTCGAGACGGACCGCGGCACCGTCAAAGCCGTCGACGGCATCGACCTCACCGTCAGGGAGGGGGAAACCGTCGGTCTGGTCGGCGAGTCCGGCTCGGGGAAATCCGTCACAGCGTTATCGGCAATGGATATCGTCGATGACCCTGGTCACATCGCCGGTGGTGACATCCGGTTCGGCGCACTTGAGACAGTCACACGGCTGTCCCGGCAGTATCCGAAGGCAGTACGGACAGCCGACGAGGGAAGCGGGTTCATCACCATCGACGCGGCAACGGTTGACCGGGGCCGTCTCCCCAAATCACTTGAGACGACAGCCGACGACGCCACGCTGGCCACGCAGTTCATCCGGGAAGCCCCGAAGAAGGCCCTCCCGGAAAGCGGCGACGCACCCGTCACGATTACCGACGGCTACGTCGATCTGACGGCAGCCCCGGAGCGAGTGATGCGGGACATCCGTGGCGGCGACATGGGGATGATCTTCCAGGACCCGATGACATCGCTGAATCCCGCAATAACGGTCGGCGAACAGGTCGCAGAGAGCCTGCGGCTCCACCGCTACGGGAACAAGCGAAACGACTCGTGGTTCAACGCCGTCCGTGAAATCACGCCCTCGATCAGCCGGAGCGGCGAGATGGACGAGGAGATCCGGTCTGACGTCATCTCGCTGCTGGAGGAGGTCGGTATTCCGGAGCCGGCCGACCGCGTCAACGAGTATCCCCACGAGTTCTCCGGCGGGATGCGCCAGCGCGTCCTCATCGCTATCGCGCTGGCGTGCCGACCGAAGCTGCTGGTCGCCGACGAGCCGACGACGGCGCTCGACGTGACCATTCAGGCACAGATTCTGGACCTCATCGACGACCTCCAGGCGGACCTCGGGATGTCGGTGTTGTTCATCACGCACGACCTCGGTGTCGTCGCGGAGACCTGCGACCGCGTCGCCGTGATGTACGCCGGCGAAATCGTCGAGGAAGGACCGGTCGAGGAAATCTTCCAGAATCCGTCACACCCGTACACGTACACGCTGCTTGAGTCGATACCCGGCGAGGGGACAGACCGGCTGACGCCAATTGAAGGGAACGTCCCCAGCCTCATCGACATGCCCAGTGGCTGCCACTTCGCCGACCGGTGTCCGTGGGCCGAGCCCGAATGTCGGGAGGGAGAAATTCCGTACCTCGAACACGGTCCGGACGACATTACCCATCGCTCGAAGTGTATCCTCGAATCGTTCGATACAGACGAATACGGCACTGGTGAAACCGGCGTTGCCGCGACGGAGACGACGCGAACGGACAGACAGCTCATGGAGGTTGACGGGCTGAAGAAACACTTCTCGCGGGCCGACGACCTGCTGGACAAGTACATCGGGCGCGAACCGGAGTCGGTCAAAGCCGTCGACGGCGTCTCGATGGACATCTACGAGGGCGAGACGCTGGGACTCGTCGGCGAGTCCGGGTGTGGGAAATCGACGACCGGCCGGACAATCCTCAGACTGCTGGAACCGACAGACGGGACAGTAGTGTTCGCCGGACAGGACCTTTCGGAGCTAGATAAGGGTGGCCTGCGGGAAGTCCGTCGGGACCTGCAGATGATCTTCCAGGACCCGATGTCGAGCCTCGATCCGCGGATGACCGTCGGCCAGACGATTATGGAGCCGCTGAAGATTCACGACCTCCCGGAGGATACCGGCGACGGCTCCCGCCGCGAGCAACGGGTCGAGCGAGTGGCCGACCTCATGGAGGCGGTGGGGCTCGACCCAGACCAGTACGACCGCTACCCGCACGAACTGTCAGGCGGACAGCGCCAGCGGGTCGGCATCGCTCGCGCGCTCGCCGTCGACCCCGATTTCATCGTCTGTGACGAACCCGTCTCGGCGCTGGACGTGAGCGTCCAGGCCCAGATAATCAACCTCCTGGAAGACCTCCAGCATGAGTTCGGCCTGACGTACCTGTTCATCGCCCACGACCTCTCCGTGGTGCGCCACATCTGTGACCGCGTCGCGGTGATGTACCTCGGGGAAGTGGTCGAAGTCGCCGACACGCCGGACCTGTTCGCGGACCCGAAACATCCCTACACGCGGGCACTCATGTCGGCAATCCCGGAGCCGGACCCGACCGTAGAGGCCGACCGAATACTGCTGAAAGGCGACGTCCCGTCGCCGATTGACCCGCCGTCGGGCTGTCACTTCCGGACCCGCTGTCCCGAGGTCATCCCACCGGATATCGATATCGAACAGGAGACGTACCGCGAGGTAATGGACTACCGGCAACGGGTCGAGGACGAGGCCATCGCCATCGATGCAGTCCGGGAGCAGGCCGAACAGGCCGACAGCGCCACAGCGGCGACAGACGGCGGCGCGGACCTTACCGAGCCGCCGAGCGGCCGGGGAGAGGTACCGATGGCAGCGTTCAAGCAGGCGATGTTCGACCGGTTCTTCGAAACGAGCCTGACCGGGGAGAACCGCCGCGTCGTCGAGGAATCGATCGAACACCTCGCGGACGAGGACTGGGATACTGCCGCGTCTGTGCTACGGGACCGATTCGAGAGCGTCTGTGAGACACAGCACCCAGAACTACAACCGGGCTCCCACCCAGCAGCGTGTCACCTTTACGATCAGGCGGACAGCGGCAGTAACTGAATAATATTACTTGGCTGCACATAACTCTCAGGAGATATATAGCAGAATCATTGTTCTATCCGGTACAATTATAATAGATCTGTTTGAACAAAGTTCCATGTCATCCGGTGATTCTCTGGACAGACGGAGCTTCCTTACTGCGGCCGGCAGTGCCGCGGCAGCCGCAACGCTCGCAGGTTGTTCCGGCGACGGCGGCGATGGTGGCGGAACCGAGGGTGGGGACGACACTGGTAGCGACGGTGGGGACGGCGGAAGCGACCAGACGCTCGTGTACGCCCGCGGTGACCACCCCGAAAGCTACGACCCACAGCAGTCAACCAGCGGCGAGGTGGCGAAAGTCACAAACCAGGTGTTTGACACTCTCATCCAGTTCGCGGCCGGGAGCGGCGGCCAGCTGGAAGACGCGCTCGCGACCGACTACACTCTTGAAGGGAGTACCGCGACGCTAACGCTTCGCGAAGGTGTAACCTTCCACAACGGCGAAGAGTTCACCGCATCGGACTTCAAAGCGACCTGGCAGCGGTTCACCCAGAGCGACTACGAGTACTACCTCGGCGACGATACCCGGTCGGGATACGGCCCGTTCACGCTCGGCGACTGGATCGAAAGCGTCGATGCGAGCCAGGACTACGAGCTGACAATCGAGCTCACACAGCAGTTCGCGCCGTTCCTGCGGAACCTCGCGATGTTCGCTTCGGCAGTCCTCTCGGAAGCCCAGATCGAGTCGCTGGGCGACAGCCAGGCCGACCTCGGAGACGAGCCCGCGGGCACCGGGGCCTTCCAGTTCGACACGCTCGACAACCCGAACGAGCGCATCCGACTGACGGCCAACAACGACTACTGGGGTGACGGCCCGAACGTCGGGACGGTCATCTTCAAGACCATCACCGAAAACAGCACGCGAGTGCAGGACGTCATCAACGGGGCCTCACACATCACGGACAATCTCGACTCCTCCGGATTCCAGCGCGCCGAGGAAAGCGAGACGGCGACGCTGTTGCGAAAGGACGGCATCAACCACGGCTACATGGCGATGAACATGGCCCGGTTCGAGCCGTTCCGGGACCAACAGGTCCGCCAGGCGATTGCTCACGCCGTCAACACCGAGGCCATCGTCAACCAGATCTACCAGGGCTTTGCAACGCAGGCCTCTCAGCCGCTTCCGCCGGACGTACTCGGGCACAACGACGACCTCGATCCGTATCCGACAGACAAGGAGCAGGCCCAGTCGATGCTCGAAGAGGCGGGCTACGGCGACGGCTTCGAGTTCGAACTCGCGACGTTCTCGAACCCGCGTGGATACAACCCCAGCCCGGTCAACACGGCGAATCAGGTGAAGTCGGACCTAGAAGAGATCGGCCTGACGGTCAACATCAACCAGTTCTCCAACTTCGGGCCGTATCTGGACTACACCTCGGCAGGGAAACACGACGCCTGTTTCCTCGGCTGGTACACCGACAACGCCGACCCGGACAATTTCCTGTATGTCCTGCTTGACCCGCAAGTGGAGATGGACGCCGTTCCCGACGGACAGGACTGGGTCAGCTTCGACACCGACGGGTACAACACCCTCAACGTGTCCGGCTGGGCCAACACCGACTACATGGAACTCGTCCGGGAAGCCCAGCGGACCTACGCGGAGGGCGACCGCGAGACGATGTACGAAGAGGCCAGCCAGATAGCCTACGACGAGTCCCCGTGGGTGTTCCTCGACTACGCCGAGACGCTCCGGGCAGTCAACGAGACTGTCGTCGAAGACTCCTACACGATTAGCTCTGTAGGCGGCCCGTATCTTAATACGGTCGAGCTACAGTAGCGCTTCAAGAGACTTTCCGAATGAACTGGACACAATTTCTTTTCAGGCTGATAGAGCCAGTTGTACCGCCACGGTTCGTCATCAAGCGGCTGCTGTTGCTCATCCCGGTACTGTTCGGCGTGGCGTCGGTCGTCTTCGCGATTCTCCACCTGGCTCCGGGTGACCCGGCGATCATCATCGCCGGCCAGCGAGCATCGGCCGAACAACTCGAGCAGATACGTGTCGAGCTGGGACTTCGGCGCCCACTGTGGGAGCAGTACCTGAGCTTCCTGTGGGACGCAGCGCGGTTCGATTTCGGCCAGTCCTACAGTATTAGCCGCGGGAACAGCGTCCGCTCGGTCATCTCTGACCGGCTCCCAATCACGCTCGAACTCGCGATTTACGGCCAGGCAGCAGGCATCCTGCTTGGCCTGCCGCTCGGCATCATCTCCGCGGTCAAGCAGGATTCGCTGACGGATCACGTCACCAGAATCGGGGCGTTGACAGGCATTTCCGTCCCGATCTTCTGGTCCGGGCCGCTGCTCATCCTGCTGTTCTCGACGTACCTCGATGTGTTCCCGACGAGCGGGCGTATCGCCTCGACGCTGTTCCTCCCCGACACCTGGACGCTGTTCGGCCGTGAACTGCCCTTGACCGGAATGATAACGGTCGATACAATCCTCCTCGGAAACACCGAGGCGTTCCTCTCGGCAGCGCATCACCTGTTCCTGCCGGCAGTGGTCATCGGCGTCTACTCGACGGCGCTGATTTCCCGGATGATGCGCTCCTCGATGCTCGAAGTTATCCGACAGGACTACATCCGGACCGCGCGGGCGAAAGGGCAGGGCGCGAAAATTACGCTGATGAAGCACGGCTTCCGGAACGCGCTGATTCCGGTCGTCACCGTCATCGGCATCCAGTTCGGGACGCTGCTGGGTGGAGCAGTCCTGACCGAGACCGTGTTCGGTATCAACGGGATGGGGCTGACTATCGTCACCGCTATCGGCGTCTCGGACTATCCGGTCGTGCAGGGAACGGTGCTCACCTTCGCGCTGCTGTTCACCCTCGTGAACCTCTTCGTTGATGTCACTTACAGCTACCTCGACCCACGGATTCAACAATGAGTACGGATACCGAGACACGGGGCACGCTGGGACGCCTCCGGGCATCCCCGTTCCTCGCCGACCTGCTGACGAACCGCCTCGCCGTCGTCGGGCTGACGATCATCTTCAGCATGGCCGCTGTTGCCATCTACGCCCGCGTGACATACGACCTCGGCGCGCTAGCCAGCTCACAGCTTGGCACTGAAGTCGCTGACCGCTCGCCGCCCGGCTGGCTCGGTTCCGCAGCGGCGAACCAGCAACTGTTCGGTACCGACGCGGCGGCCCGAGACATTTACAAACGGTGTCTGTACGGCGCGTGGCTGGCTCTGAAGTTCGGGACGATCACGGTCGGCCTCTCGACCACCGTGGGGGTCGGCCTGGGCATCATCGCGGCGTACTACGGCGACGTGACGGACAACGTCATCATGCGGACGATGGACGTCCTACTGGCGTTCCCGCCGCTGTTGCTCGCGCTCGCGCTGGTCGCCATCTTCCCGCGAGACCTCGGGCTCTGGCGGGCCGTGGTGGCGCTCGTGCTGGTGTACACGCCGCGGTTCGCCCGGGTCGTCCGCGGCGCCGCGCTCAAAGTGCTCGAAGACGAGTACGTCGACGCCACGGTCGCACTGGGCGCGACCGACCCGCGGGTGCTCATTCGGCATATCCTGCCGAACACGCTTGCACCGATCACCGTCCAGTCCACGTTGAACTTCGGTCTTGCCATCATCGATCTCGCGGCGCTGTCGTTCCTCGGGTTCGGTGCACAGGCAGGGACGCCGTCGTGGGGCCTGATGCTGTCCCGCGGCGTCGAAAACGGCCTCCTGACTGGAGAGTGGTGGCTCTCCTTCTTCCCGGGGCTGTTCCTCGCTATCACCGTGCTGGGGTTCAACCTGCTCGGTGATGGGATGCGCGACGCGCTCGATCCGCGGATGCGCGAAGCAGTCGACTGATGACCCAGCGCGGTGAGCCACCTAGGCTCCGGCAGTACGTCGCGGCCCGGGCGCGACTAGTTGGGAGCGGGCTGGTCGTCGGGCTCCTACTTGGCGGCCTCGGCATGGCGGGCTGGACCCTCTACACAGGTGATGCGCGGTCGAGCGAAGCGACAGTGTTCGCCCTCGGCGCACTCGTGTTCGGTTTTGGCCTGCTGGGCTGGTCTGGGTCAATACTCGCCGGCCGCGGCATCGAAGCGATGCAGGAACACATGGACACGCGAAGTAACTGGACTGAGCGTGATTCACGGCGGGCAATGGCCCGTCTCTGTGGCAGCGGCGGCGGAATAATGATTGGGACGTCTGTCGTGGCGGCGTTACTCTAGCCGCTCGCTGTCCGCGCCACGGACATTCTGGCCCTGATGGTCGTAGAACACGTCTTCCTGGGCTGTTGTGTCGGCAGCGTCCAGTGCGTCGCCACGCTCGTAGACAACCGTCCCCCGGACCATCGTCCATTCGGGGAACACCGCGTCGTAGCCCTCGAACGGTGTCCAGCCACATTTCGAATGGAGCGTCTCGCCGCTGATCTCGCTCGTCTCGGTCGTATCCACGAGCACGAGGTCGGCGTCGTTGCCGGCTTCGATAGCGCCCTTCTGTGGGATGCCAAACACGTCGGCGGGGTTGCGTGCGGTGAGGTCCCGAACGCGCTCGTAGGTGAGCCCGCTGTCCGCGTCTCGGGCTTCGGCCAGTAAGAGCGGGAGGACCGTCTCGACGCCGGGGACGCCCGACGGCGCGTCCCAGATGCTAGCGTCTTTCTCCTCTCGGGTGTGTGGCGCGTGGTCCGTCGCGACCATCTCGACGGTGCCGTCGACCACCCGCTCGTAGAGCTTCTGGCGGCGTTTTTCACGGCGCAGGGGCGGGTTCATCCGCCCGAACGTCCCCAGCTCCGAGAGATCGCGTCGGGAAAGCAGCAGGTGATGTGGCGTCACCTCAGTCGTCATTCCGGCCTCGCTCGCGATGTCGACGCCCTCCGGTGTCGAGGTGTGGGCGATGTGTATCGTCGTGTCGTGTTCCTGGGCGACCGCACACGCCCGCTCGACGGCCTTCGCTTCGGCTTTTGCGGTCCGGAACGCACTCCATGCGTCGGCGTCGTCGCGGGCCTTGGCGTCGTCGTTGAAGTAATCGGCGTCCTCGGCGTGGACCGTGACCGGCACGTTGTTGTCAGCAGCGGCCTCCAGCGCGTCGGCGAACAGATCAGCCTCGATACCCATGTCACCCGTCGAGTCTGCGAGGAACACCTCACCGAGCGCGAACAGCCGACGGCGCAGAAGAACGTTCGGAATCCAGTCGGCCGTGACGCCGCCGTTAATGCCCCAGTCGACGACGGAATCGGCGGCGAACTCGGATTTTTCATCAAACGACTCGCCGTCGATGGTCGGTGGGTCGGTGTTTGGCTGGTCAACGACAGTCGTGACGCCACCGGCTGCCGCTGACCGCGAGCCGGTCTCCCACGTCTCCTTGTGCGGGTAGCCGGGCTGGCGGAAGTGGACATGGGCGTCAATCATTCCCGGAAAGAGCCGTTTGCCGGTCGCTTCGATGATGTGCTCATCAGGCGTGTCGAGATCGCGACCGACTTCGGCGATTGACTCACCGCGCACCCGAACGTCGCGTTGGCGGCCGTCCGGCAGCGTCGCGTTACGAATGAACATACGCCCTGTCGGCCGGGCGCACCCCTAAGTCTCTCGGATAGTGCTCACCGACACGTCTCGGCCGTCAGCCAGCGACTGCTCCAGCGCCGCGATAACTCGGTCGGGGTCGTCGGTTCCCCCAGCGTTGGCGACGCTTCCGACGCTCTGTGATTCGAACGGGACATCAATCGCCTCGTAGATGGGAGCCAGCGCCTCGGCGATAGCCTCGTGGTCACGAACGACGACGATACCGCCGACGACAGCCACGGACTGGCGGACGCGCTGGGCGAGTCCGGCAATCTTGCCGTCGGCCTGAAGCGAGTGACTCCCCGGACAGAACGCGGCGTCCGGTTCGCCCGTCACAACGGTGATGCCGCAGTCGTCGAGCGCACGCTTCACAGCGGCTTTGGCCCATTCGTAGCGGTCATCGATGGTCCCGCGCGGGTCATCGGTCGGCACGGCGAGGGAGAAGGAGACAGTCGACCCGGTGTAGGCGACGGCGCGACCCCCCACGGCGCGCTCGATAACGGTGTACCCCCGGTCGCGAGCAGCGCGGCACGCCCGGTCGTAGCCGTCGCTGTTGGCGTCGCGGCGACCGAACGCGACCTGTCGTTGCGGTCGCCAGGCTCGGAGGGCTGGCTCGCGGTCTTCGGCGACTGTCTCGGCCATCTCGCGGGTCCGTTCGAAGTCGGTTTCGGGGTCGGCGGCGCGGCCCCGTAGCAGACGCATAGTCGAACCGTACGGACCCGTAGGGCTAAAACGGTCCGCCAGACCAGCGGGTGGCAAGCCTGTCAGCGACGAAAGGCGTACAGGCGACACATGGCCGTCGCGGCGGGACGTGTCGCGCTCCCGCTGCCCCCGCCGCGGTCGTCGTCAGGTCACGAGGGTGGCTGGTCCCGGCATGGGTCTTGAACCCTTGGACGTTGGACGACAGAGCCATACCGGTACACCCCTAATCGCCGCCGATGGTCGTCACGATATCGCGAGACGTGCTCTTCCAGTACTACCGGTTTTCCCTGTACAACTCGCCGTTTGACGCCCATGACGAGGGGTGTGCCATCGACCTCTATCCCGACAGCGAGCGCGCGCCATCGCCGGTGGCTGGTGAGGTACTGGACACAAAGACGGTCCAGGCCCCGCCGAAGGCCTATGCCGCCGAGCACGACCACCTCATCCTGATTGATACCGGCGATACTGTGGCGCGGCTGCTGCATGTTGACCCGGCCGTCGAACCCGGCGACACGGTCGCCGTCGGCGACGACCTCGGGGCGCTGGTCCGGGCAGGCTTTTTCGCACCGTGGGTGCCGAACCACATCCACCTCGGATTCCGGGAACCCGACGTGAACCCGTACCGTGCGTCAGGGTCGCTGCCGGTCGACGTGGCCGTCGACGTGACGCCGCTGTCCTGGGATGGGACCGGCAGCGTCGTTGCGGGTGGCGAGACGTGGATCCGACTCGGTGAACCGGCCCATCCAGCACCCGGTGAATCCTTCGTCGGCATCGCTAACGATGTCGTCGGCGACGGTTCGGGCGTTCTCGACGGCGGTCTCCCTCACTACTCGGGCGGCGGATTGCTTGGCGGGGATGAAAGCGAAATCGCGGCCCTTGCAGGACAGCACGTCGGGGCAACAAACGGCCGCACGGTCACATGGGACGACCTGACCGTGCTGGCGAACGGTGAGCCGATAACTGGCATCGCGCTGTTCTGTGGCCGCGAGCGTTTCGGCGCGAAACTCGTTGGCGAGGGCATCGACCTCGCCGTCGGCGACGAAGTGCAGGTGACGATCAAACGCGACCCCGCCGGCGACGACGCGATTCCGTAGCTACGACTCGCTGTACTGTTCGGCGTGGGCCTGTTTCGCTTCTTCGTAGGCCTGGTCTTCCCGACTGCGTCGAGGTGGTCCTTGTACGTCAGGGCTATCTCACGTTTCTCCGGGTCGTACCACTCTTTGGGCGCTCGCTGGTCGCCGTTCTGGTACCCATCCTCGACTTCGGCTACGTCGCCGGGAACGGGGTCTCCAGCCAACCGTCAGGCGAAGGTGATTTCGTCGCGGTCGGTCACCTCGCCGAACAGCCAGTCGGCGTGCTCCAGGGCGTACTCGCGGTGGTCCTGTTCGATGTAGCCGACGGCGTCCTCAACGAGGATTGGGCGGAAGTCACGAAGGCCGGCACTGGAGGCGGTGTGGAGCACACAGACGTTTGCGAGGGTGCCACAGATAGCCAGGTCCTTCACACCGTGGGCGTCGAGCCAGCCCTCCAGTTCCGTCTGGTAGAAGGCGTCGTAGGTGTGCTTGACGACGACCAGATCCTCGTCTTTCGGGTCGAGGTCCTCGACGAGTTCGGCTTCCCACGAATCTTCGACGACGTGTTCTCCCCACCGGTCGAACTCGTCGTAGTAGTGGGTGTCCTCGAACTGGTCAGGCGGATGCACGTCGCGGGTAAATACGACCTTTGCGCCGGCCTGGCGGGCACGGTCGACGAGTTCGGCGCACGGCTCGGTGGCTGCTTCGCTGTCCGGTGCGTAGAGGCTTCCGTCAGGGTGACAGAAGCCGTGCTGCATATCAACGACGACCAGAGCGGTCTGCGCTGGATCGAGTTCCATGCGGGAACCTTGGCGGGGCGCGACTACCAAAGTTACTCCGACGGTGGGGTCCGGACGGCGCAAACAGACGCAGAAAATCCGTCTGACAGACGAATGTGCTCACGCTTAGCGTGTGACTTTTCACTCTGGTAACCTACCGTCATAGTAGATGCGCCGCCCTTTCGCCCTCGTCGTTCTCTGTGCCGTTGTGCTGTTGCTGGCGGGCTGTCAGGCACCCGGTGTGTCGCCTGACCAGGCGGAGTCAAGCAGCGACGCCCTGACGCCGAGCGAACCCGCGACCGACTACGGGACCAACGGCTCCGCCCCGAAAGCGCCTGCGACGGACAGACTGGGCTACGAGAACGGCTACTGGTACAACGAATCGCTGTCGGTAACGACCGAGGACGGGCTGAACGAGACGGAGCGAGAAGCCGTCGTTGCCCGGACGATGGCCCGTGTCGAGCGGATTCGCGGTCTGGAGTTCGAGGAGACAGTCCCAGTTTCCGTCATCTCGCGAGCCGAGTATCGAAACAACACGGGCGGCAGCGAGACCGGTGATTCGCTGCGCCGGTTTGACAACGTGAAATTCGAGGCGCTGTTTTTCATCGGCGAGGACCGCGATTCTATCGCGGTCCAGAACAGCAACCGCGGCGAGAGCGTGCTTGGCTACTACAGCAGCCAGCGCGGTGAAATCGTCATCGTCAGCGGCTCCGAGACGCCGACGATTAGCCGGGGGACGCTGGCCCACGAACTCGTCCACGCGTTGCAGGACCAGCACTTCGGCCTCGAAAGTGACGCGCGGACGCGGGACCAGGTGCAGGGTCGAAACGGAATGGTCGAAGGCGACGCCGTCGCCGTCACCCAGACCTACACCGACCGCTGTGGCGAGGCGTGGCGCTGTATCGACAGGCCCGCCCAGAGCGGCGGTGGTGGCGGTGATCGCCACTTCGGCATCAACTTCATGCAGTATTTCCCCTACAGCGACGGTCCCGGTCTGATCGGGGACCTCCGAGAGCGCGGCGGCTGGAGCGCCGTCAACGACGCCTACGACGACTATCCAGACGGAGCCGCTGAAGTGACCTACCCCGAGCGCTACCCCGGATGGGAACCCGAGTCAGTCTCGCTTGCGGACCGGTCCAGCGACGACTGGGAGCGGGTCAGACCCTCGACTGACCGCAATCGACCCGACTACGCCGTCGTCGGCCCCTCTGCTATCGCCGGGTCGATGGCCTACACCATCGCCGATGACTACAACGAGTCGAGTGTCGTCCGGACGCAGGACGTCATCAACTACGAGGACGGGTCACTGGACAGCGACGACCCGTACAACTACGACCTGCCCGCGACCGACGGCTGGCAAGGTGGTCGGATGCACGTCTACGACGACGGCGAGGAGACGGCCTACGTCTGGAAGACGACCTGGGCCAGCGAGGCCGACGCCCGCGAGTTCGCTAATACCTGGGAAGCTGTAATCGCCCACTGGGGCGGCAGTAAAACCGCAGAGGGGAACTGGGTCATCGAGGAAGACAGTCCCTACGCCGACGCCGTCGCCGTCAGGGTCGACGGGGACACGGTCACCGTCGTGAACGCGCCGACGGCCGACGAACTGGACGAGGTCCACGATGCGTAGGGCACTCCTCATCGCGCTGGCAGTCGTCCTCGCGGGCTGTACGGTCCCCTCCTTCGGTGGCAGCGACCACCCCGAGACGCCGGCCGGTCAGGATGCAATCGGCTACGAGAACGGTTACTGGTACGACGACCCGGTGTCGGTGACGACTGACGACGGACTGAACGAGAGCGAGCGAGCGGCTGTCGTCGCCCGGACGATGGCCCGCGTCGAGCAGGTCCGCGACTTGGAGTTCAAAGAATCGGTCCCGGTTTCGGTTATCTCCAGAGCCGAGTACCAGAATCGCTCGGGGGGCAGCAGCGGCGGCAACAGCCGTCCACAGGACCCCTGGAACGACCAAGTGTGGGAAGCGCTCCTGCTCATCGGCGAAGATTCCGGCAGCAGCGACGAAATCGACGACACGCTGTCGACGACGGTACAGGGCTACTACTCGCCGAGCAAAGACGAGATCGTCATCGTCAGCCCGACGGAGACGCCACAGATCGACCGGCGCACGCTCTCACACGAACTGGTCCACGCTCTGCAGGACCAGCACTTCGGGCTGAACGGCTCCGCAAAGACGCAGGACACGCAACTGTCACGGCAGGGCGTCACCGAGGGCGAGGCCAACTATGTGCGTATCCTCTACGAGCGTCGGTGTGGTGACGGCTGGGGCTGTATCGCCCTCCCGGACCGGACGAACAGCGGGGGAGGCAGCGATGACGGGGACGGCGGGAGCCAGCAGTCGAACTACAACGAGGGGCTGTTCACCGTCCTCTACCAGCCCTACGTCACCGGGCCACGGTTTGTCGATCAAGTACGCTCCGATGGAGGCTGGGACGCCGTCGACGCGCTCCATGACGACTTCCCAGACAGCACCGAGCAGGTGCTCCACCCGGAGAGGTATCCCGGCGAGAAGCCGGTAACCGTCAGTGTCACTGACCGCTCGGCCGACGAGTGGAGCCGCTTCGACCACGACCCGGTCGGCGACACGGTCGGGGAAACGTCGATTTACGCGACGATGTACCACAACGGCCAGACGCAGGGGGACCGCTACAGCTACGAGAGTGAGATATCTGCCGGCTGGGGCGGTGACCTCGTCGTGCCCTACCGCAACGGCTCCGGCGGCTACGGCTACGTCTGGGAGACACGCTGGGACACCGAAGAGGACGCCAAGGAGTTCGAACAGGCGTATCGGGCGGCGCTGACGGAAGAGCACGACGCCGTCCAGCCGCGCAGTAACGTCTACGTCGTCCCCGACGAATCGCAGTTCAACGACGCCTTCCGCGTGGTCCGGTCGGGTAAGACCGTCCGCATCGTCAACGGGCCGACAGTGAGTGATCTCGACGAGATTCACCAGCAGGCAGGTTCCTGAAGGGCAGTCGCCGACCGGACCGCTTTTTTCGTCACACTGAAAACACCGTGCCATGACCGAGGAGTTCGACATCGTCTCGCCAGAGGCGATTCGCGAGGGGCGGGCGACCGACGCCTACTTCGACCGGACGATGGAGGCGCTAGAACACGCGGGCAAGAACCCGGACGTTGTCGCCGAGGTGACGGCGAACCAGTTCGCGACAGATCGGTGGAAGCTGCTGGCGGGGCTGAAAGACGCCGCCGCGTTGCTCGAAGGCCGGCCCGTCGACGTAGACGCGCTTCCCGAAGGGCAACTGTTCGACGGCGGCCCAGTGATGCGAATCGAAGGCCCCTACCGGGAGTTCTGTCGCCTAGAGACCGCGCTGCTTGGCTTTCTCTCGCATCCGACAGGCATCGCGACGCGGGCGCTGGAAGCGCGGTACGCCGCCCCGGAGTCGACGGTGCTATCCTTTGGCTCGCGCCACGTCCACCCATCGATAGGCGCGATGGTCGAGCACTCAGCGCTACTGGGCGGGCTCGACGGTATCTCGAACGTCGCCGCGGGTGAGGTCATCGGCCGTGAGGCCGGCGGAACGATGCCACACGCGCTGATGATCTGTTTCGGCCGCGGGAATCAGGAGGCGGCGTGGCAAGCCTTCGACGCCGCCGTCCCCGAGGAAACGCCACGCATCGCATTGACCGATACCTACAGCGACGAAACTGACGAAGCGCTCCGCGCGGCGGAGGCCATCGAAGACCTCGCGGGCGTCCGGCTGGACACGACCGGGTCCCGCCGCGGGGACTTCCGCCACATCGTCCGGGAGGTACGGTGGACGCTTGACGCCTACGGCCACGAGGACGTGGACCTGTTCCTCTCTGGCGGTATCACCCCGGCGACGCTTCGGGAGCTGCGGGACGTGGCCGATGGCTTTGGCGTCGGGAGCTACGTCGCCAACGCCGACCCGCTGGACTTCGCGCTGGACATCGTCGAACTGGACGGCGAACCGGCTGCCAAGCGGGGGAAGCTCACGGGGAAAAAGTCCGTGTACCGCACCACCGATGGCGGCCACCACATCAGGCTGGCCGACCGCGACGGGCCGGCAGACGCCAAGTCGCTCATGGAGCCACTGATTCGGGACGGCGAGGTCGTCCGGGAGTTCGACCTCGATACCGCTATCGACCGCGCGGCGACGGACGCCGAGCGGGTCGGCTACGCGGGCGTGACTGGCGACGAGTAACCGGCGTTAAGTCGCCGGCCCGCAAAACTGCGGTATGGTCGACCGCATCATGAAGGTCAACGCGTACACGACCTTCGACCTGCTCGACGGTGAGGTAGAGGGTCACGGCTTCGAGGAGGAGGCCCTGGCTGTCCTGAACGTGACCGCGCCACGAAAGAACCCGGACCACGTCGAACTCCAGTTAGAGATGGACAACACCGACCTCGACGCGGTGAAGCCACACGCGGACTCGGTGACGCTGTCGGCGGCCCAGGCCCGCGAACTGGCCGCTGAGCTGGAGGAGTACGCGGAGAAAGTCGAAGACGCACAGTCGGAGTAGTCCGCCCGCTCCAGCGAGAGTCATCCGTCGCGACGGGTCGGTAATTCTATGATGTGTAGACACATACCACGAAATATGTCAACCGAGACGCCCGGTAATCCAGCCGCACGGGAGCTGGGCTACTGCCCGTGCTGTGGCTACCAGACACTCCCGGAAGGCCAGCCCGGGTCCTACGAGATGTGCCCAGTGTGTCACTGGCTCGACGACCCCATCCAGTTCGGCGACGCGGAGTTCGTCAGCGATACGAACCACGTGTCACTGACGGAAGCGCGCGAGAACTTCCGCGAACACGGGGCGTGTTCCCCCGACGAGGCCGAGGACTGCGAGGAGCCGACCGGCCTCGACCGCGACCCGAACTGGCCCTACGAGGGGTAGCGCACGGGCTCAGGCCGCGAGCGAGATATCCAGATACAGCATGACGATGACGCCGGCCATCAGGCCGAGCGTCGCGATACGCTCGTAGCCGCGCTGGTGCGTCTCAGGGATTATCTCATCAGAGATCACGAACAGCATCGCGCCCGCCGCAAAGCCCATCGCGTACGGCAAGAGTGGTTCGACGGTCACGACGGCGACAGCGCCAAGCACCGCGAGGGGGATCTCCACGACGCCGGAGCGAATTCCCGAAAAGACAGCGTAGAGCCGACGATCCAGACCTGCGTTGATTGCCGCCACAGAGACGGCCAGCCCTTCCGGGATGTTCTGGATGCCGATGGCAAGCATCAGCGAGAGCGCGCTACCGATCTGGAGCGGGTCGCCGGCGGCCGCGCCGAAGCCGACGCCGACGGCCAATCCTTCCGGGATGTTGTGCAGCGTAATTGCGAGGATGAACAGGATGACACCTGTCAGTTTCGACTCGTCGACAGAGAGGTCCTGACTGGGATTGGCCGCGTCCGACCGCCGGCTTCCGGTCAGGAGGTAATGTGCGTGGGGAACGAGGCCGTCCGCCTGGTCGAGAAACAGCGCCCCGAGTGCGACACCGACGAGCGTCGGAATCGGATTCCCGCCCGAGTACTCTTCGATGCCGGGAATGATGAGGCTCGTGAACGCGGCGGCCAGCATCACGCCGGCGGCGAACCCAAGCGCCGTATCAAGCGCCCGCTCTGAGGGGTCACGCCAGACCAGCACGAGTGACGCGCCGAAGAGGTTCATCGTCGCAATGATGACCCCGCCGACGAGGCCGTTTATCAGCGGGTCGGTGCCGACGAGGTCGACGAACAGGTCGACGTACCCGGATTGCATTGTCCAGTAGTGTACGTCGCCCCCTCTTGGATGTACCGGCAGTCGGGAGGGGGCGTCTCAGGTTCTGGTGTCGTTTCCGTACAGAATCGGAAACCCGACTCACTCAGGTTGTCCAGCCAACTTCAGGTAGCGCCTTCTAGCTGGTAGGAACCGTATTCGAGCGAGTAAACGCTGTGTTAGAACGGTTCCCCGGACCCGACGAGCCGCTGCATCTCCATCGCGCTTGCGAAGTCCTCCCGAGAGACAACGCGGGTCCCCTCAGGTCCGTCGACAAAGGCGGCAGTGGCTCTGGCGGTGTCGAGTTCGACGAGCGCATCGAATGCGGCCGTCTCCGAGGCAAAGCGCGGCAGGTCGGTGTCCATCAGGTCAGCAACAGTATCAGCCTCGCGTTCGGCCTTCGAGAGTTCCCTGAAATCGCCGACTGTGACGACGCCGACCACGTCGCCGCCGCGCGTGACAGCGAACTCGGTCCGCCGATCAGCGAACATCCGGTCGACAAGGTCCTCGACGGTTGCGTCGGCCTCGATAGTCGCGTCGAGCGGGCTGGCCACGTCATCGACGGTCAACCCCTCAAGTAGCGCTGCCAGCGCGACGGTCCGGGATTCACTCGACGCAGCACCGTAGACGAACAGCGCCAGCAACAGTAACATCGGACTGAAGTAGAGAACGCCGACGACGGCGAACACCACGGCGAAGGCAGTGCCGATTCTGGCGGCGATTCGGGTCGCCGTCGCGTAGGGTCGCTTTCGTGCGAGCAGTGCCCGGAGCACGCGGCCGCCGTCCATCGGGAACGCCGGCAGCATGTTGAACACGGCAAGGAAGAGGTTTGTGACGGCCAGCCAGCCGACGACGAACAGCGTCACCTGCGCGCTCGCCGGCAGGGCAAACAGTGCGGCGTAACAGGCGAGTCCGGTCAGAATACTCACAGCGGGGCCAGCCAGCGCGATAACGAGTTCCCGGTTCCACTCCTTCGGCATGGCTTCGAGGCTGGCGAGGCCGCCGAGGATCCAGAGCGTAATGGACTCGACTTTCAGGCCGTAGCGCATCGCCGCCCAGGCGTGGCCCAGTTCGTGGAGTGCGACGCTGGCGAACAGGCCCACCGCCGCGGCGGACCCGATAATCCACGGCGTCTGGCCCGCAGTCAGGACCGTAAGGTCAAGCGGCACGCCGGAGAGGGAACTGACGATACCGGCGTACACCGATATCTGGGCCCCGCTGCCGATAATCCAGGCCAGCACCGGCAGGAAAATCAGCAGCGAGACGTTGACCCGTATCGGGATCCCCCAGACCGTCGTGATGTGGAAGTTTCGCACGGGAAGTCCAACGAACAGTGGCCGGGTATAGCTTCTGACTGGGGACGGCGCCGACGAGTAGCGGCCTTATTCAGGGTGTAGCGAGTACGGACACCTAATGACAGTTCGACACGACGGGCTGACCGTCGACTGGCTGGGGTACGCGACGCTCCGGTTCGCCGGCGACGACACGGTGGTGTACGTCGACCCGGGCCGGTACGGCGTGCTCACCGGCGAGTGGGAGCCCCACACAGACGGTATCGGCCATCCGTCGAGCAGCGACTACCGACCGGAGGACGGCGACGTGGTCTGCGTGACACACGTCCACCACTACGACCCGGACGGCATTGAGCGCGTCGCGAGCGAGGACGCCACCATTGTCGCCTACGAGGGCATCGACGAGCGCGTCGGCGACCGGGACCTCCCGCCGCTGTCCTCGCTTCCGTACGAGGTCGTCGAGGTCGGGATGAAATCGCAGACGACGGTCGGTGACGTCCCGATCTGGTCGACGCCGGCGTACAACGAGCCGGACGGGCCGCATACGCTCGACGACGGGACGCCGTATCATCCGGAGGGCTTTGGCTGTGGCTTCATGATTGCCGTCGAGGGGACCAGAGCGTTCTACCCGGGCGATTCGGATGTGCTCCCGGGCCATCGGACGCTTGAGGTGTCGTTGCTGTGTCCGCCCATCGGCCCGCGAGCGACGATGGACCGCCACGAGGCCGCCAGCCTGGCCGCGACCATCGACCCGGACCTCGTGATGCCGGTCCACTACAACACCTTCTCTAACCTCGAAGCCGACTCCCGCGCGTTCGCCGCCGACGTGGCCGGAGCCGGCGTCCCGGTCGTGCTAGACGAGCGATGAGCCAGCGCTCGCCGGCCACGGCTATTACCGGCGTTCGGCCCACTCGCTCCGGTCCCGGTGGGCGTCGGCAATCTCCTCGATATCGGTCGGCTCCAGAACGCCGCGTTCGGTGATGACCGTCACTGCCGACGCCGGCGTCACGTCGAACGTAGGGTTCGATACGACGATTTCGGCGTTGCCGTCGTACACCTCACGAGAGTCCCGTTCCTCCCGGTCCCACTCAGCCTGTGGCGCGATTTTGTCCGTCGCACACACTGCGTAGCAGTCCACGTCAGCGGCGGCCGCCGACAGGGCCGCCGAGCGAGTGCCGGCTTTGTTGATTAGGCGACCGTCCGCAAAGACGCGGTCAGCCCCGACAACCAGCGTGTCGGCGCTCCACGCATCCAGTTCATGGCCGAAGGCCGCATCGGTAGTCAGCGTCACCGCGGCGCTCTCAGCAAGCGTCTCAGCGATGCCGACGCCTTCACCGCCGGGCCGTGACTCGGCGACGAGGACGGCTTCGGGAGCAGTGGCATCGACCACTTCGCGGACTGTTCCGGATCGAGACAGCGTTGCGAGGCGGTCGCCGGCGCGCTCGGCGGCGACGGCAGCGGCGACCCGGTCAGCGGTTATCGCGTGGTTCAGCGCCTCTGTCCCGGCTCGTTCGACCGCCGTGGGCGACGCCTTGGTGACGGCGGCCATCGCTCGGTTGATGCGGTTGGCGACGACGACCATCGAGGGGCGTGCCTCGCGGAGTTCGACGGCGAGTGCAGCGAGCGCGTCCCAGTCGTCGCCGTCCCGTTCGGCCGTCTCTAAGTCGTCACTCCGCCCGGCGTCGGCCAGGGCGGCTTCGTCGCGTAGCACCTCAAGCGCCCGGAGCGAGAGCCACGCCGACCCATGGGTTCGGTCTTCGCGGACGGTCGCTACCCGCGGACGAACGCGGTCCCAGGAGGTCCACAGTCGCGGGACCGTCTTACGAGTCAGTATTTCAGGTGGGTGGACCCACACGGTCTCGGTCGTCTCCTCGTTCGTTGTGACTGTACGGGCCCCGCAGTCGAACAGAAACGGATGAACGACCCATCGGACGCCCCGGTCGTCGTCAGGGACCTGAAACGAGTCGCCTCGCCGGACAAGCGTCACCGCGTCAGCCATCCCAGTCTCCTCATCGATTTCGGCCCGAGCAGCCGTCTCCGGGTCCCGGTGTCGCCCGTCGTCGGCGGCGACGTGTCCCGCCACCCCACCCCACTGGCCCCGATACGAGCCGACCGCGTCGCTCCGGCGCAACAGCAACACCTCGCCCTCGCTGCGCAGGAAGCACGTCACGACGGGGCGTGTCTCCATGCGAGAAAGAACGACCGGTCAGGATAAGAAAGTCCGGGCGCGAAAGGCGGAAGCCGGATGTAGCAGCGCCGCCGGGCCTACAGCGCGTTGAGCAGGCGGTCGACGTCGTCGGCAGTATTGAACGCGTGGACCGACGCGCGGAGCGCCTCAGGATAGGAAAGTGATCTGATAATGACACCCTCAGCCGCGAGTCGCTCGACGGTCGCCTCGGGGTCGTCGGCGGTGAACGTCACGAGTCCAGACTCGTAGTTCCGGGGACTCAGCAGCCGGTCGCCGAGGCCGTCTTTGAGCCGGTCGGTCAGTCGTTCGACACGGGGCTGGATTGTGTCGAATCCGACGGCTTCAATCGTTTCGATGGCATTTGCGAGCGCGACGTAGGGAACTGGCGAGGTGGTTCCGACCTCGAATCGGCGCGCGCCCTCGTGGTACTCATACCCGTCAGCGCCGGGGTCTTGGACGCTCCGATACCCGATTCGGGTCTGGTGCAGTCGGTCATACGCGTCCGGGTTGACGTAGAGGAACCCACCGCCCCAGATGCCTAACAGCCACTTGTGCCCCGCCGCGGCCACGAAATCAGCGCCCCAGTCAGTCACGTCGACGGGGTGTTGCCCAACAGACTGGACGGCGTCGACGAGCACCTGCGCGCCGGCGTCGTGGGCCGCGTCGACGACATCTGAAACCGGGAGTCTGGTCCCGTGGGTCCAAGAGAGCGAACTCAGCGTCACCAGTCTGGCGTCGGCCACGGCGTCTTTCATGTCTGCCATGTCGAGCCGACCGCCGGCTGTCTCCAGTACTCGGACCTCAATGTCGTGGGTGTCGGCCAGTCGGTCCCATGGGAGCGTGCCGGCAGGGTGTTCGAGGTCTGTCCGGACAACCACGTCGCCGGGTTGCCAGTCGATAGCCCCGGCGACTATGTTGACCCCGTCGGCGGTGCTGCGAGTGAACGCGACGTTTTCGGCGTCGGTCCCGAGATGGCTGGCGACAACTTCGCGGGCCGCCGCGATAGCGTCCCACGCAACCGTATAGGGCCCCTCAGCCGCAGGCGCGTCGAAAGCGTGTCGTTCGAGAAACGCCGTCGCGGCGTCGACCACTGGGCGCGGCGTCGGCCCGCTCGCCCCTGTGTTGAAATACGTACACCGTTCGAGTGCTGGAATCGACGCTCGGAGCTCGGCTGGGTCCATGTCCGTTTCAACGAACCCCGATGTCTTCAGCCCTGTGTGACCGAACAAGCAACTGGAACGACGGATTCACGAGACGGCAGTACGGTTCTACCTCTACGGCCGCCCACCGTCGGCGAATCACCATTTTTGTTGGGCTTCACAACCGTTATCGATTGCTGAGTTGATTTTGTGTTGTTGCAGGTGCCTCGGCGCAGTGTACAGTCCAGAGTGGCGACTCAGTCCTGCTGACACGCACAGCCGCCCTGTTCGAAGAACTCTGCGACGGCGTACTGGCTACCACAGGACTGACACAGCACCTGTGCGTCCAGAAATACCTCGAAGTCCTCGATATCGATACGGCCCGTATCGCGCAGTTTCTCGATGCGCTGGTCAGTGACAGAGAGCGTCCGGGTCAGGAGTCGCTGAATGCTTTCGAGATCCTTTTCGATCTTCTCGTCGTCGGACAGCCCCTGATACTCCGCGCCGCGCCATTCCTTCAGATATGACCGAATAGCCTGATAGGTGATGAAATCGGTTTCGAGACGGTCGACGTCGACACCGTTGCGTTCGAGTCGGTTGACCGTGTCAGTCCGAACGCCCGTGCTGATGTCGTCACCGGTGAGGTTCTCGTATGTCGATTCCACGTCGCTTTCGAGCGCGCTCAGGCCCGCATCGACCAGCTCACGTTCAAGCAGCCGCTTGTTGAAAAACTCCGCAAGATCACGGAGACTCATCCGCTCTTCGCCGTCACCTGTCCAGCGAGCCTCCATCTCCGCACCGAGTCCATCAAGTTCATACTCGTCGATGAGTCGAGCGACCTTGCTCGACGGCCGGCCGTCTGTCGTATTCGCCATCTGTTGCTCCCACGTACGGTAACCGGAACTAAAAGACTACGGGGTTAGATCGAGGTAATGCGGTTGAAGTCGTCGTCAAGCGCCTGCGCGTCCTCCGGGAGGAGGGCGACGACGAGATGCTCGGCGTAGTCAGCAAAGTACTCGACGAGTTCGGCAATCCGCGCCGAGTCGATGGCTTCCAGCGAGTCAAGCAGCATGAACGGAACGCTCTCGTGGAGGTCGTGGACCAGATAGCCCGCCAGTGCGAAGATGAGCCCCGTCACTTCGCGCTCGCTCTCGCTGAGGTGCTCGATGGTGTCCTCGTAGGCCGCGCCGTTTTCCGTGGTCCGGACGATGTGGAGTTCGAACACCGTTCGGTCGACCTTCTGTCGCCCCTCGCGGACGGTCTGCTCGACGCGCTCGATCCAGATGCGTTCGAGGTTCTCGTACTCCAGGATGCCGAGGATGGCGTCCATATGCTCGTTGAACTGGTCGACGGCGTTGGCTTCGATCTGGTCGATTTTCGTCCGCTTGTCAGTGAGTTCCTCGATGAGGGCGTCACGCTCGTCACGGAGGTCGTCGGCCCGATTGACCATCTCCTCTATCTCCTCTATCTCGGCGGACACGTCGTCGAGGTCGGACTCCAGGCTGTCAATCTCGAACTCGAGCTGGTTTGCCTCCCGGTGTAGCGCAAGGATCTCGTCGAAATCCTCGGATTCGAGGTTGTCGACCTCGTCTTCCAGCGACTCGACGTCTGCAGTCAGTTCCTCTCGCCGGTTCTTCAGGGAGGAGATCTGCTCTTCGCGGCGTTCGATCTCCGTTTCGGTCTCCCGTATCTTCCGTTCGACGTTCTCGCGACGGCGCTGCTTCTTTTCGGCTTCGCGCTGGTCGGTCTTGAGATCGTCAAGTTCTGACTTGATGTCGTTGAGATCCTCGACTTTCTGCCGGCGGAGGTCCTGCAGGCGGTCAACAGTGTCTTCGATCTGCTCGCGGTCGACCGTCGAGCCACACGTCCAGCAGACGACGGATTCCTCGTCCTCACCTTCGAGCAGTTGTTCCGTGACATCGGCGTCTGAACCCTCGGGCGCGTCGTCGAGGGACTGGATGACATCGTAGTCTTCCTCTTCGAGCCGTTCCTCGTTGTACTGGATCAGGCTCTGGAGGTCGGATATCTCGCTGTTCAGCCGCTGACGCTGGTCACGCAGGGTTGCGATTTCGTCTTCGAGGTGCTGCTGGTCGCCCATCGGCGTCTCCGGCAGTTCGTCGAGTTCGTCTTCGAGATCAGACCGTTCGCGTTTCAGCGAGGAGATACTCTCCTGCTGTGCCTCGATGTCCCGCCGGACAGATTCGAGATCCGACCGTGTCGAGCGAAGTTCGTCGAGCTTCTCTTCGAGGACATCCTGCTCCTGACGGCTCTCCTCGATATCCCGGCTGCTGTTGTCTATCTCCTCCTCGCGCTCGGCCAGTTTCTCGCGTTTCTCCTCGATCTGCTCGCGGAGTTCGGTCCGGCGCTGTTCGAGGTCCGGAAGGTCACGCTGGCGGGACTCAACCGTGGCGAGTTCGTCGTTGATGTCGCTTTTCTCCGCTTCTAGCCGCTCGACCTCCGAACGGATGGCGTCGATGTCGACTGGCCGCATGATGATTTCGCGGAGATCGTCGCCGCGGGCCACTGACCGACGCGCTTCGTTGGTTTCGAGGAGGAACGCGAACAGGTCGGCGACCTCGGGATCAGCAAGGTATCCGTCGCCGTCGAACTGCACAGCGTCTCCCGCCCGTGTGAGCGTCCGTTCGTACACCTGTTCTCCGTACGTGAGGGCAACGCTTCCCTCGTCAGCATCGCCTTTCAGCGTCGCCTGTGTACTCCCCATCGCCGCCATAATAGATTGCAGAAAGGACGTCCGGTTTGTGGCGTTTTTCCCCGTTAGAACTGTCACACCCGGAGGAATATCGACTGTCGTCTCGTCGATCCCACCGATATTGGTGACATCGAAATGGGCGACACTAGATTCTTGCTGTGATTCTGGCATTGGCTGCTGTAGTCGGAGCGGATATAAAAATAATTTCATTGCCGAAAACCATTTTAGCCACTGACGCCCTACAGTGGGTCGCTACGGGAGACGCGAAACGAGAGGATACAGCAGATGGTCGATAAGCCGACAACCGCGTCCGGAATAACACCTGTACCAATATTATTCCGGGACTGAGCTATTGACAAGGAGAGAGTGGCTGTTTCGTCAGTACTGCTGTTTTGTTGTGTATATCAATGTTTCCCGCTTGTAACCATAATCATATGGCAATCTATAAGACAGCGTGATTAGAATCGGGCTGTATGACGCGTTACGAAACGCTACTTGAGGTCGAACTGGACGAGTGGGACGGTGGACACGGCGTCTTACAGATTGTCGACCCGGACGACAGTGACACCGCCGAGCTACGGTTCTGCTATTTCAACGAAAACGGCAAGTTCACCAACCGGCCGCTAACACTGCGTCCCGATGAAGAGACACTCGACCGGACGACGCAGATGGTGGAGAACCTCGGGTACGTCGCGCGGACGTTCGACCCGACAGAAATCCGTGAACTCGTCGAGATGCTGGGCGAAGAGCGGGTTATCGAACTCGCACAGCTCGTCGACACGCTCGGTGAAGCACGGCTGGCGGAGATACTCGGAGAGTAAGGATGGCAGACACTCACCCACTGGTAACGGTCGAAACTATCGTTCTCGTGGCTCTCGGGGGCTTTGCCGGTTCGAATCTCCGGTACTTCGTCGGCCTCTTTTTTCCGGGGGTACAGGGGACGCTGCTGGTCAACGTCCTCGGCAGTTTCGCGCTCGGGGTGCTCGTGTACGAGGGGCTGCAGGTCGGTGCGCTGGCAAGCGAGACGAAACTGGCCGCCTCGACCGGCTTCATCTCGTCGTTTACTACCTACAGCACGTTCGCGGTGGAAACAGTATTGACGCCCGAGTGGGCTGTTGCGAACGTCGTCGGGAGCTACGCGTTGGGGTTTGCCGGCGTCCTCGTCGGCCGTGAAGTCGTCCGGCTGTTCGCCGGAGGTGACCGCTGATGGTCGCTATCGAGCCGGCGCATCTGGTCGGGACCGGCGGCGCTATCGGCGCACTCTGTCGCCATTATCTGGCGGGGGCTGTCCAGCGAGAACGGTTCCCGGTTGGGACGCTCACAGTGAACACTGTCGGGAGCTTCGTTTTGGGACTGGTGACGTTCGCTGGTGTGACCGGTGACGCGGCGTTGCTTGTCGGTGTCGGTGCGTGTGGATCGTTCACGACGTTTTCTTCGTTTTCTGTAGAGACAGTCCGGCTGTGGGAAGACGGTTACGCGGGGCTGGCTGTGGGCAACGCTGTCGGGAACCTAGCCTGTGCGCTGGCTGGAATCGGGCTGGCCTGGGGTGTCGTACAGGTCGTTTGACTCAGAGAGTCGTTATTTTCCAGAACTCACCGCAGGGCAGCCCTACTCTCTGCCTGCTCCGATGTCGCTTGCCCGCGGAGTCTCGCCGCCGTGGGGCGTCCGCCGCTCGCGGACGGTTACGTGATGGACAGATTCGGTGCCGTCGTCGACGACGAGCGCGTCACCGGTCGTCTCCGGTAGCCGGGCCGCGAAATCACCGTCGAGATACGTCGGATGGGCGGCGTGTAATGCGTCAATGTCAGCTGTGCTCGTCAGCCGGTGGGCGACGAGCAGGTCGGTCTGGGAGACTGTCGTCGCCGGCACCGCGCTGGGTCGCTGTGTCGCCAGCACACAACTCACACCGGGCTGGCGGCCGCGGGTGACGAGACGGCGGAGCGGACGCCGGGCGACGCCGTCGGTAAACGCGTGTGCTTCGTCGATCAAGAACCACGGCAGTCGGCACGTCTGTTCGGCCATCCGAACGTCGTACAGCGCAGTCGCGACAGCGGCGAGAACCGCGCCGGCTGGTCGGGAAGCGAGTCCCGACATATCAAGCACCGTCAAGCTATCGCTGCACAGCGTTTCTGTCTCGATACCCGCAGCATCGAAGATGTCCCATGACGCGGCGAGCGCGAGGTGGTTCGATGCCGCGCGGGCGGTACTCGCAACGGCATCCACATCGGCTACCCACGAGCGCATCCCATCGAGGGTCGCACACTCGCTCGCCGCTCGCCACACGAGCGCTCCTGCGCCTCGTTCCGGGTCGAGGCCGAGCACCGTACACCACTGGCGCGGGTCGAGCGCGTCCGCGCGAACGCGAGGATGTACGACCGTCGCAGGCACATCCGCAGTTTCGAGCGGCGTGAACGCCCCCATCGGGTCGGCGACAACCGGGGCGACCCCTTCGGCGGCAAGCAGCCCTTCGGCGAGGACGCCGAGCGTGTACGTCTTCCCCGACCCGCGTTTGCCGACGACGAGACCGATATGTGGCCGGTCAACGTCGACGTCGACTGGGGCACCGCGGCTTCCGTCACGGGCCCGATAGTGGCCCAGCCGTGTCGTTGCCCCCGTCGCTTCCTCTCGTCCGATAACGACCATGCCGGCGGTTGTCCCGTTCCAGTACTTGAACGTTCATCCGAGAGTTCAAGTACCAGTTCGAAGCCACACCTGTCCATGTCAGATTCGCTGTGGCGCGACGAGCGTGCGATCGAAGGACTGCCGATTCGTCTGGTCATCGCGCTGGTAGTCGGTGTCGCCTGTCTCTCCGTGATGATGAGCACTATCTCCGGAATCGAAACGCTGCAGGTGACAGAGGTCGATGTTGAGCCACACCCAGAAGTGGCTAATCCGGGGACACAGGACATCGTTGTCACTGTCGTCGACTCGAAGGGATCACCCGTCTCCGGCGCGACGGTCGTCGCTAAAAGTGGGACGGCAACGCTCTCGTCGGTCAAGACTGGCGAGACAGGTAGCGCAGGGAACGCGACCCTCTCGCTGTCGCCGTCGCTCGGCCCGAATCAACAGGACGGCACTGTCACGTTCGAAGTGAAACCACCAGCGGGGAGTAACTACGAGGACGCTCGCTCGAACACCGACCTGCTCGTCGTCGACTCTCCCTAGCCGTCCCAGTCAATCCACTCCCGCTCCCAGCCGGCGCGGGACTGTGCTGCCCGGCGGGCGCGTTCGCGGTCCTCGCGGTGGGTCCGGTTCCGCTCGACGGTGTCGGCCTGCTCGCCCTCGACGAGCATCGGCTGGAATGCGACGGTCCCATGTCGCTTGATCGACCCGTCGGCCTCGACGACAGCCAGTGACTGTTCGCCGGTTCCCAGCGGCATCACGAGCCGGCCGTCCTCGGTCAACTGCTGGAGGAGCGCTCTGGGCGGGTCAATTGCAGCGGCTTCCAGAAGAATCCGGTCATACGGTGCGTATTCGGGGAGTCCGTCAGCCCCGTCGCGGCGGTCGACGAGGACGGCGTCGTAGCCTGCTTCTGCCAGATTTTGCCGCGCTTCAATAACGAGGCGGCGCGTGATATCTATCGCATGAACGTTCGCTGCACCGACGTGTTCTGCCAGCACCGCGGCCGTGTAGCCGACGCCAGCGCCGACCACGAGCACATCGTCGTCTTCTGCGGGTGACAGGGCTTCGAGCACCCGGCCGGCGGTACTGGGCGAGAGTACGCGCGTTCCGAGGCGCTCAAACGGGCGGTCGGAGTAGGCCTGTTGCTCGCCGACGAATGCCTCCCGGGGGACGGCACGCATCGCTGTCGACAGCCACGCGCTCCGGACGACACCCTTACTCTCGTGTTGGAGGCTGTCGACCATGTCGTCTCGCAGTACCGCCGGGTCCATACCACTATATTCGGCCAGAGCTATATCAATGGCGCGACAACGGCCATGTCTGTCGAAAACGCTACTGGAGCGGAACGAATCGAACCCCACCGTGGTCCTCGCTGTCGAGCGTGCCGTCGGCCTGTTTCTCCGCCCGGATAAGACGCTGTTGTCCGTCGTCAATTGGAGCCAGCAGAACGCCACCGACGCGGGTCTGTTCGACGAGTAAGGTGGGGAAGTCCGGCGCGGCACAGGTCAGATACGTCCGGTCGTAGGGCGCGTGTTCGGACCACCCCTGCTTGCCGTCGCCAGCTCGAACCGAAACGCCGCCGTAACCGGTCGCATATAGCGTCTCCCGTGTCTCGTCGGCCAGCGACGCGTGGTACTCCACGCTGTAGACGTTCTCGGGGCCGACCAGTTCAGCGGTCACCGCCGCGTGGTAGCCACAGCCGGTCCCGATTTCGAGCACCCGGTCGCCCGGAGACAGGTCAAGCAACGCAGCCATGATTGCGACCATATGCGGCGCAGAAATGGTCTGGCCCGACCCGATTGGGAGCGGGCGGTCGGCGTAGGCAGCGTGTCGCTTGTCTTCCGGGACGAACCGGTGGCGTGGAACCGACGCTATCGCCGCGAGAACGTGCTCGTCGACGACCCGCTCTCGGAGACGGTCAGACAGCCGCGACCGTTGCCGGTCCCAGTCTGCCATCCTACCACGCAGACCATGCCGTGGTCGACTCGTCTCTGACGTACAGTCGGTTGATATCTTTCGCGATACCCATGTCACCGTCGTGGTCCATGTTCTCGTGGTCGTAGCCGTGGGCGTCGTCGCGGACGTGAATCCCCTCGACGGTGAACTCCTCCTCGCCGAACTCCTCGGTCTCGCCGACGACGAACTCGTAGTCGCCCGGGACGTGGAGCTTGAAGCTCTCAGTCTCGTCATGAGTCCCGTCTTTCGGGTGCATCGTGACGTTGACCGAGACGTTGCCGACGGCCCGGGACCAGATGGTCTCGACGTCCTCGGCGGCCGCCTCGTCTTCGCGGCCGTCCGAAGTCTCTAAACTGGTGATACGGGCGGTCACAACGGCCTCTTCGGTCTCCAGCAGGAACTCCTCGCCGACGGACAGTTCTTCCTCGGCCGGGACATCAACCTCTGCGGTGAAGGAGTCACCATCCTGCGAGACGACGACGCTCCGCTCCAGCGTCTCCGCCTCCGGCAGTTGTTCCTTGTGGACGTGGTCACAGTCCGTACAGCGAATCGTCACGTGGCCGCCCGGCTTCAGCACCTCGTGAACCGTTTCCAGGTCCGGCGAACAGGCCGGACACGGGAGGGCGATGCGGTCGCCCGGTGTAGCGTCTGTCATATGCAGCCGTTGACTGCGCTCCCGTAAATGGTCGTCGCCACGGCGCTGCTCGTGGTTCTGTCTCGCACGGTCACACAGAACTTATTGAACCGCCGACCAGACCGTCGGGTATGGTCCCCGGCAGAACCACGCCGGGATAGCCAGCGGCTGCATCATCGCCCTGACGGCGCTGGCCACCGTCACAGTCTGGCCCCTCGCTGTTCGCGGCCCGGAGCGGGCTGCTCACTCAACGCGAGGAAGCGTTACTTCTTCGCCTGCCTCGCGGTTCATTTCACTCACCGCTCGGCTTCGGGAGGTCTACGACCTCCCCATCCGCATACACGGTCGGTTCCGTCAGAATCCCGTCCAGATGGATCGGGGCGTGGACATCGCCGCCCATCGCGTGGTCGTCGCCGATAGCGATGTGGACAGTGCCACCGGCCTTCTCGTCTAAGAGAACGGATCCGACCAGTTCAGTCACAGCGACGTTCGTGCCGATGCCCAGCTCTGCGAGATTGTACGCGTCTCGGCCGACCTCTTCAGCGGCGTCCTCGACCTGCGCGCGGATGTCGGGGTCGTCGATATCTGTGACGTAGCCGTCCTCGACCTCGAAAGTGAGTCGCTTACCGTCGAGTTTTCCGTGGGGGCGCATCGTTCCGTCGACGACGAACGTGCCGTCGGCCGTCTCCGGAGCGAGGAACACCTCGCCGGCGGGGAGGTTCGACATCGTGCCCGCCTCGTGGACGATGCCAGTGTCCATGTGCCACTCGCGGGCACCGATACCGAACGTAATGTCGGTCCCCTGTGGCGACGTGACCCGGATTTCTTCGGCGTCTTCGACCTGTGCCAGTACGTCCTCACAGTGCTGTTCGATGCGGTGGTAGTCGGCGTCTAATCCCATCAGGAACACGCCTTCGCTGATGCCGGGCAGGGTCGCGACGCGAGCACCGGCGTCGTTAGCGTCGGTCCGGGCCTGGGTGTGGCTCAGGCTCTTTGTCGTCGGTGCGAGCACGACGTCGGCAGTTTCCATCGCGCCAGCGACCGGCGCGGGCGGTTCCGCACCGTGTTGCTCGCCCGGCGGATAGCGCACGAAAACCGAGTCGTCAGTAATCTCCGCGGCGACGCGATACAGCGCCTCGCCGATTGATTTCCGCTGGTCATCAGTGACAACCGCACACGATTCGTCGGGCTGGAGGTTCAGGCACTGTCTGACAGCGGTCTCCGCGGGCGCGCGAAGCGACGAGTTGTCCATACAACTGACTGCGTACTCCGGCTGAATAACTCTTGGTAGACAGCCGGTATGATGCGTCGAAACACGCCACGGCGAAGTGTTTTCGACGAGATTATGCTAAAAGTTCACAATCGCCAGTGGTACAACGATCTGAGTTAATTTCTCCGAATATTAATCACAAAGAATATACTCTCCCCGGAGGTATGGACGTGTATGCTCCACGTGGGCATCAACGGCTTCGGCACCATCGGGAAACGCGTCGCTGACGCGGTACGTGTCCAGCCAGATATGACAGTTGCGGGCGTCGCAAAGCGCTCGCCGAACTTCGAGGCAACTATCGCAGACGACCGCGGCTACGACCTCTATGCCGCGGACGGCCGCGAACCGTTCGATGAAGCCGATCTCGCAACGGCTGGGACGGTCCATGACCTCATTGAAACGAGCGACGTGGTCGTCGATACTACGCCAAGTGGCGTCGGCGCGGCCAACGCGTCGCTGTACGCTGAACACGACACGCCGGCCATCTTCCAGGGTGGGGAAGACGCCGATGTGGCAGACGTGAGCTTCAATGCTCGCGCCAACTACGAGAACGCGGTCGGGGCGGACACGGCCCGCGTCGTCTCGTGTAATACAACAGGCCTTTCACGCCTTCTCGCGCCGCTCAAGGACACATACGGCGTCGAAAAATCACGTGTGACACTGGTCCGGCGCGGTGCCGACCCGGGCCAGACCGGTCGCGGCCCGATCAACGACACACTTCCTGATCCCGTCGAAATCCCCTCCCACCACGGTCCTGACGTCCAGACTATTTTTCCCGACCTCGATATCGACACGATGGGGATGAAGGTCCCGACGACGCAGATGCACACCCACAGCGTCAATGTCACGCTGGAAAGCAAGCCAACGACAGAGGAGGTCACGTCGCTACTGACCGACGAATCGCGGCTGTTCCTCATCCCGGAGACGCTCGGTATCGACGGCGCGGGCAAACTCAAGGAGTACACCCGCGACGCCGGTCGCCCACGCGGTGACGTGTGGGAAAACTGCATCTGGGCCGAATCCATCACCGTTGAGGGGCGAGACCTCTACCTGTTCCAGGCGATCCACCAGGAAGCCGATGTCGTGCCGGAGAACATCGACGCCGTCCGCGCGCTCTCAGAGCGGACCGCAAGTGCCGAGAAGAGCATCCGACGCACCGACGAAGCCCTCGGTGTCGGCCGCGGACTCGTCGAACACGACGGCAGCCCACAGCGCGTCGACAGCCACGCAGACGACTAATTTTACCCCAGTTCGTGGAATTCCACTTCGCCGGTGTCCGTCGAGAGCGTCGCGACAGAGAACGGGCCGGGGGCCGGTGGAATGGAAATACCGCCGGGGTTAATTCGTACCGTGTCCCCGCGCTTCTCGTGCCCGCGTTCGTGCGTGTGCCCGTGGAACACGTAGTCGTAGGTCCCACAGTCGACCAGCGCATCGACGATCTCCTCGCTGGTCCCGTGATACACCGCAATAGCGTGTCCGTCGACGGTCAGTTCGCCCATCTCGCCGAAGTACGTGCCAAAGTCGTCAACCGTAGACTGGACCGCCCACTCGCCGTCGTTGTTGCCACGAACAGCATAAAACGACCAGTCGCCGTCGAACGGCGTCACCGAGAACGGCGCGACGAAGTCGCCGCAGTGGACGACTGTCTCACAGCCCGCGTCCGTGAACGTCTCGACTGCGGCTGCAACCTTCGACGCGTTGTCGTGCGTATCCGAGACGATGCCGACCTGCATACCAGCGATTTTCAGACGGCAACGACTTGAACGTGTGCACCTCACACCGGTAGACGGTCGTCACGCAGGCGCGATGCTTTTGTTTAGTCGCCGCCTACGACGGCTGATGGCACGGGGACTCATCGGGACAATCGAGCTGATGGTCGCGGTCGTGCTCGCCGCGCGGGTCACCCTCCTCGGCGTCGACAACCTCGCTCGCGGCCAGACGGCGGTCGGCGTGGTCTTTCTCGGCTTAGCCGCCGCCTTACTGGTCATCGAGTGGGTCGCGCCCTCCCCGACGGACATTCCCGGCGCAATCGCCGGACGGGCGCGCGGCGTGCTCCCCGGCGGGAACCCACCGGACAGCGGCGACGACGACTAGCGCTCGTCGCGCCAGCGGTCCGGGTCGTCGGCGGCGAGATACTCCCTGAGCAGCGGGGGGAAGTTCCGGCCCTTGAGATATCGCAGTCCGAAGTCCTCCGCCCAGTTGATGATGCCCCGATCCTCCGTGACGACGCCGGCGTCCAGTTCCTGTGCGAGGATCAAGAGGTCGAAGTCCTCGCGGGAGTCGAGCACGCCCTGCCGGAGCGTGTCCCGGTACTCGTCGCGCAGGTCCGAGATGACCTTGTCTACCTCGGTCATGTGGTCGTGTTCCTCGACCGTGTCGGCCCGGGACTCCTCGGCCTTCCGGACGGCCTTCTCCGAGACGCGGAGGCCGCGGTCGACCCGCTCTGACATCTCGTCGATGAACTCGTACACGAGATCCGCCGGAATCCGCACCTCGTGGTGGGCCGGGGACTTCGTGATGACCCACGTGTCCAGTTTCGTCAGCACCTCGTCGCTGATAGCCCGGTCTTCGAGCATCGCCGTCAGTTCCGACTTGATCGACGGCGGCATGTAACAGGAGATGTTGTGGACCAGTTTCGCCTCCGAGATGAGGTCGAGCAGTTCCAGACAGGCCGCCTCCAGGTCCTCGTCGCTGCTTCTGATTTCGGGGGTGAGAAACAGCGACGTGTCGAGGACGAACCGTTGCTTGAGCGGGCGGTCGACCATAGCGGTGCTTCGGCAGCCGGTAACTAAGGCTCTCTGGCGAGTCCCGCCGGGCGAGACGCGCCAGCAGTATTTTAGTCACATGTCAACAAGAACCACGTATGTCGAGAGACTGGGGGTCGCTGTTCGACGTCGACACCGACCCCGAGGACCTGCTGGAACACTTCGACACCGAGTGGTTCCGCGGCCAGCGGTACCACCATCTCAGCGACGAGCGCCACGGCATCGAACGCGGGACGGCGCTGATCGGTGACGTGGTTGTCCGGGGCTACCCGTCGATGCCGCGCGCGCTCGTCCTCGAACCGGCGGTCCGGGAGACCTTCGACGGTCCCGTCGCCATCGAGGAGAAACTCAACGGCTACAACGTCAGGGTCGCGCGAATCGATGGGGACCTCCTCGCGTTCACCCGGAGCGGGTTCGTCTGTCCCTACACCACGCGGAAAGTCGAAGCGTTACTGGACGCCGAGGCGTTTTTTGACGACCACCCAGAGCAGATGTTGTGCGGTGAGCTCGTCGGGCCAGAGAACCCCTACACCGACCACGATTACAGCGAAATCGATGAGATCGGGTTCTACGTGTTCGGGATCCGCCATCGCGAAAGCGGGACGCCGATGGGCGTTGAGCGGCGGCTCGACCAGTGTGCGACCTACGGCCTCGACAGCGTCGACCACTACGGAAGCTTCACTCCGGCGGCGGCCGTCGACGCCGCCCGCGAGCGCATCGACGACCTGAACGCCCGTGGCCGGGAGGGGGTGGTCCTGAAATCGACAGACGGAGAGACGGCGCTGAAGTATACGACGAGCGCCATCCACCGAGCCGACCTCGAACACGCGTTCGAACTGCCCTTCGACTACGGGCGAGACTTCGTCTTCACGCGTGTCATCCGGGAGGCGTTTCAGGCCGTCGAACGCGACGAACCGCCGGAGTGCGTCCGCGAGCGAGCACAGGAGTTGGGCGAGGCGATCCTCGAACCGGCGGTCGAAACGATACGGGCAGTGGAAGCAGGCGACCCAGTCGGGGAGACACACACTGTCCGCGGCGACCCGAAGGTGCTTGACAACCTGCTGTCGTACTTCCGCGACCAGGGGCTGGAACTCCGCGTCGAGCACGACGAAATCGACGGCAAACAGCGCATTGTCACGTTTACCAAGATCGCCCAGTCGACGCGTGACAAGACAAGGTACTATCTAGAGGGAGGGACCATCGACGAGTAAGGAAATCGGCGGTATCAGTCGGCTGCGATTGTCTCGCTGGCGTCGTCAAGCAGTTGTTCGATGGAGCGGTCACTCGGCTCGTTTTCCAGCAACACGTCGATAGGAAGCGTCGGCGCGCCGTCGACGAGATTCTCGAGCAGGACGAGTCGCTCGCGGGCCCGGGACATCCCGACGTAGAACACGCGCCGTTCGTTGTCGGTCAGCGTCGGCACGGGGCTGGTGTGTTTGGTGAACTCGTCCATACCGGGCACCTCGATGCCCTGCTGGTCGACGGTCGCGGCCATCTGCTCGACGACCTTCTCGGTGAGGTCGGTCGCAACGAACACGTGGTCGGCCTCGCGACCTTTGGCGGAGTGGATGGTCCCGACGCGGACCCGGTCGGCGTCCATCCCGGTGTAGTCGCCGGTGAAGTAGGCGTCGACGGTCCGCTCCTGGAAGTTGGTGACTTTCCGGAGCATATCACCGGCGGAGGCCGCGTCAGGAAGGAACGGAACGTGCTCCCGGACCACATCGGGTTCGATTTCGATGTCGGCGATGTCCTCGTCTTCGTGGGACTCGTCGATTTCTTCGAGCGCGTCGAAGAGGTCGTCGCGCTCGCCGGTCCCGAAGGCTGAGTCGACAAGCATGTCGGCAAGGCGACGGGCCTCCAGCACCGTGAGCGGCTCGTCGGCCTCGACGGCTTCGAGCCCGTTGACGTACTGGGTGAGCCGGTCGGTCCACATCCGCTGGTCGGTGAGACAGGAGAAGGGAATCCCGTTGTCGATGAACTCGTCGATGAACTGGAACATCTGGTACCGGGCCCGGAACAGCACCATCACCGTCTCGTCGGACTGCTCGATGGTCCGCGTGACGTTCCGGGAGAGGTCGAACATCGAGGGGTTCTGGACCGCCTCGACGCGGCCGCCCTCCTTGCGCGGATTGAGGTCTTTCTCCTGGCGCTTCTCGATGTGGCGCACCTCGCGGTTGACGACGTTCAGGATGCGCGAGGGGAGCCGGTAGGAGTTGGGCAGGACCTCGTCCTGAGTGACGACTTCCTCAAGCAGGAGGTCCGGGTCTGCGCCCTGCCAGGCGTAGACGACCTGGTCGTCGTCGCCGGCGATGAGCACCCGCTCCATGTGGGGCTTCCACTCGTCATAGACGTCGTACTGCAGCGTCGTGATGTCCTGAAACTCGTCGATGATGAGGTAATCGACGTTGGGGAGCAGCGAGCGCTGGGCCACGCGTTCGAGCATGTCTGCGAAACCAGTCAGGTCGTTCTCGCCCTTGTAACTCCGCCAGCCGCGGATGGCCGCGGGCACGTCAACGCGGTCGTCGTCGGTCGGCCAGGTCGGCGTGTACTTGTTGCCGGTCTGGGCGTTGTCATCGATTTCCGGCGGCAGTCGGACCTCCTCGTCGTCCCACTTGAACGGGACATCGTACCAGTCGGCCACGTCGCGGCGGGTCCGCTGGAGCCACTGGCTCGTTGCGATAATCTTGTTCCCGAGGGTCGTCGAGCGGGCAGAGCGGCGACGCGAGCCCTCGTACTCGTCCTCGTAGTCGATGCCGAACTCCTCGCAGAAGGCCTCCTTGTCGTCCTCGCCGACGACATCGCCACGGGAGAGGTTCAGCAGTTCGTACGCCTTCGCGTGCATCGTACAGACGTTCCCGCGGAGGGCACGAGGAGACAGGCCGAGTCGGTCCGCGAGCCGCTCACGGATCTCGGCGGCCGCCGCACGCGTGTACGAGACAACAAGTACGTCACGGAAGTCCACGTCGTCGTCTTCCAGCAGTTCGTCCACACGGTCGAGCAGCGCCGTCGTCTTCCCGCTACCGGGCCCACCGAACAGGCGGACAACCTCGGTGGTCGAATCAGTCATTGAACATGTAGTGGAACCGCGGCCAAATAAACAACGTGCTTTACGGGGACAACAACTGACAGGTCCACCTGAGCGGATTTCTCATCTGTACAGCGACACGTACAGCATCGCGAACCCGATGATAAAGGGGATCGTCTCTGCCATCTGGAAGAACACGCGAACGATGGCACCAGTCTCGCCGGCGCTCAGTTGTGTGATAACGCTGGAGATAGCGACACCCATACTGATGAACGCAAAGCCGACGAACGCGTACTGGAGGCGTTCCGACGGCCGTTTCCGATAGGCCTGAAAGCTAATCAGCGTGATACCAAGTGTCAGCCCGAACACCACCATCCGCATCAGGATGAGCGCGCTGCGTGCGATAGCCACACCGGTCGTCATGCTGTCACCCGTTCACTGGTCGGCAAACTCATTCCGGGTTCAGCTCGTCCCAGAGCTGACTGAACCGGTCCGGGAGGTTCTCCTCCCGATAGATGCGTACTTTGTACTCCTCGTCTTCGAGCGAGATGACCGTCGACTCGAAGTTGGACTCGTACACCTTGTAGTGGTTCCCGTCCTCGGCGACGAGTGTCCGGTCGGTGACGAGGTCGTACTCGTCGAGCAGTTCGATACGTCGATACACCGTCGGCAATGAGAGGTCACACTCCTCCGCGAGTTCCTTCGCCGACTGCGGTTCTCGACTGATCGCGGCGAGTACACGGCGTGCGTGCTGGTCGCCAATCGTATCGAGAATCTCCTCGATGCTCTGTTCCTCAGCCACTACACCAAGATTCGCGTCATATTATATAAGCGTTTTCGAGCACTGTGGTGGTTTCACGCTCAGAAAACACTGCCCCGTTTATATCATGACAGCCCCTGTAGCAGTCACTGCGGATTGCGTTCAGGTGAGACGATGTCCGGAGACAACCTCCGTCGCGTGACGACGGGCAAGATGCAGGGCCAGAGCGCCGATGAGCGAGTGACCCCTCTCGGCGATGCAGAGTGCCCAGAATCGCATGACCCACCCAGTCGTGACGCCATCACGGAGTCGGTGTTGGACCCGGTCATTGACGACGTCGTCAACGGCGAGACCGCGGTTGATGACGGCCTGGTCACACAGAGTCTGGAAGAGATTCTACTGGCGATGATCGCAGTCGCCGATGGTGGTACCCACGGGACCGGACTGATGGAGGAGCTGGAAACCCAGTTCGGCGCCAAACTGAGTCCGGGGACAGTGTACCCCCGGCTGCACGAGTTAGAAGCGGATGGCACGCTCCAGATGCACGAACTCGTTCAGACGAAACAGTACGGAATCGCGGACGATGCGGCTGCAAGAGAGCAGATCGCAACGTCGGCGTACCAACATCTCGCGGTCGGGCTGTTCCTCCATGCGTCGCTCGATGCGCTGTAACCACCACAAGCCGGTCAGTCCGCCGACACACCACCCCCCAATTGTCGGCTACGAACCGGTCGGCCTGCCGACACATCACCCCCCAACCGTCGGCTGGCCACGCACAGACTCCCCCACTTCCTTTGTGCACAACGTGACGCAGGTCGGACTGTCTGGGCTGTTGCTGTCTCAAGAGACAGAGTGACACATCCTGTCGGAGAGCGAACTGTCGGCTCTGCTTGCCGGTACTACCGCTATGGAGTCAGGTGAAAGACCGAAAACCGGAGTATCCTTACCGTACCGGTGTCCAGCCACACACCGAGCACTGTGCCGCTGTCGACTCGTGAAGACCGCCGCAATCAGGGCACTGCTTCTTGTTATAGCTCTCTTCCCAACCACTCTGGTCCACGTCGTGGCCACGCTGGGAGAGGAACTCGTCGAACATATCGTCACTACTCGGTGCGGACGCCATACATGATATGGTATAACACAGCAGTATATAGGTTTAATGGTATTGTGAAACATTGTCACAAGTAGCGGTGTCTCACACACGACGAACTGGACAGTCACAGCGAGCGGTATCCTTCAGAAGGTTCGATCAGCGGACAGCAGCAAATAGGCAGTCGTTCAGACGGTGTACTGGATTCGCGTGTGCAGAGGCCTCACTCGTTAGCTGTCAGTCCCAGCCGGGCGAGTGTAATCAACAGTGAGACGGGTGCTTGCGATGAGCGCGTTCGCGATGGTTTCTGCCGCCGCTTCCTGCTCGGTTCCACCCTCGATAGAGAGCTCCTCGCCGAGTGCGTACACCTGAAACCGGTGTTCGTAGGCCTGTCCAGCCGGTGGACACGGCGGTTCATACCCCGGTTCGTTGGCGGGCTGTGTTCCCTGTCGAGCGCCGCCGAGCGTATCGAGGGTCGGTTCACGAGGGAGGCCGGCTGGAATCCGCTCTGTCTCCGGCGGGACGTTCCACAGCGTCCAGAACACGGGCTGACTGAACACGCCACCGTCGTACTCGGCTGTCACGGCAAGTGCTACCGTTGGCTCCGGAACACGCTCAATGACAAACGGTGGCGATACGCCCTCGCCGTCACAGGTGAACCGGGCCGGAAGCGCGTCCCCGGAACTGAACGCGGGGCTCGACACTTCGAAGGCCGATGTCGTGTCGTCAGACTGCTCGGTACAGCCCGCGCTCCCGACCAGTGCAGACACTCCGAGCGTCTGGACGAAGTGGCGACGGCGCATACCAGAGTGAGAGGGGCAGATAGTAATCTACCTTGTGATACCCCGCCATGTACCACGTCGAATCCGGGGACAGGAGACCACTGGTCCCTATCAGGGCGAACATGTTCCCTCGCATCGCCAGCGACTGAGAACGTCTTTACCCCTTCTTATTTTGGGATACTGGAGTTCCAACCACATGGAACTCAAACGCAAAACAATCGCGAAGGTGATCGCCGCCGCGTTCGTCTTCAACCTCGTCGTCATGGGGGCCGGCGCGTGGGTGGCCTACCAGGAAGCGCCACCCATCCCCGAGGAGGTCGTCGGACCCGACGGTGAGACGGTCATCACGGGTGAGGACATCCGTGACGGCAAAAAGACGTTCCAGAAGAACGGGCTGATGAACCACGGGTCGATTCTCGGCAACGGCGCGTACTACGGCGCGGACTACACCGCCGACTCGCTGGAGTTGAAAACCCAGCATATGCGGACCTACTACGCCGAGGAGCGCTACGGGACCGAGTACGACTCGCTGTCGACGGCCGAGCAGGCCGCCGTCGACGATGACGTGAAACAGGACCTCAGTGGGGAGTACGAGGGCGGGAACATCGAGTACTCCGCCGCCGAGCTATACGCCCACCAGCAGGTCCGCCAGGAGTACGTCGAGCGGTACCACGAGGGGAGCCACGAGCGCGGCGTCCCCGAAGAGATGATTGATTCTGAGGCTGACGCCCGGCAGTTCGCCGACTTCGCGCTGTGGACGGCGTGGTTCTCCCACACCGACCGCCCGGACGGGGAGCACTCCTACACGAACGACTGGCCATACGAGCCTGCCGCGGGTAACGACGCGACCGGCGCGGCGATGACCTGGAGCGTCATCGCGATGGTCCTCCTCGTCGCCGCCGCCGGTGGCGGCATCTGGCTGTACCAGTCTGTCAGCCTCCCAGAACCCTCCGCAGACGGCCTCTCGGTGCCCGACCCGGGCGACGTGAGCATCTTCCCCAGTCAACGGGCCGCCCTGCGGTTCATCCCGGTCGCCGCCGGGTTGTTCCTCGCGCAGGTGCTGCTCGGTGGGTTGCTCGCCCACTTCTACATCGAGCGGGCCGGCTTCTTCGGCATCGAGGAGATATTCGGCGTCCACATCCTCCAGCTACTGCCCTTCGCCATGGCGAAGACCTGGCACATCGATCTGGGCATCCTCTGGATTGCCGCGACGTGGCTCGGTGCGGGACTGTTCCTCCCGCCGCTTTTGACCGGCCACGAGCCGAAACGCCAGTCGACGTACATCAACATTCTGCTCGGGGCCATCGTCGTCGTCACCGTGGGCGGCCTCGGCGGCATCTGGCTCGGCTCCCACGGCTACTTCGGCGACCTCTGGTGGGTCGTCGGCAACGAGGGGCTGGAGTATCTCGAAGTCGGGAAGCTCTGGCAGGTCGGACTGCTCGTCGGCTTCGGCCTGTGGGCCGTCCTCTCGATCCGGGGTCTGAAGCCGCTGCTGGACCGCGAGCCGGTGTTCGGCCTCGCACACATGATCCTCTACGCCGGCGGCTCCATCGCCCTGCTGTTCACCGCCGGGTTCTTCTTCACCCCCGAGACCAACATCGCCGTCACGGAGTTCTGGCGCTGGTGGGTCGTCCACATGTGGGTCGAAGGCGCCTTCGAGTTCTTCATCGTCGCCATCATCGGGCTGACGCTGGTGTCGATGAACCTGCTCAGCCGCCGCAGCGCCGAGAAGGCTGTCATGCTCCAGGCGTTGCTGGTGATGTCCACCGGCGTCATCGGCGTCTCCCACCACTACTGGTGGGTCGGCATGCCCGACATGTGGGTCCCAATCGGGAGCGTGTTCTCGACGCTTGAGTTGCTTCCGCTGGTGTTCATCCTCTACGAGGCGCTGGGCCAGTACCGGGCGATGTCCGAAACCGGCGGGTTCCCCTACAAGCTCCCGTTCATGTTCATCATCGCCAGCGGGGTCTGGAACTTCGTCGGGGCCGGCGTGCTCGGCTTCTTCATCAACCTCCCGCTGATCAACTACTACGAGCACGGTACCTACCTCACGGTCGGCCACGCCCACGCCGCGATGTTCGGGGCCTTCGGCTTCCTCGCGCTGGGGATGGTCACCTACATGCTCCAGCTCGCTATCAGACCCGGGCGCTGGGATGGTTCCTGGCTCCGGGCAGCGTTCTGGTGCTGGAACGTCGGGCTGGCGCTGATGGTGTTCGTCTCCGTCCTGCCCGTTGGCTTCCTCCAGCTGGAGGCGGCGTTCACGGGGAGCTACGCCGCGGCCCGGAGCGTGGCGTTCTACAACCAACCGCTCGTCCAGACGCTGTTCTGGGCGCGCCTGCCCGGTGACACGCTCATCATCCTCGGGACGGCCATCTACGCGGCCGACCTGATCCGCAAACGGTTCGTCCTCCGGGCGTCCGAGGACGACCCCACGGTCGAAGACATGGCCGTCGCGGAGGGTGTCATGAGCGACGACTGAGGCGACGCCGGGTTTCGGCCGTACGTCGCCACGGCCGAAACACGACTTGGCCGGCAGAAACGAAAAGAGAGCGAAACGCGGGGTCTAAACGGGGAACTGCGTCGCCGTCCCGGCGACGATAACCCACGTCACGAGGACAGCGTTGATTGTCGCGCCGACCCAGACACGACCGGTCTTTCTGAAGAAGTAGGTGCTGACGAAGGCCACGATGCTGAGCAGAGCGACGAACTGCAGCGCCAGGATTGTCAACAGCGGGTGGCCAAGCGGCAGGGGCTGTCCGGTCAGCAGTGGGATGTACTGAACTGCCAGTAGCACGACGAACCCACCGACGACGATGAGCCAGTTCGTGGCCATCGCGCGGCGGAGCGACCGGGACTCGCCCTCGGGACGGAGTTGGCCGTGCAGGAGCGCGCCGAGGACGACGAAGAAGGCAAACAGCGGCAGGAGATACGAGAAGCTGATGCGGAACTGAGCCGGAGACAGGAGTTTGATGGCGAACACCCAGATGCGGAAGTCCGTCTGGAATAGGAATGCCACGACGGCTTCCAGCAGGTACAGTACGGCAACGGTAGCGACGCCGGCCAGAATCGAGACGCCGACCGTCCGCGCACCGTCGCCCGTATCGAGGCCGTAGTTCGCCAGCGACACCGACGGATCGTCCGCGTTACTCGTGTAATGCCACACCGCGAACAGGACCGCGGTGATGACCGTGTTCCCCAGTGCCCAGACGATGACACCGTTGTTAATCTGCTGTGGGAACAGCCAACCGAGGCCGATAATCGCCGGCGCAGCGTCCTGCAGCGGGAAGTAAGTCACAATCGGAATGGCAGCAGCGAGTAATGACGCCGCGTACCGCTTGCCGCCGGTCATCCCCTTCCCTTCGGGGTACTCCCGTCGAAGCCTGTCTGTCGATGCCCGTTCGATGAGCAGCCCGCCAGCCGGGAACAGCGATAGGACGCCGCCGAGAAGGGCGATAAACGTCCCCATCGATTTCCAGTACCAGACCTGATTGCTGGGGTCCATCTCGTCCTCGCCATCAAGCGTCAGCTGAAGCCACTCGATGGACGCGCCGATGGCTGCGGTCGAGAAGTGGTCGCCGGGGTGAGTCGTTGCCGGCGTGTACAGCTGCCGTGCAGTCCCGTCCGCAACGCTGCCGTAGGTGCGCCCCTCCTCGACAGCGCTGTCCGTGCCGAACACCGTCTGAAGCTTTTCGCTCTGCTCAACATCGGACGCACTCGCCGTCCCCCACATCAGCGGGGAGAACTCGTCGTACTCGCTGAACACGACGGCGAAGTTCCGCGGGAACGAGTCAGTGCCTTCGGGGGCGCGGTTCGATCCCGTCGAAGAGCCCTCGATGACCATCGATTCGTACCCGTCCGGGTGGGCCGCGGCCGCCGTGACGACGGTCCAGCCGCCCATCGAGTGCCCTTCGAGGCCGATGTTTTCGTTGTCAACGTAATCCAGCGACTGGAGATATTCGAGGCTATCGGGGCCGCCGTAGCCGTTCTGGAACGCCGGGGCGTCCGAGTAGCCGTGGCCGGTCTGGTCAATCGCGAGAACGACGAAACCCCGCCTCGCGTACTCGATGGCGAACGGCGATTGGGTCTCCTTCGAGTTGATGTACCCGTGAACGGCTAACACCCCCGGTTGCGGGGAAGCACTGCTCGCCTCTTCAGGGATGTACAGCGTCCCGCTCATCATCGTCCCGTTGGTCCCGGAGAACGTCACGTCGCGAACCTCTACGGAACCAGCATCAGTTTGTACTGTCCATGCGAGTCCGCTCCCGCTGAATATCAGGAGTAGCGACACTGCAGCTACGAACCACAGTCGTGTATCATCGTTCATGATAATACTACGGGCGCAGGTGAGACACTCAGGGAATTAAAGTTACTGTAAACTCCGAGCCAGCGGTAAAGAATTGGTGGTAAATTCGGAAACGGTATTCTAACCCGCCGGGACGGGAATTTGAGTCCGGCCTGTCTGTTGTACGCGCTCCGGTCGCCAATTCATTACCAATTATTCGTCGCGGCCAGTAAACCGCTGTATCGGCCATCTGCGGGGACAAATAGCCACTTCAGTCTCCACTCACCGATAGACGAAGTTACGCGCTGCCGAGTTCGTTGGTCCAGAGGTGTTCGATGTCTGCTTCGAGATCGGCCGTATCGAGCGCCTCGACGCCGGACAGGTACTCGCGGGCGTCAGTGAGATGCTGCTGGACAGCGGCCACGTTGTCGACCGACTTCGCGGCACAGAGCGAAATCCGGGCCCGGTTGATCTCCAGTCGCTCCCCGAGCGCCTGCGTCACCGGGATGTTGTGCTCGTCGCTGAGCTGTGCCATGCGGTCTAACACGCTTGTCGGCACTTCCAGTTGAGCTGCAAGGTCTCGGGACGGCAAGTCGACCGTAACGTCGGTCGTCTCACACTCACTCTCCCCCCACGGCGCGATAACGTACTCCTGTCCCTCTGTGGACATGTAACACTGGACATTCCGGCCACCCATATTTACTCGCAGGCTAACAGAAAGAATGAATCGGATACCGGTCGGTCCGTGGGCGTTAGTCGTCGGCTTCGGCGGCCTCTGGTCGGGGAATCGTCACATCCGTGAGCCCCGCTTCGATTTCCTCGCGTCGGTCCTCGAACTTCCCGGGTAGCACCAGCCGGCCGCCGAGGTCATCAAGCGGTTCGTCGCTATCGTAGCCGGGGTCGCTGGTGGCGAGTTCGAACAGGATGCCACCGAACTCCCGGAAGTAGACAGACCGGAACCAGTGGCGGTCAATCTGTGACGTGGGGCGCAACCCCGCGTTGCGGACGGCTTCGCGCATCGACTGCTGGTCCTCGTCAGTCGGCGTCTGGAAGGCGACGTGATGGACCGTCCCGTGGCCCTGCCGGCCCCCCTCGATAGTCGGTAACACGTCGACGTACTTCCCGACGGTCCCCGTCGCGGCAAAGCGGGTCCGCTCGTCGCCGGGCGTGTCGCCCTGTGCCTGCTCGGTGCCGACTTCTTCAAGCCCCATCGTCTGGAGCAGGTCCTCAGTGGGTTCGGGGTCGGCGAGCCACAGCGTCACGGAGTGGAAGCCACGAATGGCGGCGTCTTCTGGGACGAACTCCGTCCATGGCTCGGTCGGGTCGTCGTCGGGAATCTCGACCGCGACCAGTTCGACTGGCAGCCCGTCCGGGTCGCGAAACGGGAGGACGGTCTCGCCGAACCGCTCGACGCGGTCGTCGTAGTCGACGCCGTACTCGTCGAAGCGGTCCTCCCAGTAATCGAGGCTGCCGTCGGGAACGCGGAACGCGGTGCGTGAGACCTGTCCAGAGCCGACCTTCCCCTGTGCGTGGTTCTCCCACGGGAAGAACGTCATACTCGTCCCCGGGTTCCCCTCGGCGTCGGCAAAGAAGAAGTGGTACGTGCTGGGGTCGTCCTGATTGATCGAGCGCTTGACGAGCCTGAGCCCGAGTGTTTCGACCCAGAAGTCCATGTTCTGCTGTGGGTCGCTGGCGATGCATGTGACGTGGTGAATACCCGGTGTCGGAGTGCCTTCGGTCATTAGCATCGATACGTGCCGAAACTACTTGAATGACTGCTGACGCGAGTGTTACCGGGTCACTGTCGGTAGAAACGGTTGGGACTAACGAGTTATGTGACGGACAGCAATTATATATGACGCTGGTGGGACATTCGCGTATGGCAGACGCGGACCGGACAGCGATTCTCGGCGGGACGTTCACACCGATTCACAACGGCCACCGGGCGCTCCTGCACAAGGCGTTTCAGACCGCAAGCCACGACGGGAGCGGCGATGGCCACGTCATCGTTGGTTTGACCAGCCCAGAACTGGCCACAGAGACGCGCAGTGACCCGACACACGTCGAACAGTTGGGTGCGTACGATGACCGGCGAAGCGCGCTCGCTTCAGAACTCGACCAGTTGGGTGAGCCCTACAGCGCCACGTACGAGATTGTCCGGTTAGACGACACACAGGGACCGGCCGCGACACGGGCAGACGTGGATGCGCTCGTCGCCTCGCCGGAGGCGAAGGCACAGCGCCGCGCCTACGAACTCAATCAACAGCGGCGAGACGCGGGGCTTCACCCGCTGGAAATCCACACGCCGCCGTTTGTCGTCGCCGAAGACGGCACGCGAATCAGCAGCACCCGGATTCGGAACGGCGAAATCGACGTACACGGACGCCTGCTTGATGCCGCAGAGTGACAGCGGCCAGATAGAAGTTCGCCCCCGGAACCAGACTGTCACTCCACGGTATCCGAACCGTCCGTATCCAGCCGTTTGGCGGCCCGGTCAACCGTCAGTGGCACGTCCGCTGTTCGACCCTCGAACAATCTGACGACCTGTGGCGGGCGCAGGTCACAGTCCGCCAGCAGGTCGATGTCGGTCAGGATGTTTCGGGCGGTGTCCCTCGCAGCAATCGTGCCGGTATCGCCGAGCAGCACCACCCGGTCCGCGACGTGTGGGACGAGCTCGGTGTCCGGCGTCGAGACGACGAGCGTGACGCCATCGGCCGCGAGCTCGTCGAGGAGGCCGAGAATCGTCTCCCGGTTCGCGGCGTCGACGTTACTCACAGGCTCATCGAGCAACAGCACGTCCGGCTCGACGGTGAGTGCGCTTGCGAGGGCGGCTCGGCGCTGTTCACCGCCGCTGAGTCGGAACGGCGGCTTCGACAGGAGACCCTTGAGGTCAAGCCGGTCCGCGACTCGCTCGACGCGGCGCTCGACTTCCGCACGGCCACAGTCGAGTTGCGCCGGCCCGTAGGCGAGGTCCTCGCGGACGGTCGGATTGAACAGGTAGTCGGCGGGGTTCTGCGTGAGAACACTGAGGCGACTGCGGACGGTGTCTGCGTCGGTCGTCTCCCCGAAGTACCGCACTCCCCCGCTGTCAGGGTCGACCAGACCGCCCAGTAGTTCCAGCAGCGTCGACTTGCCGGCCCCGTTCGGGCCGAGCAACGCGACGCGCTCGCCGCGTTCGATGGATACGTCCACACCGTCGACGGCCAGCGTCCCATCAGGGTACGCGTACCGGAGGTCAGTGGCCTCAATAGCAGTCACGCGACCACCACCACCGCGACGGCAAGTGCGACGATCAGACCAAAAGCGAGGTCGGCCCGTCCGAGCGGTTTCCGGGCCTGTACCGGCGTCGGGCCAGTCCCGCCGCGGGCGCGGGCGGCCCGTTGGACCCGTTCGCCGCGTTCCAGGCTCCGGACGAGAAACGAGCCCACGAAGTGCCCCGAATCACGCCAGTTCCGGCGGAGACTTGGCTCGGCGATGGTCCGACTCCGTCGAGCCCGAACCATGCGTTCGAGTTCGGCGAAAAACAGGAGCAGATAGCGATACGTGATTCCGAGCAGCGAAACGACAATCGACGGAACCTGAAGCCGACGAAACGTTGCCAGCAGGTCGGCGAAACGAGTCGTCAACAGCAGCACGGACAGGAAGCCGACACAGGCAGTTACGCGGACGGCGAACGTGAGCACGTAGTCGACGCCAGCGGCCGAGAGCGGGAGCGAGCCAAGCGAAGGGCCGCCCATCAGGACGGCTTGTGGCGCAACGACGACGAACGCGAACGCCGGTGGGCCGGTCAGGCGACCCAGAAACGTACGGATAGGGACCCGAGAAATGGCTGCAAGCGCCGTAGCGAGGAGCGCAAGCGCGCTGACAACTACCAGCGCCTGCTGTGTCACGGTCAAGGCGACGAGTGTCGTGATACCGACGAGCTTGACCGTCGGCGTGACGGCCTGGAGGAATCCGTCCCGGTTCGGCAGGTCCTCCGCGAGCAGGAACCACTGTGCGCTGGCCGCGATGGCTGCGATGGTCCGGTCGAGCAGGTCTCTGCCGGACATCAGCTACTGCCGCTGGTCGGTATCCGCCCCGAGTAGGTGACCGATGCCAGCACCGAGGAGGAGCGTCAGCGCCGTCCCGACGACAGCCGACACGAACGTCCCGGTCGCGCCGCCGAGGCCGGGGACGCCGTAGTCCGGGAACAACGCGGTTCCGATGGCAGTGGCGTGTTCCGTCGCACCTGTCGTCTCGGCAGCGTTCTCGAGCGGTTCGGCGTAGCCAACCTGGCCAGCCGCCCACCCGAACACCGGCGCGAGCAGCGTCAGGACCAGTAACGCGGCGAGCGCACGAGGCAGCCAGTCGGGTCGATTCAACGCCATCACGCGCTCACCTCCGGAGCGGCGTTCGGCCGGAGGTCGGGGCGAGCGCGGGCAAGGTAACGGTAGACCGAAGCGGTGATGGCTCCCTCAATCAGCCCCAGCACGAGATGCCCGACACCCATTATCGACAACGTCGTCAGCAGCTGGTACTGGAACGCCGAGGAGAGCCCGAGCTGGAGGGCAGCGGTCAGCGCGCCGGCCGTAATTCCCAACCACCCTGCGACGAAGGCAGCACGGAATTCACCGTAAGGGACGAGCAGGCGATAGATCCCGTAGCCGACGTACACCTCGACGACAGCCATGTTGAACACGTTCGCGCCAAGCACAACGAGCCCGCCGTCACCGAACACGAGCGCCTGAATCGTGACGACAGTGGCGACACAGAGTGCGCCCAGATGCGGGCCGAGGAGAATCGCCGCGAACGCACCCCCGACAAAGTGGGCACTGGTCCCGCCCGGAATCGGCCAGTCGAGCATCTGTGCGGCGAAGATGCTCGCCGCGACGACGCCGAGCAACGGTGCGCGAGCGTCAGATATCTCACCGTTGACGCGCTTCGCAGCGACGCTCAAAACGACGACCGCAAGCGCACCGAACAGCAGTGCAAGCGGCAGATCGATGTATCCATCGGGAATGTGCATACTACTCAGGTCTGGTCCCGGCGTCGTAATAATACTTTTTCATCGCGCAGTATTACTCTCGGTGGGTGAGTATTACCGAAGCCCGGTATACCCATATGCGGGCCCGTCCCTATCGGCACACATGAGTGAGGATCTCGACCGGATCAGCCTGACACTTCCGTCGTCGATGGTCGACCGGCTCGATGGCATCGTCAACGAGTGGGAATACGCGAGCCGGTCGGAGGCGATACGCGACTCGCTACGTGACTTCTTTGCGACCTACGAATGGGAATCCGGTGACGAGCAACACCACCACGGAACCATTGTTATCGTCCACGACCACCACGTCTCGGGCATCGCCGACGAACTCCAGACGGTCCAACACGAGATGGCCGACATCATCACCTCCGTCCAGCACATCCATCTCTCCCACGACACCTGTATGGAGACACTGGTCGTCGAGGGCGCAGGCGATACAATCACCGAGCTGGCCAATCGGCTCAGAGCGATTGGCGGCGTCCAGCAGGTCAAGGTCGTGGTTGTGGACGAGTGACACTGACTGTTCACACAATGTACCGGTGTCCGCCGACCCCAGCGGTCGAGGCAACTCGGAACTACGCTACAACAATCCGTATGAGTAGCGGGGTGCAGATTGGGGCATCACAGGGCTGCAATCTGTCGGTATTGCGGATATGAGCCGTCAGAGCGGTTCGGCTGCTAGAGAGTCTTTTATGAGCACTCGCTTGCTACGATGGCGTAACCTATGCACAGGCCTGCAGGGAGCCAGCTAGCCAGCTTGCGGAAGCTGGTATGTGTGTTTATGACCCTGGCTCTGGTTGCAGCGAGCGGCTGCAGCACGATCGGAATCACAGCCAGTGAAACTGCGGAGCTTCCGTCGGAAACTGAAGCAGCGGACCGCTACGCGTCGCTCGAAACCGTCAACGCGACAGTGACGACAGTGCAAACGCGGAACAATGAAACGACAGTGACGGTGACACAGAAGCAGGAACGCGTCGGTTCGTTCGCGTATTTTGAACGGGTGCTGTCCGTCAACAGGTCTGCGGGCGCGCGACAACCACTGGTCTCAGAGGGCGGGTTTGTTGTCGCGAACGGGTCAGAGCTCGTGTTCTACGATCCAGCGTCGGATGAACTCCAGCGGGTGTCGTTCCAGACAGAGAATAGCTCCACGGAGGCCAGGTACCCGGCGCTTGTCAGCGCAGCCAAAAATAACCGCCCGGTCTCTCAGCCGACGCCGACACCGGGAATTTCACCCCTGCCGGCAGTACCACCGGAAGAAGAGTCCAATCAAAACGATTCGGCTGCATATCGCGATGGCAACGTGACAGTGGTCTACAACGGGACGGAAACAGTTGCTGGACAGGAAACGTACCGATTAGAGCTGGCCCCGACCAGCCAAAGCATGTCGCTACAGTCCCAGACGCTCTGGCTCGATACCGACTACCTGTTCCCGGTCAAGCGACACACGGCGTTTGTTGCCACCGGTGACAGCTACGAGTACACAACCACATATCGGAACGTAACGTTCAATCCGACGTTCGAACCCGGAACGTTCCAACTTGAACCCGACGAGGTGCCCGACAGTGCACAGCAGATTCAGCTCAATAGCTACGAGTCGCGTGCGACACTGGCTACCGCTGTGTCACTCCCAGTACCTGATCCGACTGTCCCGGCGGGATTCGAGTTCGCGGGAGCCTCACATCGGTCCGTTGATCCGGAGGTTGCGACACTCAGATATGAAGCGACTGACGGTGACGCCCGCTACAGGGTTGCTGTTTTCAACGAGACGCAGAACGTCACGACAGGAACACTCGTACAACTGGGCGAGTACGAAGCGAGGCAATCACGGGCGAACGGAACCGTCAGTATTGCCTGGAGCACCGATCGCACCACGTATTACGTGAGCGGGTCCCCAGCGGACGGGATTGACAATAGCACGCTGCGTCGCGTTGCACGCTCGGTTGCCGAGACGACGTGACCTCTTAGCAGCCAGACTGTCGTGCCCGAGTGGTCCCTGTGAGAAACGACATCGTCCAACGAACCAACCTGGCTGTGGCGAATGGAGCAGAATCTCCGACTGATGTATGACTCCGTGTAAGAAGCGTTCGGCGTCTAAATGGGCCCTGCCGGTTTCGCGGTTCCGTCTTGCGGTTACTAAAAGTAAGTCGGTGAGTCATTGTTACACTTCAGGGAGGTAATCGCGGCGCTGTTCGGACTTCTCACGCTCGCCACGACGGTCGTAATGCTTGTCGAGAATCTGGTCACTCGCATCCAGTCGGTCCGATACCACACGGCGCGGGACATCCTCACGCCGATACGCCGTTACCCTGCCACTCCGAACGTCGTGTGGTGACCGAGCGGACGGACACGTTGAAGCCTTCTTATTGGACGTAGCTTCGCACTCTTCCGGGTCCCGGTCATGCGGGCATTCCGCTCCCCGCCAGCACGGCCGAGTGACTCTGTACATCGCCATCCGGTACGTCGATGTGGAGGCACGCCCCTGCTGAGTCGTGATGAGCGGACGGCGGCCGTGTTCGTCGAAAACCGACTCACGAGGGCCGTTGATGTAGTCCTGTACGACATTGGCAACGTGTTCACTGATGGCGTTCCAGCGTTGTCCCTTCTCTCCGTTCTTCAGCGGCGTATCTGACTGTGGGCGATGGACGAACTCGATACCTGGATCACTTCCTTCGAGTTCGCAATCATCGATATCCAGCCCACGGATCGCGCCCATGCGCGCCCCGGTATGCCACAACAGGAGAACGATGACGTGCGTTCTCGACGCGTACTTGTACATCTGGAGGTAGTCGAGAATCACATCGGCACGCTCAGGGTCGAGCGTAGATGCACTCACCTCACCAGCGCCGTTGATTGTCGGGAGCGGGACTTTTGTTCGAAGATTCTCCGGAACGGCATCCACTTCGGCGGCAAAGCGAAGGAACGAGCGGACCGTGGCCAGCTGGCCTCGAAGGGTGATGGGCTCGATGCCCTCCCGTTCTTTCCCGTTCCCTTCTCGTCGCCAGACACGATAGGCGTACAGGTCCCGCCCCGAAAGGTCGTTCAGGTTCTCAATGCCTTCTTCGCTGCAGAACTGTTCGAATGCTTCCAGCCGGTACTCCTGTGACTGTATCGTCGATTCGGTCAGTTCGTCCTGCCGGGCCTTGAGATACATATCGACGGCTCGGCTCGGTTCCAGTGGTTGGAGATCGTTACTCAAGCCTTCTCACCCCCGCGCACTGGCGACCCATCGTCAAAGCTGCGGGCCGCACAGTCTGAACAAGTCGGCTTGAGGGTCCGTGCATCAATCCCGTCAGCGTCAGCTTGACAGGTGGCGCAACTGCCGTCGTCAGAACTATTCGATTGCGATGCTTCGGTGTTCGTGCGGGGCTGTAGCCCCGTAATGGTGGATTCGCTCATGACCTACAGAGCGCGAAGCCACCTTTTCGGGCGGTGTACCAGACCGCCCGTTCTTCACGAACCAAGGAGAGTCATCTTCAACCGAATCGGGTGCTTCGCATATCCATAAACAGGCCGGTTATGCATAAATGCATTGATGGCCTTAATTTGAATTGTTAGTGAGAAATAAGATTGTCTATACTCTTGTGGGAATTGAATGCGTCAGTCAGGATCTTGGATGACTATCTGGGATGACCGAATACTGGAGATAATCCGGGAGGAGGAATCAGGAACCTCAACAGAGCTCGCAAAGCGGGATGAAATCCATATTGCCCAGTCAACGGTTTCTCGCCGGCTACAGAAACTTGGTGAACACGATCTCCTCCGCCCTCTCGGAAATGGAGTTTACGTCCTCACTGACGAAGGAGAAGCATATCTCGAAGAAAAATACGACGCTGAAAGAGAACGCTACATCAACGGTGGCGGATCTTCCGACGGAGAAAATGGTGCTGATGCGGCTGACGGTCCCGGAATCAATAGCTGACGACGTTGCCCTGAACCATGTCACGCAAGCCCGCTAAATGGATGGTCCCGCTCGATGAACGAATCCTAGAAATACTGAAAGCCGAAGGGTGGTCATCACCGCGATACATCGCACAGAAAGTATCGCTCCGTGCTTCTGTGGGCCGCGTGCGTGAGCGCTGCAAGATGCTCACCTACGCGCAGATGATTGAACCCCTGACGCCGCAGTTCCAAAACTACGATATTACGGGTTACGGACTGCGGTATCTGCAAGGAAGACTGGATGCGAGTAATCAGCCGCGGCCATCCGCTAAGAAGGTATAATAAGAGTAGGATAGGTTTCGTGAATGTGTCAATTTCAGGTCACGATTTACCCCGTATCGACAACTGAGTTTGGGGCTACCTACAAGACATCTCGCTGCTCCAAATCGAATGATGGGAGCCGTCTCTGAATCAGAGAGTCGTGTACTTGAGCCCCACATCCCAAGTGGTGAGCAACTGGTTGATGCACATACCGATGACTACCGGACCGTTGCAGTCACTGACCGCCGAGTTATCGAATTAGAACATCATCAGGATGACCGTAGTCAGGATACCTCTCTTACGAGTGTTCTATTGACTAGCGACTACATCGTTGGTACGGAGTACGGGCGTAGCGAGGACACCGAAGACCCAATCGCTGAGTGGATCATTGCTGGGATATTGGGTACTGTAGGCTTCATGGGACTCATATTCGGGGCAACTGCTGGTACGGGCTTCCACCTCATTTCAGGAGCCGTACTGCTTATAATCACAGCTGCTGTCCTTTATTTCGCTCAAACTCAAACCAGTGGTGAAGTGTCTGCAACTGTTCGTCGAGCTGGTGATCTTCCTGACCGCTCATGGTCATTCCCGCAGGGCGAGGCTGCTGTCGCCCGTGCAATATCAGAACAGGTTGCTAAATTAAACAAACCGCAGTAGCTATTCATTTCTTAATCTCAACTGTTTCTCCGATATTGATTTCGTAGATATTGGGGACATGCAGTGTTTTGGCTATCTCTAGCTTTTGTCGGATGGTTAGATCGTCTCGGCTCAATACCCCTCGAATTCGCTCGTCGATTCGCCAAGAAAACTCGGCAGAACGCATGAGTGCCTTCGTCTTGTTACAGTCCCAGAACTCGGCAGCCTGCTCGATGGTGTCCGTGCGGTGCGCGTGCTTACCGTCTTCGCGGATTCGCATACCACCTGCTCGTGAACACGAGGGCAAAAGAGAGGTATTCTCGACTAACTCGAAGCTCGATTACTGATAAAGACCGCCACAGCCCATGCCCATCGCTCACCGACACCCTTCATTCAGTCCACGACACCCGCCCGAATATGCACACGGCCAGTTCCTCCTCGTGTGCATATCGCGCCGAGTCCGATCTTCGAGCTGCGACCCCGTGGGGATGGAATAAAAGACTGCTATCTGGTTAGCGTAAGGACAGTCAATGTGGTCGTCAATATTGTTGATATTCGCGGCACGGGGGTACTACTCGTCAGCTGAAACTGCTACGGGTCTACGTACTCATTATGTGCCGCCGGAGACGCCGGTTCCGCTGTAAAAGACGAAGTCTGCAGGTCAGTTACGCACCAGGCCCAGTGTCTTGAGCGAGCGTCGCTGAGCTGTCACCCTCTTGCGTCTCGTAGACAACTCGGACATCGTAATCCGCTGGGACATCGTCCGAACTGCCAAGGGTGACGCTATTGCCAGCAGTAACATCGCTCCCGGAACCCGGAGAGGAGTTTGGCAAGTTATACCAGACGCCAGTATTTGAATCTCCCCCGGCAGTCCCACGAACATACAGCTCATCAGAGAGAATACTGTCCCCGCCATCGTGGGTGATCTTCAGATTGCTATCACTCTCGCTATAATCAAACGAGAAACTCGCCTGCGGCGTTGCCTGCTGGGCCTGGTCGCCAAGCCCGAGCACGAAGGATGCGATTACCGCGGCCAGAATCACAGTGATCGCCACCATCAGGATAACCCCAATCACTGGGGAGACCGCGTCATCTTCAGTAAGCAATTCTTTCAGCTTTGTCAGTTGCATACGAATCATCCATTGCCATTGCTTGTAATAAAGGGGTCAGACAGTTTTAGTGTACTTACCACTTTCAAGCCTGCCTTGTAGCCTCCAATGAAACCTTGAAACCGCCTATCAGAAACTGCATGGATATCAGGGGCTGTATCCAGCAGCCGGAGGGGTCATGCTCCTATTATCCTGTCAGGACAGGGCAGTATTCCAGCCCCGATCCCTTGCCAACGTTTACAATTGAGTGTACATTAGGATTGCGTCGACAGTGTTTGACAGAGAATTACACTTTTACGGGTTCTTGTACCCATATTTCGACGACCTGAGGGGGATGACCAGTAAAACCTTCTGTCGATTTTGAATAAGGGGTACAACAACCTGACTTTTACCGAACCTCCCGAGATCGGCGGGCATGGCCGCACTCGCGGCCAGCCAAACCATGTTCGGAAAGATCGACATTGAAGACGCCTTGGCTGGTGTGATTTTCACCGCCAGCGCGTTCGTCACCAACGGCATCGCTTCGATCAGTATGCTCGGCTACGACCTCGGCGCATCAGTCGCCACGGTCCAGAACACAAGCATTGATCTCGCCTTCCTGCTGTCGCTCGGTGCGCTCGCCGCCGCCTACGCGACTAACCGAGTCAATGAGAGTCGCAACAAGTCCTACGAACTTGACACCGACCTCGCGAACATCGCCAAGGGATCGGCCACTGTCGAAACCTACCTCGCGCTCGGAACGCTCGTCATCGTTCTGTTCACAGGCTTGAACATCCTCGGTGCGCAGGATATCGTGGTTGGTTCGGCCGCTATCGGTCTTGTTGTCGTTGCCGTCGAGGCCGCCGGCTACTACGTCATCAGCTACCTGGGGTGAATCCGATGGACCAAATACTCAGCTATGGGCTTATGGGCGTCATCGGCGTCTCTGCGTCGACTATCGCCGCCGCGGTCATCGGCTCCCCGCTCCCTGTGGTGAGTCCCGCCGTCGTCGCCGGCGGCGTGATCGCCGCGCACCACGTCCGCGAACAGGAGACCGACGAGGCCAGCGACCAGGACGTGCGCGATCACGTCGAGCAGGTCGAGGCCGACGGAGGCCGCGAACTGTGACCCGCGCGCGCTCGGTCCTGCTCGCCGCGCTCATCGTCTGTTCGGCCGTCGTCGGGACCGTCGGCCCCGCGCTGGCACAGTCGACGGCGACGGCCACCGACTCCGGGCCAGTGACCAAGACCTTCGAGACAGGCCCTCACAAGGTCAAGATTGACCTGTTCGATGTGTCGTCAGAAACCACCATCACGGTGATTACCGACGAATCGCCTGCTGGCAACAACACGGCGATTCTGAAAAAGACCGTCAGCGGGTCTCAGAACAGCGCACACTTCCGAAACGCAGGTGCGTATGAGTCCTTCACCATCCGCGTCGAAGGCGCGGACGGGCCGGTGTCATTCAGCAAGGGCGGACCGGCCGCCGCGTGGACGCCGGGCGATGACGGCAAATTCTTGGGCGACACGGGCGGAGACGCCGGGTTCACCTACGACCTGTCTGAGAGTATCGGGGAGTCCGTCATGCCCTCTGTTGTCCAACTCGACAGGACCGGGCTACCGGGCAGTACGACCGTCAACACCACAGGTACAGACGCCGAACAGACGAAAATCGACATTTATCAGTCCGCTCAGAACAGCAAGGCTCAGTCTGAGAGCTACCAGACGACGCTGGATAACTACCTGTCGGATACAAAGACTCAGGCCCGGATTATCGGCAAAAACGCCTATATCAAGGCCCTGAACAACGGCAGTAGCAAGGCCGCCGCGAAGACTGAGGCTAAGTCCGCTGTGGCCGACTATTACGCTGTAAAGCAGGTCAACCTGGCGAACCAGTGGAATGCCCAGGTGGATAACCTCGCCTACCTCCAGTCAACTGCTGATAGCGAAACCTCGTCCTCGAAGGTAGTGAACATCAAGGACCACGACGTTGGTGATTCGGCAGAACCCGACGACACTGATTCGTCCTCGATTGGGTACGACCCGACCAACTTCGATGCTGGTACTGAGCAACTCAGTCTTGTCAACGGGTCGTCTACGTCCACCGGCTTGATTGACCAAACTGTAAAACTCGGTGGTACTGATAACCCCAAAACCCACACTGTCGGGCTGACGACTGGCCCTCTGCTGAACATCCATTACAGCAACGCTAACGACGGTGCTGCCTACGACGGCGACATCCGGTATGTCCGGGTGACTGCCCCGAACTCGAACTACGATGAGCTTGAGGTTCTCCGCTTTGAGGGCTACGCGAACAAGTGGTCTGAGATTCAGTCTCAGAACACGCAGGTCCAAAACGACATGGACACGCTGGCGGAGAATACGTATAGCGCCTATCAGCAGGGCGAAATCAACAGTAGCGACCTCGTGGACCCGTACGTTCTGGCCTCCCAGCAGTCGGCAGGGGAGGACTTCCAAGGCTGGACCGCCGCGCAGTTGACGCTGATGGGTACGAACTCCCCGGAGAACTTCGACCAGATCGGGAGCTTCAACATCACCACCGAAAGCGGTACGCAGTACGAGGGCGTCCTGTTCTCGCAGGAGAACCCTGCCAGCGGGCAGTTCGAGAACGGCACGACCTACAACACGTCCAACATCGGCGGCACGCAGTACGTCGTCACCAGTGACCGCATTGTCGAACTGGACGGTGAGTTCACCATCGACAGAATCACCACTACAAGCGGTGAGACGACCGAGAACGTCACCATCCAGAAAACCACCTACGAGACGACGAACGTTACCGAACTCAAACAGCAGTACGAAGATCTCGCCTACAAGCGCGCACAAATCGAAGCCCGCGAACAGGCCATGCAACAGTCTGCTGGCGGTGGCTTCCTCGGTGGCGGCAGTGTCCCGCCTGTCGTGGCACTCGCAATCATCGGCACGCTGCTGGCTATCGTCGTCTTGCAGAACTAACACCCATGCGCTCCATTTTCTTCGCCGCGCTGCTCGTGGTCAGCCTCGGCTGCGTCAGCGCCCCGGCCGTCGCACAGTCCGCCGGCAATCAGCCGGCCGAAGTACCCAGCCCACAGCCCACGGCCCACAACTCGGAACAGACAGCCAACGCCACCGAAACCACCCGAATTGACGGGAACACCGAGATTGTCGCCTCGGAATACCGACCGGATGAGGGAGTGGCCCGCATCACCCTCCGGTCGAGCGCGGTCCAGACGGTGACGATCTCCGACGCCGGCCGCTTCCAAGAAGGCGGGAAAATTCCCGTCCGCACCGTCGCACTGCGCTCAGATGATACTGCCACTATCGAGATTCCCGTCACCGAGAAAGACGGCTACGTGGGTGTCGCCATTTCTACTGAGAACACCCCACTGTACGCCGAAATCGTCCAGCAGCCCTCTGGTGGTGGACTCGACATCCTCCGCGCACTCTCGTCGTTGCAGGCGTGGCTGGCCGGTGCTACTGTCGCGTTCATCTGGATGATCATAGCCGGCTACAACGTTATCCGCGGCGAGAGCGGCCGGCCGGAGGTAGCATGAATCCCGCACCGACCTTCCAAAACAACCGCGACCGACTCGTCTACCTGCTGGCTGAGTACAAATTGCTCATCGGCGGGATATTCGTCGGTGCAGCCGTACTGTTCGCCTACTACCAGCCACAGCTGCCCACACTACCGACATGGATTCCCGCTATTGCCGTCGGCTGGCTTGTCCTGGCAATCCCGTGTTATCTCGTCGGAGCGAAAATCGCCCGGTGGCTCCGCCGCCGGAACTGGGTCGAAGTCCATCACGTCAACGCCGTCGAGGACACCACCGAGAAGTACTACGTCCCGCCGGAACTCTGGCGCGAGAAAGAAATCGACGGCCCCGACCCCTACCCCGTCAACGGCGGCAGTGCGTGGGCCGTCCGCGAATACGAGTATCTGGAAGACATCGACCAGCTCCGCGTCGAGGGCGTCTGGCTCGAAGGCTGTCAGGATACGCAGCTGATGACCAGCAAGAAGCAGATGCAGGACATCCACGGGTGGCTCATCGACCGCGCCGAGGAACTGGCGGCCATTCGCGGTCGCTGGTCACGTGGTTCGGTCGAACTCCAGCAGAAGCTCGTCACGGCCGAAGCCGAGGCGAACGAGCGCGGCCAAATGATCCAGAAGACCGCGGCGAAGGACACCTTCGGCGATCTCATCGAAGACGGCGAAGACTTCGAAGACGCCCCAACGATCCACGACCTCACCGACGCACCCGACCCCACGGCAGACGCCGCTGTGGGCGATGGGCCGGCAGTCCCGACCGATCACAACCAAGACCCGCAGATGAACGATGACTGACGACAGCACCGACCTCTACACGCCCGCACAGTTCCGCGAGTATCAGGACGGCTACGGACAGCGTGACCCCGAGGAAGTACACGCACACGCCGGTATCGTCCGCGATGAGAAGCTATCTCGCTACCTCTCGATTCTGGAAACGCACTACGATCCGCAGCGCTGTGACCGCCCGGAGAAGATGCCCGGCCAGGCCAAAGACCTCCGGCACGTCCGTGACATCATCCGTATCGAAGGGACCGAAACCGCCCGTCGAGCGATGGCAAATGGCGATATGCAATCGCTCAAGCAATTCACCGGCGATGCCGGCCAGCGGGCTGATATCTCCGGTATCAAAGCCATCGACCAGCTCCGGGCACAGATGACCGGCCCCGCGCCGATGTTCTACCAGTGGGCCGAACCCGGCACGGGGAAATCGAACTTCGCCTGTCTACTCGGCCAACTCTGGAAAGAACAGCAGGGTTCAGACGCGCTGGTGGCTTCGAACATCCGAACGCTCGAAGAGACTGACGAGTGGACGGACAAGCAGGGAGATCGTCGCGACGGCTGGCTCGCCAACTACGGCGAACTGAACGAGTGGCTCAAACAGGACGGCGACCCAATGCACAACGAGCAGTCGCCGAAACTGTTCATCTTCGACGAGGCCAGCAGTAACGCTGGTGGCGGTGGGAAGGACGGCTACGATACGAAACAGAAGCTCGGACCACTCACGTACAAGATCCGGAAGTACGGCGGCTCACTCATCGTCATCGGTCACGACGGCCGAGACGTGCATCCGCTGGTTCGGGAACTCGCCGTCTGTGTCCACAAAGAAGGCCTGAAAGAGGCCACCTTCTACGAGGATGTGAAGGGACGGAAGGGCGTGAACCCGATCTTCTCGGTGTCGGGAATCCCCGAGACGGACTGGCGCTACGACGATAAGGAACCGACTACGTGGTCCTGGTCCAGCGGCGAGGAAGACGGCGATGAAGTGGACCCGGCGGACCTCTCGCGGAAACTCGCGATCTACACGGTCATCACGGCGAAGGAGGCCGACCCGGACAGACCAAACCACGAGATTGCTGATTTCGTCCCGTACAGCGCCGAATGGGTCCGACAGCGCTGGAACGAGTACGAACACGACGGCAAGCATCGAAACGTGGTTGGTGAAGTGACGGAGCTAACCGCATGACAGCGGCAGGATACACAGAAACCAACAACAACCAACCCCCCGGCGTACCCTCCCTATTGGCCCATAGCCGTCACTCGCTATCGCTCGCTTCGATAGCCATGGGCAACGCCCGAAAACAGGCCGGAGGTGTATCTATATATGACGCACGCGAGGTGCGCAAATGAGTCGAAGCCACAAGGCCAATCACTACGGCACGCTCGTCGAGCGGAAAGCCGCCGAGCGGTACAACCTCGAATTAGATCGGTGCAGCTGGCACGACGCGAAGCGACCGGATGGAACGCCGGTCGAAATCAAGTCCGCGATGCACTGCCACGCAGACGGGCAGCCCGGTACATTCAAACTCTATGATCAGTACCACGAGAAGCTACGTGCCGCGAACGGATGGTATGTTTTTGGTGTGTATCGGGTTCGTGGGCAAGGTGTAGAGATACTGGAGTGGGAGATACGTCACTCCTCGCGGCTACCGAGGTTAGACTGGCATGGAGGCGGACGGCATCGACAAGCAATGCAATCAAAGATCCACATAAATAACATACTCTAATACTAGGTTTAATTCACTCCAATTTTCTGAGTTTATATATTACAAATCCCATACACAATGCAACTAATGTTCCAAATAAAACTAGAATATGTCTGATAAATACTACACCGAAATCAGTGACATTGTTGATAAAAGCCAGAGCAGCTGATAGCCCAATTGCTCCAAAGAGCGTTCCAATCCAAGATCCGAAAGACCGCCAGTTATTGAAATGCCTATCCAGCTTTTTTTCATCGCCATCAATAGTGATTGGTTGAGACCAAATTAGAGTGGTAAACGACAGGATACCACCTTGTAAAAATAGTAGTGTGTAAAATGAGGGATGCGCATTCCCCCATTGCGAGATCGCTTGTCCGCTGGAGTTGTAATAGTAGATATTTGGATGTATATTGAATATCAATATCATACCCATAAAATAGACGATCAACACGGTGAGGAATAACATGAGGGATATCTGTAAATTACTCAACAATATGGATTGATACCGGAGATATCTAGCAGCAAAAACAGCAGACAGAATCGTGATAGCTAAAATAAATGTGTATGGTAATGCAACAATTGGACCAATTAGAGGGACGGTGAACTGGACCTGCTGAGCGAGATAGTTACTGGGATTTCCATACGTCCATCCAAATTGGCTTGAACTGGCTGTTGAATTACTTTCACTTTGCAACTCAGAGGTTGCTTTTGTTGTGTTATTGGGTAAGTTGTCGAATGATAGATCATCATATGTATTCACTGGACTATTATGTGCCATCAAAACAGTATTTGACACAAGGATAGTTGTAGCTAATAAAATACCAATAGCTAAAATTAAACAAAGGGTTGCTGTCATGCCTATTTTTTCAAAACAACCATTATTGTCTGTTTCATGGATATTTTCCGCGAAGGACTGCCATCTCTGTTCCCAGTCACCCGTCTGATCCACTTTTGATTGGTCGTCTGAATTTGCCAAGATCTTTTCCTCCGCAGTAGATGATTGGTTATTGATGATTCTTTTCGATAACAAAGCTTCTGGTTAAGATATAGCCTCTAGATGATTTGCGTAGCTACGCGGTGTATTTTGGAAAGGTGGCCTTAGCCACACGACTAAGGGGAACCCGGAAGCTCGCTTTCCGGGTTCCCCTTGGTCGCGCGGCTGGGTGACGTGACCAGCGGGAACGAACCCAGCCGCGCGACACGCGATTTTCGGGAGAAAAACGCACAGTGTTGCCGCTAAAACAGTGTGAGAGACAGTGATGCCTCTATCCAGGGGGCGGGGCTACCCGCCGCGCCACTCGTCGGCCGGCGGACAGCCGGCCGCTTTCCACGCCTCGAAGTCGAACCCGTCGCGGGCCTTCTCTGCGGCGCGTTCCTGCCGTCGGTAGTCACCTGACCGGTAGGCCGTCCGGAACGCCTTCGACAGGTCACGGAACCGCTCACGGCCGCCGTCAGCCATCTCAACGATCACGTGGATGCCGTAGGTGTTGTCTTCGACACACTGCGTGTACGCCGTTTGAATCTCACGCAGGATGTTCCGCGCTTCCTCGAAGTCAGCCGGCGTGTAGCCCACCTTCAACAGCTTCCGGCAGTCGTCAGCGTCCGTCTCCGTGATAGCGTACTCGCGACGAACCCGAGCCCATCGCGACCGGGCACGTTCCTCCGCGGCGTCGGCCAGTTCCATCGCGGCGCTGCCGATCTCCTGTTCGAACCGATCACCGGCGGCGCGAACTCGCTTCAGGAGTTCCTGCTGGATCTTCTTCGAGGACAGTTCCAGTTCGCCGTAGGTGTGTTCGATCAGCCCTTCCATCCGGTCGATCACTGTCCGGATCGTCCGGTACGTGTAGCCCGTCCGCTCGGCTGCCGCCTGGGGCGAGACCTTCCCGCCGTCGGTCAGCAACAGCTCCGTCACGTCACGGTCTGCGGCGGTCATGTCGCCCCACAGCTGCATCACGCGGTGTTCCTGGTCGTCTTCGATCTTCGGCAGCGGACACTGCACGAACTTCCGCGCTTCCGTCGTATCCCGTACGTCCCAGAACGGATCAAAGTCGACGAACACACTGCTGTCGGCGCTGGTCGCAAGCCCACACCAGTCCAGGCAGTTCAAGATCGTCTCTTCCAGCTCGCGCCGGGCGTCGTCGAGGTCGTCCCATCGTACGGTCTCCTCGGTCCGGCTGGTCTGGTAGGCGACTTCGAACTTCGGGTGGTACATCGGATGATCCGGTTCGTAGTTCTTCGGGTGGTTCGGGTAGTAGTGCTTGAGTTCCTTCCCCAGCCCATGCCCACGGACCAACTGGTCGGCCTTCTCGTCTTCCACCGTCGCGGTGACGTAGTAGCCCGGCAGTTTCGTGTTGTCTTCGACGTGCTTCCGGTAGCCCGACCGGTCACCCTGAATCAGCGTGTGACACCGCGCTATCGGACCGTCTGGCGCGTACAGCGGCCCGCTGTCTTCCCGGTACAGTCGGACGTAGTACGCGAGGTCGCTGATGTGGCTGTCCGGGTGTGGCTGGTCGAAGTACCGCGCTGCAATCCCGTAGGCATCCATCACGCGCTTGACCAGCGTCAGATACTCTTCGTGGGGCAGGTTCGACGCCTGCACCTGCACGTCGATGTACGGCGCGCCGTAGTCCGGCACAGACACGGGTTCGCCGTCCGACGTGAGGTTCGGCCACCGTGGGCGGACGGTAATCGTTCCACCCTTCACGCGCTTGTCCCGATCTGCCCGCTTCCCCTCGTAGGTGGGCGAGTTCTTCGCGACGAAATAGAACTGGAACTCACGGACGTTCTGGATCTGGAACTCGGGATTGTCCCACGCATCCAGGCCGCTCTCAGAGTAGTCGAAGCAGGTGGCCCACGTTTCGCCGTTGAACTCGATGTCTCTAGTCGGCTTCCCTTCGGTTTCCCAGCGGTCGCCCCACTCCTTGATGAGCGAATCCATCGCGTAGTAGGGCTTCAGCCCATAGTCTGGCACGCCAGGGTCGGGATGCACGCCAATCGTAAAGCGCACGTCGCCCTCATGAGGGGCGCACTTGAGATGCCGCGACATCCCTACCTCCCGCCCTCTATCTCCGCGACGGCCTGCTCGACTTCCGCCTGACTCTCCGCGAGTGGCTGGTGCTTTGTCCAGTCGAACTGAAGGGGTTCACCTGCTTCTACGTCGTACAGTTCTGAGGCCCGAACGAACCCTCTCACGCGCTGGTCACCTCGATTTTCTCGCGGGCTCGCCGAAGCAGATTCCCGACTGTACCGGGTGCGCGGTCGGTCTTCCGGGCGTACTCACGGGGCCCATACTGGCCCATGCCCACAGCTTCGAACACCTCGCGTTCGGCGTCAGTCAGCGGCGACAGGTCCGGTTCGTAGTCGAAGAGCGACGACTGCGGACTCACCGCCAGTCACCTCCGAAACACTCCGGGTTCCCACAGAGTTTGTAGTGGGGCCGATACGCGGCGATAGGAACGTCCGTGAACTCAGCGTCACTGCGGTACTCGGCTTCGGGACAGGCGGGTTGTGGCTCGTCAGCGTCCTGATCGAGGCGATGGAGCGTGTCCGCGTACTGCGAACGGTTCCGTACGCCCTTCTCAGGGAGCGTAGCGGGCGCTGACGCCTTACTCATCGTTCGCACCTCCGAATCGCAAAACCGCCAGACAGCGGCGACCCCCAACAAGAGGCTTGTTGAACTCAGGTTTCAGCGGGGGTGTTCGAGAGCGGCGGAAACGCGGATTACCGCACTCTCGTGTACCTGATGCTGCCGAACTGTTTCGGTCACGGAACGGGCAGAAGCGGGATGGGCCCTGCCGGATTTGAACCAGCGCTCAATCGGTTATGAGCCGATCGCTTTAACCAGACTAAGCTAAGGGCCCTCAGAATGGTGTTGATGAGTCCGCATCTTTAGCCTGTCGGGTTGGAGTGGTGGGATTCGGAGAGACGAACAGGTCGATGCAAAGAGTCATGCATCGCTTGTATGTTCACCATCCAGCAACCGGAAAAGCCGACAGCAGCAGAGTCTCAGTGCTTGTCGGTTTGTGAGTGAAAGAACGACGCCACCGCCAGGGCTCGAACCTGGGACAACCTGGGTAACAACCAGGTGCTCTACCAACTGAGCTACGGCGGCGCGAACGCATTCAGTCATTGCCAGAGTTGGTAATTAGGGCTTTCGTTTCCAGTCGGCATCGACACGCTTTCACGCACTTGTGCGCAAGCGGCAGTATGAGCGATGAGTTGGATGTCGTCGTCGATGCGGTGCGAGCGCGGGTCTCGCCCACTGACGACGAACGAGCGCAGTTACAGCGGGTCGCCAACGCGGTGATGGCCGACGCCGAAGCAGCCATCGCCAATCTTCCGGTCGAAGCGGACGTGGTGCAAGTCGGCTCGACGGCACGAGGGACGTGGACCGCTGGGGACCGAGACGTGGATGTGTTCGTCTGCTTTCCGCCGTCTCTGGACCGCGAGCAGTTAGAAGAGTACGGGCTGGACGTCGGGCACGATGTCCTCCCCGATGGGCGCGAGGAGTACGCCGAGCATCCCTATGTCGTCGGAGAGCGCGAGGGATACGCCGTTGACCTCGTGCCCTGTTATGCGGTCGAGGACGCCACCGAAATCCAGTCCGCGGTCGACCGGACGCCGTTTCACACCAGATATCTACAGGCGCGACTGGACGACGACAGCGCGGGCGAGGTCCGGGTGGCAAAGCAGTTCCTGAAAGGCATCGGCGTCTACGGGAGCGACCTCCGAACGCGTGGGTTCTCGGGCTATCTGACGGAACTACTGGTGCTTGAGTACGGCGGCTTCCGGGCGTTCGTCGAGGCAGTCGCAGACTGGCACCCGCCGGTTCGGCTGGACCCTGAGGACCACGGAACCGAGACGTTTGACGACCCGCTGGTCGTCATCGACCCGACGGACCCGGAGCGCAACGTCGCGGCGGTGCTGTCCGTCGCAAACGTCGCCACGCTCCAGCATCACGCCCGGGACCTCCTTGCCGAGCCGCGGGCGTCGCTGTTCACCAAAGATGACCCGGACCCGTTTACCACAGCAGACATCGAGGCCGCGGTGTCACGGCGCGGGACAACGCCGGTCGCGCTTCGCTTTGCGGCCCCGGATGTCGTAGACGACCAGCTCTGGCCACAGCTCCGGAAGTCCCTCAGCGGGCTCTGCAGCGAGCTCGACCGACGGGGGTTCGAGATTCTGCGGTCGGCCGCGTTCGTCGAGACCGACAGCCGTGGGGAGGAAACGCTGGACAGGGAGAGTCAGGAACGGGACGCCGTCCTGCTGCTCGAATTTGCCGTCGCCGAGCGGCCGGCCGTCGAGCGCCACGAGGGGCCGCCGGTGCACGTCCGCGAGCACGCGAGCGGGTTCTTCCAGAAGTACGACGACGACCCCGAGGTGGCCGGCCCCTTCATCGACGACGACCGCTACGTCGTCGAGCGGCCACGGGCGGTCACTACAGCTACTGGGTTCCTGTCGAGTGATGCCGTCTTCGACGTGGGACTCGGGCCGCAAATCGAGTCGGCACTTGAGAGCGGGTACGAAGTACTGGTCGGCACAGACATCGCAACGCTTGCCGACGGCTTCGGCACCGATCTGGCGAGCTACTTCGCGCCGAAGCCCTGATCCGCGAGGGCATCGAGAACATCGCGGGCGTCGTCGCTGACATCGTCGTCCGGTTCCATCGGCTGGTAGCCGTCAAAGACCTCGTGAACGGTCGTAACCGAGTCTGAGAGCGTATCAAGCCCGTAGCCGCCTTCGAGAATGATTCCCAACGCGGCGTCACAGGCGTCGGTGAGTGAGCGCATCCGGTCGGTCATCGCACCGTACCCTTCCGTCGAGACGCGCATCCGTGAGATGGGGTCGTGTTCGTGCGCGTCGAAGCCGGCGCTGATGAGCAACAGGTCGGGGTCGTAGTCCTCGATCGCCGGCGCGATGCACTCGTCGATTGCGGCGAGGTAGTCGACGGTGTCAGCGCCGGGCTTGTACTTCACGTTGAGGTTCGTGCCGTCGGCGTCGCCCGTGCCGGTCTCCGAAATGTCGCCGGTACCGGGGTAGAGCCCGTCCTCGTGTATCGAGGCGTAGAACACGTCTGACCGGTCGTAGAAGATATCCTGTGTGCCGTTCCCGTGGTGGACGTCCCAGTCGAAGATGGCGACGCGGTCTGCGTCGGTTTCGAGAGCCGCCTGTGCCGCGACGGCCGCGTTGTTGATGAAACAGAAGCCCATGGCGTCGTCACCCACGGCGTGATGGCCGGGCGGTCGGCCGAGGGAGAACGGCGTGTCGCGGCCGGAGTTGCCATCGAGCGCCGCTTCCGCCGCCCAGACGGCGAGGCCGGCCGAGGCAAGCGCGGCGTCCCACGTCTCCTCGACCGCGACGGTGTCGGCGTCCCAGTTCCCGCCGCCGTCGTCACAGAACTCGCGGAACTCCGAGATGTAGTCGGTGTCGTGGACCTCGCGCACGAGGTCGATGTCGGCGTCATCGGCGGCGACGTACTCGACACCGTGGTTCTCTTTAAGCGCGCGCCGTATCGCTCGAAGTCTGTCGGGACTCTCCGGATGTCGCGGCCCGGTGTCGTGGTCCAGACAGACCTCGCGGTAGCCGAAGTTCATTCAGTAGTACTGGGCGAGTTCGAAGTACGTTTCGACGTCAGCTGCCTTGATAGTCCGACGGTCAGCGTGACGAGCCAACGTGGCAGCCGCAGCGGCCGTGTCGTCGGCATACGTTTCAAGCAGCGACGCGAGCGCGACGCGAGCATCCATGGCGACGCGGTAGTCGTCGTCGATGTCGAGCCGTGCGATGCGGTCGACCGGCGCGACGGGGAGTTCGAGGCCGTCCTTCTCCGGGACCTGCTCGATACCGAAGTCGGCCGGCATCAGCGTCTTTCGGCCGTCCGTGGTGGCCTCCGTGGCTGCCGTGACGGCAAGCGAAGCGCCGTGGTCCTGTATTCGACGAGCCAGTTCCTCCGCAGCGTCGGCACTCACCCGGAGCCCGTCCGCGTTCCGCCGAATGACCGCATCCACCGGTGCGAACGGTAGCTCGACACTCATACCCAAACCCGGGAGTGTTGCGGTCTTAAGAGTTTCCGTAGCGTCGCTCGGCGACTCAGAACACGTCCTCAGCGTGGAGCCGGTCGTCGCGGAGTTCGCCACGGACCGTTATCTCCTGTCCTAACTGCACGCGCTCGCCGGTTTCGACGCTCATCGTCTGCTCGCCGTCGTCGAGTACGACCGGGTCGCCGGTCTGGACGACGGTGCCGGTGAACTCCATCTGCTGGCCGGTGCTCTGCGCGCCGCCGTCCGGCGACGTGTTGCCGGTGCCAGCGCTGACTGCGGCCGCGTCGTCGCCACTGCTGTCAGCGTCTGTGCCAGCGTCGTCCCCACCGTCGCCGAAGGAGGAGAGGCCGGCGTGTTCGGCGTCGGTCGTCTCGGCGCTGGCTCCCCCACCTACGCCACCAGTCGCCAAGTCCGCACCGTCGTCGAGCACGACAATCGTCGAGTTCCAGCTCGCCGACGCTTCCTTGTCGTCCTGCCAGCCGTCCTGTATTTCGACGTCGGCCGCGAGGACCTCATCACCCGGTGCGATGTCCTTGTCCGCCTTGTCGCCCCACAGCGCCACGCGGATGTCGCCCGTCGCGTCCTGAATGCGGACGTTCCGGACCTGTCCCTCGCTGCCGTCGTCCCGGTCAAACGTCCGCTTGGGGTCGGCCGAGCGGACGACGCCGGCGATGTCAACCGTTTCTTCGAGTGCAACCTCCGCAATCGGGTCGGCATCGGGCTCGAAGGCCACGTCGTCTTCCACTTCGTCGACGGCCCCTTGATCGCCGACGTGGAGTTCTAGCGAGCCATCCCGCTCCCGGACGTACCCGTCGATAATCTCGACGGCTGCACCGGAATCGAGTTCTTCGGCGCGGTCAGCGCGGTCGTCCCACAGCGTCACCCGGATGCGCCCCGTCTCGTCGCCGAGCGTAAGGTTCGAGACGCGGCCCTCGCTGCCGTCGTCGCGGTCGAAGGTCCGAATCGTGTCGGTATCGAGCACAAGCCCGCGCAACGTCACGTCGGACTGGCCCATCGTCAGCGCGTCGATGGACGAGCCAGCGCCCGGCTCCACGTCGATTGTGGCGTCCTCGTCCGGCTCTGCCTTGTCGACGGACACCTCTAGCCCGTTGTAGCCGTCCTTCGGTCGTCCCTTGACGCGGAGCACGTCGCCGACTTCCAGTTGTCCCTCGTCGATGTCGACGGCCTGGCCGTCCCAGAAAGCGAGCCTGACGCTGCCGCTCTCGTCGGCAGCCTCGACGTTGATGACCCGCCCATCCTCGTCCTCGTCGTCGCGTTCGAATGTCTTCAGGTCGCCGACGGCCATCACCTTGGCGAGGAACTTCACCTCGTTCATTCCGGGTTCGATATCGGCGATGGCGTTGACCTCGTTCTCGTTGAGTTCGTGGGCCAACAGCATCGCGGCCGTCTCCTCGTCGGCGAGCCCACCCATCTGCTCGACCTTCTCCTCGACGGCCTCCCGGAATTCCTCCTCGGAGACGTCCGTCTCTAAGTCCTCGTAAATGTCCTCTATCGCACCCATCTATCTATGGGACGCTGGGCTGGGGCGCGCTTAAGCGTTGTCGTTGGGCGAGCGAGCGGCCGCTGTCGGTCGATTTCGGGGGTCTTCCGTCCATTGCTCGATGGTGGTCATGCGATGGGATATAAATCCTCGTCGACTGGTCCGGGGGTAGACGCCACCATTCCACCACGGTGACAGCAGCACAAGGAGCCGTTAGCGTATCGCTGTTGTTACACTGCTCCGACCGTCACCAGTGTCGTGAGAAACGACCACTGTGCCCGGGAGTCCGTTCGCAAACGTCACTGTAGCCCGGTAGTCGATTTCCATAATCGCTTGCGTACACATATCACCAGCATCTGTCTGCTGCTTTGTTCCAACGCTAATGCGCAGTTCATCGGACGCAGAATCATACGCTGCCTCTGTCATTTCGGCCGTTTTACACCCGTCAGCCCCCCAGATAGTGCCTTCGACGACAACCTGATTGCCGTCGAAAGCCACTGTTGCTGAACTCGTCTGTGACCCGGACTGCCGCCTGGTAACACTGAATGTCGCTTCGCTCACACTCGGGGCTTCACTCGCACCCCCTGTGGATGTTTCCCCGTTACCGGGAGCATCATCAAAGCAGCCGGCAAGCGCTATCGAGCAGCCAAGACCACCGTATTGGAGGAGTCGTCGCCGTTTCATATCCGCCCAAATGTATTTCAGTTGAAATGGATTTTCGGTCACTCAAACCAGCGTTGTAGCGACGTGTGCCGACACGTCGCGTGACGGCACACGAATCGTCACCCTTTTTAGGTGCACCACCCTCTCTCGATATGAGTCCGGATAGGGTAGTGGACTATCCTCTTGGCTTGCGGAGCCAGGGACCGGAGTTCAAATCTCCGTCCGGACGTTTCTGTCGACACCTAACCGCGAGCGACAGCGAGCGGCAGTAAACGGCCGCGGTGGCGAAACGCTGCACAGACGCCGATGTGGTTTTCTGGCTACGAATGCAACCCAGCGTGTGCGCGACCATCTCCGTGCCGGCATCGCAGTGTACAACGACGGTCGCTACCACGCCGCTCACGACGCGTGGGAGGAGTACTGGCTGGACCTTGAAGCGGGAGACGACGAGCGGTTCCTGCACGGCCTCATCCAGTTCACCGCGGTCGTCCACCACGCCCGCGAGGAAAACTGGTCGGGTGCACAGGGATTGGCCGAAAGCGCAACAGAGTATCTTGAGGGCCTGTCCGACCCGTATCACGGCGTGGCACTAGACGAGGTTCGGTCGTTTCTCGTGGCGACAGCGTCGGACCCACACCACGCAGCAGTGGACCCGCCGGCGTTGACCCACGACGGCGAAGCCATTGACTACAACACGCTGGATTTCGACGCCACCGCCATTGCCGCCGAGGTGCTGGCGGAGGCCGGCCAGTACGACGCGGCGGTCATCGCCGACGCGGTTGACCGAGCCCGGAGTGAACTGGCGGGCGACGGCGGCTCACAGTTCGTCGGGATGGTGTTCTCCTTCGTGCGCGAGCGCGAGCAGCGGCCCGTCGTCTACCAGCGACTCCGAGACCACGTCGAACTGGAACAACAGAAAGACGACGACGTTCGAGGGTTGTTCGGCGAGTCCGAGTGACGGGCGACGTTGAGGGGAGAGTGGCTGTTACGGCTCCGGTTCGGCGACGCGCTCTTCGCCGTCGAAGTGCGCGGAGTTGTCCCGCGGCTCGTAGCCAAGCACCTCTTTGGCGCGCTCGATGGAGTAGTACTTGCGGTCGTTGTCGGAGATGCCGTAGACGATCTCGTACTCGTAGTCGGCCTGCAGCGCGCAGTCGTGGATGTGGGCACAGTCTCGGTACGAGAGCCACATCGCCTGCCCACGCTCGTAGTCGATTGGCGGGTGGCCACGCGTGAGGTTGCCGATGCGGATGTTGCAGATGGAAAGTCCGTACTCGTCGTGATAATAGCGGCCCAGCACCTCGCCGGTGGCTTTCGAGACGCCGTAGAGGTTGCCGGGACGGGGGAGTTCCGTCCCGTCGAGGCGATACTGGTCGTCCGGGCGGTACATCTCGGGCGTGCGCTCGTCCGTTTCGAAGGAGCCGACGGCGTGGTTCGAGGACGCGAAGATGAACGTCTCGACGCCCTCGTCGACGGCGGCTTCGTACATCTTCTGGGTGCCGTCGATGTTGTTTTCGAGGACGGAGTCCCAGGGGGCTTCCGGCCGAGGGTCGCCCGCCAGGTGGATGACGGCGCCGACGCCGTCCATCGCCGCGGCCACGTCGCCCTCGCTCGATACGTCCCCGACGAGGTACTCGTGGTCGGGCTCCTCGGCGGGTGGGCTGTGGAACATGAGTTTCCACTCGTAGGCGTCCTCGAGGCCTTCGAGGATAGCCGCCCCGACAGCGCCGCCAGCGCCGGTGAGCAGAACCGGGTCGTCCATTCGTATGAGACGATACGTCGCACGCAATAGGTAGCTTGCGGTTCGCTTTTGTGTCGCCCAGCCGGACCGATTGTATGGAACCCACAGCTCCGCAGGAGGCGTGTTTCGAAGCGGGCGTCAAGTTCGGGTCGCTGTATCACCAGTTTGCAGGGACACCAATCAGCCCCGACAGCGCCGATTCGCTCGCGGCGGCGATGGAGGAGGCCATAGAGAACCAGCCGTTCTGTGAGGCGGTCACCGTCAGCGTCCGCATGGGGGTACTCGAAGACGCTATTGCCGAGGGCGGAGCGGATTATACGGAACTCACCGGGCGGTTCATCGATGTCGAGATGCGCATCGAATACGAGGGAGTCACAGTCGAGACGAGCATGGCGATGGAAGACGGGTACCCGCTGATGCAGGTCGACGCGGTGCGAGACTGAAATAGCCAGAGAGCGGCCTGAATCCCTGGCACAGCCCCGAAAATTTTACCAGAGGGGGCTGTGAGACTTCCGACATGGCCCTCCACGCAGTCGACGATATCGACGATGCAATCGACGCGACCAAGTCGTTTCTGTTCCCGTTCGAGAAATGGACGTGGCTCCGGATGGCGTTCGTCGTGTTCTTCATCGGTGGTGGCGGTGTCGGACTGAACAACGTCCAGTCGTTCAGCAACCTCGGTGATTTCGGCGGGAACGGTGGACCGAGCGGCCCCGGCGGCCCGGGGAGCGACTTCCAGCTTGCTGCGCCACTCGAAAGCGTGGCGTCCCTGCCGGGGAACCTCGCCTTGCAAGTCTCAGGGCCCGGTGTCCCGTCCGGCGCGCCGGACGAGCTACTCGCTGGGGCCGGGCTCCTCGTGCTCGCCGTTGTCGGCCTTTTGATTCTGCTCGCACTCGCGTATGGCATCCTGAGCAACTTCATGGAGTTCGTGTTGACGCAGGCGCTTATCGACAGGGAGATTCACGTCCGGCAGTATTTCAACGAGCACGTCGGGAACGGGATACGGCTGTTCCTCTTCCGGCTTGCGCTTGGCGTTATCTGGCTCGGCATCGCACTCGTAATCGGTGCGGCCGTGTTCTTCCTGGCGCTCGGTGGAGAAGCCGCGAACGTCGGGGCATCAAGCATTCTCGCGCTCTCAGGGCTGGTCATCGCCGTGTTCGCAGTGTTTGCGATCAGCTACGGGATCGTCTTCGGCTTCACGACGGTGTTTGTCGTCCCGCTGATGACGGCAGATAATGACGGCGTTCTCTCCGGTTGGGCGCGGCTTTGGGGCTCCATCAAAAGCCAGCCGAAACAGTACCTCGCCTACCTGTTTTTCTCTATCGTCCTCCAGATCGGTGTCGGTATCGTCGGTGCGATTCTCAGGATTATCGCGTTCATCGTCGTCGCGATTCCGGTCGGACTCGGTGCGTTTGCGCTGTATCTTGCCCTGCAGAACACTATCGGGATCGCCTTGGCCGGCGTTCTCGGCCTACTGGGCGGGCTGGTTTTCCTCGTCCTCAGCGCGCTGATTCAGGTGCCGCTGACGACGTTCCTGCGGTACTACGCGATGCTTGTGCTGGGAGACATCGACGCCGACATGGACCCGATTCCAGAGGTGCGCTCGGATATCCGGACCAAGTAATCACAACGGCTTTTCGGTTTCAGGATTGGCCGGGCGGTCGCGTCCTGCGGTTTCACTTTCACTTTCAGGCGGGCTTTTAATCCCTCACCACACCAATTGTTCTGTATGAGTCAGTCAAGTCTGGACGACGACGAACTGTTCGGCGAGGCGGCAAACGAGATGCGAACCGATGTCGAGGAATCGCTCTCGAAGGCCCGCGACGCGCTCCCCGAAGCCGATTCAGTCTGGGACGTGGAGGCCGACAACACGCTTGGCGTGCTGAACTCGCTCAAGACGGCACTCGACGTGGGCGACGCCGAAGACCACCTCCGCGACGCGAAAAAGTGGTACACGATGGGTGAGCGCGCCGACGCTTTCGAGGACGCCGATGACCTCGCTGAGGAAATCGAGACCATCGCGGACCTCATCGACGACGTCGACGACGCCCGTGAGCAGGTCGGTGACCTCACAGCGACGATTCCACAACTCCGCAGCACGCTCGAAGAGTTCGAGGGCGAAGACGGGGCGGACACAGAGGCGGACGCCGACGCGGAAGCGGAAGCCTGAGTTTCCGAGCGGAGCGCGCCACACCCCGTGAACAGCGCTTAGCCCGTGCGTCGTCCAGCGGCTTTTTATCCATCAGTATCACATCGTAATCGGACCCGATACGGCGGGAGTCGCGACGCCGTTCTCTCAATAGAACACGGCGATAAGCCGTCTCAGACGATTGAATCCGGCCGCGTCGAGAAGTAGTGAAACACCGCGCCGAGGCCGATCCCGTAGACGACGTGAGCCACGAGCGTCAGCACCGCGTACAGCACAAGCGCCAGTCCGGACTGGCCGGTGTAGAAGGCCAACACGAACCCGGTCCACATCGCGGCGCCGAAGAAGGCCCCGCTGATGTGGTCCGACTGGCCCGGGAGGTACGCCTTCAGTGAGGCGAACAGCAGCGGCCACGGGAACATCCCGCCACCGAGGAAGATGAAGAATCCAAACAGTACCTCGGGGACGTAGCCGGTCAGACCCACGAGTTCGGTGAGGATGGCGAAGTCGTCGAGGCTGAACGCGCCCAGCGACTGCGCGATGAGGAAGACGACCGACATCATCGCCGTCCCGACCAAACCGCCGGCGGCACCGACGACGCCATCAGCGAGAATCCCAGCCAAGCTATCGAACTCTTCGACCTCTGTGAGGCCGTCGTCGTTGACCGGCGGGTCCTCGACGCCGGGTGACGTGTCTTCCATGGTGTGCCGTAACATACCAATAAATAAAAAACTTCCCGCACACGTTTGGGTCCCGAAGTATATATGTCATAAATCCGTCCCCAATACCTATTACAGGGTGGGAAGAATCATGAAGATAATGGCGGAACCCATGGTAGTATATACCGCGGCTGTGTTCCCCTTGCATGGCGGCGACGTGCGCGCACCCAGTGCGGTGTTCGACCAGATATTCGAGGTGTTCCTGCTTCTGGGGACGGCCGTCGGGGTTGTCGTCGTGGCCTACACGATGTACCACGCGCTCAAGTATCGCGACGACGGCGGCGGAACGGACCCGTACGCCGACAAGGTTGAGCGGCCGCAGATGGGCGAGATGCCGACCGGCGGTTCGGGCGGGCGGAAGGTGTTCTACTCGTTCAGCATCAGCGCTATCATCGTCGTCTCGCTCATCGCCTGGACGTACTCGCAACTGCTGTACATCGAGGAGGGGCCCGATCCGGCACAGGAGGAGGCACTGGAGATCGACGTCGAGGGCTACCGCTTCGGCTGGGACTTCATCTACCCGAACGGGCACACGACCAACACGCTCTACGTGCCACAGGACCGGGTGGTCAGATTACAGGTGACCGCGACGGACGTGTTCCACAACTTCGGCATCCCGGAGTTACGGGTCAAGACCGACGCCGTCCCGGGCCAATACACGTCGGCCTGGTTCACGGCCAACGAAACGGGGACCTACGCCGCCAAGTGCTACGAGCTGTGTGGCAGCGGCCATTCGCTGATGACGACGGATGTGGTTGTGATGCCACAGGACGAGTACGAGGAGTGGTATGCGGAGACGAACGGGACAGCGGCGAGCGGCAACGAGACGGACAAGCGAATCGCGCCTGAGGCGACTGCCCTCGGAGGTGTCCCGGCATGAGCCAGGAACACGAACACGGGCTACCGCCCAAATCATCTGTCAGCCGGTGGTTTCTCACGACCAATCACAAGGACATCGGCGTCCTGTATCTGATTACCGCGCTGTTTTTCCTCGTCTTCGGCGGCGTCCTCGCCCTGCTGTTCCGTCTCGAACTGATCTCCCCAGGCGCTGACCTGCTGGGGTCGATGGGATACAATCAGGCGGTGTCGACCCACGGCCTGCTGATGGTGTTCTGGTTCATCTCGCCGTTTGCCTTCGGCTTCGCGAACTACCTCGTCCCGCTGCAGATCGGCGCGGACGACCTCGCCTTCCCGCGGCTGAACGCCCTGTCGTACTGGCTGTACCTGTTCTCGGGTATCCTGATGGGCGTCTCTTTCTTCCAGGGGACCACCTTCGCGGGCGGGTGGACGATGTACGCCCCGCTGAACACGCCGGCGTACATCCCCGGCGAGGGACTTGGCGCGACTTCGGTCGTCCTGGCGCTCATCATGTTCACCGCCGCCGTGACGCTGGGGTCGGTGAACTTCCTGACGACGATGTATCGCATGCGCGCCGAAGGGCTCCGGATGCGGGATATCCCCATCTTCTCGCTGTCGATCAACCTCACCGTCTGGATGATGCTGTTCGCGTTCGCGGCCCTGCTCGCGGCGCTGATGATACTCGCCTCCGACCACATCCTCGGGACGACCTACTTCCAGTACTCAATCGACGGGACGACGATGGCGACCGACGCGGACAATCCGGGTGCATCGCTGTTGTGGGCCCATCTGTTCTGGTTCTTCGGCCATCCGGAGGTGTACATCGTCTTCTTCCCCGCGTTGGGCGTGATGGCCGAGTGCTTCCAGACCTTCACCGGCCGGCGGCTGGTCGGCCGTAAGTGGTTCATCATCTCGATGGTGCTGGTGGCGCTCCAGAGCTTCGTCGTCTGGATGCACCACATGTTCCTGACCGGCATCAACCTCCCCATCAAGACCATCTTCATGGCGACGACCATCGGGATATCGCTGCCCTTCGACCTGATGGTGTTCTCACTCATCTACACGATGGCGAAGGGGCGAGTCCGGTTTACCACGCCGTTCCTGTTCTCGCTGGGCGCGCTCATCCTGTTCATCATCGGCGGCATCACCGGCGTGTTCCTCGGCGCAATCGTGCTCGACTACCAGTTCCGCGGGACCTACTGGGTCGTCGCCCACTTCCACTACGTGATGGTCGCGGGCGCGACAGCCCTCTTTGGCGGCCTCTACTACTGGTATCCCAAGATAACGGGGAAGATGTACAACGAGACGCTGGGGAAGATACAGTTCGGCGTCTACTTCCTCGGATTCAATCTGCTGTACTTCCCGATGTTCATCGCCTGGGAGACGCCGCGGCGAGTGTTCGTCTACCCCGACGGCCTGCAGATCTGGCACTCGATGGCGACCGTCGGCGGGTTCATTCTCGGTGCGAGCTTCCTCCTCATGTTCTACAATCTCTTCGTGAGCCTCTGGCGCGGTGAAGACGTCGGCCCAAACCCCTGGGAGTACGCCACCTCCGCCGAGTGGGCCGTCTCCTCGCCGCCGTCGCTGGAGAACTTCCCCGGCGTGCCGAGCTACGCCACCGGCAAACTGGAGTTCCTCGACGACGAGACGGTGGCCGAGCGGACCGAACGTACGCCCGGGGCCGCAGCCCACGGCCACGCAGCGACCGACGGCGGCACCGCGACGGACGGCGGTGCAGTAACGGCGAGAACTGCGGTGACAGCCACCGCGATGGAGACGGCCCACGAAGTCGGCGGCGAGGACCACGCCAGCCACGCCAGTTTCTGGCCGTTCCTCGTCAGCCTCGGCGGGTTCATCGCCTTCCTCGGGCTCTCGGGCGTGCGAACGGGAAGCGTGTTCTACCTGTCGATAGCGGCTGTCGGCAGCCTAACGATGTTCGGCTCGCTCGTCGGGATGACCCGCGAGCCGTTCCACGCGCCGGAGATGGCCATCGCCGAGCGATGGCCCTTCTCCGAGGTCGAGAAGATGAAACTCGGGATGTGGACGTTCCTCGCCAGCGACATCGTCCTGTTCGGGGCGTTCATCGGCTCGTATGCCTTCGTCAGAGTGGCGTACGGCTGGACGGCCTGGCACCACGACCTCATCCCCGCCGAGCACGTGACGATGCCCGGCCTCATCAACACGTACCTGTTGCTCACGTCGAGTTTCCTCGTCGTGCTGGCGATGGTCGCCGCCGAACGGGAGAGCAAACGGGGGACCGTCGCGGCGCTGGTCGGGACGTTTGCGCTCGGCGTCGGCTTCCTCATCAACAAGGGAATCGAGTGGAACCACCTGTTCCACATCAGCACAGAGACGTTCCCGAACGGCTGGAACCTCTCGACGAACATCGCGTCGTCGACGTTCTACCTGACGACTGGGCTGCACGGGGCTCACGTCATCATCGGGCTCATCATCTGTGCGTACATGACCGTCAGGGCCTGGAACGGGGCCTACCAGGGCGACGACAGAGCCATCGAGTACTTCGGCCTGTACTGGCACTTCGTCGACATCGTCTGGCTGTTCCTGTTCCCCCTCTTCTACATCCTCTAGAACAATGGACTGGAAAGGCTACACCGTCATATACGTCGTGTTGTTCGTGTTCGCAACCGCACAGGCCGTCGTCGAGTTCGCCGGCCTCGTCGACAGCGCCTACTGGGCCGCCTTCGGGCTCATCATGGTGCTGTCGGTCATCAAGGCCGTCGGCGTCGCCGCCTACTACCAGCACCTCCGCTGGGAACCCCGCGCCGTCACGTACCTCGTACTGGGCGGCACCGTCGCCGCGCTCGCGCTGACCGGCGCAGCGGCGTACTCGATACTGTGAGTAGCAAAGCAGCCTGAAAATCAAGCCACCAACTGGAAGCCAATGGCGATGAGAAAGAGCACGCCGGCGACGGTTGCGGATTCCGCGACGGCCAGCGAGCGGGGGTGGCCGCGGCGCGTCGCCGACAGGTAGACGCCAAACAGCAGGTAGCCACAGAGGCCCGCCCCACCGACCACGGCGACCACAAGCCCCGCTGTCGCCTGCGTCTCGACGGGGCCGGAGATAGACGCGACGACGCCGATCAGGAGGCCGACGGCCAGCACCGCGAACCCGGCGACCCAGACCAGTGGCTGGTCAGCGTACGCCTCGAACCGGCTCTCGCGGTCGCTCGCCGGAGACTGGCTGCTCGTCGACGCCCGCGGGCTGTACTGATACCAGCCGTGCCCGCGGACCATCCATGTGACTACCGCTATCACCAGCACCCCCATCAGTGCCGTGCTAACGAGGTACGTGGTTGCCATGTGATAGCAGTACAACACAACGCGTAATAATCATTTGTACTCGGTCGACCAACAGTCGATGTTTTCGCCGGGTCAATCGTCGACAGGTGCTGATTTCTGACGGCTTGGACATAGTATCCTCGCCGAGTCAGTCGTCGGCAACTGCTACTAACTGACGGTTCGAACATTGCGTTCTCACGGCGTCAGTCATCAGCATCTGTCCGCGCCCGTCGCTGGATCGCCCGCTCGACGAACTCCGCTGGGAGCTCATCGATCTCGCCGGCCTGAACCGCCCAGAGGTTGGCGTAGAGGCCATCGGCGGAAAGCAGTTCGTCGTGGGACCCCCGTTCGACGATGCGGCCGTCCTCGACGACGAGAATCGTGTCTGCGTCTTTCACCGTCGAGAGGCGGTGCGCGATGGCGAATGTGGTCCGGTCGGCGGTCAGGTCGTCGAGCGACCGCTGGATGAGCATCTCCGTCTCCGTGTCCACGTCGCTGGTCGCCTCGTCGAGGATGAGGACCTCCGGGTCTTTCAGGATCGCCCGCGCGATGGCGATGCGCTGGCGCTGGCCGCCCGAGAGTTTGACGCCCCGTTCGCCGACCATCGTGTCGTAACCGTCCGGAAGATTGCGGACGAACTGGTCAGCTTCGGCAGCCTCCGCAGCGGCGACGATCTCCTCGTCGGTGGCGTCGAACGTCCCGTAGGCGATGTTCTCGCGGACGGTACCATAGAAGAGGAACGTCTCCTGGCTGACGTAGCCGATAGCTCGCCTGATGCTCTGGATCTGGACGTCCCGGACGTTCTGGCCGTCGATGCGGACCGCGCCGGCGTCTACGTCGTACATTCGGAGCAGGAGCTTCAACACGGTGGATTTCCCCGCGCCGGTCGGGCCGACGAGGGCGACCGTCTCGCCGCCGTCGGCCTCGAAGGAGATATCTGAGAGCACCGGATCGTCGTCGCTGTCGTAGGAGAACGACACGTCGTCGTACTCGACTCGCCCCTCGGTCACGGCAAGTGGTGGTGCGTCCTCGGCCTCTTCGAGGCGGCCAGGGGTGTCCATCAGCCCGAACACGCGCTCGGCGGAGGCGTAGGCCCTTTGGTACATGTTGATGATCTGCCCGAACTGCGCCATCGGCCAGACGAAGCGCTGGGTGTAGATGATGAAGGCGACGAACTGCCCGGGCGAGAGACTCGCCGTCAGCGGCCCCGGCGGCTGGCCGACGACCATGAGACCGCCGACGACGAACGTCGCCACGAACCCCAGCCCGGACACCAGCCTGAGCCCAGGGAAGAAAGTGATGCGCGTCTCGATTGCGTCCCAGTTAGCGTCGAGGTAGTCCTCAGAGGTGTCTTCGACCCGGTCGGCCTCGTACGGTTCGGTGTTTGCCGTCTTGATTATCTGGATGCCGCTGAGATTGTTTTCGAGCCTGGAGTTGAGTTTCCCGACGGTCGACCGCACTTCGGCGTATTTCGGCTGGATCGTTTCGATGAACCGCTTGGTGAACACGGCGATGAGTGGCACCGGCAGGAGGGCCACGAGCGCCAGTTGCCAGTTCATGTAGAACAGATACGCGGCGATGCCGACGACCATGATAATCATCCGCGAGGCGGAGTTCAGGCCGTCGTTGAGGAATTTCTCCAGCCGGTTCACGTCGTTCGACAGAACGGACATCATTTCGCCGGTCTGCTTGTCGGCGAAGAAGTCCATGTTCAGCCGTTGCATCGTCTCGTAGGTGTCCGTCCGCAGGGCGTGCTGGACGTGCTGGGCGAACTTGTTCCAGCCCCAGTTGCGACTCCAGTGGAAGACGGCCCCGAGGCCAAAGGACGCGGCGATAATGCCCGCCGTAAGCCACAACTGTGCCCCTTGCTCGCCAGGGAGGAGGCTGTCGGGCACCAGAAAGAGACTGTAGGCGGTTTGCTGCTGAATGACGGCGTCGATAGCCAGCGCTAAGAGGAGCGGCGGCAGCAGGTCCAGCATCCGAGCCACGATAGAACTGAACAGGCCGACGACGAACGCTATCCACTGGCCCCGACCGTAGCCGGTGAACAGTCGGAGCATCGGCCGGTCGACGCGATCTCTGGCGTCCTCGAACACGTCGTCGTCCGAACCCGCGTCGAAATCCATTATCGAATTCAGGGGCTGAACCCGCAAAAGGCCGTCGGGCTACGTGGCTTCGGGCGGCAGTTCGACCCGGTCACCGACCTCGACGCCGGTCCGGTTGGTCCACCCGCGGTTCACTTCGAGGACGTACTTGCCCTGCCCCTCGTAGCCCGTCAGGTTACTTTCGCTGGTCCCCTCTGGTGGGAGCGGCGCGTGGTGAATAGTGGTGATGGTGCCGTTGGCGTCGATGAAGATGATGTCGAGTGGAAACGACATGTTCCGCATGACGTAGGTGTGCTGGCCTTCCTCCTCGTGGACGAACAGCATCCCTTCGTTGGGCCCCAGCGACTCCGTCTCGCTCAGTCCGACGTACCGCTGATTGAACGTTTGTGCGATGCGAACTTCTACCGTGCCAAGCGGTTCCCCCGCCTCTTTTTCACGCACCGCGACGGTCGTTCCCGGCGTCGAAGCATCCGTCTCGGGCTGTGTCGCAGTCGTCGCCGCTTCCTCCGACCCCTCCCGGACCGTCACTGTTCCCTCCTCGTACTCGCCGGTCCCGAGCACCTCGACCCAGAGCCCGGTCTGGAGGACCACAGCAGCGGCGACAAGCAGGCCGACGAGTCCGAGGACAATCACAGCGGGGCGCTGCATACCCCGTGTGAGGGGCAGGCCGTGGGTAATACTGTCGGTGCCCACTGTCGACCGAGAGAGAAAGCGTTATTCCTGCCGATGGAAAACGGTGGGATACGGGTCCGTGGTCTAGTTGGTTATGACGTGGCCTTTACAAGGCCGAGGCCGGTGGTTCGAATCCGCCCGGACCCACTTCTGACACCGGCTGCGACGAGTGTAACGAGGAGCCAGCGGTGTCTGTGTGGAACAGCGGATTCGATTCCTGCCAGTCGCGCGCAACGCAGTGAGTACGTCTGGCTTCGGTTCGAATCCGCCGGGAGAGTACTCTCCCGAGCCCTCGTTCGCTTCGCTCGCAAGGACGCCCGGATCGATAAATTCTATCGCGGCCACTCGTGAGCGGCGAGTCCAACCCCAGAGATCAGGGCTTCTATCTCGATTGATAGTCGCCCGTAACCCATATATCCGGAGTGGTGGTACTGCGTGGCATGATAGATGGTTCGACGTGTCCGGCCTGCAACGGGCACGTTTCGACGACCAATGGCACTGAGTACGAATGCGACGACTGCGGCGAGACGTTCGATAGCGCGGACCTATTTCTCCCGTAACCGGCAGTCGAGTTCGCCGGCAGGTCCCACAGAACCTGCGCTTGCTTTCGAAATGCTTTTTTCTACCCTCGCCATCGCTTGGAGTGCACGCCGCCTTAGCTCAGACTGGGAGAGCACTCGACTGAAGATCGAGCTGTCCCCGGTTCAAATCCGGGAGGCGGCATTTTCCCGCGAACAAAGTGAACAGTGAAAACACTCCCAAGCCGATTGGACGAGGCCAGAAGAGCGGAGTGAGCGTTTCTAGACGGGGTTAGCGCTCCAAGACCCGACACGCCACCTTTTCACATTCGCTAGAAGCGAACCACTCGGCAGCAAAAGTGGGTAGAAGAGTCGGCGGTCCCACCGATACCGCCCGGTGAGACCGTTACTCGTTTCGCTTGTCACAGGCCGTGGATTCTCTGTGACCCCGTCCACACGTCAGTGGATGAGGAAGAGTGACCCGAACATATTTCTACAGTGGAATCAGTGACGAAACAAGGTCATGGCCAGGGGCGATATTCAGTTCCATCCAGTCGTTGCGGCACTCTACGACCCCATACAGTGGTACTTCGAGCGGTGTCAGGTCCCGGAGCATCGAGAGTATCTGGCGGCTGGACTGGACGGGGCGGTTCTCGAAATCGGCCCCGGAACCGGGCCGATGCTGCCGTACTACGAGTCAGAGGCCGAGGCGACGGCATCATTTCATGCTGTCGAGCCGGACCCGGGGATGTGGCAGCGAGCAGCGGAGAAAATCGCGGACAGCACGGTCGAAATGGCACTGGTCAGTGGCCGCGGCGAAACGTTGCCGTACAATGACAATACCTTCGACTACGTTGTTGAGTGTGGGGTGTGCTGTTCAGTGTCGACTATCGATCCGATGCTCGCAGAGATAGCCCGAGTGCTCCGGCCCGACGGAGAGTTTCGGTTTCTGGACCACATCCGGTCGGACGGGTGGGTCGGTCGGAGTCAGGACCTGTTGACGCCGCTGTGGCGCAGAATCGGCGGGAACTGCCACCTGAATCGGCGTCTGCGGCCGAGAATTAGGGCATCAGACCACCTCCAGTTGACCGAGTGTACGACGCCGACGATTGGTATCTGGCCGATTCGCGAGTTCGCTCGCGGGACCGCGACAGCGAGCGATTAGGCGGCGATCCTGCATTGCCCCGGGCAGTTCGACACAATCGCCGGAACAGGTAATTCCGTGGCGACGAGTGCATGGGTATGACAGCAGAACCAGCACACGAGCAGATGGAGCGCCACGAGAGTTTGACAGCCGAACTTGCAGACCTCAGTGCAGAGCGGGACGCCGTGGCGGCATCGGTACAGGACCAGCTTGCTGACGCGGTTTCGGCGGCGATAGCAGAAGCGGGCACGAACGTTGGGAGTCTCGGCCAGTCCAAAGACGGCAAGCGGTTTCGGTTCGAGGCGCGACTCGACCGGGCAGCGCTGGTGGCGGCGGTCACGGAAACGTTGCCGGACGGGTTCGTCGTCTCGCACGTCAACGAAGACGGGACGCTGAGCGTGGACTGGACCGGCGACGGCACCACGCCGTCGAAGCGGGAACATGGGGCTATCCTGAAAGCCATCATCGCGGAGGAGACGGAGACAGACAGCGACGGCTTCATCGAGTCCGTGCCCAGCCGCGACCGCGTGCTGGCGCGGGCGGTGGAACTGGACATCGACGAGAGTGACGCGGCAGACCGCCTCAGCCGGCTGGCGACGCTGGACGTGGTGGATATCGCGGACGATGGGGTCTATCCCGACGAGAACTTCTCGCGGTACTAGCGAGCGAGAGTGGATGCAAGTCGACGGCAGGCGACAGAAACATCGGGGGTCGGCGTCGGCGTGACCGACGTTTATTACTTGGTACAGTCAGTGGTGTCAGTCGGAATGGCAGTATTATCGACAGAAGACGAGGGGAAGTTCCTCATGGACGCTCAGGGAGAACAGATCGGCATTGTGACAGAAGTTGACCCGAAAGAACAGGTCGCGTACGTCGAACCGGACCCGGACCTCACCGAGGCTTGGGTGCAGGGACTCGGGTTCGGTGACGCCGACGAGGACGACATCGAGGTCGCGGCCGACGCCATCGGGACGATAACCGACAGCGAACTACGCGTGATTGTCGACCTGTAGTCAGGCCACAGACTCGGGACGCTCGCCCACCACGAACGTCCACCATTTGACGAACTGCGTCCGTTCGTAGAAGTCGAGGAGCCGCGCCGACGCGTCCGACTCGGAGATACTCGCGAGCATCAGCGGCGAGCCGAGCGTCTGTTTCTCGACGACGTCGAACGGGCCGGAGACGAGGTCGATGACGGCGTCCGCCGAGAGGTGGCCGTAGATATCTGTGTCTTCCTCCAGCAGGCCCAGTCGGAACGCGGCATCCTTGGTGAGTTTCCGGTACAGCCCCGGCGTTCCTTCCAACAGGACCACGCGGCCGCCGGGGCGGAGCACACGAGCGGTTTCCTGAAGGATTTCGGGGCGGTCCGCGGGCGGAACGTGATGGAGGAACCGGCGACCGACGACGGCAGCGAAGGAGTTGTCGGCGAACGGGAGCGCCCGGGCGTCGCCGGCCAGCGCCGGCTGGGGAACGGTGTCGACATTGGACGGCCAGCCTTCGAGTCCGACATCGGCCCGGGGGTGCATATGCTGGCCGAACGCGATTTCGAGGGTTCGGCCGACCGGAAGCTGCTCGGCGATCAGGGCGTCGTGTCGCTCGTAGATTCGGTGCAACAGCGGGTGTTTCCGGACGTTTCGCGGCCGCTCGACGATAGCGCCGTCCTGAACGTCCCAGGTCGCTTCGGACATGTTACGGCCTCACGACGTACAGTCGACGGCGGCGCTACGAGACTATAGAGAGGATAAGGACGTTTATACCGGAAGTAAGCAGCTGATGATAACAGATTAATAGCCTGATAAAAGACGGCTGCGAACCCTATTCGATATCGATTCGACGCGAATCATCAGCGTCGTCCGCGCGCGGCAGCGTTATTTCGAGGACCCCGTTGTGGTAGGTGGCGGTGATGTCCTCGTCCACGACCGGCTCGGGAACGGTGACGTGTTCGGCAACCCGGCGGCTGTGTCGGCGAGCGCCGCCATCGGTGTCCTCTGTGACCGCGGTTTCACCCTGAATGCTGAGGACGCCGTCCACGAAGCGAACGACGAGTTCGTCTCGCTCGAAGCCCGGGAGGTCGACCATCACGGCGTATCCGTCGTCGGTCTCGTCGACGTGGAGGTTCGTGTCGATGCCGTGGCTGTGGTGGCGGTCTCGGCGTGCAGCCGTGGCTGGTCGGTCGGCGCGGGGCACCGGACTGTCGTCCATCCGGCGGCGCGAACTGGTGTCCATCAAGCGGCTCGGACTGTCCTCCAGCATTGTCTGTCGCGTCTGGGCGAAGAGTCGGAGCATCGTCTCGAACGGGTCGTTGCTGTGTGTCATAATCACCGTATATACGCTAGTACAGATAGTAACAGTTGCGTAACACGTGCTATCACGGTCGGACAGTCGAACGCGGGACGCCGGACGGCAGACAGCCGGATCGAAAGTGCGTGATGGGATACCGTAGCGGAACTGTTTTGACAGGCGTACAGCTAGAACAGCCATAGATAACCGCCGAGTGCCCGGTCCGTCGGTGGCCGGGCGACTGGACACGAAACACACCATGGCAACCGATTCCGGCACCCGAACAGACCCGTCGGCCGACGAGGTATCGAACTACGACTATCAGAACGACAGCGTCGCCCGGTCGGGGCTCGTCGACGACCTGCAAGCGCGCATCGACGGCGAGGTCCGGTTCGACGAGTACTCGCGGCAGTTGTATGCGACCGACGCCAGCCTCTATGAGGTACTACCAATCGGCGTCGTCTACCCGCGGTCGACCGAGGACGTGGCGGTCGTCATGTCCTACTGCGCCCAGCGTGAGATACCGGTCCTACCCCGCGGTGGTGGGACAAGTCTCGCCGGCCAGACCGTCAACGAAGCCGTCGTGCTGGATTTCTCGCGGTACATGAACGACCTCGTCGAAGCCCGGCCGTCCGACCGGCGAGCGCGGGCCCAGCCAGGCATCAAGCTCGGTGACTTGAACGGCGAACTGGCCGAGCACGGGCTGAAGTTCGCGCCGGACCCCGCGTGGGGTGACAAGAGCGTCCTCGGTGGCGCTATCGGGAACAACTCCACTGGGGCCCACTCCCTGCAGTACGGCAAGACGGACGCCTACATCGAGGAATGCGAGGTCGTTCTCGCGGACGGCACCGTCACCACCTTCGGTGAGATCACTCGTGAGGAACTGCGCGACTGGGCGGACCCCGACGGTGACCTCGAAGAGCGAATCTACGCCGAAATCGAGCGGATACTCACCGAAGAGGGCGAGGAAATCGAGAGTCACTACCCGGACCTGAAGCGCAACGTCTCGGGGTACAATCTCGACTGGGTTCTGGAGGATGCGCAGGACGGGACCATCAACGTCGCGTCGCTGCTGGCCGGCAGCGAGGGGACGCTGGCCATCGTCACCGAGGCCGAGGTGTCCCTGGAGCCGATTCCCGAGACCAAGTCGATGGCCCTGCTCGCCTACGAGGGGCTCATCGAGGCGATGGAGGATATCGCGGACATCCTCGAACACGACCCGGCGGCCGTCGAGGTGCTCGACGACGTGCTCATCGACCTGGCACGGGACACCGCCGAGTTCGAGGACGTGGTTGGCATGTTGCCCGACGGGACCCGGGCGGTCCTCATCGTGGAGTTCTACGCCGACGACGAGGAGAGCGGCCGGCGGAAGGTCGCCGACCTGCTGGCGGACCGAACCGAGGGCGTCGATTCGGTCGCCGAACCGACAGAGGGGCGGACCGTCGTTGACGCGCCGATTCGGGCCTTCGACGCTATGGAGGCCCACGACGAGGCGAAACGCGAGAAGTTCTGGAAGATGCGTAAATCCGGCCTCCCCATCCTGCTCTCGCGGACGACCGACGAGAAACACGGCTCGTTCATCGAAGACACCGCCATCCCGCCGGCGAACCTCCCGGAGTACGTCGCTGACTTCCAAAAGATTCTGGAGGAGCACGACACCTTCGCCTCCTTCTACGCCCACGCCGGCCCCGGCGTGCTCCACATCCGCCCGCTTATCAACACCAAGACGGTCGAGGGCGTCGAGACGATGGAGTCTATCGCCGACGCGGTGACCGACCTCGTCGTCAAATACGGCGGGAGCGTCTCGGGCGAACACGGCGACGGCCGCGCCCGCACGCAATGGAACGAGAAACTCTACGGGGCGGGTCTCTGGGAGACGTTCCAGAAACTCAAATCGGCGTTCGACCCCGACTGGCTGCTCAACCCCGGGCAGGTCGTCGGCGTCGACAGCGCCGCGGTCGAGTCCGGTTCAATGCCCGAGCGGGCGCGCACAGTCGACATGACCGAAAATCTCCGATTCGACCCTGAGTACGAGTTTGACGCCGGCTTCGACCCCGCGCTGGAGTGGGACAACGATAACGGGATGCAGGGGATGGTCGAGCTCTGCCACGGCTGTGGCGGCTGTCGTGGCCCGCAGGAGACCACCGGCGGCGTGATGTGCCCGACCTACCGCGCATCCGAGGAGGAGATGACGACGACCCGCGGCCGGGCGAACATGCTCCGGCAAGCGATGAGCGGCGACCTGCCGGACGATCCCACCGATGAGGAGTTCATGCACGAGGTGCTCGACCTCTGTATCGGCTGCAAGGGATGTGCGAAGGACTGCCCGAGCGAGGTCGACATGGCGAAGCTCAAGGCCGAAGTGACCCACGCGTACCACCAGGAACACGGCTCCAGCCTGCGGGACAAGGTGTTCGCCAACGTCGACGCGCTGGCCGGTCTCGGGAGCACCTTCGCGCCGCTGTCGAACCTCGCAACCAAAGTTCCGGGCGCTCGAACGGTGCTGGAGAAGGCGGTCGGCATTGCCCCGGACCGCACACTGCCGAGCTTCCAGCGGACGACGCTACGGGACTGGTTCGACGAACGCGGTCCGCAAGTCCCGGCCGAGGACGCCGAGCGGCAAGCGTTGCTGTTCCCCGACACGTACACGAACTACAGCCACCCCGAAGTCGGGAAAGCCGCCGTACGCGTGCTCGAAGCCGCGGGCGTCCACGTTCGACTCGCCAATCGAACCGACAGCGGGCGACCGGCCCACTCGAAGGGATTTCTCGACCAGTCCCGGGCGACTGCGCGAGATAACGTCGACGCACTCGTTCCCGCAGTCGAGGAAGGCTGGGACGTGGTGCTGGTCGAACCAAGCGACGCCGTGATGTTCCAGTCGGACTATCTGGACCTGCTTTCCGGTGAAGACGTAGAGACGCTTGCGGCCAACGCCTACGGCGTCTGTGAGTACCTCGACACCTTCCGGCTGGACGAGAGCGCTGACTGGGATGCCGGCCGCGAGACGCTGACCTACCACGGCCACTGTCACCAGAAGGCGACGAAGAAGGACCACCACGCCGTCGGCGTCCTCCGGCGGGCCGGCTACGACGTCGACCCGCTGGATTCGGGCTGCTGTGGCATGGCCGGCTCCTTCGGCTACGAGACCGAGCACTTCTCGATGAGCAAAGCTATCGGCTCCATCCTGTTCGACCAGATAGGCAATAGTCGCGGCGACACCGTCGTCGCGCCCGGTGCGTCCTGTCGCACGCAACTGGACGACTGGGACGAGAGTGACGGCGAACCGCCGCATCCAGTCGAGAAGCTCGACGCAGCCCTAGCCTGACGAGTCGTCGGGCTGGCGAACTGCCTGAACGATGCCGACCGTCTGGCCGACCAGCGCGAGCCCAATGCCGGCGAGCAGTGCAGTTTCCGCCGCCGGGAACAACGCGGCGGCATAGACCGCCGCACCGAGAATACTCAGCACTGCGCCGGCCATGTACATCCGCTGGCCTGCCGGAACCCGCTTCCCGGTGTAGTAGAGGCCGACGCCCGGAACGACCATCCACCCCAGCAGTGTCGTCGTCAGGAACGGGACCCGAAGCGGAGAGTGGAGCAAGCCGACGATACCACCGACAGTGAGTAAGAGCCCGACGAGGAGAATGTCGCGCCAGATCCGGAGGACGCCAGTCACCATCTCGTCCCACGAGAGGGCGGCAAAAGCAGCGATGAGGACGGCGGCGACGACGTGAAAGACTAGAACTGTTCGGTCGGTGACCACATCAAGATGTGCCAACCCCACAAGCAGCCACGCGAGCGGGATGAGCACAGTCGGGCCCTGTGCGCGCAAGCGGGAGAACATACGCCTCACTGTGCCGCCCACAATCAAGAAACGTCGGTCGTGCGGATGGGTGTCATGCCCGCGGGAGTTCGACGATGAAATGCGCGCCGTCGAGATCGGTGTCGAGGACGGCTCTATTGGCGGCGTCGGCGAGGTAGATGTCGCCGCCAAAGCTCGTAACGAGCGTCTCGACGAGATGGAGTCCGCCGCCGTGCGTGTCGCCCACCCGCGGATCGAAAACGCTGTCTCGCTGGTCGCGGGGAATCCCTGGCCCGTCATCGACAACGTGGATCTCGACGACATCGTCGGCTTCGCGGATCGCGACGAACACCGACGGGTGATTGTGTCCGCTGCCAGTCTGCTGGGCCGTCTCCGCCCGCTGTGGCTCGTCCTGCAGCGCTGCCCCGTCCATAGCGGTCCCCTCTGCGGAGAGTTCGGCTGCCGGCGTCCCGTGTTCGACGGCGTTTTCCAGGAGATTCCGGAGAACCGGGCGGGCGGCTTCGTTGGCGCAGACCACTGCGCTGTCCGGAGCCTGAAGGTCAATAGCGATGGTGTGTGTTTGCTCGATGCGCTGTATCACCGTCTCGGCGATCTCTACGATGTCAGTCGGTTCGAAGGACGGGTCGGTACCAAGCGTTTCCGCGATAGCACCAGCATTGTTAACCAGGCTGTCGAGTTCAGTTACCTGCTCGTAAATCGCGTCCGCTGCCGTCTGTACGACCTTGGAGTCAGCGTTACGCTGGATGATTGTCGCCCGGCCGTCGATAACGACCAGCCCGTTCGCGATATCGTGTCGAAACAGGTCGTTAACGAACGATAGCGTGTTGCTGGTGCGGGTCGCACGGCGGGCATCCTCCCGGGCTCGAACCGCGAGCGCACCTGCGACGAGGCCCATGATAGCGCCCGTCTCTATCGCCAACAGGGTGACGAACACCGGTTCGGCGATTGTTCGGCCCTCTATCATGCGGATGAAAACGCTCAAGCCGATGACAGTCCCGACTGCGAGACTGCTAACGACACTCCAGACGAAAACGGTCCAGATCTGCTCACCCGGTGTCGACGACGAGACGAGGCGATAGCTGCCATACACCAGCACCAGCGGCAATAGCCCGTCAAGGCCCAGGGCGAGTGCGGGGCCGCCGATCTGTCCGATTCGCTGTGTCTCGATACCGAGGTGCCAGACGACGGCCACCCCTGTGAGAGCGAGACCGAAGCCGGCGAGCAGCCACGGCGCAAGGCGGGCCCGGACACCACGGAACATAGTTACGGCTTGTGCTCGAATGGCTAATTCCATTCGGTTAGTGAGCTAGTAAGACCGAACGCGACACCGCAGCCTCTACAGCCAGCAGGAAATCAGTCGGCGTATGTGGCATGACAGTATTACACACTCCATAATCGCAAGACTGCGACCGGATATCTCTGTTTCCCACCAGAGCATCGTACCGACACTGTTATCCGTGGTGCTGGCATCTCTTTGGTTGCAATGGCGAAAGGAACGGTTGATTTCTTCAACGACACTGGCGGTTACGGTTTCATCGACACTGAGGACGCGGACGAAGACGTCTTCTTCCACATGGAAGACATCGGCGGCCCGGACCTCGAGGAAGGACAAGAGCTCGAATTTGACATCGAGCAGGCGGACAAGGGTCCGCGCGCCAACAACGTCACACGGCTCTAACAATGGCGGAAGGCACTGTCGACTTCTTCAACGACACTGGTGGTTACGGCTTCATCGAAACCGACGATGCGGACGAAGACGTCTTCTTCCACATGGAAGACGTCGGCGGCCCTGACCTCGAAGAGGGGCAGGAAGTCGAGTTCGACATCGAGCAGGCGGACAAGGGTCCGCGTGCGACCAACCTCACGCGACTGTAAGACGGCTTCTGTCTACAGTCTAGCACTATAATCACTTGTCAGCGGTCGCGGTGTACCATAGCGTACACGACAGTTCGCTGGCACGCACATAACTCACGGCGAGCGACGGTACTCGCCGGGACACGCCACTACGTGAGCAGTGGCGACGCCGCCCGATAAACGACCTCCATCAGCAGTCCCGCCGCGTCTCGCGGCGGTTCGGGTGGAAGCGTGTGTAGCTCTCCGTCACCCGGGACGGCCGTGTACGCGAGGACGACCGCGTCCAGCACGTCGTCGATGGCCACTGCCGTGCCGCCAGTCGCTTCGGCGGCCTTCTGGACTGTCGGGGCAGCGTCACGGTCGTAATGTGCGAGTATCCGCATTCGCTCGGCGTATCCCCCAGCAGTGTGCTTCGAGTAGCGAAGCGGCTCACCGGCAAAGGCCCGGAAACAGACTTCTGGGTGGGACGCCCGGATAGCGGCGGCGGCCTCGGGGAGTTCCTGCAGGAGTTCGTCGACCCGGGCGAGGCTGTCGCTGCGTTCGAACGCTCGCTCGGAGAGGTCGTGCCCGGTCTTGCGCTTGTGGACGCGATTGGCCGTCGAGTAGCGCTGTTTTCGCGTCGCTTCCCGTACCGGCGGTGTGTGGATAGCCGGACTGCGGGCACCGAGGACTGACCGGGCGAGTTCGTCACACCGGCGTTCCGGCTCGCCGGACTCGACGAGTCCAATCGGCACCCCGACCAGAATCCGGCGTGCGCGCTCGTCGTAGGCTGACCAGCACGCACCGATGCTGTCGAACACAGACGCGTGGTCGAAGCCGTCGCCAGTGAACGCGACAGCAACCCAGGAGTCGTCGCTCCGGTCGACACCGACGTACAGCGATTCCGCCATTACCTGTACTCGTTCCGACGGGCGCAAAAGTGTATCCCGAGGTGTTCGCTGTCCAACCGGTCCAGCGCTCAAGTCATCAGCTGAGGCGCTGCTTCCACCACCGAGTCGTTACGAGCGCCCGAACTTCGTGAGGTCTTGCAACGGCACCAGCCGGTGTTCCATCGCCGGCTTCGTGTAGCCGGCTGACTCCTCGGAGACGCCGCTTGTGAACACCAGCAGCTTCTGCTGGAGGACGTGGGGCACGCCGTCGTTGTCCCGGATGATGTCGACCGAGCGCCACGCTTCGTCTTCCATGCCTCAGAGTCACACACTGCTGGCACCTGTCTCTTTCCCCGCTAGTCCGGCCGGACGAATATCGTCCGGAGCCGCGCACCACAGTCCGGACAGCACAGCGTCTGCCAGCGGTCGCTGTCGAGGTCGCCAAACGTCTCCCGGCGGATCGCCTCGTCGACGCTGACCGACCGGCCGCAGGTGTCACACTCCGCAGCCATGCAGAATCTTTGCGAGCCACGGACAAAGCCCGCTCGCCCACAGGCATTTAGCCGGCCCGAGCGTGCGGCAGGATATGGATGGCGTCGTACTCGCTGCCGGCGAAGGGACGCGGCTGCGACCGCTCACCGCCGATAAGCCAAAGGGGCTGGTCGAGGTGGCCGAAAAGCCGCTACTGACACACTGCTTCGAGACGCTGCTGTCGGTCGGCGTTGACCGATTCGTGGTCGTCGTCGGATACCGCGGTGACGACATCGTATCCTACTACGGCGACCAGTACCGGGACACGCCGATAGCGTACGTCCGGCAAGACGAGCAGTTGGGACTGGCTCACGCGCTCGAACAGGCCAACTCAGCCGTCGACGGGACCTTCGTCATGCTGAACGGCGACAACATCTGTCGAGCGAACGTCGGCGACGCGCTCGACCGCCACCGCAGCAGCGACGCCAGTGCCACGCTACTGGTCGAGGCCGTGTCGCGGGCAGAGGCAAGGTCGACCGGCGTCGTCACGACAGACGAGGCGGGACGGGTGACCGGCCTCGTCGAGAAGCCGTCGGACCCGCCGTCGACGCTGGTCACGCGAGGCTTTTTTGTGTTCGAGCCGGCCATTGGTCACGCCTGTGCGCTGACATGCCCCTCCGAACGGGGCGAGTACGAACTCCCCGACGCAATCGACCTGTTGCTGAGTGCCGGTCATCGCGTCGAGGCGGTCGAACTGGAGGGGTGGTGTCACAACGTCAACGAACCGAGCGACATCGAGGCGGTCGAGGACCGACTCAGCTGACGGTGTCGACTGGGAAGCAGCGAACGGACACAGTGACAGAACACCGAAGGGGCTCCACCCCAATACAGGGGTATGACAACCGTTCGGCCGCTGGCGCTCGTCGCGCTCGCTGTCCTCGTCTCACTGGCGGGCTGTGGGGCGTTTTTCGGTGGTGGTGACTCGGCAGGGTCGGAAGCGACGATAACGCCCGCCGCCGTGCCGACGGACGAGCCGGAAGCGACGGGGACGACGGGCGAGTACTGGGGGAACGTCTCCGTCGACGCCAACAGGTCGGTTGTGACACAGCCGCGGGTCCTCGGACTGCGACCGAACTGTGAGCGGCCGCCGGGACTTGTCATCCACATTCAGGTGCTGGCGCTGCAGAACAACGACCCGGCGACGAACGAGGGCATCAACACCACCTGGCAGTTCGCGTCCCCATCGAACCGGGACCTGACGGGACCGTACTCGAACTTCGTCCGGACTATCGAGAGCGGGTTCGAGCCGCTCCTGAATGCGACGGGGGTGCGGTACGGGCCGCTCGACCGCGACGGCGATACCGCGTCACAACCAGTGACGGTCGTCGATGGGAACGGGACGACGACGAGCTACCAGTGGACGGTCGAAAAGCAGAGTGATGCTCCCTACGAGGGCTGCTGGATGACGGCGGGCGTCGCGCCGGCTTAGCCTTCCATCCCGCTGAAGGAGAGGCCACCCTCGATGTAGCGCTGGGCGAACAGATACGCCAGCATGATCGGCGAGGCGAAGGTGAGCGCGAACGCGGAGAAGCGCGCCCACGGGATGGAGTACTCGTCGACCATGGCGTACAGGCCGACCGGCAGCGTGTAGTTCTCTGTCCCGAGTAGCGTCTGGGCGACGACGAACTCCGTCCAGCCGGTGAGGAAGACGAAGATGAACACCGTCGCCAGCCCGGCCGTCGACATCGGGATGATGACCTCCGTGACGACCCGCCACGGCGGCGCACCATCGACGACGGCCGCCTCCTCGTAGGAGACGGGAATGCCGTCCATGTAGGTCTTCAGCAGCCACGTGTTGAACGGCACGGCGGTCGCCGCGTAGTACACCGCAAGGGCGAGTTTGCTGTCGTTGATACCGAACTGAACGTACAGCGCATACATTCCGATGAGCAGAGCGACACCGAGGCCGCCCCCGACTTGCGTCATCAGGACATAGAGAAACAGAACTTTCCGACGGAAGAGGAACTCACGGCGGGAGAGAGCATAGGCCGCCGGAACGATGAGCGACATTGCGATGAGGACGGTCGGAATCGCCACCATGAGACTGTTCCAGAGGAAGCGCTTGAACTCCGACGGGCGGTCGACACCGTAGTCGGAGGCGTCCAGAATTTCGATCCCCGGCGTTTGGAACACGAAGGCGAGATCGGTGAACGGGATGGCAGCGGAGATTGAGTACGACGGCACGACGAGGTCGCCGATAACCCAGATGAACGGTTTGACCGTTGGGTTAGAGGGAAACAGCGAGAAGCTCTCTGAGGTGTACAGTGAGCTCCCGGAGCCGGAGAGGGCCGCCATCAGAATCCAGTAGATGGGAAAGAGGAGTGCCAGCACCACCAGCGTCGCCCCGATAGTCGAGAGGATTACCTTCAGGACCTCCGAAGCGGGCAGCTCGCCCCGACGGACCGCCTGCACGGTATAAGACCACTTTCGGACCGTCCGCACGGGCATCGTCGCGAACGTCTTGATGTCGTCACTGAGTTTCCGTGCAATTGCGCCGAGCAACATCAGTCGTTCACCCCGTCGGCGAGCTTGCCTTTCTTGACGTTGAGCCACATGAACGCGCCGATGAACACGAGCGCGATGATGCTGATAGCCGCACCACGGCCGTACTGCTGGAACGACAGCGCCTCGCGATAGCCGTAGACGACGATGAGTTCGTTCGCCCGTGCTGGGCCGCCCTGGTTAAACACGAACGGGATGAGGAACTGCTGGAACGACGCCGCCGAGGTCAGAATCGACGCGAACAGGACCGGTCGTTTGATCGACGGGAGGGTGATGTGGGCAAAGCGTGCGAGAAAGCCCGCACCGTCGACGACGGCCGCCTCGTGGAGCTCTTCGGGCACGTCCTGCAGCGCGCTGACAGTGATGATGACCATGAACGGGTACGCCAGCCACGCCTCCGTGACGTTGTACGCGACGAAGGCGGTCCAGCGGCCCGAAAGCCACGCGACTGAACTCACTCCGAACGCGGTCAGCAGTTGGTTCATCAGCCCGAACTCGGCGGAGCTAAAGATGCCGCGCCACACCGTGATGGTGAAGATCGGCGGCAGCCCCATCGGGAAGATGATGAGCGAGCGCAGGACGCGTTTGCCGCGGACGAGGTCGCTTGTTACAATAAGCGCGATAGCCAGGCTCGCCCCGATTTTGAGCGTGACGCTCGTGGCGACGAACAGCCAGGTGACCCCGAAGGAGTTCCAGAACTGGCCGTCGGTCAATACGTCGGCGTAGTTCTCTAGGCCGACGAACAGCGCGTCACCGAACGTGAGCACGGCGACAATGCCCTCACCAGCGAACAGGTTCGCCGGTTCGGCGTTGGTAAAGGAGATCCCCAGCAGGTAGAGGACCGGGAACAGCATGAACGCCGAGAAGACGAACAGTCCCGGAAGCACTAGCAGTAACGACGCGTCGTCTCGCGTCAGAAACGGGACCGACTCAATGCGGTCCGCCGCTCGTGAAACGGTACTCATGGGTCAGTGCTCACTCCCAGTTGCTGCGGATTTCCTCGGCGGCGGTCGTCAGCGCGTCTTTGGCGCTCGAATCGCCGTTGAACGCCTCGATGAGGGCGTTCTCCAGTGGCGACCACACCTTGTTCATGCGCGGGTCGGTCGGCATCGGGACGCCCTGGCTGACGGTCTGTGAGTACGTCTGGACGTGGTCCGGGAGTTCGTCGCTGCCGACGAGGCTGTCGAGCACCGGAATCGCGCCCTGCTCTTCAGCGAGTCGCGTGGCGTGATCCTCGTTGGTGGCGAACCACTCGACGAAGTTCCGGGCGGCCGTGGCGGCGGCTCCGCCCTCGTTCATCGCGTCCGCGAAGTACCACATCGAGATGCCGGTGTACGGCGTCACCTCGCCGCCGTCGATTTCAGGGAACGTCGCCACCTCGTAGTTCAGGTCGCTCTGGTTCAGTGTCGCCAGGTACCACGGCCCGTTGACCGCGAAGGCGGCGTTGCCCTCCGAGAACGTCGCGGCCTGCGGTTCGTAGTTCGGGTCGTCGGGCATGTACGGACGGAGAGTATCGAGCGCGAACTGGAGCCCTTCGATGGCTTCGTCGGCATCCAGCCCGAGCGCCGGGTCCTGCTCCGGGTCGAAGTAGTAGCCGCCAAAGGCCTGTATCCACCCGCTGGTGAAGTACGGGTCAAACGGCGCGGCGAGCCCATACTGGCTGCTGCTCGGGTCGTGGTAGGCCTCCATTGCCGCCACCATGTCGTCGATAGTCTCAGGCGGTTCGTCGACGATATCTGCGTTGTAGATGAGCGTCACCGTCTCCGCCGAGTGCGGGAGGCCGACGACGGCGTCGTCGAACTGGACGGCCGAGGCGGCAGCATCCGTGAACTGGTCTAAGCTCACGGAGAGTGCGTCGGACTGGTCGACGACAAACTCCCGCTGGTAGTAGTCGCCGACCCAGTCGTGTGCCCACTCGAAGATCTCCGGCCCCTGGCCGGCCGGAATCGCGCTTGTGGTCTTCTTCTCCATGTTGGAGATATCCGACCCCTCGACGCCGAACTCCGTCTCGCTCTCGAAGGCCTGCATCGCGGCCTTGCGTGCAGGAATCTCCGAATCCTGCAGCTGGTACCACGCCGTCGCGGTCCCGCCGGACTGCTGACTCCCGCCGCCGGACCCATCGCCCGAACCGTCGCCGGTTGCCGTTCCCCCGTCCGAGCCGCCGCTTCCCTGCTCTTGCACGCTACAGCCAGCCAAGGCTGCAGCCGCCCCGATACCGCCGATTCGTTTGAGCACCGCCCGTCGTTCCATTGTCATTGATAGATATGGGATGAAATAGTCCTTCACAACTTAAATCATTCGGAAATCGAAGGAGACAATGATGATAGATTCCGGGGACCGACCTGTGATAGCCCCGCTGTGTGTCGGTTCAACGAAGTCGAACGTTGGCCGATAAATGAGGTAATAGTCATTCTCAAATTCAACTGGAAGCGTAACACTCACGGCACCAACCCCGCACCGTAGGCGTATGCATCACCCAGGTCCGCCGCGGTTTGTCACCGTCGGCGAATCGGTCGAACTGGCACCGCGCCAGCCCGACCCCGACATGACTGCCGAGTGGCAGTTAGTCGAGCGGCCAGCGGCAAGTACGGCGACGCTCGGCGACGGTCCGGTCTGTCACCTCGAACCAGACGCTCCGGGCGCCTACCGGGCCGAGCTAACCGCCCCTGACGGGACACACGAGCAGGTCGTCCGGGCGTTCCCGGGCGTCACCGAGACAGCACAGTTCAGCGTCACGCAAGAGGACTTCGAGCACGACGACGACACCGATGCCCTCGCTGTTGCCGACCGTGCCATCGTCATCGGGAAATTCAACGATTTCACGATGGGGACACACTGGGCTGAGCGCGAGGGCGACGAGTGGGTCATCGAGACAGACCTGCCGCCGGGAACCCACCACGCCATCTTCAGCTTCGACGGCTCCTTCGAGTCGACCGCGACCGACGAGGTCACTGTCGACGGTCCCGGCCGACCGCGGGTCGAACTCACCGGTACGACAGCAGACGGCGACCTCGTCGTCTCGGCGGACGCCCACGCGGCTCCGTCGGGGAGCGAACCGGAAGTCGAGTTCTATCTCGACGGCCGAGACGCGCTGGAAGAGTCGGCTGTGCTCATCGACGGCGACGAACTCCGGGTTCCACGGGAAGCACTACCCGGAACGGCCCGCATTCACGCGGTTGCCGTCGCCGAGCGCCACAGCGTCGCGGATACGCTGGTCGTGGAATGCGGCAGGGAAAGCGGGGAGACGGGCACAGGCAAGACGGGTTCCGTCTCGCGACCGGCAGACCCACCGTCTTGGGCCAGCGACGCCACCATCTACGAGATATTCGTCCGGTCGTTCGCCGGCGAAACCGTCGACACCACCTTCGAGGCCATCGAACGCCGAGTCCCCTATATCGAGTCACTGGGCGTCGACGTGGTGTGGCTCACGCCCGTCCAGGCGAGTCCGACCCGGCACGGCTACCACATCACGGACTTCTTCGACACTGCCGCGGATCTGGGGACGCGCGAGGAATTCGAATCGCTGGTCGACCGACTCCACGACGCAGGAATCCGAGTCGTCTTCGACCTGGTAATCAACCACAGCTCGCGGGACCACCCGGCCTTCCAGCTCCACCGGGCCGGCGTCCCCGAGTACGCCGATTACTACGAGCGAATCCCGGCGTCACAGGACGTCTCCGACGTCGATTGGGCGGGGGAGGATGCCCCGGGCTACTACTTCAACTGGACGCGGATTCCGAACCTCAACTACGACTCGCTTTCCGTCCGGCGCTGGATGCTCGACGTGGTAGACGAATGGCGCGACGTGGTCGATGGGTTCCGCTGTGACGTGGCCTGGGGCGTACCACACGGGTTCTGGAAGGAGGCCCGGGAGCGGGTGAAAGCCGACGACCCCGGGTTCCTGCTGCTCGACGAGACGGTCCCGCGTGACGCCGCCTTCGCCGAAAACGAGTTCGACGTCCACTACGACACAGACCTGTTCGACACGCTCCGCGACATCGGAACCGGCGACGAACCGGCGTCAGCACTGTTCGAAGCGCTTGACGCGACTGTCGAGCACGGCTACCCCGACCGCGCCGGCCACATGCGATACGTCGATAACCACGACGAGGACCGCTACATCGACGAGTGCGGGGGTGCGTCGCTACGGGCGGCTGTCGGGGCTACGTTTACGCTCCCCGGAACGCCGATGATATACGCCGGACAGGAACGGGGCGTCGAACAACAGCGCGGGACGATGCGCTGGCATGACGGCGACAACGCGCTGACCGACTTCCACCGGCGACTGGTAGCGCTGCGATCGGACCACGCCGCACTCCGCGCGCCCGGGGTGTATCCGGTGTCCCACACCGTCGAAACGGGCGATTCGGACAGAGTCGTCGCGTACGAGCGCACCGACGGCGACGAGACGCTGATAGTCGTTCTGCACTTCGGCGACGGCACGGTGAGTGTCTCACTGGACAGTGCAGTTGGGGACACTGACCTTCTCAGCGGTAATCCGGTCGGTAGCGACGGAACGGTTGCGGTCGAAGATATCGTCGTGTTACCGGCGGCGAGCGGCCGCTGACAGCGGCCGGTCCCACACCCGCATCGGCCCGCTAGAACTTCTATGAAAAATCCCATCAAACTTATTAGCGATGGGTGTGAGACTCTGTGTAATGGCGAGTCTCGAACTAGACGGTCTCCGCAAGGAGTTCGACGGTGGCTCCATCGTGGCGGTCGACGACATCGACCTGTCCATCAACGATGGAGAGTTCGTAACGGTCGTCGGCCCCTCGGGGTGTGGGAAGTCGACGACACTGCGGATGATTGCCGGCCTCGAACGACCGACGAGCGGCCGTATCCGCATCGGCGACGAGGACGTGACGGATGTCCACGCCCGCAAGCGCGACGTGGCGATGGTGTTTCAGAACTACGCGCTGTACCCGCACAAGTCCATCCGGCAGAACATGGCGTTCGGTCTTCGGATGAGTACGGACCTCTCAAAAGCGGAACGGCAGGAGCGAGTCACTGAGACGGCCGAGATGATGGGCATCGGCGACCTGCTTGATGACACGCCGGACCAGCTCTCCGGCGGACAGAAGCAGCGAGTCGCGCTCGGGCGCGCTATCGTCCGGGAGCCGGACGTGTTCCTCTTCGACGAGCCGCTCAGCAACCTCGACGCGAAGCTCCGGACGACGATGCGGACGGAGATACAGCGCCTGCAAGAAGAACTCGGAATCACGGCCGTCTACGTCACCCACGACCAGGAGGAAGCTATGACGATGGGCGACCGCATCGTCATCCTCAACGACGGAAAACTCCAGCAGGCCGGCCAGCCAAAGACGGTGTACGAGAACCCGACGAACCAGTTCGTCGGCGGCTTCGTCGGCTCACCCTCGATGAATTTCCTCGACGTGACCGCGGAGCCAGTCGGCGACGGCGTGCGCCTCACCGGCGTGAACAATGAGTTCGCGTATGACCTCACGGGCGGCCGTGCCGGTTCGTTCGGAGATATCCAGCGCGGGTCGTACGTGCTGGGTGTCCGACCGGAACACGTTTCGGTCAGCAGTGGTGGCGAACAGAATGCCGTCCCGGCGACAGTCGACGTGCTCGAACCCATCGGCAGCGACAATTACCTCTATCTCGATCTGGGCGGATCGAAAACCGGGTTCGAGGGCGACAGTGCACCGGATTTCATCGCCAGAGTGAGCACCGACGTGGAGCCGGCCATCGGCGAGCAAGTTCGTGTGTCGTTCGACGAATCCGCCGTCCACCTGTTCGACCCGGAGACCGGCGAGGCAGTTACGGCCGGCGAGGACGCGCCCGTTGCAACGCCACAGTAGGGCCATAGCCAGTGACTCACGGTCAGGCGTAGTCGCTGTTTTCGACTCGTTATAGACCGCCTACGGCCATCCACGACGTTGTCCACCGTCAAGCATCCCGGTCTATCTAAAACGGTTACTCGCAGGCGCCCGGTTACTCATACTGTTGGACGTAACTTCGTGAAGATCTTCGCTACTCCGGGGTGGCGAAGTTCTTGAAAGGCTTACGTCCGACAGTATCAGCAGTTTACTCGCGGACGCTCAGCGGCTCGGCAGTGAGCTCCCCGGTGTCAGCGAGGTGGGCCACAGTTGCCAGCCGGAGCGCGTGGGGCCAGCCGAGCGGCGTGCCACAGTCCGGCGTCCCGTCGTCGAACAGTTGCTCGGGGAGATAGCCGCTGGACTGGACGAGCGAGCCACCGGGAAGAATCTCGTCCAGCAGATCACGGGACCGGGCGTAGGCCGCCGCCGCCCGGCTGTCGTCGGCAGCACGTAGAAGCGCACCCAGTTGAGCGGCGCTGTTTGCGCCCCATGCCGTCGAGACGGTCCAGATTTTTTCGCGGTCTTGCGAGCCACGCCGCCAGTCGTCGCCCTCGAAGCGGATGAGGCCGCGGATGTCGCCGGTGTCCCGTTCCAGCCCGTCGAGTGTCGTCTCGACGTGGGTCCAGAGCCGGTCGAGGGTCTTCGCCGGCAGGTCGATGCTCTTGGCGGCGACGCGACAGGCCGCAGGGAGGGCCAGCGTCGCGGAGTCCAGCCGGTCATCGATTGCGCCGTCGTGTTCGCGGAGGGCGTAGCAATCACCGGTCCAGAGTGCATCCAGCGCCGACAGCATCGTTTTAGCCTGTGCTCGGGCGTGGTCCCGGAGCGTGGCACAGACGGGCGCGCGGGCGACGGCCGCGTAGGCGTGCAAGAAGGTCGCAGCGGTGTGCGTGAACCGGCCCTGCATGTTCTCCCATGCGTTCTGGCAAGCGATGGGGAGGCCGTCGTCGCCCAGTGTGTCGTCGATGCTCTCGACGGCGCGCCCAAGTGTGGCTTCGATTCGGTCCGAGTCTGCCGGCTCGCCGGTCCGGAGGAACGTCGCGAGGAAAGTAGCGACGCTCGCGGTCTGGTCGGCCTGATAGTCCGCGTCGGAGCCGCTTTCGAGTCGGGCGTTCGCCCAGCCCGGCGCGAGCGTCTCGTCGCCGGGCCAGACGCGGTGGGGCCAGCTCCCGTCCGGCTGCTGAGTGCGACAGTAGAATTCGGCGGAGCGCCGGTGCCAGGAATCGAGCCCGAGGTCGAACGCCGAGTCGGCTTCAAGCAGGAACGCCGAGATCTCAGCGTCGTCACGGAACCATGTGTAGCCATAGCCGCCAGAGGTGACGTAGTACGGGTCGAAGTCCGGCGCGGCGATTCTAGCCCCGTTTGCGGCCGATAGCAGCGAGAGGACGCGGAGGTCGGCCACGACGCTCTCGCGGCTCGGCGTGTCAGCGGGTACGACCCATCGCCGCTGTGCCTGTCCCGCTTCAAGCAGCGTCTCCGAGGTGTAGTGGTCGCTCACCAGCCGGTCGATAGTCGATAGCGCCGCGTCACGGTCGATATCGTTGGTGTCCGTCAGCAACGTCGCCAGCGTGACGCCGCCGTCGACGAACGGCGCGGCCAGCACGACGCCGCCGGTCAGTGTCGTGTCCTCGTACCGCCGCGCCCCGGTAGCCCGAGGGAACGAAACCGGGTCGTCGTCAACGAGTTCGGGGAATCGCTCGGGAATCTGTCCACGGACGGTGTCGAGTTCGGTGGAGACGCCGGCAAAGTCGTGTTCGGACCGGTGGTAAGCCTCGATGGTGTTTCCGTGCATCAGGAGGCTCTGCTGGCCGTCCCGCCCGTCCGGTGCGAAGTCGAGGAACGCCCGCAGCGACACCCTCTCGGGCGCGTCGCCGCGGAGTTCGAACCGGGTGACGTGGGCCTGCTCGATGGTGCGGTCCGTCTGGACGACGGCCCAGTCGCCACAGTCGTGGACTGTCTCGACAACACCGGTGTCGCCGCGATATCGCTGGTCGGTGTTGGGCCCGAACCACGTCTTCGAGTCCGCCTCGACGCCGAACCGCGAGCGGTCGATACCAGTGAGCCCACACAGCGGATAGGAGTAGTCCCGCAGCGAGCCATCGCTGTCGACATGCACCAACCGGCCGTCGAGTCCGGAGAACATGCCCGTCGTAGAGCGGAACTCGCCCGGGAACTGATGGCGGCGGTCCCGCGTCCGCTTGAAGTCGTTGAGTGCCGTCCGGAGCGTCATTGGAGAGAGACACCACTGCAGGGGATATAAAATATGGTGTAATAGTTTTTCATTCTTGTGACCGCCGGCGCGAGACGGTCGACGGTACGTCCCCCGCCGGCGGCTCCAAGGCATTTCCGGGCTACACAGCACCGAAACACAGTTATCCGCCGCCCGTACCAGATGTGAACAGATGGACGATTCGACTCTCAGGGATAGGCTGGGGCAACTGGGCCTGTCGGAGAAGGAAGTCGACACGTACCTGTCGATTCTCGGCAGCGGCGAGGCCACAGCCAGCGAAATCGCCGACGACACCGGCGTCTCCAAACGGTACGTCTACAGCATCAGCGAATCGCTCGAAGACCGCGGGTTCGTCGAGGTCAACGACCACGTCGTGCCCACGACGATACGCGCCCGGCCGCCCGAGGAAGTCATCGACGCGCTGACCGACCAACTCGAAGAGATGGGCGGGGCGCTCGACTCCCGGTACTCCGCGAGCGCGCGGGAACCCCAGCAGTTCGACGTCATCAAGTCGCGGGTGACAGTCATCAAGCGGCTCACCGAGTACATCAGGAACGCGGAGCGCGAGATTATGCTGTCGGTGCCCCAGCAGTACCTCCCGGAGATATCGGGAGAGCTAACCGCGGCCGTCGACCGCGGCGTCCTCGTGATGCTGGTCGTCAGCAGCGCCGACGGCATAGTTCCCGAGGACGTGAGCGGGCTGGCCTCTGTCACCCGGTCCTGGGACCAGCCGATGCCGATAATGCTCACCGTCGACGCCCAGTTCGGCCTCGTCTCACCGACCGAAATGGTGATACGCACCAACTCCGACCAGCGCGCAATCGCCTTCGTCCAGCAACAGCTCGTCCCCGTGCTGTCGGGGTCGTTCCTCGGCAACTACTGGCTGATGGCCACCGAGGAAACCGTCGCCGACCCGACCACGCTCCCGGCCACCTACCACGACTTCCGTCACGCCGTGCTTCAGGCGACGCTGCACCTGCGCGCCGGCCACGACATCCACGTCTCCGCGGGCGTGCGGGCTGTACAGGCCGACGACGACACCACGACCACCATCGAGGGGACCGTCGTCGAGACGAAACAGGGGCTCGTCGAGCCGGGGACCAACTCCTACCCTATCGAACACACGCTGATCGTCGATATCGGCGACCGGACTGTCTCGCTGGGCGGCCCCGGGTCGTTCATCGAAGACTACGAGACCGACGAGGTTACGCTCTCACAGCCGGAGTAACGGACGCCGTCCCGCCGACGCGAGCCGAGCGGCTCAGTTACGCTGGCTCGGGTCCGGCCAGCGGTAAATGACGTACGTTTCCGACTCCGGTTCGTCCGCAGGATTCCAGACCAGGCGAAGCGTCGCGTCGCGCAGGTCCAGAGCTGTCCCGCTACCGGTGAACTGCCCCTGATGTATCGTAATTTTCGTCCCCGACGTAATCCGCGTCGAGGCCTGTTGTATCGGGTCGGTGTCCAGTGTCACGTCGCTGCCGTCAGCTCGCTTGGCACCGGAGACGACAACGGTGAGGTTGTCCCTGTAGACGGTTTCACCGCTTTTGAAGCTGAGGTTCAGGTACTCTCCGTTGCCGGTGGTTCGCTCGCTGTAGTCGGCCACGATTGCGACCTGCGGTGCCTGTGTGGGTCGTTGCTCGCTGAAGCCGAGCGCGAACACACCGATGGTGGCAGCGAGAATTGCGGCAATTCCGACGAGAATAACTACCCCGATGACTGGGCTCACGGCCCGACTTCGCCCATCTACCCGACTCATTGGCCACAGGTGGGAACTGGGTATATAAAAGGAGCAGTGTCGACTCAGCGTTCGATATCTGACAGCGATACCACCCGGTTACGCTGTCGGGAACAGCGTCTCGGGGAGGTCGCCCGGCAGTTCGTCCCGGTGGTGGTCGGCCTCGAAGTCGGGGTCGGGACCCATCGGAACGATACGCTTCGGGCTCACGTCGGGGTGCGTGGTGTAGTAGTGTTCCGTGATGTGGTCCATATCGACCGTCTCGGCGACGCCGGGAAGCTGGTAGAGGTCCCGGAGGTACGGCCAGAGGTTGTCGTACTCGCGGATGAGCTTGTGGTTGCACATGAAGTGGGTGTGATACACTTCGTCGAAGCGAACGAGCGTCGTGAACATACAGATGTCTGCCTCAGTCAGGCGGTCGCCGGCGAGGAAGCGCTGGTCTTCGAGCACGGCGTCCCAGTGGTCCAGAGCATCGAACAGTTCTTCGACAGCCTCGTCGTAGGCCGACTGGCTGTCGGCGAACCCACTGCGGTAGACGCCGTTGTTGATGGGCTCGTAGATGTCGTCGATGATGCGGTCGACCTCGTCCTGATAGCCCTCGGGGTAGAGGTCGACGTCGTTGGTCGACACATCGTCGAACTCCGTGTCGAGCATCCGGAGGATCTCCCTGGACTCGTTGTTGACGATGGTCTCTTCTTGCTTGTCCCACAGTACCGGGACCGTCACGCGACAGGTCGCGTCAGGGTCGGCTTCGACGTAGACCTCACGGAGGTAGTCCGACCCGTTGACCGTATCCGGCGTACAGCCCGCCTTCTCGGGCGTGAACTGCCAGCCGTCCTCACCGCGATACGGGTCGACGTAGTCGACGGTAATGGCGTCTTCGAGCCCCAGCAGCTTCCGGGCGACCAGAATCCGGTGGGCCCACGGACAGGCCCGGCAGGCGTACAGGTGGTACCGGCCGGCCTCGGGCTGAAACCGTGCGTCGGGGTCGTCCTCAATCCGGCCCCGGAAGGTCGTGTCCTGCCGGTCGAAGGCCCCGTCCTCGTTCGTTGTTTCGTACGCGTCGGTCCGCCATTCGCCGTCAACGAGCATATTCATCGGTACCATTTGTAGGCGCGCGAAGCCTAAAAGAACGCGGTGACAGCGGTGTTACCGGGGTCGTACCGGTATTCTCCAGACGACTGGGAACAGCTACCCGGCCACCACAGCGACGGTCAATTTTGGACCGTTCGGGGTTGTGTGAGACACCACGGCACGCCGCCGGGCGGGTTCGAAGCCCTTATTGGGCCGCTCGGCGACGTATTCTCCAAGAGTACCTATGTCGGACAAACCCGCCTCAATGTACCGGGACATCGACAAGCCCGCGTACACCCGACGCGAATACATCACAGGCATTCCCGGTTCAAAGATCGCACAGCACAAGATGGGCCGCAAACAGAAGGACGCCGACGACTACCCCGTCCAGATCAGCCTCATCGTCGAGGAGACCGTCCAGCTCCGCCACGGCTCGCTGGAGGCCTCCCGCCTGTCGGCCAACCGCCACCTCATCAAGGAGATCGGCGAAGAGGGCGACTACAAGATGACGCTGCGGAAGTTCCCCCACCAGGTCCTGCGCGAGAACAAGCAGGCGACCGGTGCCGGGGCCGACCGTGTCTCCGACGGGATGCGCGCTGCCTTCGGGAAGATCGTCGGGACCGCCGCCCGCGTTCAGGCCGGCGAGCAGCTGTTCACCGCCTACTGCAACGTCGAAGACGCAGAGCACGTCAAGGAAGCGTTCCGTCGTGCCTACAACAAGATCACGCCCTCCTGCCGCATCAAGGTCGAGCGTGGCGAAGAACTGCTGATCGCGTAACTCGGCCACCAACGTCTTCTGGCCGTTCATAGCACTCGGCAAAGAGCAACTGCTCGCGTCACTCGGACAGCAGCGGTCCCCCGCCGTTCGTACGGCAGACCGACCGCCCCAGCTTCGTTTGTATCCGCCGCTGGAAAAGTATCGAGTGACGTCTCTGTCGGTGAGTAACTGAACGCAATCGCTTTCTTGAGTTGTGCTACCAACACCCAGAATACTCTTGCCCCCATCCAACGTAGTTCGACGTATGGTACTCCGACTCGCACTCCTGGCCCTCGGCGTTCTCGAACTACTCCGGCCCCGGAAAGTCGTCAACTTCTGGATGGGGCTCGCAACGACAGATACCGACGAGATAGACCTTCGTCCGTGGGTGTACACTGCCGCCCGCGTCGAGGGCGCGCTCCTCGTGTTGTGGGTACTCCGGCGGCGTCGCACCAGCGGGTGACTCGCCAGGCCGGTTGTGAAACGGCCCGGGCACCACACGACCGGTACTGCTGGCAGTTGCTACGTATCGCCGGACAGCCTGACAGTCAACACCGGTGTGTCTGCCGTCCGAACGACCTTCTCAGTGACGCTCCCCAGTAGAAACCGATCCAGACCAGTCCGGCCGTGGGTTCCCATGACGATCATGTCGACGCCCGTAGTCTCGGCGTAGTCGATAATCTCCTCGTACGGGTCGCCCATGCGGTGCTCGGCGACAACAGCCGCGCCGTGGTCGGCGATATCGTCGACAGTCTCATCGATGACCTGTTCGGTCTGTTCCTGCAGCGATTCGATGGTCGTTGCTTCTGCCGCAGCGCTCCCGAGATACGTCGAGTCGACGACAGAGAGCACGTGAATCGTCGCGTCGTGCGTCGCTGCCAGTTCGAGTGCGTGTGCAAGCGCCTCGTCCGCGCCGTCACTCCCGTCCGTCGGGAAGAGAATGTCGTCGTACACGTATGACCCGTTTTCCCGCAGCGTACTTAGTATTTGTCTGACAATTTCTCTAATCAGTGTGTATTCATCGATTATACACTGTGGTTGGCGGCAAACAGTGCGCAATACCGAACAGAGTTCGGTCAGCGTGTATCGAAAGCGGCTGCGAGCGTGTTTTATTCCTTCAAGACAACTACACGCTATGCACAGGCTGGCCGTCGCCACGAACGCCGAGACCTTCAAGCGGATGCAGCAGCCGCTGGCGGCCCGGGACATCGAGGTGGGCCACGTCGAGACGGCCGAGCGGACACTGGCGCTGGGCGAGAGTCCCTTCGCCGAGTACGACGTAGGCTTCGTCTACCCCTCCCGAATCATGGAGGGAGCAGTCGCCGACGCCCTGCTTGACGTGCCGTGGGTCAACGACCGCGAGGCTATCCTCCGCTCGCGGAACAAGGCCGACGTGCTGGCGCGTCTCGGCCAAGCGGACGTGTCCGTCCCTGAGACTGTGGTCGTGTCGAACCCGGCGAGCGAGGCCGAGCTGACCGCGGCGTTCGAGCGGTTCGACCCACCCGTGGTCGTGAAGCCGAACTCGACGACCCGCGGTGTCGGCGTCGCAAAGGCCCACGATCTGGACTCGTTTCTCGGCATCGTCGACTATCTGGATCTGGTCCACGACTACCGCGCGGTCGGCGACCAGTCGTTTCTTGTTCAGGAGTACATCGCCGACGCCACAGACTACCGCGTGATGGTCATCGACGGCGAGTACGTCGGCGCGGTCGAGCGCCGCCTCCCCGAAGCGAGCCGCGAGCAGGGCCGGTGGAAGCACAACGTCCACCGTGGGGCTGAGGCCGAAGGGCAGGAACTGCCGGCAGCGTTGCGCGAACTGGCCGAAGACGCGGCCGAGACACTGGACATCCCGTACCTCGGCGTCGACCTGCTGGTGACCGAAGGCCGCGCAGTAGTCAACGAAACGAACGCCCGACCGACAATCGACTCGGCGACGAAGTACGAAGACGGCTTCTGGGATGATCTCGCGGCGTTGATACGGCAAACCGCGGAGCGGTAGCGAAGGGAGTGCGCTGTTCTCGCGTACCAACAGCAAGAGCGTGCGCGCTACAGTTCGATGTCGGCGGAGTCTTCTTCAGGGTCGAAGGTGACCTCGAGGATACCGTTGTTGTACGTCGCGGCGGCGGAGTGCTCGTCGACACGGGTCGGCAGCGTCAGTCGTTCGTGGTACTCGCGCTCTGGACTTTCGGCGTTGATCGTGAGGACAGACCCGTCACACTTGAGGTCGATTGCGTCCTTGTCGACACCCGGAACGTCGGCGACGACCCGAATCTCCTCGTCGGTTTCGTGAACATCGACGTGGAGGTCGGCCCCGCCGCCACCGGTGTCCCGGTCAATGTGAACGTCGCCTTCGGCCCCCATCATCTCGTCCATCATCCGCTCTATTTCCCGAAAGAACTCGTCGAACGGGTCGTCACTGTCATCGCGTCTCATTCCTATCGGTCAGTACGTCCGTCCGTTTCAAAAGCCTTCGGACGAATCTAGTATCTGCCAACAGCTACCATCGAGGGGCATCATCAGCCGAGATAGCACCCTCACTATTAATCATTCGAGCTCGAACACGCATAAACAAACACAAATTTACAACAAATCCGAAAACACTTTACACTGACCGACTGCCTCTCTAGACACCAATGAGTGAGCCAGTCCGCGTCGGCCTCAACGGCTTCGGCCGTATCGGCCGCAACGTATTCCGCGCATCGTTACACAGCGACGACGTCGAGATCGTCGGTATCAACGACGTGATGGACGATTCGGAGATCGACTACTTCGCCCAGTACGACAGCGTCATGGGCGAACTCGAAGGGGCAAGCGTCGACGACGGCGTCCTCACGGTCGACGGCACCGACTTCGAAGCGGGCATCTTCCACGAGACCGACCCCACACAGCTCCCGTGGGACGACCTCGACGTTGATGTGGCATTCGAAGCGACCGGCATCTTCCGCACCAAAGAGGACGCGAGCCAGCACCTCGACGCCGGGGCCGACAAAGTCCTCATCTCCGCGCCGCCGAAGGGCGACGAGCCGGTCAAACAGCTCGTCTACGGCGTCAACCACGACGAGTACGACGGCGAAGACGTCGTCTCGAACGCCTCCTGTACGACCAACTCCATCACGCCGGTGGCGAAGGTCCTTGACGAGGAGTTCGGCATCAACGCCGGCCAGCTGACCACGGTTCACGCATACACCGGCTCCCAGAACCTGATGGACGGCCCGAACGGCAAGCCCCGCCGTCGCCGCGCCGCCGCCGAGAACATCATCCCGACCTCGACCGGTGCCGCGCAGGCGGCCACAGAGGTCCTGCCCGAACTTGAGGGCAAACTCGACGGAATGGCTATCCGCGTTCCGGTGCCGAACGGCTCTATCACCGAGTTCGTCGTCGACCTCGACGACGACGTGACGGAAAGCGATGTCAACGCCGCCTTCGAAGACGCCGCCGCCGGCGAACTCGAAGGCGTGCTGGGCGTTACGAGCGACGACGTCGTCTCCTCGGACATCCTCGGGGACCCGTACTCCACGCAGGTCGACCTGCAGTCGACGAACGTTGTCTCCGGGATGACGAAGATTCTCACCTGGTACGACAACGAGTACGGCTTCTCGAACCGGATGCTCGACGTGGCCGAGTACATCACGGAGTAAGCGCTGAAACGGTTTGGGACGCCAGTAAAGTTTATAATTATTATTCGCTAAGAATAGGGCACACATAGAGTCCGAACCAGCACCTGACCCCTGTTCGGCTCTGTGTGTCGACACAGGCCCGTTTTCCCAGCCGGCGTGCTGTGTCCCGGCGCCGGCTGTGTACGGCGCAGGTGTCCCCACCACTCTCCGACCCCATTTTTTACGTTGGCAGCAAGGCAGACCGCAGTGTTACCCCCAGCAGGTCGCTCGCTGTTCGGACTCGGAAACCGTTAAGCGGGCGGCAGGTTTCCTCTCGAATGATGACTTTCCAGACGCTCGATGACCTCGACGATGGACAGCGCGTCCTCGTCCGACTCGACCTCAACTCACCGGTCGAGGACGGCACAGTACAGGACAATCGACGGTTCGACCGCCACGCGGAGACTGTCAAGGAACTCGCTGACCGGGGGTTCGAGGTCGCAGTGCTGGCCCATCAGGGCCGCCCGGGCCGCGACGACTTCGTCTCGCTCGACCAGCACGCCGACATCCTCGCCGACCACATCGACCGCGACGTGGATTTCGTCGACGAGACCTACGGGCCACAGGCGATTCACGATATCGCCGACCTCGATAGTGGCGACGTGCTCGTTCTGGAGAACACGCGGATGTGTGACGACGAACTGCCCGAGGAAGACCCCGAAGTGAAGGCCCAGACGGAGTTCGTCAAGACGCTGGCCGGGGAGTTCGACGCCTACATCAACGACGCCTACTCCGCGGCCCACCGCTCGCACGCCTCGCTCGTGGGCTTCCCGCTCGTGATGGATGCCTACGCCGGTCGCGTGATGGAGACCGAGTACGAGGCCAACACCGCCATCGCCGAGAAGGAGTTCGACGGGCAGGTGACGATGGTCGTCGGCGGGACGAAGGCCACCGACGTCATCGACGTGATGACCCACTTAGACGAGAAGGTCGACGACTTCTTGCTTGGCGGTATCGCCGGGGAACTGTTCCTGCGGGCCGCCGGCCACCCAGTCGGCTACGACATCGACGACGCGAACCTCTACGACGAGCAGTGGGAGGCAAACAGTGAGAAGATCGAGTCCATGCTCGAAGACCACCGGGACCAGATTACCCTCGCGGTCGACCTGGCCTACGAGGACGAGAACGACGACCGCGCCGAGCAGGCCGTCGACGACATCGACGAGAAAAGCGTCTCGTACCTCGACGTGGGCAGCGAGACCCTCATGGAGTACTCGCCGATCATCCGCGAGTCCGAGGCCGTCTTCGTGAAGGGCGCGCTAGGGATGTTCGAAGACGAACGGTTCTCGGTCGGGACTGCCGGTGTGCTCGAAGCCATCGCCGACACCGACTGTTTCTCCGTCGTCGGCGGCGGCGACACCTCACGCGCTATCGAGATGTACGGGATGGAAGAAGACGAGTTCGGCCACGTCTCCATCGCTGGCGGGGCCTACATCCGGGCGTTGACCGGCGCACAACTGGTCGGCGTCGAAGTCCTCCAGCGCTAACTGCGGCCTTTCGTCTCGGCGTGTCGCAGGTCCCAGTCGTTGCGTTCGTCGGGAACGTCGACGATCCGCCGCGTCTCGGTCGACTCCGTCCGTGCGTGGCGGGCAGTCCAGTCGTGGTCAGCGTCGGGCGTGGCTGCCATACACTGCGTTACCAGCGGCGAGGGTAAATTCCTTCTGTCCAGAGTGTGTAAGTAATTACTCGATTCCGAGTCTATATTACGTCTCCGGGAAGCGAAGTGCTTTCCGCCAGCCGCGACGTATCTGGAGTATGTTCACCGGAATCGTCGAGACGACCGGCGAGGTGCAGGCAGTCATCGATGACGAAGGCGGGCGTCGCATGCGGATCGGCGCGCCGTTCGAGGGACTCGACCACGGCCAGTCGATCAGCGTCAGCGGCGTCTGTCTCACCGTCGAGAAGGCGGCCGACGGCGAGTGGTTCGAGGTGTTTCTCGCGCAGGAAACCCTCGCCCGGACGTTCTTCGACGACCTCGACGGCGGTGACCGGGTGAACCTCGAACGGGCAATGCCCGCCGACGGCCGGTTCGACGGCCACATCGTGCAGGGCCACGTCGACACGACAGCCGAGGTTGTCGGTATCGAACAGGAGGGCGAGGACTGGACGTTCACGTTTTCCCTCCCGGAGGCCCACCGGGACTATCTGGTACAGAAGGGGTCGATAACGGTCGACGGCATCAGCCTGACCGTCGCCGACCGGCGCTCCGAGGAGTTCGACGTGGCGATCATCCCGACGACGTACGCCGAGACGACGCTGTCAGAGAAGTCGGTCGGCGACCCGGTGCATCTGGAGGTCGACGTGGTCGCGAAGTACGTCGAACAGTTGGCTTAAGGGTCGAACTCGGTCTGCTCCGGGCGAAGCGCAGTCTCGTCCGGGTCCTCGTGAGCACGGTTGTACGCCTGCCGATAGGCGTGAATCTTCTTGAGCAACAGCAGGCCGAAGATCGAGTCGTACACGATAACGAATCCGAAGAACGCGACGAGGAAGTCGACGTTGTATATCGTGGCCGCGATGGCGGTGACCGGGCCGGCCAGCGTGTTGTAGACGGCGTGGATGAGCGAAGCAATGATCAGTCCCTTCAGGACGATGGGGCCAGAATCGTCCGGGTTGAATTTCGCCAGCCCGAGATAGTAGCCGGCGAACGCCGAGTAGATGACGTGGCCTGGCCCGGCGAGCGCTCTGACCGCAGTGATATCGCTGCTGGCGGCGAGTAACTCCACTGTCCCGCCGACCATTTCGGTGTTCTGAGTGATGTACAGCGCGTTCTCGATGGTCGCAAAGCCAAGGCCGGCGATAGCCCCGTACACCGCACCGTCGACGACGGCGTCGAAGCGGTTGTCGCGGAAGGCGTACAGGCGCACCGCCAGCAACTTTACCGTCTCTTCGACGGGCCCGACGATGAGGAAGAAGAAGAACACCTGGCCGAGAAACGGTACCAGGCCGAACCCGGAGCCGATAGCCTGAATCGGTGCGCCAAGGAACCCATTGAGAATACCGGCAAAGCCGGCGAACAGCACGCCGAGGAGGAACGTTCCCACGAGCAGCGTCAGCGGTTCCTGCGTGGTCACGTCGGCGTAGTAGATGTACGCCGCGAGGCCGAGGGCCGGCACGGCCGAAAGGATAGCCATCCCGGCAAACAGGGGCTGGTCGCCAAGTGCGCCAAGGCTCCCGAACGCGACCTGCAGGAGGAGAATCGCGATCGCTGTAATAACGACTAGATACCGCAGCGTCCGTATTCCGATGTGGTAGAGCCAGTGGGCGAACCGGTCCAGCCTCGACCGGGGCTCCCAAGTCGATATCTCATAGAGGTCTGCCGACCCGTCCGCGTTTACCTCGACCGGGTCCTGCCGTCGCTTTCCCATGTGCCACGTCTACAGTCCGTCTCACCTAACCGTTTGGTTCGGTTATATCCGAGCGAGCACTGGGTGGCGGGGCGGCTGACACTGTGCTCAGTCAGGACCGCCGGAACGGACACTTGCAGGAGACGAGAGGCTTTTCGCACGGGGCCACCAACAGAGAGATATGACGCTACGCGCGGGTGTACTCGCGGTTCAGGGCGATGTCTCTGAACACGGGGACGCAATCGAGCGGGCAGCAGCGGCCCACGACCAGACCGCGGAGGTCGTCGAGATACGCGAGGCAGGGCTGGTCCCGGACTGCGATGTCCTGTTGTTACCGGGGGGAGAATCGACCACGATTTCGCGGCTTATCCACCGGGAAGACATCGCGGAAGAGATCGAGTCGCACGTCGAAGCCGGCAAGCCGGTGCTGGCGACGTGTGCCGGGCTCATCGTCAGCGCGACCGACGCACAGGACGACCGCGTCGATACGCTGAACATCATCGACGTTTCCGTCGAACGCAACGCCTTCGGGCGACAGAAAGACAGCTTCGAAGCCCCGCTTGATGTTGACGGTCTCGAGGACTCGTTCCCGGCGGTGTTCATCCGGGCCCCGGTCATCGACTACGTGGGCGATGACGTCGAAGTGCTGGCGACGTGGGACGACCGCCCGGTCGCGGTCCGTGATGGTCCCGTTGTCGGGACATCGTTCCATCCCGAGCTGACTGAAGACCCACGCATCCACGATCTGGCCTTTTTCGACTCCGTGGAGTCGTAGCGACGGCCTGAAGGCCCCGCTGGCCGAACGGCGGCTATGAGCGACGACACCGCCGACGTTATCGACGAACTGTTCGCTGTCATCGAGGACCGCAAGGCGAACCTTCCCGACGACTCCTATACGGCGTCGCTGTTCACCCACGAGAAGGGCGAAAACGCCGTGCTAGAGAAGCTCGGCGAAGAGACGACAGAGCTGATTCTGGCAGCCAAAGACGACGACCGCGAGGAGCTAGCCCACGAATCAGCCGACATCGTCTATCACCTGCTCGTCCTGCTGTCGATGAAGGAGATGGATGTCGACGATTTGCGGGCGGAACTGGCGAAACGACGGTAAGTTCTCCTCGTCAGAGAGAGGCACGACAGATTGACACCGATACGGTGCATATCGACGCCCATGGGCCATGTGGCGTCGGGCGTTACAGTCCTCTGTGTCGATGACGAACCATCGTACGCCGATCTCATCGCGACACATCTCGAACGCAAGGACAAGGCGATCAGCGCCACCGGCGTCACAAGTGCTACAGACGGGCTGTCGTATCTGGACGAACACGACGTGGACTGCATCGTCAGTGACTACAATATGCCGGGCACCGACGGGCTGGAGTTTCTGGAAGCAGTCCGCGCCAGAGATCCGGACATACCGTTCCTGCTGTTTACCAGTCAGGGGAGCGAAACGCTCGCAAGCGAGGCAGTCACCGCCGGTGTCACCGATTACATTCAAAAAACGCACGGGGCACAGCAGTACGCCGTACTCGCACAGCGAATCCGAAACGCCGTCGAACGAGTCAGAGTGAAAGCAACAGCTGACGCCGCACAGAAACGGACAACGCGGATTCTCGATGCGACGAGCGATGCGGTCCTCGTTAGCGTGGGTGACACTGTCGTGTATGCGAACCCGGCGGCGGTGGATTTGTTCGGCGCAGCCGACAGCGACGAACTCTGTGACCGGCCACTGACCGACCTCGTTGAACCGACATCTGACGGTGGGACCGAAACCGTCGAACGCGTCGTCGAGAACGACCAGACGGCCGGTCAGGCCGGACGGATGATACGGACACTAGCCGGCAACAGTGTCCAGACCAGCATTACAGCGTGTGACGTGACGTGGGACGGCGAAGACGGCACAGTGTCGGTCATCAGCGACCAAAGCGATACCGACGAGCGCGAGCACCGACTCGAAGCGCTACACGAGGCCACGCGGGAGTTGATGGCTGCCGAAGTCCGCAACAAGGTCGCCGGCATCGGGGTCAACGCGGCCGCGGAGATTATTGGACTCGACGCAAACGCTGTCCACCTCATCAACGACGATGGCCAGTTAGAGCCCGTCGCCGCGACCGCGTCAGCCCGGAAGCTGGTCGGTGATATCCCGACGTTCGAGCCGAGCGATAGCATCGCCTGGCGAGTGTACGAGAGCGGCGAGGCAACCGCAGTTCCCGACGTGCGGCTGGACGAAGACGTACAGAACCCCGAGACGCCGACACGCAGCGAGCTGTATCTGCCACTGGGGGGACACGGCATTCTCATCGCCGCGTCGACGACCGTCGACGCCTTCAACGAGGCAGACATCGTCGCCGGGCGAATCCTCGCAGCGAACATGGAGGCCGCCCTCGCCGCCGTCGAGCGCGACAGGCAACTCCGTGACCGTGAGCAGGAGCTGTCGGCGCAAAACGACCGGCTGGAGCAGTTCGCCACGGTCGTCAGTCACGACCTTCGCAACCCCCTGAACGTCGCTATCGGCCGGCTGGATGCGCTGAAAAAAGAGTGTGACGACGACAACATCGCTGCGATAGAACAGGCACTCGACCGGATGCAGGCACTGATTGACGATCTCCTGTTGCTGGCTCGAACCGGCGACAGCATTACCGAGATGGAAACGGTGGCACTGGCAACGGCAGTCAGGGACTGCTGGGAAGTAGTCGATACCGGTGACGCGAGGCTTGTGGTCGACACCGACCGCAAGATACAGGCGGACATGACGCGGCTCAAACAGTTGTTGGAAAACCTGATCCGAAACGCCGTGGAACACAGCGTACCGGACGGTCAGGGACAGTCTGACGATGCCGACAGACACGATGTTTCAGCCGTGACAATAAGGGTCAGTGCAATTCCGAACGGGTTCGCCGTCTCGGACGATGGCCCGGGAATCCCCGAAGCCGACCGGGAGACAGTGTTCGAGAGCGGCTACTCGACGACGACTGACGGCACCGGGTTCGGGCTCTCGATAGTCTCACAGATCGCTGCTGCTCACGGGTGGACAGTCACGCTCACCGAAAGTGACAGCGGCGGTACACGCTTCGAGTTTACTGGTATCGACGTGGTATCGGAACAATAGGGCGCTCAGTCGTCGGCTTCGTCGCGGGCTTCGCTCATGTGCTCCCAGATTTCGGTACAGCCACAGCCATCTTCAACGTCTGCGAGATGCGCCCGCTCCGGGTCGTCTGCCTTCGGCTTCGTCGTCATTTCCGTCATGTAGTTACTGAGAGTTACCGGAGTTGATAAGGATTGCCTGCGACGCGGTGGCAGCCCGCCTGCGGCGCGTGGGGCTGCCGGGAGTCGCTACTCGTCGCGGTGTTACTCGTCGACGGGCGCAAACCGGTGGCGGACGACCTCGCTGTCGTCGTCCCACTCGAAGCTCCCGTGAACTTTCTTCATGCGTTCCTTGTACGCGTCGAGGTCTTCGGACCCCTCACGCTGGGCGTCCTCGTCGGTCATATCGCCAAGCGTCCGGTGGGTCACATCCGTCACCTCGAACTCTGTGCCGTCGATTTCGAACGTGTCGCCCTCGTCAGCGTACTGGTGGCCGCGGTGCATCTGTGTGACCCGTCCCTCGGCAGCCATCTGCTGGACGTGGTCGTTGGGCAGAATCTCGCCGGCATCGATGTGTGCCATACCGGACCTGTGTCCGGGACAGGCAAAAACGTGACTCGTAACAGTTTGGGGCGCGATTGAACGCGCTTTTACGCTCCGGCCGTCAACGAAACCTATGAGCCATCCCTTCGAGGGTCTGCCGACGACGCCTACCGCCGAGGAGCTCGTGGACAAAGCCTTCTCGCGGGCGTCGCGCGCCGGCGGGGCCAAGGACGGGAACGAAGCCCAGCAGTCGATGCTGATGACGGCGTCGAACATCGCCTCCGACAACATGGAGAACGTGGTGACCGCGTGGCCGACGATTGATGACCTCGACCCCTTCTACGTCGAACTCGCCGACGCCGTCGTCGGCGAGGCCTACCCCGCGGACGACGACCCCGGTATCGACGCGCTGAAACAGCACCTTTCGGAGATCTCGTGGGCCGCAGACAAGGTCGTCGAGATCCGCCAGGAGTACGAGAGCCGCGTCGCCCGCGGTGATATCGATACCGCCCGGAAGCTCCGAAAGCAGGCCTTCGCCCGTATCGCCGACGTCGTCGAGGAAGTCGAAGACGACCTCGCCGCTGTCTCGACCGCCCACAACGCCCTCAAAGACATTCCCGACATCCGCCCGGACGAACCGGCCATCGTCGTTGCCGGCTACCCGAACGTCGGCAAGTCGTCGTTCGTCAACCGTGTCACGCGTGCCGACAACGAGATCGCCTCGTACCCGTTCACGACGACCCAGATTCGGGTCGGGCACTTCGAGGACCAGCGTATCCGATACCAGCTCGTCGACACGCCCGGCCTGCTCGACCGGCCGCCGGAAGACCGCAACGAAATCGAATCACAGGCCGTGAGCGCGCTCGAACACCTCGCCGACGCCGTGCTCGTGTTCGTCGACCCCAGCGGCGAGTGTGGTTACCCGCTGGCGGACCAGCTTGAACTGCGCAACGACATTGAAGCGCGTTTCGACGTGCCGGTGCTGACCATCGCCAACAAGAGCGACCTCTCGACGGACGTGGAGGCCGATCACTACATGAGCGTCACCGAGGACGACAACGTCGACGGCGTTCTGCAGGCCGCTATCGACGCGGTAGACTACGAGCTCGAACTGCCGTTTGACGAGTAGCGAGGCATAGCGAGACGCCGACCATCGGGAGGCGTCTCGAAACGCCGAGCGGGGAGCGACGCGACCCGCGAGGACTGCGGTCACCATCGGGAGGCGTCTCGAAACGCCGAGCGGGGAGCGACGCGACCCGCGAGGACTGCGGTCGCTACCGGGCGATGTTTTGAGACCGCGAACGGGGAGCGGCGAGAAAGAAGTCTCAGTCCAGCTCGTAAGTCACACTGACGGAGGCGTCGACAGTGACATCGCCGGGTTCGATGTTCGTCCGCCCGCCGGCATCGCCGGCGTAGGCGGCCGTCTCGTACGCGACGGGCCGGCCGCGGTCGCTAGTCTGGACCGTGACCGCGTCACCGACGGACCGCCCCTCGGTGGCGGCGACGACTTCGGCGTCTGTCCGGGCGTTGTCCATGGCGGTCGTCAAGGCTTCTTCGCGGGCGTTCTGTCGCGTCTCCTCACTCAGTGAGTAGCGAACGCCCTCGACGCGGTCCGCGCCGGCGTCGACTGCGGCATCAATGAGTGTCCCGGCAGTCGAAACGTTGCTCGTTTCGGCTTCGACGGTGTGGATCGCCACGTAGCCGACCTGTTCGCGCCCTTCCCTACTCTCCTCGTACTCAGGGCGTATCTGGAACCGCGAGGATGTCACGTCTGCGCCCTCGTCTTCCAGCGCCGACGTGATGGCGTCGGCGTCACCGCTGAGGTTGTTTCGCGCTGCTTCGGCGGTCTCACCGCGGCCCACCGCGGCGACGGTGACAGTTGCACGGTCGGGCGCGCGTTCGACGGTCGCGTCGGCGCTGACGCTCACAGTTGAATTCGACGACGGCGCGACGGTGCCGGTGTCCGCGAGTGCGAACCCGGCGCCGCCGACGATGAGCAGTGCCAGCACGCCAGCGATTGCAAGTGGTCGTGATACCATACCGTCTCCGACACGCCCGACGGTATTTATGTCACCGAACGCTCAAAGTCGCCTTTGAGCGTCAACCATTCCGTTCGACGGTGACGTAATGAACTTCTGTCGCAACGTCCCGACCGGCCGCATCGTCGGCCACGGTGTCAAGCTGGTCGACAAGCAGTGGCTGCTCTGCGTCCGGCGGCAGACCGACAGTGACGACGACGCGGCGCGGCTGTTGGAAGATCGCGGTGTTCGTCGACTCGACTTGGACCGACAGGACACTCGCTGGCGGGTCGACGCTTTCTTCAATACCCTCGCGGATATCCGATTCCGTCGTCGCTCGCTGGTATGAGTCCAGCGTCACGCCGCCCAGAAACGCCGACAGGACGAGTATCGAGACGACGAGGACGCCGATTCGTTTGACAGTTGCCGACCGTGCGTTGCTCTCCTGAAACCAGTGTTCGGGGCGATAGCCCTGATACCAGAGGCCGACGAGCACAGCGAGGTTGATCGAAAGAACGTTCACCAGCAACAACACGGCGGATCCGAGACTGACGAGCGGTTGGCCCCAGGCGATGCCGATTCCGACCGTGGCCGCCGGTGGAATGAGCGCGACGGCGATCATGACGCCGACCAGTGCCGTCGAGACGCCGCTGGTGAGGCTGACGACACCCGCTGCGCCGGCTCCGAGTGCGACGACTAAAGAGAGGAAGTCAGGGGCGACCCGCTCGCGTATCTGGCCGACCGCAGTCACGTCAGCGAGCGGCGGGATGACGTTGGCATACCGGACGAGCAGGGCGAAGCCGGTGGCGCTCACGACGGCGAGTCCAAGCCCGATAGCCTGAAGTTTGACGCCGCGGACGAACATCTCCTGATCATCGACGACAGTGCCGACGTTGGCGGTCATCGCCGGGCCGATGAGCGGTGCGATAACCATTGACCCGACGACGACGGCTGGGGAGTCGAGCAACAGCCCCGCGGTTGCGATAATCGCGCTGATAACGGTCATGAGCGCATAGTTCGACATCGAGGGGGCGAGGTCCTTCGCCTTCGAGGTGAGTTCCTCACGCGCGATACGGTCCTCGTCTTCTTCCTCGGCGTACGTCTCCTCTAGCTCGTCGAACTGGCTGGAGATGACAGTGTTCGCGTCCACGACGACGGTATAGCCGTCATCGTTGATGCCGACATCCCGCAACTCTTCGAGGACTGGTTCGAGTGCGTTGGTCGGGACCGGAAAGGTGACCACAGCGGTGAACTCCCGCCCGCTCGTCTCGTCAGTGAGCACGTAATCGATGCCCTCCTCGGCCAACACGCCCAGGACGGCGTCGCGCTTCCCTGTCGGAATCAGTAGCTGTACCAACCGCACGCCTCCGGGTGGGACTCCCGAGGGTAAAAAAGCGGCTGGTCACCGGGTCTCAGGTGCAAGGCAGGAAAAACACGGTTGCCCCAGACCTGTCGATCCTCACAAAACGGACGCGCTTTTCCCCGCTGGCAGAGTACACGAGGTATGTTCGAATCACGACCGGACCGGGACGCCGAGGTGGTACTCGTCGGCCGGTCAAACGTCGGGAAATCGACGTTGATGCGCGAGATAACGGGCCACACGTTCGACACGGGCCAACGGCCTGGCGTCACCCGCTCTCCCAACCACTTCGACTGGGCCAGCGCCGACTTCGTCATCAGTGACCTGCCCGGCTTCGGGTACATGAAAGGCGTTCCTGCGGACGTCCGTGAGGAGATCAAGACCGACGTGGTCCAGTACGTCGAGCGCCACGCCGAGCATATTCTCCTCGGTATTCTCGTCGTAGACGGCAAGTCCGTCATCGACATCATCGACCGCCACTCCGGCCCCGACGAGATTCCACACGATGTAGAGATGTTTCACTTCCTCCGAGAGGTCGGTGTCGAACCGGTCGTCGCCGTCAACAAGATGGACAAAGTCGACGACAAGGATGAACGGCTGAACGAACTCTGTGACCGGCTCGGATTGCACCCGCCGTGGCAACAGTGGCAAGAGACTATCGCACCGATCACCGCGAAACGCGGCTCCATCGAACCGCTGAACGAGGCCGTCCGACACCACCTTCACGAAGCCCAGCGTGACGATCTGTTCCAGTTCTTCTGAACAGCGCACCTGCTCGGACCGCTCCCTAACCGAAACTATGAGTAATACTCCAGTAGTTTCGACTGCCCTCTCGAGACGGGTTCTCCCTTCGGGCGCCTCATCAAACTACTACCGGTAAAGCTACCGCTGACAGAGCAGAGACATGATCCGAACGGGTGGTATGTATAAAACAGCGACGCGTTTGCAAGCACTGAATGCACAGAGCGCGTATGGACTCGCCGGGATTTGAACCCGGGGCCTCTTCCTTGCGAAGGAAGCGATCTGCCACTGATCTACGAGCCCGCGTGGTCTGCCACTCGAACGCGGAGTTATAAAAACCCTGCGCGTGAGAGCGGCCTTCGATAGCGATTCACACTGTCCCGGCCAGCGGTTCGGACGGGCGTACACAACGACGCTGTCGCAAAGCGACAGTTCCCCCGAGGTTCAGTCCTCGAGGACGATCTCGATGGAGACGTCGTTGGGAACCTGGATGCGCATCAGCTGGCGCAGTGCCCGTTCGTCGGCGTCGATATCGATGAGCCGCTTGTGGACGCGCATCTCCCAGTGTTCCCACGTCGCGGTCCCCTCACCGTCGGGGGACTTGCGGGTGGGAACCTCAAGCGTCTTGGTGGGGAGCGGAACCGGACCGGAGAGTTCGACACCGGTCTTGTTCGCGATCTCCCGCACGTCGGCGCAGATGTCGTCGAGGTCCTCGGGGCTTGTGCCCGCGAGCCGAACGCGTGCCTGCTGGGACATACGTTATCGCTCGTTGACGCTGAGGACTTTGCCGGCGGCGATGGTCTGACCCATGTCGCGGATGGCGAACGAACCGAGCTCCGGAATCTCGGAGGACGGCTCGATGCTGAGCGGCTTCTGTGGGCGGACCGTCACGACGGCAGCGTCCCCGTTCTGGATGAAGTCGGGGTTCTCCTCGGCGACCTCGCCGGAGGACGGGTCGATCTTCTTGTCGATGGACTCGACAGTACAGGCGACCTGTGCCGTGTGAGCGTGGAAGACCGGGGTGTAGCCCTCGGTGATGACGCTTGGGTGCTGCATCACGACGATCTGGGCCTGGAAGGTTTCAGCGACCGATGGCGGGTCGTCGGCCGGACCACAGACGTCACCGCGCCGGATGTCGTCCTTGCCGACGCCGCGGACGTTGAACCCGACGTTGTCACCGGGCTCGGCCTTCGGGACTTCCTCGTGGTGCATCTCGACGGTCTTCACTTCACCGGAGACATCAGACGGCTGGAAGCTGACGTTGTCGCCCGTGTTCAGGATACCAGTCTCGACACGGCCAACCGGGACCGTACCGATGCCGGAGATGGTGTAGACGTCCTGAATCGGCAGTCGGAGCGGCGCGTCCGTCGGCGGCTCCGGTGCCGGCAGTTCGTTGAGTGCTTCGAGCAGGATTTCGCCATCGTACCAGCCCGTGTGCTCGGATTCGTCGGCGATGTTGTCGCCTTCGAACGCGGAGACCGGGATGAACTTGGCGTTATCGGGGTCGAAGCGGACCTGGGTGAGGAGGTCCTTGACCTCTTCGACGACCTGCTTGTACTCGGACTCGCCGTAGTCGACGAGGTCCATCTTGTTGACGGCGACGATGAGTTCACCGATGCCCAGGGTACGGGCCAGGAACACGTGCTCCTGGGTCTGCGGCTGGACGCCGTCGTCGGCGGCGACGACCAGGACGGCGTTGTCGGCCTGGGACGCGCCGGTAATCATGTTCTTCACGAAGTCGCGGTGACCAGGACAGTCCACGATGGTGAAATCGTAGGTGTCGGTGCTGAACTCCTGGTGGGCGATGTCGATGGTGACACCACGCTCACGCTCTTCGGCGAGGTTGTCCATGACGTAGGCGAACTCGAATCCGCCCTTGCCCTTCTCCTCGGCTTCTTCCTTGTGCTGTTCGATGACGTGCTCCGGTACCGATCCTGTCTCGTACAGGAGTCGGCCGACGAGCGTGCTCTTCCCGTGGTCGACGTGGCCGATGATGGCCAGGTTCTGGTGTTGTTCGTCGCTCATTGTTATCTCTCACGCGCAGAGGCGCTGTATCGGATTTATTAGCTGGTGGTTCATAAAACGATTTCGAAAGCGTGTAAGCGTCAGGCCGTCGCTTTCTTGCGATTCGGCACGCCATGGCATGGTAGTGTGGCACCCGATAGCTCGACCGCCCGGAGCGGTCAGTACCGACAGTCACGGCCGGGTTTGTGTCCTTCGGAGTGACAAACGGGACTGGTGGCTGGGAAACGTGATGAATACGAAGAACGACGCAGCCGCGTCGGAAGTCCTGCTGGCCCGTTACAGTCGGCCGATATCGGCAAGCACGGCGCTTGCCGTCTCCGGACCACCAGCACCGCGACCGGAGATGTTGAGCTGGCCGGCGTGTTCGGTCTCTAGCTGGGCGATGTTCCGAGTGCCTGAGACGGCGAGCGGGGCGTTGTCCGGAACAAGTCGCGGGCCGACGCGGACGGACCCTTCGACGACCTCGGCGATGAGCCGGACGGTCCGACCGTCCGCACGCGCGAGTTCGAGCGCGCTGCCGGAGATATCTTGAATTCCCTCTACCACAGCGTCATCAAGGGTGTACTCTGTTTCGTCGCCGGACAGAACGTTCGCGATGATGACGCCTTTCAGCGCCGCATCGGTGCCATCCACGTCGAAGGTCGGGTCGGCCTCGGCGACACCGAGGTCCTGTGCCTCCGCGAGGACGTGCTCGTAATCGAGGCCCTCGGTCGCCATCCGGGAGAGTATGAAGTTCGCGGTCCCATTCAGCACCCCGCGAACGGCGGTGATATGGCTCGGGTCGAAGTCGTTGATAGTCGAGAGAATCGGCATCGCGCCGCCGACGGTCGCCTCGAACAGCACTGACCCATCGCTTTCGCGCTCCAACGAGCGAACGTCCGCGTACCGTTCGGCGACCGGTCCCTTGTTCGCCAGCACAGCGTGGCGGTCACGTTCGAGTGCGGTCTGAACGTGGCCGAATCCCGGCTCGGCGTCGCCAAGCGTCGTCGGCGTTGCCTCGACGAGGACGTCGTAGTCGGCCGAGAGCGCGTCCGCAGGTTCGTCACTGCCGACGACGCCGTCGGTCCGCTTCCGGTCGAGTGCTTCGGCGGTATCGATGCCGGCGCTATCGATAACGGCGCTGCTGGAATCGGCAAACGCAGTAACCGAGTGGCCGTGGTCGCTCGCCAGTTCGACGACAGAGGAGCCGACTGCGCCGGCACCGATGACAGCGAGTCTCATGCCTCACCTCCCGCAGCGAGTGGCTCAATTACGTGGAGTCCCTTCTCATCGGCGACAGCACGAATGGCAGACATCGTCTCGTCGACCGCCCCTTCCTCCGTGGCCAGTCGGATGCGCGCGCTGGAGGCGTCGTCGGTCCCCTCCGGTGCCGACAGCGAGAGGTCGGTCACGGTCGCGTCCGTGGACTCGTGAATCCGCGAGAGCGTGTCGGAGAGATCGGTGTTGACGAGGTGACCGGTGAGGATGATCGTCAGCGCCTCGCTGTACTGCTCGGCCCCGGCCTGGATGACGTTGATGCCCGCGTCCCGGAGTGCGTCGACGATCCCGTCGAACCGCTCGGGGGTCGCCTCCAAGTCGACCTCCACGGGGATGTGGCCCCGCGGGGTCACGTTCCCCCGCTCGTGGAAGATAGAGAGGAGGTTCCCGCCGTTGTTGGCGATGGGGTCGAGCGCCCGCAGCAGTTCGCCCGGTTCGTCGACCAGTTCCAGCCGAACTGTGTAGGACCGTACCTCGTCGGTCGAGTCGCTCATCGCCCGCTCACCTCCTGGGTATCTCGGCTCATTGTAGATGACTCAGCGGGGGCACGTATAAGAAACCGTTCGTTTGGTCTCAGGGCAGAAAGCGGTCGTACAGGTCGTCGATCCACTCGTTGTACGCCTCGCCGCGGGTCGACCCCCAGGGATTTCGCGAGAAGTAGTACATCGCCGCGAACATCCCTGCAAGCGTCAGCGCCAGCCCCGTCGGCAGGACGAAGCTCCAGATGAACGTCGACGTGCCGGCGATAACAGCAGCAACGAGAAGATCCACAATCTGATGCAAGCGGTCGCTCATACCCTGCCGTTCGGTGCCGGGTGACCTAAGCGTGGGGTCCGCCTCCGTCGTGACAGCCAGTTTCAGGGGAACGCTACGTTTTTTTCCTGCCGGTGAAGCGTGTCGTATGTGTACGCCCTCCAGTCAAGCCCGATATCGATAGGTACGGCGGTGTTCGTCGTCAGTGTCCTCGCCGTCGTCGGAATTGCCCTCGGCGCGCTCGGAAGCGCAGTCGTACAGCGACTCTCGAACCCTGTCGCCAGGTATCGACAGTTGTACCTCGGCGTCCTGCTCCCGTTCGCCCTGCTGTCGTACGTCGTCTTTCGACTGCTCGGATTCGGCTACGTGGTGGTCGGCGGCGGGGCCGGAACGGTCGAGGCGTTGCTGGCGACGTTCACCGAACTGCTCGCCGCCGGTGTCGTCGGACTGACCGCCTACGCCCCGACCGTTCGGGGTGTCCGTAGCGTCCGGGACATCGACCTCTCGACCGGTCGAGCGCTCGTCCGTATGGGGCGGTACGTGCTCGGGCTCTCGGTTTTCGCGGCCCTCATCACCGCACCGCTTGAGACCGGACTGTCGCCGGTCGTCCTGCTCGCCGCCGTCGCCGCGCTCATCGTCGCCGCGCAGGCCGCGGCACCCTGGATTATCCCGGTAGTTCGGTCGGTCCGGACACCGGACGAGTCGACAGAAGCGACGCTGACTCGACTCCGGGAACGGGCAGGATTGACCGTCCGTGACGTTCGGATTCTCGACACCGACCGGGAGGGGACAGCGAACGCGACCGTCCGCGGCGTCCCCGGATACCGCCGCCTGTTCGTGACGAGTACGTTCCTGAATACGCTCGACGACGAAACGGCGACGGCTCTACTCGCGGTCCAGGCCGGCCGCCAGGACGCCCGGGTGCTCGCTCGGGTCGTCGCCGGTCTGTTGCTCGCGCTGGTCCCGCTGTTCATGACGCTGGCCGACCGCGGCCCGCTGTGGCCCCTTTTCGGGGCGAGTCTTGGGGTTTTCATTGTCAGTCTGTGGACCGCTCGCCGCGGCGTCCGCGCGGCCGACGACTATGCGGCCGAGCGCGTCGGCCCGGACGCCGTCGCCGACGCGCTCGAACGGTACGCCGACGTCCACGACATGGAACCATCGAGACGACGAGTATCGAATCCCTTCTCGCAATCGCCGCCGCTGGGGAACCGAATCGACCGACTGCGGGAACAAGCAGGTAAATAAGGCAGTCCTGTAGCGAAGCGAAGACAAGAGAACGGCAGACAAGCATACCGCGCGCCGCAGGCGCGTGGTTTCCCGCGAATCGCTCCGCGATTCGCGCCTTTTTCGCCCACGTTTTTGCGCGGGGGTTGAGGGCGCGTAGCGCCCGAACCCCCCGTGGAAAAAGGTGGTCTAGAAGTAGTCGATAGCCGGGTTCAGTTCCTGCTTCATGCCCTTGCGCTCGCGGATCTCGCTGATCTTGTCGGGCTGGAGGTTGTCGGCAAGGACCTGGAAGCCGGCGTTCTCAGTGTTCCAGGAGGCACGGCCCTCGGTAGCCGAGCGGATGTCGGAGGAGAAGCCGATCATCTCATCGACCGGCGCGACGCCTTCGACGACCATCAGGTCGCCTTCCTGGTACATGTCGTCGACGCGGCCACGGCGGCCCTGAATCTCACCGCTCGCAGCGCCCATGTGGTCGTTGGGCACGTCGATGCGGACCTGCTGAATCGGCTCAAGCAGCTTGATACTGGCGTCGATGAGCGCGTTGTGGACGGCCTCACGCACCGCAGGGATGACCTGGGCCGGACCGCGGTGGATAGCGTCCTCGTGGAGGCGGGCGTCGTGGAGACGGATGAGCGACCCCTGGACCGGCTCGGACGCGAGCGGACCGTCGTCGAGGGCTTCTTCGAGACCCTCGATGACGAGTTCCATCGTCTCGTTGAGGTGCTGGATACCCTTCGTCTCATCGAGCAGGATGTTGGTCCCGTGGATGTGCTCGATGTTCTGGGAGTCGTCCTTGTCCATGCCGGCTTCCTGCAGCGCCTCACGGCGCTCCAGTTCTGGCATGTCCATCGACGCCTCGCCCATCTTGATGGTTTCGACGATGTCGTCGCCGAGCGGCTCGATGCTGATGTAGAAGCGGTTGTGGTTGTTCGGCGACCGACCTTCGACTTCGCGGCTGTCGCCCTGGGGGGCCTCGCGGTAGACAACAATCGGCTCACCGGTGTTGATCGGGATGCCCTGATTGCGCTCGATACGCTGGCCGATCACTTCCAGGTGGAGTTCACCCTGCCCGGAGATGAGGTGCTCGCCGGTGTCCTCGTTAATTTCGACCTGAATGGTCGGGTCTTCCTTGGCGACCTGCTGGAGCGTCTCGATGAGCTTCGGCAGGTCGTCCATGTTCTGTGCCTCGACGGACTTCGTGATGACCGGCTCCGAGATGTGCTCGATAGACTCGAACGGCGTCATCTCCTCGCTGGAGACGGTGGAGCCGGCGATGGCGTCCTTGAGGCCCGTGACGGCGGCGATGTTCCCGGCAGGAACGCGGTCGACTTCCTCGCGCTCGCCACCCATGTAGATGCCGACGCTCTGGATGCGGTTCTTGCCCGCGGTCCCGGAGACGTACAGCTCCTGACCCTTCTCCAGCGTGCCGGAGAAGACACGGCCGGCGGCAATCTCGCCGGCGTGGGGGTCGACACCGATGTCGGTAACCATCAGGACGACTTCGCCATCCTCGTTGACCAGTCGCATGTCGTCGGCGAGCTGGGATTCGGCGTCGCCACGCCAGATACGCGGAACGCGCATCGGCTGGGCGTCGACGGGGTTCGGGAAGTGCTCACACACCATGTCGAGCACCACGTCGGACAGCGGCGTGCGCTCGTGGAGTTCCTGACGGTTGTCGTTGCGTTCGAGCTCCATGATTTCGCCGAAGTCCATGCCGGTCCGCTGCATCGACGGCATCGAGACGCCCCACTTGTACAGCGCGGAGCCGAAGCCGACGGTCCCTTCCTCGACGGAGACCGTCCAGTCCTCGATGTCGTCCATCTCCTCGGTCATGCCGCGGATGAGGTCGTTGACGTCCTGGATGACCGCGAGCAGGCGCTCCTGCATCTCCTGTGGCCCTTCCTGGAGCTCGGAGATGAGGCGATCGACCTTGTTGATGAACAGCGTCGGTTTGACGCCCTCGCGGAGCGCCTGCCGGAGCACCGTCTCGGTCTGGGGCATCGCGCCCTCGACGGCGTCCACCACGACGAGCGCGCCGTCGACGGCACGCATCGCGCGGGTCACGTCGCCACCGAAGTCGACGTGGCCGGGGGTGTCGATGAGGTTGATGAGGTGGTTCTGGTCCTCGTACTCGTGGGTCATCGAAACGTTAGCCGCGTCGATGGTGATCCCACGTTCCTGTTCGTCTTCCTCAGTGTCCATCGCCAGCTGTTCACCGGCGGTGTCGTCGGAAATCATGCCGGCACCGGCCAGCAGATTGTCTGTCAGCGTCGTCTTTCCGTGATCGACGTGAGCAGCGATGGCGATGTTCCGGATGTGCTCCGGATCGTCCATCAGTGTCTCACATTCTTGGACGATTTTCTTACGTCGGCCCATTATACAGCTTTCTATCAACAGCAGGGTCAAAAGGATAGTGTTTCACTACGGCCGTGACCGCTCGAAATTCGGCCGTTCGCGTGGCATGGTCTGGCATTCCGCTCGGTCGGTAGTCGGGAATGTATGCCCGGCGATTATAATTATTTGCATGCAGATGAGTAATGATTGCAAAGGTATTAGCGCCAGCCAGCGGACGGGAGCGTATGACTCGGCGTCCACACCTCGACACGATTGCGGTCGATACCGAGGCGGCGACAGCGGCAGGGGATGTCACGCTCCCGATACACCTCTCGTCGACCTACGAACTGGCCGGACTCGACACAGATCTGGCGCTGGAGGACATCGACCCCGGTGAAGGGGAGTTCCTCTACTCGCGGCTGTCGAACCCGACACGATACGGCCTCGAGCAGGAGTTAGCTGCGCTCGAAGACGGAGAGCGGGCCTATGCCTTCAGTTCTGGGACGGCAGCCGTTGCAACAGCGGTGCTCTCACTGGTCGAGCCGGGCGATCACGTCGTTGCATTTGATGACCTGTACGCGGGCACGCGACGGATGTTCGAAACGCTGTTCCGGGACCAGCTTGGCGTTGACGTGGAGTTCGTCGACGCAACCGACGTCGACGCCGTCGCGGCCGCGATGACGCCGGCAACGGAGTTGGTCTGGGTCGAAACACCAACGAATCCGGGCATCAAACTGTGCGACATCGACGCGATTGCGGCCGTTGCCGCCGACTACGACGCAACGGTCGGGGTCGACAACACCTTCGCGAGTCCGTACTTCCAGCAGCCGCTGTCGCTCGGTGCGGACCTCGTGGTCCACAGCACGACGAAGTATCTCAACGGCCACAGCGATGCCGTCGGCGGCGCGCTGATTACCGACGACCCCGAGGTGGCCGAGCGGGTAGAGTTCCGCCAGCAGATCGCGCTCGGGAACATGCTCGCCCCGTTCGACAGCTATCTCATCTCGCGGGGCATCAAGACGCTGGGCGTCCGGATGACCCGACACGAGAACAACGCCATGGCCCTTGCGCAGTACCTCGACGACCACGAGCGCGTCAAAACAGTCCACTACCCGGGGTTAGAGAGCCACCCACAGCATGACCTGGCTCGCGAGCAGATGCAGGGCTTTGGCGGCGTGCTCTCGTTCGAGCTGACCGGAGACATGGCCGACGCCAAGCGCTTCCTCGAAGCGTTAGAGACGGTGACGCTGGCAGTCAGCCTCGGCGGCGTCGAGAGCTTGGCGGAGCTCCCAGCGGCGATGACACACGAACCACTCTCACCGGCGGCACGGGACGAACTCGGCATCTCTGATACGCTCATCCGGTTATCCGTCGGTATCGAAGACGTCGAGGACCTCCGTGCCGATCTTGAACGCGGTTTCGCGGCGCTTGAGTCCTGAGCGCTGCGTGCGAACGCTGCCCCCACCCGTGCATTAATAGCGCTGCGTCCCGTGACATAGTGACACATGGACGTGCACGTGCAGGGTGGGCCGGCCGAACCGTTTCTCGGGGCGCGGGACCTCTTCTCGACGGAACACGACCTGAAGCGACCAGTGACTGTCCGGGTCCGGGCGGACCCTGACGAGCGCACCCGCGTCAGCCACAGCGACGACGCTCACCAGCTGACAATCTCTCGGCAAGCCGCCACAAGCGCGATGGCACGCGAACTGGCGTTACACGAGTACGCACACATGCATCACCACGAACGCGGGCATCCGTCACACACTCAGTCGACGCGGGAAGCCATCTATCTCGCGCTGGCGGGGCGTTCGGTCGAACAACGAAAGCTCACCCACTGCTACCAGATCGCAAACCACATGAAAGATGTCTACGCCGACGATATCTGGATGCCGGTGGTGCCCGGTGACAAGCTGGTGCCGTTTCTGGAAGCCAGTCTCGCAGCTGCCGTCGCAGACCGGCCTGGTGACCCGCCGACCTGGGGCCGCTCGACATCGACGACCCGGATGCACCACCCCAGCGGACCGGCCGCACGGCTGACGCCGGCCGCGGACCCGGACATCACGGCCGTCAACGCGGCGTTTGCCCTTGCGCTGTGTGAGCGCCACGACCTAGTCGGGCCCGACCACCGGCTGTACGACCTCGCCCACGCCGCGGCCCAGGACGCCGAAGCGGTCGACCTCTCGGAGTTCAAGCGCCACTTCGCGTCGCTCTCGCCCGAGCCGGACGAGTCAGAGTTCCGCAAGGCACTGGTAGACGTAACCCGCGCATACGCCGGTGGTGGCGGCGACCGTGCGGCGGACTGAAGCTGCGTATCCTACTGCTGTCGGGTCACTGGCGGTCGGTGTCAACCAGCTCGCTCACAGGGGCTGTTATTACGGGTGGGCAGCGGTTTCACAGCTGTCGACTGCTGGTGTCACTCAGAGCCAAACGCGAATTACCCGGCAGAACTGTTTTTGCAGGGACTTGTGAACTAGTTGACTATGAGCGAGGCGCTTCGCGGCCGACATCTCGATGGCGAGACAGATGTCGTCGGCGAACGAATTCGGGTGTTACACATCGATGACGACCCTGACTTCGTGGCTGTCGCAGCGGATTCTCTGGAGGCTGCAGACGACCGTATCTCCGTCGAAACCGCGACCAGCGCACGCGACGGGCTCGACCGGCTCGCCGAAAACGGATTCGACGCTGTCGTCTCCGACTACGACATGCCAAAGATGAACGGCATCGAACTGCTCGATGCGATTCGGGAGACGAACCCGAGCCTGCCGTTCATTCTGTTCACCGGCAAAGGCAGCGAGGAGGTAGCCAGTGAAGCGATCTCGATGGGCGTCACCGACTATCTACAGAAGTCATTCGGGGTTGAGGTGTACGAACTGCTGGCCAACCGCATCGAAAACGCGGTCTCCGAGTACCGCGCGAAGCAACAGGCCGCCGAGTCAGAGCGCCGCGTCCGTGAGCTCACCGAGGCGACTAACGACATCCTCTGGGAGTTCACGGCCGATCTGAGCGAAGTACTTGTGATAAACTCCGCCTACGAGGACATCTGGGGGCGGTCAGTGGCCGCTCTTCGGGACAACCCCTATGACTTCCTAAACGGCATCCATCCCGAAGACCGCGAACTGATGAAAGACGCGATGCGGCGTCTCATGGACGGCAAGTCGGCCGACATAGAGTGCCGTGTCAATGCAACCGAAGGGTATCAGCGCTGGGTCTGGATACAGGGCGAGCCGGTCACGAACGACGACGGCGAGATGGTTCGAGTGGCTGGATTCGCTCGTGACATCACCGAGCGCCGGAACCACGAGCGCGAACTTGAAGCCACCAAGAACCAGCTCGCGGAACACAACAAGACGCTCCGGAAGCTCTACGAGATCAGCGCTGACCCCGACGCCTCGTTTGAGGAAAAGATTCAGGCGGTGTTAGATCTGGGCCGGGAGCGGCTGGGGACCACTGGCGCGTTCCTGTCCGCGAACGATGCTGACCGCGACGAGTTCACCATCCGCTATGCGAGCGGGAGCGACAAGCGGCTCAAACCGGGGACTATCACACCGCTGTCGGAGGCGTACTGCCGGAAGATGATCGACGCAGGGAGCGTCATGGCAATCGCGGAGGCGTCCGAAGAAGGCTGGGCATCAGACCCGGCATACGAACGGTGGGACTACGAGACGTACATCAGCGGCGAGGTCCGTGTCCGTAACGCCCATTCAGGCAGCCTCTGTTTCGTCGACCGGGAGGCCCGCAAGACCCCCTTCACCGAGGACGAGAAGACGTTCGTCCATCTCGCGGCACAGTGGGTGAGCTACGAACTCGAACGGAAGCAACGCGAGGAGCGCCTCGAACGGTACAAGGAGTACACCGACGACATGCTTGACGCCATCGACGACGTGTTCTACGTCCTCGACAGCGACGGCCGCTTCCGGCGCTGGAACGAGAGCCTGCTGAACGTGACTGGCTACTCGGCCGCCGAAGTAGCCGGGACTCACGGGTCTGAGTTCTTCCCGGAGACGCATCAGGACCTCGTTGGGGCCGCTATCGAGTCGGTGTTCGAGGGGGGTACCACCCGTGTCGAGGTACCGTTTATTACGAAATCGGGGGACCAGATTCCCCACGAGTTCACGGCGACCCGCGTCGAGGACCCCGACGGGAACCCGATGCTGGCCGGCATCGGCCGTGACATTACCGACCGGAAGCGCCGCGAGCAGGAGCTTACACGCACGAAGGAGCTCCTCGACCAGGCCCAGCGAATCGCGAGCGTCGGCGGCTGGGAGATAGACGTGACGAGCGAGCCGCCGGAGATGACGGCGACGAGCGAGTTCTACCGGTTACACGGACTGTCGCCGGACGACGAGCTGAGCGTCGAATCCATCGTCGACCTGTACCACCCCGACGATAGGGAGACTGTCCGGTCGGAGTTCCAGCGGGCGATAGAGACAGCCGAGGGATACGACATGGAGGTGCGTATCGGAGACGACGAGCACTACCGATGGGTGCGCGCACTGTGTGAACCGGTTACTGAGAACGGCGACGTTGTCAAGCTCAGGGGCTCTATCCAGGACATCACCGACAGAAAACTCCGTGAGCGCGAGCTGGAGGAGGCACGCGAGCGGATGGAGATCGCGCTAAAAACCACCAATGCGGTCGTCTGGGACCGCGAGTTCGAGTCGGGCGATCTGGCGTACTACCCCGGGTCCGAGACGCTGTATGGCACTGACATCGAGTCACTGGACGAGTTTCTGCCGCTGGTCCATCCCGAGGACCAGCCGGACGTGGCGGCCCGCATCGAATCGGCAACTGAGACCGGCATGTACGAAGCCGAGTTCCGGATCATCCGTGACGGCGAGGTCCGCTGGATGGAAGCGAAGGGCCGCGTCGAATCCGACGGCGACGGGACGCCGGTTCGGGCAATCGGCATCGACCGTGACATCACCGAGCGAAAGCGCCGAGAGCAGGAACTGGAGGAGACGAACGAACGCCTCGAAGAGTTCACGAGCATCGTCAGCCACGACCTCAGGAACCCACTCTCCGTCGCCGAGGGCCGCATCGAGCTGGCCCGGCAAGAGGACGACAGCGAACACCTCGACAGCGCCAGCGACGCACTCGCGCGGATGCGAACACTCATCGACGACCTGCTCGCTGCCGCACGCGACGAGCAGTCGGCAGTTGAGGCCGGCGTAGTGGCGCTCGCGGACACGGCCAGACAGTGCTGGCACAACGTCGAAACCGGCGACGGTGAACTCATTGTCGAGGGGGACGCCGTCATTCGCGCCGACGGGAGCCGACTGGAGCAACTGCTCGAAAACCTGTTCAGCAACAGTATAGAGCACGGCGGCGACGATGTGACAGTTACCCTCGGGGAGCTTGACGACGGCTTCTACGTCGAGGACGACGGCGAGGGTATCGACGAGGAAAACCGGTCGCGCGTGTTCGAGACCGGCTACTCGACATCGGACGACGGGACTGGCTTCGGGCTCTGGATCGTCGCGGAGATCGCCGACGCCCACGGCTGGACGGTGACCATCGACGAGGGGGGCGAGGGCGGGGCACGGTTCGAGATTACCGGTGTCGATATCGCGGAGTGAGAGAGCACGCTGTGTCAAACCGCTACACTGTGGCGAGCGGCGACACCGCCAGCGCGATGCCGAGGACGAGCACCGGGTAGTCACGCCGGGCGAACGAAAGCGGCGGAAGCGTCGGGTTCCACGCGAAACAACGGGCCCGAAGGGCGACCGAGAGCCGGTCTGAGCGGTCAAGCGTCCGTTCGAGTGACCGGACGGCGAGCAGCCGAACGCGGTCCTGTAGCGAGCGGGCCTCGCCCCCACGAGCGTGGATTGCGTCGCGCACCTCCCGAACGTCCGCGAGTACAAGGGGGAACAGACGGACGACCAGCGCCATCCCGATGCCGAGGATCTGACCGGGCTTGCCGGGAATCAGGCGCTGGACCGCCGCTCGCGTGTCCCGGACCGGCGTCGACGTGAGGTAGGCGGCACTGACGAACAACACCGGGAGGATGCGCCCGACGTACAGCGCTGAGCGGAGCGCCGGTTCGACCCGAAACCACGGCGGGCCGAGCGCCACACCAGCGACGAACGGGGCCAGCGCTAACACGGCAAGGACGACCCGGTACGAGCGCAGGACGGCTAGCGGCGAGAGCCCGGCCGCCGCGAGCGTGCACAGCGCGAGCGCAGTCGTCCCGGCGAGCCACGGGAGGGTGGGATGCGCGACCGCGGCGATGGCGAGCCCGAACTGAACCAGCAGCTTCGACCGCGGGTCTAGCCGATGCGCAAACGTCGAGCCGGGTCGGTAGCTCAACATCGCGGATCTCGGATGCCGAGGTCCGGGAGGCTGTCGAGCGCTTCGGCTGGCGGCGCATCGAGAACGACCCGCCCCTCGTGCAGCGCAACGAGGCGGTCGGCCCGCTCATGGAGGTCCCGGAGGTCGTGTGTGACGACGATGATACCCGTTCCATCGGCGGCCAGCGCGTCGAGGTGATCGAGCACTGATTCTCTGGCCGGCCAGTCCAGCCCGACGAGTGGTTCATCGAGCACGAGGTAGTCAGGCTCCATGGCGAGCGCCCCGGCGATGGCGACGCGGGCTTGCTCGCCGCCGGAGAGGGCGTCGATACGGCTGTCAGCGGCACCGCCGAGGTCGACAGCGTCGAGCGCCGTTTCGACCCGGCGGTCGATCTCGGCCCTGTCGAGACCAAGGTTCTCCGGGCCGAAGGCCACGTCAGCGCCGACGGTCGCGGCGACGAACTGGTCGCGAGGGTGCTGGAACACCATGCCGATGCGCGTCCGGGCGACGACGGGGTCGTCCGTCACGTCGGTGCCGTCGACGGTGACGGTTCCAGAATCCGGTGTCAGCAAGGCGTTGAGATGCCGGACGAGCGTCGTCTTCCCGCTCCCGTTCGGCCCGACGAGCAGACAGTACTGGCCGTCGGGTATCGACAGCGAGAGTCCATCGAGGACATCGACATCGCCATACCGGTAGCGCAGGTCGCTGGCCTCGATCATCGACCGGCGAGGTACCCACCCTGCACGACGCCGACCGCGATACCGAGCTTCAGGAGGTCAAGCGGGATATACGGAGCCATCACGGCCGCAGCGCGGGCGAACGGCAGCCCGGTGACCACTGCCAGCCACGGGACGCCGATAGCGTAGACGACGGCGACTGCCGCGGCGAGGGCGACGACCTGCACCGGGACAGAGAGGTCAGCGACCGGTTTCGGTGTGAGGCTCCGGTGTGCGATAGCGCCGGCGACGACCGCACCGACGAGGAAGCCGACGAGGAAGCCGCCGGTCCCCTGCCCGGCAATGACATAGCCTAAGCCCGCGTTCGCGTTGGAGAACACCGGCGCGCCGGCGATACCGACAAGGACGTACAACAGCAGGGCGACACCGCCCCACAGCGGCCCCAGCAGTAGGCCGGCGAAGAACATCCCGAACGGCTGCAGCGAGAACGGCGGCAGCGTCCCCGGGAGCGGAATCGATATCTGTGCGAGCGCCGCGGTCAGCGCCGCGAGCAGCACCGCCTTGGTGAACCAGCCCACGGTGTCGTCATCAACGAGGTCGACGGATTGCTCTGTTGCCATGGGTCTCCCTCTCTCGTCAACCGAAATATAGCCAGTGGTTCACAGAACGGAGTCGCGACGGCCGCCCGCCGAACTCACTCGGCCGGCGTGACCCGAACGAGCACGTCGTCGCGCTCACGCGGGAACCCGTCGCCGGCCCGCCCGTCGCGGTTCGACGTGACGAGGAACAGCCCGCCGTCGGGCCCCTGCTCGACGTGACGAATCCGGCCGAGTTCGTCGGCCAGCAGAGAATGCGTCGTCGCAGTGTAGGCGTCATCGGTCCAGTCGGCATCGTACACCTCGGCGTCGTCTCCCGGTGGCAGGTCCTGACCGGCCGGCGTCAGCGTCGTTGCGAGGAGTTTCTGGCCTTTCAAGCCGCCGGTGAGCAGGCGGTTCCGGAGTGATGGAACAGCATCACCGGTGTAGAACAGCGAGCCGGAAGGAGCCCAGCCGCCGACGTTGCCCGTGTTTGCGAGCGGCCGCCGGACCTCCGGCCCGGCATCGAGATACTCCGCGTGTTCGCGAGTGTCGGGCCAGCCGTAGTAGCCCCCGGCTTCGAGGCGGTTGAGTTCGTCCCGTCCGGTCGGGCCGTGTTCGGAGGCGACGACGGTCCCGTCCGGGAGCCAGGCCAGCCCCTGAGGGTTCCGGTGGCCGTAGGTGAACACCCGCGGGTCGCCCCCCAGATCCGGGTTGCCGGGCGCGGGGTCGCCCGCAGGCGTCACGCGAAGGACCTTCCCGCCGGGCGAGTCGGTGTCGGCGGACAGTTCGCCGTCGCCCGCGTCCCCGGTCGTAATCCAGAGGTAGTTCTCGGGGCCGAACGTGAGCCGGCCGCCGTTGTGTATCTTGCTCCCGGGAATGTCGTCGACGAGGACGGACTCCGTGGCGGCCGGGTCCTCGGCCGAGACATCCATCGCGACGACCCGATTGAACCGCTCATCGTCCTCGGTCATCGTCGTGTAGTAGACGTACACCACCGGCGGGTCGGGGTAGGTCGGGTGTGCAGCGACGCCGAGCGTCCCGCCTTCACCGCCCGTTACCCACCAGCCGTCGTCGCTCGATTCCGCGTCGATGACCTCGGCTGGCTCGGTAACCGTCCGGACGCTGCCGTCGACAAACGAGAGGACGCGACCGACACGTTCAGTGAGAAACAGCGTTCCGTCCGCAGCAAACGAGAGGTCCCACGGGATTTCGAGATCCTCGATGAGTGGTTCGGTGGCGAGCGGCGTGTCTGTCGGGGACGTGGTCGGAGCCGTCCAGTCGGTGTCCGGTGCCTGGCTCCGCTCGTGGCTGACGGACACGTCGTAGCGGTCCAGCGTCCGAGCTTGGCCTGTCGTCGTTGTGGCTGTCGGCGTCGGGTCCGGAAAGTCGGTCTGCGTCTCGGACTCACCGCGACAGCCGGCCAGCCCGGCCGCGCCGAGTCCGGCAAGGGCGGCGAGATACTGGCGACGAGAGCTGGCGTCGCGGCTGGACTTTCGCATAGATTTCACTGACGGGTAAAGAAGAATAAAGATGTCGGAGACGGCCGGGTTAGCGAGCGGCAGCCGCGACGCGTTCTTTCTCTTCTTTCTGATTGACCGCGTAGGTCTGGACGTCGTCGTTGGCAGCACCGACGAGCTGCTGGGCGAGCGCCTCGGCGGCACTCGTGGTGGTCTTGAACGAGCCACCGTAGACGCCCTCGGCGAGGAACTTCAGGGCCTGGTCGACGCGGCGCTGTGGCGCGACGTCGACGGCCTTCGGGACCGAAATCCCACCGTATTTCAGCCGGACGGTCTCCTCTCGGGGGGCGCTGTTCTCGACCGCACTGACGAGCACCTGAATCGGGTTCTCGTCGGTGCGCTCGTGAACGATTTCGAACGCCTCAGTGACGATGGAGGTCGCAAGCTGTTTCTTGCCAGTGTTTTCGTCGGTCTGCATCAAGCGGTTGATCAGCCGTTCGACGATGCTGATCTCGCTTTTCTTGAACTGCTTGTCCGCGTGTCGCCCCATGGTGTGGGCGATCGGCGTGACGGTGATGTAGCGCTCGGTCGAGGGGTCGGCGTACTCGATGTCCGTGATTTCCCACTCGCCGAACAGCTTCGCACGGGCCGTCTCGGACTCGCTTTCCGCAGCCGCGTCAGCGTCAGCCTCGGGTGTGTCTTCGGCACTCATGGTTATCGGACCGGTTTCTCCGCGTTCCCGCGAACGAGTTCGATGAGAGAGACGCCGTTGACCTTCTCGACCTTGTAGTTGACACCGGAGAGGTCGCCCATCGCGCGGCCTTTCGCCCCGCCGATACCCGCGATCGTGACCTCGTCGTGCTCGTCGATGAAAGAGATAGCGCCGTCACCGGGACAGAATGCGGTGACCTGCTTACCGTTCTTGATGAGCTGGACGCGGACACACTTCCGGATAGCGGAGTTAGGCTGCTTGGCCTCGATTCCGACTTTCTCCAGTACGATACCTCGTCCCTGGGGCGCACCCTCGAGCGGGTCAGACTTCTTGCCCAGGCCGCGTTCGCGACGCGCGTAGTCAGTGTCAGACCACCGGTGCTTCTGGCGGTCCTTCTTGAGCTTGCGCGCGGCGTACTTGCCGTTCGCCATAGTAGGCACTGGTACCTTTCGGAGGTACTTAAGACTCCTCTTTCGGACTCAGCCGGTAGCGTCGCCGTGTGTGGCGTTCTATGGCATAGACCGATGAGGAAGTGCGGTAGATAACACTGAGAGAGTGCCACGACAACGACAAAGAGACTGTCAGCAAGGTGTATCGGTCGGTGTATGGCGCTCACGACAACACTCCCACCGGTCGCCGAGACCCACTCTCCGCGAGATCAGCCTCGCATCGGTGCTGACTGCCACTATCGGCTGCAGGCATTGCGATGGAGCCACCGCCCGAGAGTAGCGGGAGGCTACGCAGTCGTACAGCCGACGAGAGACATATCAGGGGCCACGAATGTCAGTGCCGAACTCCGTCAGGTCGGCAATAGCTCGCGCACACGCGGAATCAGGTGTGATAACTGGGCAGATGGTTTCTAGTACCGGCGATTAAGTTATTCAGACAGACCTGCGGGTAGGATCTATGAAACTCGAACAACGCCTCCCAGATATCGTCCGGCAAACGTATCTCCGGAAGTTGACGCTTATCATCCTCTGTATCGCCCTGCTCGTTGCAGGTGTCAGCGTCACTGCGGAACGGACGGTCGCAAACGAACTGACCGAACAGCGCGAGAACGAACTACAAACGGGTACCAGCCAGACGGCCACGACAACAGCAGACTGGGTCCGTAGCCAGCGAAACGCCGCTCGAACCCTCTCGACGCTGTCTGACGTTCAAGAGGGGAGTCCGACGATGATTCGTGGCGCGTTACAGCGGCAAGCGTTCTACCAGCCGGAGTCGGTGTATGCCATCCACTACGTTAACGAGGAAACGCTGGATATCAAGGAGTCGTCGCTGAGCGACCGCCGCGAGACGTCGCTCCGGACAGACGACTTCGAGTGGGAAGGTGGAAGCCTCTCGGTCACTGGGTCGAACTCCGTCGATATGTCGAAAGTGTACACCTACGACGGGGGGAAGTACATCGCCTTCGCGAGCCCGGTCGCCCGGAGCGACAAGCTGGTCGTCGTGGTCCACAACGTGACCGCGCGGACGGCTCAGTTCCGTAACTCGATTGAGGGCGGTGAAACGCGGATTGTCCGACAGGACGGGACGGTCCAGTTCGCCGAGGACGCATCGACTATCGGCACGCAGTACAACGTCTCTGCCAACCTGACCGCACTCACAGCAGGAGAAAGCGACGTGGCCCGGAGCGGACCGTATCTGGTCGCTGCGGAGTCTGTGGATGACACACCGTGGATCGTCGTCAAGCAGGCCCCGAAGTCGGCTGCTTTCGCGCTACGTGACAGTATTCAGGGGAGCTTCATCGCCATCATCGGCGTCTCACTGGCCGGGTTCGCTCTCATCGGCGTCCTCGTCGGCCGTGGCATCATGCAGTCACTCAGACGGCTCTCGGCACAGGCGGAAGCCCTCGCAGTGGGCAACTTCGACACCGACATCGAACAGTCTGACCGCCTCGACGAGGTCGGCGATGTACAGAACGCATTCTACGAAATGAAGACGTATCTCGATACCGTCGCCGCACAGGCCGACGCGCTCTCCAGACAGGCGTTCGACGACCCGGCGCTCGACAAGGACGTGCCCGGCCAACTCGGAGCGTCGTTATCGAGCATGCACGGCAACCTCGAATCGTTCATCAGCGACCTCGAACAGGCCCAGCAGGAGGCCGAAGCGTCCAAAGCGGAAGCCGAAGAGCTGGCTGGGACGCTCGAACAACAGGCCGAGGAGTTCTCGGCCGTAATGCGGAAAGCGGCCGATGGCGACCTCACGCAGCGCCTCGATACCGACACAGATAACGACGCGATGGCCAACATCGCCACCGCGTTCAACGATATGCTCGCCCAGCTCGGCCAGACAGTCATGCGTATCCGTGAGTTCGCCGACGACGTCGACGGGTCCGCCGACCAGATCACCGCAAGCGCCACCGAGGTCCGTAGCGCCAGCGAAGAGGTCAGTGAATCCGTCCAGGAGATCGCCGACGGCGCGGAGACGCAGTACGAAAACATCGAGGAGACGGCCGACGAGATGTCGGGCCTCTCCGCAACGGTCGAAGAGGTCGCAGCACAGGCCAACGAGGTTGCGGCTACGTCAGACGAGGCCGCCGATATCGGCGAAACCGGCAGTGAGCGTGCATCTGAGGCCATCGACGTGATGAACGACATCGAGACGCGGGCCGACGAAACAATCGACCGCGTCGAGTCACTCGACGAGGAGATGGAGCAGATCGGCGATATCGTCGACCTCATCGACGATATCGCAGAGCAGACGAACATGCTCGCGCTGAACGCCTCCATCGAGGCCGCCCGCGCCGGTGAGGCGGGTGAAGGGTTCGCCGTCGTCGCCGACGAAATCAAGGGCCTCGCACAGGAGACAACCGAAGCCACCGAGGAGGTCTCGACGGTTATCGAAGACGTGCAAGACACCACCGGTGACGCTGTAACCGACATCAGACAGATGGGTGACTCCGTCACTGACGGTATCGATACTGTCGACGACGCCATCGAATCGCTCGAGGCCATTGTCGACCGCGTCGAGGAAGTCAACGACGGCATTCAGTCCATTAGCGACGCCACCGACGAACAGGCCGCGACGACGGAGGAGGTCGTCGCAATGACCGACGAGGTCGGGACGATCAGCGAGGAAACCGCTTCCAGCGCTGAGAACGTCGCCGCCGCCGCTGAGGAACAGACCGCGACGATCAACGAAGTCACCAGCGGCATCCAATCCCTGTCCGATCAGGCCGGCGACCTCAGCGAACTCCTGCAGACGTTCGACGTCGATAGCGGAACCACACACAGCGATACCGACGTGTACGAACACGGAGCCGACGACTCGGCCGCTGGCGACGACTGAGCGCAGTCGCTCTCGGGTACGGTTTCGAAAACAGCGAGACGGCCGAATAGCCCCGTTCAGGTCAGTTCGATGCCGTCGATTTCGAAGTGTCGCTTGGCCAGTTGCCGGGCGGCATCGATGTTTCGCCCTTCACGACCGATTGCGGCCCCGCGATCCTCCTGTGCCACTTCGACGTAGGCGACGGTATCGTCGTTCTCCGAGACGGTGACGTTGTACACCGCGGCCGGTGCGAGCGCGTTGGCCACGAAGTCCTCGGCCGTCTCGGCGGCTTCGACGAGTTTGACCTCGCGGCCGAGGCGCTCTTCGACGCGCTCGACCGTCTGGCCGCCCGGGCCGATGGCGTCGGCCATCTCCCCGCGTTTGACCAGATACACCACCTGATCGTGGTCCTCGTCGACGACGCAATCCCGGACGGTGACGGCTGCCTCGTCCTCGAAGAGGGCGACCAGTCGACGTGCTTCGTCCGAGAGTTCGACCCGCATCAGTCCTGAGTCGTACCCATCCGGAGGTTGACGTCACCGGTGCCGAGCTTGATCGGCTTCCCGACGATGACGTTCTCCGTGACGCCGTCGAGCTCGTCGACCTCGCCGTGGATGGCGGCGTCGAGCAGGTGATTGACCGTCACCTCGAAGGCGGCACGGGCGAGCACGGAGTCTTTCGAGCCCGAGATGCCGTGGCGGCCGATGGACTCGATGGTCCCCTCGTTGGTCATGATGTCGGCCACGAGCATCAGGTGCCGGACGTTCACGTCGTCGAGCCCCTGTTCTTCGAGGGTGTTCATCGTCTCGTTGATGAGTGTCTCACGAGCCGCTTCGACGCCGAGTTCCCGGTAGATCTCGTGGATGTTGTTACACGTCGTCCGGGAGGCGTCGACGCCTTCGATGTCCAGCACTTCGCCGAAGTCCGACCCTTCGGTGTAGAGGACGAACTCCTCGCCGTTGTCGGTCTCCTCCTTGCGGATGACGACACGGGTGATCTCCTCGATCCCCTTGAAGACGATTTCCCGTAGCTCCTCGACCAGCTGTAGCAGGTCGCGGTAGCTGGGTTCCTCCGGACCGAACTCGATGACCGTCCCGACCTGCCGGGTCGAGACGCCGAGGTTCGACTCGATGGTCTCGGCGATCTCCTCGGCGATGGCGTCCGTGTCGTTGACCGTCGGCCACCGCTCCAGCAGGGTGTCCTCGTTTAAGTCGATCTCGACGAGCATGTCCGCGACATTCGTCGAGATATCGCCGAGCGCGAGGATACGCGTCGCCTCGATCTTCCAGACGACCTCGTGAGCGCGCTCGCGGTCGTCCGCGTACTCCTCGTCGAGGTGGACCGTCATCATCGGCGTGTCCGGCGTCTTCCGGGCGTCCACCAGCTCGATGAGCCGCGGCAGGCCCTGGGTCACGTCGATCTCGGCGACCCCCGCGTAGTGGAACGTGTTCATCGTCATCTGCGTTCCCGGTTCGCCGATGGACTGGGCCGAGACGGTCCCGACCGGGTCCAGCGGGTCGACACGGGTGTCGAGGTAGCGTGACTCGACGGCCTTGGCGATGCGGTCGGCGTCGTCGACGCCGACGCCCCGTTCCTCGACGGTGCTGTACACTTCGTTTTTCAGCCGTCGCGGCAGCTCAGTGTCCTCGACGACGGCCTCGATGTCTGCTGATACGTCGTGTGCTGTCATTGTTAGTCGTCACCCTCGGCCATCCACCAGTCGTCGGCGTGCTCCGAGAGGTTGGTCCGCTCGGTCCGCGTGCCGAGGAAGCTCTCTTTTTGCTTCTCGCTCTCGAACTCCTCGTCGAGGACGCTGTCGGCGATCTGCTCGACATCGACGGCGTCGCCCTCCTGGCTGGAGGAGACATCGACCGGCGACGTGCCATCTTCGCCGAATTCGAACTGGACGATAGTGTCGCTTGTGTCCCGGACGGTGCCGTCGTACTGCGTTTCGAGTTCGGACAGCGCGTTGATGAGCCGGCGCTGCAGGTACCCGGACTTCGACGTCCGGACGGCCGTGTCGACCAGGCCCTCGCGGCCGCCCATCGCGTGGAAGAAGAACTCCTTCGGGCCGAGCCCGGAGCGGTAGGAGGCCTCCACGAAGCCGTGGGCGTCCGCCGAGAGGTCGTTCTCCTCGAAGTGTGAGAGCGTACGGTTCTCGTAGCCGCGGTTGATCCGCTCACCACGGACTGCCTGCTGGCCGACACAGCCGGCCATCTGGGTCAGGTTCAGCATCGAGCCACGCGCACCGGACTCGGCCATGATGACGGCCGGGTTGTCCTCGCCGAAGTGGTCTTCGGCGATGTCACCGGCTGAGTCACGGGCCTTGCCCAGCGTCTGCATGATCTTCATCTCCAGGGTCTCGTCGACGGTTCGGCCCGGCAGCGATTCGAGTTCGCCCCGGTCGTAGGTCTCGATGAGTTCCTCGACGCGGTCGTACGCGCTGTCGATGGCGTCGTTGATCTGCTCCTCCGCTTCACGCGGGATGGACTCGTCGTCGATGCTGATGGAGAAGCCGAAGTGCATGATCGACCGCATCGCCAGCGCCGAGACCTCGTTGACCAGAATCCGGGCACGGGTCCGCGAGTAGTCCTTGGCGATGGTGTCGACAATCTCGCCGCCGAAGGCCCCGACGGCGTCCTCGTCGATGGTGCCGCCGGTCATCTGGCCGTCCTCGACGACGACGGTGTCGCCAGCCGAAGAGGTGAATTCGAGGTTCAGGTCGTCTGGCAGCAGTTCCGAGAACAGCGACCGGCCGGTCCAGTACTCCTCGCCGTCCTCGTCGATGCCGTCTGCCTCGGGCAATTCGTCGATTCGCGTCGCCCGGAGCAGGTCCAGCGCCTGCGTCTCATTGAACTTCGGATTCGTGTGGGTCAGCAGGTAGGTCCCGCTGATGTGGTCCTGAATCGCGCCGATGATGTTCTCGCCGAAGCGCGGGGAGAGCATCTGTTCCTGCACGCGCATGAGGACGCGGGCTTCGGCCCGGGCCTCCTCGTTCTGGAGGGCGTGCATGTTCATCTCGTCCCCGTCGAAGTCAGCGTTATACGGCGGACAGACCGTCGTGTTCAGCCGGAACGTCTTGTACGGCATCACGACGACCTCGTGGGCCATGATGGACATCCGGTGCAGCGACGGCTGGCGGTTGAAGATGATGATGTCACCGTCGACCAGATGGCGGGACACTTCCCACTCCGGTTCGACCTTCTCCGCGAGTTCCTCGCAGTTCTTCTCGGTCACCTTCAGTCGGCGGCCGTCGGGCCGTTTGACGTAGTTCGCGCCGGGGTGGGCCTCGGGGCCGTTGGAGACGTAGCGGCGGGCCTCTTCGAGGTTCCGGTCGGTGACGTTCATCGTCTGTGTCATCTCCTTTGCGACCCGGTCCGGCACACCGACCTCGTTCAGCGAGAGCGTCGGGTCCGGCGAGATGACGGTACGAGCCGAGAAGTTCACACGCTTCCCGGACAGCGAGCCACGGAAGCGCCCCTCCTTGCCTTTCAGGCGCTGGGAGAGGGTCTTCAGCGGGCGGCCGGAGCGGTGTCGCGCCGGCGGTGTGCCCGAAATCTCGTTGTCCATGAACGTGGTGACGTGGTACTGCAGCAGCTCCCAGAGGTCCTCGATAATCAGCTGTGGCGCACCCGCCTCGCGGTTCTCCATGAACCGCTGGTTGATGCGGATGATGTCCACGAGCTTGTGGGTGAGGTCGTCCTCGGAGCGCTGGCCGTTGTCCAGCGTAATCGACGGGCGGGCCGTCACCGGCGGCACCGGCAGCACCGTCAGAATCATCCACTCAGGGCGGGAGCGGGCCGGCTTCATTCCCAGCACTTCGATGTCCTGGTCGGGGATGTCCTCGAACCAGTCCCGGATGTCGCTGGGCATGAGCTTGTTCATGTCCTCCTCGGTCAGGTCGACCGACAGCGCCTTCTCCAGGGCGCGGCGGTCCTCCTGCCGGGGGCGGAACTCGCCGCTGAGGATCTCCTGGACGCGGCTGCTGTCGATGCCGGTCTCCTCGGAGAGGTCAATCGGCGAGATCGGGTCCTCGGCCTCTTCCATCGCGGCGGCGATCCGCTCGGGGTAGTCCGAGGCCAGCACGTCCTGGACCTCGTAGTAGGTGGTCGGCTTCTCGTGTTTGATGTCGTACTGCTTCTCGCCACAGAACGGACAGCGGTCCTTCTTGCGGGCCTGCCGGATGGCGGCCTTGGTCACGTCGTTGAGGTCGCGACCGAGGTCCTGGGTCCGGGTCAGCCGGTCGTCGAACTCCTCGCGCTCGTGCTCGTCGAGACAGAGCCGGGAGCAGTCCCGGCAGGTCCCGCGCAGCAGGCGGCGGATGAGCTTCGCGAAGCCGACGTGGATGACGGGCGCGGCGAGTTCGATGTGGCCGAAGTGGCCGTTACACGACCCGCTGTGTTTCCCGCAGGTCTTGCACTCCAGTCCGGGGTCGATGACGCCCAGACGGGGGTCCATCAGCCCCATATCGATGGGGAAGCCGTCGTCGTCGTACGTGTCGGCCGTAATGACCTTCGTGGCCGACATCTCGCGGTACTCCTCGGGGTCCATCAGCCCGAAGCTGAGCTGACCGATTTCCTGGGGTGTCTGTTGTGAGCTCATACTGCGTCCTCCAGTTCGATCCGCGGCGCGATACCGAGCGCCTTCATCTCGTCGAGCAGGAGCTTGAACGCGTAGGACATCTCGACCTCGTGGATGTCCGTCTCCTCCTCGCAGTTCGGACAGTAGATGCGCCGTTGCTCGACGTTCTCGACAGCGGTCATCCCACACTGCCCGCAGACGTTGATCCACTCGCGGTCGGATTCATCGAGCAGACGCTCCTTGAGCGCCATCGCTGCGCCGTGCCCGATGAGCACGTCCCGCTCCATCTCACCCACACGGAGGCCACCCTCGCGGGCGCGCCCTTCCGTCGGCTGGCGGGTGAGCACCTGCACCGGCCCGCGCGAGCGGGCGTGCAGCTTGTTCGAGACCATGTGGTACAGCTTCTGGTAGAAAATGTCGCCGACGAAGATTTCGGCGTCGATCTTCTCGCCGGTGACGCCGGAGTACATCGTCTCCTTGCCGGAGGAATCGAAACCGTGCTCTTCGAGCGAGCCACGGAGTTCCTCCTCGTCCTCGCCGGTGAAGGCGGTACCGTCGACGCGCCGGCCTTCGAGTGCGCCGACTTTCCCGCCGATCATCTCCAGAATGTGCCCGACGGTCATCCGCGACGGCAGCGCGTGCGGATTGATGATGAGGTCCGGGACGACGCCCTCCTCGGTGAAGGGCATGTCTTCCTGGGGTGCGATGTGGCCGACGACACCCTTCTGGCCGTGCCGCGAAGCGAACTTGTCCCCGAGTTCGGGGATGCGTTCGTCACGCACGGAGACCTTCGAGAGCTTCGAGCCGTCCTCGCCTTCCATCAGCGTTACCGTGTCCACGACGCCGGATTCGCCCGAGCGCATCGTGACGCTCGTCTCCCGGCGCTTCTGCGGTGACAGACCGCCCATGTCGTCCGGCTCTTCGAGGAACCGGGGCGGGCTGGTCTTCCCGAGCAGGACGGCGTTCTCGCCGACCTTCGTCTCTGGATTCACGAGGCCGTCGTCGTCGAGGTGTGTGTACGCTTCCTCGCCGCGTGCGCCGCGGACCTCGTCGTCTGGAATCTCGAAGCGGTCCTCTTGACCGCCGGGGTAGCGCCGTTCCTCGCCCTCGTAGGTGCGGAAGAAGTGCGAGCGGGCGAGCGCGCGGTCGACCGACCCCTGGTTCATCACGAGTGCGTCCTCGATGTTGAACCCCTCGTAGCTCATGACGGCGACGACGAAGTTCTGTGCCGCTGGGCGGTCGTCGTAGCCGATCTGTTCGGTGGTCTGTGTCTTGACCATCGACAGCTGCGGGTAGTGCAGCAGGTGCTGGCGCGTGTCCGGGCGAATCCGGTAGTTCGCCGACGGCAGGCCAAGCGACTGCTTGATCATCCCCGACCCCATCGTAATCCGGGGCGAGGCGTTGTGTTCGGGGTACGGAATCATCCCCGCGCCGATACCGAACATCAGCTGCGGGTCGACTTCCAGGTGCGTGTGGTTCTCTGTGAGTTCGTCCTCGTCGACGCCGACGAGGATATCCTCCTCTTCCTCGGCGTCGATGAACTCGACGAGGCCGCGTTCGACGAGTTCTTCGAACTCCAGTTCGCCCTCTTTGACCTGCTCGACCTCCTCGTCGGTCATCAGCGGCTCGCCGTCCTCGACGACCAGCAGCGGGCGTCGGGCACGGCCGGCGTCGGCGTTGATGATGACTTCCCCGGTCCGGTTCTTCACCGAGACGTTGACCATCTGGGAGACATCACCCCGTCGTCGCGCCTGTCGTACCTGTTCTGCGAGCTGTTCCGGGTCGGGGTGTGTGCCGACCAGACTACCGTTTACGTATACCTTGGCTTCGCGTCCCTGACTCATGTTAATCGTCCGCGGGCTGCTGTTCGATCGACTCGATACCGGGGATGCCCTGAACCCCCATCTCGGCAAGCTCCTGTTTGAGACCCTGTGGGTCCGATACGTCCTGTGACAGCTCCATCGCCTGGGCGAAGTTCTTCACCAGCCCACAGTTGGGGCCTTCAGGCGTCTCGGAGGGACAGATGCGACCCCACTGGGTCGCGTGCAGGTCCCGTGCCTCGAAGTGAGGCTGGGAACGACTGAGCGGCGAGCGCAGTCGACGGAGGTGTGACAGCACTCCCATAAAGTCGGTCCGGTCGACCAGCTGGCTCACGCCAGAGCGGCCGCCGACCCAGTTCCCCGTCGCAATCGGGTGTTCGAGCCGCTCGGTCAGCACGTCCGAGCGAACGACCGTCGAAACAGAGAGCTGACGGTTCCGCATATTGGCCCGTTCGAGCTGGTATTTCACGTCCCGGGCGAGCTTGTTCAGCGCCGTCCGGAACAGGTCGGTCATCAGGTCGCCGCTGACCTTCAGCCGCTTGTTGGCGTAGTGGTCCTTGTCGTCGGATTCGCGTCGTTCGAGTGCCAGTTCGAAGCACGCTTCGGCCATCCGGCAGAGGTAGAACGCCTTGTTGATTCGGACTTCCTCTTCCTCGACGCCTTCCTCGTGTAGATGCGGGAGGAGATAGCGGTCGATAACGTAGTTGGCCCGTTTGAGCTGGTAGTTCTTGCCCTGTCCGGAGGCGACACGCTTGCCCAGCGTCTCGATGGCTTCCTCGGTCGTCTGGACCTCGGCCTCCTCTAGATTCTCCAGCATGAACTTCACGATTTCCGGGTCCTCGCTGACGCGGTGGACGATCTCCTCGTCCGATTCGAGCCCGAGCGCGCGGACCAGCGTCACGAAGTCGATACTGCCCGAGACGGACGGGAACGAGACTTCGAGCAGCCCGTCTCGCGTCCGTTCACACAGCACCAGAGCACGGTACCCGCGGCGCTGGGAGAACGTCTTGGCGACCTGCACCTCGTCGCCGTACTTGGTGTCGTACTCGGCCAGAATCTTGTTCGGGGCGAGGTCCTCGCTGGTCATCAGCACCCGCTCGGAGCCGTTGACACAGAAGTAGCCACCGGGGTCTGCGGGGTCCTCGCCGATGTCGATGAGCTCCTCGTCGGTGAAGCCCGCGATGTTGCACTTGTTCGACCCGACCATGATGGGCATCCGCCCGATCTTGGTCTCGGTCCGGTCGACGACTTCCTCCGGTTCCTCCTCGCCACCGCGGACGATGGCCATCTCCATGAACACCGGTGCGGAGTAGGTGATGTTGCGGAGGCGGGCTTCCTGCGGGTACAGCAGTTCCTCGCTGCCGTCGGCCTCGCGGACCCGCGGGGTGACGACGCGGACGTCGCCCAGTTCGACCCACACCGGTTCCTGCCCTTCTTTGTCACCGATATCGGTCTCGATGGTCTCTTTCTCGTCGACGACCTGCTGCATCCCTCGGTCGAGGAAGGCGTTGAAAGAGCGGAAGTGGTGTTCGGCGAGCCGTTCCTTGGCGAAATACTCACGCGATATAGCGCGGCGATCTTGTGTGTTCATTATTCTACCACCAGTCGATAGACAACTGCGGTGTCGGTCGTCCGGGAGTCACGTTCGATCCGAACCACGTCACCGACTTCGGCGTCATCGGGCAGCGCCTTGTCGGTGCGCTTGATTTTCGGAAGGTCCGTCTTCTTGATGTCATACTCCGTGAGTACTGCTTCGAGGTCGTCCTCGTCGACGACACTGTGGTCTGGGACGAGGTCGTGTTGACTTACATCTACCATGTGTGTGCGTGTGCGTTTGGCCTGCTGCTGGAGAAGGTGGCTGTCACGAGATACTACAGGGCCATACCGCCGGGGCGCATATAACACTTGCCAAGTCGCTCTGCCGTGGCTATCGGACCCGCCCACCCTCACGAACTGCGGGCGTGTTTGCTCCTACCACTCACATGAATCAGGCCGGACATAGAACTTTGGGTCCCGTCATGTGCACTCATCCCGGGGCGGATTTCTTTGGAAAGTCTTAATACCGACACCAAGGTACGAAGAAATGCAACGAA
>NZ_AOLQ01000008.1 GCF_000337775.1 Haloarcula vallismortis ATCC 29715
CAGTCGATCACATCGGATTTGAGTGAAAGTGTCTGCTTGGATGCAGTGTGAAACCTACCCAAGCAGACAGCGAGATAGAGGAAGAGCATCTGCTTAATTTTGTCGTCAACAGCCTTAACGAGGAGCTTGCGATAGACCTTGGTGAGAACGTTGAGGTCACGACAGAGACGTTGTACGAGGTCCTCGCCGGCGCCAGCGCCGGCGGGACCTCAATCAATCACGTCTGCGAAACGACCGACAACTCACCACACGCCAACACCGTCCGTGGCTATCTCACCGATCAGTTCGAGCTTGATGCTGTCGAGGCGGTTGGAGACATGCTCTTGCAGCGGGATGCGCTTGAGACACTCCCAGATCGACCGGTGGAGGTCTGTGCAGACCTCCACCTCGATCCCTACTACGGCGACGAAGACGAGACAGAAGCGCTGTACTTCTCACAAGCGAAACGGGGAACCACAGCGTTTCATGCGTACGCGACGCTGTACGTACGAGTACGCAACAAGCGGTACACGCTGGCGGTGCGCCAGCTCGTCGCTAGCGACACCACCAGCGATGTCCTCGCCGAGTTTCTCGAACTGCTCGACGGCCTTGACCTCAGCGTCAAGGCCGTCTACCTTGATCGCGGATTCTACAACAGCACCTGTCTTGGACTGCTGTACGCCCACAACTACGCCTATGCGATGCCGATTGTCAAGTGGGGCGAGACGATTCAAAATGAACTCAACAGGGGCTGGAGCCGCGAGATCGAACACGATCTCGCCGGCGAGGTAACGTTCCCTGTATTCATCGACTGCGTCTACCAGCAAGGACGGTATGATGAACACGGAGTGGCGCGTCACGGCTACGCCGCTGACGCGCCGTTCATCGACACGCCACGAGATGCCAGAGAGCACTACAGCAAGCGTTTCGGCATCGAATCGAGCTATCGATTAGCCAAACAGAGCCTCGCGTTTACCAGTTCTCAAGACGCTGGCCTGCGGCTAGTGATGTTCGTCGTGAGTCTGTTACTTCAGAACAGCTGGCGGTATCTACATTGGAGGTACGTGGCGTCGCCCCGCCGAGGGGGGCGACGCCTCTGGGACTGGTCGTTCACGGAGTACTGTGAAATGGTACTGCGAGGAGCTTGGACAGCTCTGGGCGTTCGCAGAGCTGTCCCAGCGAATCAACCGCTTGACGACCGATTCTTCCGGTAGCTGTCCCGACTCGGGACAGCGTTCGTGAGTGGCAACGCCGTCGCGTCGGCGGCGAAGCGCCGCCGACAGCGACTCCTCACTGCGGTAATTCACTGCCTGTATCATTTCGGGAACTGACCACGCACCGAAAGTGCAGATTCAAGGTCTACTGGTAGGCTTAGTGAAGTCTCGGTGTGATCGACTGA
>NZ_AOLQ01000009.1 GCF_000337775.1 Haloarcula vallismortis ATCC 29715
TGGGGTTGCCTCCCGTACCCATCCCGAACACGGAAGATAAGCCCACCAGCGTTCCGGGGAGTACTGAAGTGCGCGAGCCTCTGGGAAACGCGGTTCGCCGCCACCATTCATACCTCTTAGCCCACTCAGGAGAGACATCTCTCCCGAGTGGGTTTTCTGTATTTATACAGTGTGAGAGCTATCAGTATAACAGGCAAGGCGCTCACATGATGCGAGCTGGCGGCAGCGTTACCCATCGTAACTCCAGTCTATGCGGGTGGATATGAACTATTAATACTCTATCGGTGTTGAGTTAATACATGGGCGTTGTAAGTATCTCGATGCCGGACGAACTGGAGGAGCGAATCGACACGTTCGCCGACGAACACGGATACACAGGTCGCAGCGAGGTTGTTCGGGAAGCGGTCCGGAATCTGATGGGCGAGTTCGAAGACAAGCGACTGGAGGACCGCGAACTGATGGCTATCGTCACGGTGCTGTTCGACTACGAGACAACGGCCGTCGAAGAGAAGATGATGCATCTCCGCCACGATCACGAGTCCATCGTCGCGTCGAACTTCCACAGCCACGTCGGCGACCGGTACTGCATGGAACTGTTCGTCTTGGAGGGACAACTCGAAGATATCTCCGCGTTCGTCGGCAAGGTTCGGGCAACGAAGGACACGCTGTCGGTCGATTACTCGGTACTGCCGGTCGACGACATAAACATGTTCACTTAGGGGGTGGTGCCGGAAAGCGCTGCCGCGTCCCGGGAGACAGCGAACCGTTTGGGACCTTCAGTAGGCGTTTAAGTCGGGGCCGCGTAGCCGGCGGCGATGAAAGACTCCATTCTCGAAGCAATCGGGTCCCCGCTGGTCTCGGTTCGTGCGCCGGAGGGGGCGACAGTCGCGGCGAAGGTCGAGTCGTTCAACCCCGGCGGATCCGCGAAGGACCGGCCGGCGAAGTACATGATCGACGACGCCGAGCAGAACGGAACGCTCGAACCGGGTGATACGCTCGTCGAACCGACGAGTGGGAACACTGGCATTGGGATGGCGATGGTCGGGGCAACAAAGGGATACGACGTGGTGCTGGTGATGCCGTCCTCGAAGTCGCCCGAGCGCCGCCAGATAATGAAGGCCTACGGCGCAGACATTGAATTGGTCGAGGGGGACATCTCCGACGCGAAAGAGCGTGCGGACGAACTGTGTGGACGCGACGACCACGTGCAGGTCCGGCAGTTCGAGAACCCGGCGAACCCGAGAGCACATTACGAGACGACGGGTGAGGAAATACTCGAACAGGTGGGCGACCGGACCATCGACGCGCTGGTTGCGGGTGTCGGTACCGGTGGGACACTCACCGGCACTGGCCGTCGACTGCGTGAAGCGTTCCCCGGGATGGATATTATCGCGGTCGAGCCGGCAGACAACGCCGTTCTCTCAGGGATGGAGCCGGGCACTGGTGAGGACAGTTTCCAGGGGATGGGACCCGGGTTCGTCAGTGATAACCTCGATACCGACCTGCTGGACGACGTGCTGACGGTCGAACTCGCGGACGCGGAAGACGAGTGTCGACGACTCGCCCGCGAGGAGGGAATCCTCATCGGCCAGTCCTCTGGCGCATCGAACCTCGCCGCACGGAAGGTGGCTGAGCAACTCGTTGCGGATGACGTTGATGATCCGCTCGTGGTCACAGTCTACTGGGACAGTGGCGAGCGATACATGTCGACCGGGATGTTCGACTGAGGACGGTCTGTGCTGCGTGTAACGTGGGTAAACTCAGGCCCCAAACTCCGATTCGGTCACTCTGACGATGAGCGTTTCGTCCACGTCTTGAAGATCGTACTCAGGAATGGTGTCGCCGGTCCGCGTCAGAAGCATTGGCTCGACCAGTTCCGGTGGGCCGCCGGCTTCCGTCGCCTGTGTGTCAGGCGTTGACTCTTTTTCTGACGTGGCTTCGTCATCAGCATCACTCGCCCTGTTCGATTCGACGATACCGTACACCTTGAGAAAACGACCTGTATCTGCGGGCATAACGTCGTCATCCCGGATCGACGCGGCGAGGTTCCGGGAGAGCCACTCTGTCTCACTGATTGATGGGTCGCGGATGAACGCGGCGTCAGCGAAACGGACGAGATACCAGTTCAGGTCGTTGAGTAGCGCCACCGCCGCTCCAAGGCTCACAGTGTCGACGGCGACAGTATTCGCGAACGGTTCCTGCAGGTCGTAGGTGGCGAGTGCGTTCCGCGCGGTCTCGCGAGAGAGGAGTTCGTATCGAAGGTTCACGTCCTCGGTGCCAACGAGACAGACCTGCGTCATGGCTCAACCCTGGCCCGCCCCGGAAATTTAGCTTTCGATGGGGACAACAGTGCGGTCCTGGGCACAGGATTTGGCGCGCTCGAACAGGTCGTCGGGTTCGGCCGTCCGAACTGCTTCCAGCGAGGCATTGGTTTCAGGATGTGATGGCGCGATACGGTTGCAACCGGTATCGATTGCCGAGTCCTCGAACGTTCCGATGGTTCGCGCGTGATTCGTTATGTCGGACTTGTCGACGGTAAGGTTCGGTCGGTACACCGGGAGCGTGGTCGCAGCATCGGTGACGGCGATGTTCGCGCTCGTCTGGCTAGATTTTTGCCCGATAGCTTCGCCGGTGACGATGCCGACAGCGTCGAAGTCGTGCGCGATAGCCTCGGCGACTGCGAGCATGAACCGACGGAGAACGAGCATTCGGAGCGATCCGAGATTTTGCGTGAGGTCGGTGACGACGTCACCGGCGTCAACGACGTTGAGAGACAGGTCGTGTCCGGGCGCGTACGCGGCGAGCGTCTCGACAGTCGAAACGGCCCGCGCCCGGTGGTCGGGGCCGCCGTAGTCACCGAGGTCGACGTAGACGGGAACCACCGGCGCGCCGCGTTTCATGAGCTTCCAGGCAGCGACGGGCGAGTCGATGCCGCCGCTGACGAGTCCGACGACGGGTTGCTGGGTTCCGAGCGGGAGTCCGCCCGGGCCGGCACATTTCTCGCAGAAGACGTACGCCTGATCGGCGCGACACTCGACGAACAGCTCGAAATCGGGGTCGTCGAGGTCGACAGCGGGCTCACCGCCCAGTTCCGCTATTACCGCTCCGATAGCGGTCCCGCCGGTGGACTCGATATCCAAACTCGAAAAGGGATGTGCCGCCGGTGGCCCCGCACGGCGGGCCTCGACGGCGAACGTGCCCCCGTCGTACTGCATTCGCGTGGTCGTTGCCAGTGCGTCCGCAATTGCGGATAGCGTCGGGTCGACTGTCGTAACTGCCGATGCGGAGGTGACGCCGAACGTGTCGGCCGCGGCCGTGGTCACGCCCTCGGGGTGGTCGGTGTGGATAAACAGTCGGTTCCGCCGTTGGTCGATATCCCCAGACAGGTCGCGGACGGTGAGCATCGCACGGAGGTTGTCCGCCATCTGTTGTTCCATCTTCCGGCGGACCTGGTCGCTCTTGACGCCGAGCTCCCCGTGGCGGACGAGTACGCTGTCGGCGTCTGGGGGATGCATGTCTGTGAGTTGACTACCAGCGAGTAAAGGGATATCGCCTGGTCGTCTTAGAACGTCGAGAGGTTGCCCTCGATGACTTGCCGCGTGATGTCGGTCACGTCGGCCAGTTCGTCGTCGATCACGGTCTGGATGTCTGATTCGACGTCGCCGACCGCGACGCCGTCTTCAGTGACAACCGTGGCGTCGGCGACGTGGGGCTCATCAATTGGTGACCCGATCTGTGAGAGCAAGCGCATCTGGACCTGTCGGATGCCATCGACCTCGCTCGCGACAGACTGGGCGATCTCTGTCGAGAGAAGATTGTATATCTTCCCGATGTGGTTGACGGGGTTTTTCCCCGATGTCGCCTCCATGCTCATCGGCCGGTTCGGCGTGATGAGGCCGTTCGCACGGTTCCCGCGCCCAACGGAGCCGTCATCGCCTTGCTCGGCGCTGGTCCCAGTGGTAGTGAGATAGATCGACTCGGCGTCGTAATCGTCGGCCGTGTTGACGTGGACCGTTACGTTACGGTCGGTGTACTCCTCGGCGAGATCGGTGACAAACGCTTGAACGTCCGAAACAGCGGTTTTGTACGCTTCGAGGTCCGGAACGTGTTCGTCGACCATCGCGACGGCCACGGTCACGTCGATGTGGTCACCTTCCCGCTTGCCCATCACCTTCACGTCCTGTCCGACAACCGGATTAGACTCGGCGTACTCGCCGGTCAGTTTCTGTTCGGTGTTGCGGACGATCTGCTCGGTTTCCGTCAGGGGTGCGTGCCCGACACCGTAGCTCGTGTCGTTTGCCATCGGAACTGTTGCCTCCTCGCCGAACACTGTCTGGAGGTCGCCTGACCCTTCACCGAACTGGACGTCGACGACGACATCGGACCCGAGGTCGAGGTGGGGGAATTGTTCGTCGAGGTAGTCGCGCGCGGCCCGGAGGGCGATGCTCTCCGCCGGGATGCGCTCGCCCTCGAACTCCTTCGTCGCTCGGCCGACGACCAGAATGTAGATCGGCTCCAGTACCTCGCCGCCGCCGTACGCGGGGGCGGCAGTGCCGGCGACGAGTTGTGTCTCGTCTGTGTTGTAGTGTAAGACTGTGCCGAACCGGTCGATGTAGGTCTGTGCCAGCGCACGCGACACCGTCTCTGCAATGCCGTCACAGATGGAGTCCGGATGGCCGATACCCTTGCGCTCTACGACTTCGATGTCCTGATCTTCGACGGCAAGCCCGCTCGCAGGTTGGACGTGGATGTTCCGCTCGGTCATTGCCTCGACTTCGTCTGGCCGGGTTCTATAACTTACGGGAACAGATAACGGCCGAATGATTACTCGTTCGCATCGCTAAGTAGCATGCCGAGATAGGAGGTCCGTTGTTGCTCGTCGGGGTCCAGACCGAGGTCCCGGAGCACCTCGTAGGCACCCTCCCGGACAGGTTCGATGTCGCCGTCGGTCTCTCGTTCGACCTCGACGAACTCGCCGACGTCGTCGACCGCGTCAAGCGTGACATCGTACTCTCGGGTTTCATACACCCGGCGGTTCTTCCGGACGGTTGCCGCCGGCTCGAAGCCAAGGTGTCGGACGATAGCGTCGATGCCGTCGCCGTCCTCAACCCCGGTTTCGAACTCCTCTCGGCTCTTCGATTCCGCTTCGAGGAGTGGCCCCTTGTAGGTGACTTTCGCGTTCGTTACCCCCTTTCTGGTTTCACGGCGGACCCGGAACGCCTCGTCTGTCTCGGCGAAATCCCGGTGGGGCGCATCGTAGTACGTGTCCGTCTGTATCACCGTATCGACCTGCTCGGCCCCGAGTTCGTCGAGTCGCTCCGCGATAGCCTCGATGTCCGCTGGCACTTTCACCTCGACTTCGTACATACTGTGGGGCTGGGCCGGGCCGCTGAAAAACGCTCCCGTCGACCGCGCCATTTACTGTGTCCGCTCTCTCGGGTAGTAGTATGGCCGGTCGCTACGAACCGATCGACTCCCCGGACGAGACGACCCTCTTTCCGTATCACGACCTGACGCCGCCGACAGTTACCACGGTCGCGCGCGCCCGGCAACGCATCCGACACCACCTCCCAGAGACGCCCTTGGTCCGCAGCGAAGCCCTCTCTGAAGCCCTCGACGCTGATGTCTTGCTCAAACGTGAGGATACGCTCCCGACTGGTGCGTTCAAAGTCCGTGGCGGTGTGAACCTCGTTTCGTCCCTCGACGAGGAGTTCAGCGACGCCGGGCTACTCGCCGCGAGCACGGGGAATCACGGTCAGTCTATCGCCTGGGCCGGACGTGAGTTCGACGTCCCCGTCACTATCGGCGTTCCAGAGGAAGCAAACGCCGGAAAGGTCGACGCGCTGGAACAACTCGGCGCGGAGGTCATCCAGTTTGGCGAGGACTACGATGAGGCCCGCGAACACATCGAAGAGCTGGCGACCCAGCGCGAGGCGCGCTACGTCCACTCAGGCAACGAACCGAAGTTGCTCGCCGGCGTCGGCACGGCCGGCCTCGAAATCCTCGACAAACGACCTGACGTTGACCGCGTGTTCTGTCCCGTCGGTGGTGGCACCGCCGCTGCCGGGTACTGTCTCACCCTCGGGGCGATGACCGACACAGATATCATCGGTGTACAGGCTGCGGGCGCGCCTGCAGTGTATCGCGCCTGGCAGGAGGAGACGCTGGAAGCCCTCGACAGCGTCGACACTATCGCCGAGGGCGTCGCGACCCGGGTGCCGTTCGCGCTTCCGACGGAAATACTGCAGGCGGGACTCTCCGATTTTCGACTCGTGTCCGAAGACGCTATCGCAGACGCCGTAGCGCGCCTGTTCGAGACAGACCGCATCGTCATGGAAGGGGCCTGCGCGACGGCTGTCGCTGCGGCGCTTCAGGCTGGCGAGGAACTACGGGGCGAGACGGTTGTCCTCCCAATCTCGGGGCGGAACATCGACCGCGAGAAGTTCGACCGGTTGCTGGCCGAAAGCGAGTATTAGTCGGTCACTTCCGAAGTTACTCGACCGCTGCTGACCGGGAAACGTTGTCCTTAAGAGTGCCACGACTGACGAACAGGGTATGAGCAACGAGTCTGAGACTGAAGTCGATGAGGAAACCGCAGACGAAGAAGAACAGGCGGAGGGACTCCAGAAGGGCGATGTTGTCAAGCTCGCCTACACCGCCCGCACCGTCGACGGCGGCCAGCTTGTCGACACGACTGACGAAGAAGTCGCCGAAGACGACGGTATCGACACCGAACAGCAGGAGTTCGGCCCGCGCACCATCGTACTGGGCGAGAACCACATCTTCCCGGATGTCGAGCAAGACATCTACGGGAAGGAGGTCGGCGACGAGGGCGACGTGACCGTCGCCGCCGCCGACGCCTTCGGCGAGTACGACGAGGAAGAAGTCCGGACGGTCTCGAAGGACAAGATTCCCGAGGATGACCGCTACCCCGGCGCGCACGTCGACATCGAGGGCGAGCACGGCCACGTCGAGACCATCATCGGCGGCCGCGCGCGAGTGGACTTCAACCACCCGCTGGCCGGCGAGGATGTCGAGTACGACTACGAGATTCTCGAGGAGGTCACGGACCGCGAGGAGAAGGCACAGGGCATCATCCAGATGATGCTCGATATGGAGCTCGACGTCTGGTTCGAGACCGATTCCGTCGAGGAAGAACAGCTCGTCGAGACCGACGACGACGAAGACGAGGAGTCCGAGCCCGAGTACGAAACCGTCGAGGTCGAGAAGGAAACGCTCTACATCGAGGCGACGCCGCAGCTGACGATGAACCAGCAGTGGATGATGGGCAAACAGCAGATCGCCCAGCAGCTCACCCAGCTACTCGATATCGACCGCATCATCGTGCAGGAGGAGATCGGCGGTGGCGGCATGGGCATGCCCGGCATGATGGGTGGCATGGGCGGTGCCGGCGGCGCTGACATCGAGGAGGCGCTGGAAGACGCTGACGTGGACGCCGAGGAGATCGTCGAAGAGATCGAAGGCGCCGAAGAGTAACTGCGCCGCGAGCACGCCGAGCGGTTCTGCAGGAGTGTGCGCCATCGAGCGGTTGTGTCGCTCCGAGCGACCGCCATTTTCTGACGGCCACCACGGGCGAACCGTTATACGCGCGACACGTCATCACTACGCATGCGAGTTTCGCTGGTGTACCCGTTACTGCTCGCGCTCCCGCCGGGAATCGCGCTCGGCGTCGGCACGGTCGTGTTGACTGGAAGCACCGGAACCGGGCTGACAGCGGGTGTCAGCGTCAGTCTCGGCCTGTTCCTGCTGATACTCGTCGGGACGGAGTTTGGGTCGACAGATAGAGAGCCACAGCCCGGCCGCGAGTAGAACTCGTGTCAGGCGATGTCGCGGCTCGTGTCGATACTGACCTCTTCGACGAGATTGAGCTTAATAATGTCAGTGGGAGCGCGCCCGCCACGGAACTTCGGAATTGCGAGACGGTTCTCCACCTCGTCACCGGTCGTCGTGGTGTTGAGCTGGAACACCACGTCGGCGAAGTGCTCGGTCGTATCCCGAAGCGGTGGCACGTCACGGCCATCGAGACAGTGCACGATAGCGAGGCTGCCGGTGTTGACGATGTGGTTCTGCAGGTCGTTCATGAAGGCCCGAAAGCGCGAGTGGGGCTCCTGTGCTTCCAGCACGTCGAGCGGATCGACAATGAGGTTCGAGGTTTCCGGCAGCGCCGAGACGAGCTTGCCGGCGTTGTCGAGTGGCGCTTCGCCGGAGATGTGCCGAACTGTCGGGTCCCCAGTGTTGGCCGGCGTCTGCTCGATGCTTGCGATGACTGATTCGGCGGTCCGGTCGAGTGACAGCCACAGCGTCCCGCGCGTGGCGGTGAGTTCGTAGAGGAACAGCTCCGCCTGGCTAGCCGGCTGGGCAGAGAGCACGACGATACTCCCCGCAGGGATGCCACCATCGAGCTTTCTGTCGAGGACATCGATCCCCGTTCGCAACCGGTTGGCCATACCACTGAAAAGTTATTTTCCCACGAGATTAAGTATTCCGCTTGGTGAGAACGTCCGCTATCTCGACGTATTTTGCCCTCGCCCGGTCCGATTCCAGCGGCTTCGACACTGACGGAACGTGAATCGTTTCCGGGCAGCACAGCAGGGTCGATGGGTCTACGGACCTGTCACTGCCGACGAGGACGGTGAGGACGGGCGGTGCATCGAGCGCACGGGCCATCGCTGCGGTCTTTGCTGTGTCGGTGAGGCTCTGACGGGTCGGCAAACTCACGAGTACTGTCCTGTCAGCCGCCCGAAGCGGGCGGGCAACGTCCGGCCCAGCGCCGGCTGGGCAGTCGAGCACCACGGGGCGATCAGGCCGGGTCAGTCTGCCGATGGCACTGTCGACAGCGGCTTCGGTTGCATCCTGACAGGTGAGTACGTCGACGTTCTCGACGGCCGTGGCGTGCCTGGCGACCGCGGTCGGCGCAGCCGAGGCCGTGATATCTGCGATTCCGGGTGTCGGATCGACGCCGGCCCGACGGTGGAGGTTCGGCATATCGCGGTCGGTGTCCACGACCAGCGACCGTCTGATCGGCGTTCCCAGTGCTTGGCCGACTCCGAGGGCGATGGTCGTTTTGCCACAGCCACCCTTGCCGCCAGCGATTGCGAGCATACCGAGGGTGGGCTGTCTATGTGTCTTGAACCCTTGCACTGGGGTCGGAAACATTGGCAACCGGACTGGGCTGGAAAGGCTTACTTACGTCGGTTGGCCGTTGCCTACTTTTATACGGTCGTTATATGCTCCCCTCCCTGTCCGTAGCCAGTCTGTTCTTCCGCTGGCGCTGGTCCCGACAGTCGACCGGTTTGAGTCCGCTCCAAACGACGCTTGCTAGTGTGTGTGTAACGATAACGAGGACACCACTACTGGGCATATGGGCAGTGGACCAAACACGGCCTTTCAGTTATACAGTACCCGCACCCTGTCCGAACCGCTCCCCGAAATCGTCCGCCGTGTCGGCGCTGCAGGCTACGACGGGGTCGAATTCGCATATCGGTTCCACGAGGAATCTTCCAGAGACATCGCAACAGCACTTGACGACGCTGATCTCGAACCGGTCGCCGTCCACGCCGCCCTTCCTGAGATTGAGGCTGCCCTGAACGGAGAGTCAGACCTGCTGGCCCGGTGTCGAACAGTGGGGTGTGACACTGTTGTCGTTCCACATCTCCCGCTGTCTGAGCTTTGGACCCGGGGCGATATCCGTTCGCTCTCCTCCCGGCTCCGGGACGCAGCGGCCGACCTCGAAGACTGGGACATCCAGCTCGGATACCACACAGGCCGCCGGGCGTTCCGTCCATTCCTTCCGGACGGGGTAGGCACGATCATCGAGGAGACGCCGGTACCCGCAGCCGTCGGGCGGTACGCACACCGGTTACTGACCGAACGCTGGCCGACCGAGCCGACGACGATACCGAACGAGACCCCAATGTGGAACCTCGTCGCTCGGACCACCCCGACGGAGCTTACGTTCGAACCGGAGGTCGCAGAGATTCGCGAAGCCGGCTACGACCCGACCGCTATCTTCTCGCTGTGTAGCGACCGCATCCAGATGGTGCACCTCCGCGATGTGAACCCTACTGGGCCGTTCCGGGGCTACGAGGACGTTCCCCATGGCGAGGGCCTCGTGGACATGGATGCGGTCGTCGACGCCGCGACTGACGCCGGCGTCGACTGGGTGATCTACGAGAACGAACTCGACGGCGACCCGGAGGCGAAGATTACTCACGGGGCGACCACGCTTGCGCGCCTGCTCGATGAGCGCGAACCATCCCGAATCCCGACACGGATGCCCGCTACGAGTTCGTGACCGCTATCGGCCGGTGTTAGCCCGGCTATAACAATACCGGTGTACCCGAACGGCTGGGACATGAACCTCCACCACGAGCGCATCGAAGCCTCGCCGCCGGCGAACACAATGAGCTTCTGTCTCACAACTGATCTCACGGGGAACGGCCGGCCGGACATCATCGTCGGAGCGCTCGGCGATAAACACGTGGTCAATCTCCCGCTCGTCGACAAGTCGGTCGACTTGTTGTCTGTGTTCGGCATGGGGCCGCTGGCCCGCTGGCTCCAGACGAACGTGTTCTGGTACGAGAACCCGGGCTGGGAGCGCCACGACGTTGCCAGCGCGCCAGAGCTCTCCGTCGGGGGCTCGCTCGGCGACATAACAGGGAACGGCCGCCCGGACATGGTCGCCGGCCAGAACATCCACCAGCACAAGCTGTGGTGGTTCGAGATTCCGGACGACCCGCGCCAGCAGTGGACGCGCCGGCTCATCACCGACGACTTCGAGAAGTATCACGATACCGCCGTAGCGGACGTAGACGGCGACGGACAGAACGAGGTCGTCGGACTGTCTCAGGAGTCCCAAACCGTCTTCTACTACGATATTCCCGATGACCCAACGCGAGAACCGTGGCCGGTGACGAACCGCCACATCATCGCCGAAGACCTCGACGTCGAGGGCGTCGCAGTCGAGGATGTCGACGGGGACGGTGCAGTCGAGCTCGTTGCCGGCCCGAACATCTTCCACCGGACGGACGACGGCTGGGACCGGGAGCAGGTCGCCGAAGGCTGGCAGTGTACCCGCGTCGCTATCGAGGACATCGACGGCGACGGCGATCAGGAGATAATTCTGGTCGAGGGTGACGAACCGTATCTCGACGACCGGCCGGCCCGACTGGGTGTGTTCGACCCGCCCGAGTGGAACCTGACGCTGTTGCACGACGACCTCTCGAACCCGCACAGTCTCGATGTGGCGGACTTCGACGGCGACGGTAATCCTGATATCTTCGTCGCGGAAATGGGCCTTGAGGAGGGACACGAACCGCGACAGTTCGTGTTCCACAACGACGGCGCGGGGAACTTCAAGCAGAAAGAACTGGGCATCGGCATTCCCACCCACGAGGCGAAGGTCGTCGACCTCGACGGAGACGGCGTTCCTGATATCGTCGGCAAGGCATACACCGAGCCACGCGTCGATGTCTGGCAGAGCAATCCCTGACCCGAACAGCTACTTCGGTCGCTAGCCTTCCTGCCCTCGGTTTCGGAGTCAGTGTCGACGCTCTCGAGGCCGAACCTGATGATGTAAGCGACCGTTCAATTCCCGTGTCGGGGGATTCAAGACCGTCCGGAGCGCGGTACCGAGTGAAATGCGGCACGACCACATCATCAGCGCGAAACAACTCTCGCGGGGCGACATCGAGACGGTGCTCGACCACGCGGCTGACATCGCGGCTGACCCGGGGGCGTTCGCGAACCGGCATAGCGACACCTTGCTCGGGCTCCTCTTTTTCGAGCCGAGTACCCGGACGAAGATGAGCTTCACAACGGCGATGAAACGCCTCGGCGGCGACATCGTCGACATGGGCTCTGTCGAGTCCTCGAGCGTGAAGAAAGGTGAGTCACTGGCCGACACCGTCCGCGTCGTCGAGGGCTACACCGACACGCTCGTACTCCGGCATCCCATGGAGGGGTCCGCGAAGATGGCGAGCGAGTTCGTCGACGTGCCACTCGTCAACGCCGGCGACGGAGCCGGCCAGCACCCAACACAGACGCTACTCGACCTCTACACGATCCGTGAGAACGCGGGCTTTGAGGACCTGACCATCGGCATCATGGGCGACCTGAAGTACGGCCGAACCGTCCACTCGCTGGCCCACGCGCTCACGACCGTCGACGCCCGACAGCACTTCATCAGTCCCGAATCGCTCCAGCTCCCACGCTCGGTCCGCTACGACCTCCACGAGGCCGGTGCGGGCATCCGTGAGCACACCGACCTCGACGAGATTCTGCCCGACCTGGACGTGCTCTACGTGACACGCATTCAGGCAGAGCGGTTCCCCGACGAGAGCGAGTACCGCGAAGTCGCGGGCCAGTACCAGATCGATGCCGACACGCTTGCGGCGGCCAAGGACGACCTGACCGTGATGCACCCGCTCCCGCGCGTCGACGAGATCGCTCACGATGTCGACGAGACCACCCATGCACAGTACTTCCAGCAGGCCCACAACGGCGTCCCGGTACGGATGGCTTTGCTCGACCTGATGCTCGGAGGCGACCAATGAGCGACAACGACCAGCAACTCCGCGTCTCGAAGATTCGCAACGGCACCGTCATCGACCACATCACGGGCGGCCAGGCGCTGAACGTCCTGGCGATTCTCGGCATCGACGGCACCAGCGGTGACTCCGTCTCAGTCGCAATGAACATGCCCTCAGACCGTCTGGGTCACAAGGACGTGGTCAAAGTCGAGGGCCGGGAACTCTCTCAGGACGAGGTTGACGTGCTCTCGCTCATCGCTCCCGCGGCGACGATCAACATCATCCGTGACTACGATGTCGTCGAGAAGCGCCGTGTCGAGCGGCCGTCGGTCGTCGAAGGCGTCCTCGAATGCCCGAATCACAACTGCATCACGACCGAGGCAGAACCCGTCGACTCGCGCTTTGCCGTCGGCGACGACGGCGTCCGCTGTGAGTACTGCGATACGATCATCCGCGACGACCTGCCGGCACACATCCTCGCAGAGTAAGCCGACCCTGCCGCCGTCTGGCTACTGCAGCCAGATGCTCGCAAACGAGTCAAAGTAGTCTTCGCCAGTATCGACCAGCACGTGGTCCGCACCCAGCGCAGTCACGCGATTTGAAACCGAGTCGACATGGGCGTCGAGCCGCGACTGATACGTTTCGGCCAGTGAGCCGCTGAAATACGACCGGCGCGTCTCGTCGCTCTCGGGGTCGGTAAACAGCACGTCGCCGACGACGCCGGGGTCCCGTTCCGCTGGGGCGACCACGCGGACCAGCAGCACGTCGGCATCGTTACGTACGAGCGCGGCGACGCCGGATTCGAGTTCCTCCGGCTCGGTCAGACAGTCGCTGAACACGACGACGAGTGAGCGTGAGCGGATGCGTTCGGCGTACGCCTCTAGCGCGGATTCGAAATCGGCTGTCCCCTCGAGTGTCACCTCGTTCAACTGGTCGATAAGCGAGAGTATCTCGCCGCGGTTCGACTGGCCAGTGTCGATGCGCTCGACTCGGTCACGGAACGTACAGAACTGGAAGTCGTTGTTCTCCTCTGCGGTGAGGTAGGCGAAGCCGAGCCCGAGCTTGGCGGCGTACTCGAACTTGTGACTTGTTGCGTCGCCGAAATCCATTGACGCGCTCGTGTCGACGAGCAGGTGGACGGTCAGGCTCCGCTCCTCCTCGTACTGCTTGATGAAGTACTCTTCAGTCCGGGCGAACAGCTTCCAGTCGATCCGTCGGGTGTCGTCGCCCGGCGAGTAGCGGCGGTAGTCGCTGAAGGTGAGCCCTTCGCCGACACGAGGGGACTCCTGATCGCCCTGCCGAATCGAGGTGGTCTGACGGTTCAAGGCGGCGGTAAACCGGCCAAGTTCGTCCAGGAAGTCCGGCTCGATAGTCATTCCAGCAGGGCCGCGATGAGGTCGTCTGCCGTCCGGCCCGCCCGCTCGGCCCGGAAGTCCACGATAATCCGGTGGCGGAGGACGGGCGCGGCCAGTGCTTCGATATCTGCGCCGGTGACGTGTGACCGGCCCTGAAGGAAGGCCCGCGCTTTCGCCGTCTGGACAAGCGCCATGCTCGCTCGCGGGCTGGCCCCGAACTCGATGTCGTCGGCCTCGCGGGTCCGTCGAACGAGCTGGACCGCTCGGTCGCGCAGGTCGTCGGCAATAGGCATCTCGCGGACTAGCTGCTGTATCTCCTGTATCTCCGAGCGGGTCAGCGAGCGCTTGACAGGCACCTGTTTCTTCCCGGCGGTGTACATGTCAACAATAGTCCGCTCCTCCTCGTAGTCGGGGTAATCGACCAGCAGCTTCAGCATGAAACGGTCGGTCTGTGCCTCCGGAAGCGCGTAGGTTCCGGACTGGTCGATGGGGTTCTGGGTGGCCAGGATAAAGAACGGCCGCGGCAGTTCGTAGGTCTCGCCAGCGGCGGTCACCTGCTTCTCCTGCATCGCTTCCAGCAGGGCGGCCTGTGTCTTCGGCGTCGCCCGGTTGATCTCGTCGGCCAGCACCACGTTGGCGAACACCGGCCCTTTCTCGAAAACAAACTCACGACCGCTGTCGGTCTCGCGGATAATCTCGGTCCCCGTGATGTCTGAGGGCATCAGGTCCGGGGTGTTCTGGATCCGGGAGAACTGGAGATCGGTCACCTCTGCGACGGTCCGGACCATCGTTGTCTTCCCCAGTCCGGGGTTCGATTCGAGCAGGGCGTTGCCGTCGGCCAGGATGCAGATGAGCAGTTGCTCCAGTACCTCCTCCTGGCCGACGATTCGCGTGCTGATCTGTTCACGTGCGTTCGCGATCTTCTGCTGTAGTTCGTCGATGTCTTGCTCTGGGCTCATGGGTCGGTATCCTCGTCGTCTGTGTCCTGATCTCGTATCCTGAGATTGTACTCGCGGATGAGGTCCGCGTCTTCGATGTCTTCTTGGCCGGCAAATCCGGCCTGCTGGCTGTCGACCGTGCCACCGCCGCTTCCCGGCTCCCCGATGTCCGGCGACGATGGGAACGACTGCTCTCGGTCGATTTCCTCGTCGCCGCCCGTCGAATCGATCTCGGCGGTGAGGTTCTCATCGCCGGCCTGTACGTCCTCGCTGTCGCCGAGTATCGCATCGCCGTCTTCGAGTCCTTCGTACTGACTGGGCCGCTCGCTCGGTGACTCCGTCTCTACTGGGTCCCGGTCGAGGAGAGCGATATCGACGACAGCCACCTGTACCGTCGCCAGGCTCAGCAGCACGATGACGACGAGGGTCCCGAGCAGGCGTCGGCTGTCGACGAGTGCGACGCTCGAACTCTGTTTCAGGCTGTCGAGGACGTCTTCGTAAAGCCGGGCGGCCATCCGCGTCTCGGCCCCGTCTGCGACCGCATCCCGCGCCGTCCGGAGCGCGTCGGTGACGTTCGCGTTTGCCGCCTCGAACTGCTCGACGAGCGGCTGCCGGACCCGGTACAGATACTCGCCGAGGAACCAGACCAGTCCGACGGCGATGCCGACGACTGCGCCCGTCGGGAAGGATAGCCCCGATATCGAGCGACCGACAGCCGCCCCGACCGGGTCCGTCACCGCCGCGGGAACCGACACCTGTGTCGGGAGTTCAGTCGGCGAGAGGACAGTCAGGAAGATATTCACCAGGAGAAAGAGCAGCACCGCGTCGACAATGGCGTAGATGAACGCCGCCTTCTTGCCCTCGCGTCTGACCTCGGCGATGGCGTCGGCCATGCGCTTGCGTGCCTGTGCCCGTTCAGCTGCAGGCGCGTCTTCCCCGTCGGTTTCTCCGTTGTTCGTGTCTTGCTCGTCCATCAGTAGTCCCCACAGGTGGGTTTGTCAGTGTTCTCCGGCTGGCTACAGAGCGTCTCGATATCGTCTCTCAGCTCTTGATTCTCGTCTTCCAGGTCCTCGATATCGCTTTCGAGCGTACTTATTCGTGATTCCAGACTGTCGATATCGTCTTGCAGGTCGGACACCTGGTCCTCCAATTCCTCACGCTTGTCCTCGAGCTCCTCGTTTTCGCTCTCTAGGTCGTCGATTGTCGACTCGAGGTCATCGACTTCGTTTTCGAGCGTGTCGCGCTCGTCTTGCAGGTCATCGACTGTCCCTTCCAGTTCTTCGACGCGGTCCTCGCTCTCGCGGAGCGACTGCCGGGTCTCTGCTAACTGGCTCTCCGTGGCGTTCAACTGCTCTTCTGTCTGGTTCAGGTTGGTCGCGACCTGATCGACGTCCTCCGACCGCGTCTCCAGCTGGTCTTCGAGTTCGCTGACGCGGCTCCGGGTAGATTCCAGTTCGTTCCTGGTGGTGTCCAGATTGTCACGGAGTTCGGCGTTCTGCTGGCGGAGCTCCTGATTCTGCGACCGCAGTTCGCTCGCGGAGTCCTGATACAGCACCGTCGTTCCGCCGGTGCCAACCATCGAGAGGACGACGAACAGTACGAGTCCGAGGTTGATACGGCGACCGATTGCGCTCACGGGAGACCACTCTCCAGGGAGGTGTGACCGCGGTACACTTGAACACGCCGGGCGACCACCTCGCCGGTGAAAAGCAGGAGCGCGCTGAGCAGGGCGACCCAGTCCCAGTTCTCTCGAACGGTGCGGACCCGGGTGGATTTCTGGCGTGCCTCTCTGGCTATCTGTTCGCCCTGGCTCGGACTGAATGTCTGCCCGCCGGTCGCTTCGATGAGCGCATCGAGGGCCTCACTCGGGCCGAAGGCACCGTACTCGACGGGGTAGTTCGCCGCGTATTCGGTGTCGAGTGTCGTCTGATACCCCGCTTCTCTGGGCGTGAACTCGCCGCGGTACCGGCCGTCGCCGACCTGACGGAAGGAGATATCCGCCGCCTCCGGGCGGTTCTCTCCCTGATAGGTCAGCGTTGTCGGACTCCCGACCCGGGCATCGCCGACCGCTATGACGCCGGTCTGCGTGCGCATGGGGTCACCCACTGCGTAGTTGACCGATTTGGTTACCACCAGCGAGTCCGGCCGGTCGAGCAGCCCGCCCATCGTGTTGCCCGAATCGTAGGCGGTGATCGAAACCACGCGGCCCAGCCCGAACCGCCAGGAGGTGATGGCCGGCTTCCCGTCGGCGGTGGCGACCTGATAGTCGGCCCCGGGCTTGACCTGCACGTTGTTCGCCTGGCCGGGATTGGCCGTCAGCTCGACGCCGGAGGTGATGAACGTGTCCTCAGTGACGATGGTGAGGTTCTCCCCTTGATAGCGCCGCGAGGAGCCGCCAAAGAGGAGTCGCAGCCGCTCGGTCTCGTCCGCGGCAAAGTACGAGCCACCGGACTCCCCGGCAATCTGGCGCATCGTCGCGACGCCGACGCGCTTGCCGACACCGACCGAGATGACGCGGGTCCCCTCACGGCCCAGTTGGTTGGCGACGGCCGCTGGCGGGCCCAGCCGGTCCTGGCCGTCACTGAGGAGGATGATTGTCCCTTCGCGGTCGCCCAGCAGTTCGTCGGCCCCCTGAAGCCCGACGGCGATGTCCGTCGCGCCGCCGCTGCTGAGCCGTCGGATTTTGTCCTCGGTTTCCGCCCGGTTCTGGCCGAGCGCTTGCATCTCCGAGACGCGGTAGGCGTTGTGGTTGAACGCGACGACACCTACCTGATTTTCGTCGCCAAGCTGGTCGAGCACGTCCAGTGCGACGGCTTTCTGTATCGAGAGGCCGCTCTCGGCGCTGCCGGACACGTCGACGAGAATGACGATGTTCGACTCGCCGCCGGTCGCGTTCCCGACGCGGACCGGGAGCATCGAGGCCACTTGCGATGTTTCGTAGCCGCCGTTCTCGTAGGCGTTGTCACCGCCTGCGACGACCAGCCCGCCGCCGTTGATGACGAAGTCCTGCAGCGCGGTGGCGTTCCCGATGTTGCCCGAGGGGGTGTCCTGCATGACGACAGCCGAGTAGTCGTCGAGGTCCGCCGGCACCGACGAGGCTGTCGAGACGTTGTACAACGAGTCGAGGTAGTTCCGGAGCGGGTACTGGCCCTGTGAGACGTACAGCACGTCGGGCTGTTCGACGACGCGGACGCTCTTGTAGAACACGTCGTTTCGCGCGTACTCGTCGTCACCGGACAGCGTCGCAGTCACGCGGTGTGACCCGATCTCCTCGAACGTGTGGTCGACGGTGAGCGTGCCGTCCGGCCGGAGTTCGCCCTCGGTGACCGTCTCGCCGTCGATAGTCACTTCGACGGGCACTGGTTCGAGGACGCTCACGCCCTGCATCGAGACGGTGTACTGCGACTGGACCCCGCGGCTCACCGTCGACGGCCCTGTTATCGCCACGGCGTGCTCGGTGCGTGGCGACTGTGGCCGGACGCTGTGGACCGTGGCGTTGAGCGCACCGGCGTCCTCTGCGGCTCTGGACAGGCTCCGCCCGTCGGTGACGCGGCCGTCGGAGACAACGACGACCGTTCCGTTCTCCTGAAGATTCGCCACCACGCCGTCGCCGATCCGCGAGTTCGGCCCGCTGCCGACGGTCGCTCGTGTCACCGGAACGCCCTCGCCCTCGATGTCCTGTACCAACTCGTCGGTCGTGTTCGGATAGACGCCCATGCTCGCGGACTCGTCTGTGAGGAGTGTCACACCCGGTTCGCCCGGCGTCTCTCTGGTCTGGACAGTGTACGGCCCCATCGCGCCCAGTACAAGCAGGCAGACGATGAGCACGCGGCTGGCAAGCAGGAGGCGGCGACTCCGGTTCGAGGCCGACCGCGGCCCGCCCTCGCCCCGCCGGACGAGATACGCGAGGAGGCCGACGGCGACCGGCAGGGCGACTAGCGGCCAGAGGTGCTCGACGCCGACGGTCAGGCCCTCCGCGAGGGTGTAGGAAACCGTCATTAGAGGTCACCCCGCCGGCGCAGATAGCCGATCTCGGCCAGTGCGAGCACCAGTCCGCCCAGCGCGAAGTACTCGGTCAGCGGCTGTGGCACCGACCGCTGTTCGGTCCGAGTAAGGTTCCCGGCTGTCCCGGAGAGCCCGTCGAGCGCTTCGACATTGGTGTTTGACTCGCCCTCGTCCAGCAGCGACGCGCTCACCTGCCGACTCTCGGTGCGGTAGAAACCGGCCCGCTGGAGTGGGACCGAGCTCCCGGAGACGGAGCCGGTCGGCCCCTCGACCGTAGTGTTCCCGAACCGGATGGTTTCACCGGTCTCATGGTTCAGTGCCGGGAGCTGGTCCCTGTCCGCGAGGTAGTAGACCGCTCGTTTCCAGAACACGGGGTACTGGTAGTTGAACTTGAAGCTGGACCGGTCCTCGATGTAGCCGTAGTACATGACGCGCCCGCTGTTTCGCTGTTCGGTCGCGATGAGGGGCGTCCCGTCGCCCAGTTGCACCTGCGCGGAGCCGGAGCGGAGCGACCCGGCAATGTACTCGTCCGGGGGCTGGAAGTCGATACCGCGGGTGAGCTGTGTCTGTGCCGTCTGGCCTACTGTCGCACCCGTTCGAATCTCGCCGGGCTCGATGAGCAGGAGGTCCCGGTACCGCTGGGGGAGGTCATTCTGTGCCAGCACCGCCACGCCGCCGCCGTCCTCGACCAGCTCGCGCCCGCTTTCGACGTTCCCGGGGAGCAACGAACTCCTGTCGACGTTGCTGTACAGAATCACGTCGTAATCGCCTTGAATCGTCGTCGGCGGCTGCCTGACTGTCACGTTCACCCGGTCGACGACCGACAGCGCGGTAGTCAGATACCGGTTCCGGTCGTTTGTCAGCACCAGTACGTCGACAGCTGTGTCCGCCGGCGCGGCGATATAGACGCTGTCGTCCGTCGCGAAACTGTCGCCCGGACTGAGCCGGGCCTCGCTCCCGCCGGCCGGGACCGGTAGCGTCACTGAACCCACGTCGTCAGGCCCGAGCTGTAGTTCTCGCTGTGTGTTGCCGAGCCGAACGGTCCGAGTGACGGCCGAGTCGCCGTAGTTTTTCACCGACAGTGTCACCGCCGAGCCGGAGAACCGCCGGTTGATGAAGCCGACGTTCGCGTCGCCCCCGCCGTCGAACTGCTGGAGGTCGACGGAGAGGCCGCGTCCGCGGGCCGTCGAGACCGCGGTGGCCCACTCTTCGCCAGCGAAATCGCTCAGGACGACGATTCTGGCGTTTTCGCCGGCCAGCGAGGTCGCCTGCGAGATAGCACCGCTGAGCGTTTCCGGGGTGTCCGTTGGGCTGAGTCCGTCCAGCGTTTCCTCCGCCGCTGTCGGCGTGCCGCGCTGGAGCACCACCTCGCCACCGTTGGTCGTAGTGACGATAGAGGTCGTCCCAGTCACCTCCTCTCGGGCGGCTGCGACGGCTCGCTGGAAGCGTGTCTGGCCGTCGGCGTCGGTCTGCATGGACGCGCTCGTGTCGACGACGATGACTGTCTCCTCCACTGTCGCCCGCTCGGAGACGGTGATATACGGTGTCGCCAGTCCGACTGCGAGTACCAGCACGACAAGCACCTGTAACAGCAGGAGAAGGCTGCGTGAGATCCGTTCGAGGAACGGCGTCGCTGACTGTTGGCGCTCCCCGGCGACGAGGAACTGGAACGTCGGCAGCGTGCGTTCCTGCGGATCCGGCCGGATAAGATACAGCACCACAATCGGTACCGAAAGGAGAAGGGCCACCAGTCCCAGGGGGGCGAGCAAAACGTCCGAGAGGACCATTACCTGTGTATCAGGCGGCGGCGGCATTTATCTTGTGACTCTAGTGACACCACTGCACGTGCTCCTGACGACGGTGTCTTCCGGTCGGCTTATCTCCAGTTACGGCCTAACTGAGCGGCACCATCGTTTCATTTCGGTCCACCGACAATAAACGAACGCTGTCACCGACACATGAGGGACGCCGTCGCGGCTCCGAGAAGTGAATTCTGTCCATAGAAAAACAGGCAGAATATGACCGCTGTCTGCGGATTTCAGCGGGAATGACAAAATGCATTTAACTGACGATGGATGACGAGTAGGCAGGATGGAACAATCCGAAAGCGGGCTCACAGGGGAGACATCGGGGACTGCGAAAGAACGACCCCTGAAGCTTCTGTTGGAAATTGACCTGCCCGATGACTGCTCGTGTCCGCTTTCGGATCCGGATTCAGACATCGAAAACGCGCAGAACCAGATCAACGATGGGGTCTGTCACGCAGAGATGACTGTCACCGATGAGACCGGTACCGCGCGGGTCCTCCATTCGACAACTCAGGTCGGGGACGCCTGCCTCTGTCTCGCGTTTAGCGAGGTCGGATGTGTCCCACGAACCCGGCGCGTAGACGGTGACTCGCTTTTTGTTGAGACGTACCTCTCAGACCGAAGTGTCATCAGTGAGCTAGTCGATCAGTTGCAATCGGCCGCTGAACGAGTGCGTCTGCGACGGCTGACATCCCGACAGGACGACACGACCGAATCGGACCCTGCTACGGTTGATCTCTCTTGTCTCACGGCAAAACAACGGGAAGCAGCGATACTTGCGGTCGACGAAGGATACTATCAGACGCCACGACAGACGACCCTTGAAGAACTCGCAGCTACGCTTGGCATTTCTAAGTCTGCGCTCTCGCAACGTCTGAATGCCGTCGAATCGAAACTCACGACGGCTGCTTTTGACCCGTAGACTCTCCGTTTAACATAGGCGTACTGGTAGCGGTAGCGACTGTTCTTGGTTGCCGACTGGCTTGAGCGTGCACAGGTGTTCTCTGGTGGGACGGGGCCGTGACACTGGTACTACCTGACTCACGCTCGTCACCGCTACTGGTGTCTGACTGCCACATCTGCGCCAATTCTCGGCTCCTCTGAGTGGCCTGCTGGTATTCGCATCTCCTATTTAAACCCCTTCATAATACAGCGCGCTTCCTACCGAACTCCGAGGGGAACCCACAACTAGAGCCATGAATGACCCACAGCAGCCGCGGTTGACGCCGATTGATGAGTGGGAAGACGAAGCGGAAGCGATGCTTGACGGCGTCGAGTACGACACTGAGTTGGGGCTACGGATGGCTCGTGATGCGATTCGTGTCTCGAACGGTGAACTGAGCGACGCCGAATTCCACGAGAAGTATCACGAAGAAATACTGGAAGAGTTCGGTGAAGACGAGCGGCCGACCAAACCCGAGGGATTCGACGATGACTGACAACGATGGGCTGTATCGGCGCGACGTACTGAAAGCAGGGGGAGCGGCTGCTGCCCTTGGTCTCGGCGGCGGTGAGTTCCTTCAGGGGCTGGCCGAACGCGGAGACGAAACGGCGTCAAAACGCGACCCGAGTATCGAGAACTATGTCGGGCAAAACGATGTCATCCAGACCGTCTGCTCGCCTAACTGTCGGGGGAAGTGCCCAATCGATGTCCACGTTCGTGACGGACAGGTGAAGAAGGTCGAGCCACATCCGCCCGAAGACGAGCAGTACAAGCGGGCCTGTGTGCTCGGCCTCTCGCACACTCAGCGCGTGTACGACCCGACGAGACTGAAGTACCCGATGAAGCGCACAGACTGGTCGCCCGACGAGCCAAATCCCGACGGACGCGGCCCAGACGCCGAGTTCGAACGTGTCTCGTGGGACGAGGCGCTCGACCTTGTCGCCGAGAAAATGCAGTCGCTGAAGGCAGCCCACGGTGCGGAGAGTGTTCTCTTCCACGAAGGGTCGGGGAACTACGGCCAGTCCGGCAAGGCGTTCAATCGACTGGCCTCTCTGTTTGGCTCAACACAGTCTGCCTGGGGGATTGACGCCAACGTCGGTCGCGGATTCAACCGGGTTACAGGGACTGGATTTTTCCTCCCCCCGACGAACGAGGCCGAGGACTGGGAGAACGCGAACACCATCATCGTCTGGGGGTCGGACCTCTTCGCCAGCCAGTTCCAGATGGACGCCTCGAAGGTTCTCGACGCCGTCGAGAGCGGGGCGAAGCTCGTCGTGGTTGACCCGGTGTACACGACGACGGCGTCGAAAGCCGACCTGTGGCTCCCGGTCAAACCCGGGAAAGACGTGCATCTCGCGCTCGCGATGATGCACACTGTCTTCGAGGACGGGACGTACGACGAACAGTTCCTTCGGAAGCGGACGACCGGTCCCGCGCTAATCCGGAAAGACACCGGCGACCTGCTCAAGGCGAGCGATGTCTTCGAAGACGGCGGCGAGAACCAGGTCGTCGCCGTCGAACAGGGCAGTGCCACGCCGGTTGAACTTGAACCGGAGACCGGTGGTCCGTATGCGCTCTTCGGGGAGTACACCGTCGACGGCATCGAATGTGAGACGGCACTGACCAGACTCCGTGACCACGTGGCCGACTACGCGCCATCGAAAGTCGCGGCGAAGACCGGTGTCGACGCTGAAAACATCCGCACGGCAGTCCGATGGCTGGCGACTCGCGGCCCCGGTGGCATCGCCCCGAGCTACGCGCTCGGACGGTACAAACACGGGCATATCTTCGGCCAGACCTATGCGATGCTGATGGGGCTGACCGGTGACTACGGCCGGCACGGGAACATCCACGCGCACCACGCCGGCGGTGCGACGCTCAGCGCCGGTGGGTGGGGCACTCCCGAGGACGCTGACCCCGGACCGTCGCTGTTCTTCCCCGAATACCCGGACGCGATACTCGACGGTGATCCGCACAAGGTCAGGGCGGTCTACTCTATCGAGTCGAACATGATGGGCAACCAGTTCCCGGACCGGCAACGGTTCAGAGAGGCTATCAGGACCCTTGAAATGTACGTGGTCGCGGATATGCACCACACGGATACAGTCCAGCACGCGGACATCATCCTCCCGGCCCCACACTGGTTCGAACAGGAGGACATCACGTCTAGCTGGGGGTCCCATCCACACATCAGCTATCGACACAAGGTTCAGGAACCGATGTGGGAGGCCAGAGACGACTACGACGCGATTCGCGGCCTCGCGGAGCGACTCGGGTTCGGTGACTACTTCCCGGAGACGAAACGCGAAATGCTCCGGGAAATCGCCGGTCGGGACGACGATATCGACTTCGACACGCTGTTCGAGCAGGGGACCCAAAAGAAAGAGAGCGTCCCCATCGTCAAGTACACCGATGCGTTCCCCACTGAGACGGGGCGAATCAAAATGTACGACGACGACGCCCCGAGCGAGGAGGGTGTGACGTTCGACGTTCCTCGACCGCTCGAAGACCGGACAGCCGACGACTACGAAAAGGCAGACGAGTACCCGCTGATGTTCATGCAGAAGCACAGCCGGTTCCGAATCCACTCGCAGTACGAGATGCTGAACTGGGTACGTGAGGTCAACCCAGAACCACAGTTAGACATCCACCCGTCGGATGCGAAGGCCCGCGGCATCGAGGACGGAGAGTACGTCCGAGTACACAACGACCGCGGCGAGATGATCGTGAAGGCGAAGTACAACGAGGCGTTCCAGCCCGGTCTGGTCAACACCGATCAGGGGTGGTGGAGCCGTGACTTCATCAAGGGCCACCACAACGACCTCACGCACAACGAGGTCAGCGAAGTCGGCCAGACGATGGCGTTCTACGACGTCCGTGTCGCGGTCGAACCGGCCCCAGATAATGTCGATACGGACACGTACGAAGCCGATACCCTGCGCGGGGCTGGTGCCGACGCACGCGCAGGAGGTGACTGACAATGACGAACTACGGCCTAGTAATCGATCAGGAGCGGTGTATCGGCTGTCAGGCATGCGCAGTGTCGTGTAAGCAGGAGAACAACGTTCCGATGGGGCAGTTCTGGAACCGCGTCCTGACGGAGGGCGGCGACAAGATTGACACCCCATCCGGTGGCTACCCCGAAGACGGCGGTAGTGGGTCGCTGGATATGCAGTATCAGCCGACGGCGTGCCAGCACTGCGAAAATGCGCCCTGTGTGAAGGTCTGTCCGGTCAACGCGACGTACACCCGAGACGACGGCATCGTCGAAATCGACTACGACAAGTGTATCGGCTGTCGCTACTGTATGGCGGCCTGCCCGTACAACGCACGGGTGTTCAACTGGGACGAACCTGAGCAGATGCCCGAAGAGGGGACGGGCGACGTTGCTGCCCGGCCACAGGGCGTCGTCGAGAAGTGTACGTTCTGTAGCCACCGCGTCGACGAGGGACTCGATCCGGCCTGTGTCGTCAACTGCCCGGCCGACGCACGCATCTTCGGCGACCTCGACGACGAGGGGAGTACTGTCTCGAAGTACATCAACGAGTACGAGACCGACCAACTCCTCGAAGACCGCGGAACGGACCCGAAGACGCACTACATCAGCGGCGAGATGAGCCCCGGTCGGCCACAGACATCGGATAAAATGGAGAGCGAACTCGACGATGTCTCTCCGTGGTCCGATGGAACCGAGGACGTGCCGTCTGACGCCGACGGAAGCGACAGTAGCGACTCGGGTGGCAGCCACCATTCCATCGAGGGCGATGCAGATCCACACGTCCCAGCAGTGGGGTCTGGAGGTGATGACTGATGGCCGCTGACTCGTCGCGGATCGCAATCCCTGCCTTCGGGACGAAAGGCAAGCTGTGGCTCGGTCTGCTTGCTACTTTCATGGTCGCTGGACTGGCAGCCTGGGGCTACCAACTCACCACGGGGCTTGTCGCCACGGGGATGCGAAACGTCTTCTCGTGGGGCCTGTACATCATGATGTTCGTCCTGTTCGTCGGGCTGTCTGCTGGGGGGCTCATCATCTCCAGCGCACCGAAGTTCTTCCATTCACACCGCTACGAGGGGTTCGCACGGCTCGGCGTACTGGTCAGTCTCGCGTGTATCACCGTCGCCGGACTCCTCATCCTGCCGGACATCGGGCGGCCCGAACGACTCTACCAGTTTTTCACCTCGCCGGATTTCCGCTCGCCGATGGTGTGGGATTTCGGTATCGTCATCCTCTACGGCGTGCTAAACCTCTGGTATCTGTGGCTGCTGACCCGCCGCGACCTGGCCGCTCGCGGGTCGCGACTCGCACTGGGTATCGCCGACACCGATGCTGGACGCGACCGTGACCGCACGCTCATGTTCTGGACCGCGGCACTCGCACTCCCGACCGCAGTCGCGCTCCACTCCGTGACCGGGTGGATTTTCGCGACGCAGATCGGACGTGGCGACTGGTTCAGCCCCCTCGTCGCACCGGTGTTCATCGCCAAGGCGCTCGTCTCTGGGCTCGGGTTGTTGCTCGTCGTGTCGGTACTCGCGGACCGGCTCACGAACTACGAGGTTGACCGCGAGGAACTCACGAGTCTCGGCAAGATACTCGGCGTCTTCCTCGCGCTCCACGTGGTGTACCTGCTCGCGGCCGAGCGATTGCCCCACGCCTGGGCGAACCACTTCGAGTTCTGGGCTATCACCGGTAGCTTCCTTATCGGCGAGTCCGTCTACTTCTGGCTCTGGACAGTCGTCGGCGGGGCGGTCCCGCTTGTCATGCTGATGATCCCATCGCTTCGGAAGCGCGTGTCGGTCATCTTCACCGCGAGCCTGCTTGCGGTCTTCGGAACGATGTTCGAAGGGATTCGGCTGGTCTTCACCGGATACGAGGTCGCTAACATCGACCTCCCGCCGGGCATCTCGGTTGGTGGTGAGTATGCCGGTATCACGACCGACATCTGGGCGACTGCGGGGGCCTACACCCCGACGCTGGTCGAAGTGGCTGTGACCCTCGGTATCGTCGCCTTCGGCGCACTCATCGTCACGCTCGGACTGAAATACGTGCCGATACAGCAAGTCGACGGACAGTACGTGACTGACGGCGGGACACAGGAACGACAATGACTGGACAGACTGAACCCTCCACCGCGCGTAAGCAAGCGCCCGAGCGCGACACTGGGAGTGACGGGTTTCGGTCGGACGCCGCGGCGACCTACGCTGTCCTCGCCGAGTGCTGGCGGGAACCGACCGAACAACTGACCGAAGCCGTTGAAACAGGCGAACTGGCTCCGGTGGTCGGCGACATCGGTTCGGTCGACTTGCGCTGCCTTCGCGCCGAATACACCCGGTTGTTCATCGGGCCAGCGGGACCACCGTGTCCACCCTACGAGAGCGTCTACCGCGACGGTGACGACCCGGACGAACTCGGCCCGGTCAAGGGGCCAGCCACGACGGCTGTCGTCCGCTGGTACAGCGAGTTCGGCGTCAGGCCCGCTGCCGCCCATTCTGACCTCCCGGACCACATCGCCACTGAACTGGAGTTCGCCGCCTACCTCGCAGAAGAGGGCTTCGACGAACAGCTTGACCAGTTCTTCGAGGAGCACCTCGCTGTCTGGGCTGACGAGTTCCTCGAGCAGGTCGAGACAGCGACACGCGAAGCGTTCTACGCGTCGCTGGCAACAACGACGCGGAAAGCACTAAGTCGATAGCGGCTCTGCCGGACACTCCCCAGATCTATCGCCGCGATTAGACGCTTTCTCCATGCTTGGGAACAACTATCCTCATTCGTGACCGTGACAGACCGTGTCGCCGACTCCGAGGTGACGACCCGCAACTCTCGGCGGTTGGACCGACGCTGTGCTCGTCGGCGGTGTCAGGATGTCCGCCACGGCATCGTCTATTTGCGTCCCGACGTTGAACGCTCCGTATGCGTTTCAGTCGTGCCCGCACGGAGGAGGTCCTGCGGGCTCTCGTTCACGAAATTCGGGCGGAACGGCTCACGTTCATGGCTGGCTCAATAGCCTACCACGCGTTCCTGTCGATCCTGCCGCTGTTGTTGCTAGTGTTGACCTTCGTCCAGCGGACGGAGAACGTCGCGCTCAGCACTTCTATCGTCGGCATTATGGAAGCCGTCCTGACCGCACAGGCCAGCGGTATCATCCAGCAGGGGCTGACCGAAGCCGACGCCTCCGTGTCGGTCCTCGGCGTGGGTTTTCTCCTCTGGGGGTCGTTACGTATCTTCCGGGGGCTGGACACCGCATTTTCGGACATCTACGAGACGGGCGCGTCGAACACCTTCCTCGACCAGCTCGGCGACGGGCTGCTCCTGCTCGTGACCGTCGCCGTGGCGATACTCAGCGCCAGCGCACTGGGCAGCATCCTGCCCGAGGCCGGGAGCGGCCTGACGTGGGCGGTCGTTGGCGGGCTGGTCCGAGCCGCCGGCCTGTTCGTCGTCTTCTATCCGATGTACTACGTCTTCCCGGACACCGACGTCTCGCCGCTTGAGATTGTCCCGGGTGTCGCGTTCGCCGCCGTCGGCCTCACGATTGCGCAGGTCCTCTTTACGGCGTTCAAATCCGGTTCGACGGGTGGGAACATCATCGCTAGCATCCTCGTCTTGCTGAGCTGGCTGTACATCATCGGCCTGCTGATCTTGCTTGGGGCGGCCATCAACGCCGTCCTGTCGAACCGCTCCGAGGATGTCGACATCAACCCGGTCGTCGGCGACCACTCCCAGCAGAACAGCGCGCGCGAGACGACGATGTCCCGCGAGGCGTTGCTGGCCGAACTCGATGCACTCGCTGACCGCTTCCAGCAGACGCAGGGGACGGTCACCGTCGAAGTCGCCGATGAGCGTACTGAACTCGACTGTCCGGAAACCGCGACTGTCGACCGTTCGTCGGACGTGTTCGGGCTGGACCAGTCGGTCGCGCTCGCGCTCAGGTGGTGGCCAAAGGAGAAGTAACGCCGTTCGACTACGCGTCGCGTCGTTCCCACGCCTGCACCGTCGGGAGCGACCACCCGCGGCCGACACCGAGTCCCCGGGCCAGCAGCACCGCGAGCGCGCACCCGGCCGATGCCGCACCGGACGCCACGCCCATCTGTGCCAGTGCCCAGAAGGCGAGGCCGCCGATAACGGCACAGGACGCGTAGAAATCTTCGCGGAGGATGAACGGCGTCCGGCCCAACAGCAGGTCCGAGATCGCGCCGCCGCCGGCCGCATTGACCGTCGCCAGTGCGACGACGGCAAACACCGGGAGGCCGGCTTGCTGTCCCAACAGCGCACCGGTGGTCGTGAACGCCGCCAGCCCGATGGCGTCGGCCGTCAGGACGACTGGGTGTTGGTGGCCGTCGTCGAGGAAATGCACCAGTAAAACGGCAGCGGCAACACCGAGGAGCGACAGTGCGACTTCGCCGGGTGACTGCAGGGAGTTCGGAACCCTGTTCAACAGCAGGTCCCGCGTCGTCCCGCCACCCAGCGCCGTCATCACGCCGACGACCGTGACACCGAACACGTCGTAGCGCTCCTCGATGGCTTTCGCCGCGCCGACGAACGCGAACCCGACCAGTCCGATAGCGTTCATCACCGCAAACGGGTCGGTCACGCTGTCCCTCCGGCCTGCCGGGACCTGACACGTAAGCGACCGCGGGCGAGTCGACCCGCTGTCACGAGTATAGCGGTCATTACCGTATTACTACGGGTGCGGACAATTATGCCTTTACTCCTGCTTGAGTGGCCTGTTACCGGTTGTCACTGCTGGCTGCCGGCGAACACACCTACGGCTTGACTGTCTCCAGTACCCAGGCCTCGGGCGTCTCTCGTCGGACCCCAAACGGGTCGAAGGCTTCCCGCGGGGCCTCCGCGAGCCGGCCCAGAAACTGCCCGACTGGGGTCGGGTCGCGGTCGCTGACGAGGACGAACGATTCGCCGCTGTCCAGCGCAGTGAACCGTTCGCGAACCCGGTCTTTGCGCTCCTGTGGCGGCAAACCCCGGATGTCGACCGTGGGGTCGACAGACACCTCGCCGGCGGTGTCGAGGGCTGACTCGACGGCGTCCCCTAAACTGCTGACAGCGCCGGGGACGCTGCCGGGTGCCGGCGTCCCCTGCAGGTCCTGAGAGAACGGGAGTTCAGCCAGCACCTCCGCGTCGAGGTCTTCCAGCGCATCGCCGCTGAACAGGTCGTTCGGTTCGCCACAGCAGTCACAGACGTACTCGGCCATGTTGACGACGGTCCCGAGTACCGGCACGTCGTTGTCCCGGAACAGCTCTACCGTCCGGCTGGTGTCGCTGACGCTGGCGTGAAACGGCGTCGTTACGACCACTACGCCGTCGACGGGGACCTCCTGCAGCGTCGTCAGCACCACGTCGCCCGTCCCCGGCGGTAGGTCAAGCACCAGCACGTCGTCGTTGCGCCAGGCGGTGTTCTCGAAGAGGTCATCGAGGGCGTCGTGGGCCATCGCCCCGCGCCAGGCCAGCGGCGCGCCGCTCTCCATCAGGCCGACGCTCATCACGTCCATGTCACCGGCGCGGACCGGGAGCGGGTCGCCCGCCTCGCTAGAGTGGACCGGCCCGCTCACCTCAAGCAGTTCGGGAACGTTCGGCCCGTGGATATCGGCGTCGAACAGCGCCACGTCGTTGTCAGCAGCCAGCGCACAGGCCAGATGCGTGGCGACCGTCGACTTGCCGACGCCGCCTTTCGCGCTGGCGACGGCGACGACGTGGTCGAAGGATTCGACGCCGGCGGTGCCCTCGCTCGTGGGTGTCGTCCGTTCGACGTGGACGCTGTCGACGCCGTCCACGTCGTCGACCGCGTGGAGCATCGCCTGGACGACCTGCGTGCTTGTCTGTCCGTCTACGGCGGTCAGGTCGGCCTCGATGGTCACGTCGCCGTCGGCCGCGTCGATGTTCTCGACGAAGCCCGCGTCGAACACGGAGAGGTCGGCGTTCGGGTCGCGTACGTCTCGCAGTGCGGCTTCGATACGGTCGGTCAGGGTGGTGGGCGTTCCGTCAGTCATGGTCAGAGGTTGGGCATCCGATTGAGTCTGTCTTCGCCGGGCAACAGTCGGGCGTCGTTTTCCAGCGCACCGCCGAACTGTCGGCGGAACCGTCCGGGGTCCGCTTCGAGGGACCGCTCGGCGGTCTGGCGGACGACGGTGGCCGGGTCGTCGGTGAGTTCCCGCAGTCGCTCGCGGGCGCGGTCCTCGTCGACGCCGCCGAGCATGTGGGCGGCCCACTCGCGGACCCGCTCGCTGTCGTCGCGGCTCTGTTCCAGCAGCAGGTCGGCCATCGCTTCGCCGCGGAGTTTGAACAGCGAGATGGCCGCGTTGCGACGGACCGCGTGATGGTCGTCGCGGACGGCACTCTCGATGTCGTCTTCGTGGGCCTCGCGGTCGACGTTGTCCAGCGTGACGACGGCCTCCGCCCGGACCCACGGGTCGGGGTCGTCGAGCAGTTCCACCGCCACCGCTGCGGCCCGCTCGCCGCCGTGGGCCGTCAGCGCTTCGACGGCGAACTGTCGCACGTCGCTGTCGTCGTCGGTCGTCGCCGCGCGGGCCAGCGCTGCCACGATGTCGTCGGTGGTCGCCCGGTCTTTGAGTTCGAGGACAGCGCGCCGGCGGTCGGTTTTCGCGCCGTGCTCGATGTCCGACAGCAGCGACGTTACCGCGTCGTCCTCGACGGGTTCGGTGTCACTGGCGGCCAGTTCTTCGGGCGTGGCCTCGCCGATGGTCACGTCCTCGCGGCTCACCTCGATGTCCTCCAGCGCCTCGATGTCGGCGTGCAGGCCCGGACTCCGCTCCGGGTCCAGTTGCGGGTCCGGGTCCTCTTCGAGGTGCTTCTCGAACTCGTCGTCGTCGTGACAGCCGGTCATGGCTGACCCTCCTGTGCGGTGAGCGTGGCGACCCCGAGCGCGAACGGGAGCGCCCGCGGCAGCGACGCAGGGACACCGGCGAACGCGACCAGCGCGACGCCGGCCAGCAACTGCCAGCGGCGGGTCCGGCTGGCAGCGCTGCCCGTTGTCACCGCGCCGGCGACGGCCAGTGCGACGACCGGCAGGCTGGTCCCGACGACGCCGGTCCCGGTGAGCGTGACCGCGCCGGTGACGAACGGGACGGCACGACCGACGGCAAATACGACGGCGAAGGCGGCGATACCGCCGAATATCGCGCCCCAGTCAGCCGTCGATAGCGACCGCCAGTCCGTCGCCGCGAAGGCCGGCGTCGATGCAATTCCCAGCAGCGCAACGGTCGAGGCCACTGGACGGAGACTTGTCCAGCCGCCGACGCCGCTCGCCAGCCCGATGCTGAGTGCAGCACCGAGCAGGGCGGTCGCGGCGGCCGAGACGAGGTCCAATCGGTGTCCTACGACGGCCGCGACGGTCGCAGTCCCGAGGATGACAGCGACAGCCGCCGGCAGCACTGCCGCGCTACTGAGCAGCGACAGCAGGCCGAACACGCCGACGAACAGCAGGCCAATGCCGGCCAGCGGGTCGGTGTCGGTGACGGCAACGGCAATTGCCGCTGCGGCGACGACGGCCGTGGACACAGTTGTCGCGAGGTCGGGTGCGACCGGAACGGCTGATTGTCCCGGTGCGTTGACGAACAGAACGGCGAGGTAGCGGGCAGCGACCGTGACAGCCGCCGCGCCGACCGCGAAGTCCGCTAGCGAGCGGCTCTCGCCGGATAGCAACGGTCTGACCCGCTGATGCAGCGCCGCTGTCATCGCCTTCCCTCCAGCCTCTCCGCGAGGTCGTTGCGGTCGGCTCGGACGAACGTCTCAAGCAGTTCGCCGAAGCCGCCGTAGATGTCGGTCCCCGGTTCGTCGGCCAGTCGGTCCGCGACGCCGGCCGCCGCGTGGCCGAGGTGGCGGTCGTGGAAGTCCAGCCGAGCGATTGCGGCGTCCTCGCCGACGGCGGCTTCACGGCGTGCCAGATAGCCCGCGAACTCCAGTTCGTAGGTCACGGCGTCGTGGTTGTCCCGCTCCTCCTGATCGATTTCGAGACCGTAGTGGCTGTAGGCCCGCGAGAGGTCGAGGTTCACGTCGTTCCAGGAGTGGTCCGGCCGATACTTGGACTCGTACAGCGGGACCGGCGGTCCCTCCGCTTCCAGCGAGCCGTCGGTGCGGTCTGTGTACTCGCTGTAGCCGAGTTCGAAGATGTCGTTGTAACGAGCCGCGAGCGTCTCGTAGTCGTCGTCGGTCGTGAGCGGCGGGAGGGACACGTCCAGCGTGGTGCGGTCGAGACAGGCCCGGAGGTCGGCTTCGAGCGAGCCGTCCGCGGCGGCCTCGTGGAACGCCTCCTCTGGGTACTCGAACGCCTTCGAGAGCGCTGCGTACACCGCACCGCGTGCGGCTGCGTCCTCGTCGAGATCGTCCATGGGGTCAGTGGGAGTCGTCGCCATCACTCGACCCCCCGCGTGCGGTAGATGCCGAAGCTGGTGACGCCGACCACGGCGACGATAGCGATACCAGCGATGGTCCACAGCAGCGTCTCGTACGGTGGTCCCTGCGGGCCGCCGCTGAAGGGATAGTAGTGCCACTCGCTGACCGCTTTCTGGCCGGACCGCTCGCCGTTCGAGCCGTTCCAGACGGCGAAGGCTACGTCGAGGTCGCCGTCAGTTCGCAGGTCGGTCCGGTTCTCGCCCGACACGTCGAGCGGCCGCGAATAGACCACCGTCCAGGTGGCGTTGCCGCCGGTGCCGGCGTGACTCGCATTCGCCTGTACGGTCGGGTTCTCGAATGCCGTGGTCGAGCCAGCGCCACCGGCGAGCAGTTCCTGCGTGCCGGTCGCCCCGCTCCAGTACCAGACGTTGACCCGGTTGTCCGGACCACCCATTGCTATCGGCGGCCGGGAACTCGTGTTGGCCGGGAACTGGACCGCGACGGCGTCGGCGAACTCCCGCGTGGCACTGGCGTCCATGTCCCGGGTTGCGTCGTGCCACTCCAGGCGGACGTACAGCCGTTCGTCGGTGCGGGCCGCCTGCACGTCGACCGTCTCGATGCTCGTGTCGTCGGCGTTTGGCACGCTACTCGGGGCGCTTGCAAGCGGCACGTCCGAGGCCGGGACTGCTTCCCAGCCGTCGGCATCCGGCTCATCGAGGTTGGCGTCCGAGACCTCTCTCACCGGAATCTCGTGTGCTGGCCGGGCGCTCGCCAGCGGCGCGGCCACCGTCGAGATGACGATGAGCCCCGCCAGCACCGCCGTGAGTGCGAGTGTGCGTCGGTGGTCAGTCATCGTTGCCCACCCCCTGCGCGCTCCGGCGTGGCCAACTGGGGCCGCTCGCGGGCATCGCTCGCTCGCGTTTCCGAGCCGCTCGCACTACTCGCGGGCGCGGCCCGCTCGTAAATTTGAGCCGCTTTACGGCTCGCAACGCCACTCATCGTCGAACACCGCTGGCGTATTCGCCAGCGTAGTCGAACTCGCTCACTACGCTCGCTCGTTCGAACGCCGGAAGACCTGCGGTCTTCCGAGCTCAACATTCGTTCGCGGTGCTCACTCATCGTCGAACACCTCCAGTCGATACTGTTTGGCCGGGTTCTTGTCCTGAAGCAGTTCCATCAGCTCGCTGTCACCACCCTGGCGAACGCGCTGCCGGTGGGCCTCGATAGTGTCGAGCGCCTCGTCGACGCCGTCGCCGAACAGGTTCCGGAGGTACTGCCGGGGAATCCGGTCGATGTCGACCGTCTCCCCGTCCTCCGTGTGCTGGCCGGGGGCGAAGGGCGGGATGTAGTAGACGTTTGGTTGCGTGCGGAACTCCGGATGGAGCGGCAGCGCGACCTCGTACTCCTCGACGAGCTTGTGGATCGGCCCTTCCTCGTCGTCGAGGAAGCCGACCATCCGGAGCTGGGGCGGACACTCCTCAGCGCAGGCCGGCGCGAACGTCTCCCCGTCTGGACCCTCGCCCTCGATACGGGGGTAACAGAAGATACACTTCTCCGATTTCTTCGAGACGGTGTTGTAGTACACCTTCTTGTAGGGACACCCCTCGACGCAGTAGCGGTAGCCCCGACAGCGGTCCTGGTCGACGAGGACGATGCCGTCCTCCTGGCGCTTGTACAGCGCCGAGCGCGGGCAGGCCTCGACACAGGAGGGATGGGTACAGTGGTTGCAGATGCGCGGGAGGTAGAAGTAGTAGCTGTTGGGGTACTCGCCGGCCCCCTGGTCCTCGTCCCAGTTGGGGCCCCATTCCGCGCCCTCGCGTGGCCGCAGCGGCTCGTCGCTGCCCTCGTACATGATCTCGCTGTGGTTGAACTCCCAGGCGCGGCCGTAGTCCTCCTCGTCGGGAATCTCGCCGGGCGAGCGGTCCGAATGTTCCTCGGACTCCCAGCCGCCGCCGGAGTCCTCCCAGCCCCGCGGGTAGCCCTCGCCGGGCTTGGTTTCGACGTTGTTCCAGTACATGTACTCCGACCCGCCATCCTCCGTCCAGAGGCTCTTGCAGGCGATGGTACACGTCTGGCAGCCGATACATTTGTTCAGGTCCATCACCATCGCGACCTGGTGGTCGACGCCGTCCGCGACGTTGACCAGCGTGTCCTCGTCTTGGTCGTCCTGTTGGTCAGTGCTCATTCGCTGTCACCTCCGCTGGGTCGGACATCGACACGGACGTCGCTGTTGACCCCTGTCGGCCCCCAGTAGTTCGGGAAGAAGTGCAGGTGCTCCCCGGTGTCCTCGGGGTACTGCACTAGCTGTGTCGGCTTCATGTACATCGGGACGAGCGTGTTGAAGTTGTCCCGGTCGGGGTACTGGAACTTCTCCCAGGAGAAGAAGTGCCGGACGGTCCCCGGCTCGCTGGAGGGGTAGATCTTCGCTTGCACCTCCACCGCGCCGAGGTCGTTGTACACCTCCACGGTGTCGCCGTCCTCGATGCCCCGCTCTTCGGCGTCCTTGGGGTTCAGATACACCACTGGCTCGCCGCGCTGGAGCCTGAGCATCTTGGTGTCGTCGCGCCACGTCGAGTGAATAGACCACCGACCGTGGGGCGTGTTGTACGACAGCGGGTAGTCGCCGCCGGTGTCTTCCGGCCCCTCCTTGTGGGTCGGCAGCTCCTCCCCGAGTTCGAGATACCAGTCGTGGTCGATGTAGTACTGCTGTCGGCCGGTGAAGGTCGGCCAGGGGTTCTTGTCGTGGACGTAATCCTGCCACGGGACGTAGGCCTCGCCGTCTTTGATGTCCGAACTCCAGTGGTCGCCAGCTTCGAGGAACCGCTGCGGTTGCTCGTCGATATCGTCGAAGGTTATCTGCTCGTTGCTGCCCTCGGGATTGGTCTCCTCGGAGTGTTCGAGGATGAACTCCGCCGCAGCTTTGTCTTCGACGAGACCTTCCTCTTCGCCGCTCTCCCAGTCGCGGACGTAGTCGTCGTAGATGGTCGTAAGGTCGATGGTCCGGTCGAACTTCCGGTCTTCTATCGGCTCGACACCGCGCTCCCGGGCGCGCTCCTGTATCTTCTCGGCGAGCAGGCGGAATATCTCCCAGTCGGTCTTGGCCTCGCCGAGGGGTTCGACGGCCGGCGTGAACGGGTGCACGTAGGTGTGCATGTCCGTCTCCGAGAGGTCGTACTTCTCGTAGTGGCTGGCCGCCGGCAGGACGATGTCTGAGTACATCGCGGTCGAGTCCATCCGGAAATTGATGTCGACGACGAGGTCGAGCTTGGGCCAGAGCTGTTCTTCGAGGGCGACGTTGCCCTTGGCCTGGTTGAAGTAGTTTCCGCGCCAGATGAACATCGTAGACGGGTCCGGCCGGCTCCCGTCCTCGCGTTCTTCGGGGTAGACCGGCATCCATCCCTTATCGATGGACTCCCGGATTTTCTCGGCGGTGTCCGGGTCGGTATTGTCGAGGATGCCGGCGTGGAAGTAGGTCCACAGCGTCGTCGGCACGCCGCGGACGTTCCCGGTTGGGAACGACAGGACCTTCCAGCCGTGGAACGACCAGATCTTCTCCTGGCCGACGTAGTGGTCCAGCCCGGTGCCGGGGTCGCCGAGGTTCCCCGTCAGCGTCACGAGCAACTGGATGGCGCGGTTGCCCAGGTCGTTGTGATACCAGTCGTTGACGCCCTTGCCGTGGATGATCTTGGCGGCGTCGGCCTCGGCGAACTCGCGAGCGACCCGCTGGTAGGTGTTCTCGCCAACGCCGGTCTCTTCGTGGACGACATCCGGCGTGTACTGACTGAGCTCGTCGGTGAGGTTCTCCCAGACCGACCGGACCGCGACGCTGCCCGCGTCGGTGTCGACGCTGCGTTCGACGCTCAGCTGCGGGTCGAAGTCGAGTTCGATGCTCTCTGAGTGGTCGTGCTGGCCGTCCCGCTCGCCGAGCGAGCCGGGCGCTCGACGGAGGTTCCCGTCGGCGTCGACCATGACGAACACCTTCTCAGGGTCGTCGGCGTCCGCGGCGAGGCCGACCTCGCTGGCCCGGAGGAACTTCCCGGTGTCCTCCCGGACCAAAAGCGGCATGTCGGTCTGCTCTTTGAGGTGTTCCTCGTCGTGCAGTCCCTCGTCGACGATGGTCTGGGCCATGCCCAGCGCGAGCGCGGTGTCGCTGCCGCCGTGGGGCGAGAGCCACTCGTCGGTGTGAATCGCCGTCTGGGAGTAGTCGGTGAAGATACCGACCCGCTTTGCGCCCTCGTAGCCGGCGTCGAGGAAGTACTTCGCGTCGGGGATTCGCGTGACGTTGATGTTCGACCCCCAGGCGATGATGTAGTCGGCGTTGTGCCAGTCTGCGGATTCGGCGTTGTCCGTCTGGGTGCCCCAGGTGATGGGCTGGCCCGGCGGCAGGTCCGAGTACCAGTCGTAGAAGCTATGCGAGACGCCGCCGAGCAGGTTCACGAGCCGGGAGCCGGAGGCGAAGCTCACGGGCGACATCGCCGGAATCGGCGTGAACCCGGAGATGGCGTCGTACCGGCCCGCCTGCACCTCGTCGATGACGTGGTCGGCGATCTCGGTCAGCGCCTCGTCCCAGCTGATCCGCTCCCACTGGCCCTCGCCGCGCTCGCCCGTGCGGCGGAGCGGGTGGAGCACGCGCTGGTCGGCGTTGACGTAGTCCGTGTAACAGGCCCCCTTCTGACAGCCACGCGGGTTCGGGTCAGGGAGGCTCTCGTCGAAGGTCGGGTAGTCGCCGGCCTGTTCCTCGCGCCAGACCTGGCCGTCCTTGACGTAGACGTTCCACGAGCAGGAGCCGGTGCAGTTGACGCTGTGGGTCGAGCGGGCGACGGAGTCCCAGTCCCACTCGTCGCGGTAGAGGTCCTCCCAGTCCCGGTACGGATACGACCCGATGGGGTCGTCGACCGCCTCCAGACCGTCCATGCCGTCGTCGGCAAACGACAGCCCCGTCGCGCCAAGCACCGATGCCGCTCCGAGCCCGCGCACGAAGTCGCGGCGACTGATTCCCGCACTGTCCGCCTCGTCGTCAGTCAGGTCGTTTCTACTCATTGGTGATGAACACTGTCGCAGTCGCGCAGGCAGTGCCGGCCACGGCCAGCGCGATGCCGGCGAGCGTGCTACCGCCGACTTCGAGGCCGGCGGCGACCAGCACGAGGCCGACCAGCTTGCTCGTCGTATCCAGCAGGCGATACTGTCGCTCAGTCAGCTCGACGGTCCCGGTCATCTGTCTCCCTCCGGTTCGGCGGTTTCGTCGTCAACGTTGTCGGCCGCGTCATCTTGGACCCCGCCGCCGTCGGCAGCCACGTCACCCTCTCGGGACGGCGTGGGCTCGCCGTCGCGCAACAGCAGGTACGTAATCCCCCCGAAGACCGGCGGGACGACGAGCAGCGCGGCCGTCAGGATGGGGTTGACGACGCCGGTGGTCGTTCCAAGCACCTGGTCGGCGAGGATGTTGTTCATCCCCGCGATGGAGGCGATCATGATGAACGCGACGGCGCCCACGCCGACGCCGGTCTGCCAGGCCCGGTCCAGTGGGTCCGCGGTGAAGTGGGTCGGCTCCGTCCGGTCGATAAATGGCCAGACGGCGACAGCGGCAAACACCAGTCCCGGGAGGACGATGCCGCCGATGAACTCCCCGTTGATGTGGGCCGGGCCGATGTTGAAGCTGATCTGTGGCAGGAGCTTCAGGAAGCCGTACACCCACATCAGGAACCAGTCCGGCATGATGAGCTCCGGCGTGGCCGCGGGGTCGTTCGGGCCGTACTCGGCGACGTTGTGGACCGGCAGCAGGCCCGAAAGCGCCGACAGCGTCGCCGCGGTGACGAAAAACACCACCGCTGAGACGGCGGCCTGGTTCGGGAACGCCGGCAGGCCGATGATGATGTCGTCGTCGTCCTCGTCGACGGGCTGGCGGCCGCCGGTCACGTCGCCGTCCCGCGGGGCCTCAGTGTGTTTCTGCCGGATGAGGATGGCCATGTGGACCGCTAGGCCCACGGCGATGGCAGCCGGTATCACGAGGACGTGGAGGAAGTACAGCCGCGGGATGGTGGCACTGGAGGGGAACTCCCCCCCGAACACCACCTGACCGAGGAAATCACCTAACAGGGGTATCGACACGGTGAGATTGTAGCCGATACTCGTGGCCGTGGCGGCGAACTCGTCGAACGGCAGGGCGTAGCCGGTGTAGGCTGCGCCCATCGCCAGCGCCGCGAGCCCGGTCCCCACAATCCAGTTTGGCTCCCGCGGATTGCGGTACGCGCCGGTGAAAAACACCCGTAACATGTGCAACCCGATAGAGGCGACAAAGAGGTGGGCCGCCCAGTGGTGGAGCCGGCGGATGAACATCCCGAAGGGCACGTCGTAGGTTATGTGCAGTACCGAGACGAACGCCTCGGGCATCTCCTTGCCCTGAAACTTCTGGACGCTGCCGTCGTACTCCACGTCGGAGGTCGAGGGCTCGAAGAAGAACCCGAGGAAGACCCCAGACAGAATCAGGAGGAGGAAACAGAACAGCGCCACCTCCCCCAGCAGGAACGAGTCCTCGGCCGGGAACGCCTTCCCGAGGAACTTCTGGCCGTTCTCCAGGTCCAGCCGGGTGTCAAACCAGTCGTAGACGGCTTTCGCGCGGGACATCATTCACCTCCGGGGCCGACTGGCCCCTCGAAGTCACCGGTGGCGACGAGGAATCCGTCGCTGGTCACCGTAATCGGAAGCTGTGGGAGCGCCCGTCCCGGCGGGCCGCCGCTGACCGCCGCGCCCTCTAGAACGTTGAACTTCCCGAAGTGACAGGGACAGACGACCAGGTCCTCCTCCCGGTCTGACACCATACAGCCGGCGTGGGTACACACTTTGGAGAAGGCGGCGTAGCCGCTGACGGTGAACCCCTCCGAGATGTCACTGCCGTAGTCAGACTCAGCGTAGCGCACCAGCAGCGTCGGGGCGTCTTCGATGCCGGGCCGGGGCTCTGGGAAGACGGTGATGTGCTCGCCTTCGGAGAGCCGTCCCTCCGCGATGCGTTCGCCCTCGCTGTCGACGAGGTGGATGCCGTCGGAGTACACCGGCCCGTTGTACCCTCGCTCGAACACTTGCGTGGTGCTGGCAAGCGGGGCGGTGAGGCTGGCGACGGCGGTCAGGCCACCGACGGTCGCGAGGAACTTCGCGAAGTCCCGGCGGCGGAGTTCTGCGCGGGCGTCTCCATACAGTGTGGGAGACGTACCGCTGGGCCCGTCACACGAGCAGTCGTCGCTCTGTTCCTCGTCGTCGTCATCGGGTTTCGGATACTCTATCATTCGTGCCCCCTGAGTTCGGCGACTTCGACGTGTGGCATGAACCAGGCGTAGTACGCGACCGTCGAGAGCGCGAGCGAGAGAAACAGCCCCGTCGCGTACAGCCCGAAGTACTGAGTGCGGGCGAGCGTAAGGTACTCGCCAGTGAACAGCGCCGCGAAGACAATAGAGAGGGCTGTCAGTCCGCTCATCGCGACGAGTCCCTCTATGGCGTCTGAGGCGTCGTGGTACTCGACGACCCAGCGGTGCTCCGTATCGAGCCACGGCAGCGAGACCGTCCCGCCGTCAGTGACTGGTTCGGCCTCGTCGGGCGGCCGGACCGCCCTGTTCATGAACTGGTGGGCGGCCGTCAGCACGCCCACGAGGCCGAACAGGGCGACCCAGACGACGACGCCGACCTGGCTCGGCGACAGTTTGTTCGGCGTCTCGACCGGGCCATCGAGCGGCCGGATGTCGCTGACGCTCTCGTCGATAGCGATCTCTTCCGACGGTGGCTCGCCGTGCAGTGCGACGTACCACATCGGCAGTAGTACCGCCGTTATCAACAGACCGATGAGTATCGTGTTGCGTCTCATAATTCTGTGTCATCTCGGTTCGCCAGCGATTCGAACGGCTATCTGCGTCGCTGTGTTCGGGGTTTGTTGCAGCATCCGGATGAACTGCCAGCCCGACATCTTAGGCCCATTATATGGCGGTTTTTTATACGAACATGTTCGCACAGACTTTCTTATACCAGCCAGCAGACTTCCCACGCATGTCGGGCCGAATGCTTGCCGAGGTCGAAGTATTCGGTCCTCGGTCGTGTCAAGTACAGCCACACGCTGACGAGGAGTGGTCGGTGTCGTCGGTCTCTCGGAGCGCAACGAGTGGCGGTACCGGTCGCGTTGTCGAAGAGTTCACGCTCAAAGGCGGTGACGGAACACCGTCGGCGCTACAGAGTGGCGACCCAAAGGCCGACCATGTGTTCGCCTACGACCAGCGGCACGTTTTCCAGCTGTCTCGGGCAGCCGGACAGGGCTGCGTGTGTGAACGTATCGAAGCGGCCGGCTGTGTGGTTCAGGAGTTCTCGGCGGACACCGAATCCGTCGTCGTCACGTTCCTCGTCGACGACGTGCCGACACTGCGGGACATCGTCGACGACCTCCAGTCGGAAGGCGATACTGTCAAACTCCGACGGCTACTGGAAGATACGCCCGCAGAGACAGACCGTCCGGTCGTGCTCGACCGGGCGAAACTGACCACCCGGCAGCGGGAGGTCCTCGGTCGGGCGCACGAGATGGGGTATTTCGAGCACCCGCGCGAGGCAACTGCCGGCGACGTTGCCGACGCGCTGGACATCTCCACCTCGACGTTCACCGAACACCTCGCCGCCGCCCAGCGGAAACTCCTCGACGACCTGCTTGACTCTTGTTGATACGGACCCGTTTTCGGCTGGTACCACATCGGCGACGAGCGGGCGAGTCGCCCGCGCGGTCACGGAACCCTTTCCCCTCGCCCCCGGCGACACTACATCCATGACCGAATTCGACGCCGAGAAGTTCGACGAGAAGTACGTCCATTACTTCGAGGAGCTCGAAACGGCGTACTCGAACGCGTATCAGGAGCTGCACGGCCAGTACGATTCTGCGGTCCTTCGGGGAATCGACCGCCAGATCCTCAGCGAGAGCGAGCCGATATACGAGGGGGACGGAACGTTCAGCATCCGACTGCCTGACGACACCGCGGCGCGTGCGCAGTCCCTGCCGGGCGACGAAGCGACGTTCGACACAGTGCTGTCGGCGTTCACTGACGCCATCGAGCGCGAACTCCGTCAGCTGTTCGAGTTCGAGTAACCCCGTCGCTGCCCGACGGCTCGCCCGATAGCAGGCGCGTACAGCCTGTCTGTCACTCTCCCAGCAGCGGTCGGCTCGGCGGATCGAAAACACCAGAATCAATGCAGTTCCGCTCCTAGCCGAACCAATTATACTAATGGCGACCGATTCAAATCTTCACTGTCTCTTTACCGGACTTGTTGAGGAGCAGGACGACTCGTACGTGATCGAGATTCCGAAGCAGGAACTCGAACTGGGAACGCTGGACATCGAGACGCTGTACCGGATCGCGCTGTTCCAGTCGGCGGCTGAGGCACCCACACCGCAGTCATCGTCTCAATCCAGTCCTGAGCCCGGGTCCAACTCGCAATCGGAGCCCGAGCCTCGATCCAATTCAGAACCCACGTCTGAGACCCAGTCCGATTCCCGGTCTGACGGGCGGAGCAGGGACCCGGAGTTCGCACCGTCGTCCCCGCCCGTTGCTGAGGGTGAAACGCGTGTCGTCGAGATCGACAATATCGGCGATAAGGGCGACGGCGTCGCACGTATCGACGGCGGGTACGTCGTCATCGTCTCCGACGCCGATGTGGGAGAGCGCCTCCGTGTCGAGATGAATCAGGTCCGCGAGAACGTGGCCTTCGCTGAGATTGTCGAGCGTCTCCCCTACTACGAATAAGCACCGCTTCTGTCGACTGGCACCTGCCCCGGCCTGCTGCCAGAGTTAGCGCGACTGTCTGCCACACAGCCGAGGGTATATTTTTCCGCCGACTGTCATCCCCTGTATGGGACACGAACACGATGAGAGAGCCAGCGACAGCGAGGTGGGCCACAATCACGATGAGCACGAAGACGGTGAGCACAGCCACGACCGCGCGGAACATGACCACGACCACAGCCACGGGGAACACACTACCGACGACCATCACGCCCACGACGCCGAAGGGGTCGGCATTGGTGTTCTCACGGTTTCGTCCTCACGAACGCTAGACGACGATCCGGCCGGCGATATCATCGCCGAGGCTTGCGAAGACGCGGGGCACAGAATCGCCGAGCGCCGCCTCGTGGCTGACGAGATGGACGCTATCGAGGACGCCGTCGCCGCGTTGCTCGATGACGGCGTCGACGTGGTCCTGACGACCGGCGGGACCGGCCTCACGCCCGACGACGTGACTGTCGACGCTATCGAACCGCTGTTCGACCGGCCGGTCCCCGGCTTCGGCGAACTGTTCCGCTGGCTTTCCTACGAGGAAGTCGGGCCGATGGCGATGGCCTCGCGCGCGACCGCCGGCGTCGTTGACGACCGTCTGGTGTTCTGTCTACCCGGGAGCGAGAACGCCGCCCGGACTGGCGCTGAGAAACTGGTCGCGCCGGCGGTGGGCCACCTGCTGGGTCTCGTCCGCCGATAATCCGGACCCGCACGGTTTTGGGCCAGCGTCAGCTACGATTGACCATGCCCGAGGAGTTCACGCACGTCGATGAGGATGGGGACGCGCAGATGGTCGATGTGGGAGACAAGGCCGAGAGCCAGCGCCGCGCGGTCGCACGTGGACAGATTCGCCTCACCGAGTCCACGCTGGCGGCTATCGACGCCGACGAGGTGGAGAAAGGCGACGTGCTGACGACGGCCCGAATCGGCGCGATTCAGGCGGTCAAACACACCTGGGAGACGGTACCGATGTGCCATCAGATTCCTATCACTAACGTCGAAGTCGAGTTCGTGGTCGGCGACAAGGCCGTCGAAATAACGGTCGCGGTCGAAACGGTCGGCAAGACCGGCTGCGAGATGGAGGCCCTGGAAGGCGTGACGACTGGCCTCAACGTCGTCTGGGACATGGTGAAGGCAAACGAAAAGGACGAAGACGGCGAGTATCCCACGACGGAAATTCAGGATATCCGCGTGGTCGAGAAGACTGTCGACCGCTGAGGCTGGGCCATCGGAAGCAGATTCGCCGCTGCCATGAAAAAGGTCTATCTACGTCGCCCTGCTACTGGTGTGCATGCAAGTCCTCGGTATCGTCGGCCACTCCGAGACGGGGAAGACCACGCTGGTCGAGCGACTGACACAGCGACTCTCCGGGTCCGGACGTGTCGCGACGGTCAAACACTGCACGCATGCGCCAGACGTGGACACGGACGGGAAGGACACGGCTCGGCACCGGGACGCCGGTGCGGCCGAGACGGTCGCGCTTACCGACGACGGCGAGTGGTACGCGACGGGGCAGTCGCGGACGCTCGATGAGACGCTTGATGCCCTCGCGCCCGACTACGACTACGCACTCGTCGAGGGATATTCAGACGCGTCCATTCCGAAAGTCGTCCTCGGCGACCGCGAGGTTGCCGACCCAGTCCTCCACCGCGCGCCCCACGGCGCGGATGCCGACCTCGACAATATCGTCACAGCGCTGGAGGAACGGGACCCCTACATCACGCTGGAGACGCTTGTAGCGGACATCAAACGGGACCCGGACGAAGTCTACTCCGGCGCAATCGCGACCTTCACCGGGCGCGTCCGCGCACAGGAGGGGCCGGAGGACCCGCCGACGGAACTGCTAGAGTTCGAGCGCTACGACGAGGTCGCCGCCGAGAAGATGGCCGCGCTTCGGCGGGACCTCGAAGCCCGGGACGGCGTCTACGCGGTCCGCCTGCACCACAAGACCGGCGTGGTCGACGCTGGCGAGGATATCGTCTTCGTCGTTATTCTGGCCGGGCACCGGGGCGAGGCGTTCCGCGCCGTCGAAGACGGCATTAACCGTCTCAAGGAGGAGGTCCCGCTGTTCAAGAAAGAGGTCACCGTCGACGAGGAGTTCTGGGCGCACGAGCGGTCGTAGTACTCTTCTCTGACACCGACCGTTACCGCCACGGCGTCGCCCGCAGTCCGTGTACCACCAGCAACGTGCCGAGCGCGACACTCAGCAATACCACCGCCACGGGCAGTGCCGCGTCCAGCCCGTCCGAGATGAACGAGGCCCATATCTGGACGGGGAGCGTCCGCGGGTAGTACGCCAGCATCATCGTCGCGCCAAACTCGCCCATCGCGCGGGCGAAGGTCAGCACGAGGCCGGCGAGCAGGCCGGGCTTGGCCAGCGGAACCGTCACCGAGCGCATCGTTCCGACCCAGTCGCGACCCAGCGACCGCGAGGCCTCTTCGAGGTGGTCGTCGATGCCGTCGAAGGCGGCCTTGGCGGTGACGACGAAAAACGGCGACGCCACGAACGTCTGAGCGGCGATGACGCCCAGCAGCGACCGCGTCAGCGCCAGATCGGTGAGGCCGCCGAGGCCGTTCGGGCCGACGACGGTCAACAGTAACATCCCGCTGACGACCGGCGGGAGGACGAGCGGCAAAACGACGGCTCCCAGCGCGGCGGTCGCGAGCGCGCCGGTGTTCTTCGAGAGCCAGTAGGCCAGGGGCAGGCCGAACGCGACGGCGATGGTGGTACTGCCGAGCGCGGCGACAAGGGAGGTGATCGCGGCGTTGATAACGTACGCCTCGGTCAGGCTCGTCAGCAGCGCCGCCGGGGAGTACGTGAGCACGAGCACCGCTACCGGAACGACGAAATACAGGAGCAGCACCGCTCCCAGTACAGGGACGAGCTCGCGAACGCCGACCGTGTGTCCGGCGCTGGTTTCACCGCGTGACAGTACTCGGGACATCTCCCATTAGTCGAGGATACGTCTGGCGGAGGGTAAATCCGTGTGATGCGAGCCAGTCACCGGACAGGACTGCCTCGAAGGCTGTACGTGTCGCTTCTTGCTCATCACGGCGGACGGCTCCGTACTCGATTGGGCTGCCAGTGATTGCCGCGCCGTTTGGCAGTGCATAGCTGGTGGACTGGTACTGTTCCGCGTGCGCGGGGTCGCCAAGGTGTATCTCTGGCGGAAACTCTCGGAAGGGGTAGTCCCGCTCGATAGCCATGCTCCGGTAGACGAACGCGGCGTCGACGGCCCCCGTTTCGAACTGCGCGAGCAGTTGCGTCTCGGGGTATGTCTGGTCCGGCGAGAGAACCGCATCAGCCAGACCGGGTTCGTCGTAGTAGTCCGCTGCGAGGGCCAGCACGAACAGCGTCCGGTAGCCAAGCGGGTCGAGCGTCGGGTCGGTCCGGCCCAGTGAGACGCTGCCCCCACGGAGCGGGGCGTACCACGGGTCCGCCTCCGCGACGCGTGCTCCGCCGTCGGTCTCCGGGTTGTATGCCAGCACCATCTCGTTGCTGGCGACCACAGCGTGCCAGGCGGTGTCCATGACCCGGTCGAACAGGGTCGGATCCGCCAGCGCGACGATAGCCGGGTCGCGCTTCCCGTCGGCGACCAATCGCGCGGCCTGCACAGAGCCGCGGGCTTCGACAGCGACATCAACGTCTGTTTGGGTTTGTAGCGTCTCGCTGGCCGCCTTTTGTAGACTCCCCGCGACCAGCACGTCCACTCGCTCCCGACCGAACGCCCCACAGCCTGCTGTCGCAGCGATACCGCTCCCCAGCGCTGTGAGTACTGCGCGGCGGGTCCGGCGGGCCATTGTTCGCCTATTCTCCGTTCGCGTACATCGGTGTTGGGGTCGGTCCCAGTATTGACAGGGCTTCTTTACCACGACCGAACACCGTGATTTATAACCAAGTAGTATAACCTAGTGGTTATGACGCAGCTAGCAGCGGCCCGGAACGGGACCGTCACCAAAGAGATGGAGCGGATCGCCGAGCGCGAGAGCGTCGCGCCCGAATTCGTCCGGCAGCAAGTCGCCGACGGACAGGCGGTGATTCCCGCAAACGTCGGTCACGACGCACTCGACCCGATGATTATCGGCCGGGAGTTTGCGACGAAGGTCAACGCGAACATCGGCAACAGCGAGGAGACCAGCGACATCGAGGGCGAACTGGAGAAGCTCCACACTGCCGTCCACTACGGCGCAGACACAGTGATGGACCTCTCGACAGGGAGCAATCTCGACGAAATTCGGTCGGCCAACGTCGAACATTCGCCGGTCCCAATCGGAACGGTCCCCATCTACGAAGCGGTCAAGCGCGCCGGTGATGCGAGCGAGATTACGCACGAACTACTGCTGGATGTCATCGAGAAGCAGGCGAAACAGGGCGTCGATTACATGACCATCCACGCCGGTGTCCGGATGGAACACCTGCCGCTGACCGACGGCCGGAAGACGGGTATCGTCTCCCGTGGCGGTTCCATTCTCGCACAGTGGATGGAGGAAAACGGAATGGAAAACCCACTGTACGCAACATTCGAGGAGATCTGCGAGATATTCCGCGAGTACGACGTGACCTTCAGCCTCGGTGACGGCCTTCGGCCGGGCTGTCTTGCCGACGCCGGCGACGACGCGCAGTTCGCCGAACTGGACACGCTCGGGGAACTCACGCGAACCGCACGGGACCACGACGTACAGGTGATGGTCGAAGGCCCAGGTCATGTTCCGATGGATCAGGTCGCCGCGCAGGTCGAACGACAGCAGGAGGTCTGTGACGGCGCGCCGTTCTACGTCCTCGGTCCGCTCGTGACCGACGTTGCGCCGGGCTATGACCACATCACGAGCGCCATCGGCGCGACGGAGGCGGGTCGTGCCGGCGCGGCGATGCTCTGTTACGTGACTCCCAAAGAGCACCTCGGTCTCCCGGAGCAATCCGACGTGCGGGACGGGCTCGCGGCCTACCGCATCGCCGCTCACGCCGCCGACGTGGCAAACGGGCGCGAGGGGGCACGGGACTGGGACGACGCCCTCTCGGAAGCCCGATACGCCTTCGACTGGCGCGAACAGTTCGACCTGGCGCTGGACCCCGAGCGCGCCCGCGAGTACCACGACCAGACGCTCCCTGGCGACAACTACAAAGAGGCACGCTTTTGTTCGATGTGTGGCACGGAGTTCTGCTCGATGCGCATCGATCAGGACGCGCGGGAAGACGGCGAGATGGAATCGATAGAAGCCGATGCCGACGACCGGACTGCCATCGAAGACTCGCCAGCGGCGGAAGTAAACCGGCCACCCGTCGGTACCCACGACAAGGCTGATGTTCCCGGCCCTGACGCCGATAGCGACTCTGGAACAGGAGGGCGTGCCGACGATTAGCACGGCGATAGTTCTTTATAACCGGTGTTCGTCTATTGAAACGATGTCAAAGAAAGTCATCGCCTTCGTCGCGGTCGCTGCGCTTGCCCTCGTGTACGTCGTCAAGCGGTAAAGCTGTTCGAATAGGCTGTATCGCTAGCTGAATCTACTACCGGCCGCCCTTCCCACTGGTCCTCAACGGCGTCGCACGGGTGGGGTATCCCGATGGCCGGCAGTATTCTCCCGGTTTCTGCGCTGTCAGCAATAGCGCCGTCACTTTCCGAACCCTTACCCGACGAACGGCCGTACCAGCGTGTATGTACGGCGTCGTCACCCGTAACGAGGAGGAGACGGAGTGGTCCGAGTTCGACCGAGCGTTCTACGAGGTCAAGGACGTAACCGGCCGCGCTGTCGAACCGATTGCGGGCGCGGTAAACATGGTATCCTGTTTCGGAGATAACGCGGTCGAGAGCGAGGAAGACCTGCTCGCGTTCGACGACGAGGGGACGCCGGCGACACGGAACCAGCCCTACTTCGACTGGACGTACGTCTGTCCGACCCACGACCGCTACCGGGAGGGTCTACTCGACATCATCGAGGAGGCGGCGGCCGTCAACGAGGATGTCCGCCTCGACGATGTTGGTTTCCCTCGGGACGAGTACTGCCACTGCGACCGTTGCGAGCAGCGCTTCGCCGACAGCGAGTTCGAGGACTGGTCGGCCTGGCGCAGTAACGTCATCACGGAGTTCGTCGCGGAAGCCCGCGAGCGCGTGCCCGGTGAGATGTATCTCACGCTGTATCCGGACCCCTACCCCGGCCACCTCGAAGCCCGCTCGGGCGTCGCGGTCGACGATATCGCCGCGTACGTCGACGAGTTTGTTGTCCCCATCTACGACATGGCCTACTCGACGACGTACTGGCTAGAGATTCTCGCAAAGGGCTGGCAGGATCGCCTTTCGACGCCGTTCAGCATCGAACTGTACGCCGTCGACGTAGACGTCGACGACCTCTCGAAGGCCGTCGAAGTGGCCGATGAGTACGCCGAGACCGTGTTGTTCGGCTACGACGCCAGCAACGCCCGTGCGACCATCCGGCGGATGAACGCCGACGCTCGCGAGGGGCAGTCGTTCGGGCCGGAGTAACGCACTCAATTCCGGCGGCTTAGGCCCTGCCGCCGAACCGCTGTCCGCGCCACTGCAGAATCTCCTCACGGTCACGCGTATCGGCCGGCAGTTCGTCGAACCACCGGGCCTCGCTGATTTCGTGGTCCGGGTCGTTGACGGCGATATCGGTCGTCTCCGCTTGTGCTTCGTACACCGGCAAAACGCCCCAGGCCATGTTGCCGTCACAGTAGAACTCGACCCGTCCGAGCATCGCCAGACCCTCAATTGTCGCTTCAATGCCGCTCTCTTCGTCTAACTCCCGCAGTGCGGCCTCCTGAAATGATTCGCTGGCATCGAGTTCACCGCCGGGAAGAACCCACATATCGACGCCTTCGTGCCGGACGAGCAGGAGTTCGCCAGTGGGTCGGTATGTGAGGGCGTGCGCGCCATAGGGCGCACCGTGGTCCCGGGCGACGGTGGCCACGTCTCGGAATCGGTTCCGCGGGACGTTCCGATGGCGCGTGAACTCGACGTAGCCGCTGTACTGCTCCCGGAGCCGGTGATACGTCTGCTCGGCGGTCTGACACGCGCCGTCGGCGAGAAACCACAGGTCGTCGACGCTCGTCATCTGTTCGAACGCTGTGTGAGCGCCCGCCGTGAGGGCGACGAGTATCCGGGGACCCCTGCCGTGTTGCTCATGGCAAGCCGTTGGCGCGAGGTGCCTATAAGCCTTCGACACCGAATCAGTCCCTTTTTGACGAGCCACCGAGTACCGCCGGGTATGGCATTCGAAGAGGACGACAGCGTTATTCTCCACGATGAGCACAGCGACTACGACGGCGAGGAAGGCACCATCACGCAGGTCGTCGAGACGATGTTCGGCGACGCCAACTACACGGTTTCCTTCGAGGACGGACAGGAGCAGGGCGTCCCCGAGGACAACCTCGAAGCCGCTGAGGACGAGTAGGGCCTCGATGTCGTCGGTTCCGTTCCACTACGTCGACCTTCGGACCTTCTGTTACGCGACAGAGGACGACAAACGTGTCAAGCAAGCGCTCCGGGCGTTTCTCCCGGAGGATTACCCTGTCGAGCGCGCCAAAAGCGAGGGGCACTACGGTGACCGCATTATCGTCCTCTCGGCTCGCGTCGAGAACGCCGACGACATCCGTCACGTGCTCACGCAGGTCGCGTCAGCGCCGGACATCGACGCGGTGCGTGCGGAACTGGACGACCGGGTCGACGACAACTGCTCGTTCTTTCTCACCTTCGACAAACAGGCCGCGTTCGGCGGGGATGTCGAGCGCGGCGACGGCATTACGCTCCGGGCGAAAGTCGAGGCCTATCCCGCAAAGCGGGAGAAGGCCGTCGAAAACGCCCGCGAACTCTTAGAGGAGTTGTGATGTACGAGGCCGTCTACGCCCATCCCGACGGCGACAGCACCGTCGCCCGGCACGCGCTGACAGCCGCCGACTCGGGCTATGACGGCATCGTCGTCAGGAACCACGGCGACGAACAGGCAGAGTACGACGCCGACGCCGTCGCTGAGGAGTACGGGGTCGACGTGGCCGAGGGCGTCGAGGTCCGGGCCGACGACCCCTCGCGGGCGAGCGGGTTTGTCGGGAACTACCGTAGTGACCGCACGGTCGTCGTCGTCCACGGCGGCGACCGCCGTATCAACCGGTTCGCGGTCGAGCAACCGACCGTCGACGTACTCGCCCATCCGATGCGTGAGGACGGCGATTTCAACCACGTGCTGGCGAACGCGGCGGCCGACAACGGTGTCCGCGTCGAGTTCGACTTCGGCCCGGTGCTCCGGGCGTCCGGCGGCAGTCGCGTCCGGGCTATCAAGGAACTCCGGAAACTCCGGGAACTGGTCGAGAATGCGGGCGCGCCGTTTGTCATCTCGGCGTCGCCGACTAATCATCTCCAGATTCGCGCACCGCGGGATATCGCTGCAGTCGGGGAGACCGTCGGCTTCGACGCCGACACCGTCCGCGAGGGACTGGCAGAGTGGGGCCGCGTCGTGGAGCGCAACCGCGAACGCCAGAGCGACGCCGTTATCGAACCGGGCGTTCGGTTGGAGGACGGCACAGGCGAAGTCAGTGATAACGGGGAGTAGCTACGCCATCGATCTGCTGACCACAAAGACTGCCAGTAGCCACACCACACCGCTCATTGTCCTTCGCGCCAACACTCACGCATGAAACACCTCCCGAAGCACCTCCGCCCCCGATGGCGCTATCTCGCCGTCGACATCGAGACGTGGCCGAACGCCTCCTTCGGCCGCCGGGCGTTCCAGCGCGAGGTGTGGTACGCCGCCCAGAACCTGCTTGGCGACACCGGCAGCGCCGAGACGGATATGACCGTCCTCCAGTTCCACGACTACGACGGCACGGCCGAAGCCATCGTCCGAACGCGACGCGGTCAGACGGACTCAGCACGTGCGGCGCTGGCCTGCATTGACAGCGTCGATGACGACGAGATTCGGGTCCGTGTCCGGGGGATTAGCGGCACTGTGCGTGCCTGTGAAGAAAAGTATATACGCGGGCCGCCGGAAGCCACTGAACAGAGACACGTCGTGTTCGAGAACGCAGACCGGAGCGCTGCTGTTCGGCCGCCGCGCTACGATGTCGAAGCGGCCTCCGACGGTGCGTTTGTCGGCGCGACAGCACTCGATTTCCGATAACTATGCAGGGACAAAATCAACAGCAGGCCTACGACCGCGGGATCACTATCTTCTCGCCGGACGGACGCCTCTACCAGGTCGAGTACGCCCGCGAAGCGGTCAAACGCGGCACAGCAAGCATCGGCGTCAGAACGAGCGACGGCGTCGTTCTCGCCGTGGACAAGCGCATCCGGTCGCCGCTGATGGAGCGCTCCTCGGTCGAGAAGATACACAAGGCCGACGACCACATCGGTATCGCCTCGGCCGGTCACGTCGCCGACGCCCGACAGCTCATCGACTTCGCCCGTCGACAGGCGCAGGTGAACCAGCTACGCTACGGCGAGCCGGTCGGTGTCGAGACGCTCACCAAGGAAATCACCGACTACATCCAGCAGTACACGCAGGTCGGCGGTGCGCGCCCGTTCGGCGTCGCGCTCATCATCGGCGGCATCGTCAACGGCGAGCCGCGCCTGTTCGAGACCGACCCCTCCGGGACGCCCTACGAGTGGAAGGCCCTCGCTGTCGGGGCCGACCGTGGCGATATCCGGGACTACCTCGAAGAGCATTACGACGAAGGGATGGACCTCGACGACGGCGTCGACCTCGCGCTGGCCGCCCTCGCGTCGGTCAACGACGACGAACTCTCCCCGGAAGGTATCGGCGTGGCCACGGTCGACGTCGAAACGGAGACGTTCGGCCAGCTGACCGACGAGGAGAAGGAGGCTCACCTCGCGGAGGCTGACCTGCTTGATACCGGTGAAGACGCGGACGACGAAGGCGAAGACGCCACCGAAGAGTAACGCTTCCGACGGCCCTCGCGGGCGATTGGACTTTCTCCGTCACGCAGTAAGGCCTTTAACTGGTCCACTGCTACCGACGGGTATGATATCGCTTGACGAGGCGGTGACGGCGCGCCTCGAATCCCACGGTCAGCGGTTCGAGGTACTGGTGGATCCGGACGCTGCGCTAGCGATAAAGCGCGATGACTTCGACGGTGACCTCGAAGACGTTATCGCAGCGGAGGACGTGTTCGAGGACGCCTCGCGGGGGGACCGCCCGCCCGAGAACATGCTCGAAGAGGTGTTTGACACCACCGAGCCGATGGCTATCATCCCCGAGGTCATCAAGCGGGGAGGGATTCAGATCACGGCCGACCAGCGCCGCGAGATGCAGGAACAAAAGCACAAACAGCTCATCCAGCGGATCACCCGCAACGCGGTCAACCCGCAGATGGACGACGCGCCACACCCGCCGGAGCGCATCGAATCCGCGCTCGAAGAGACTGATTTCAGGGTTGATCCGATGGAGCCGGTCGAGGCACAGGTCGATGACGCTCTCGATGCACTCCGGCCAGTCATTCCAATCCGGTTCGACGAAGTCACTGTCGCCGTACAGGTCCCCGCTGACTACGCCGGGAGTGCTCAGGCACAGATACGGCAGTTCGGCGACCTCGAACGTGAGGAGTGGCAGTCCGACGGTTCGTGGGTCGGCGTTATGACGTTCCCTGCCGGTCTGCAAAACGACTTCTACGACGTGGTGAACGAACACACGAGCGGCGAGGCAGAAACACAGATCATCAAAGACGAAGACGACATCAGTACGCGCGGCTGACGCCGCGGCGTCGCGTTACCCCTTCTTGAAGCCGACGAGAAAGCCGGCGGTGAAACCGGCGCTGACCGGTAGGGCAGAGAGCAGCGAGGTGACCCACGACGGCGGTTGTGTCGCTGCCGCATTCCCGGCGCTGCCAGTCGCGTTCTGTGCGGTCCCACCTATCGCGTCCCAGTTCACCTCGAGAATCCCGCGTGTCTCGAGGAACTTGAACAGCGCTAGCTCAATGCCGACGATGACGGCGATGAGCTTTGCGACCTTCTTGGCAGCGAATCCGATGATGCCACCGATAAGGCCGCCGCCACCGAATTCGAGGCCCATCTGCTGGAGGCCCAACCCATCTAGTTGGAGTACGAACTCATCCATACCGCGTACCTGACCGTCTGCTTATAAATCCTTTATGCTCCTCCGTTTAGTACCAACTCTCATATCTAAATGTATCAGAAAGAAGTAACTTAGTTCCTGCTAGGGTATCCCAAAGAATTCAGGGGATTATTTTCGACACAATGCTATTTCTTTACTCATATCCAAAGATTTGTATCCGAGGGACGAATCCTTCTTACTGTTAAGATGGCAGAAACACCGAACTCCGATACAAGCGGCGCCGCAGGTGGGCATTCAAAGCGACCGAAATCTAATCAGGACTGGTGGCCAAACAAGCTGAATCTGGAGATTCTCGACCAGAACGCGCGGGACGTCGGTCCGATGGAGGCTGACTTTGATTATGCAGAAGAGTTCCAGAAACTCGATCTCGAAGCGGTGAAGTCGGACCTCGAAGAGCTGATGACCTCATCACAGGACTGGTGGCCGGCCGACTACGGCCACTACGGCCCGCTGTTCATCCGTATGGCCTGGCACAGCGCCGGGACGTACCGGACCGCCGACGGCCGCGGCGGCGCGGCTGGCGGTCGACAGCGCTTTGCACCGATCAACAGCTGGCCGGACAACGCGAATCTCGATAAGGCGCGGCGGCTGCTTCTGCCGATCAAGCAGAAGTACGGTCAAAAGATCTCATGGGCTGACCTGATGATCCTCGCCGGGAACGTCGCCATCGAGTCGATGGGATTCAAGACGTTCGGCTACGCCGGCGGTCGCGAGGACGCTTTCGAGGAGGACAAGGCTGTCAACTGGGGGCCAGAAGACGAGTTCGAGACGCAGGAGCGCTTCGACGAGCCCGGCGAAATCGAAGAAGGGCTCGGTGCCTCTGTGATGGGTCTCATCTACGTGAATCCGGAAGGGCCAAACGGTAACCCGGACCCGGAAGCGTCTGCGAAGAACATCCGGCAGACGTTCGACCGGATGGCGATGAACGACAAGGAGACGGCTGCACTCATCGCCGGCGGCCACACGTTCGGAAAGGTCCACGGCGCTGACGACCCCGAGGAGAACCTCGGCCCCGAGCCGGAAGCGGCCCCCATCGAGCAGCAGGGCCTCGGCTGGGAGAACGATGGCAGCAAAGGCGGCGAGATGATCACGAGCGGTATCGAAGGGCCGTGGACCCAGTCGCCGACCGAATGGGACATGGGCTATATCAACAACCTGCTTGACTACGAGTGGGAGCCGGAGAAGGGCCCCGGCGGCGCGTGGCAGTGGGCACCCAAGAGCGAGGAGCTGAAAAACAGCGTTCCGGACGCCCACGACCCGGACGAAAAGCAGACGCCGATGATGCTCACGACGGACATCGCGCTGAAGCGAGACCCGGACTACCGAGAGGTCATGGAAACCTTCCAGGAGAACCCGATGGAGTTCGGGATGAACTTCGCGAAGGCCTGGTACAAGCTGACCCACCGCGACATGGGGCCGCCCGAGCGGTTCCTCGGCCCTGAGGTTCCTGACGAGGAGATGCTGTGGCAAGACCCGCTCCCGGACGCCGACTACGACCTCATCGGGGACGCGGAGATTGCCGAGCTGAAGGACAAAATCCTCGACTCGGACCTCTCTATCTCTCAGCTCGTCAAGACCGCGTGGGCGTCAGCGTCGACCTACCGCGACAGCGACAAGCGCGGCGGCGCTAACGGCGCTCGCCTCCGGCTCGAACCCCAGAAAAGCTGGGAGGTCAACGAGCCCGAAGAGCTAGAGGCCGTCCTTGGGACGCTCGAAAACATTCAGGCGGCGTTCAACGACTCGCGCTCCGACGGGACGCGGGTCTCGCTTGCGGACCTGATCGTGCTGGGCGGCAACGCGGCCGTCGAGCAGGCAGCAGCGAACGCCGGCTACGACGTCGAGATTCCGTTCGAGCCCGGACGAGTAGACGCCGGGCCGGAACACACCGACGCCCCCTCCTTCGACGCACTGAAGCCGAAGGTCGACGGGGCGCGAAACTACATTCAGGACGATATCACGCGACCGGCCGAGGAAGTGCTGGTCGACAACGCGGACCTGCTGAACCTGACGGCGTCAGAACTGACGGCCCTGATCGGCGGGATGCGCTCTATCGGTGCGACCTATCAGGACACCGACCTCGGCGTCTTCACCGACGAGCCGGAGACGCTGACAAACGACTTCTTCGTGAACCTACTCGACATGGGCACGGAGTGGGAGCCGGCAGCTGACTCCGAACACGTCTATAAGGGTCTCGACCGCGACACCGGCGAGGTCAAGTGGGAAGCCACACGCATCGACCTCATCTTCGGTTCGAACGACCGGCTGCGGGCGATTTCTGAGGTCTACGGCTCTGCCGACGCGGAGGAGAAGCTCGTCCATGACTTCGTGGACACGTGGAGCAAGGTCATGACGCTTGACCGCTTCGACCTCGAATAGGCCGGATTGCACGCCACCGCCTCGGTGGCTGTACCCGACTATCGCAAGCGCTCCCATCGCAGCAAGCGACCCCTGTTACCCCGCGGAATCTGCCGTTTTGCCGCCGAACCACTGGTTCACTGGACGTTGCTGTGAACCGCCCGGGGGGTTAAATAATCGGACACCGTATCTCCGTAACGAGTGACGGCGACACACACCACCGAACGAGCGGTCATCGCGAAGCGCGTCGACAGTGGCACCGCCGACACCGAAGAGATCCGGGACCTCGCCCGGGCTGCCGGGTACGATGTCGTCGGTGAGGTGACGCAGACCAGAACGGAGGACCCAGCGTACCACCTCGGCGAGGGGAAAGTAACACGGCTGAGCAACGTGGTCGCCCGTGAAGGGGCCGCCGCCGTTATTTTCGACAATCAGCTCGGTCCGTACCAGACATACAACATCGGGAACCAACTCCCCGAACGGGTTCGCGTCATCGACCGCTTCCGGCTCATCCTCGAAATCTTCGGCCAACGGGCCCAGACACGGAAGGCTCAGCTACAGGTCGAACTCGCGGAGCTGCGCTATGAACTCCCGCGCGCCGAGGCCAAGGCGAGCTTAGCCAAACGCGACGAGCGCCCGGGGTTCATGGGTCTGGGCGAGTACGACGAGTCCCGCGAAGAGGACATCAAAAAGCAGATTGCCAACATCCGGGACGAACTGGAATCCATCGAGGAGACCGAGCGACACCGCCGGGAACAGCGCCGGGAGTCCGGGTTTGACCTCGTCGCGCTGGCCGGCTACACCAACGCCGGGAAGTCGACGCTTCTGCGCCGCCTCGCCGACGACCTCGAGGTGGACGAAAACGACGACCTACACCCCGACCTCGACACCACGGCCGAGAGCGAGGACCGTCTGTTCACGACGCTCGGGACGACCACGCGCCGCGCTGCGGTCGGCAAGCGCGAGGTGCTGGTCACGGACACCGTCGGATTTATTCAGGACCTGCCACACTGGCTCGTCGAATCGTTCAAGTCCACGCTCGGGTCGGTGTACCACGCCGACCTCGTCTTGCTCGTCGTCGACGTCTCCGAGTCGGTCGAGGAGATCCGGGAGAAGCTGGTGACGAGCCACGACACGCTGTACGAGCGCAACGAGGCGCCAATCGTCACCGTCCTCAACAAGACCGACATGGTCGACGACGAGGAGGTCCGGCGCAAGCGAGACGCGCTCTCGTCGCTGGCACCGAACCCTGTCGCCGTCAGCGCCAAGCAGGGGCTCAACATCGACGACCTGGCGGACCGCATCGACCACGAGCTACCGGACTACGAACGCGAACGGCTCGTGCTCCCGATGACCGACGAGACGATGAGTCTCGTCTCGTGGATTCACGACCACGCCAGCGTCGAGACGGTCGATTACGGCGACCAGGTGGTCATCGAGTTCGAGGCGCGGCCGGCCATCATCGAACAGTCCCGGGCGAAAGCTGGGGACCTGGTCGGTGCATCAGCCTGACTACGGACGCTACTGTTCTGCCTCTCGCTGCCACAGGACGCTCGGTATCTCGTCTAGCAGGTCTGTCGCGACCAGTCCGTAGCCGCGCTCGTCGACGACGCGGTCGCCGACGCGGCTGACGGTGTAGGCGGCGATTGCGGCCGCGTCAAGCGGGTCCTGAACACTGGCAAGCGCGCCCGTCACGCCCGCGAGCACGTCGCCGGTTCCGCCGACCGTCATCCCCGGATTGCCCGTCCGGCCGACGCGGGTCCGCTCGCCGTCGGAGACGATGTCGTAGGGGCCTTTCACCAGCAGCGTCTGGCCGATCTCCGATGCGAACGATTCTACGAGGCCCATCCGCTCCCGCCAGTCCTCGGATGTCTCACCACCCATACCGAGAAGTTCGCCCTGATGTGGCGTGCAGACGAGTTCGGCGTCAGTTTCGATGTTTGGCACCACCGACAACGCGTCAGCGTCGACAACGGCTGTCCCCTCGAACCCGGCAAGCAGGTCCCCGACCGCCTCCAAGGTCGCGTCGGCGTCGCCCAGTCCCGGTCCGAGGACGAGCGTGTCGTGTTCCGCCGCCAGTTCGGCCAGACGGCCGACGTGGGGCGGCGCGAGGTGGTCGCCGTCGAACGGTCTGAGGATGAGGTTCTCGCTGTAGGACTGGATCTCCCGTGCCACGACGGCCGGACAGGCGACACGGACGAGGTCGGCCCCGCCTCTGAGCGCGGCCTGAGCCGTGAGCGCCGGCGCACCGGTGTACGGGCCGCCGCCGACGACCAGCACCTCGCCGTTGTCGCCCTTGTGGCTCGCGGGGTCCCGTTCGAGGCGAGTGAGGTCGCCCCGCTCGACGAACAACTCCGCCGCGTCGGGGATGCCGATGTCGGCGACGGTGACCGGCACATCGAGGTCCGGCAGGCCGGGCTTGCTGTCGTGAAACGTGACGACGTGGTCGGCGTCGACGGCGTTGTCGGCCAGCCGTCCCGTTTCAGCGTCGAGGCCGGACGGGACATCCACAGAAAGAACGGTCGCGTCGCTCTCGTTCATCGCCTCGGCGGCCGTCGCCTCCGGTTCTCGGAGATCGCCGGCGATACCCGTGCCAAGCATCGCGTCGATGACCACGTCGGGACTCCCGAGGTCGAACGCCGTGGAGTCTGTGACCGTTTCCGTCGGATATTCAGCGTGCTTGAGAGCGTCCCAGTTCTCCCGGGCAATCGTCGTCGAGATAGCACCCGGACGGCCCAACAGGAGGACGCGGAGGTCGTAGTCGTCGAGAAAGCGGGCGGCGACGAGCGCGTCCCCGCCGTTGTTTCCCCGTCCGGCGACGATGGTGACCTGATCGCCGGGGTCAGCGATGGTACGGACCGCCTGTGCGATGGCGTGACCGGACGACTCCATCAACTGTTTGCGCGGGACGCCGAGCGCGGCGGCGTTCTCGTCGACCACTCCCATTTCGGAGCCGGTGAGCATAGCCGCGGGTTCGCCCGCCAGTGAAGTAACTCTACGGGACGGCGGCCTACCAGCGGACCTCGAAACCGTCGATGTCCTCTGGCTCCTCGTACTCGACTTCCACGTCGGTGACGTCCGCCCGTTCGCTCCCGTCGTGGCAGAAATCAACCATCGCGTCCACGTCGGCTTCCGGGCCTTCGAACACCGCCTCGACGCGGCCGCCGTCGAGGTTGCGGACCCAGCCGTCGACACCCTGGTCCTGTGCGCGCTCCCGCGTGGTCGCTCTGTAGTAGACGCCCTGAACACGACCGGAGACGAACACGTGTGCTCGCGTGCGAGCCATAGCCGAGGGTTTGCCGGCGGACTCCGTTATACTGTCGCCTTCCGTGCCGCGTCTCACTCCTCGTTACTGCCCGTTCGGAGGTAATGGAACAGATACGTCTGCGTGTAGCCGGCGTACTCCCCACCCAGTGCGGCCCGGATGGCCCGCGACGTGTCAGCGTAGTTCCCCCGCTCACACTCCGGGTAATACTCCTCGATGGTCGTCCGAATCCAGGTGTCGAGCGGGACCGCTTCGAGGTAGTCAAGCGAGAACAATAACACGCAGTCAGCGACCTTGTCTCCGACGCCAACGAAGCGGGTGAGGGACTCTCTGGCGTCTTCGTAGTCGAGACCGACGGCTTCCTCGGGGTCGGCCTCTCCCGCTGCAACCATCTCCGCGGTACGCTGGACGTATGGTGCGCGATAGCCCAGTCCGAGGTCTCTGAGTCGCCCTTCAGTCGTTTCGGCCAGCGCCGCTGGCGTCGGATAGGCGTTGTACGTCCGCCCGCCACACTCGATCTCCTCGCCGAACGCGTCGCGGAGCGCCTGCTGCATACTGTGAATCCTGGCCACGCGCATCTGGGCTGAGCAGATGAACGAAATGAGGGATCCAAACGGGGGGTCCTGTACCAGTCGCATCCCCCAGAACGTATCGTATGCCGACTGAACTACGTCGTCGTCCGGTGCCGTCGCCCGAATTGCGCCGAGATCGTCGTCAAGCCGAAGGAGTCGTCTGAGGTCCGTCTCGGCGTCGACTGTCGATTCCCATTCGAGAACCCCATCTCGCTGCCGGACACGGATGACCGCTGGTGACCCGTTTCGCTGGACCGTCGTCCAGTACCACGCGCCGCCGCCGGTCGCTCCGTCGCGCTGGTACATGTCGCCGTCGTCTCGGTTCCAGAGGTAGGACTGCCCGCTCTCGACAGTTGCCTGCAAATCGATACCGCCGGCCAGCGACCCGACATCAATGACGCCCTGTTCCATTGTCCGAGTATACGGGCCCGGAGGTAATGGCGTTACGAGTTCCGTTCCCAGTGTACTGTCACGCGTTAGTGACCTGTCAACTGAGGGCCCCCCATTCGTGGTTGCGTTTCGCCGTCGTGATGTTTTGGGGTGCCGGTCTGTGTATTGCTTGACCGTACGTTCGGTCTTTCTGACTCTTGATATCCGTGGCGTGTGGTACACACTGGTTCAGGGCTAACCTTCATTATATTGGGAAACAAACATACTACCATGAATTGCCGAGTTGTTGTCGAGGCCGCAGTCCCAGTGTACGACGTGGCATCTGCGGATGAGGCAGTTCGCATCGCTATCTCGAAAACGGGCGAGATGCTGAACCCAGACCTCAACTACGTCGAGATCAACATGGGAGACCGGCACTGTCCACACTGTGGTGAGACACTGGAACCCGCATTTCTCGCAGCTGACGAGAGCCTCGTCGCACTCGAACTGGAGATGACTGTCTTCAACGTCGAACGGGACGAACACGCCGCCCGAATCGCCCGCAAGGAAATCGGCCAGCGGCTCGAGAACATCCCGCTCGACGTGCTCGAAATCGAGGAGATTCCGGAAGAATCTGATGAGGCGGCTGAAGACGAGTCTTCGTCCTCGGAGCCGGCAACCGACGCCGACGACCTGCCATCAGACCAGTCCGGAGACGAATCGGACGACGTTTTACCCGAGTTCGAGGAATTAATCGACGAGTAAATTCGGCCCCCGAGCGATGGGAGCATTTCCGCGCTACATGCCTGGCGTATTGTAACTCTGATATATCTCCGACAGCGGTTATACGGTCGCTAACCGCAGTGCTCGTCGGGAGAACTGCGTAGAAGCTACGGGAGAACCGTTAGTCCGCGGCGGCAGAAACAGGCTCTTTGGCCTCGTCAGCCATCTCGGAGGCAATACCGTCAGCAATCGCAAAGACAGCGGCTTTGTGGTCAGTTTTCGACTTGTGAATCGATGTCGGCTTGACACCCAGCTCCTCGTATTCGTCGTGGTCCACTTCTGTCCCGGATTCAGCTTCGTAGTGGTTCTGTACCTGTGCAAGCAGGCCGTGAAGGTGGATGAGCTCCTGCTTTTTCATAGTCAACCCAAGGTAACAACTCGAAGGTTATAGTACTACTCTGATGAGGGTTAACACACGTCTCTGCCAGTAATACGTAATAGTCTATGTATAATTCTTCGATCAGAGTATATTCTAGGAATTTTACACTAAATTTTACCATTTCTCTAAAGACAATGGCACATGGTAGCAACATTCATGTGTTTGACGACGGCCCGCATCAGGTCGCACACAGTCACCGCAAACGTGCTACGGGGCCGACGGCCGGCACCCAGAATTATGGGCTGTCTACGCCTCCTTTCAACATGGACCCAGCGACCCTTCCACCGGACACCGAAATCGGTCGGGTGGCCCTGACTGTGGCTGAGTTATCGTCGACCGTCGATTTCTACCGTGATGTTGTCGGCCTCCACGTGCTAAACTCGGACGGCGACCGGACGGTACTCGGTTTGGATGGACAGGAGCTTCTGGTTCTGAAGTACCGTCCAAACGCACCATCGAGAGAGGCATCAGCAACTGGGCTGTATCACGTCGCGTTTCGCGTTCCATCACGAGCGGCGCTTGGAGACGCACTCCAGCGTATCAACTCGGAGTGGACACTCGACGGCGCATCGGACCACGGTGTCAGCGAGGCGCTGTATCTGTCGGACCCAGCCGGGAACGGCGTCGAGATCTACCGGGACTTCCCGCGGGCGTCGTGGGAGGAGACACCGTCGGGGCTCGTCGAAATGGTGACGGACCCTCTCGATACGCAGGCAGTCGCGGCTGCTGCGACTGGCAAACAGTCGATGCCCGTTGACTCCGATATCGGACACGTACATCTGGACGTCTCGTCAGTGGAGACGGCCCGGGCGTTCTACGCTGATGCACTCGGACTCCGCGTCAGGGCCACATACGACGGCGCGGTGTTCCTGGCGGCCGGTGACTACCACCACCACATCGGGGCCAACGTCTGGCAACGGCGGTCCACACCCCACAGCGGGCAGGGGCTGGCATGGTTTGAAATCCGACTCCCCGACGAAGCGACTCTTCATGCGACACAGAAGCGCCTGCGTCAGTCCGACTACGCTGTCTCCGAGACCGATACTGGTCTCACAGTACACGACGGCGACGGCATCGAACTCCGCCTGCGAACCTGAATACGGGACATTTAGGCCGACTGACCGATGTGCCAAGTCAAGTATCCTCGGGCGCTATCTATGCTATGCACGTGATACGGTGGCTGGCTGCGGCGGCCGGGCGAACGGGAATGAGAACCGACTCCGCGGGCGTGACAGGACGCGGTCGACGACCGAGGGGAGAGCGATGAGCGGCCCGCATCAGGGGCAGCAGCTCGTGACCGCGGGAACGGCGCTGTCGGAGGCGAACGCAGCGGCAGTGCTGGTCCACGGTCGGGGTGCAACGGCTCGAAGTATCATCCAGATGGGGGCGGAGTTCCAGCAGGACGGACTGGCTCTCCTCGCGCCACAGGCCGCGCGGAACACCTGGTATCCCAACTCGTTTCTTTCGCCGGTTGATCGGAACGAACCCGGGCGAACATCGGGACTGCAGGCTATCGACGACGCTGTCGCGACCGCCGGGGAAGCCGGGATTCCGACCGCTCACATGCTCGTGCTGGGCTTCTCTCAAGGGGCCTGTCTGGCAAGCGAGTTCGTTGCTCGCAACCCACAGCGCTATGGCGGCCTTGTGGCCCTCAGTGGCGGTCTCATCGGCGAGTCCATCGATGAAAGCGAGTACGAGGGCGACCTCGAGGAGACGCCGGTGTTTCTGGGCTGTAGCAATGTCGACCCGCACATCCCCGAAGAGCGGGTTCACGTCACAGCCTCGGTCTTCGAGCAGCTGAACGGGGACGTGGAGGAACGCATCTACGAGGGGATGGGCCACGGCGTGAACGAGGACGAGCTGGCGTACGTTTCGTCGCTGGTCGATACCCTCGTCGATTAGATGGTCCGACAGCCGCCCCGTTCACCGAAGCCCCCGGATAAGCGGCCGAACGGGGAGTTACCGGCACCTCACCGCGAGATTTAGTGTGTGGGGATTTCACACATAGTATGGGGCTTTCCCGCCGACGGTTTGTCGCTACGGTTGGCGCCGGTGCGACACTCGGCAGCGCAGGCTGTGTTGGGAATGACGGCTCTACTGCTGGGTCCAGCACGGCGTCGACGGTAACCGACCGGAATGACGGGTCAAAGCCACCGACAGCGGATAGTCGGCTGCATCTGGACTACGAAATCGAGACGCTCGAAGAGAACATCGTCAGCGGCGGTGTTCGTAAAGATGGGATTCCAGCCATCGACGACCCAACGTTTGCCGACACGCCACCAGAGGGACTGGCTCCGGACGACCCGGTATTCGGCGTGGCCCGGGACGGGGAGGCGAAAGCCTACCCCCAGTACATACTCGTCCACCACGAAATCGTCAACGACACCATCGCTGGCGACGCCGTCGCTGTGACGTACTGCCCGCTGACGGGCACCGCGCAGGGGTTTGAGCGTGGCCCGGTGGAGTTCGGCGTCTCCGGGCGGCTGGTAAACTCAAATCTGACGATGTACGACCGGGGCACCGATAGCTGGTGGCCGCAGATGCTGGCAACAGCGATTACAGGCCCGCTAACTGACGAGTCACTGCGAGAGTTCCGGGTCACCTGGACGACGTGGGACCGCTGGTCTAGCGCCTATCCGGAGACGACCGCTCTGACCGAAGACACCGGCTTCCAGCGGCGCTACGGCGTTGACCCGTACGGCCAGTACAACGAGAAGCGCGGCTATTATTCGAGTACACGGACGCTGTTCGAACCGCTACACGGCGACAGCCGCGCACATCCGAAAGCTGTCGTCATTGGAACCCGAACGGAAACCGGGGCGCTCGCATTTGACAAGGAAGCACTGCTGCGCCAGCGAGTGCTGACCGGCCGTATCGACGACACGCCGTACGTCGCTGTCGCTGATACCGACCTCGAAACCGGATACGCGTACGCGAACCCAGAATCGCTGTCAGTCACGGCGTCGGACGATGGCTACACGATCGGCGGGACGGCATACGATGCCGACTCGCTCCCGATGGACCGCGCGCTGTCCTTCGACGCAATGTGGTTCGCCTGGGCCGGCTTCTATCCGGAGAGCGCGTATGTCAGCTGACAGTCCGACCGACAGGGTAGGTGTGGCCCCCAGCATCCAACGCTTGGTTCGGAACACCGTGGTTGCGGTCAGCGGAGCGCTTAGCCGCCGTGACGGACAGGCGTCTCTGGGTGTGTCCGGACTGGCGTACTACCTGCTGTATCTCGCCGGTCTCGGACATCTTGGTTTCGGCCCCGCCGGCTATGAGGTGTCTGTCGTCAGTAACCCGCTTATTCATGCGTTCCGGCAGGTCGGCCCGTTCCAATGGGAACCGATTGCACTGGTGGTTGTCGGCCAAGTCGAACTGCTCGTCGCCCCGCTGAATATGCTTCTCGGGGCAGTCCTGGCATCGCTGGTCGGACTCAACCTCGCTGTCTCCGTTGTCGCGTGGCGCGGCCCAGCGGCCTGCCGTCTCGGCCCGGGTGCAGGGGCTGTGTCGGGGCTTCCGGGGCTGCTCTCCGGAGTTGCCTGCTGTGGCCCCACCATCCTGCTCGTGGTCGGCGTGCAGGCAAGCGCTGGGCTTCTCTCACTGTTCCAGTGGCTCCTCCCGCTCACTGTCGTGACGCTGTTCGGGACCCTTCTCTGGGTGGGAAGTCGGGTCGAGACACCGTGACGGTATTGTAGATAGTGCCTACTACCGAATAACAGATAGTAGCAACAGGCTACCAGACGGGACAGTGTGTGGAACTTTTTTCCCTCGATTTGAGGGAAACATATAATTACTCCGTACGACCCATCTACCAGTATGACCGCTACTGTCGTGAGCGAGGTCAACCGACCCTACGTGCCGACGGGCGGGGCGAAACTGACCGCTGAAATCGAAGTCGAGCCCGGACGGTTGGAGGAACCACCCACGCGACAGATTGCCCTCTGTATCGACGCCAGTGGGTCGATGGCCGGCGACGACATTGAGCAGGCCCGAGCCGGCGCTGAGTGGGTGTTCGGACTCCTCGACGAGGACGACTACATCTCGATTATCGCCTTCGACAACGAGGTCACGACGGTGCTTGCGCCAACGCGGTGGGGAACTATTTCGCGTGAAACGGCAGTGGACGCGGTCGCTGACATCTCAGCCGGTGGGGGAACTGACATGTACAGTGGCCTGCTGGAAGCGAAGGCATCCCTGCAGGACCTACCGACCGACGACAACACTGCTCGGCGGGTCCTGCTCCTCTCTGACGGGAAGGACAACTCCCACGACCCGGAAGCATTCGGGACGCTAGCACGCGAAATCGACACTGAAGGTATCAGAATCAAGGCAGCCGGTATCGGGAGCGACTACCGGGAGGAGACGATTCGGACGCTCGGTACCGTTGCCCGCGGTGAGTGGACACATCTGGACGCCGCCGGTGACATCGAGTCGTTCTTCGGCGACGCGGTCGAGGAGGCCGGGACCGTTGTCGCTCCCGACGCCCGTCTCGAACTTGACGTGGCCGACGGCGTCGAGGTGAGCGAAGTGTACCGCTCACTCCCACAGACCCAGTCCGTGAGCCCCGACTGGGAGAACAACGCGGCTGTCGTACCGCTGCCCGACCTCCTCGAGCGGGAGACTCAGCGAGTCGTGCTGAAGATACACGCACCTGCCAACGACCCCCAGAACTCGGTGTCGCTGGCCGATGTCACGCTGCACGCCGGCGGCGAGACGACGCGGGAGTCAGTCACCGTCGATTACACCGACGACGAGGCGAAGCTGGCCGAACACAACGAACAGGTCGACGTGGACCACCGCCAGACGGTCATCAAGACGGAACTCGGCAAGGGCAACGTCGCCGAAGCACAGACGCAACTGGAGCGGATGACGCGCATTCACGGAGAGGATACCGAAGCTGTCCAGACAGCAGAGCGGGAGACGCGTATCGTGATGGAGGGTGGGCGCAAGGAGCAGAACAAGGCGACGAAAATCGTCACTGACGAGGGTATCCAGAAGTGACTGCCCTGATCTGTGCTGTCAGCAGGGACGCTACCGGCCGGAGAAACGGGTGAGTCATGAACTGGGAACCCGAGAGCGGTGATGTCATCGCCGGCCAGTACGAACTCGAGGAGTTCCTCGGCAAGGGGGGATTCGCCAAAGCGTTCCGTGCACGGGACACCAAGACGGGTGAGGCGGTCGCCGTCAAATACCCCAATTACACCGAGTCCCAGAACGACCCCGACATCATCGAGGAGTACTTCAAAAAGGAGGTCGACTCGCTGGAGCGAATTCGTCGGGCGGGCGGCCACGAGAACGTGATGGACTACTACGACCAGGTCACGGAGCGTGACGTTCCGTTTCTGGTCGTCCAGTTGATCGTCGACGGGATCGAACTCGACGAGGTCATCGACCAGCACGGCCCAATCGACGACAGTGAGCAGGTCCGTCAGATCGGCATCGACCTCTGTGATGCGATGGGCTTTCTCCACGAGAACGAGATCGTCTACCGGGACCTGAAACCGGAGAACGTGATGCTTACGCCCGATATCACGCCCACGCTGATCGATTTCAACACGGCGACGGGATTCGATGCCACCGAGGACCCGTCCTCCGGGAACACCGGGACGACGATTCTGGGGCCGTTCAAACCCCGCGAGGTAGCCGAGGCCAGCAGAACAGACGTTCGACAGGGACCGTGGTCAGACGTGTACTCCATCGGGAAGATACTTCTGTTCCTGCTCAAAGGGAGCGTCCCGAAGAAAGACGGCGTGAACCCGCAGGCGTTCGGAGCCGACTGTGACGAGTATCTGGCTGAAATCGTCGAACGGGCCACGCAGTCACACTACCGCGACCGATACCGGAACGCGACGGTCCTCAAAGAGGTCCTCGAACGGCGCGACCCGACGCCACCCGCGACGGCGTCAGTGACGTACATTCAGGCGGACAGGCAGTTCACTGTCGAACCGGGTGACACTATCGGGCGACAGGGAGCGAGCGGTCCCCCGGCATCGATAACCATCGAGGACCCACAGGGAGAGTACATCTCCTCGGTGCAGGTACAGTTCGATATCGAGGACGGCGAGTGGGCCCTCCACGACCGGAGCCTCAACGGGACGTTCGTCCAGAAAGGGGCCGGCTGGCAGCGGGTCCTCTCCGAACCCGGACGCAACCGACTGCGTTCTGAAGGCGAGGACCCGACCGACAGACACGGCGACGTTCCCCCCGAATCGGTGACACTCACCGACGGCGATCTGGTGTCGCTGGTCCATCCGACCTACGGGGTCACGTTCGAGTTCCATCCGGAGGAGTCATGAGATACAGCACGAACTACGACATCGGCGACAGGAAGCGAGGACAGGGTATCAACGAGGACAGCGTTTCTCTGACAGTGTTCGAGGAGGGCCACCGGGACGGCTACCGCGGGCAGGACAGACCGCAACAGAAGCCGGCCACAGCGGACGGCGACGAGACAGCGGAGGCGACAGACGAACCATCCGATACCGGGGCGACAGACACCGATGACGACACGGACACGGCTGACGATACGGCTGCGTCCGACACTGACAGTCCCGGACAGCCGATGAACCGTTCGGCCGGCGTGTTCGTGGTTGCCGACGGCGCCGGGGGACACGACGCCGGCGACATCGCGTCGTATATCACGACGACTATCGTGGCTGAACAGCTTGCTCCCGTGGCAATCCGGACGGCCCGTAGCTATCCCGGAGGCTTCGATGTCGATGTGGCCCGTGATGTTCTGCCAGACCCGCCCGGTGAGCAAGAGCTCGAAACCGCCGTTGCAGAGGCGATTACCGCGGCTCACCGCGATATCATCCGGTATGCAAACAAGACCGGAACCCAATCATACACGACGGTCGTCGCGGGGATTTACGCCGACGGCAAGCTCCATTATGGCTGGGTCGGCGATAGCCGGGCCTACGTCGTCAACAGTGCCCGCGAGACGATTTCGCCGCTGACCAGAGACCACGCCGTCGTTCAGGAGTGGGTCGACAGCGACGAAATCGACCCCGTGGAGGCGCACGTCCACCCCAACGGGAACGAAATCACCCGCGCGCTGGGCGGGTCCGGCTACGAGGACCCCGACGAGGCGACTGTTGGGGTGGACACGCGAACGGTCAGACTGTACGCAGAAGACACGGTGTTGGCGACCAGCGACGGACTCATCGACGCACAGACCGACGCGCCGGAGCTGTACGAGGAGTACGTCGATTCGGACCACGCCGATTCAGTGGCCGAGCGCATCCGCGAAGCGGCCGTCACCGACGACGAGATTCGTGACGTGGTCCTCGATGCAGCGTCCCTCGACGCGGCGAGTCAGGAGTTCGTGTCACTGGCAAACGACCGTGGCGGGAAAGACAACATCTCCGTGCTCCTGTTCGCCGACAGCGCGCTCCCGAAAACGCCAGAAAGCGGTGGTATGCCAGTTCGAGATATCGATCCTGACCTCGATATCTCCGAACGCGATACCGTCATTATGACAGACGAGTAGAGGGAAAGTTTCGTGGGACAAGTATTTTATTTCTCCACTCTGTAGAGCCTAACGAAACCCATGCCTGAATCCGACCGCACGGTAAAATGCCCCATATGCGACGAGGACTTTGATCCGACAGTCGCGGGCGGGTGGTGCACAAACCCGGACTGTGGCGAGTGGCAACACACCGACGAAAGTGCCGCTGATTTTGACACCGACAGTGGCGTGCCGGACGACGCCGACCTGATACCGGAGGGGACAGATCAAGCGGAACCGTCGGACGGCCGACCGGCGGAGGCCAGCGACGAACCCGACACACCCGACGCTCACACCGGCGACGACAGCGACGACGATAGCGACGACGAGGAATCAGTGGATGAGGCTTCGGATACTGGGGCAGCCGAGGCCGACGACGAGACGGTGGGGACGGCGGAAACAGCGACGGAAACCGAAGCCGAAGCCGACGCCGACGCTGCGGCGGAAAACGGGGCTGCGCAGAACGCCGAGAGAGAACCCACCGAGCCCGATGACACTCCCGACCAGTCCAGCAGAGACTCAAGCGGGGAGACCGAGACCGCCAGCGAAACCCCGGAGACAGACGACGATGCAGCGACGATTACCTGCCCGGACTGTGAGCAGGAACTCGATGCCGACGCGAATTTCTGTGTCGCCTGCGGTGCCGACGTACAGGACATCACACCGGGAGACGACGGTTCGCTTGACGCGTGCCCGTCCTGTGACACCGCTGTCGATGACGACGCCAGCTTCTGCGTCAACTGTGGAGAGGATCTAGACGCACACCGCAGTGAGAGCGACACGCCGACGGCTGATTCGACAGCGGGGTCGTCGACTGTCGACGACACAGAGCGTGAGTCGGCAGTCACGGACAACGCCGTCGACACACTCGCGTCACAGTCCACCGACGACACCACGGCACCGGACAAACTCGTTCTCTCTGTCGAGGGTCGAGACATCACCGTCGAAGACGGGGACCGCATCGGTCGGGAGATTCGGGCGGCGCTACTGGATGCCGGGCGACCGGAGGACGAAGCGGTGCGGATCCATCGCGAACACGTCCGGTTCGACCGCCAACCGGATGGGTACTATCTGGTCGATCTTGGAGACAACCCGACGCGGCTGAACGAGACCCAGCTGAAGAAAGGCGACCGGGAACCGATCCACCCGGGCGATGAACTCGAGCTCTCGGGCGTCGTCACGATGAGAATTCGGGCGGCGTGACCACCCACAGTTAAGCGGTCGGTCGGGAAACATCAGGCTGATGGAGCGTGGTCGACTGGGGTTGGAACTCCGCGAGTCCGCTGCACTACTGCGAACTGAAACCTGGCTGTTTGTCGGCGTGGCCCTGGCATGGGTCGTCTACGGTGGCTGGGTACTCGCGACGGGGCTGCTGTTGGCGCAGTTCCCGGCGCTCGAACGAACTGTTCTCGCGACACTTGGCGGTCAAACCGTCTCGCTACGAACTGTGCTTGCTGCCGGTCTCTGGCTCGTCGGTCCGTCACTGGCCGCTGTCGTGCTCGTCAACCGACGACTCCGGAACAGCTACGGGAACCTTGCCGACGCGTATCGGCTGGACCATCCGAGCCTGTTGCTCGCTATCCCCGGCAGCGTGCTCCTTGGCTGCCTGCTGGTGAGTCTCATTCTCGGTCAGCGACGCCCGCTCACGGTGGTTGCACTGTTCGGAACAGTGCATCTGGTCGTCCGGACCGTCGCTTACGGCCACCGTGTGTACACACTTTCGGTCCCCCCGTTCCTGTCGCTGCTTGTGTGTGTGAGTGCGGTCTCCCTCAGTGCTGGGGTGGTACTCCAGATGGGCACTGCAGCCGGCGTTTTGTCGGCGCTCTCTCCGTGGCCGACCCGGGCCGGCGTCAGTCCTTTAGCTGAGACAGCGCTCCAGTTGTTGGGCGTCGGGCTGTCTCAAGCCACACAACTCTCCATCGCCGTCCCCGGCGTGCTGGCGAGCGCGTACCTCTTCGTTCAACTGCTCGCTGGAACTGCCGTCAGAATCCGCGCGCCGCTTTCGAACCCGCAGCGCCGTCCGGACCAGCGGTTCCCGATCATGCCACCGGTCGGGGTGGCCCAGAACGGCGACGAAAGTACAGCTACCGAACGGGCTGTCGACGCCACACTGGATTCCGGTACGAGTGGGGACGGAAGCGAAACCGAAGACGCTGACAGTGACGCGGAGCCACCGGGACACACCGGGACACGAGTGTTTTCGCCTGACGAAGCTCCGGCGGCGGAACCGGCGGCTCACGAATCAGTACAGGGTAACGCCCAGCCGTCGGACGCCGACACAGACCCAGAGACAGCAGCCGACGACAGTAGTACAGACACGGACCCGGAGACAGCCGGAAGGGACGATACGGATGAGGCTGACTCGGCGACAGACGAGGCATGGATGGACGATACGTCCGTGTTCACGCCGGGCGGCCGCGACGCCGACCAGTCGTACTGTAGCGAATGCGGCGAATCGCTCTCGTCTGACGCGAACACCTGCCCGTCCTGTGGCGACTCCGTGGACGGGTGAGGCGGTCAGCGGTTCGAAACGGGGATATCACCGAGCGCAACGGTGTATTGCGTCGATTGTACCGACCCCCCGTCCGGATACGTTAGCACCGTGACAGAGACGGTGTCCGGTCGTTCGCCGGGGGGCAGTAGCCACGACTTGGTTACGTCGTCAGTTTCCTCCACTGACAGCTGTCCGGTGGTTGCGGCTCCCTCAATCGTCTCGCCGTTGCGGGTCGTGACGCTGTCGAGACGGACCGCTGCGGGGTCTGACCCGGTGTTAGTCACGTTCACTGTGAGCGTGAACCGCCACCCCTCGTCAGCGGTGACGACAGACCCGGCATCGATGCGGGCCGAGACAGCCGCGGATTCCAGAATCGGGTCACCCACGCCGGCCCCGGCTTCTGCCGCTGTCGGCGTTTCAGGGACCGCCTCATCCCCGGTGTCTCCCATCAAGTGATGCCCCATCATACTCCCGAAGGTAACGACTTCGATGAGGATCGGGATGCCGATTCCGGCGATGATGAGGAGTCGTAGCAGCGTTTTCTGCTCCGGACCGTCGACGTCTTCGAACATGATAAAAGAGTGGTGAAGTGGTGTTAGACCGGGATCGGTGGGCTACCGGGCGCGAACAGGCCGTCAGCGACCATGCTGGCGAGTGGCGGCCCGTAGGCGATGACGATGAGTAGCAGTGCAATCGCCGTCCAGAGCTTGTAGTTGTCGAGGATACGTGGGCTGTGATCTGCGCCGGACAGTGGCTCCGGGATGTTGCTGTTGACCGACAGCGTCCCGCCACGGCGAGCGAGCAGCGTGTCGGCCATGACGATGAGGAACATCGCCGCACCGACAAACAGCAGGAAGCCGCCGATAGCGATCTGGATTCGCATTTCGCCGACCGTTCCGGCGACGCCCTCGAACGCGAACTCGTCGTACGTCGGCTCGGCAGTCCGTCGCGGGATGCCGGCGAGGCCAGCCCGGTGCATGGCGTTCGACATTATCGCCATGCCCACGAACCAGACGTACGGCTGAACTGAAGCGAGGCTCCGCTGTTTCAGTTTCTTCCCGGTGATCTGTGGAACCAGCCAGTAGCTGATAGCCATCGCCGTCAGTGCGAACGCAGTCCCGACAGTGAGGTGGAAGTGGCCGGGCACCCAGATGGTGTTGTGGATGAGGTAGTTGATGTTCATCCCGGCGTTTATCATGCCGGAGAAGCCACCGGCGGCGAACATCAGCCCGGCGAGCATACAGCCGGCGAAGGCCGGTTTGCCCCACGGCAGATTTCGAAGCCAGGAGAGGTAGCCCTTTGCACCCCGCTGGCGAGCCCCGTGTTCAACCGAGGCAACCACGGTGAACGCGGTCAACAGCGAGGGCAACAGGAGGAACATCGTGTTCGTCATCGCGATGAACTTGTACCCCGACGGAATACCGGGGTCGGTGTACTGGTGGTGGAAGCCGACCGGGGTCGAAAGCAGCAGGAAGGCGACGAAGACCACGCGAGCCAGCGGGTCACTGAACAGCCGCCCACCGGCCAGCTTCGGCAGAATCGTGTACCAGACGAGGTACGCCGGCATGAGCCAGAAGTACACCACCGGGTGGCCGAAGTACCAGAACAGCGTCCGCGTCAGCAGCGGGTCGACGTTCTGGATGAGGCCCAGCGACCACGGAATGAGGAAGGCGACGACCTCGACGGCGACGCCGATGGTGGACACGTACCACATCAGCATCGTCGTCAGGACCATGAACGTCTGCAGGGGAATGCGCTCACCGGGGTTCTCCGAGCGCCAGTCCCACAGGGACTTGAAGTAGGCAAGGCCGGCGACCCACGAACCGACGATAATGAGCGCAGCGCCGATGTAGAACGCCGGATGCGCCTTCATCGGGGCGTAGAAGGTAAACAACACGTCCGCTTCGAGGTCGTGACCCAGAATCGACGGCGAACCGACGATGCCGCCGATAATGGACACGGCTGCGAGCACCGTCCCCGTGAGCATTATCCAGAAGGCCGACCAGGCGATGCGCTGTGGCAGCTCGCGTTCGAGACTGTTAGCGACAGCCCACGTGAACAGTCCCGCGATGAAGAACGTGGTAAACACGAGCGCCAGCAGGACGCCGTGGCCCGTCAGAATCGTGTAGTAGTCGGCTGAACTGACGAAGCCCCGGAACACGCCGGTCCGATGGAGCGCCTGGATGACGCCGAACAGCGCACCGATTCCGAGCGCGATGAACGAGACGAGGAACTCGCTACGGACGAGCTTCGACGTTTTCGGATAGGAGTCGACGAACACCATTACTGATCCGCCCCCTCCTGAGCCTGTGCGTCATCTGCGGACTGGTCGATATTCTCTTGCTGCATATCGTACTCCTCCGGCGGGACGACTTCGACGGAGCCACCCATCGTGTGATGGGCCGCCCCGCAGTATTCGTGACAGATTAGCCCGTAGGTTCCGGGCTCGTTGAACCGGGCCGAGACTTCGGAGACCTGCCCGGGAATGACCATCGTGTTGATGTTGGTCTCGACCACGGAGAACCCGTGAACCACGTCGGCACTGGTTACTCTGAACGTGACGTTCTCACCCGCGGGTACGCGGATCGGTGTGTCCCCAGTTCCGGGGGAGAACTGGAACTGCCGGGCGACGACGTACACGACGTACTGCCCGTCCTCTTTGACGACACCGGGGTCGTCGAACTGGGTGCCAGTGTTACTGTTCTGTACCGCCTCTGCGCTGATCTGTCCGCCCGAATCGCCGACCATCCCGACGCCAACGCCGACCGAGCCGTAGGCGATGGTCGCGATGAACCCGACGATGAGCAGTATCGCTGCACCGAGCCAGACTTTTTCGAATCTATGAACCTGCATGATATCACCCGATTATTGAGACGCGGCCGAGGAACTCGACGAAGTACATGAACACCCACAACAGGCCGATCAACACGAAGTAGAACGCGACCAGCGCCGCCGTCCCCTTCGGGTCGTACTCGTCGTGACCCAGCTCGACAGCCGGTTCAGTTTCCGCGGCCTCTTCGACCGGTTCCGGGCCGGTCGCCCGCCGCAACTCGCCACCCGAACCCGTCTGTGGCGGCCGCCCGGTCTGACGGCGTCGCATCGCGGCTGCGAACAACAGCGGCGAGAAGAACGCCAGCAGGACAGAGCCCGAGAGGAGCCACTGCGGACCGGAGAGTTCGATACCGCTCCCCTCCTGTCCGCTTCCGCCGCCACTGCCGCCACTGCCGCCATCAAGTGGGCCACCGACAACGACGGCACCCTTCATGCCGAGCGATGCGTGGGGCGTACAGACGTACTTGTACACGCCCATCTCTTCGAAGGTATGGCTGTAGGTGGTTCCAGCTTCGCTGACTGGGTCACCCGAGTTGAGCGGGCCGTCGCCGTCTGAAACGACGTTGTGGCCGCCGCCCTCACCAGTCCAGGACCATGTCACTTCGGTCCCGGGCGTCACTCGGACAGCCGGCGGGTCGAAGGCGAACGCGCCGTTGTTCCCCTGTGCGCCGACCGTTATCTCGACGCTATCGGCGTCGGTTCTGTCGACTGTCGTCCCGTCGTAGTTCGAGACGTCGTCGAACCAGCCGCCGTAGTCAGGGTTTTCCGGCGGGCCTTGCTGCTGTTGGCCCCCGGAGCCACCGTCACCGGAGCTTCCGCCACCGTCACCGGGTCGAACGACGACCGCGCCTTTCATCCCGAGTGCTTCGTGGGGAACACAGACGTATTTGAACATCCCCTCCGACTCGAAGGTGTGGCTGTAGGTCGTTCCGGCCTCGCTGACCGGGTCGCCGGAGTCAAGCGGCCCGTCGCCGTCCGAGACGACGTTGTGGCCGCCGCCTTCGCCGTTCCACTCCCAGACGACCTCTGTTCCCGGACTGACCATCACTGCCGGCGGGTCGAAGGCGAACGCGCCGTTGTTCCCCTGTGCGCCGACGGTAATCGTAACGGTGTCTTGGCCTCGCTTGTCGACGGTCCCGTCGTAGTTCGAGACGTCGTCGAACCAGCCGCCGTAGTCCGGTTCGTCCTGTGCTGTCGCGGTGCCGGTCGCGGCCAGCGCCGCTGTCCCGGCCGCGGCACCGACGAACTGTCGCCGACTCAGCGCCATCGTCGCACCCCCACCGCGACGTGCGAATCCGGCCGCTGACTGCTTCCAGCTTCGTGCCGTACCATATCTGGGTGGACTGTGTATCACATAAAAAAGCCCTAATGTCGTTTTCAGACAGCAGGAACGACCCATTTCTTTTTATAATCCCTCTAACGTACGGCCAGATATGTCTGCCTCAAGCCCTCGGCTCATGACGTTGCTGGCGCTGCTCGGGCTCGCGCCGGTCGCGTACTACATGCAGGGAACCGGACGCTCCATCGTCGCACTCTCGCTGACCAGCGTCGTCATCATCGCCGGCAGCCTGTTCTTGATGACAAAACCGACCGAGTCGAGCACCGTCTGATATGCAGTTTGGGACGGCGGGACTGAGTTCCGGTGAGACGGCCGGCCTCGCGGCCTTCGTCGGGCTGGGCCTCGTCGGCAGCGTCCACTGCCTCGGGATGTGCGGGCCGTTAGTCACCACCTACGCCGACAGACTCGACGACGGCGGGCCGGTGTCTGGCCACGAAATACGGCAGCACGCGCTGTTCAACGCCGGCCGGACGCTGAGTTATGCGCTCGTGGGAACGGTGCTGGGCGCTCTCGGTGGCGTCCTGTACGACGTCGCCGGGTTAGCACGCCTCGGAACCGCTGTCCGGGGTGCTGTCGGGGTCTTCGTCGGCCTCGCTATCATCGTCGTCGGTATCGGGTATCTCTCGCGTGGGCAGGCCGTCGACGTGGCCCGGTCGCTACCGTTGGTCGGGGACCTTTTCCAGCGACTCTCTGCGTCGCTCGTCGCTAAGGTCGACCAGTGGGTCGACGGGCCGGGAATGGTCGCGCTGGGTGCGATGCACGGGCTGCTCCCCTGCCCGCTGCTCTATCCGGCGTTCCTGTACGCGTTCGCGACTGGCTCCGCGCTCACCGGCGGCCTCTCGCTGGCCGCGCTCGGCCTCGGGACGTTTCCGCTGGTGTTCGCCTACGGGACCGCCTTCGGGACGCTGTCGCCGGGCCATCGCGCAACGCTGCACCGGGCGCTCGGCGTCGTTTTCATCGCGCTGGCGCTCGTCCCGCTGTCGAACGGGCTGGCGGCGTTTGGCATCGCCATCCCGAAACCACCCCTGCCGATGCCCTGGACATGACTCACTGCACGCTCTGTGATCTACCGGTCGAGACGCCGGTCACTGACGACGCGGTCGAAGGGACGTTCTGCTGTCGGGGCTGTCTGGAAGTTGCCAGAACGCTCGACGACCCGGCGACGGAGACCCGCGACGCGGCCGATACTGGACCCGACCCGGACGAGGCCGATGGCGAGACCGCGTTTCTCTCTGTCGACGGGATGCACTGTGCGACCTGCGAGACATTTCTCGAAGCGCGGGCCACGGACCACGACGGCGTCGCTGCCGCGGCCGCCAGTTACCCAACGGGGACGATGAAACTCACCTACGACGCCGACGCGCTTTCCGAGTCGGACCTCATGGACGCGGTGGCCGGCACCGGCTACGACACCAGTTTGCAGGCTACGGAGACCGACGACGAGTACGAACTGGAAGGCCGTCTCATCGTCGGCGGCTTCTTCGGGATGATGACCATGCTGTGGTACATCCTCTTTCTGTACCCGGCCTACCTCGACATCGATCCGTCGCTGTTGCTGTTCGACCCGAGCGGGCAGGCGGGCGATTACCTGCTGTGGAATATGGCCGTGATGACCGGCGTCGTGGTCGGCTACACCGGGTGGCCGTTGCTTCGCGGGGCCTACGTCAGCCTCCGGGCCGGTCGGCCGAACATGGATCTGCTGGTGGCGATGGCTGCCGTGACTGCCTTCTTATACAGCGTCGTCGCTGTCATCTTGGGACATACAGAGGTGTACTTCGACGTGGCGACGGTCATCGTCATGGCCGTCTCGGTCGGCGACTACTATCAGGACCGCGTCCGGCGGGCCGCGCTGGACCGGCTCACGGAGTTCACGACACAGCGGGCCGATAGCGCACGCCGACGAACCGACGGGGGCCACGAGGAAGTCGACGTCGGAGCGCTGTCGGCTGGCGACGATGTCGTCATCCGGTCTGGCGAGCGAATCCCAGTCGATGGAACCGTCGTCGAGGGGACTGCGGCTGTCGACGAGTCGCTCGTCACCGGCGAATCGCTGGCTGTCAGGAAGACGGACGGCGACGCGGTCATCGGCGGGTCACTCGTGACACAGGGCGGTATCGTCGCCCGCGTTGGACCCGACGCTGAGAGCACCGTCGACCGACTCACGAACCTGCTGTGGGAGGTACAGAGCACGCGCGGCGGCGTCCAGCGGCTGGTCGACCGCATCGCCGCCGTCTTCGTCCCGCTGGTGGTCGTGCTTGCCGTGCTCGCCACCGGCGGGCACCTCGCTGCTGGAGCGACACCAACGGACGCGATGTTGACCGGACTGGCGGTACTCGTGGTCTCCTGTCCCTGCGCGCTAGGGCTGGCGACGCCGCTGGCGACTGCGGCCGGCATCCGTCGGGCGCTGGATGGCGGAACCGTTGTCACCGGTGACGCGGTGTTCGAGACGGCGACCGACGCGGACGTGGTCGCATTCGACAAAACGGGCACACTGACGACCGGCGAGATGGAACTGCTGGAGCGGGCCGGCGACGGGGCGATGGCCCGCGCGGCCGCAGTCGAGCAGTTCGCGGAGCATCCCGTCGCCGAAGCGGTGACGGACGCTGTCCGGGTCCCGGACGCGGCCGTCTCCGGGTTCGAGCAACACCCGGGACAGGGCGTCAGTGCGACTGTCGACGGGGAACGGGTCGTTGTCGGGACCCGGGCGCTGTTCGACGACCTCGGGTTCGGTGTGCCCGCCGACCTCCGGGCCCGGTGTGAGCGTGCCACCGAGAACGGGCGCGTCCCGGCACTCGTCGGGTGGGACGGCGAAGCGCGAGACGTACTTGTTGCGGGCGACAGGCTCCGCTCGCACTGGGAGTCGGTCGTTTCGACGCTCGCCCGTGACCGCGAGGTCGTCGTCATCACCGGTGACCGCCCCGAAGCCGCGACGCCCTTCGAGCGGCATGAGGGTGTCGACGAGGTGTTCGCTGGCGTCCCGCCGGAGGCAAAGGCCGAGGTCGTCGAGCGGCTGCAGTCCCGCGGGACCGTCGCGATGGTCGGCGACGGCAGCAACGACGCCCCGGCGCTCGCGGCTGCTGACGTGGGTATCGCTATGGCATCGGGCACATCACTGGCCGCCGATGCGGCCGACGCGGTCGTGACGACGGACGACCTGCGCGCCGTCCCGGACGTGTTCGCGGTGACGGCCGCGACCCGCACGCGGGTCCGCCAGAACCTCGCGTGGGCGTTCTGTTACAACGCCGTTGCGCTCCCGCTCGCGCTGCTTGGTGTCCTGAACCCACTGTTTGCGGCCCTGGCGATGACGGCCAGCAGCCTGCTTGTCGTGGGGAACTCTACGCGGACGCTGGCGGGAACAGTCGCCCACGGCGCGGCGAATCCTGATGAACCGGCCACCCCCAAGCAGCCGAAAGCGGCCGACTGATGTCGTGCTGTCGATTGCGTCCGTCTCAGTATCCGCTGGTGAGTGTTATTTGGTATCATGTCTGAAACAGATTTAATATATCACCGGTTCTGGACGTATATACGTCGCTTTCACCGACGTGGTGACCCATGACCTACGCAATTCCCGTTCCCGCGCCAACGTCGTTCGCTCGCTGGCTATACAGCGGGCGGTCGGCCATCGAACGTAGCTGCAACGCTACGGTCGGGTATGCACCCCTTATTGGGGAACGGGCCACCGCGGACACCCGCTCGGTGAAAATTCCGCCCGTGGCACCATAGACTGGTTCGCCGCCGTGGGACCGGCGTCCCACTCACGGACGCCGCACTGCGGCGGCGATTCGACTGGGCTCACTGTCGAGCGGTGGAACTCTACCCACCGCTTGGCTGTTCCGTCTGCGAGGCCTGCACCGCCCGGTGTGGCCTGTCGGCGTGCCATCGCCCGGCCCTGAGCCTGTACTGTACTACATAGCTATCTCGCTGTCCAGCCTTCGGGTTCCCCATCATCCCGGTGTGAGAATCCGCTACCGGCCGTTCTGGGCCGGACGTACGCGCCCGCCACACCCCGCGCAGTCCCCAGCCGACGCGACTCGATTGGTGAGTGCCCTCCGGGTTCGGTTCGACTCCGGCCGTCGGCGTTATGTCGCTGCAGGCGACCCCCCCGACCGAGGTATCGGCCGACGTATCACTGCGCGTCCCGCGTGGCGGGTCCGAGACCCTCGAAGCCGGTGTCGCCGACGTCCTCGCGGCCGTCGACGGCGTCGAAGACGTGGCCGTTGACCGCGTGACAAGTGTCCGGCCCACCTGGACCGACATCCGGGTCGACGCTGATGTATCGCTCACGCTGCAGGCCGACGATGAGCGCAACACCGCCGATGGCCGCAGCGAACTCCTCCAAGAGGGGTTCGGCGTGATGGCGGTCAACCGCGTCGACGTGGCCGGTGACGCGTAAGCGAAGCCCACCAACCCGTCTCCTGCCTTCCCGAAATAGTGAGCGACCTGTCCGGCACAGCCGGAAAGTCCACACCATGCACCGAATACACCTCGCCACTGTCATCGACAGACGGCGACGCGACTCGAAGAGCCGAGAACAGTCAGGCCGCACCCGGCGGCTGTAGCCGCCGGTCCCGGTTGTAGTAGCTCTCCGTTGTCACCCATTCTCTTGTCACTGTGTGGCCCAGCCTGTAAGCCACTGGGGCGCGAAGCTGTACGTATGACCGTTCATACGTCCGACGACCAGTGGCTCGATGCGCCAGTCGAGACGGTGTTTGCGTTCATGGACGAGCCGGCAAACCAGGCGGCTGTCACGCCAAGCCTGACCCGTGCCGACCGCATCGAGCGCCTGCCAAACGGCGGGAACCGCGCCGCCTACGAGTACGCGATGTTCGGAGTCACACTCACCGGCGAGGTTCGCGCATCGACGTACGAGCCGCCCGAACGAATCGTGTACGAGATGAGCGGCGATCTGACGGGGCGGATCGCCTGGCGATTCGAACCGGAACGTGGCGGCACGCGACTCACCTACGCGGCCGACTACGAGGTCCCGGGGCCACTCCCGGAGTTCCTCCTCGCGCCGCTCATCAGGTGGTACAACCGGCGGGAGGTCCGACAGCTTCTGTACAACGTCGCCGAGGCAGTCGAGGGCAAAGTGCAGGCAACCGCCGGCACGGCGTAACGCTACTCGTCGGTCCAGAGCGCGTCCGACAGCGTCCGCTGGACCGCTTCCTCGCCGACGGCCGTGGCGAGCGTCTCGAACCCGCTCCGCTCGACGGGGTCGCTCGCGTTGGCGACGAGACGGGAGACGATGAACTCAGGCGTGGACTTCCCGACAGTGCCAAACCGTGGCTGATAGTCGACCTGCAGGTCGAGGTCCTGATTCAGCCCTTCGGCGAAGATGCCGTCGACGCGGGCCTCCGTCGGCAGCGGTTCGAGGTCGTCCGCGAGGTGCGTGACGAACACGCCCAAGGCGTCGCGGTCGACGGTCAGCGTCACCAGCCCATGAAGGAGGTCGGCGGCGGAGCCGGGTTCGGTGATGGCCTCGAACTCGTCGACGAGCATCAGCGTCCGGTCGCTCTCGGTCAGCGGTGGAACGACCGAACGTAGCGTCGATTCGAGGACGCCGGCGTTGAACGACGCGTGCCGGCGGTGGAACACGACGGTGTCGACGATGCCCACCTCGGCGGCCTCTGCGGGGACCGGCAGCCCCATCTGGGCGAGCAGTTGCACCTGACACAGCGTCTCCAGCAGGGTCGTCTTCCCGCCGGAGTTCGCGCCGGTCAGGACGGCTACCCGGTCGCCACTCGGTGGTTGGTTCGCCCGGTCGAGATCGAGCGTGTGGTCGCCGATAGCGTAGGTGACCGGCTGGACGCTCTCTACGTCCGCAATGGTGAGGTTCCGGGCTCGTTTCACTGCGATAGTCTTGCGGTCCTCGACGAAGGTAGGCCGGGTCAGGTCGAACGCGATGGCGAAGCGGGCAAGCGACACCGAAAACGCGATGTCGTCCACTGCTTCGATTGCGGCGTCGATGTCCTCGCGGGCATCGGCGAGGTCATCTTCCAGCCGGCCAGCGACCGCCTGTTCCCGCTCCTGTACGTCGCTTCGCAGCGTGCTTCGGAGTTCCCGAAGCGCCACGTCGACGAAATCACGGGCGTCGGTCGCTTCACGGGGCATCGCGTCCCGAACTCTGGCGGCGTCGATCCCCGTTTCGCTCGTGACGTGGCGTACCAGTGCGTCCTGAAACTCGTCGGGCCGCCGCGCCCCCTCCTGGACGGCCTCGACGACCTCCATCGAGGCGGCCGCGAGGTCTTCGATTTGCCCGAGCTGGTCACGCAGCCGGTCGAGTTCCTCGTCGGCTCCCTCGCCGACTGATTCGCCGTCGCCCGCGAGCCCGGCAAGCGCTGCCCGGCCGGCCGACAGTGACTCGCCGTCGAGGGCTGCCAGCGGCTCGAACACGCCGCTCTCGATACCGGTCTCACGAAGTGCGAGCGCCACGTCGACTGCGGCCAGTTCGCCGCCGTCGGCGTCGTAGGCGTCGAACGCATCGAGGACGGCCCGCTGGTCACTCTCGCTGAGGCCGGCCCACGTGTCCCGCGCTTCGAGCACGTCGTCCAGCCGCTCGTCCATCGCCTCGCGGGTCGGCAGCGGCGTCAGCACGCGGATGCTGTCGGCCGCGTCCTCGGTGACCGCGTACTCCTCGGCGAGGTCGAGCAGCTCCTTGTACACGTCGCGGGTGTCTCTGGTGGCGAGCAGGTCCATCGACTCGGCCCCGGTCGCCCGCCGGAGGATGCGCGTCGCGCGCCCCCGAGAGAGGCCGGCCGTGGTTAGCGCTCGTGTGTCCGCCGACTCGATGGCCTCTATGGCCCGCTCGACGCCCAGCTCCTCGGTGAGCAGATCGGACGTCTTCGGGCCGATGCCCCAGTACTCCTCCAGTCGCATGGACGGGTGGATGCAGGCGGCCCGCTTAGGCGTTTTCAGTTATCGGGCTCGTCGCCGTCGATATCGAAGCGCTCGTGTAGCGGTCCCGGCTCCCCACGGGCCTGCCGGTCAGCCCGTCGGGCCGCACGGCGTGCGATGAGTGCTCCCAGCGCCGCCGGAATCGCCAGGCCAAGCGACACGAGCGCGGTCTGCTCGGAGACGACTGATGGGCCGTCCGACAGGAGGACTTCATAGCCCACTACAAGCACGACGACGGCAACGCCGGCGACGACGAGGTACAGCCCGCGAGCCAGCACCTCGCTGGGGTTGCGGAGCCGAGAGAGATACGCGGCCGGGCAGAGCCAGCCAGCAAGCAGGACGCCGATGGCCACGGGAACTGAGAGATCACCGACGAGGATGACGACGGCATACAGCACGAGCGGCGCAATGGCGATGCCAAGCGAGAGGCCGGTGAGCGTGACTGCCCACGTCGGCGCACCGGAATCCATCGACTCCAGCGTCTCAGTCAGACGCTCATCGAGCATTTCGGCTTGTTCGTCGGTGAGCAGCGACGTATCACAGTGTGGACAGGCCATCGCTGTGGGTTCCAGTGACTCGCCACACTCTGGACAGGCGGGGGCCGACGCGTCACGCCACTCGGTCATGCCGCCCCTTGTGCCCCGAGCGGTTTGAGTGACCCGGATAGTATCAAATTAGTAGGATTTTGTCGGTAGGTGCCCTGATACTGAGCCACGGCATAGCACGACCAATACAGAAGAATACGCAGTCGTTGCGGTGGCTTTCCGGGCCGTGAGTGTGCGTCAGATGATAGAAAGAAATAATTTAGTACAGCCCTACCCGCCCATATGGGGGGAGTTGACATTCTACATGTTGATGACGACAAAGGCCTCACCAGTCTGACCGCCGACCTCCTTGAACGCAAGGACAGCCGGTTCAGCGTGAAGACTGCCGCAAGCGCGACAGAGGGGCTACAGCTACTCGACGATTTCTCCCCTGACTGCATTGTTTCCGACTTCGAAATGCCCGGTACAGACGGACTCGAATTTTTACAGGCCGTCCGAGCGGAACACTCCAAACTCCCGTTCATCCTGTTTACTGGCCGAGGAAGCGAAGAGATTGCAAGTGATGCAATCTCTGCCGGCGCAACCGACTACCTACAGAAACAATCCGGAACCGATCAGTACGAACTGCTGGCCAACCGTATTGACAATGCTGTCACGCGCTATCATTCAGAAAAGCAGCTACGCGAGACGAAAGAGGAGTACGCCGCCGTATTCGAGAACGCGCGGAACGGACTCCTGCTCGTTGATGTCGAGCAAGACGGGTTTCGCTTCCGGCGGTGCAACTCACGGGTTTCGGAGTTTACAGGACTTGCAGAGTCGGAACTCATCGGTAAGACTCCCCGGGAGGCACTCGGAGACGAGAATGCCAGAGCGGTCGCCGGCGCGTACCGGAAATGCGTCGCCATGCGCGAGACAATTTCATACACTGTAACACTTACCCATCCAGTCGGCGATGTCGTCCACGAGGTCAATACCACGCCGATCACCAGAGACGGTGAGGTCGAGCAACTCGTCGTCGCGTTTACCGACATTACCGAACGGTATGCCCGTGAGCAGAAGTTACGCGAAGAACGGGTCGTCATTCAACAAGCGCTTGATACGCTCGATGAGCCACTGTTCGTTACCGATACTCATGGCAGCCTCAAGCACTGTAACCGCCGTGCACTCGAGGTTACTGGGCACACCGAACAGACGGCAGTCGGAACGTCGATTACTGACCTGTTCCCCGACGACGAGCGGGAGACGATGACTGACGCGATTGACGACGCACTCCGTACCGGCCGAACGACTGTCACGGCGAGCCTGCGACTCGACAGCGGTCAGCGACGGCCATACGAGTTCCGCGTTCACTCCCTGACTGACCTGGATAACAACATAGCGGGGCTTGTCATACTCGGTCACGATGCCCTTGATACTTAATCGAGTGAACAACTGTCGCCGATGCCGGTCGGTACCGACGGCCCTGTGCGCTGGACTGTACTGACCGGCCGCCACACGCAGCAGTACCCGTATCCGTCAACGGATAATTAGTTCATCCCGATACGCCCTGAACTTTATACCATATGATGGCTCAATTGCACAACACCAATGAAAGATGTGCTTTCCAGAATCGGCATCGGGTCGGCCACGGTCGACACAGTGCTGCCGACAGCGACGGTCAGAGCCGGTGAATCTGTACCGGCCGAAATTCACGTCGAGGGCGGATCGACCGAGCAGGAAATCGACGCGGTCTACTTCGCGCTGGAAACCGAGTACAAGTCCGACGAGGGATATAAAGATGCTATCGTCGACCAGTGGCAACTCACCGAGCCGTTCACCATCGGGGCCGACGAGGAACGTCGCTTCGAGACCACGATTGACATTCCCCGGGAGACGCCGGTGACCACGCGCTCGACCGCTGTCGAAATCGAGACTGGTCTTGACATCTCCATGGCGGTCGACCCCGGCGACGAGGATTACATCGAGGTCGAACCCACCCACCGCCTGCAAGCGGTGTTCGACGCACTCGACTCGCTTGGCCTCTCGCTCCACGCCTCGGCCTGTGAGGCGACAGCCGGGAGTCTGTTCACCACTTCGGCGAACTTCGTTCAGGAGTTCGAGTTCCGGCCCCAGCGCGGGGAGTTCTCTGGGCAGGTCGATGAGGTCGAAATAATCCCGGTGTTTGACGACAGCGGGCTCACGGTGTACGTGGAGGTCGACCGCAGCGCCGGGCTGCTCTCGGAGATGACTGACGCCGACGAGCGACACACAAAACTCACGATAGACGGACCCGATTCTGCTGCTATCGAGCCACGGCTCGCGGAAGCGATTCGGGAACTGAGCTAAACCGCTGGTACACTTTCAGCCCCAGAACGACTGCGTCCGCGCGTACTCTCGCTCCTGCCGGAGGATATCTCGGTAGAATTCGTCTTCATCCTCTCGGAGGCGGTTGATGATGCGGGCGGCGTTGTGCGGCCCGACGCCGCGGGCGGCCAGCGCGACCACCGCTTGCTTCCCGTGGCTCTGGACCAGCGAGCCCGAGCGGTAGGCCCGCTCGGTCATCTTCTCCTGTTCGTCGTCCTTGTTGTCAGTCCGAACCGCCGAGACGACTTCGTCGGCCCAGGGATTCAGCGCGGCGATACGGGTCGAGCCACAGTCCGGACAGGACGGCTGGTCGCGCACCCGCTTGACCTGTTGTTTCCGGTCCCAGTCCTTGCAGTGCAGGCACATGAGGATGACGCGGTCGCTCTGGATGCGCTCCTTGACAGTTTTGATGACGCTCGCGTCGGCGTTCTCCGGGGAGAGAAGTTCCCGTCCGGAAGAATTGCCGCCGGTCCCGATAGGTGTATGCTCGCCGACGGTTTCGAGCGCGACGTCGCCGCGCTGGATGTCTCGGAGGAGGTCGGTCGTGGCCTCGATAGCAAGGTCCTCGTGGCGCACCTCGCGCAGCGCCTCGTCGTACATCGGCGTGTCCTCCAGCGCTGCCAGGAGACGGTCGCGGCCGAAGTCAGTCGACCCGCGGCCGCGCCAGCGCTTGAGCGAGCCGAACTTCGTCGCGACCTGTGCGAGTTTGAACTTCAGCGCATCGGCGTTCTTGAGGCTGAGTTCGATCAGCGCCGGGAGGTGGTCGGGGTCGGTGTCCTCGATGACTTCGATGACGTCCCCAGCGGTGATACGCCGTGGGACCTCCAGCGTAATCCGGTAGGGGTCGACGTCCATCGCGACCGACGAGCCAGCCCGCTGGCCGAGCAGTGCCGAAAGGACACGTCCCAGTGTCTCGTTGATCTTGTGGCCGTAGCAGGCGTTGACGATGACTTCCCGGCCGTGGAACTCCACCAGAATAGTCGTGTCGTCGGGAATCGGTCCTTCGTGTTTCTCGACCTGTGAGAGACCGTCGGCGACGGTTTCGGGGCCAGCGGCGTAGCGGGTCGCGACATCTCTGGCGACTGCATTCGTCTCCGCACCGTCCTGTAACTGCCGACCAGCCACACGGCGGAGTTCGCCGACCTCCGCCGCGACGGCTCTCGGGACTGGAATTTCCTGACCGACCCACGATGGGACCTCACCGGCGGGGTCCTCGATGGGCGAGACGGTCACGACCTCTTCTTCGTCGTCGATGTTCGTGATGCGCCACATCTCCCCGCGCTGGACGAACACCTCGCCGGGTGTGGCGAAGTTGACGACGAACTTCTCATCGAGGGTTCCGACCTGCTGGCCCGAAGCCACGTCTTCCACGTCGTAGGTGGCCTCGTCTGGAATCATCGAGAGGTTCTGATAGAAGTACTGCCAGGTCCCGCGGCGCTTCTCCAGTGTGTCTTTCCCCTCATCCAGCCAGATGACGTTGTTGGCCGCGAGTTCCTCGACCACTTGCTTGAACTGGGCCTCGTCGAGGTCTCGGAACGGGTACGCACGGGTCAGTATCTCGAAGGCCCGCATCGCTCGAATCTCGCCGGTGTCCATCACCAGCCCGGCGATCTGGTTGGCGACCGTATCGAGGCTCCCGTCGTGGATTTCCGCCGGCTCGACATCGCCGTCTTCGGCCTGCCTCGCTATCGCCAGCGCCTCCAGCGTGTCGTCGGTGTCGGTGGTGACGACCGTACCCGAGGATACGAGGTCGCGGCGATGACCGGCACGGCCGACCCGCTGGACGAGACGGGACACCTGCCGCGGGCTGCCGTACTGGACGACGTGGTCGACGTGGCCCACGTCGATACCCAGTTCCATCGAGGACGTACACAGCAGCGCGTCGAGATCGCCGGCTTTGAAGCGGTCTTCCACGTCGATGCGGGCCTCTTTCGACAGCGACCCGTGGTGGACGCCGAGGTCGGTTCCAAGCTCCTTGAATCGCGAACCGAGCGCCTCGGCAGTCTGACGGGTGTTGACAAACAGCAGGACCGACTCGTGGTCGTCTATCAGGTCCGCGATGTAGCGGACGTGGCTTGCGGTGCTGGCGTCAGTGACGAGCGCGCTCGACAGCTCCTCGTCGCGGTCGGTGACCTGTGGCCGGACCACCTCGATGTCGAGCCGGCTACCGATGTCCACTTCTCTGATAGCACACGTCCGGCCACCGGTGAGAAACCGGCCAACCTCGTGAGGGTCACCGACAGTCGCCGAGAGGCCGATTCGCTGGAACCGCCCGGACAGTTCCCGGAGCCGTTCGAGGCCGACCGTCAGCTGTGCACCCCGCTTAGAAGCGGCGAGTTCGTGGACCTCGTCGATGACGATATGTTCCACGTCTTCGAGCGCCGTCCGGAGCTTCGACCCGGTGAGCATCGCCTGCAGTGTCTCGGGCGTGGTTACGAGCACGTCCGGCGGGTCGTTGGCCTGCTTCTGGCGCTGGTAGTCGGTCGTATCGCCGTGACGCACGTCCACCTCAAGCCCCAGCGTTTCGCCCCACCAGTCGAGGCGCTGGCGCATATCGCGGTTGAGCGCGCGCAATGGCGTGATGTACAGCGCGCCGATGCCAAAGCGGTCCTCAGATTCGGCCAGCGCGTCGAAGACCGGCAACATCGCCGTCTCCGTCTTCCCGGTGCCGGTGGGAGCGACCACCAGCGCGTCCCGGCCATCGGCTAGAGCCGGAATCGCCTTCCGCTGGGGGTCGGTCGGTGTCGTGAAGCCACGCTCGGAGAGCGCACTGCGGACGGCTGATCCGAGCGCAGTGAAGGCGTCATCGCCGCGTGCGACCCCGTCAGTCATCGCCCGTACTAGCGACTACACCGGGTTAAACACGTTGTGTTACCCCTTCTCGTACCCCGTCAGTAATCCCAGCCTGCGAGCGTTGTGGGGAAGCGGGTACAGCCTTATGTCGCTGCCCCGGAATATATGGAACCATGACCGACGCCTGTGTAACTGCGGCCGGTGATGGCCTGTGAACACGCTCGACGAGATCGAACGGGCGGTGAAGGATACGGCGCATTATGTCAGCGGGAATCTGGCGAACTACGCGAACAGATCGGCCGGCGAGAACCCAAGCGGGGAGCAACAGGTCGGTGGTGACGTGTGGGCAGACGACCTGTTTTTCGACGCCCTCGCGTACATCGACGGTATCGGCGCGTACGCGAGCGAGGAGCGTAGCGACGTGGTCGACTGCGGTGAGGGCTACAGCATCGCCATCGACCCGCTCGATGGCTCCTCGAACCTCGCCTCGAACAACTCCGTGGGGACGATAATCGGAGTCTACGACGCTGAACTGCCCGCGGCAGGCCGGGACATGGTCGCGTCGCTGATGGTGCTGTACGGCCCATACACAACGCTGACTATCGCACGGTCCGACCGTGAGGTCGTACAGGAGCACCTCCTTCGGGACGGCCACAGCGAGCGCTGGGGCCAGTTCGAACTCCCGCCGGAAGCGACAGTGGTCGGGCTGGCGGGCAAGACCGGCGAGCGCAGTGACGCATTCAACGACATCGCCCAGTCCTTCGAGCGGGACCTGAAGCTCCGCTACGGCGGCGCGACCGTCGCCGACCTGGCGCAGGTGCTTGAGTACGGCGGGCTGTTCGGGTATCCGGCGACGACGGGGTATCCAGACGGCAAGCTCCGGGTACACTTCGAATCGGCCCCGCTCGCATACCTCGTCGAGGCGGCCGGTGGCGCTTCCAGCGATGGTTCGCAGTCGTTACTCGATGTCGAACCGGACGGCATCCACGACCGGACGCCCACGTTCCTCGGCAACACCGAGCTAGTTGACGAGCTCGAAACGGCGCTCTCGGAAGCATAGGTGGGGACTGACGCCCGGCTCAGACCCGTTGGTAGGCCCCTAACCGCGTGCCATCGAGGAGGAACGCCTCGGCGTCTGCCAGCCCCTCGGGCAGGAACGGAGCGAGGAACGTCTGCCCGTCGACGTTGACCCACGTCCCGCCTGAGCGGTCGTTAAACGCGGGGAAAACAACGATATCAGGCGCGTCCTCGACCGTCTGGTCGAACTGCTCGGAAAAGGGGGCAGTCAACAGTGAGCCGCGGAGCCAGGCGCGCTCTTTCTGTGCGCCGCCGACGCTGTCTTCGAGTCGGACGACGGGGTGTTCGTGGCCGACACAGACGACATCGGCTTCGAGCACGTCCGGCGCGGGCCAGGTGTGGCCGTGAGCGAACCCGACAGCGCCGATACGAGTTCCGTGCCCCGGCGTCACCTCGATATCAGCGTCGAGTTCCGAGAGAACCGGCTCCAGCCCGCCGTCGTGGTTCCCCTTTACCAGCGTCACGGGTACGTCGAGGGCGGCGAACAGCGTTTCGAGCTCACTTCGCTCGTCATCGAACGGGTCGCCAATAGCATGGCCCAGATCGCCGACAACGACCAGCCGGTCGGCACGGGCGCGGTGCAGACACTCAAGCAGTCGCTCCCGACGGTCCGCGGCGGCCGACTGGAGCTCGACGCCCTCGTATCTGAGCCCCGCTTCGATGCCGGCGTGGTAATCGGCCACCGCCAGCAGTCGCTCCCCGTCAGTATCGATGGTGGCCGCTGGAGCGCCGGGAAGCGGTTCAACGCGCATTGCTCCTGTGTTAGCCACCGGGCGAGAAAAGCACCGCGGCTCGGTTCCAGAGGGACCTCGGAACCGGCTGTGAGTCGCCGTTCGTTTAGATTGGCTTGAGCTTTCCGTCGTCAGGCTCGTAACACCGACCGCCCATCAGGGCGTCCTGAATGGCGTCGGCCACCGCGTCGGCGTCGGCCCCGTAGCGGTCGACGACGGTCGACAGCAGTTCCTCGCGGTCAGCCCCGTTGCCGTCGTCGAGTTCGTCCATGATTTCCATGGCGGCGTCTTCGAGATCCACGTCTTCGGCTGGCTCCGCACCGCTGTCGTCATCCTCGTCACTTTCGGCCGCCGGTTCTGCGGTCGTCTCCGCCCCGGGCGACGCCGTGTCCTCTTCAGCCGACGGTGCTGTTCCTGGCGCTGTCTCCGGTTCCGTCTCTGACTCGGTTGCGGAGGCGGGCTCCGTCTCCGGCTCGTTGTCGACCTCTGTGCCCGCGTCTGCCGCGTCGGCCACCGCCTCCGGGTCCGGCGTCTCGATGCCGGCTTCGCCCGGTTCTTCGACCTCCGTCCCCGTCTGGAAGTCAGTACCGTACTCCTGCTCGATCTCCTCGCGCTCGTCCTCGTCCAGATCGAATTCCGGATCGAACTCGCCGAGGTCGCCGTCTCCCTCCGCCGCCGTGTCGCTGTCTGCAGTTGTCGACGTGGCCGTTTCTGGCTCGGTGGTGTCGGCGTCCAAGCCGCTCTCCGCTGCCGCCTCACTGCTCACGTCAGCGTCGGTTCCGGACGACGGCTCCGGCTCGCTCGTGGACGCAACCGTCGTCGACGTTTCAGTTTCGGTATCGACGGTCTCGGGCTCCGTCGCCGACAGCGTTTCCGAGACTGCCGGTTCCTCGTCGATGGTCGTTTCAGTTGTGTCGTCCGCAGATGCCGTCTCCGTCGCCGGTTCGTCTGTGGCCGCGTCGCTCTCTGTCGTCTCAGCCACCGGCTCGGAAGCCGTTGTCTCCGTGGCCGACTCGCTGGCTTCGGACTCAGTCTCCGGTTCGTCGGCTCCCGATTCCATTTCCGGCTCGTCGGCCGTCGCGTCTGCGTCGACCCCGTCAGCCGTCGTCTCCGGCGTTGAAACGTCGGTGTCGAGGTCGAGGGAGGCGAGCAGCGGGATCGGGTCGTCGGTCCCGTCGTCCGGTGACAGCGACAGCCCTTCCGCCTCGTCCGTATCGCCGGCGACGACGCGGGCGGCGTCGAGTGCCGTCGTCCGGAGCGCATCGAGGTAGTCGCCGGTTGTGCCGTAGTGGTCCAGCGCGAGCGTGATACCGGCCGCGGCGCTCTCGTCGATGCCCCGGTCCACCAGCGCGAGTCTGAGTTCGTCGCCGGTCAGGCCGGCCTGTTTCGCGCTGGCCATCTGCCCGATACGCGAGACGGTCTGTTCGGCGGCTTGAACGACCCAGCGGTCCCGCGTGTCATCATCGACCTCGCTGATGCTTTCGGGCCGGACCGAGGTGAACACCCGGTCGCTGTCGTCGGGCTGGAAGGTGCGGGCCTTGCCCGTGACGGCGACGAACATCGGCGGGTCGGCGGCTTCGAGGAAGGCCAGCTCGTCGGGCTGGTACTGGCCGGCGTAGATGACGAACGGGCCGGTCGGGTCCACGACACGGGCGCGCAGCACGTCGTCGTTGACCTGTTCGAGTTCAGTGAGGACGCCGACGAGGAACAGGCGGTTGACCCGCGCGCCGGTCGGCGTGACGACGTAGTTCGGCGCTCGCTCCTCGTCGGACTCCGAATAAGAGAAGTCGGCGTCGTCGAACTCCGCGGCGAACAGTCGATGGGCGACCTCCCGGCGGCCGGGGCCGCTGTCACCGGATTCGCTCATGTGTCTGCCTCCTGTAGCAGGGCCTGCGCACGCGTCGCCGGGTCGTCGTCGGCCTCGACGAAGGTCGAGGCGGTGAGGTTCGCGCCGTACTCATCAACCGACAGCGACCCGCGGACGGCGTACTCGCGGCCGACGATGCGGTCGCTGATGCGCTCGGCGACCACTTCTTTGTCCATCGCGTCGCGGGCGTGCTCGCGGGCGTCGTCGAGGTTTCCGCCGTACACTCGGGCGGTCAGTTCGTCGTCGAGCACCGCGGTGACGGTGTCGGTGCCGTCGTCGAGGATGGCCTTCGTCCGCAGGTCGTCCTCGCCCTCGACAGCGCCGTGGGAGCGACATTGGCCGTTCTGGATGACGCGGCCACACTCCGGACAGCGCTCGATGAGCCCGGAGCCGTCCCGCACCTGGATGACGTTGCCGGCCAGTTCCACGTCGAACAGGCCGCCGCTCTCGACGGCCTCGTGGATCGACAGTCGTGGTGCGTCTTCAGCGACCTCGACCGTCTGGTCCAGTGCGGTCACCGCTGAGAACTCGGAGACGTTCACCGATGGTGCGCCGCGGAACTCCCGGACGAACGTCTCTTCGAGGCGCACGGACGCGCCCTCCTCGATTTCCTCGTGGGGTTCCCAGTCGGTGAAAGGGAGCCGGCCGCTCTCGTCGCCGACGACACCGCTGAGAATCGTCGTCTCGCCGTCGCGGCCGTCGATGACCTTCTGCTCGCACTCCAGTACCTGCACCTCGACGGTGATGCCGCGGTCGCCGGGCGCGAGGTCCTGTAGCGCGGCGCGGCCGCCGACATCGTAGTCGATGTCGAGCGTTTCGTCGACGACTTCGGGGTCGGTGCTGTCGCCCAGATTGAGCTCCGGCTTGCCGTCCCACTCGCGGACGCCGGCGTTGCCCAGCCGGACCGTCTGGCCGGGCTGGAGGTCGCCCGAGAACCCGTCCCAGGCGGTGTATGATATCTTCCCCGTCTCGTCGGCGAGTTCACCCTCGCGGATGACGTGCTGTTCCCCGTTGTACTGGATAGACCGGCGGCCGGACGTGAGCACCACGGCGGTGACTGTCACGTTCGAGTCGTCGGTCGAAACCTCGCTGATGGCCTTGCTCGACGGCGTGCCGTCGCTGCCGGAGCTGCCATCGCCGTATTTCCGCCTGAGGCTCTGCTTGGCCTCGTCCATCGGGACGGAGTAGTTCACGAGGTTTTCCAGGTCGCGTGTGACCTCCTCTTTGTCAACACCGAGGTCGGAGGCGAGCTCCTCGGCATGGTCTTCGAGAGACATCGACCGACGATTCGGTGGGAGCACTCAAAAGCGTTTTCGGCCAGTCGTCACGGACACAGCTGTCAACACCTGTTCGAAATCGCCCAAAATTCTTATTTATGATACTGTGCTCTCTCAATATATGTCCTCTGACCGAGTTAGTGCGTTTCAAACGGCCGTTAGTTACATTTTTGGCCATGCTCAACTAACCGGGCAGAAAGATATCGGAGATGATAACGAACGTGGCCATCCGGAGGCCTGACAATGGGCAGTATATTCGGGTCGAAGCCCTCGGAGGCCCACGTCATCTGGCGGAGCGGTCGGAACAACGACGGCACGAAGAAGTTCGATTTCGAGTATCTGGAACTGTGGGCCGCCCATTTCGGGGTCGACTTCGAGCAGTGGACCCGTGTCGACCACGACCGCGGTGACGAACCTCGCGACCAGTTCGCTTGCGTGTTCCGCTGGTCGAAAAGCGGCGGGCAGGAACTCTCCGTTGGCGACGAGGAGTGGACGATGGGCTCTCAGCGCAAGCCTCGCACGTTCCTCGAAATCGACGAAGAAGGGATGGTCCGGCTTCGGGGCTGGAGTACTGAAACGACGCTCGATGTCGACGAACTGGTGCTGCAAAAGACGGTGCTGAAGCTGCAAACCGCCGACGGCACGGTAAAGAAACTCGACGTGCGGAAGCTCTCGAAGCGCCCCGAGACGACCGCCACCCGAGCGTAACCCAAAAGTCGTTTGACGTATCGCCGGCACGAACGAGTATGCACGTCGTCGTCAACGCCGCGATGAGTGTCGACGGGAAGCTCTCCTCCCGCCGCCGCGAACAGATCGCTATCTCCGGACCGGACGATTTCGACCGGGTCGACCAGCTCCGGGCCGACAGCGACGCCGTGATGGTCGGCGTCGGCACGATTCTCGCCGACGACCCCTCGCTGACCGTCGACGACGCCGACCGCCGCGCCGCCCGGGTCGACCGCGGTGACCCGGAAAACCCCGCCCGCGTCGTCGCCGACTCCCGTATCCGGACGCCGCCGGACGCCACCGTGTTGGACGGCCGCGCCCAGACCTACCTCCTCGTCAGCGAGGCCGCGCCGCCGGACTTCGTCGAGGAAATGGAAGACGCCGGCGCGTACGTCATCGCTGCCGGTCAGGACCAGGTCGACCTCACGACGACGCTCGCAAAGTTGGAGGGCGACGGTGTCGACCAGCTCATGGTCGAAGGCGGCGGCGAACTCATCTTTGGCCTGCTAGAGGAGGCGCTGGTCGACGAACTGTTCGTCTATGTCGGCCCGAAAATCATCGGCGGCCGGGACGCGCCGACGCTGGCCGACGGCGACGGCTTCATCGAGGACTTCCCGGAGCCGGAGCTGGCCGGCGTCGACCGGGTCGACGACGGCGTCGTCCTCCACTGGCAGTTCTGAGAACTGGGCCGGCAGAATTAGTGGTCGTGGCCGGTCAGCTCTGCGAATGACTGCCCGAAGCGCTCCTCGAACAGCTCGCTTGTCTCCTCTTCAAGCGCGACAATCTGCTCGTCCGGTTCGCCCTGAGCGTGGTGGACAGCGCTGTGAATCCGCTGGGTCATGCCGAACATCGCGATGTCGCCGACGACCTGCGGGTCCGTCTCGTCCGGTGACTCCCGAAGGATATCCACGAGTTCGCTCGGGACTGTGAGTTCGTCGGTCTCCTCGCCGTCTTCGATAGTCAGCGTGACAGTGTCGGTTGCCATGCCATTGACTCCGGGGGCTATCCTAAAGGGTCTGTGGATGTGGGAACGGAGAAGGCAGTGCCTTAGTCGTCGGCTTCCGCAGCGGCTTCGGACTCCGCCTCGGCGGCAGCCTCGGCCGCTGATTCGAGGTACTCGTCGGCATCAATAGCGGCTTTACAGCCCATCCCAGCGGCGGTGACGGCCTGCTGGTAGTGGTAGTCGACAACGTCGCCGGCGCCGAAGATACCGTCGACATCGGTGGCGGTCTGCCCGCCGCCTTTGCCGCCCTTCGCGACGATGTAGCCAGTGTCGTCCAGTTCAACACCGGTGTCTTCCAGATAGTCGGTGTTGGGCGTGTGGCCGATAGCTATGAAGACAGCCCCCACGTCGAAGTCGAAGGTCTCGGTCCCGTCTTCGTCGAGCTTCTCGCTGGGATAGCCCTCGTCGTTCCGCGCAAGCGTGACGTGGTCGACCCCGTCTTCGGGCGAGCCATGCATCTCCAGCAGTTCGGTGTTCCGCATAATCTCGATTTCGCCCTCGTCGACCTTCTGCTGGACGCGGTCAATCCAGTAGTCCTCGGCGCGGAACTCCTCGCGGCGGTGTGCGATGTAGACGGTGTCGGCGAACTTCGTGAGGAAGTGGGCCTCCTCCATGGCCGCGTCGCCGCCGCCGACGACGAGCATGTCCTCGCCGCGGAAGAACGCGCCGTCGCAGGTCGCACACGTCGAGACACCATAGCCCATCAGTTCGTCCTCGCCGGGGACGCCTAGCGTCCGGGCGCTGGCTCCGGAGGCGGCGATAAATGCGTCGCAGGTGTAGACGTCGCCGTTCGACAGTTCCACGCGGAACGGCCGCTCGCTGTCATCGATGTCGGCGACGATACCGTGTTCGAGTTCAGCGCCGAAGCGCTGGGCCTGCTCTTTCATGTTGTTGATGAGGTCCGGTCCGGAGAGGCCCTCCGGGAAGCCGGGGAAGTTCTCGACTTCGCTGGTCAGCGTGAGCTGTCCACCCGGTTCATCGCCTTCTAAAACGAGTGGGTCGTTGTTGCTTCTGGCGGCGTAGATGGCCGCTGTCAGTCCCGCTGCGCCCGTGCCAGCGACGATGAGTCGTCGGTGTTCGACCGATTCTGTCATTAGCCAAGTTAGACTACCGGGCCGTATTTAGCTTGTGTTGTCGTGTGCCGAACTCGAACCGTGACGACATGCTTAGGCCGCTGCCACCGCTCGTTGAGGGTATGGCCGCCGATCTCGAAGAGAAGACCGACCGGTATGAGGGACTGCTTGCGGAGGCACTCGATGCGGCATCAGTCGCGCCGCCTGAGGGGACACCGATGCACGACGCCGCTCTGGACTGTGAGGAGATGGCGTCGTCGTATCTTGAAGATGGGCGTCACTTTCGAGACGACGACGACCTCGTGAACGCGCTGGCGTCGTTTTCGTACGGGCACGCGTGGCTGGACGCGGGCGCACGCATCGGACTCTTCGACGTGCCGACTGAGGGCCACCTGTTCACTGTCTGAAACTATGGCCTAATTTGGGTCTCAGTTCGGCAATCGGTTAAGTGTCAACAGTCCTCCGAATATGCTGGGTTTCCATAAAAGAGACCAGACGCAGTGTCCTGCGGAGTATCGGTGCCGGAACAGCAGTCGCGGTCGGTGGCGTCGGTGCCGCCAGCGCCAAGCCGCCGAGTGAGGGCGAGACGATCGCCGACGTGGCCTCGAATGACGACCGATTTAGCATCTTGGTCGACGCGCTGGCCGAGGCAGAGCTCGTCGGGGCGCTCGGCGGCAACAGGCAATTGACAGTAGTTGCGCCGACGAACGAGGCGTTCAAACAGTTACTGGACGACCTCGGTATCTCGAAAGAGGACCTTCTCGCCAGAGACGACCTCGCACAGATACTGCTGTACCATGTGATTCCCGGGCGACGCAACGCCGCCTCCGTCACCGCCTCGTCAAAGCTCCCGACACTCAACGGGGCGACAATCGACGTAGACGGCACGAACCTCAACGGTGACCAGGCGGACATCATCACCGAGGCGACGAACATCGAGGCCTCGAACGGCTTCATCCACGCCATCAACGGTGTGTTGCTGCCGTAGGCAGGATCACTGATACATTTTGGGCGCGTGCGCGACGGCCGGAACTGCCGCCCTGCGACGACTGTCCCCGACTGGGGCAGGACGGTCCGGGTCCCCGACGGCGACCGTTGACGCCTAGTCACCCCGGCTACGCTCGTAGGCAACGTCCGTTCGGTCGGCCAGTGGATATACCTACACACGGAGAGTGTGGGACAGTGATGGAGGGTGTCCTCTGGTACGTTCTCTCCGGGACCCGCGGGGGGCCGAACAGAGCTCGTATCCTCGAAGCCCTTGAGCAGCGGCCTCGGAACGCTAACCAGTTAGCGGAGGACCTCGACCTCGACTACAAGACGGTCCGTCATCACCTCGACGTGTTGATGGACAACGGGGTCGTCGACAACACCGGCGGCGACTACGGCTCCGTCTACACGCTGACCGACCGGACCGAACAGTACTGGGACACCATCGAGGAAATCATCGCGGAGATAGAGTGACAATGGCTGAATACGGACTTTCACTACACGACACAGGGGGGTACAGATGGCAGTCTGGATGACCGCCGCGAGCGTCGCATCCGCGCTCAACGTCGTCGTCTTGCTCGTGTTGCTGTCGGTCTGGATCCGGAACTACTTGGAAGTGAACTCGAAACACGCGCTCGGACTGACTGTCTTCGGGCTCCTGTTGCTCGCCGAGAACTGCCTGTCCGTCTACTACTACGTCCTCGACCCACAGGTCGCCGTGTTGTTGCGAAGCGCCGCCCCTGTTGCCGGTCGCGCGATGACGTTCGTCGCCCTACTGGAACTCGCCGGGCTGGTGTTTCTGACGTGGATCACCCTCGACTGAGGGGTCGTCGGGACGGCTCTCCGGAAGGTACCGCCGTTGCTGTGTTTGTATCTGGTACGTAGCTGTAGCCAAAGTGTGTCAACTGGTAACATCGTTTTTTATACCACATCACCCCTCCACGGTGTGCGGAACCACACTCCGACTCCCGTTGTTTTGACGACTCCGGGGCCGGTCCGTCGTCTCGCTTCACGGGGCAGCAGTCCCGCGGTGGGGGCCGGCAGTCCATCGGAGAATCGACGACAACACGCGGCCCGCACCGAGCGTGCGCCGTGGGCGGCAGGCGGCGACAACCGCCAGACATATATACGAAAGCAATTAGGCGTGCCATTCTCTATCATGGCGCTGTCTGCCGATTCCCTCGAAAAGTCGGCGAAAGATTTATATACTTTTCGGACTAACTATAGGGTAAGACAATTCCCCAAACGGTCTTAAGATTTCTGCACCCGGCAGAACAGGACTCCCAATCATGAGTGAATCAACAACGCGGACAAACACACGAGAACGAGAGGAAAAAATAACCGAATCGACGGAACAGGAAGCTGTAGAGACCTGTCCCGAATGTAGTGGCAACGTCGTTACGGACACCGAACACGGCGAAACAGTCTGTGAGGACTGTGGACTGGTCGTCGAAGAGGACGAGATTGACCGGGGGCCGGAATGGCGGGCGTTCAACTCCGCAGAGAAGGACCGGAAGTCCCGCGTCGGCGCGCCGACGACGAACATGATGCACGACAAGGGCCTCTCAACGAACATTGGCTGGCAGAACAAGGACGCCTATGGCCGCTCACTCTCCAGTGAGCAGCGCCAGAAGATGCAGCGGCTCCGGACCTGGAACGAGCGGTTCCGCACCCGCGATTCCAAGGAGCGTAATCTCAAGCAGGCGCTGGGCGAAATCGACCGGATGGCCTCCGCACTGGGGCTTCCCCAGAACGTCCGCGAGACGGCCAGCGTCATCTACCGCCGCGCGCTCGGTGACGACCTGCTCCCGGGCCGGTCCATCGAGGGCGTCGCGACCTCCGCACTGTACGCGGCCGCTCGCATGGCCGGGAACCCCCGGTCGCTCGACGAGATGGCCCGCGTCTCCCGCGTCGAGAAGATGGAGCTCACACGGACCTACCGGTACATCGTCCGGGAACTCAGCCTCGAAGTCCAGCCGGCGGACCCGGAGCACTACCTCCCGCGATTCATCTCCGATCTGGAACTCAGCGAGGAGACGCAGCGACAAGCCCGTGACCTCGTCGAAGGCGCCCGTCAGTCCGGGATGCTTTCCGGTAAATCACCGGTCGGCATCGCCGCCGCGGCTGTCTACGCCGCCGCCCTGCTGACCAACGAGAAGGTCACACAGAGTCAGGTCAGCGACGTGGCCGACATCTCCGAAGTGACGATCCGAAATCGGTACAAAGAACTCCTCGAAGCCGAGGACCTTCCGGCCTGATGCTCGGGTGAAGGCAGACTACTGGGGAGACGACAAGGCTTTTTATCACTGGGTATGTGTGTGAGTAACATACATGGAGGAAGCGTACGTGCGATTGCTCTGTCCTGAGTGTAAGAAAGACTGGGAGTCGACGCCGACGGATCTGCCGCGACACGACACGACGTTCCACTGCCCGAACTGTCACGCGAGCCACCGGCTCGCTGTTTTCACCCGCACGGAAAACGACTTGCAGACGCTGAAAGGGCTGCAGTAACTACTCGCTCGTCGCCGAGCGTGCGCCACACGCCTCACAGCGGAGCAACAGCGCGCCCTGTTCCCGTTCCAGTTGCGTGTCCGGCAGCCCACACTCCGAGCAGAGCACGAACTCGTCGACGTACTCGTCGATAGACGCCTCGATACGGTCGGCGTCGAAATCGCCGGTCAACCGCGCCCGGCCGCTCTCGTCGATGTGGCCGCTCGTTCCCAGGTCGTTCTGGAGGAACTTCATCACGTGGTCGTCCTTGCGTCCGAGCCGGGAACACGTCGACTGGAAGTTCTCGTAGACGGTGACGTTCCCCTCCTGTCGGACATCCGGGTCCGGGACCTCGAACCGTTCACTTGTGCCGTCGATCTCGGGCGTTTCTTCCATCGCCCGGTTGAGCATATCGTCGTATTCCATACTCCAACGTCACAGAGCAGCCAACAAAAACTTTTCAGCCGGTGGTCGTCCGTTATCGCCAGGCCGTAAGTGTGCAGGTTTCGTCCGCTACCATCGAAATCCAGGTGTCATCGTGAGCAATATCGGCGATGACGAACCGCTGCTGGCCGTCGACATCGTCGACAGCACACATCACATCAGACGCAGTTCCCGACCGACGGGTGGGACGTTCAACCTCGTAAGACACGATTGTTCATCTAGGATGTGTGGTAATGAATGTGTCGTACTCGTTTCGTCTTTTGATACTCTGGAATCCGTCCGGTTACGCAAGAAAAGGATTTGTGTCTTGCTATTGCCGTTGTGAGTATTAGGGTCGATTCAACAACCGTCGGTGCGAACGGCCGGCGACAGCCATCCGGAACCGCTCGAGTAGCGCCGGAGCTGTCAGGGCGCGAGCCGGTTCTTGCGTCCCTTCATTTCCTGCTCGTAGTACTCGAAGGTCTTGGGACACCAGTCGGCCGCCAGGTCAAGCATCTCCTCGGTCATCTCTCGGATCTCCCACTGTGCGTCCGCCGCCGCTCGCATATCCGCGACGTGCATCAGCATCCGGGCGTTCATCGACATCACGATGTTCACCTTGGTCCCGATTGGCAGCACGAACCGGGCGTCTTCCGGCGGCATCCCGAGGTCGAGCAGTTCCTGATACGATTCGACCGCCTGCTCGATGGTGTCTTTGAATACCTCGCTTCGTTTCTCGAACTCCTCGTCTGAGAGGCTGGCCTTCTGCTGATTCCGGCCGATCCAGTCCGGGTCTGTTGCGGACGGCGGTGTCACGACTAACTCGCCCTCGCGGACGGCCTCGGGATTCACGTCGTCGAAGGAGACGTACCGCATCGACTGGACGTCGAAGGAGACGTGTCGGTGGCGCGTGATCTGGGCCATACAGGAGCGCGAGACGCCTTCGACGGCGAAGGTCGCCTGCGCGTGTTCGAAGGGGCCAAAGTGGCCGTGGTCGAGCAGATGCCCGATGAGCGTCTCCTTTTTATCGTCGAGGGTGTCCCCGTCGACCTCGGCCATCGTCGCCTCGAACGACTGGCTACCGACGGAGGTGTCACTGTAGTCGTTGCGTGCTGCTTTGCAGATAAGATCCTCGGGGTCGTCTGTGGCTTCGAGCAGCTTTACGTCCATATCGGGTGGGTGGCCCGGAGCGGCAAAATACTTCCTTCCCGGACCGGCAAGGCGTCTGGACCACCTGTGGATGGCTGCGCGCTCAGATATCCTGCCAGTCTGTCGGCTCGCCGGCGAGGCCGAGCACGCGGGCCTCGCGACCGCCGCCCTCGGCGTCGCGCACGTCGATCATCCCGTCGAAGGCCTGCTTGATGACCTGCAGGGTCTGGTCGTCGTGGGCTCCTGAGTCGATGGTGAACACGCCGATGTAGCCCGCGGAGTCCAGCCGCGAGGACAGCACGTGACAGAACTTGAACACGGTCTTCTTGTCCGTGTAGGTCAGCATCGTCGACAGCGACACGAGGGCCAGCCGGCCCTGTTCGTTGCCGGCGTTGTGGAGCCCCTCCAGCGCCTTCGTGATGCCGATACCGATGCCGGTGAGGTCGCCGGGCGAAGAGACGTGATGGACGTGGGCGTTCCCGATTGCGTCCTCGTCCGTGCCACCCTCGCCACGGCAGTCGATGACACCGAGCTGGGAGTCGTCGAGGTCGGGCACGAGCGACCGGAACTCCTCGACGACGCTGCCCGCGCCGTCGCCGGTCGTCACGACCACCGCGCCGTCCCCCTCGCGTAGCCCGTCGGCCAGAATATCGTATGCGAGTCGGTCTTTCCCGCTCATTGCCGGGCCGGAGATCAGGATGCTGGACCCCGGCCGGACCTCACTGAGCGCATCGAACTCTAGTACTGATGTGAGATCATACATTGTTTGTCGCTCAGTTGTCTTCATCGTCGCTCAGTCCGCGAAGCGTTGCGATGAAATCGGAGTCGTCTTCGATGCCACCGAGTGTGTCCGAGAGGTCGTCTCGCATCTCTGTGACTCTCTGGGTCAGTTCGTCGTACTGGTCGCTCTCCGCCAGTTCCGCGCTCGACTTCGTCGCTTCCAGCGTCGCCTGCTTCTCGACGAGTGCGTAGTACTCCTGTAGCAGAGAGTCGTACTCGGAGCGGTCCAGCAGATTGTCGACCGTTTCATGGAGCTGTTCGCTCCGAATCGGCTTCGAGAGATATGCATCAAAGCCCATCTCCAGAATATCGAAGTCCGGCTCGACGGCGGTGACCATCGCCACCCGACAGCCAAGGTTACGCTCACGGATGCGCTCCAGTACTTCGTCGCCGGACAGCCCCGGCATCATCCGGTCGAGCAGCACCACGTCGACATCCGCGTCCAGTTGCTCCAGGCCCTCGTCACCGTTCTGTGCCATGCGGACCTCGTACTCCTGTTGCAGCCACAGTTTGTACGTCTCGGCAACATCTGGTTCGTCTTCGACGATAAGCACCACAGGTAGGTCCGAATCTGACATAATGTTCTACTATCCCTCGTTTGCATATCCATATACATAGCCCTGTGGGTGCGGGCGTGCAGCGCGTCTCGGTCGGTGACAGAACGATACCCACATCCGGGACGACGGTCAATAGGCGGGTAATGATTCGAAATCTCGCCCGTGGACAGCAGGCCTTCACGAGCAACGTGTTCCTCGTCCCTGGGGACCGAACCGTTCTGGTCGACGTCGGCAACGAGTTCGACGTGGTGGCGGCAGTCGAAGAACACGTCGACGATATCGACGCTGTCGCCGTCACCCACACCCACTACGACCACGTCGAGAACCTCGACAGCGTTGTCGAGGCCTTCGACGTGCCGGTGTACGGCTACGACACTGAGCAGGACGGCATCGAGCACGCTATCGCCGACGATGAAACGATACGGCTCGGCGACCACGCCTACCGGGCGCTGCACACGCCCGGCCACAAGAACGACCATCTCTGCTTCTACTCGGACGAGGCTGGTGTCCTGTTCGCCGGCGACCTTGTGTTCGCCAACGGGAGTTTCGGCCGGACCGACCTCGACGAAGGGGACCGGGACCTGCTCGTCGACAGCATCGAGCGGGTGCTGTCGATTGTCGACGAAGGCTTACGGGAGATGCATACCGGTCACGGGCCGAGTGTCACCGACGCACCGTATCAGGATATCGAACTGGCGCTGCAGGCCGCGAAGTTCTGAGGGCACAGCCAACCGAACAGTTTTCAGTCGAACGCACAGGCCAGCAGCGCGTCGTATGCGTGGTCGTACGCATCGGCAACGGCCGCCGGGTCGCTCCGTTGTTCACTGTCGAGCGCGGGCAGGCGTACCGCGGCGACTTGCTCGATGAGGTCGACGACGTTTGGCACCCGCTCCTCCAGCTGGCCGTCGCCGGGGCCGCCGGTGGCAATCTGACAGGCCTTGGCGTACCGGTCGCCGTCGTAGATGCGCGCTCGGCCCGGTTCGACGACGGCGACGGCGTCCGGTTCGATGCCCGACAGCGGCCGGGCCACGTCGCCGTAGGACTCGACGACCGCCCGGTCCGTCGCTTCGATATCCGTGGCGAGCGAATCCAGCGCCTCGACGTGCATTACCCGCATCAGGTCGTTGAAGTCGGCCACCGAGGTGACCCGTGGCGCGTTAGCAAGCGGGAGCCGGTCGGAAACAGACTCCAGCAGGTCGATGGTACCGTTGACGACGTATTCGACGCCCGTTTCGGCACTCGGCCGGCCGACCCGGTCGACGACGAACTGCTGGTTCTCCTTCCCGAGCAGGCCCGTCTTGGCCCCCGGCGAGGGATGCCACAGGCGGTGAATCGGATTGATCTCTTCCGGGGCGACATCGCCCGGTGACGCGGCCGCGAGGCGCTTGGCGTCTTTGCCGTACAGCCGCCCGTCAGTCGTCGCTCGCTCGTAGTCATCGTGGTCGAACCAGTAGTTGTTGCCCGCTCTGGGCTTGAACCCCTGTGCGCTGGTCCGGGAAAGCAGGCCGACGCTGAACGTGGTCTTGCCCGCGTCGACGCGGTCGCTGCCGGCGACGAGGAGCTTCATGACTCGGCAAGACCGTACAGCCCGACGACATCGTCGTCCTGCGGGTCGGCGATCACGAGGCCGTCCTGGTTGTATATCATCCACGGGATCGCCCAGTCGATGAACACCGACTCGTTGGCTTCGTTGAGTTCGGCATCCGCCGGAAGTCCCTGCAGGAGACGGGCGATTTCCGGGATGGTGTACAGTTTGTCAGCGTCGAGAATATCGGCGGGTTCGTGGAGTTCGAACGACAGTATCTCGTCGAACTCCTGCTTGTCGACAGGCATACCCGCCGGTATGCCGAGCGAGTGGGTAAATCCCTCGAACTGGGCGGAACCCATTTACTCGCTGAACCGGATTGTTCAGTAATGGTCACGCTGCTCGTTGCGTACGCCTTTTTTCTGCTCGTTGTGGCCGTTGTCCTTGGGACGCTGTCGGTGTACGCGTGGGGGCGGCGCGACTACACCGGCGGGACCGCGCTCGCGGTGCTGCTGGCTGGGCTCTCGATATGGGACCTCTGTGTCGCGGTCGGCGTCTTGACACGCGGGACCGACATGGCCCTTCTCTTCGCATATGGCCTGTACGTCGGTGTAATGCCTGCGATAGCCGGTCTGTTCGTGTTCTCTCTGGCATACACCAACCGCGACCGGTATCTCAATCGGTGGACCTACGCACTTCTGAGCGTCGAGCCCATCGTGTTCTTCACCGCGTTGCTTGCCGGCCCCGACGGGCTAATATACACCGTGTCAGGTCCGACGGGAACGGGCATATACGGCTGGGAAATCGCCGGCGGGCCGGTGTTCTGGGGCCATCTCGTGTACGCGTATGCCCTTATCGCCGTTTCGAGTGCACTCATCGTTCACTACGCGCTCGACTCCGGCGACCTCTACGCAAAGCAGGTGTACGCCGTTCTGCTGGCCATCGCCCTCCCGTGGTTCGGGAGCGTCCTCAGCATCTTCGGTGACACCAGCATCGAACTCACACCGGTGCTGCTGGCGGGAACCGGGGTCACTCTCTCGTGGGCGTTTTTCAGGGGACGACTGCTGGACATCTCGCCGGTCGCCCACCGGGAAGTCGTCGAGTCGCTCAACAGCGCTGTATTCGTCGTCGACACGAACGACAGGATACTCGAAGCCAACGACACCGGCCGTCAACTGCTCGGAGACGACACTCTCGTCGGCCAGTCCGTCACGGCCGCGCTCGAAACGTCGCCTGACCTGCTCGAAAAGTACCGCGGTCTCAACGACGACACCGAGGAAACACAGGCCGTCATCGAGCGGACCGCCCGGTTTTTCGACATCCAGCTCACGCCGCTGTACGACTCCCGCGATACGCTGGTCGGGCGCGTCTTTCTCGTCCACGAAATCACCGAGCAAAAGCAGCGGGAGCGAGAACTCGAACGCCGGAACCAGCAGCTTGACCAGTTCGCCGCCGTCCTCTCACATGATCTGCGGAACCCGCTGAACGTGGCTTCCGGCCGGCTGGCGCTGGCGCGGGAACGTAACGACCCCGAGGAGTTCGACCGCGTCGAGAAAGCCCACGAACGAATGAGCAACCTCATCGACGAAGTGCTTGCCTTTGCCCGCGACGAAAAGACGACCGACCGGGTCGAGATACGCCTTTCGGCGCTGGCGAAGGCGGCTTGGGGTCACGTCGACACCGGCGAGGCGACGCTGCAGATTGACGGCGACAGAGAGATTATCGGCGACCGCGACCAGCTCCTGCAACTGTTCGAGAACGTGGTTCGGAACAGCGTGGAGCATGGCTCCACAGGCGGTCGGCCCGGGGCCGACGACAATGTGGGCCGGGATGACGCAGGAGTGACGATACGCGTCGACGCCACTCCCGAGGGGTTCACAATCAGCGACAACGGTCCCGGTGTCCCACCCGAGAAACGAGAGGAGATATTCACGCACGGCGTCACCAGCTCCGAGTCAGGGACCGGCCTCGGACTGGCCATCGTCCAGCACGTCATCGAGTCCCACGGCTGGGACGTCGAGATGACAGAAAGCCGGTCAGGCGGCGCGAAACTCGTCGTCTCCGGGCTGAGTGCGGAGTCAGCCCAACCGTCCGAGATGGCGTCGTAGCCAGTCGACACTCTAAGGCCCGCCCGGCCGTGAACTTCGGTATGACCGACGCCGACCACATCGATGCGTTACTCGCAAAACTGTCCCGCACGCAGAAACTCGCGCTCGTTCGTGGCGCAACTGACCCGAAGGGCACAGCAACGGGATACATCTCTGGCGTCGACGAGGCCGGGATTCCGCCGTTTCGTCTCGTCGACGGGCCGCTTGGCATCCGAGCAGAGGGTCACCATGCGACCGCCTTTCCCGCGTCAATTGCGACGGCGGCGACGTTCGACACTGACCTGGCCCAGCGGCAGGGAGCGGCGATGGGGCGTGAAGCGACAGCGCTCGGACAGGACGCGCTGCTCGCGCCCGGTGTGAACATCATCCGGGCTCCGCACTGTGGTCGCAACTTCGAATATCTCTCCGAAGACCCGGTCCACGCCGGGGCCATCGGGGCCAGTCTCGTCGACGGCATTCAGTCCGAGGAGGTTGTTGCGACGGTGAAACACTTCGTCGCCAACAATCAGGAGACCCATCGCACGACCGTCAGCGCTGAAGTAGACGAGCGGACGCTCCGGGAACTGTATCTCCCGCCGTTCCGCGCGGCCGTCGACGCCGGCGTCGGGTCGGTAATGACGGCGTACAACCGGGTCAACGGCACGCACATGAGCGACCACGAGCCCCTCATCGGCGACGTGCTCAAAGGTGAGTGGGGGTTTGACGGCTACGTCGTCTCGGACTGGTACGGACTGGAAAGTACCGTCGGTGCGGCCAACGCAGGCATGGACCTGGAGATGCCCGGCGTGGCAGCCCCCGGAGCCGAGGACACCGCTGCCGACGAGACCGCCGATGGCGACACCGTCGAGTGGCCGGACGGCATCCCGGACGCGACGCACGCGGGCCTGTTCGGTGATCCGCTCGCAGAGGCCATCGACAATGGCGATGTTCCAGCCGGCCGACTGGACGACATGGCCCGGCGGATTCTCGGACAGATGGACCGCTTCGGGCGACTTGACGGCGGCCGGACTGCCGCCGAAGGCGGTAACAGCGACGGTCAGGCGGGTGAACTCGACAGCCAGCGGCACCGGGAGATTGCCGCTGACGTGGCGGCCCGCGGGACCGTGTTGCTCGACAACGACGGTGTCCTGCCACTCGACGACGGCGCGGACGTGGCCGTTATTGGGCCGAACATCGACGAGCCGAAACTCGGCGGTGGGGGCTCCTCCGAGACGACGCCGGTTCACTCGGTTACCCCGATTGCAGGGGTCGAATCTCGCGCCGAGGGCGCAGTCACGACGGCGTTTGGCGTCCCACAGATCGAGTCCGTCTCGCTGTTTGACCTGCTGCCGTTTGTCGGCGAGGACGAGGACGCCGACAAGGCGGCCGCGGACACCGCCGAACGGGAGCCGTCACTCGACGATGCCGTCACGGCCGCCGAATCCGCCGACGTTGCCGTCGTGTTCGTCCGCGACGCGACGACGGAGGCACGGGACCGCGACTCACTGGCGCTCCCGGGCCAGCAGGACGAACTCGTCTCGGCCGTCGCCGCCGCCAACGAGAACACTGTGGTCGTCGTCAGGTCTGGCGGCCCCGTGGAACTCCCGTGGCGGGAGGACGTAGCCGCGGTCCTCGAACAGTGGTATCCCGGACAGGCTGACGGCGATGCAGCGGCGGCCGTCCTCTACGGTGATTGCGACCCAAGCGGCCGGCTGCCAGTGACGTTCGCACCGGAAAGCGAGTACCCGACCGCAGGGGACGAACGCCGCTACCCCGGCGTCGACGACGAAGCCCACTACGACGAGGGCGTCTTTGTCGGCTATCGGCACTTCGACGACGGAGACGCGGACCCGACCTACCCGTTCGGCCATGGCCATTCGTATGCGACGTTCGAGTACGGCGATGCCGAAGCCACGGCCGAGCAGACGGTCACAGTCCCCGTCGAGAACGTCGCCGACAGGCCGGGTAGAGAGGTCGTTCAGGCCTACGTCCGACCGCCGTCCGTCGAAGGAGGCGACCGCCCGGAGCGCGAACTCGCTGGGTTCGAGGCTGTGCAGCTAGCCGCCGGCGAACGGCAGACGGTGGAACTGACGCTGGACGATCTGGCGTTCTCGCGGTACGCCTCCGACTCCGGGTGGACGGTCGACACCGGAACGTACACCGTCGAGATCGGCCGCTCGTCGCAGGACATTCGGACGACCGTTCCAGTCGACCGATAGCGCGTCTGTCCCCTTGTCTCGGCTGAAACACCGATGTACCTGCCGATGGCGGTCTGAAACGGTAAATTCACGGCCGGGGATTTCAAGCCCCCTGACGACATACAGCCAGCTATGAGTCAGACGCTCGAAACCATGGAGCCGAATCCGGTGTGGGTCGAAGACGCCTACGCCGACACTGTCGACGTTCTCACACGCTACGCCGACGAGTTCGAGTATAAGATCTGGGGGGGCGACTGGTGTAAGGACTGTCGGGCCCAGCTTCCCGACTTCGGGGCGGCCCTGAAAGCCGCCGGAGTTCCTGCCGAGCAAATCCACCACCTCCCAGTCGAGAAGGAAGACGACGGCTCGAAGACCGGCCCACAGGTCGAGGCGTACGACATCGAACTGATTCCGACCGTCGTCGTCGAACACGACGGCGAGGAGATCGCCCGTTTTGTCGAGGAAGAGCCGGTCCCTATTGCGGTGTATCTTGCCGACAAGATCGAAGCCGCGATGGGGTAACCCTTACGCCAAGTCGTCAGTTTCTGCGCCCCAGTCCAACGCCGTTTCGAGGTCGTGTTTCGGCGGCGAACAGGCGAAGTTCCGGCAGGCGTACACCGTCGGTTCGCCGTCGACTTGTTCGCGGCCAGCCCAGATCGGCGGCGACTCGTCAAGTCCCAGCGCGTCGAGCCACTGCTCGAACTCGCTGTCGTCGGCTGGTCGGTGGGCCAGCAAACGGCGCGGAATGTAGTGTTCGGCGAGGGTTTCCGCCCACTCGCCCGGATATGCTGACTGGTCGCCGACCAGCGTCAGTTCCAGCGCGCCCTGCTCGTAAGTGTCCGTCGCCAGCGTTAGCGAGGCGTGCTGGAGCGGGTTCGAGGAGACGCGGTCGGCGTGGGTCCGGAGGACCCGCTCGGCTACGCTTTCGAAGCGGTCGTTGTCGCTGAAATGAGACAGCGACAGCAGGAGGTCGACGGCGACGCCGGTGCTGGACGGCGTCGACTGGTCGGTCAGTTCCTGTGGCCGCGCGACCAGCGATTCGCCGCCGGTCGGGGTGAAAAACAGGGTCCCCTGCTCGTCGTCCCAGAACGCCTCTGTGATAGCCTGTCCGAGGTCCATCGCAAACGCGAGATGCTCGACGTCGCCGGTCGCCTCGAACAGCGTCAGCGCACCGCGGCCGAGAAACGCGTAGTCTTCCAGATAGCCGTCGATGGCCACGTCGCCGTCCTTGTACCGGCGGTTGAGGCGGCGCTCGTCTTCGTCCCACAGGTGCTCCCGGACGAACGAGAGGGCGTCGGCGGCAACGTCAGCATACTGCTCGTCGAGGACGATTGCCCCTTCAGCGAGCGTCCGAATCATCAGCCCGTTCCAGCCGGCCAGCACTTTCTCGTCGCGGGCTGGACGTGGACGGTCCTTTCTGGCCTCGAACGTCTGATTCAGGGCGCGCTGGAGGCTCGCCGTGATCTCGTCTTCGCTTTGCTCGTACTCCTCTGCCAGTACTGCTACTGGCTTTCGGACGGCGAGTACCGTCGCGCCCTCGAAGTTGCCCCGCTCGGTGACGCCGTAGTAGTCACAGAAGACCTCGGCGTCGGTTTCGTCGTCGACGGCGTCGTGGACCTGTTCGGGCGTCCAGACGTAGAACAGACCTTCTTCTGTCTCACCCCCGGGCTCGTCTCGCGGGCTTTCCCCGCTCGATTGTTCCGAGTCGCTCCGCGACTCGCTATGTGGCGCGCTTTCAGCGTCCAGCGTGCTGAAAAAGCCCCCGTCGGGGTGTTGGAGTTCGCGCTGGACGAACTCGAACGTCTCCCGGACGACCGACGCGTAGCGCTCCGAGCCGATGGCCTGATAGCCGGCGAGGAAGGCACGGGGAATCTCGGCGTTGTCGTAGAGCATCTTCTCGAAGTGCGGGACGGCCCATTGTTGGTCCGTCGCGTAGCGGTGGAAGCCGCCGCCGACGTGGTCGTACAGCCCCCGGTCGGCCATCACGTCCAGCGTCTCCTCGACGACGTTCAGGTAGTCCTCTTGCCCACCATCTGCGTGAGCCCGAAGCAATGCGTGCAACCGCCCATTCTGGGGGAATTTCGGGCCGCCGGAGCCCCAGCCGCCGTCCTGACGGTCCGCGCCGCGGTGGGCAATGGTTCCGGCGGTCTGGATGATGTCTTCGGCGGGGTCCTCGGGGTCGGCCGGCGTCGCTTCGAGGTCGCTCTCGATGGCCTCGGTCCACTGCTGGGCGCGATTTTCCATCTCTTCGCGCTGCTCGGGGTCCGACCACGAGTCCGCGAGACGCTGGAGCAGGTCGCCAAAGCCCGGCTGGCCGCGCTTCTCTTCGGGCGGGAAGTACGTCCCGACGTAGAACGGCTCGCCATCCGGTGTGAGCCAGGCCGACAGCGGCCAGCCACCGCCGCCGGTCACCTGCTGACAGATGCTCATGTACACCGAATCGAGGTCCGGGCGCTCCTCGCGGTCGACCTTGATCGGGACGAAGTGCTCGTTGAGCTGCTCGGCGATTGCCTCGTTCTCGAAGCTCTCCTCCTCCATGACGTGACACCAGTGACACGCCGCGTAGCCAATCGAGAGGAAGATGGGGACGTCTCGCTCCTTTGCGGCCTCTAGGGCTGTTTCGTCCCATGGCTGCCAGTTGACAGGGTTGTCTGCGTGCTGGCGGAGATACGGACTCTCCGCCTCGTCGAGTCGGTTTCGGGCTGTCGGGTCCGTGGCGTCGCTCATACCTGTGGCTGGGAGCGCCGCGGTGAAAAGGGGTCCGACGGGACCTACTCGCTCGACAGCTGGATACCGCGAGCGACGACATACAGCAGGACGATTCCGGCTCCGACTGCGAGGATAAAATCACCGATGAGGGCTAGCAACGCACCCAGTACGGAGCTTTCCGAACCGAAGAACACGATGGTGTAGGGAACGAGGCTCCCGGCGACGAACACGCCGATGAGCTTCGCAAGCGGAACGGCTTCGGAGAGAATCAGGGCCGTGTTTAGTTCTCCTGTCACGGGGTCGACAAAGGGGCGGGTAGAGGGCATGCAACCGGGTGTCACGAGACTGGAACAAGTAGTCCCCGGTATCCGTCCAGCGGCCCGCCACGAGTGACATACCGACACGGAGACGACCGTCGCAGTCAGCGAAAACCGGCGAAAAGACAATACTTACGTGAGAGCCAATCCGGCCTTCGGGTATGTCAGAGACAGTGCTGCTGGTGGGTGGCGGCGGCCGGGAACACGCGATTGCGCGCTCGCTCGCGGACTCGCCCGCGGACCTCTATGCCTGTGCGGGGAACCGGAACCCGGGTATCGTCGCCCTTGCCGACGGCTTCGAGGCACTTGACACGACCAACCCGAAGGCCGTGACGACGTACGCTCGGGAGGTCGACGCCACGCTGGCAGTCATTGGCCCCGAGGCGGCACTCGCCGCCGGAGTCGCCGACGCGCTGGACGACGCCGGTATCTACACGTTCGGGCCACAGGAGCAGGAGGCCCGTATCGAGACGGACAAGGCGTTCCAGCGGCGGTTCATGCGTGAACACGACATCCCCGGCTGTCCGGACTTCGAGACGTTCGAGGACATGGACGCCGCCTGCGAGCACATCGACGAGTACGACGGTGATCTCGCGGTCAAGCCTGCCGGCCTCACCGGCGGCAAGGGCGTCCGCGTCATCGGCGACCAGTGTACCGCCCAGGAGGCCAAGGAGTATCTCCGCAGTTCCGACTACGACCGCGTCGTGCTCGAAGAGCGCCTCGTCGGCGAGGAGTTCACCGTTCAGGCGTTCGTCGCCAACGGCCAACTTCGCGTGACCCCGGCGGTGCAGGACCACAAGCGCGCCTACGAGGGCGACGAGGGGCCAAACACCGGCGGGATGGGCAGTTACTCCGACGCCAGCCTCCACCTGCCGTTCATGAGCGAGGACGACTACATGGACGCCGTCGACGTGCTCCGTGCGACGGTCGATGCCCTTGAGGGATACAAAGGCGTCCTCTACGGCCAGTTCATGCTCACCGAGACTGGCCCGCGCGTGGTGGAGTTCAACGCCCGCTTTGGCGACCCCGAGGCGATGAACACGCTGCCGGTGCTCAACACGGACTTCCTCGACGTGCTGACCGCCGCACGCGACGAGGAACCCCTGCCACAGCTCTCGTTCCGCCCGATGGCGACCGTCTGCAAGTACGCCGTCCCGGACGGCTACCCGACCGACCCCGACGCCGGCGCGAAGGTGACTATCGACGACGGCGTCATCGCGGAGGTCGTCGCGGACCACCGCGACCAGTCCGACGACGCGGAGACGGCCCCAGAGGCACTGCTGTTCTACGCCAGCGTCGACGACCGCGAGGACGGCATTTACACGACCACCTCCCGGTCCTACGCCGTCGTGGGGCTGGCCGAAACAATCGCCGACGCGGAAGCCATCGCCGAGGCGTCGCTCCAGCGGGCCGGCACGGAAGGCCTTCGCGTCCGCCACGACATCGGCAAGACTGACCTCGTCCAGCAGCGTATCGACCACATGGACGACATCCGCTGCAGCGCGGACTGAGAACCCGTACTGTCGGCACCAGCAGGCAGAACACACCAGGCCACAGGTGGTGAGCCACGGTGGCGCTGACAACCGTCGACGTGCGGGCGTCGCTGAACGTTCTCGGCGCGATTCTGCGGTGGCTGGCGGTCCCGCTGGTGATTCCCACCGTGGTCGCCGTTATTTATCGTGAGTCGCCGCTCCCGTATCTGGTCGCGATAGCGATCGCGCTCGGCGTCGGCACGGCGCTCACCCGCCTGCCGCGTGACCGCATCGCCGACCGCGAGGCGTTCCTGACAGTGTCGCTGTCCTGGCTCACAATCGCCGTCGTCGGCGCGATACCGCTGTACATTGAGGGAACTGGCGTGTTCGCCAGCCCAGTCAACGCCCTGTTCGAGGGGATGAGCGGCATCACGACCACGGGCGCGACGGTCATCCGGGACTTCGACGCCCACTCGCAGGCGCTGTTGATGTGGCGGCAGGTCCTCCAGTGGCTCGGCGGGCTGGGGGTGCTCCTGCTCGCGACGGCGGTGTTGTCGCGGCTTTCGGTCGCCGGCGCACAGCTCATGGAGACTGAAACGCGGACGGAGAACGTCACGAAGCTCACCCCAGGTATCGAGGAGACTGCCCGTATCCTCGGCAAGCTGTATCTAGGGCTGACGGCAGGAGCAGCGGCGATACTGTACGCGTTGGGTGTCGGCGGTCTCGCACCCGAGATGACCCTGTTTGACGCAATCGCGCACGCGTTTACTTCTATCGCGACCGCCGGCTTCTCCCCGCGGGCCGAGAGCGTCGGCGCGTTCTCACCGGCCGTTCAGTGGGCGGTGACGCTGTTCATGATCGTCGGGGCGACGAACTTCGTGCTACTGTACGCACTCGTTCGGGGTGAAACCGACCGGCTCCGGGACAGCGAGGAGTTCCGTTTCTACCTGGGGGTTCTCGCTGCCGGCTCCCTGCTTGTGACCGGGCTGCTCGTGGTCGACCAGGGGGCCATCGGCGGTGTCGGGGCGTCGATTCGTCACGCCGTCTTCCAGACCGCCGCCATCGTCACGACCACCGGCTACGCCTCGACGGATTTCAACACCTGGTCGGCCGGGGCCAAGAACCTCCTCTTCGCCATGATGTTCATCGGCGGGATGGCCGGGAGCACGACCTGCTCGGTCAAGACGCTGCGCTGGCTCATCGTCACCAAGTCGTTCTGGCGGGACCTGAACGTCTCGGCTCACCGCCAGAGCGTCCGGCCGGTCCGACTGGGGAGCGAAGCCGTGAGCGAAGACACTGTCCGGGACGTGTACGCCTACACGCTGGTCGCGCTGGTGTTCTTTGTTTTCGGCACGCTCTTGCTTGTCGTGGATGGCGAGGTGTCTGGCGTGCCGATAACCGAGTTCGAAGCGCTCAGCGCCGCCGCATCGATGTTTTTCAACATCGGGCCGGCCTTTGGTCGGGCCGGCCCCTACGGGACCTACGAGGGCTTTGCCCGGTCGAGCAAGGTAATGATGGTCCTGCTGATGTGGATCGGCCGCATCGAGATCGTCCCCGTGATGGTGTTGCTGACGCCGACGTTCTGGAAACGCTGAGAGCCTGACGAACGGCTGTCGGCTCCGGCGGTGCTGGTACCCGGGACCGTCGCCGGAGCCGACGGGTTTGATTACCGCGGCCCCGTACACGACGGACGTGAGTGGTCCACGACACGACCGGCTGACCCAGCATCCGACGCCCGGGCCGTACAATTCGCTGTTCCCGTGGCCCGAGGCCAAACACCCGCTCCGGGTGATGGTCAACTACGTCGTCATCCTTGTCTGTCGCATCTCGCCGAGCCTCCGACTGAAGAACTGGCTGCTGTCCCGCTTGGGAGTCACCGTCGGCGACGGCGTCGCCTGGGGCCTAGAGTCGACGCCGGACGTGTTCTGGCCGGAGCTCATCACCGTCGAGGACCACGCCATCATCGGCTACGACGCGACGCTGCTGTGTCACGAGTTCCTGCAGGCGGAGTACCGCACCGGCGAGGTCGTCGTCGGGGAACGGGCGATGATCGGCGCGGGCGCGATTGTCCTGCCCGGCGTCGAGATCGGCGCGGGCGCACAGGTCGCGGCGAACTCCCTTGTCGCCGACGATGTGCCACCGGAGACGACGGTCGCCGGCGTCCCGGCCGAACCGCTGGGCTCGGATGAAGCGTCGACCGAGCGGAGCTGACCCCCTAGTTCCGGATGCGGACGATACCCGCGTTGAACACGCGTTTGTTCGGGATGATGTACTCCTCGCCGTCGCTCTCGATGCGTGTCACGAGGACATCCACCTCCTGAACGATGCCGCTCCGATCGCCGATAACGATCTCGTCGCCGATGCTGTATGGCTCCGTCAGGAGCAGGTAGATGCCGGCCGCACCGGCCTGTAAGATGTCCTTTAGAGCCAGCCCACAGACGAACACCAGTCCGAAGGCATACGCCGCCAGCAGAATGAGCAGGGCGAGGGTCTCGACGCCCAGTTGCCCCAGCGCGATGAGTACGGCCAGATAGAAGATGCTGTACTTGACGAGTTCGGGGATGACCGTCGCCTCGGGCATCTTGACGCTGCGCAGCCGCTCGGAGACGACGAGTTTGGCCTTATCGCCCGCGATGAGGCCGATGATGACGGCAAAGAGGGCGATAAACAGATCGGGCAGAAACGACGTGAAACGGGCCCAGTACAGCTCCGGATCGGTCAACTGGGCGATGTTGAGGACGGCAGTGACCGTCGTGATGTAGATAAACAGCGCCGCCAGGTTCGAGACGATGCCGACGGTCGACGTGCCCAGCCCCCTCGCCGTCCGCTCGAAGGGAGTTCCTTCGACTGCTTCCGGCACGCCGAGTTCGCGCATGAACCGCCGCGAGGAGCGCCAGACGAGATAGCCGAGCACGATGCCGACAGCCAGTACCACGAGCGAAAAGACGAACGTTCCCTGCGGTGAGAACACCCGCCGGACGATCGTCGCCCAGTCGAAGCCGAACTGCATCCTCAGTACTCCTCGGGATCGATTTCGAGGACCAGCTCCCCGCCTTTGAACGCCCGTACGAGCCCGTCGCTTTCGGAAAGGACGATAGCCGTTGCCGTGGTGTCACGGGTGATTGCACCCGCCGCCATGTGCCGTGCACCCAGTCCTTTGGGGATGTCAACGCCCTCCGCAGAGGGTTCGAGATACCGATACGCGGAGACGATTTTACCGGCGTCTGAAATGACGAACGCCCCGTCGAGCCGCGAGAACTCCTTGAGCATCACGTTGACGATTGGGTCGCCGACGTGGACGTGGGACTTCTCGAAGGGGTTGTACGACAGCGGCCGGGACTTGTTCATCACCTTGCCGGCGTCGCCGACGACGAACAGGGCACCGACGGGCTTGCCTTTCTGCCCTTTCTTTCCGAGCTCGATAGCGACCTCGAAGACGTCGCGGACGACACTCGCGTCCGCCCGCGAGTTAACGAACATGTCGTACACGCCGGAGGGCGAGAAATCGTTGGTCTGAACGCGCACGAGCGTGTTCTCGGCACCGTCCAGCACTTCGGTCACGCAGAGTACCTCGTCACCCTCGTCGACGATGCCCTGCTCCAGTGCGCCCTCGATACCGAAGCGGAGACGGCCTTCGAGGTCGGTGAAATCAATCGGTAACTCGACGAACGGCTCCGCATCGAGGGTGTTCTCCGGGCCGACGACGACGATTTCTTCGTCGATGTCGTCGAACTCCTCGAAGAACGACGCGTTCGGGGAAAACAGGAACACGGCATCGACGTCTGCGACCAGGTCTCCGAGCAGGTCGCGCAACTCGTTCATTATCAGAACGACGCTGTCTGCCGAAAAAAAGGTTGCGGGCAGTCAGCCATGCGTCCGACGGCGGGCCTCTGTCAGCTGTCCTTCGAGGGCACTGCAAGGAAACGGTCGAACACACCGCTTTCTCCGTGGCAGTGGCAGTACGTGCCGACAGTGTTGTACTCGGTCAGCCCGTCGTGTTCGCCGTCGATACCGTCGCCTCGAACCATGTCGAAAGCGAATGACGCGTCACTGCCGAGGGTCGCAGCGGAGTAGTGGAACTCGTGTCCGCGGCGGTGCTCCCCCGACGCCGCCACAACGGTATCTGACTGCGCCTCCAGTTCTACGTGGTCGAGCGCCTGATACCGGTCTTGCATCTCAATTTCTGCCGGGAGGACGCCCGCCATCTCGTAGGTGTCGCCGTCGGTCGTCGTCAGCGACTCTGACAGCGCCATCAGGCCGCCGCACTCGCCATAGACCGGGACGCCATCCGTGGCGCGACTGGCTATCTCGTCGAGCGTCCCGCCGGTTTCGAGCGCCTCGCCGTGGAGCTCCGGGTAGCCGCCGGGCAGGTAAATTGCGTCTGCGTCGGGGACCGGGTCGCCGGCGACCGGCGAGAACGGTTCGACGGCCGCCTCGGACCGGAGCCGTTCGAGTGTCGATGGGTAGGTGAAACAGAACGCGCTGTCCTGTGCGACGGCGACCCGGCGGTCGGTCGCTGAGCCGTCGCGGGCCGTCTCCTCGGGTATGGCCTCTGGCGGTGTCCGGGCCACGTTGACCAACCGCTCGACATCGATGGTCTCCGCTGCCGTTTCGAGCGCGTCGCGGTCGAGCCCGGCTTCAGAGCCCATGTGTAACCCGAGATGGCGGTCGGGAATCTCCAGGTCCGACATCGGCGGAATCCGGCCGAAGTAGGTGAGGTCATCCGGGAGTGCGTCTCTGATGCCGTCGGCGTGTCGGCCACCGTGGGCGCGCTGTGCGAGGATGCCGGCCACGTCGATGTCCACGCCGATGCGGTCGGCGTACTGTGCGAACCCCAGTGCCGTCGCGGCGACGCTCTCCATACCGGCTTTCGCGTCCACGACCAGAACGACTGGGAGGTCCAGCCCTTCGGCAACGGCTGCCGTCGACGTTTTCGTCCCGTCGTAGAGTCCCATCACGCCCTCTACGATGCAGATGTCACCCGTGCCGCGCCAGTAGGTCCGGCACATACCGTCCTCGCCAGCGAGCCAGGGGTCGAGCGTCCGCGAGGGCGTGTCGACGAGCGCTTCGTGGTGGCTCGGGTCGATGAAATCCGGGCCTGCTTTGGCTGGCTGGGGCTGATACCCGGCGTCTTCGAGCGCTGTCAGGGTCGCCAGCGTTGCGACGGTCTTGCCGACGCCGGAGCTTGTGCCGGCGAGGACGACGCCATCCATCGTCACGGCCCCTCCTCGGCCGTCGCTGCGGGGGCGTCGCCGATCAGGTCGTCGTAGAGGGTCGCAAAGCGGTCCCGGACCTCTGCCATCGGGATGCCGGCGCGGTCGGCCAGCGCCAGCGCACCGCCCATCCCGACCCCTTCCTTGGCCTCGCCGGCGACGAACCGCTCCATTGCGACGTGGTCGCTCCGGTCGAAGCCGGGGTCCGTCACCGTCAGGTCGAGATCGAGCCGATGAGCCGAGGCTCGCACGTCGGCGCTCTCGTCGTTAGCCACGTAGCTCGTCGTCGCCAGACCGAGCGGCCCCTCGTAACCGCCGTGGCGGACCAGTGCAGCGACGGCGACACACTGACTGCCGCCGGCCAGCGTCACGGCGGTATCGCTCTCGACAGCTCCTGCAGTCAGCCCAGCGAGCGTGGCCAGCACTGGGTCCCCCATCCGGCGGACCGCCCGCTTCGGTTCGTTTGCGGCGTCACCCGGTGACAACGAACTGGCTTTGAGTCCCTGTGTGACGAGTTTCTCTTTCTGTTCCGTGGGGTTCTCTGGAAGGGACGAGGAGACCATCCCGTTCTCGCCCAATGCCCGAAGGACGCCCAGCGCTGTCGTCGTCCCGCCGGGAATAGTCTCACCCAGATAGAGCTCGTCGGCCGGGAGCGCCTGACCGAGCTGTCGGGCGGCCGCGAACGCCCCGTGAGCCGTCGGTACTGGGTCCTGCTCCGCGATGTCCTTTCCCGGGCGCGCGCCGACAGAGACCGTTGGCGCTCCCGTTCGCTCCGCCAGTCCGCCGTCAACAATCGTAGCGTCAAATCCCAGGACTTCCCGGACAGCCCGTGTCGCCAGCGCCGGCGTTGGACAGCCGCTCGGACTGACTGGTGTCACGCTCGTCCGGACCGGACTGCCGTATGCCACCAACTCCGCATCCGCCGCAGGCGTTACTGACATGAGTTCGGGATCGGCTCCAGCGGCGCTGATACCCGCTCGACTAGCGGTTTCTGTGGTTCCTGCGACGAGTGCGAAGCGTGTGCCGCCACCGGGAGAAGTCATTGTAATTGTATTACCACAAGCTAACTTTAATACCTCGGTGCCGGGCGGCGTATGATTTATGCCGTGCGCCCGCGGTTGCCCGAACATGGACGATTTTGACGAACTCCTCTCGTCGTTGACGCCGCGCGAGGACAACGAGGCAATCGCTTCCTATCAGAACACGACGGCCGTGGCCTGTCCGTCCTGCGAGAAACCGTTCGACGATATGGTCGTCTGCAAGCAGGAGTTCACCTCTCTCAACCTCGACTTCGAGATGGACCTCTGTACGACTATTAATGACGGGAACGTCGTGCTGTTTACCCACAAGTAACTGGGCGGAACTGCGACATGTCGCTGTTGTTCTTGACACTGATGGCGTGGTGTCCGGTGCTGACGCTCTACCGAAAATCAAGTCTGATAATTCCGGCGGTGGCTTTTTATACAGCTCCCGCCGTTAATCCAGATAGGCACCATACTGGTGCCGCACCACCCCCACCCCCCACCCCCACATTCCTTACCTTTCCACTTCCTGTGAGCCATCGGCTCCTACACCGAGACTCACACATAGCTATTGGCTGCCCCCACGGTGTTGCAATACTGCTAGACAACCCAACAATTAGGCCTGATCCGCCAGTGTGACACACCCGAAGCCGGTTGCATTCGCTGACAGTGAATAACGGAAAATGGAAGGGGCGGGAGTTGAACCACGCGGAGCCCTTTGCGGGGTAACCACCAACCGATTCTGGCATGTTGGTTGGTAGCGCTCTACCACTGAGCCACCCTTCCAAGCTATCTGTGATACGTTCCTGACAACCAAGTAAGTGATGATTCCGGGTGTTTCCGCACGCAACGCTCCCGGCATTCAATTGATGTTTAGCCGGCCGCTGGGCCGCATCTAATCAGTGGTAATGCCCAGCGCGGGAGCGGTATCCGCACCTTCGTCCGTTCCTTTTGGATTCACAACAACTTATTTTGTGCCGGCCGGCGACACTAGTGGATGTGTCATACACGAAAGTCAACTACACCCACGTGGAACCGGTCGCCGACGCCATGCACTTCCTCCGGGGCCCCCTGGACTGTGAGCAGGTCGGCGTCACCATCCTCGACTGTGAACCCGGCTGGACCGGCAAACCGCACGATCATGCCGACGAAGGCCACGAGGAGGTGTACGTCCTCGTTGAGGGAGCAGCTACTGTCGCGGTTGACGGCGAAGAGGTGTCCCTCGAAGCGGGCGACGCAATTAGACTCCCGCCTGCGGCTGAGCGGACGATTCACAACGGCGATACTGAGAGCACGTTTGTCCTCGTCGGCGCGCCCTGAAACTCGCAAAAACGGAT
>NZ_AOLQ01000010.1 GCF_000337775.1 Haloarcula vallismortis ATCC 29715
TATTCCTTCCACTTATATATTGGCTTAGCGGGAGCGTTCCAAATGAGGTTTGTGACCGGAAGAGTGTAGCAGAACCCTCAGAAATCCATTCTAGAACTGGGCTTATCATAAATATCAGTCGGGACGTAGGAATCGGTTGGGCCAAAAGGATATGAGGCCTTATGTTTCTCTCTCTAATGGATTCGTTCAATGCCTGACCAAGTCCAACAGTGGGTCGAAGAACGCCTCAAAGCGGACTCATCATTGTCGTATTTGCAGGCGTGGGTAAGTACAGAAAACGACTGGAAGCATTACTTTTCACTTCTAACAAGCTCTTCAATCCCCGAAGAGGAGATCCGAGACCAACAGGACAGATATTATGTAGTCTGTGAAACGCGCCCGCTCAATAATGTGAATGACTACTTGCCTTCGGAGGAAACCTCACTCAGCAGGCCAGCCCAGATAACAGAAACCGCACTAGGCGATGTAGAATACCAGTCCTCACGGAGAGGAGATATTCGTATTGAACGAACTTATTCTGGCGACAAAAATCGATGGGGGACAGATAGATCAGCGCTTCGTGTAGAGGGGTGGGTAGAAGAGTCGAGTGTTCCGACTTGCTCAACCGAAGTTCAGAGCGAACTCCATAAAGAGATCAATGAACTTTCGGGTATTGATTTAGATAAGCATCCAGACTATCGTGGAAACGTACTTCTCATACTAGAAGATCAGCGAATAAAACTTACAGCTGATGATACACCACAGCTCGAAATTGATTCTGCCCTCTTGAGTACTGAATCACTATTTATTACGACTGAGTGGCGTGAGTATGGAGATTCGATTTGGTCTATATCGACTCATTTCGACGAATTACAGCAACGCAGTCAGGATGAGAGAGAACCACCAAATTCCTCCTCGGAAATCCCTCTAGAGGTCAGTACTTCAAATCATGAGTTCACTGTTGATCTCGCCGATATTGGAAGCTTAGATCCTTTGACTCCGGGTGCATCAGAAGTCCGTATTAGTCTCGTGAAAGACGGAATAACGATTGACTGGACTGAACTTCCATTGATGCGAATTATAACGACGAACATCCAGATTGGGGGTTCCGAATTGGAGAGGGAATCTGAGTCTGGACCTCCAGCACTGCATTACGATGCGCCCACAGATCAACCAGGTATGAGCATGATCGTTGGACGACATATCTGGGACGAACGGCGGATAGAATTCGGCAGTCAACAAACGTCTCGTGGATGGTGCACTGACGCGGACGAACTTACTGTTGCCCAAGCCTTGACGTCGATACAAACAGAGTTCGGCCCCGTCGTCAAAGTTGTTGATCCATACCTCGATGATGACCACATCATCGATTTTATAGAGGAAATTGAGGAGGATACCGAAGTCTGGGGAATCACCACAGAACCGATCGACACTCAGCAACTAACAACCAAACTCCAATCTTGGGAAGCTGCTGGACGCCAAATTGAATTCCTCCGCCTCCTTGATGACGATGGTAGCCCATCAGGTACCCCACTGCATGATCGATTTATCCTCACAAACGGTGATCGGCTCCGTGGCTGGGTTCTCGGAACCTCATTCAATTCTCTCGAAACAAATGTCTCCGTTATATCAGAACTCCCACAGCGTGTCGTCAATGAACTCGATCGTGCATTTAACGCATGGTGGTATGAGCCAGTAGATGACCAGCGGGGAACGAACTGTCGTAAGTCATACGAGGGCACCTCAAACACTAATCAGTAACATCCTCATAGCGTGATTGGAAGGATATTTTGTAGTAGTGCTAGCGCGATTTCTTTATTCAGACGAGTAGATGGAACTGAAACGACCGGATTGGTACGTACAGGGAGTTGACTAATCAGTGATATCGGCCAGCAGTTCATAGCGGGGGGAAAGTACCAATATGTTGGACCGGTGAGTTTCTCGGTAATGGCAAGGAATCGAAGTGCTCTATTCTGTGATTACAATTTCCTCGACCTGAAAAGAGAGAAGCAGGAAGAGATGAAGGACGAGATCTCATCGCTTACCTCGGAAGAGTTGGATGAGAACAGTACGGACTCTCTAGCGATAATTTTCTCTTCAAAATATACTCCTTCTCAGATCGAACTTCACGACGTTATCAAAAAGGACGGAGGACAGGTTGAGAAAGAAGTTGAAGACCGAACTGGGATTCCAACCCCCGGTCGAGGCACACCGACTAGGAAATGCGAGAGGCTGAAGGTAAAGTTCCAGTTTGGCGGAGATAAGAAACTATTCCGTTACAAGCCTAGCAGCTACAATTTCAGCCCTCCATTGTACGACAAGCTCAGAAAGAGCGAGGTTGTGAGATACTTTGATTTCCGGACGCAGAACCGGGATGCGGAAGAGGTGAAAGAGGAACTTCACTCTGATATCGAGGATTGGAAGGATGATGTCCGCTCGTGGGTTGGGAACCTCAATTCCGACATCAGGCAGATGCGGGAGAAATTTGAAAACAAAGCTCGTTCAGCGATTGAACGGCGTCGAGGCGAGGTTGAAACCAAGACAAAGGTTATGGAGGATCTCGGTGTCGATACAGGTGGTTCTGGAAGTCAGGGGTTCGTAGTCCCTGAGAAGAAGCGGAGTATTGAGCTTCCGAAGCTTGAGGACAGCAGTTCTCCGGATATTGTTCCAGACAATCATTATTTGGAGATTCTCGGGATTATCGATGATCTGGGAGTGAATATTGAACGATCTGCTGAAAGGGTTCGAGATCTGGATGAGGAGTCCCTCCGTGATATTTTTCTCGCAGGGATCAACTCACACTACGCCGGGATTGCACAGGGCGAGTCTTTCAACCGAAGTGGTAAAACTGATATTCTTCTTCCGTACGAAAACCGGAATCTATTCGTTGCAGAGTGCAAGTTCTGGTCTGGCCAGGCTCAGTTCGTAGACGCTATGGACCAGCTCTTGAGGAATCTAACGGTCCGGGATTCGCATGCGTGTTTGATGATGTTCTCTAGGAGAGCGAGGTTCGACGAGATACGTGGGAAGGCGGAGAAGGCGACGAAGAGTCACAAGCAATTTGAGACAGAGCTGGCGGGTTACGATGACCACGACGTGTACCGATTCAACATCGATTCAGGTACACCAGTCAGGGTCGCTGTCAAAGTATTCAACCTGAAATAACCGAGTGGGGCGAGGGTGAGCTTTTTACTGTCTATAACTTCAGATAGCCAGTCAGATTCGTACGCATTCCGGACTCTCATCCGGGCGATACGCATATGCACTGAACGGGCGTTTCACCCCTACCACTGAATAAAGAACCGTATTCGCAACTACTGTTATGCCGTAATTTTGGACATACTCAGTATTTTGTGGGAGGAAGTACCCACACGAGTGAATTACTTGTCGATAGTTGGAGATTCGCCAATCTCCCGGAGTGCTTCTTGGGAAAGCTGTTCTCGAGGCACCTTTGCGAACAACACCATTGAAGCGTCTTCTAAAACTTCGGTATCATCGGCCTCGAACAACTCTTGGTCAAAACTGAACGACAGATCAACACAGGTTAGTTTATCATCTCCGTCAAAGCTAAGATCAATATCAGACTCATTCAACATATCACCAGTAATATAGACGTACCCGGCCTCCCTGCTCTCTGGGCCAAGATTCTTTGCTAACTTTCTGGGAGTGTAAATATAGTTCATTCAGGACTCACCAACGTATTCATTCGGTACGGTTTCCAGTCTGATCGTGCCGATGCGAGACTCTGCCAATGCAATGCGAGCATTTCACTCGTCGACGAAAGGCTGAGAATATATTTCTTTTCCTGCCTCACGACATTTCCTATTGGGAGCCCAATTTGATGGTGCGATGTAGAGAAATGTGGTCTAAATTTCCTGCTTTCGTAGGAAATCAAGCTCATCCCATAGGGCGGCTATAGAAGACTTCAACACCGGGGCTGATCAGTAGCCATCGTTCCAGAGTTGCATGGCTAGAGATACGGACTC
>NZ_AOLQ01000011.1 GCF_000337775.1 Haloarcula vallismortis ATCC 29715
TCCCCGCTGCGATCCTACACTATCGAGAACGAGGAGAGTCCAAACAGTAGCGGGGTCGAACCGGGCACGACGTACAGAGACCGCTTTTCGAATGGACATCCCGGATACTCAGGGATTCGGGGCATACAGCGCGTACAGGATCGACAACATCCCAGCTGCGGTGACGAGTGCTGCGACGAATCCCGCTTCGAAGATCGACACCTGGAGGAGTTCGAAGAGGACGCCTTCGAGGAGGCCGCCAAGGCCGACCAATGCGAATCCGGCGGCGACGTACAGGAGTAACTGCGTGTGATGCCGTTGGTACCCGCGATAGGCCTGATATGCGATGACCAGCGCCAGCGCAGTCGTGAACAGTTTGCCGATGACGAATAACGTGTGTTCCATGAGTCAGTCTCCCCGCATCTCCTCGAAGATAGTCGTAATCCGGTCGGCGGGGTCCGGCCGGACGTCGATTTGGACATCGAAGCCCTCGGCCTGCAGGAGGACTTCGACGCGTTCGAGGCGCGCCTCATATTCGCTGTAGTGTCGTCCTCCTGGGTCGACGTGCGTGTACTCTTCGAGGAGGCCCTGCTCAACGAGGTGCGTGACACGGCGCGAAACGGTCGGGCGCGACATATCGCATTCCTCACTGAGTTCCTTCGCGGACAGCCGGTCGGTCTTCGTCGCCACGAGGATGTTACGAGCGTACTCGTCGTCGAGCGTGGCGAAGATTTCCGCCGGGTCGGACTCCTCGGTCACATCTCCCTACTCGAGACAGGAGCGTAATATAGCCCGCCGATTTTCTGACTCAGAACGCCGGCTCGCCGTTATATGCTCTCTCCCGGCCTACTGATAGTTGAAGGTGCAATAATTATGTCCACACTCGACTCCGGTATGAACCAGCTCGAGAGCAAAGTCGGCGGGCTGACCGTCGGCGGGAAAGTCCACAGCCTCAGCGCGTGGTTCGTGCTGGCGCTCCGTCTCATGATGGGGTATGCGTTCGCGTACTCCGGGTTCACGAAGATTACCGGCGAGTTCGCGGCGGGCGGCTACCTCTCGAACGTCGCGGCGACGAACGGCAACCCCCTCGCGGGGATGTTCGCGTGGATGGGTAGTACGCCGTGGTTCGTCGAGTTCGCGAACGTCGCCGTCCCGTGGGGCGAGCTGTTCATCGGCCTCGGCCTGCTCGTCGGCGCGTTCGTCCGCCTCGCGGCGTTCTTCGGCGCGCTCATGATGCTCATGTTCTACTTCGGGAACTGGGACATGGGGCACGGATTCATCAACGGGGACTTCGCGTACATGCTCGTGTTCCTCGCGGTCGCCGCGTTCGCTGCGGGCCGCATCCTGGGGCTCGATCAGTACATCGAACAGTACGAGGTTGGTGGCGAGGCGCTCGTCGAGCGCTACCCTGCCCTCGAATACATCCTCGGCTAATCACGCCGAGCTCTTTCGGAAGTACAATAATGCAAAATCCAATACAAGCACGCGGAATTCGTTCTCTGGGACTCATCGTCATCGGTGCGCTCTCACTGGCCGTCGTCGGCGGGATGGCGCTGACGCACGCGGCCGTCCCCGACGCAATGATGTGGGGCTGGCACGACGGAATGTGGAACGGCGGCCACATGGCCGGGTGGAGTGCCTGGGGCTGGGGGATGATGCTGGTCGGTCTCCTGTGGATGGCACTCCTCGTCGCCCTCCCCCTCTATCTCGTCTACAGGTTGGCAACAGGGTCACGATCGAACGGAGGCTCCGAGGATAGCGCACTCGCTGTCCTCCAAGACCGGTACGCCCGCGGCGAGATCGACGATGAGGAATTCGATCGCCGCCGCGCTCGGCTCACCCCTGACGATGAACGGTAGCGTTCGGTCGTTCCTTACTCGCTGACTTCGGTTTTCACGACGGTTGCTGGACGGGTCGTCAATCGGAGGACGCGGTCGGTGACACTGCCGAGCAGCGCACGGTATTCATCCGGCCGGCGTTTGGTACCGAGTACGAGCAGGTCCGCGTCACAGTCGTCTGCGTGGTCGACGATCGTCTCAGCGGGGCGCCCTTGTTGCATCGTCGTCTCAACGTCGACACCGACGTCCGACGCTCGGCGCCGGAGCGCTGCAAGCGTCTCCTCGCCGTGTTCTTCGAGGCCGTGTTCAGGGCCTTCGGCTTCGTCGACGTACTCGTCGCCGCTGTACGCAGTCACGACGTCCTCGTCGACGACGTAGAGCACATGAAGGACTGCGTCGTGGGCGGCTGCGAGCTCAAGTGCGTGCGTTGCAGCTTCGTTAGACGCGACGGTACCGTCGGTCGACAGTAAGATTCGGTCGTACATTCAGTCGGATTTCAAACGGGGGTACATTAAATCTGGATTCCAGTCCTCACCGGTCAAGAGAGTCCGCTGTCAACCGTTGATCTTCGGCGAGACGTTCGTCAGTGGTCGTGTCCCTCCATCACCATCGGATGTCCGGTGGCAAATTCGTCGGGGTCCTCCTCGAAGGTCTCCTTGCAAGTCTGCGAGCAGAAGTAGTACGTTTCGCCGTCGTGTGTCGCCGATGGCCCGCCGTCGTCGGTCCGCATCCCGCAAACCGGGTCTCGGTACTGACCGGGAGCACCGAGGCCCTTCTTGTATACATAGAGGAGAAAGCCCGAAAGCGCGAAGGCGATGAGGTTGAGGTAGAACGTGTAGTTGAGTTCGAAGTACGTCTGTTCGGTCGCCGTCTCTCCGCCGGCCAGGTCGGGAACGATGCCGAAGGCGTCGAACAGTAGCTCCATGAGGAAGCCGGTGAACGCCATCGTGACGAAGAAGACGCCGAGGATGTACAGCATGATCTTCCAGCCGTAGTACTTCCGGTAGACGTTCAGTACGGGTATCGTGATGAGGTCGGCATAGACGAACGCGATGACGCCGGCAAAGCTGATGCCGCCACCCCAGAGGGCGACGGCGAACGGGACGTTGCCCATACTCCCGACGAAACTGATGACGGCGATAGCGACGCCCATAATCGCGTTCTCGGCGGTCACGAGCAGGCCGTCACCCTGGATGAACAGCGTGTTCCAGACCCACTGCGGGACGAAGACGATGACGAACCCCGAGATGAGGAAGCCGGCGATGACGTCCTTCCAGATCATCGACCACTCCTTGCGGAACTGGTTCCCGACTTTGTACCAGCCACCCCACGACCGCAACTCCTCACGCCACCCCCCGCGGCTGGACGCCTCCTGTAGGTACGTTTCCATACAGCCCTCCGAGCAGAACTCCAGTGTCTCGCCGCCGTCAGTGGTGAGGGTGTACTCGTCTTTGCCTTCCATCCCGCAGGTCGGGTCCTCGGTAATCCCCGCTTCCTGATCGCGTTCGTTGAGCGTCGCCCGGACCTCATCGAAGAGATTCTCGGGGAGTGTGAGATGGACAATAACGGCCATCACGACGATGAGAATGAGACCACCCAGCAGCTCCGCAAGAAGGAACTCCCAGCCCAGCAGGATCAGAATCATCAGACCAAGTTCAACGATGAGGTTCGTCGACGCGAACATGAAAGCGAGAAAGTTCACCGCGTGTGCCCCCTTCTTGAACAGCCCCTTCCCGATTGCGACGGCGCCGAAACTGCACCCGCTGCTCGCCGCTCCGAAAACGGTGGCTTTGGTGAGGCCGTTGAGATCACCGTCGCCGAGGACCTGAGCCATTCGTTCCTTGGAGACGTAGACCTGGACGAGGCTCGTGACAGTGAGCCCCATAATGATCGCCCACGCCGCCGTCCACAGGAAGCCAACACCGATGCGCAGGGCTTCAAGGATGCCATCAGTCATCGTCGCGACCATAGGTATCATTTCGAAGGGATCATCTTTTGCAGTTTTCCTTCAGATAGTTCGGTTCAGAACCCTGGTAAGTAGGGATTCAAAAGAAAACCGGGTGGCAGAAAGCGTAGGTCCAAGGCACAATCGCATTGAATAGTCAGTACGTAGTATTAGTTGAGACCCGATCTCACGGAGGAAACACACTATGCCGACAAAAACAGACGATACGCGACTTGTTACGCTCCTCCTCGTTATCATCGGTGCCGTATTCATCTTCCCGCTGTTCTTCATGGGCTTCGGGATGATGGGATTCGGCCCGATGATGGGCGGGATGTGGGGCGGTGGAATGTGGGGTGACGGAACGATGTCAGGCTGGATGTTCGTCGTCGGCATCGTGATGCAACTCCTGTTCCTCGCCACCCTCATCGGTGGTGGGTATCTCGTCTACCGCGCAATCACGGAGACCACGAGTGACCCAGACCAGGCACTCGAGGAACTCCGTCTCGCCTACGCTCGCGGCGAGCTGACGGACGAGGAATACGAACAGCGACGGGAGGCGCTTGAACGAGATACCTGATCCCGATTCGACAAAGCTGATGACCAGCATATCAGACCAGTTCCACGGGACAGCGCGTCCGGCACTTCCAGCGTGGCTTGACCGATACACAACGCTGGGACTGTATGGACTTCTCGTCGGTACTGGACTCTGCCTCGTCGCGTTCCTCACGAATCCAGTTCCCGATCCCTCGTTTCCATGGGCGACGCTTCCCGAGTCAGTACAATCGCCAATTGAGCAGCCCCGAATCGAGCACTGGCCAGTGACCTACACTATCGGTATCTGGCTGTGGGTTTTCTGCTTCCCCGCCCTCTTTCTCGCGGGATATCGGCGATACGGCCACTCGGAGCGTGGGGCCGCAGTGTGGCTCGTTGGGTTGCCGACCATCGCGATGCTGGGCTGGACTTCGTACTGCCGGTTCTTCTGGCCGAAGCTGTATCCGCCGACCTGGAACGCCCCGGCCTACACGTTCGTTTGCTGGCTGTACTGTTCGACCTACGATATCCTTTGGAGCAACGCAGCGTACGTGATCGCACTTCTTGGCGTCATCGCGACGGTTCTCATCGTCGACCGAACACGCGGAACCGAGTACGCGCTCATCGGATTCGGGATACTAGCCCTCCCTCTCGGCCTACCGGCCCTTTACGAAGGGACTCGTCGAGCAGGAGATGGGAGGTAATCTCAGTCGATTACCCCTGAGTTCGTGGTTCGATTTCGTTGAGCGCCTCTGTTGCGACATCCCCTAACTCTCCAGCTTCGATGTGCGAGTAGCGCTCTCGAACCATCTCTTCGGAGTTATCGAGATACCGAGCCGCGACCGTATATCCGAACGCGCGGACCAGCACCTCGCCCATCCCGCGGCGACCGCCGTGGGGTGCGAGATAGTCGTGTTTCGGATGGTCGATGTCGATTTCGGCGGTCTCCGAGAGTCGCTGAAGAATCGACCGTGCGCCGTCCGTCGTGATTGACGGCGGCCGGATATTCTCATCGAGCGCTAGCAGTAGGTCGCGAGCGTACTCCTCACGTCGCTCGGTGATAGCCTCCGGGCGTTCCCCGCGTTCGGCTAGCTCTTCCTGTACGAGCTCTGCGAGTGTTCGCTGGTCGAACGTCGGGAACACGGGCCACCGCTCCGTCGGCGGCTCCATCAGCTTCCAATAGCTCCGCAGCGGCGAGATCACCGGGTCGGGGAGACTCGCGGCGTCCCACTGCTGTTTCTTCCGGTAGACGTCCATACTCCCGTCGTCGAGCGAGAGGTCCTCCCAGCGGACGCCGCGCCGGCGCGGGTCGTTCGGATCCCGGAGGAGTTCTCCGACGCGGACAGCTGTGTACGCGAGGACGAACACCAGAGCCCGGTCACGAGCCGCCTTCAGCGCTTCGTAGCGCGCTCGCTGCTTGTCGAGGGGGTCAGTATCCTCCGGGAGTGTCGTGTACACTTCGACGGCGTCGCGGGCCCGTTCGTCGACGTGACGGGTGAGGGCGTGGCGCTGTTCGGACGTCCAGGCCTGCTGGTCGCCGGGCTTACGGCCGTCGTCCTCCGGTAACGGCGCCATCGCACTCGCCCGCTGCGCGTAATGCGCTTCGAGATATCCTTCGTTGACGCACCAGCCACACCACGCAGAGATATAGCGGTAATAGGTTTGTACCGTGTTCTGCTTGAGTCCCCGATTTCCACCGAGATGCCGGGCATACTCCCGGAACACGCGTTCGTCGAGATCGTCGAAGGTCGGCTCCCGGTCGACGTCGTTGGGGACTATCCCAGTCCAGTCGTTATCGCCACGGTCGCCGGCGGCCCACTCGGCGAACCGCTTGAGTTCGCGTGCAGCGTTTCGTCGATAGTTCCCGCCGTCGCCACCGCGGCCCTTCCCCTTGTCCTGGAGGTAGCGCTCGAAGCTGTCGTCGAGTGGCGTTGATAGGGCCCTGTCAGGCATCGACCGATCCTCCACCGTCCTGCGGGCCCAGTCTCGGTGGCTCTACCCCAGGGGAAGTGTCGTCGTGAGGCGGTTCCAGCATTTGTGCTCCACCGACGGCGTCGGGGTACTTCAAAGTGGTCGTGATTATTGGCATAATCAGGACCACTTTCTGTATTCGTCCCATCGGGAGAATTCGAGGTTCTGGAGTCTCTTAGCGCCGGAATTCCGCACTACAAGGAAACGTATATCGTATATCGCTATACAAAATCTCGACCCTCGTTCTGCAC
>NZ_AOLQ01000012.1 GCF_000337775.1 Haloarcula vallismortis ATCC 29715
TACCGAACGCTGTGGCCCTCCTTGGCAACCTGCCAGGCGATGTCGCCGATGAGTGCTGCGTCCAGCGAACAGAAGAGGAACTTTGCCATGGCACGTCTGCGAGCGGATGTGGCCTAAAACTTGCCCGTGGTGCCGGCCGCCGGTCATGGCTATCGTGCTAGTCGTACACGAGACTGTTATGCCAGCCTGCCGGACTCCCACTGTTTATTCGAATAAACCCGCTCCGGGAAGCCGAATCGTTTTAGTCCCCATCTGTAAATTGCCACGTATGACACGCGACGAACTCGCATCTGCGAGTGAACTGCTTGAATCGGCGGCCGAAGACACTGACAGCGACGAAGCGAGCGAGCGCCTCGCAGAACTCGCCGCGCAGCTTGACACCCTCGCGACCGACGAACACGGCCCGGACCACGGTCGACTCGCCCGCATCCAGTCGGCGCTCAACGACCTCAGCAGTGGTGACGCGGAAGACGTAACGGGGGCCATCGAAGACGCCGACGACCAGATCAACGAGTACCGGTCCGACCTCGAAGGGGTCTGAGGCGGCGCTCCTGCGCCAGCGCGAGGCCGTCTGGTTACTTCTCGATACGCACAGACTGGTCTCGAACGCGACGGGTCCCTACGATTCGGTCGCGGGTTCCTCATCGACCGGCTTGATTCGGTGTGTCGCGTCGTTGTGACTGTCCGGGGCCCGAAGGTGATACGTGACTTCGCGCGGTTCCGTATCGTCGACGTAGGGGCTCTTGCCATCAAGTGTAATACTCTCTGTTTCCCCCGGCTGCAGTTCTCCGTCAAACCGGCCGGCGGGGGCGTAGGCGACGCGCGGGCCGGTTCGGTTGAGTGCGAGGACGTACCGACCCGCGGTATCGCCCGTGTTCGTGACTGTTATCTCAAGCGTCGGCGTGGCTGGTTCAGTGACGCGCTCTGGTGCGTCGAGGGCAACGTCGAATGATGGCAACGGGGCTTCGAGTCTGGCTCGAACTGTCTCCGGCGGCGTCCACTCCCCGCCGGGCCAGGATAGTCTGGCGTCGCTGGCTGCGCCGGTTTCAGGGAGGTCAAAGACAAGTGGCCCACCGGCCTCTGTGAACTGTCGGCCCCATTCGCCATCGCGATACAGCCCGTTTCTGAACGTCTCTGGGCTGTAGGTCGACCCGTCAAATCTGAGCGAGAACGCGGCGCGGTCTGTTCCCGAACCTTCGACAACTGCTGTCAGCACGAGAAACTGGCCGTCGGCCGGCTGGACATCGATAGAGTCGGTGCCGGGAACCACGACACCGGGCGTCACTACCGAGTCCGTGATCGTCACCGCGGGCGGCGGCCCGGTGTCGGTTTCGCTGACGGCCGGCGACTGGACCGGCGCCACCGTTTCGGTGTCAGCAGTCTCACCCTGGCATCCCGCGCCGGTGATAGCCAGTCCACAGAGTGCCAGAACGCGACGACGGTACATGGCTCCGCGTTGCCTCGCATGGAATAAATGCCTTCAGAAGACTCAGATTCTGTTTTGACCGACGGTCCCTCGTTCGCCCCGGAATAGAGCAGTCTCCCTGCGCTACACACGCTGTGGTATTCGCACCCAGGCACTGTCGGACTGAATGACATGTTAATTAATGTTTGTTTCTAACCAAAAGCTTTTGACAATTCCGTTGGTTTCAGTCAAACGTATATCAGATTGGGGGATTGGGTGGCGGTCCCTTCCCTACGTGGTGATACCAATGAGTAAATCAACGAACGGCCGAACGGCCCCCAAATCGATGCGTCACAAGCAAATACTCGACGTCGCTGCCGAGAACCCTGAGGCGTCCATCGCAGAGCTTGCGGCCGAAGTACCGAGCGCGACAGCGGAACTGGTCGAGCGGGTCCTCGAAGAACACGGTGACCCAGCTGAGACCGACGAGACAGACGCGTCTGACAAATCTGACGAATCTGATGAGTCGCCGAGTGACTCGGCAACGGAGTCACAATCGTACCCCGCCCCCGAAGACCTATCCTCGACAGAGCGAGAGACGCTCCGGTCGATTCAGCAACACCCCACCGCATCCCAGCGAGATCTCGCGGAGAAACTCGACGTGACTGCCTCGACTGTGAGCAATCGCGTCAACGGCATCGACGGCTTCGACTGGGCGAACCGCGAGGCGTTCGCAAACGCTGTGTTCAGCGAGCAGGGGAACGAGTCAGCGACACCCTCGAACGAAACCGACACACTGGCATCCGACAGCAAACCATCGGAGTCGACAGACGCTTCGGCCGAAGCCGACGGACGAGTGGCAGAATCCGATACTGCGCCCGAGGACGGCGGCCGCTCGGCAGCGGTGGTCGAGACAGCAGCCGGCGAGGTGAACACCACGCTGACTACGTTCCAGTCGACTGTCGAGGACCTCTCCGCACAGCTGGCCGAGCTCGAAGGACAGGTCGAAACTATCGCGGATGGCGGCGGCTCGCCGCAATCCAATCCGTTTCACGATCCCGAACTCGTCCACAAAGTCGTTCACGCGTGTCTGAACTCCGAGAACATCTCCGAGGAAGAAGAGCTCCGGATTCTGGAGTCACTTCTCTAGTTGTACTCTCGCCATCGGTGGCCACACTCCTGGCACTTGAAAAACCGCGTCGGCGGTTCGTCGGCTGAGCCGGTCTGTTTGATCGTGTACCACGCTTTTCCGTGTCCGCATTCCTCACAGGTCACGTCGTCTGCCGTGGGCTTTCCCTCGAAGTTTGACCCCTCCTCGGTCTCTATCAGTTCGTCGCCGCTCTGCTCGTCTGTGCTGACGAACTCCGCCGCGCGGTCCTCGTCTTTCGCGACCCGCGCGCCACAGGACTGGCAGACCATCTCGTCAGCATCGGCGTGCATCATCGAACCACAGTCGTCGCAGAACTGCATACACGCCCGTCCGACACCGAGGCAAAAAGCCGTTACTGCTCGCCCTCGATCTCGTGTTGCTCGGCGACGACTGGACAGTCAAGCAGCCGGACCGTCTCCATGTCGAGGAACTCCATGATTTCGGTCCCCTCGTTGGTGCAGTGTGCGTTCGGCGGTGCGGAGAAGTGTTCACACTGCTCGCAGTAGCGATGTTTCGACACCTCTGCGTAACGGGTCTCCGGTGTGGTCTCGCTATCATCGTCTGCAGCGATTTCCGCCCACACTTTGTCGGCGTCGATGTGGTCGACATCGACCCGCTCGAATGCGCTCTCACCGCTCCCGAATGGGTCTTCGCTACGGTCGTCCATCCCTGAGAAAGGGTCGTCCGGGCCAGGTGACGACTCTGGAATGGGGCTGTCCGATTCAACTGCTGAATCCGAGCGGAACTCAGCCGTATCAACAGCCGAGAGTATGTCGTTGCTATCGGTCGCGCTGGGACCTGTTTCGGCCACGTCATCGGCCGGTGTGTCGCTCGATTCGGTCTCTGTCCAGCCATCGTCGGGTGGCTGGGGTTCGTCTGTCGAGCCGTCCGCGTCGTCAGGTCCCGACCCGAGTCGCTCGAACGGGTCACCCTCGCGGTCGTCACCGTCGTCGAGCGCTTCGAAGGGGTCTGGTTTGTCGTCACTCATTGGTCTCGCCTGGTTCAAGCTGTGCTGCGGCCACCAGCCGTGCCTTCGAGCGGATGATGCCGCCCTCGGGCCGCACGTCCGACACCGTCGTGTTGCAGTGTGGACACTGAGGTTCTGTCAGGAGCCCGATCTCGACCTGCTCGTCACAGCTCGAACACCGCGCCGTCGAGATGTTCTCCTGTGCTGCGGCGCGTTTCAGCCGGTCGACCGCCTTTTGATTCTGGTCCCGGCCACCCTGGTCGTCGCGGAGGTCACTGACGACCCAGGCGACGCGGGTGAGCTTGTCTTCGACATCGTCGAGACGGCCGTCGATGTCGGCGATGCGCTCGTCCTGCGTTTCGAACGAGTCGGTCACGTCACCTCGAAGCGTGGCGAGTTCCGTCTCTATCTCTTCAATTTCCCGTGTGAGCGCATCGATGCGGTCGAACTCTTCGTGGCCGTGGTCGGCTGGCGCTTTCGCGTCGGCTTCCCGTTTGACCTGCACGACGCGCTCGCGGACGTCTTCGATTTTCGTCTGAAACTCTGCTTCGAGCGCCTCGAACCGATCAGCAAGCTGGCGTTCTACCGTATCGGCGATGTCCGGGATGCGAGCGTTCACCGCGCTCTCGGTGGCTGCTTCGACTGAACCGTTCAGCTTCTGGTCAACCGTCGCGGCGACGACGGCATCCAGTTCGTCCGACGACGGCTGGATGTGGTCGCCCGTCTCGCCGTCCGAATCGACCGTCGTCATGTATGCGGCCAGCAGTTGCTCCATGACGGCATCCCGAGACACGCCGAGCGTCTCGGCCTGCTCGGTCAGCCACTCGTCTAGATCTGCAGATAGCTCGACGTACACTCCCCCGTCATCAGTCGACTCGGAGGACATTACGACACCCTTAACGAACAAGACTGATAAGGGTTTACCGCCAATTTCAGATGCCGAGAGTGGAAGCAGTTCCGAAGCACCGTTCTCGTTGTTCTCTGTCGACAGCTACAGCCCGCTGTCCCGCCGGTTATCGCTATCGAATCTTGCGCACATCGCTGATATCGAAGCCGGCATCGCCCAGTTCTGTCTCGAACTGCACGATATCCTCGTCCTCGATCTGTGAGAGGACGCCACGGAACTGCTGAACGACGAGGGTTCGGGCGCGGGTGGAGCCGCCGGACTCCCACGCGAACTCCATCGTCCCGTGGGATGCGTCGACGAGCTGCCCGTATCGAACCGCCGACAGTGTCTCGGGATTGACGTGCAAGAGAAGTAGACAGCCCCACTGGTAGGCTGCTTTCTGAAGCCCCTGGACGAGCGAGCTGATGTCCGCCCAGTCGATTTCCTCACCCATGGCGCTGACGAGGTCCGATAGCGAGTCGATGATGACGAGGTTGTTCGCCGCCACCTCGTTCAGGACCATCCCGAGCGTCCCGAGCAGGTCCTCCCGCTCGTGGCGCGCCCGGAGGTCGGTAATCGACGCGGTTTCGCTGGCGTACCAGTCCCGGGGCACCGGGCTGATGTGGAAATACCGCTCCGAGAGGTCGTGGAACTCGACCGACTGGCTCCCCTTCTCGACGACGTCGTCGTCCATCGCCAACCGCATCTCGCTGACCAGCTGTGCCTCGCTTGCGGTAAAAGAGATGTAATGCACTTCTTCCGGGGCGACGGCGTCGGCCGAGAGGTCGCCGTAGTAGAGGTCGTGTAGCTCCCCGCCGGACTGTTTGAGCCCGTTGATGAGCGCGCTCGTATGCATGAACTCCCGGGAGCCAGCCCCTGCCTCGCCGGAGAGCAGGACGACGCTCCCGGCGGGAGCCCCACCGTTGATGATGGAGTCGAGCTGGCGGATCCCGAACGGGATTCGCTTCATACGTCCACCTACCTACGCGGTCGCTTAAACGCTTGGCCTGTCTCGCTGTCGTCGGTGACGCGGTGATAGCGACCCCCTGTTACCGCCAGACGGTACGGCCGAGCCGGGTTTCTGAGAGGTCGAAGTCGAAGCGGTCCGTCCAGAGGAGGCCGGCCCCCAGCAGCGCGGCCAGGCCGACCGGCACCCAGTTCGCGTAAAAGAGGTTGATACCGCCCCACAGCAGGACGAAGCTCACGAGGTCATCGAGCATGAACGGACACTCCTCAAGCCGCTGTCGAAGTCCCGCACGGTCGAACCCCAGATCGAACAGCAGGACGGCGACCGAGCCCGAGAGGAGCCAGCCCGCGTAGTTCTGCCAGGGAACGCCGTAGAACTGGGACACGTCGTAGGTCCAGAAGCCGATAGCCACGGCACCGGGGTCGAGCACGAGATCGACGAGCATGACCGTCGAAAGCGTCGCCAGCAGCCGAACGGCGGTCGATTCCGCACGGTTACCAAACAACAGCAGGACGAGCAGATAGGCGTTTAGCACCAGCGGGAAGAAGAACACCGGGAGCCCGAACGGTACTTCGCCCAGTAGCATCGGACCGAGGTCGACGCCGTAGCTGAACTCCCCGTAGGGCCAGCCGGTCCTGACGCCGACGAGTTCGATGCCGTAGGAATACAGCGTCAAGGCGACCAGCGCCAGCCCGGCCCGGCGGTCCACGAGCGGAAAGACGCCGGCCACAAGGGGTAATCGCATCACGAACGTGCCAAAGAGGACGAAGTAGGGATTGAACGCGAGCGGGTCTGGGAGCAGGCCCTCGGCGCTGGCAAGCAGCGTGAGCGCGCCGACGACTGGGAAGACGACGGCGATGGTAAAGCGATTCTCGGTGACAAACCGGTCAAATTGCGTGGTCGCGTCAGCCCGTGTCTCCGGCAGCGTCCACCCCGCTAACTCCAAGTCCTTGCCGTTAGCCATACAGCATCACCCACAGCGCGATGAGTGTGAAAACCATGCCGACGATGGTGTTGATTGCGGGATACCACCAGTACGCGTCGTCGATATCGACGCCGACGCCGAGAATCCCAAAGACGAGGCCGGGGTAGACGAGCAGTAGCAGGCCGAACACCCAGTGCGTGAAGTTGAAGATGAACGATGCCATGAGCCAGCACATCACGCAGTAGTAGTAGGTGTTTGACTCACCCAGAAACGTTGCCGTCGTCTGGATGCCGGCCTCGCGGTCGGGTTCGATGTCGGGAATCGCCGAGAAAGTGTGCATCCCCATTGCCCAGAGCCACGCACCGGCGACGGCGGTCGCTGGTGGGGCCACCCCCTCGATAGCGGCGTAGCCGATGATACCGGGCAGGATATACAGGCCGTTCGAGATGGAATCAAGGAACGGCGTCGTCTTGAACCGGAGCGGCGGGGCCGAGTACTCGACAGAGAGCGCCACCCAGGCGAGCAGGGCCACAATCCCGAGCGTCGGCAACGCGAGGACGAACAGCAACGCGAGCGCGCCGCTGACGACGACGATGGCCGTGATGGCGTTGTCCCCGCGGTAGCTGACCTCGCGGCCCTCGTCTTTCTTCGGGTTGTGCTCGTCAATGTCGGCGTCGAAGATGTCGTTGACGCCGTAAAGGAACACGTTCCCGGGGATGGTGAAGTACAGAAACAGCGCGATAGCTAGCGGGGAGAACAGCTCTCCCGGGCCGTCGGCCGCGTAGCTGACGCCGACGATGACCGGGCCACCGAGGTACAGCCAGAACCGCGGCCGGGAGAGGCGCAACAGGTAGCCCACAAGCGTCTCCTCCGGCGGGATAACGGCGGTGATGCGGTCGGTCGGGAGTTCGGGCATTACTCAGGCGATATCCTCGATGAGCGCCTCCGCAGTGTGTTCGCCGCTGATGAGGCACATCGGCACGCCGATGCCGGGCGTCGTGAACGACCCCGTGAAGTAGAGGCCGTCGACGGCTGACGAGCGGTTGTTGGGCCGCAATAGGGCCGTCTGGCGGAGTGTGTGCGCCAGACCGAGAGCCGTGCCCTCCGTGGCGTTGTACCGCTCGCCGAAGTCGGAGACGGCGAACTGCTTCTCGTAGACGATACGGTCGCGAAGATCGACACCGGTGTTGTCAGCGATATCGGCGAGCACCTTCTCGCGGTACTCTTCACGGATCTCGTCGCCGTCGTGCAGACCCGGCGCGATGGGGACCAGCACGAACAGGTTCGAGTGGCCCTCAGGGGCAACGGTGTCGTCGGTCTTCGAGGGCACACAGAGGTAGTATGCCGGGTCGTCGGGCCACGCGGGCTCGTCGAAGATATCGTCGAAGTGGGGGTCCCAATCTGTCGGAAGGACGAGTGTGTGGTGTTTCAGGGGCTCAACGTCCCCCTCCACACCCATGTACATGAGGAAGGCAGACGGCGCGTAGGTCTTGTCGTCCCAGTAGTCGTCGTCGTACTGTCGTTCGTGGTCCGGAAGGAGTTCGCGCTCGGCGTGGCCGTAATCGGCGTTGACGACCACTTCGTCGGGGTGGGTCGTGTCGCCATGGACCGTCTCGACGAGGAATCCCTCTTTCCGCCGGGAAATCTCCGCGACCTCGGCGTCTGTCTCGTAGGTGACGCCGAGTTCCTCGCCGAGTTCGACGAGGCTATCGACGACCGCGCCGACGCCGCCGTCAGGGTAGTAGACACCGAGGTTGAAATCGACGTGGCTCATCATATTGTACAGCGCTGGCGTCGTCCGGGGCGAGCCGCCGAGGAAAACCAGCGTGTACTGCATGATTTGCTGGAGCTTCGGGTGCTCGAAGTAGTCCTCGACGTGGCTCTGCATCGAGCCGATGAGCTGGAGCCCGACCGGCGCGGCGGTCATCACATCGAGGTCGACCCAGTCGCGAAGCTTCGAGCGGTCCTCGTAGACGAACTTGTTCATCGCCGTCTCGTAGTGGCGTTCGCTGGTCGACAGATACTCCTCGAACGCCTCGCCCGCACCGGGTTCGTACTCCTCGAACTTCCGGGCCATCTCGTCGTTGTCGCCGGTCACGTCGATCTGGTCGCCGTCCTTGAAGAAGATGCGGTAGTGCGGGTCCAGCCGCTGGAGGTCGTAGTAATCGCGCGGTTCCTTGCCGAAGTACGCGAAGAACCGCTCGAACACGTCGGGCATCAGGTACCACGACGGCCCCATGTCGAACCGGAACCCATCCACCTCCAGCCGCGAGGCGCGGCCCCCGAGTTGCTCGTTTTTCTCCAGGAGCGAGACATCCGCGCCTGCATCCGCCAGGTAGCACGCGGCGGAGAGCCCACCGATGCCGCCACCGACAACGGTCACGTCTTCACCGGACAAGTCACTCATTACTAGAACTGAGGGGCTGGAACGTCAATAAATGAGCGGCCAAACTGCATCGGTATGGTATTCGTGGCCATATATCGGGCCGCCGCGCGGCTCAGTGGGAGACGTATATGGGGATGCGGACCAGACCGACACGTATGGAACCTGCTCTCTCAGCATTGGACGCATATCTCGACGACGCCGCTGTCGATGGCTACCTCCTCGATGCGGATTCCGAGGTGTCAGACCAGTACTATCTCTCTGGATTCGACGCGCCGGACCCGTTCATCACGCTGTACGACGGCGACACGCATCTCCTCTTCCCGCGGAGTCTGGAGTTCGGCCGCGCAAAACGCGAATCGCGGGCCGAGACTGTCGAACGCTATGTCGACTTCGACCACCAGCAGAAAGTCGAGGACCACGGCCCGGACGAAGCGGTCTCGCACGTCCTCGCGGATTTCCTTGCGGCCTACGACGTTGAGAGCGTGGCCGTGCCGCCGCGGTTCCCGCTCCGGACTGCGGATGGCCTGCGGGCACGCGGCGTCGATGTGACAGCCGACACCGACGGGATTATCACGGAGATCAGGGCGACGAAAACCGAGACCGAAGTCGACCACATCCGGACGGCACAGCGGGCCAACGAGGCGGCGATGGAGGCGGCCGAATCGCTACTTGAAGCGTCGGAGATTGCTGCCGACGACACGCTCGAAGTTGACGGCGAGACACTGACGAGCGAGCGCGTCAAAGAAGAGATCGAGGTGACGCTGCTCAGACACGGCTGCTCGCTGGACGAGACAATCGTCGCCTGTGGTGCTGACGCCGCGGACCCACACGACCGCGGGAGCGGGCCACTCTTCGCCCACGAGCCCATCATCATCGACATCTTCCCGCAGGACAAAGCGACGAAGTACCACGCCGACATGACGCGGACGTTCCTCAAAGGCGAACCAAGCGAGACAGTGTGCGAGTGGTACGATCTGACAGAGCGCGCGATGGAAGCCGCATTCGACGCGCTGGAACCCGGCGCGACCGGCAAAGACGTACACGACGCTGTCTGTGACGTGTACGAGGATGCCGGCGAACCGACACTGCGTGACGACGAACGGACAGAGACGGGTTTCATCCACAGTACGGGCCACGGCGTCGGGCTGGACGTCCACGAACTCCCCAGACTATCGCCCAACGGCGGCGAACTCGAGCCGGGGCACATCGTCACTATCGAGCCCGGCCTCTACGACCCCGATGTCGGCGGCGTCAGAATCGAGGACATCGCCGTCGTCACCCCTGACGGCTATGAAAACCTGACCGAGTACGAGGTCCAGCTGGTCGTCTGAGCAGGTTCAGAGCCGCTCTGGCCGCCACAGGACGAACAGGCCGCTTTGGCGTCTTCGGTCCGGGTCCACAGTGCATGGATTCGAGACGTATGTTACCGTTTGACACCATTTTCCGCAGCTCCATCATGAACATTTATTATGAATGGGTCGAAAAGTGGTGATACTCAATGCTTGTATCCATTGTACGCCCCGCACACACCGCCCCCACTGCACTGCCCACAAACCACAGACGCCGGCCGACACGACCCCCAGGATGACAACACGAATCACGACCCCCCGAAACGATGACTCGTACCCGACAACTACGCTGCCGTTCGACGACGCGGACGACCAGTCACGGTCCCGCCGTGCGCCGAAGATGTTCTCGCCAACCAATCACGCCACGATGGGCCAGTTCGACACCGAGGCTACGGACCTACGGTAAGCTGGGTCACAACGCATATGCCGCCGGCACGCCTCCGTGACGACATGTCCGACTACACCACAGTATCTATCCCGAAAGACCTCGCGGAGCGCGTCGAAGAGACCATTGAAGGGACGAGTTTCTCCAGTACGTCCGACCTCGTTCGGTTCCTGCTTCGGAGTATCGTCGTCGAGCACCAGCGGGAAGGCGAACTGACCGAAGCGCAGTTCCAGGACATCACCGACCAGCTGCGGGACCTGGGCTATCTGGAGTAATCGGGTCGCTACTGCGGATACTTCTCGGGCGGTTCGACATCGAGAACTGTAATCTCCTGTGCCTGCCCGGCTCTGTCGAAGGCTCCGAAGGCGTCGATGTCCCACGGCGGGATACCGACGAAGATCACCTCGTGGAGGTCGTCAGTCTTGCTGACACCCATGTATCCGTCGGGGTGGGAGACGAACCGGCCCTGTGTCTGGCCGGCCGGCGTCCCGAGATCGACACCGAACACTGCCTTCACTGAAGCCCCGGCCGAAGGGAGGTAAAAGTCAGTAAATACCGGTGTCTCGTCCGGCAGGTCCGCATCGGGAAGGTCCCCTGCAGGCGTGACGGCCAGCGAAATCGTCACGTCGTCAGGTTCGGCCTCGCTGGCGAGCCGTAGCAGCGTCTCGACGAGTCCGCGTGTGACGTAGACCACGCCACAGCTTCGCACGGCCCGGGTAAAACGGCGTCGCTTGACCCGATTCAGCCGAGCACGAGTGACTTGAGGTTCTTCGCGTACAGCCCCGGCGTCCGGCCGCGGGACCCGCGAAGTGCGTAGGCGATGGCCTCGGCGGCGTCTTCCATCACGCCTTCTCCGTGGCCAACCAGTACTCGGTCGGGAGCAAGCCGCGTGAGCTTCTTGGGCGGGAACAGGCGCAACATCGGGTGGACGCCGAGGCGTTCGTCGCCGGCAAGGAAGTAGTCCGCCGCCCCGACCGCCTCGGGGACAACTAACGTGTCGTCTTCGTCGCCGTACAGCGCGGCCTCTTGCCAGAACGTATTGTCGATGATCTTGTGGACGCCGTAGTCTGTGCCCGGCAGTTGTCGGTGAATGCGTTCGACCGGCGCGTCGATATCTTCCTCGACACCTGACATCCAGTCGGGGATGTACACTGACACGTCGTGTCGGTTTGCAACGGCGGCGCTGTCGCGTTTGTGCCGATCCAACAGGATGACGACGCCGGCTACCTCGCCGAACTCGGCAAACAGGTCGTCGATACTGTCGACGTCTATCGGGTCGACGACGAACACACCGGCCTCCGTCTTGAGGACGTGACTCGCCCGGACCATCATTTCGTCGGGATACGGAATGTAGCTCACGCCGCGCTCCCAGCGGTTCGTCTCCAGCCATTCTGTCGCCTCGTCCTGACCTTTCATTGGCATACGCCTCCGTACGAGCCTGACGTGAATAAATGGTCGAGAACGGGAAACACGCGTGTTGGGGTTGTTCCGCCCCCGAATAGCGTCCACAGCGGCTTTGTCGGTGGCGGTCGAAGCGCCGGTATGCTCTCATCGCCAGCCTGGCTCACGCTCGAGGTGAAGTATCCAGACCGTGCGACAGCGTTCTACGAGGCCTTTCTGGAACTCGACATCGTCTCGGAGGCTCCGGATGAAGCCGTGCTTGCGGCCGGCGACACCGAGCTCAGACTCCGTGCACCGGGAACAGTGCCGCGCGGTGGGCTCCACACGCACTACGCGCTAACCATTCCCGAGCGGGAGTACGACGGCTGGTACGACCGACTGGACGAGCGCTTCGACCTGGTCGAACACACCTTCGGGGACGCGCGGTCGCTGTACTTCTATGACCCGCAGGGGAACTGTGTGGAACTCGGCGAGCGGGCGGTCGACGGTACTGGCGTCACCGGCCTGTTCGAACTCGTCCTCGAAGTCGAGGACCTGTCCGCAGCGGTGGACTTCTACGCCACGTTGGGCTTCGAGATGGTCGACGACAGCCGCGACGACGGTCGCGTTCGGCTCTCGACCGGCGACCTCGACCTGGAGCTGTGGTCACCACGGCTCGGCATCGCCGACGCCCGCGGCGGCGTCCACGTCGACTTCGGCGTCGTCGCCGAAGACCCGAAATCGACAGCCAGAGCGGTCGCTGATGACGCGCTCGCGGTCACCTCGGTCACAGAGGGTGTCCAAATCAGGGACCGGGACGGCCACTACCTGACGCTGGTGTCCGAGTAGCGGCCCCGGCAGCAACACCGGCGGCGACCAGTCGTAGGTGGGTACCACCGGACGAGGATATAATGACCTCCCTTGTACTAGTAGCCGTATAGGCCCCTCATAGGCAGGTTCTTTTCGTGTCGATAGCCACCGTCTAACTGAGGATGTCCCCGACTGACTCCCGGACCGGGCGCGATGTCCCCGCGAAGGCGACGCTGTTCTGTCCGGACTGCGGGCACCAGAGCAGGTACGACGGCGACTGGATCGTCGTTGCGCGCTACCGCAGCAGGCACTACCGCTGCCCGGAGTGCCACGCCCAGATTGCGACCCGGCCGAGCCACACTGACAGTGATTCGCCCCGGTTCTTCGACACCTACTGGCAAGCGTGGAACCACGGCATTCGTGTGTGGCACGGACTGTTACAGCGATTTCTCTCTCCCTGAGCGGGCGTGCCAACTCTGACGGCGTCGGTCAGAATCGCGACGCTGCGATTGGGGCGACGGTCTCACAGAAGCGTATCGTCTGCAACAGGGCCGCTTGGTGGATACAGGCCGTTCTGCCGCTCAATCTAGCCGCTGGGAGTCGATGCTGACACCCGGCGGCGTCACAATCAAGAAGCCCCGGAAGTGCATCAGTTCGCCGCCGGCCTCTCGGACCGGTCGGGCGAACCCGGCAGCGAGTTCGTTCAGGTCCCCATCGACGTTGAGAACCAGCACTGCCCCGCTCTCGATGGTGTTTATCCACTGTTCGGGCGGTTCCGACCCGTCGAGGACCCCAAGCACGACGCGGTTGCTGCCGGCCCCGTCACGGCCCTCGTCCATCTGGTCCTCCACGGCCTGCAGGTCCAGGCCCTCGAAATCACTCATAAACTCATCCATGCGCGGACGGAGCAAAAATCCTCCCCACCTGTCTGACGTGCGGCAGTCGCACCGGTGGTGGTCGTGGCCGTGTGCCATGTGCACGCGGCACCGTCTTATGAACAAGTATAAATAGTGGAAGCATCCAGTTACGGGTGCTTATGTCCAACAACGAGGGCACGTCGGAATCTCCGGCGGATCGAGTTCTTCCAGGGCACACTGGATTCCACGTCTGAGATAACAGACGCACGGATTTTCGACACCACGCTGCGCGATGGTGAGCAGTCACCACGTACGTCGTTCAACTACGAGGACAAACGCGAGATAGCCGCGCTGCTCGACGAGATGGGAACCCACGTCATCGAGGCCGGGTTCCCTGTCAACTCCGACGCGGAGTTCGAGGCAGTGCGCGACATCGCCGAGTCCACGCGAGTGACGACCTGCGGACTGGCGCGTGTGGTCGAGAAAGACATCGAGGCGGCCTTGGATTCTGGTGTGGACATGGTCCACACCTTCGTCTCGACGTCGGACGTACAGTTGCAGGATTCCATGCACGCGACCCGTCAGGAGGCACTCGACACCGCCGTCGACTGTGTCGAGATGATCACAGACGCGGGCGCCGAATGCATGTTCTCGCCGATGGACGCGACCCGGACCGACGAGGACTTCCTCGTCGAAGTCATCGAGGCTACGTCCGCGGCGGGTGCGGACTGGATCAACATTCCGGACACGTGTGGGGTCGCCACGCCGCGGCGGTTCTACGACCTCATCGAGATCGTCGACGACTGCACCGACGCCTACATCGACGTGCACACGCACGACGACTTCGGGCTGGCGTCGGCCAACGCCATCTCTGGCTTCGAGGCCGGAGCCAGCCAGGCGCAGGTGTCGGTCAACGGCATCGGCGAACGCGCCGGCAACGCGGCCTACGAAGAGGTCGTGATGGCGCTTGAGTCGCTGTATGATGTCGACACCGGAATCGACACCACCCGCATCACGGAGCTGTCGCGGATCGTCGAGGAGAAATCCGACATCGGGGTGCCGGCGAACAAGCCCGTCGTCGGGCGCAACGCCTTCTCCCACGAGAGCGGCATCCACGCCGCCGGTGTCATCGAGAACTCCGATACATTCGAGCCGGGCGTCATGACTCCAGAGATGGTCGGGGCCACGCGCGAGCTCGTACTCGGCAAGCACACCGGGGCCCACTCGGTTCGGGAGCGACTCGTCGACGCGGGCTACGACCCGACCGAGGCGGAGGTCCGAGAAGTGACCCGCCGCGTCAAGGAGTACGGCGCGGAGGAGCAGGTCACCATGTCGGTGCTTGAACGGTTCGCCGAGGAGATCGGCGTGACCGAGGAAAGCGAGGAGGTCCGGGCGTAGGCCGATGACCTCGCTTCCGGCCGTCACTACGAGTGAGCAGCCACCGGTGAGTATCCGGCTTCGAGTCGCTGTCCGCCAACAACTATCACAGAACGTTTATTATTCGGGACGAACTGCATTCGGGTGTGATGACCGCGGCTGCTGGACATCGGGTTCGAACCCCCGCCAGCACCGCGACCGCTATTCTCGGCGTGCGTATTGTAGGGGCACTATAGCCCCTCTCTTTACCTTTTCACCCCCGGCCGAATCGATTCGTCATACCACCACAGAGTCATCAGTCATGCACGCAGCACACACATCACCGCGGTATCGACCCCGAACACGAACAGACGGAGAGATGAAACGATGAGCGAACGCGCATCCGTCCCCAAGGAAGAGGACGAAACGGAGCCAGAAACTGAACAGGAGCCGGTCACAACGGGCGCGCAATCTGTCATCCGTGCGCTTGAAAACGCCGGGACAGACTACGTCTTCGGCGTTCAGGGCGGGGCCATCATGCCCGTCTACGACGCGCTGTACGACTCCGACATCAACCACGTCACGATGGCCCACGAACAGGGGGCCTCACACGCGGCGGACGCCTACGGTATCGTCACCGGCGACCCGGGCGTCTGTTTCGCCACGTCCGGCCCCGGCGCGACGAACCTCGTGACTGGCATCGCCGACGCGAACATGGACTCGGACCCGGTCATCGCGCTGACCGGCCAGGTTCCGACGGAGTTCGTCGGCAACGACGCGTTTCAGGAGACGGACACGGTCGGTATCACCCAGCCGATCACGAAAGAGAGCTACTTCGCCGCCGACTCCGACACCGTCGGCGACGACGTCAGCGAGGCGTTCGCGCTTGCTGACGCCGGCCGACAGGGACCAACGCTGGTGGACCTGCCGAAAGATGTGACCCAGGGCGAAACCGAGGTCGAACCCGGCGCGCCAGAGACGCCAGAGACCTACGAGGTGCCTGAGGAAGCAGACGACGAGAACGTTCAGGAAGCCGCCGAGGCGCTGGCCGAGGCCGACCGCCCGGTCATCCTCTCGGGCGGCGGCGTCATCAAGGCGAACGCATCGAGCGCGCTCCGGGAGTTCGCCAAGGAGTACGAGATCCCGGTCATCACGACGATGCCCGGCATCGGCTCCTTCCCCGAAGACCACGAACTCTCGCTTGAGTGGGCCGGGATGCACGGCACCGGGTACGCCAACATGGCGATCACCAACACCGATTGCATGCTGGCTATCGGGACGCGCTTCGACGACCGCCTGACCGGCGGCGTCGACTCCTTCGCGCCCGACGCGGAGGTCATCCACGTCGACATCGACCCCGCGGAAATCAGCAAGAACGTCTACGCCGACTACCCGCTCATCGGCGACGCTCGGGAAGTGCTCCGACAGCTGTTCGACGCAATGCCGCGCGTGCCGGACGCCGACGAGTGGCGTGACCAGTGTCAGGTCTGGAAAGACGAGTACCCGATGGACTACGACACGCCCGACGACGAGCCGCTGAAGCCACAATACGTCGTCGAGAAATTCTCGGATGTGACGCCGGACGACACCATCGTCTGTACCGGCGTCGGCCAGCACCAGATGTGGGCCTCCCAGTTCTGGGAGTACACTGAGCCCCGGACGTGGGTGTCCTCCCATGGTCTGGGCACGATGGGCTACGGCGTGCCCGCCGCCATCGGTGCGAAACTGGCCGCCCCGGATCAAGAAGTTGTCTGCTTCGACGGCGACGGCTCGTTCCTGATGACCGTTCAGGGGCTCTCCGTTGCGGTCCGTGAGCAACTGGACATCACCTACGTCGTCCTGAACAACGAGGCGGTCGGGATGGTCCGCCAGTGGCAGGACGGCTTCTACGAGGGTCGCCGGATGGCCTCGGAGTACCCGTGGATCCCGCAGTTCGACAAACTCGCCGAGGCCTTCGGCGCACGCGGGTTCACGCTGGAATCCTACGAGAACGTCGAAGAGACGATACAGGAAGCACGCGACTACGACGGCCCGAGCGTCATCGACGCCCACATCGACCCCGGGGAGAACGTCTTCCCGATGGTTCCAAGCGGCGGTGACAACGGCCAGTTCGCGCTCAATGAAGACCATCTGGACATGATCTAACAATGACTGGAGGAATGCCAGGCCCCGCGCCGGACGAACGGATGCGCCCGAAGGGCCGACGCAACACGCAGGGAATCCGCGTCGACCCCGAGGCCGAAGTGACTCACGAACCGCGGCAGGCGGTGCTGTCCGCGCTGGTCAAGCACCGGCCGGGCGTGCTGTCGGAGGTGTCGGCGCTGTTCAGCCGACGGCAGTTCAACATCGAGAGTCTGACTGTCGGGCCAACAGTCGACGACGACACAGCCCGGATGACGATCCTCATCGAGGAGCCGGAACCGGGAATCGACCAGGCGAAAAAGCAACTGCGAAAGCTCGTGCCTGTCATCTCGGTCAGGGAACTCGAAGGCGAGGCCGTCCGTCGGGAGCTCGCGCTGGTGAAAGTCAGCGGCGAGAAGCCCGACGACGTCAACGCCGTCGCCGATATGTACAACGGGCAGGCCGTCGACGCGTCGACCGACTCGGTCACCGTCGAGATTACGGGCAGCAAACAGAAGATAGACGCCGCCATCGAGGCGTTCAAGCAGTTCGATGTGCAGGAGATCGTGCGAACCGGGGCCGCCGCACTGGAACGCGGCCCGAAAACACTAGAGAAAGATGTCTGACGAACTTACCACAACAGTCTACTACGACGAGGACGCTGACGTATCGACCATCGACGACGAGACCGTAGCCGTACTGGGCTACGGCTCGCAGGGCCACGCCCACGCGCTGAATCTTCACGAGTCCGGCGTCGACGTAATCGTCGGCCTCCGCGAGGACTCGTCCTCAGTGGCCGAGGCCGAAGACGCCGGCCTCCGCGTCGAGACGCCCGACGTGGCCGCTGGCGAAGCGGACCGCGTCGTGATGCTCGTCCCCGACACGATTCAGCCGGCCGTCTACGAGGCCATCGAGGGCGAACTCGACGCCGGCGACACGCTCCAGTTCGCCCACGGGTTCAACATCCACTACGGCCAGATCGAGCCGCCGGAAGACGTGGACGTGACGATGGTCGCGCCCAAGTCGCCGGGCCACCTCGTGCGCCGGACCTACGAGCGCGGCGAGGGGACGCCGGGTCTCATCGCGGTGTATCAGGATGCGACCGGTAACGCCAAGCAGGAGTCGCTGGCCTACGCGAAAGGCATCGGCTGCACCCGCGCCGGGGTCATCGAGACCACCTTCCAAGAAGAGGTCGAGACGGACCTCTTCGGCGAGCAGGCCGTCCTCTGTGGCGGCGTCACCGAGATGGTCAAGGCCGGCTTCGAGACGCTGGTCGACGCCGGCTACGCGCCGGAGATGGCCTACTTCGAGTGTCTGAACGAGCTGAAGCTCATTGTCGACCTCATGTACGAGGGCGGCCACATGGAGATGTGGAACTCCGTCTCCGACACCGCCGAGTACGGCGGCCTGACCCGCGGCGAGGACGTCATCGACCGCGAAGGGATGGAGAAGATCCTCGAAGAGGTCCAGAACGGCGAGTTCGCTCGCGAGTGGATCAACGAGAATCAGGCCAACCGACCCGCCTACAAGCAGTACCGCGACGCCGAACAGAACCACCAGATCGAAGCCGTCGGGGAGAACCTGCGCGAACTGTTCGCGTGGGGTGAAGACGCCGACGCAGAGAAGACAGAAGCTCCAGCAGATGACTAACGAACGCACAGATCAGACCGACGGCGAGCAGAACGAATCGCGCACGACCATGGGGAACATCGAGCACACGCACCCTCAGACGAACGGAACCTTCGGCGCTGTGTTCCGCCGCGGCCCGGTCGTGGCCGCCGATGGCGGCGAACGCGACGCCGAGGAGGAGACCGACGAGACGATGGAAGATATCGACCACGAAGCACCCGACGAGGGTGTCACCCGCGCGTACGAGCGCGGAACTGAAGGACGGGACGAGACAGTATGAGCCAGGGAACGCTGTACGACAAGGTATGGGACCAGCACAAAGTCACGACCCTGCCCAACGGCCAGGACCAGCTGTTCGTCGGGCTGCACCTCATCCACGAGGTCACCAGCCCGCAGGCCTTCGGGATGCTCAAAGAGCGCGGCCTCGACGTCGCCCGACCTGACCTGACCCACGCGACAGTCGACCACATCGTGCCGACCGCCAATCAGGACCGGCCCTACAGCGACGACGCGGCCGAGACGATGATGGCCGAACTCGAAGAGAACGTCCGCGACGCCGGTATTCAGTTCTCGGACCCGACGACAGGCGATCAAGGTATCGTCCACGTCATCGGCCCGGAGCAGGGCATTACTCAGCCCGGCAAGACCATCGTCTGTGGCGACAGCCACACCTCCACCCACGGCGCCTTTGGCGCGCTCGCGTTCGGTATCGGGACCAGCCAGATTCGAGACGTGCTGGCGACCCAGACCATCGCGATGGAGAAACAGAAGGTCCGCAAGATCGAGGTCACCGGCGAACTCGACGAGGGCGTCGAGGCCAAGGACATAATCCTCGAGATCATCCGCCGGCTCGGGACCGAGGGCGGCGTCGGCTACGTGTACGAGTACGCCGGCGAGACCATCGAGAACCTCGACATGGAAGGCCGGATGTCAATATGTAACATGTCCATCGAGGGCGGCGCTCGCGCGGGCTACGTCAACCCCGACGAGACCACCTACGAGTGGCTCGAAGAGACGGACTACTTCCAGGAGCACCCTGAGAAGTTCGAGGAACTCAAGCCCTACTGGGAGTCCATCCGCTCGGACGACGACGCGGAGTACGACGACGTCGTCGAGATCGACGCGAGCGAACTGGACCCCGTCGTCACGTGGGGGACCACGCCCGGCCAGGGTATCGGCATCGACGACCCGATCCCGGAGCCCGAGTCGCTGGCCGACGACAAGGTCGACACCGCACGGCGCGCCCAGGAGCATATGCGCGTCGAACCCGGCGAGACGATGGAGGGGTACGACATCGATGTCGCCTTCCTCGGCTCCTGTACCAACGCTCGACTGCCTGACCTGCGCCGTGCGGCCCGTATCGTCAAGGGCCGCGAGGTCGCTGACGACGTGCGAGCGTTCGTCGTCCCCGGCAGCCAGCGGGTTCAGGAGGCCGCCAGAAAAGAAGGCCTGAAGGACATCTTCGAGGAAGCCGGCTTCGAGTGGCGCAACGCCGGCTGCTCGATGTGTCTGGGCATGAACGAGGACCAGCTGGAGGGCGATGAAGCCTGTGCCAGCTCCTCCAATCGGAACTTCGTCGGCCGGCAGGGCAGCAAGGACGGCCGCACCGTCCTGATGAACCCACGGATGGTGGCCGCCGCGGCGATCACCGGCGAAGTCTCTGACGTACGCGACCTGGAGGAGGTGGCAGTCGCATGAGCGACCCTACCGAGGACATCCCGTCAGTCGACTACGTCGAGGGGTCCGGCATCCCGATTCGCGGGAACGACATCGACACTGACCAGATCATCCCCGCACGGTTCATGAAGGTCGTCACCTTCGACGGGCTGGGCGAGTTCGCCTTCTTCGACCTGCGGTTCGACGACGAGGACAACGAGAAGGACCACCCGTTCAACGAGGAGCGGTTCCAGGACGCCAACGTCATGGTGGTCAACAACAACTTCGGCTGTGGCTCCTCCCGCGAGCACGCGCCCCAGGCCCTGATGCGCTGGGGTATCGACGCCATCATCGGCGAAGGCTTCGCCGAGATCTTCGCCGGAAACTGTCTCGCGCTCGGTATTCCGACGGTCACGGCCGACCACGAGACGATCAACGCGCTCCAACAGTGGGTCGAGGACAACCCCGACGGCGACATCGAAGTCGATGTGCGGGCGGAGACGGTCACCTACGGGGACAACGAGATCAACGTCAGCGTCGACCGCGCCCAGCGCGAGGCCCTCGTCGAGGGCAACTGGGACACGACGGCCCTGATGAAGGCAAATCGGAACGCTATCGAGGAGACAGCCTCGCAGTTGCCGTATCTGGACCAAACGCGGTCGGAACTCGAAGCGGACGATTAACGCGAGGTCGCGGAGCGACCTCGGTTTGCGCGAACGGCGACGCCGTGAGCGCCAGAGAACCGCTTTGCGTGTCCGAAGCATAGGCGTCCAGTTCGTAGAAGCGGACGATTAACATGCGGTCGCGAAGCGACCTCGGCTAGTCTGAACGGACTTCTGTCTCGGAGATGGCAAGAGCAATAGCTGTGCGGGGCGCGTCATTTTGGCATGGATCAGATTCGGGAGATACACATCGCGCCGCTGGGGCACGAACGCGACCGGATTGCCGAGCCGATTCACCAGCACAACGCTGACGACGTGTACCTCCTCACAGCGACGACGGAGCCGTCGCGGTTGACGCCGTATCAGCAGGCACTTGTTGAAGAACTGGACGCTAACGGCGTCAACGTCGAACTCCACTGTGCGGAGCTACACGACCTCTATGATGTGCTGGCGGTCGTCACGACGCTGACCGCCGACCATCCCGAGGACATCGTGCGTGTCAACGTCTCCAGCGGGCCGAAGGTAGCGGCTATCGGAAGCGCAATCGCGTGTATGGCGACGGCGGCGACGGCGTATTACGTCCATCCCGAGGAACACGTTCCATCGGTTTCGGCGGAACCGCTCACTCGCGGGATGGAGCGCGCGGAAGTCTTGCCGTCGTACCCTATCGAAGCTATCTCCCGCGATCAGGTCGCCGTCCTTGACTACCTCAAGCGAACGAATACGGACACATACACCGCCAAGAAGTCGGATCTTATCGAGTTCGCGGAGGACGCCAAGCTTTCGTTTATTGCCGATGCTGACCCCGCAAACGAGAAGGCGAAGTTCGCGCTGTTGAACGCAAACATCGTCGACCCGCTGGCCGAAGACGAGTACATTACGGTCAGCAACATCGGCCGAACAAAACAGATAGAGCTGACAGAAACCGGCGAAAATGCCCTCCACGCGTTCCGACACAGGCTCTGAACTGGATCGCAGTTTTTGCGATTCAGTAGCTCATGACACCGATAAAACAGAACCAAACGTTTTGGTGGTTTCAAACGTTACTCGAATGCACTTGGGCAACGCCTCACATGGATCACTTCTCGATAGACAGTGTCACTGTACTCCACGCCGACGACGAACCCGGTTTCGGCGAGATCGTCGCGGAGTTTCTGGAACGGGAGGACGCCGCGTTCTCGGTGAGGACAGCAACGAGCGTCGACGACGCGCTGACAGTACTTCGGAACGAGTCAATCGAGTGTGTCGTCAGCGACTACGAGATGCCCGACAGAGACGGGCTGGAGCTACTGGAGCTGGTACGGGACGACTACCCGGACCTGCCGTTTATTCTGTTCACCGGGAAGGGATCAGAGGAGATTGCGAGTCAGGCGATATCTGCTGGCGTCACCGACTACCTCCAGAAGGGGGGCGGGACGGAGCAGTACACGGTGCTGGCAAACCGAATCCGGAACGCGGTCCGGAGCACTCGGGCCGAAACCGCGGTCCAGCGCACGGAGGACCGGTACCACAACCTCGTCGACACTGCGCCGATTCCGATCCTCCTCTTCGACCGTAACTGGGAGGCTCTGTACGCCAATGAGGCAGCCGTGGCGTTTCTCGATGCAGATTCATTCGCCGAAATCGCGGGCATGAAGGCAAGTGACTTTCTCCACCCCGACGAGCGGGACGCGGCCAGAGAGCGGTTCCAACAGCTGATCCGTAACGATGCCTCCGTTCCTGAAAAAGAGTACCGCGTGATAACCGTCACAGACGAAATAAAGGAAGCGACGATTGCTACCGCACCCGGCTACTACCGCGGCGAGAAGGTCGCGCAGGCGATGGTGTACCGATAGCTTGCGGCTGATTTCTCACACAGCATCTATCGACTGCTTCTGCCGGTCAGTGTTGGCCGACAGTATAGATAGTATTGATAGTATAGATAGTATCAAGATAGAGCCTACATACTCACCCCCACTACGAATAGTCGCGCACGGGTCGCCAGCAACCATCCCCGGTTCGCTTCGGCCCTCCACACTCACGTCGTCCGCTGGTCGCCCGTGCCACTCCCCTGAGCGTGTCTATTTCGCCTCCGAACGCAGGTCTCCGTGATTTCGACCCGAGGGAGCGGCCTGCCACTCACATCTGGAGCGCCGCTGATGTGACAAATCGCTGTGAGCCTGAGACGCTGGAACCGAACCACTTTCACCAGCCGGCTACGTGCCTCCCGCTATGACTCACGAGATAGCCGTTATTCCCGGCGACGGAATCGGACAGGAGGTCACACCCGCTGCGGTCGAAGTACTGGAGGCCATCGACGCTGTCGACTTCGACTTCATCGAGGGCGAGGCCGGCGACGCGGTGAAGGCGGAAACGGGCGAAGCGCTCCCGGAGGAGACGCGCGAACTGGCGGCTGACGCCGACGCGACGCTGTTCGGTGCGGCCGGCGAGACGGCGGCCGAGGTTATCCTCCCGCTTCGGCAGGTCGTTGGCTCGTTCGCCAACGTCCGCCCGGCTCGCTCGTATCCGGGACTTGACGCTGTCCAGCCCGACACCGATATCGTGTTCATCCGAGAGAATACCGAGGGCGTCTACAAGGGTATCGAGAGCGAAATCTCCGAGGGCGTCACGACCTGTACGCGAGTCATCACGGAAGACGCCTCCGAGAAGATCGCCGAATACGGGTTCAGCTATGCGAAGCAGAACGGCTACGACGACGTGACTATCGCCCACAAGGCCAACGTCATGCGCACTACCGACGGCCTGTTCCTCGGTGCGGCATCGGCGGTCGGCGACGACCGAGGGGCGTCCTATGACACCGCGCTCATGGACGCGCTGGCGATGCATCTCGTGATGAACCCACAGGACTACGGTGTCGTCATCTGTCCAAACCTCGCCGGCGACATGCTCTCGGACCTCGCCGCGGGCCTCGTTGGCGGCCTCGGACTACTCCCCTCGGCCAACATCGGCGAGGACAACGCGCTGTTCGAGCCGGTCCATGGCTCCGCGCCGGACATCGCCGGCGAGGGAATCGCCAACCCCTCGGCGATGATTCTCTCCGCCGCGATGCTACTGGACCACCTCGGCTACGACGAACAGGGCGACGCCGTCCGAACGGCTGTCGAGACGGTACTGGATTCCGGCCCCCGAACGCCGGATCTGGGCGGTGACGCGTCCACTGATGCCGTGACCGCCGCGGTTATCGACGAACTGTAAGCAGTTTTCTCGCGTTCTATCTGGGCAGAAACAAGCACGGCCCAATAGAAAGAGGTAAAACCGAAGCGAAACAATCACAGCCGAAAGAATGCTCCCGGCCGAGCGAAAGCGCACTATCGTCCAGTTGGTGACAGAGCGAGACGGCTGTTCAGTGTCGGAGCTGGCCGCGGAACTGGAGTTTTCGAAGGCGACGATACGCCGTGATCTTCGGGACCTCGAGTCACAGGGCCGAATCGAGCGGTCCCACGGCGGCGCAGTCCCGGCATCCTCCGCCGGGACCGAGCGACCGTACGGCCAGCGTGAGGTCGACCACTACGCGGAGAAACAGGCTATCGGCGAGCGAGCCGCACAAGAGGTCCACGAGGGGCACGTGGTCTGTTTCGATGCGGGCTCGACGACGATGGAGGTCGCTCGCGCGATTCCGGACACCGACTACGTCGCGGCGACGAATATGCCACAGCTCGCCACTGAAGTGGCCGAACGGGACGTCGACGCCAAACTAACCGGTGGGAGCCTCCGACCGCGGACCCGGGCGCTTGTCGGCCCGATGGCCGAGCGAGCTATCGGACACATGAACTTCGACCTGCTGTTTCTGGGGACGAACGCCCTCGACAGCGCCGCCGGGCTGTCGACGCCCAACGAGGACGAAGCAGCCGTCAAGGAACTGATGGTCGAGCGCGCCCGCCGAGTCGTGCTGGTCGCCGATGCGTCGAAGTTCGGCGACCGGAGCTTCGTCAGTTTCGCCGATCTGGACCAGGTCGACTTGCTCGTCACCGACGCCAGCCCGTCGGGGGCGCTCGCTACCGCACTCGCGGACGCCGACGTGACCGTCGAGGAGGTCAGCACGTGATTGTCACCGTCACTTACAACCCCGCAGTCGACCAGACAGTCCAGTTCGAGCAGCAGATTGCCCCCGACCGGGTCATGCGGGCCGACAGCGCGCAGTTCGACGCGGGTGGGAAGGGCATCAACGCCGCGCAACTGCTCACCGCGATGGACCGACCCTGCGTCGCGACGGGACTGCTGGGCGGGTTCACCGGCTCGTTTATCCGGGACACGCTACAGGACGACGGCGTCGAGACGGCCTTTGTCGACGTGAACGGGACGACCCGGCTCAACACGACCGCTATCGCGGCCGCGGAGGAGTACAAACTGAACCAGGCCGGGTCACCCGTCGACGAGTCGGTCGTCGACTCGCTGCTCGAACGGGTGCGAGCGCAGTCTCCCGACCGCGTGCTCGTCGGTGGGAGCCTGCCGCCGGGACTATCGGCCGAGGCCATCGACCGCATCGCGGCCGGCGGCGACTGGGAGACCATCGTCGACACCGGTGGCGATGTGCTCCGGGAACTCGACGCCCAGTACGGCCTCTGCAAGCCGAACCGCACCGAACTTGGCGACGCGACTGGGGCCGACGTCTCCACCGTCGAGGGGTGTGCGGACGCGGCAGAGGCGTTCCGGGAGCGCGGCTTCGACCGCGTGTTAGCCTCTCTTGGCGCAGACGGTGCGATCCTCGTCGGCGACGCCGGCCGACTGTACGCCGAAGCGCTCGACATCGACGTGGTAGACACCGTCGGAGCCGGCGACGCGCTCCTCTCTGGCGTGCTGAGCGCCTGGGAAACCGGCGCGGACGACGAGACGGCGCTCCGAACGGGTGTGGCCGTCTCCTCGCAGGTGGTCCAGCGGGCCGGGACCGCGGTTCCCGACCTGAACGACATCGACTCGCTCCGGGACGGCGTGACGGTGAGGCGGCTGTAACAACCGGAAACTCCAGAAACAGAAGCCCCGAGGTAGCTCGGGCCGCTCAGAACTTTTCGAGGTAGTCGTCGACGAACGCGCGAACGTCAGCCAGCGACGGCTGGTCCGCGGTTCGGACGAAGTAGCCGGCGACGGCGTTGCCGACGACGACGGCGGCCGCCGGCGGGAGGCCGGCGATGAGCGCGAGCCCCAGGCCGGCGTTGAAATGGTCGCCGGAACTGGTGGTCAGTTCGGGGTCCGAAACGGCTGGAACGGCGACGCTTTTGGTGTCGTCCGCGTTGACGACGACAGAGCGTTCGACACCGTGGCCGACGAACCAGGTTGGCTCCAGTGCCTCGAACACCGCCTCGGCGTCCTCGGTGAACGACCGCTCACCCTCGCCAGCGTAGGCGTCCGCGAGCACACCCGTTTCGGCCCGGTTCGAGGAGACCACCACATCAGTCACCTCGTTTAATCGGCCGATTGCTTCTCGGCCGGCACGCAGACGGTCGGCGTCGAGCTTGCGCACGTCGCCGGGGTCGACGAGGACGGTTTCGGGCGGGTCGTCGATGTCGCCCCACAGGTCTCGGAGCCCGTCGAAGATGGTTGGCAAGTCTGGCGTCTCGGACCAGTAGCCGGTTCCCAGCAGGCTCGCGCTGTCGAGTTTTTCGGCCAATTGCTCGTGGCCGAAGGCCACGTCGAGTTCGGCCCAGTCGAGCCCCATCGTGTCGCCGATTTCAGTCAGCATCAGCTTCCCGTCATCGAACTCGACGGCGTCGGTGACGCCGGGTTCGCCCAGCGAATTGAGGTCGTAGTCGCCGAACTCCGTCTCGAAGGGGTCGTGGACCGGCTCGCCGTACATCCCGATCATCACGGGGTCGAACGACCAGGCACCGAAGGCCCGCGCGAGGTGGCTGGTGTGGCCGCCGGTCCGGTTGCCCTGCTGGAGCCACTCGAAGGAGAGGGAGCTTTCAGCGGCGACGGAGCGGTCGATGCGGTCGCCAAAGCCTTCCAGCGTGGCGAGGCGTTCGTGGCTCTCCGGGTCGATGCGGTCCGCGACGACCTCCCGGACGCGGTCGAGGTAGCCGTCGAAGCCGAACACGACCCGGCCGGTGTCGATAGCGTCGGGAAGCGCGTCGCTGGGTGGCAACGCCTCGTCCGCCGCGGCGACGGCTCGGCGCGTCTCCTCGTCCATGCCTACAGCACGTCGTCGGCTGTCGCGTCCTCGAAGATGACGCCTTCAAGCTTGTCGAGGATGTCGTAAGGGTCATCGCGCTGCCAGACGTTGCGGCCGACGGCGAGGCCGGAAACGCCCACGTCCATGCAGTCCTCGACGAGTTCGAGGAAGTCGCGGTCGGAAGTCTTCGAACCGCCCGAAAGCAGGACGCGGTTGTCAGCGGCCGAGCGGACAGCATGGGCCATCGCCTCCTTGTCGCGGGGGTACTTGACCTTCGTGAAGTCAGCGCCCAGTTCGAGACCGATGCGGGCCGCGTAGGCGATGGTCGAGGGACTCCGGTGCTCCTTGATAGCCTGGCCGCGCGGGTACGACCACATCGCGATCGGCAGGTCGTGGTCGCGGGCGTTCTCCTGCACCGGGCGGAAGTCCTCGAACATGTCGGTCTCGCGGTTGACGCCCGGATAGATGGTGTAGCCGATGGCGTCAGCACCGAGTTCGGCGGCGTAGTCGACCGACCAGTTCTGGGGCGAGTACGGGTCACCCATCCAGAGGTCCGAGCCGCCGTTGAGCTTCGCCAGCAGGTTCACGTCGTCCTCGTAGCTCGGGTAGTACGTCTCGGCGAGACCCTTGCCGACGGCCAGGGCCGTCACGGCGTCGTGGGTTGCCATCTCGAACACCTCTCGCGGGTCGAGGCGCTCCTCGACGCCGCTGAACTGCTTGGGACCGTGTTCCAGCCCGTGGTCGTGTGCCAGCACGAGCGTCTTGTCGTTCCGTACAAGCGGTGAGTCACCCAGTGGTCGCATGTGTCGTGTTTCTACCGAGAACGACCATTAACAGTTTTCGGTTCTGATTTGTTACTACTGTTCGCGTTCGTTTTTGATCGAGGGCGGGAATTAAGTGTGTTCCAGTGAAAGGTTCGGGCATGCCATCCGTGGACTTGGACGCCGAGACGGTGGAGCGCCTTGACGACCTCCGCGTCGAGGACGAGTCGTACGACGAAATCGTAACGGAACTCATCAACATCTACGAGGCCGAAGAGCTAACACTGTTCCACAGCGGCGATTAACCCTGTGCCTGCTCGCAGACGGACTGCCAGCGCCCGTTCGACTCTAGTTTCTCCTGAAGTTGCTCAGCGTACGCCTGTGCGAGCCGTGCTGCCTCTTCCTCCTGTTGCTTGTTACCGCCGCTCGACCCACCGAGTCCAAGCGCGTCCTTAACGCCAGAGAGGAGGCCACCGCCCGAGCTCCCGGACTGGTCGCCCCCCGGACCGCCCATCGGCCCCTGATTGGCGACTCGTTCCATCTCCGGCATGACGCTGGAGAGCTTTGAGGTATCGGCGACGATGCGTGCCGCGTCGGGGTCGCCCGGGTTCTCGATTTCGAACTCGACGGCGGTCATCACCAGCCCCCACTGCTGGCTGGAGAACGACGACGCTTTGACCTGTTCGTTGAACCGCTGGTCGACCGCCATCCGTTCGCCGGCGATGCGGTCGGTCCAGTTTGAATCGCTCATGAACTGGTGTTTGCGGGCCGTCGGTATGAGCGTTTCCCGCTCCGTGCGGTGTCCTACGGTAAACAGCCCCGTTTCTGGGCCGGCTGTCACGTCTCTGACTGACCCCCGCCCCGTCATATTGTCTTCAAAACGCTTCCAATATGTTAAGTTGGCTCACGATATACTTGCATCTCAATGACTACTGAGTTTGGGACAGGGCAGGCGACCGGGGAGTCTGGCGACGCCGCAGCGATGGATGCCATACGGGACGCCATGACTGCCATCTCGGCCAGCGAACCGGACTTTTGTCAGATTTTCTGTTCCCCGACATACGATTACGAGGCGGTGTTATGGGGTGCTCGAAGCGTTGTCGGGTCGGACACCGAGATCGTAGGCTGTTCGTCCTCCGGTGAGTTCACCGAATCCGGTTCTGGGAACGGAACTGTCACAGTCGGCGTCGTTTCGTCGGACTCGATACGGTTCTTTTCCAGCCTCTCGACGGAGCTCAGCGCCGATCCTGAGCGCTGTCTGTTCGAAGCCGTGCATGACCTCCCCGCAAGCGAGGACCCTGCTGTCGATGGGTATCCGCACCGGACGGTCATCAACCTCCACGACGGCATGGCCGGTATCGGGAACAAGGTCACCCGACTCACCGAGCAGTACCTCGATGACGAGGAGACACCGGTCGTCGGCGGATCTGCGGGTGATGACCTCCAGTTACAGCAGACCCACGTCTTCCGGAACGACCGCGTCGAGACGGACGCTGTTGTCCTTGCGCTCATCGCCTCAGAGGATCCGCTTCCGGTGACAGTCAACCACGGCCACGAACCGATCTCCGAGGCGATGACGGTGACCCGAGCGGAGGGCAGCACCGTGTACGAACTCGACGGCAGACCTGCCTTCGAGGCCTGGCGGGACGCGATTCGAGAAGATGCGATGGAGACATACGATATCGATGTCGACGAGCTGGAAGCGGGGTCCGAGGACCTCGTCATGTTGCTCGGCCGTTACGAACTCGGTATCGAATCGGAACCGGATGCCGATGCAGACGGACTGGCCTCTCGGATTAAGACGTTCATCGAGAGCAAACTCATCTCGACGACGGGGTACAACATCCGATGGCCGGGCCATACGACCGACACCGATGGGCCGCTGGACTTCGCCGTCGCTGTGTCCGAGGGGACGGAGGTACGGGTGACACATAGCAACAAATCCGACCAGGTGTATGCAGTCCGGAACGCCGCGACCAACGCCGCAAATGAACTCCGCGGCGGCAACGTCGCAGGCGGGTTCGTGTACGACTGTGCCTGTCGTGCGATGATTCTCGGCGATGACTTCGACGATGCCGTCGACACAATTCACAGCGCTATCGACGCGCCCTTCGCCGGCTTCGAAACCTACGGTGAAGTCTGTTCGGCCGACGAGGATTACACGGGCTATCATAACACGTCTTCAGTCATCCTGCTGTTCCCGGAGTAACGACTACAAGTCCGCTACCGGCGAAAAATAACGCGTTCTCCGCTCTGCCGCTCAGACCCCGGACTCGATGGTGATCTCCGCGTGTAGCTCGTCCTGCAGTGCCGAGTGGACGTGGCAAATGTCTTCTGCGAGTTCGACGATGTCCTGCTCTTCGTCGGCAAGCGATTCCTCGACCTCGACGTGGAAGTCGATAGCCTCCAGGTCGTCGTCCTCGTCAAGATCTGCGGCGACATCGACATCGATAGTCCCGATATCTTCGTGACCGTACTTGTCGGCAGCAACGCGTAGCGCCGGGATGTAACAGGAAGCGTAGTCGGCGGCCAGAACCTCGTTCGGTGACGGGCCGTTCTCGCTCAGCGCGTCGACGATAAGCTCCCACTCGCCGTTGATAATGCTCTCTACTGTGTACCCTTCCTCGCACGTGCTCTCGACTTCGATATCTGACATAGCAATATTGTGGACACAGCCCTCCCTCTAAACGTTTCCTGCATGGCGTTTCGACCCGCGAACACTGCCGAAAGGTAATACACCTCCAGTCCCTACAAATGGCCAATGGAACACCTTGCACCGTCGAACGTGCCGGTGTACGCTACACGGGAACACCAGCGCGAGATCTGGGAGCGCTGTCGGGACCGGGGCCACCCGGTCCTCGCCGTCCGGGACGCGACACGGGGGTTCATCGTCCGGTACGACCTCCAGCACCTGTCCTACGAACTCTCGGACGCTACCGTTCAGGAGCTTCGGGACCGCGTCCGGTCCCGCCGACCGTATCCGACGACGACAGATCCGATCTCGGAGACCGAGGGCGTCGGCGGCGAGGCCGGCCCGGTGTCCGGCGAACTCCACGCGGACACCGAACAGGCCGCCAGAGAGCTGGCCTCACACATCTCAGGGTTCGTGCTGGACCGGTCGAACTGGCGGTAGTACCGAATCAACACGGCTGGGGATTTTTCCCACAGCCACACCTTGGGTCCGTATGGCAGTCGCCCGACACGGGACCGGTCCGTTCGCAACCGTGAGTGCCCTGGCCTCGCAGGTGCACCCGGTGTTCATGCTGCCGCCGCTTGCGACCTCGCTGTTTGGCGGGTTGCTCTCCGGTGGGTTCTGGCCGCCGCTGGCAGCGCTCCACGCGGGTGCGATGTTCTTCGCCGTCTACACGGCCCACGTCAAGGACGGCTACGTCGACTTCCACGTCCGCGGCGAGGACGACGACCATCCCCTCACTGGCTCGGGCTGTCGCATGGCGCTGGTCGGCGCTGGCGTCGGCTTCGCGCTCTGTACAGCAGCCATCTGGTTGCTTGCCGGTCCCAGCGCGGCGCTGCTGACGCTGCCGACCTGGGTTATCGGCTACACGCACGCGCCACAACTTGATATGAACCCCGTTGGCGCGACGATGGGCTACCCGACGGGTATCGCGCTGGCGCTTCTGGGTGGCTACTACGCACAGGTGACGACGCTGACGCCGCGTGCTGTCGGTCTCGCGGCCGTGTTTCTCCTGTTGCTGACCGGTATCAAAATCATCGACGACGAGCAGGACTACGACTACGACCGGTCGATACAGAAACGCACCGTCGCTGTCGTACTTGGTCATCAACGCGCTCGGCGGCTCGCACTCGGCCTGTTCGGAGCGGGCCTTCTCGGAATCGTCGGGCTGTCCGTGGCATTACCCGGAGTCCCGCCGAGCGCTGCGGCGGCCGCGGTAGTTTTCGGGACGGTCGCGGCTATCGCCCAGCGAGGCGACCCTGAAACTGCGACGATGCTGCTGATTCGCGGCTCGTATCTTCTGCTGGCCGTCCTCGTTACCGCTGTTTGGTTCCGGCCGCTGGCGTGACTGTGGCCGTCCTATCGGTTGCTCGTCCGCCGGCTGCCTGAAACTGCCACCGTCGGACCCACTCGTTGTCGGTCAGCCCGAAATGTGGGTGAGGACATGGGTCGCTGAGACGACCAGTGATATCGTCACTATCGAGGCTGCCATGACACCGGCCACGACCGGTGAGAGGTCTCCAGTGAGGCCACCGACTGCGAGCAGTACAGCGGCAACGACCGTACAGGCAAGCAGTGCCAGATGGACGAACAGCCACGGGCCGACACGGTGCAGTGACCCGAGCAGCGTCTCGACTCCCGACGGTTGTGCCGGCCGAACTCGCTCGCCGGGCCGGTAGTACTCCGTGGCAGTCCCGTAACCCGTGCTGCCGCCGCGAGTCTGTGTGGGCCGCTGTGTCGCTTTTGCTGTTGCCCCGCTCGCAGTTTCCGTGTCGGTCCGCTGGTCGACGTACTGCTGTGCGATGTCGCTGACACCGCCTGTGGCTGTGCCGCCGTCCGCGCTGCCGTCGACGTACTCGCTGACATACGCGTCGTGGCCGAGCCGGTCGTAGCGCTCTCGCTCGACCTCGTCGGTGAGTACGTCCTTTGCCTGTGTGAGTCGCTTGAACCGCTCTTCGGCGTCAGGGTCGTCACTCACGTCCGGGTGGTGGGTCTTCGTCTGCTCCCGGTAGGCGCGGACTATCGTCTCTTCAGTGGCATCCGGGGCCACCCCCAGAATACCGTAGAACGTCGCTTCCATACACACCCCTGTGTGTTCGTCCGGTCGAACTGGACATATAATAAAGTAGTCACTCTCTCACGCTTCGATATTGTCCATCACCGTCGCCGAGTCGCCGGACTGAAACTGCCCGGGCACTACGGTTCGAGTATGGACATAGACAGCGAGGAGTGGGCGGCGCGACTCCGGGAGAACCGGGCCGAGAAAGACCGCTTCTTCGCGGAACACCGCCAATCTCCGATTCCACCGGAAGACCGCGACGACTTCGACGGACTCAGCTATTTCGAACCGGACCCCGAGTACCGGGTCGAGGCGACGGTCACTGTTCACGAGACGCCGGAGTCGGTCGATCTGGAGACGAGCGACGACCGAACGGTGCGCTATCTCCACGTCGCGTCGCTCTCGTTCGACCTCGACGGCGAGTCCCGCGAACTGCACGCGTTCCGACAGGCTGCCGACGAGTCACGGACGCTCTTTGTCCCGTTCCGGGACAAGACGACCGGCCAGCAGAGCTACGACGGCGGCCGATACATGGAACTGGAGCCCGACCGCGACCTGAGCGACGGCGACGAGATTACACTGGATTTCAATCTCGCCTACTCGCCGTTCTGTGCCTACAGCGACACGTTCTCCTGTCCGTTGCCGCCGGAGTCGAACTGGCTCGATGCCACAGTAACGGCCGGGGAACGGATCGACTGAACGCGGGTCGCCCCACCGGTACCAAACGAATTGTTTACACATAGCCACGACCAAAGCAGTATATGGCAACGGCGACCCGCGACCGTCCGGTTCTGCAGGCCTTCCAGTACGGGTTTACGCTTTTCTCGGCGCTCTCGCTGGGGGTGATAGGACTCGGGTTCGGTTCGATCCTGCTCCTCACCATCGCGTTTTCGCTGTCACTCGGCGCAGGGGTACAGATAACACAAGTACAGACGCTGGTTCTTGGGTTGATAACGGTTCAGGGAATCGGCTGCCCGGTCATCGCGTACACATATATCAAGCTCAGGCCGGTAATCAGGGCGAAGCTCCGCGAGGTGTTCTCTTACTCTGCGGACAGCGGCGAGTTTGCTATCGGCATTTCGGTGCCGAGCCTCCGTGAGGCCGGCATCGTCGTGCTGGGCTACGCCAGCGCAATGGGCGGGCTCGTGGTGGTGGCTGCCATCATTACGACGCTCGTTTCGCTGTTCGGGATAGAAACGGCAACCAATCAGGCGGCTGAGATCGGGATGGAAAACCCTGATGTCCTCCTTCTGTTAATTCCCGCTTCTTTTCTCCTCATCGGCCCGGGCGAGGAACTGCTGTTCCGCGGTGTCGTTCAGGGCCGTATTCGGGACTACTTCGGCCCAATCTCGGGCGTCACTATCGCGAGCGTCATGTTTGCTGGCATTCACTACCCCGCCCTCAGTGGCGGGTCGGTCACGGGGAAACTCGTCGCGGTGAGTGCCCTCCTCATTCCGTCGCTCATCCTCGGTGCAACCTACGAGTACACGGACAACATTGTCGTCCCGTCACTCATCCACGGCGCGTACAATGCCACACTGTTTACTGGCCTATACGTCACCGTGAAATTCAGCAGTGAGCTTTCGTCCGCCGCGGGCACCCTCACTCTGGGGTGACGCCGTTCTCGACCCAGATTCTGCACAGAACACTCGCATCAGTCTGGCAGTCTTTCACCGACGGCCCATCCCTATCTTGTGGTCAGACCCGAGGCCCCCGCCGACTCGTCCGGCACTAGCCACTCAGGAACGACCCGCGTGAGAACGACCATCCCGGACAGCTCGACGAGCGTCTGCGTGACGACGACGGCCGGCGCGAGCGCATACCCGGACGGCAGAGCGAGCGCCAGCGGGAGCATCACGAGCGAGTTCCGCGTAACGGATGTGAACACGAGCGCCCGGCTCGTGCCGCGTTCCATCCCGAGGAAGCCGGCGACAGCCCGCCCGAGCACCGGCATAATGAGGAGGAACGCCACGTACACCGGTACGACTGCAGCGATCTGGTCGATAGAGTCCCGCACACGCGGGAGTTGCGAGGCGATAACGACGAACAGCGTCGCGCCCATCATCGGCACTGGGAGCCAGCCCATCGCCTGCTGAAACTGCTCACCCCGCCGGGACCGGCCCGCCCAGAGTTCGGTCCCCCACGCCAGCGTCAGCGGCAAGGCGATGATGACGACGAACGCTTCGAGGAACGGCCCGGCCTCGATGAACTCGGCGACTTGCTGGCCCATGAACAGCCAGAGATACAACGGGAGCAAGAGCAACTGGACGAGCATCAGTGCCGGCGTCGCGGCTGTGATCTGTTCGGCGTCGCCGTCGGCGAGTTCGGTGAACGTAATCACGTAGTCGATACACGGCGTCAGAAGCACCATGAAAACACCGACGAGAATCGCCGGCTCCCGTGGCAGGAACCGCGTGAGCCCGAACACGACCACCGGAACAGCCAGGAAGTTCATCCCCAGCGCGGCCAGCATGAACTGCCTGTTCCGGAACGCCTGTCGGATACGGACGAACGGAATCTCCAGGAACGTGACGTACAGCAACACTGCCAACACAGGGTTGATGAGCGCCTCCAGCGTGGTGCCCGCACTCGGCCGTTCGAGACCGACTCCGACCGCAAGGAGGACGGCGACAGCGTACAGGCTGACCTGATTGTACTGAACCCACTCCTTAGAGAGCCGGGTCATTGTATTTTGGTGTGTACACGGCTGTTCAAGCGGCAGCTGATTGCTGCCACCCCAACCAGTACCGACGACGAACGATGACGCTCCATCTTGTATACAGTCGCCGTGTGATGCAACGTACTTAGCTGTCGCTCACCGAAGTGCAAATATCGCCCGGAACACTAACGTCCGGCATCATCCTCGGCGGTGTGCCATGTTAGCCGGCAAACCCTCGTGCCGGGCGGGTCGTCGAATGACGACCAGATGCGGTGTGAACCGCGGTCATGTCGCGTGCCCGGGTTCTCCGGGTCGTCATCGTCCCGGTGACGGGTCTCAGCCGGGGATTGAAGGCACGCGTCTGTAGTTCGTCGGTCGCACACCTAAGGGTGACGTTCAGACGGCGTAGTCGTCCTCACGCAGTTGAACGTACTTGCCGTTGCGGTAGGAGAACTTCCCTCGCTTGTAACTGAAGACCATCTTGAGCCCGTTGAGGCCGCCCCGGAGCGCCGCGTCGGCCTTGATACCGCGGGCGTCCATCAGGTCGTTAGCGGTCTTGAAGGCCCGGTCCCAGTCGTCGGGTCGCCAATCCCGAACCATGTCCGCGAAGGTGGCGTTCCGGAGAATTTCGTCGCCGATGGCATCGTGCCAGGCGTCGTTGTAGCGTTCGAGGCGGTCGGTCGCGGCGAGGCGGCCGGCGATCTTCCCGGTGCGAACGGCGACGTGGTCGCCGCCCTCGTGGAATGCTGATGTGGTCCCCATCGCGCCGCCAACCACAGCGATGCCGGCACCGACTGGGGACTCGATTGGGCGCGTCGAAGAGATGGGATACGTCTCCGTACCCTTCGATTTCCCGCGGTCTTCGACAAGCGGGAAGTCGTCGAGGTCGTATGCCTGAAACTCACGTTCGAGCAGTCGCTCGATATACTGCCGGCCTTGTGGGATGCTATCGTCGTTCGCTCTGAGCAGGTCCCACTCGCCGCGGTCGTAGGCGTCGATGTCCAGTCCGATGGGCATCGTCAGCCCGATGCGAGCGACCGGGGCGTCGTTCGGGAAAATCCACGGATACGCCGTGTGGCCGGGCATGATGCCCCACCAGAACTCGATGAACTCCGGTGTGAACAGCTCCTCCGGCATCCGGCGGTGCTCTTGATAGGCGATGTGGTTGACCTTGTTCGACGGCATGATATCGCCCATCGTTTGCCCGCCCGGGAGGAACTGGTCGAGCGTCCCGCCGGTGACGGTTCGCTGGGGGCCATCGGCGAGGATTACGTACTCGGCGGCGATATCTTCGCCGTTGGCCAACCGAACGGTGTGTCGCGGCGAGCTCTTTAGGTCGGTCTCGACGCCGGTGACGCTGACGCCGACGCGGTAGTCCGCGCCAGCTTCTGTCGCCCGTTCACGAAGCCAGTCGTCGAACCGCGCGCGGTGGAACGTGATACCGAAGCCGTCGGCGCTTGAACTGATGCCGGTTTCTGTGAGCGTCATCTCCGTCGAGGGCCCGTAGAACTTCGCCCCGTCAAGTTCGCTCAGCACCACGTCTTCGGGGAATTCCGACCGGGGAATGCCCATGATGTCGAACCAGTAATCGAGCAGTCCGGCGGCGTCCGTCGAATCCGGTCCCGTCCCCTCGCGGTCGGCTCTGGGGACCCCCTTTTCGAGGAGGACGGCGTCGGCCCCGTGGTCGGCTGCAGCCTCGGCCGCCGACGAGCCGGCCGGGCCACCACCCACAATGGCGACGTCTACGTGTTCCATACCCGCTACGGTGTCCCGCGCCCGCTAAAACCTATTGTCTTGCATCGAAACTACGGTGAGACGCTTTCACCGGACCGAACTTGGAACCCTGCGCGCTACGGTTTGGACACCGCGTCGGCGAGTGTCACGCCGTGTTGGTCCAGCCGTTCGACGGCCCGCTGGTACGCCTCACTCTCCGCGAGCGCTGTGGCCCGCACAGCGTCAGAAACCGTCGCACAGCGATCGGCGAGCGCCAGAAGATCTCGGCGTCGCGCCTCGTACTTACACCGGGTCCGAACGGTCGAAAGGACCGACAACAGGGTGTCCTGGTCAGCGGGTTTTCTGAGATACGAATCCACGGGGATATCCAGAATATCCACGTCCGGCTTGACGCTACTAATCATGACGACCGCAGGGGTAGCTGCCCGCTGTCGGAGTTTTTCAGCGACCGCTTCGCCGCCCAGATTCGGCATCTGCCGGTCCAGCAGCACCGCATCGATTGAGTCGTCGATCCGCTGTAATCCCGCACGGCCGTCCCCAGCCTCTATAATTTCGCATTCCTCCGGAAGCCAGAGTTTGTAGAGCTGTCTATAGTCCTTATCGTCATCAATCACCGCAACGCTCGTCGGTCTCCCCATTCCTTCGAAATGCTACGCTGGTCATCCTACAAATATGCTAAGATATCGGGATACTATTAGTACAAATTTTACTAATCTAGACTGGTAATTCCGGCGTTCTCTAAGTACTGAAGTACTAACAATTACTCCGGCGTGCGATTAACGGACTGCCGGCACCGTTTTGGGGTCCCCGCGTGGAACAGCCGGTATGGCTGTCCACGCTACAGGAGGGGTTCAATGGCCGATATCGTCGTGATGCGTTACGGCGTTCATGGAATGCCGGTCGACCAGTACGCGGCAGCGCTCCGGGAGCGACTGCCGGAGTGGAACATCGCCGTCGCGGAGACGCCCGAAGCCGAGCGGGACTTGATCGCGGACGCGACAGTCCTGACCGGCAACGATGTCTCGCCGGAACTGGTCGATGCTGCCGACTCGCTGCAGTTGTTTGCAGGGACATACGCTGGATACGACCACCTCCCGCTCTCGGAACTGGCCGACCGCGACATCGCGCTCACGACGGCCTCCGGCGTCCACGGCCCGAACGTCGCCGAGAACGTCGTCGGCTCGTGGCTCGCCTTCGCTCGGGGCTTTTTCACCGCCCGCCGCCACCAGCGCGAGGGCGTCTGGCAGTCGTTCCACACCGACGACTTCGCCGGCAGCCGCGTCTGTGTCGTTGGGCTGGGAGAAATCGGCGAGGCCATCGTCGACCGCGTTCAGGGGTTCGACGTGGAGACCGTCGGAGTCCGCTACTCGCCGGAGAAGGGCGGTCCGACCGACGAGGTGTACGGCTTCGATGAAATCCACGAGGCGGTCACCGACACGGAGTACATCGGTCTCGCCTGCCCGCTCACCGACGCGACACGCCATCTCATCGATGCCGAGGTGTTCGAGACGATGCCTCCCAGCGCGGTGCTCACCAACGTCGCCCGCGGCCCGGTCGTCGATACCGACGCGCTGGTCAGTGCGCTCCAGCGCAACCACATCTCCGGCGCGGCGCTCGACGTGACCGACCCCGAACCGCTGCCCGGCGACCACCCGCTGTGGGACTTCGAGAACGTCCTCATAACGCCCCACAACGCCGGCCACACGCCGAGCTACTACGAGCGACTGGCCGATATCGTGGCGGAAAACGTCCGGCAGGCTGAGCGGACCGGCGAGTGGGACGGGCTCAGAAACCAGATTGAGCTGTGAGCGCTATCGCTGAAGTGAGAGCCGACAGCCCTTACAGATAGCCGCGCTTGTCCAGCAGTTCGCCGTTCAGCACGCTCGCACCGGCGGCACCACGCATGGTGTTGTGTGCGAGGCAATTGAACTGGACGCCGTCGGTCGTCTCGCGGAACCCACCGACTGCGACGCCCATGCCGTCTTCGACGTTGCGGTCGAGGCGGGGCTGCGGGCGGTCCGGTTCCTCGAACACTGTGATGAGCTTTTCGGGCGAAGACGGCAGGTCGATACCCGTAACCGACTCCATCGCGGCCTCGGCGTCGGCCGTGGAGATGTCTTCGGCCGTGTCGGCCCAGACGTTTTCGAGGTGGCCGTCGAGCGTCGGGATGCGGTTACAGGAGGCGGCCACGTCCATCTCGTTGAGGTGGACCTCCGCGCCGTCGAAGGAACCGAGCAGTTTGCGCGATTCACTCTCCATCTTCTGTTCTTCGCCGCCGATGTGCGGGATGGCGTTGTCGATTATCTCCATCGACGAGACGCCGGAGTAGCCCGCGCCGGAGACGGCCTGCAGCGTCGAGACGCGCACGTCGGTCAGGTCGAACTCGCGGTCGAGCGCAGCAAGCGGCGGCACCATCGTAATCGTCGAGCAGTTCGGGTTCTTCAACAGCGCACCGTCCCAGCCGCGCTCGTCGCGCTGGACCTCAAGCAGGTCGACGTGGTCGGCGTTGACCTCGGGGATGATGAGCGGCACGTCCTCGTCCATCCGGGCGTTCGAGGAGTTCGAAGAGACTGTGTAGCCGGCCTCACAGAACTCCGGTTCGACTTCTGCGCCGACGCTGGACGGGAGCGAGGAGAAGATGAGATCGACGTCGTCGGGCACCGACTCCGGATCGGTGGCACGCACTTCCAGTCCGGCCACGTCCTCGGGAATCGGGGAGTTGACGCGCCACTTGGCGGCGTCCTTGTATGTCTCGCCGGCGCTGGCGTCGCTGGCTGTCAGTGCTGCGATTTCGAACTCGGGGTGGGGGTCGAGCAGTTGGATGAGCCGTTGCCCGACAGCGCCCGTCGCACCGAGTACACCTACGCGTACAGTCATCGGTTGACACACGGCTATGGGTGGTCAAAACAGTTTGGATACGAAGCGGTTCCGCCGTCCGCGTCGGCTCACTCCGCTTCGGTGTCCTCGAACACCCACTCGATGACGCGGGCCTCGACGAGGTCCCGCTCCTCGACGTAGGGGTCGTCGCGGTTCGCAAGCGCTTCCTCCGCTTCGGACAGCATTTCGGCTTCGATCTCCGTATGGTCCGGCTCGTCTCGGATGTCGTTCAGCAGCGCCTCGAAGTCCTCGCGGAGGTCGAAGGAGGCGCGGGCGGCATTACACCGGGACAGCGGGCTCATCCCGGTCTCTAACACGAGGTCACGGACCGTCTCCCAATCGGAGTCACAGAAGTAGATGGACACCTCGCCGACGATGTCCTGCCAGGCAATCGGGTCTGCGTGTTTAAGCAGCGGGACCGCCCGCGGCGGCAGGTCGAGACGGGTCTCTGTGTCGGGATTCCCGCACAGACAGCATGCCTTCTCCGTCTTCCCCGTGTACATATGCGACAGTTGGGTCGGACGTATTTGGACCCATCGCAGTCGGACAGTCGCTCGCCGGCTACACTGGAATGAACTCGGGGTCCACGTCGTTCAGACGGTCGGTGTTCGCGACGAACTGGTAGAAGTCGCTGTAGAGGTCCGTGCACTTCCCGTCGGCGTCGTACCGGAGCGTGTGCCAGTCGGCGACGACGGCGCAGTAGCGCTTCGCCCGCGTGAGTGCGACGTTTAATCGACGGGGACCATCGACCGGCCGCCCGAGGAATCCGACGTGTCCGTCGGCGTTACTCCGGACGAGCGAGAGGATGATGGCCGTCCGCTCACCGCCCTGAAATGAGTCGATGGTGTCAACAGTCACCCGTTCTCCGGCGTCGATTCGGTCTGCGAGCAGTTCCCGGATGTGTGACGCCTGCGCGCTGTACGGTGTGATAACGCCAATCTCCTCGGCGGGCACGTCCGCCAGCAGGTCCCGAACGAGATGCGCGACGAGGCGGGCTTCGGTGGGATTGGTTCTGGAATGCCCGACCGTTTCGACCCGGCCGCCGACGTTGTACCCCTCTATCGCCGGTCGGTCGGGAAGCGGGTCGACGGCCCGCCCGTTCCGCAGCGTCCGGTCGTAGAACCGCCGATTCGGAAAGTACGCGATGTCCCGGTGCATCCGGTACTGGGTCTGTAGCTGCAGGCCGACATCCTCGTAGACGCCGCCGTCGGCGTAGAGATGTTCGAACAGCGAGTGGCCGTAGCTCGACGCTGGCGGCTCGTCGCTCGCGCTGTAGGGCGGGAGCTGTCGGTGATCGCCCGCGAGGACGGCGCGGTCGGCCCGGACCAGCGGAATACACGACGCTGCGCAGGTGGACTGCGTCGCTTCGTCGAGTACCACCAGGTCGAACTCCCGGGCGAGCGTGGCGGCGCTGTTGTTCGTTACCGCCACCACGTCGGCCCGGCCCGGCACGTCGCCGTAGGCACGCCGCACAACGTCGTTTGCTGACTGGCTCGCATTCACACGGTCGAGCGTGTAGTCGCCGTCGCCGTGCTGGCCGTAGGCGTGCAGTGACTGCGGGTCGGCCACGTCCCTCGTTGACGACCCTGCCACGAGGTTGTCGACGGCCTGATTCGAGTCCGCACACACAAGCACATCCTCACCAGCCTGTGCGGCCCGTCGGACGATTTCGACCAGCGTCCGCGTCTTTCCGGTCCCCGGCGGGCCGTGAATACAGAACAGGTCGTCGGCCAGCAGTGCATGCTCGACAGCCAGCTGCTGCTCCTGATTCAGTTCCTCGTCGAACTGGTCGCTCCGGGCGGCCGCCCCGTTCGAGAAGGTTATTGACCGGTCGCCAGCGAGTACGTCCCGAAAGCGGTGGTCGGTCAGTGACTCAATCGCCGCCCGTTCGCGGTCGAACGGAACGGGATTGAGCAGCGCCGTGAGCCCGTAGGTGGCAGCACCGTCGGTGAGTGCGCTTTCGAGTGCCGTCGCCCCGTCGACCTCGGCCCAGTCCACCGCGAGCCACACCGACCGCCCGCGGATGCGCTCGACCGTCGCCGCGACCGGGAACGGGCCGTCTCCGCGCCCGCTCGCCACATCGGCGTGAATCAGCACCTCGTTCCCCTCGTGGATGCCGAACACGGATTCAACGACAAACGCCCAGTCATCGTCCCGTCCGGCGGCGACGTCAGCGGGTGGGTCGACGCGAAACCGATACGCTCCGTCATCTCGGCCGCGCGCGTGGAGTTCGGGGACTGCATCGCCACCGGCCCCGTACACCTCGTCAGGTGAGCGCCGCTCGGCTCGCTCTCGGTTTTGCTGGCGAGTCGCCGCACGTTCGCGCTCGACGTGAGAACGCAGGCCGTCGATCAGGTCTGCCGACGGAATCGGATTCCGGGGCGGTTCGCTGTCGTCTATCGGCGAGTCGTACGAGGGTGGGTACGTCTCCGGGACGTAGTCCGAATGCCAGAAGCGGAGGCGGTCGGCCAGCCCCGTGGCTCCGAAGGCGTCCACGTCGACGAAGTCCCGCTCGCCGTCGCGCTCGAAGACGAATATCTGTCCGTGTAGCGAGTGGTCGGTGAAGGCGACGTACTCCCCCGTCGGTCGGGCCGAGTCGGGTTCGTGTAGCGGGATACAGACCCAGTCTTCTTCGGGATGGGCGAGTTTGTCGTGGTGAGCCGCGAACTCGGCGACGGGCCGCGCGGGGACGACATCGCCGCGGTCGTCGAGAGCGTCGTCGGTGACGGCACACAACGACGCGTCGTCGAGGTCGAACGACCCGATGACGTGGTCGAACAGGAGGGACATTTACCCCCGACTGTGCCCTGCTCTCATAAAACAGTACGGCCAACTTCGACAGCCCGTCACACCGGACAGGAACGTTTTAATCGCCGGACCGGCCACACTGCGGTATGGATACCGCCGAGCGACTCGATCTGGTGACGCGACACACCACAGAGGTCGTCACCGAGGACGAACTGCGGACGCTGTTCGAAGAGAGCGACCCGTCGGCGTACATCGGCTACGCGCCGACCGGCGAGATGCACATCGGTCACTTCACGACGATGCGGAAGCTCGCAGACTTCCTGCGGGCCGGCGTCGACGTGACGGTCCTCATCGCGGACCTGCACGCCCATCTCGACGACAACAAATCGCCTTTCGACCTGCTTGATGCCCGCTCGGCCTACTACGAGACGGCCATCGAGGGCATGATTGAAGCGGCCGGTGCCGACCCCGAAGACGTTGAGTTCGTCCGCGGGACAGACTTCCAGCTCGACGAGGACTACACACTGGAGATGTACCGGATGGCCGCCGAGACGACCATCTCACGCACGCAGCGCGCGGCCAGCGAGGTCGTCCGCGAGTCCGACAGCCCGAACCTCGGCGGGCTCATCTACCCGCTGATGCAGACGCTCGACGTGAAGGCGCTAGACGCCGACATCGCCTACGGCGGCGTCGACCAGCGCGGCATCTACATGCTCTCCCGCGAAATTCTCCCCGACCACGGTGGCGAGTCGCCGATCTGTTTGTTCGCGCCGCTCCTCTCTGGCCTCTCGGGCGGCAAGATGAGCGCCTCCGACGAAGCGTCGAAGGTGAACCTCACCGACAGCCCCGACGAGGTCGACGAGAAAATCAATCAGGCGTACTGTCCGGCCGGCGAAGTCGAGGAGAACGGCGTGCTGGAATACCTCGAACACCTCGTCTTCCCGGTTCTGGACGTTCGCGGCGAATCGTTCGTCGTCGAGCGCCCCGAAGAATACGGCGGCGACCTGACCTACGAGAGCTACGACGAGGTCGAATCGGACTTCGTCAGCGGCGAACTCCACCCCGCCGATCTGAAGCCATCGGCCGCAAGCGCCATCTCAGCTGTTATCGACCCGGTTCGGGAGCGACTGGCCGACGAGGACGAACTCCTCGCCGAAGCATACCCCGAAAAGTACGGCGCGGAGTGACGCGGTCGACCGATGCCATCCTCAGATCCGAGCGTCGACAGTGACGAGCCGGCCCGCTCGCGGGCCGCCGTCCGCCGGACATACGAGGACATCGGCGATCACTTCTCGAAGACCCGCGAGTACGCCTGGCCGGAGGTCGAGTCGTTCGTCGACGAGTCTGGCAGTGCCGAAACGGCGCTCGATGTCGGCTGTGGCAACGGCCGCCACGCGGAACTGCTCGCGGATGTCGCCAGCCGTGTCGTCGGCCTCGACGCCAGCCGCGCGCTCCTGCAAGCTGCGACCGACCGCGTCGGCGACCGCGTTGCGCTGCTGCAGGGCGACGCCACCCGGCTCCCGCTCGCTGCCGGGACAGTCGACCTCGCCGTGTACGTCGCGACGCTCCATCACCTCCCGTCTCGGTCTGCCCGCCGCGCCAGTCTGAACGAACTGGCGCGCGTCCTCGCGCCGGACGCTCGGGCGCTCGTCAGCGCGTGGAGCACGGCTCACGACCGCTTCGATGCCGACACCGACGCGGACGCGGGATTCGACACAACCGTCGACTGGACGCTCCCCGGCGGCGAGACCGTTCCGCGGTTCTATCACATCTACGCGCCGGCCGAATTCGAGCGTGATGTCGCCGACAGCGACCTCCGACTCGTCTCGGTGGAGCTGTCAAGCGGCAACTGTTACGGGGTTGTCGAGCCAGAAGGGAAACGCACTTAATTGCCTTCCATCTATGAAGGGATACGTTCGCGCTCCGTTGGTTGATGCCGCGGAACGAGCGGCGGTGGTGAGCAAATCCGACGGATTTGCGAGGCACGCCGCGCGCGAACGAAGTGAGCGTGCGGCGGTGGCGAGCGATTCCAACAGAATCGCGAGCCTCGTCGCGAGGAAGCGAAGCAACAAGCGGCGGTGGTCTAGTGGTAGGACCTGAGCCTTCCAAGCTCATGGCCCGGGTTCAAATCCCGGTCGCCGCATTTTGCTGCGAGTCTATCCACGAGCAGCAAATGCTTCATTGAGGGATTTGAACTGCGGAAATCCGAGCGATAGCGAGGATTTGCAGTCGAGTTCAAATCCCGGTCGCCGCATTCGACAGTCCACAAAACCAACGAGCTGATGCGCTGTGCCGGCGTCTGAGTGTCGCCGCGTCCGTTCTCTGCTCGGCTGAGGGGCCACCTGATGCCGTTACTCCGGTTCGACGGCGGTCTGGTCGAACTCCTCCCAGTCGTCGCCCATCCACTCTTGCAGGCGATCAGTAACGCCGGCGAAGTCCTCACCATCCTCGAACGACTCGACGACAACCCAGCCGTCGCCGTTGCGGTCGTAGCCGAGGCTGTAGCCACGGTCCCCGTTGATGATGACGACGAACGCGGCCACCACGTCAAGGTCGGGGAAGAACCCGACCGGGGCAAATCCGTAGTCGTCGTGCTGTGCTTCGAGGGCAGAGATTTCGCTCGTCGAGAGCGGCCTGTCCGGTAGCGAGTCCGTCAGTTCCGTCATTACCTCGCAGTCATGTGGAGAGGACTGAAAACGTTTCGAGCGAACCGAACGCAACGTATGTGCCAGATAGCATTTCGGCCAACATTGAAGTATTTCCATGACTGTTGTTAACATGGAGCTTCCGACGCTCCCGGCGGGAACGACCGTCGTACCATCCGGGATTGGCATCGGCGGACGACCACTCACCGGTGGAGACTGGCCACTCCACCGGCTACGCATCGCTTCGAAACCAACAGCGCACGGAGCACCTGACACCCCACCCCACCACTTTCCCTGCTCCCGCTTTTCGAGGTGCTTTCGACGCATCGAACCATGCCCTGACCTGATACGGTCGGCGAGGGCCGGTGGGGTTTTCTGCCAGTACGCGTAGCGTCGAGTATGGACGCTGCGGGGCTACTTGGGACCAGCAGACCCGAGCAGATAGTCGCGCACGTCGACATGGACTGTTTCTACGCCGCCTGCGAACAGCGGCGTGAGCCGGCACTTCGCGGGGAACCGCTCGTCGTGGGGATGGGATACGAGAACGGCGCGACTCACGGGGCCGTCGCGACAGCGAGCTACGAAGCCCGACAGTACGGTGTCGAATCAGCGATGGCCATCTCCGAGGCACTGGAACGCCTTCCACGGAAGGTTGCGGCTGTTGCGGACCCGGACCTTGATGTCACAGACGCCGGCTTCTACCGCCCGGTCGATATGGACTTCTACGAGTCTGTCGCCGCGGATGTCCGGGAAATCCTCCATACGGAAGCGGATATCGTCCGCGAGGTGAGCATCGACGAAGCGTATCTGGACGTGACCGAGCAGGTCTCGTGGGCGACTGTCGAGTCGTGGGCACAGGACCTGAAAGACACAATCGAATCAGAGGTCGGCGTGGTCGCGAGTGTTGGCATTGCTCCGACGATGAGTGCCGCGAAGGTGGCCAGCGACCGTGACAAGCCGGATGGGCTGGTCGTCGTCGAACCGGGAACTGTCCGAGAGTTCTTCGCTGACCTCCCGGTCGAGGATGTCCACGGTGTCGGTCCGGTCACCGCCAGCGAACTCGCTGCACTCGATATCGAAACTGCGGGGGACCTTGCGGCTGCCGACCCAGAACTGCTAGCCGAACGCTTCGGAGAGCGTGGCCGCGAGATACGCCGCTACGCCCGCGGCGAGGACGAGCGGTCGGTGACACCGAAAGGCGACCCAAAGAGCCTCTCGCGGGAGTCCGCGTTCACCGAAGCGACGGCCGAGATGGAGGCAAAGTGTCGGCAGGTCCGCACGCTCGCCGACGCTGTCGCTGACCGCGCACAACGAAAGGGCGCTCGCTACCAGACTATCGGTATCAAGGTCGTGACGCCGCCGTTCGACGTGAACACGCGGGCCCGGTCGCTCCCGGGTCCAGTCGAGGAACCCGATCTGGTCCGGCGAGTCGCGCTGGACCTGCTCGGTGAGTTCGACGACGACCCGGTTCGGAAAGTCGGGGTCCGCGTCTCGAATCTGGACTTCTCTGCCGGCGAACAGGCCAATCTAGATGGGTTCGGCAGTGACGCCGGAACCGAGGAGGCGGTTGATAGTGTCGACAATACCAACAGCACAGAGCAAAACGACGGGGGTCAGGTCGGACTCGGAACGTTCGCCGAGAGCGACGGGGGCAGCGAGGCCGCCAGAGATGCGGCGAACGAGGAGACAGAGAGCGGTGAGAAACACATCTCGCTCCCGCCCAGCCAGACCACGCTCGCAGACTTCTGATCAGGCCACACCGTGTTCCAGATTTTCCAGCAGTTTCCCGACGAACAGGCCCGCTCGCGGTGAGATGGTGTCATCTGCCGGGACTTCCGTCGGATGCGCGGCCAGCGTCTCGACGAACCGCTGGCTGTGGGTCATCGCGTGTAACATGTCGACCACGTCGACCACCAGTCCCTCGTCGCTGGTGTCCATGCCGGCGTAGCGTTCCTTTTCGGCCTCGGAGTAAGTGATAGTCCAGGCTGGGCCGCCAGCGGCCGCGACGATGTCATCCAGCGGCGCCACCTCCAGCGGGCCGTCGTCACTCCCGACGTACACCGTTCCGCCCTCGACGAACGTCTCGTATCTGTCCATGGACAGCCCCCGCCGAACGACTGTGACAAGGTGTGCTACCACAATAGCCGTTGCCCCGCGGTCGTGGCCCGACCTGTTCCACAGTTGACGGTCGTCTGACGGAGAGTTATGGGGCCTGCCCGTCTCCATCCTGACAGAAACGCATGGCAGAGACCGAACAGATAACGGTCGCGACAACGAGCGCGGGGCCGGGTGGGACCGGGGAACCGGGAGAGACTGTCAATCTCCCGGTGGTGGAACTGCTGACCGGCCGGGGGTTCATCACCGGTAAGAGCGGATCCGGCAAATCAAACACGGCGAGTGTCATCGCCGAGAAACTACTGGACAACGGGTTCGGCCTGCTTATCGTCGATATCGACGGCGAGTACTACGGTCTGAAAGAGGAGTACGAGATCCTCCATGTCGGCGGCGACGAGGAGTGTGACATCCAGGTCACCGAAGACCACGCCGGCAAAATCGCCTCGCTGGCGCTGGAACAGAACGTCCCCATCATCCTCGATATCTCGTCGTTCCTTGACGAGGAGGAAGCCGAGACGCTGCTGACCGAAGTCGCCAAGCAACTGTTCGCCAAGGCGAAAAAGCAGAAACAGCCCTTCCTGATGCTCGTCGAGGAGTGCCACGAGTGGATGCCTGAGAAGGGATCGATGGGCGAGGTCGGGAAGATGCTCATCAAAATCGGGAAGCGCGGCCGAAAACACGGGCTTGGCATCGTCGGCATCAGTCAGCGCCCCGCCGACGTAAAGAAGGACTACATCACCCAGTGTGACTGGCTGGTCTGGCACCGCCTGACCTGGAACAACGATACGAAGGTTGTCGGACGCATCCTCGACAACAAGTATGCCGACGCCGTCGAGGACTTAGACGACGGCGAGGCGTTCATGATGAACGACTGGGCCGAGCAGGTCAGCCGGGTCCAGTTCCATCGCAAGCAGACGTTCGACGCCGGCGCGACACCCGGCCTTGATGACTTTGAGCGCCCGGAACTCAAGTCCGTCAGCGACGACCTCGTCTCCGAACTGGAGACCATCAGCGACGAACAGCAGGAGACGGAGGACCGAATCAAGGAACTCCGCGAAGAGCTGGATCAAAAGAACTCCCGCATCGCCGAGCTGGAGGCGGAACTGCAGGACGCCCGGGACCTCTCGCGGATGGCCGAGCAGTTCACCGAAGCGATGCTGGATCAGGCCGAGGACTACAACCCCGGCCGGACGGCACAGGAGGAGATGCGCCGCCAGCGCGAGCGGTTCGCCGATCAGTCTACGTCGGACGGCGACGCAGCCGCCGATAGTGGGACGGACGCCGACGGACCCCGCGACGAGCACCCCTCGGAACCGGACGAGACTGCTGATGCCACGTCCGGCGGCGGGTTCGGTGACGCGTTCAGTGCCTTCGCCGAAGACGGGGCCGCGATGAACGGCGGCAGCGCCAGTGGCGGCGCAGACGCGACTGGTCACAGCGCGGACGCCGAACCCGTGTCGAATGGCCACGCTGAGAACGCTGCTGTGGCGACAGACGGAGACAGTGCAGATAGCGGTGCGGTGGCCGTGCCAGCGAACGACCACACCGAACCAGACAGTGGTGACAGCGCTACTGAGGCCGACGACGAGGACTTGAGAGCGGCTATCGCTGAGGCCGTCGAAGCAGAGCAGTCGGACGAGGCGACTGGGTCCGCTGAAGACGAGACGCCGTCCGATGCCGATGGTCCCGCCGTCTACGGCGACCTGTACGCCGACATCGAGGAACTGGACCGAAAGACCCGCCGGATGCTCGCGTACTACCGCGAGCAGGGCCCCGGAACGCCGCTGAACGCCCACTTCTCGGCGGGCGGCTCCGGCGACCGGACGGCGGCCTACGCGCGAAACAGGGAACTCCGGCTCCGCGAACTGGTCGAACACGTCGGCCGTGGGAAGTACGACACGCGGCTGGCGGAGCTGGTCCGAGAGAAGAGCGACCGCCGGCTCGACGAAGATGAGGTCGAGTCGGTCGTCACCCGACTCGAATCGGCGTTTCTGGACGGGAACGGCGACTGAAAAGCCAGTACTGCGATACCGGCGATTTTACAGCAGCGGTTCGACGAGGTCTTCGAGCGCCGCACGCGGGTCGTCGGCCTTCGCGACGCCGCTTGCCAGCAGCACGCCGGTCGCGCCGAGATCGCTCGCCGAGACGAGGTCTTCGCCCGTCGAGATGCCGGCGCCACAGAGCACGTCCACGTCGCCGTTGACGCGAGCGGCGGCGTCGACTGCGCCGGTCACGATGTCCGGGTCGGCCTTGCTGACTGGTGTCCCGGTCCCGATGAGTTCCGGCGGCTCGACGGCGACGCCGTCGGGGTCGAGTGCGGCGGCCGCGCCGATCTGTGCGGGGTTGTTCGCACAGACGATGGTTTCGAGGTCGGCGCGGTCGGCGGCATCCAGCGCGCCGTCGATGTCAGCGAGCTTGAGGCGGTTTTCGGAGTGGTTCAAAAGCGTGCCGACGGCACCGGCGTCGGCGGCAGCCTCGGCGAGTGTGCTGCCGGTGTGGCTGCCGTGCTCGACGGCGCTGACGTGCTGGGCCCACGTCTCGACGCCAGTCTCTGCTACAGCACCGATCTGTGCGGCCTGTGGCGCGACGGCGACGCGAACGCCGGAATCGTCGCTGACGTCAGCGGCGGCGGTCGCTACCTCGACTGGGTCACACGGGTACGCCTTCAGATTGACAAGGACGAACATACGAAACGCACCGGCTGCTGTGGGGAAATAGATTGCGAAGCCGCCGTTTGGCGTCCCTCCCACTGTGCCTTCGTTTCTTCCCGGACCACCGCTCAGGGATGACAGTTATTACGATTCAGCCGAGACAAGAAACGAGACAAGCCGTGACAGCAGGGGATGCCGACACACCGACCGTTCTGATAGTCGAGGACGAACAACATCTGGCTGACCTGTACACCGATTACCTGTCCGACCAGTATCACGTGCAGACGGCCTACAGCGGCGAAGAAGGCCTGGAACTGCTGTCGCCCGATGTCGACGTCGTGCTGCTCGACCGCCGGATGCCGGTCGTCTCCGGCAACGAAGTGCTTGCACAGATCGAAGAGAAAGGCCTTCGATGCCGCGTCGCGATGGTCACCGCCATCGACCCCGACTTCGACATCATCGAGATGCGCGTCGACGACTACCTCGTCAAGCCTGTCACCCGGGACGACCTGCAGGAGGTCGTCGACCGACTGTACAAAATCCGGGAGTACAACGATCGACTCCGGACACTCACGTCGAAAAAGCTCAAGCGAAACGTCCTCCGCGTGGAGAAGACCGACCGTGAACTGCAGGACAGCGACCGGTATCAGGCACTGCAGGACGAGATCGAGCGAATCTCGTCGAACGTCGAGTCACTCGCAGACGAACTCGACGTCGAGAAAGACGACCTTCAGCTGTGACCTAGTCCTTTCGTTTCACGACGTCGCCGAGCGTATACTCGCCGTCGCTGCTGCCGCCGGACCACTCCGTCTCGTCGGCGCTGCCGCCGGCGCTCAGGGAAATTTCGAGCGCGCTTTCGAGTTTCTTCTGGACGTCGTCGCTAGGTAGAGAGTTCCCCTGTTCGAGCTTCCGAATCAGGCTCGCCTTCTCGTTGAGTTGCTTTGCGAGTTCCTCCTGGCTGAGGCCCTGTGACTCTCGGCCTTTACGGATCCGGTCGTCGTAATCCTGTGCGATCTCGTCCATCTCGTCGAACATATCTCGGCGGCGGCCACCGGACCCGCCACCACCCGAAGAACTCGACGAGGAGGACGAACTCGACGACGATGACGAGGAGGACGACGTCGAGTATTTCGTCGACGTGGACGACGTCTCCTCCGTTTTGACCTCCGTGCCGAAATCGGTACACTCGTCACAGACGTCGAGTTCGGCTCCCTCGATTTTGACGCGGTTCGGAGACGAAACCTCCGTTCCGCACATCTCGCACTGAACCATACCGACGGCTTGGACGGGGCGCGGTATAAATGGTGCGCTGGCTACTCCAGTGCGGCCATTGCGTGATAGAACCGTTGTCCGGCGGTGACGTGGCCGACAACGGCGAACACGACCAGTAGCCAGCCGACCAGCGTCAGGCCGACCAGTGAGGTCTGGACGAACGCCGCAACGCCAGTGACGACGCCGACCAGCGCCAGCCGGTCGGCGCGACCGAGCAGGCCACCGTACACGCGGTCGAGGCCGACCGCCTGTGCCTGTGTCCCGAGGTAGGAAGTCATCAGGACGCCGGTGACGGCGGCGATGCCCAGTTCCCACTTGCCGACGCCAGCAGCGAGGCCAACGATGATTCCGATATCAGCGTAGCGGTCGAGGACGTGATCTAGCAGGTCGCCACCAGAGGACGCGACGTTCAGTTCCCGTGCGAGCGCGCCGTCCACGAGGTCGAGCCAGCCGTTCAGAAAAACGAGAACGGCCCCGCCGAGATACAGCAGGGGGTCCCGTGTCGCGACGGCGTACACCCCGCCCGCTCCGAGCGCCAAAATGAAGGCGAGCACGCTGACGCCGTTGGGCGAGAGGCCGGCCACCTTGGCGGCGCTGACGAACGGGCCGAGCGCGCGGTCAGCCAGCGGACGGAACTTGTCGAGTGTCATAGCCAGTCGATATAGGAGACAGTCCCCGCACTCGGCTCGCGCTCCCCGTCGACGACAGCCTGTATTTCACTCGCCACCTCGTCGGGGTCCCGGTCCGTCGTCTCGATCTCGTACACCGACTCCATGCCCTGCTCCTCGACAGCTTCCCCGAGGATGACATCGAGTGCTTCCGATTCCGCGTTCTCGTAGGCTTTCGAATCGTCGTCACCACGCTCCCGAAGCCGCTCAACGACGGTCTCGGGGTGGGCTCGCAGCACGATCACGCGGTCGGCCTCGAAGTGATGCGCGAGGTGGGATTCGAACAGCACGTCGTCGCGGCCATCGAGCCACTCGGACAGTTTGTCGAGGTCAGCGACGAGGCTCCCGCGGTCTTCGTCGATACCCATCGAGAACCCCTCGTCCGTGATAATGTCATTGAGATGAAAAACGTCGAGGGAAGTGTCGAGACGCTCCGTCGCCGTGGTCTTGCCCGTCCCCGGCGTCCCGGTAACGGCGACTCTCACGGCTCGACCACCTCGATGACCTCGTTCAGTACCGAGACGGCGCGTTCCGTATCTTCGCGTGTCCCGCAGGTGATACGGATGCACTCAGGCAGTCCGAACGACGAGCAGTCCCGGATGATGACGCCCCGCTCCTGGGCAGCGTCCGCGACAGCCGCCGCGTCGCCGACTTCTGCGAGAATGAAGTTCCCTGCGCTCTCCCACGTTGGCGCGTCAAGTTCGTCGGAGATGTACTCACGGGCCCACGCGGCTGTTTCGACGGAGCGCTCGACGTGCTCATCGTCGTCAAGCGCCGCCAGTCCGGCCCGGCAGGCGAGTTCACTGGCCGAAAACGGCGTGTTGATGCGGGCGTAGGCGTCGGCCCAGTCCTCGGGGACGACCGCATAGCCGAGTCGAATTCCCGCGAGCCCGTAGGCCTTCGAGAACGTTCGCAGGAGCGCAATGTCGTCACGGTCATCAAGCAACGGCCGCTTGCTCGGTTTTTTAGTGAACTCGCCGTAGGCCTCGTCGACGACGACGAGCGTCTGCTCGTCAGTCTCCTCGGCGACGGTTCGGACGGCTTCGGTCGTGAACTCCGCCCCCGTCGGGTTGTGCGGACTGGTGAGGTAGACGATTCGCTCACCGTCGTAGTCTTTCAGGACGGTGTCGGCGGTCTGGGCGAAGTCGTCGGCCTTCGAGAACGTGTACTCGTTGACCTCGCCGTGGTGATAGCGGGCGCTCATCGCGTAGTACGCGAAGCCCGGCGACGGGACGAGCACGTCCTGTCCGGGGTCGAGCATCGCCCGAGCGAGGCAATCGAGCGCGCCGTCGCCGCCGTTGCTCAGCCACACCTGTTCGGGCGTGATATCCCACATATCCGCCAGTTCGTCGACGAGGTCCGCGTGGGAGGCCTTCGGATAGGAGTGCATCCGTTCAGCCGACCCGCGAATCGCTTCGACGGCGTCCGGGCTCGGCCCGAACATGTTCTCGTTTGACGCCAGCTTCACCATGTCGTCCGGGTCGAGACCGAGTTCCCGGGCGACCTCCTCGATACCGCGACCTGCCCGATAGACAGTGTGAGCGGAGAGGTCCCGTGGTTCCATGGCTGTGCAAAACGGACGGGGCGGCTTAAGCGTGCTCACATCGGGCGTGGCCGTGGCTCCGCCAGTCAGGTTCGCAGAGAAATCCGCTGGCGGCCTCCCGTGGGAAACCCGTCGATGACGGGTACGGCACGGAATAGCACGCTCCCCACCGAGTCCGTGTCAGTCAGTGGTAATGAGCGTTACGGTGAATCACCGCCCAGTCGCGGACAGCTATAGCCACCGAAAACGGTAACACACCATAGGTCCTGTTAGCGTGCAATGCCGCTTCTCATCGATATTCGGAAACTCACGCTCATTACGCGACTCATTCAGGACGGGGCCGAGCAGGTCGCCGACTCGCTGGCGACGCTGGCCGGCGTCGACGCCGCCGTCGAAATCAAGAGCCTCTCGTTTGTCCAGCCGGAGGACATCGCCACTGAGATGGGTGGCGGAAACATCTACAGCGCCCGCGTCCGCCTGACAGAGCCGCCATACGGCGTCTTCCTGATGACCTTCGAGACGGAAACGGCCGCCGAAATCGCGGAGCTGATGACCGGGTCCAGTGTCGACGACGGGTTCACACAGCTCCACGAGTCCGCGCTCCAGGAGATGTGTAACATCCTCACCTCGGGTTTCATCGACGGCATCGCGAACACGCTGAACGCGACAATCAACATGGGGACGCCGACGGTCGTACAGGACGATGCGACCGAAATCGCAGATAAGGCCCTCTCGCACGTCCGCCGGGACTCGCTGACCATCGTGCTCGATTCGCTTGTCGACATCAAAGAGAGCGATGTCGCATTCTCGCTCCGTATCTTCCTCATCCCCGACCCCGGTTCGTTCGTCCATCTCATCGACCAACTGGACTACGACACGGACCGCGAGACGCACATCTCCGCCGACACCGACGCGGTCAAAGAACTCGATATGTCGGGTGACGCGGACGCCCTCGACGCCTTCGACTCCTCGGAGTGACAACACCGAACCCACGACGTTGAAGAGGGTCGCGGCCAACCGCCGCATATGAGTGTCGTAAACGCGGCTATCTTCGGGGTCCACCTGATATTCGCCGCGCTGTGGGCTGGAACGGTGTTGTTCATGACCTATGCTGTCCTCCCGACAGCGATGAACGGCGACTCCTCGCCGGGGCCACTGTCGGCGATTACTGGGAAACTTCAGACGGTATCGCGTGCGAGCGCGACGCTCCTGTTTCTGACGGGCGGGCATCTGGCGGCGACCCGCTACACCGCCGAGTCGCTGACCGGAACCGGCCGCGGCCACCTAGTCATCACGATGATCGTCCTGTGGTTCATTCTGGCCGGCCTCGTCGAGGTCGCGGCGTCGAAGCTCAGCGACGGCTTCGACCAGCAGAAAGTGCGCGAACCGGCCCGGAACGCACGCCCGTTCCTGCTGGGCGCGTCTCTCGTGTCGATTCTGCTCTTGCTTGACGCCGGCGCGATTCTCGGCCTGTACTGAAGATTGACCGAGCGGTTTTCTGAATCTCTCCTCACGAACCTGTATCAGCAGATACAAATCACTATCCGGCGTACCGAAATCCAATGTGGCCGTGGGGACACCTCGCCGTCGCCTACCTCGTGTATGTCGTCTACACCCGAATCGGCCCGGCCCGTCGCCAGACTGCAGGGACGCTGACCGCTCTTGCGGTCGGGTCGCAGTTCCCGGACCTGATAGACAAACCGCTGGCCTGGACGTTCGGCATCCTGCCGTCCGGGCGGTCCCTCGCCCATTCGCTGCTCACGCTTCTCTTGCTTGCCGTGGTCTTGCACCGTGTCGCCGCGTGGTATCGTAGAACGGACCTCTCGATTGCGTTCACACTCGGTGCATTCGTACACACCCTGACTGACATGAGCCCGACGGCGGTGGCCGGATTACTCGGCGGTGACCTGACACAGTTCCAGTGGCTGCGCTTTCTGGTCTGGCCGCTCCAGCCACCGCCGCCGTACGCCAACGATACCTCCTTCGTCAAGCAGTTCGCGTCGCTCTCTTTCGAGCCGTACGTCCTGTTTCAGTTCGGACTGTTCGGTCTCGCCGTCGCTGTGTGGCTCGCCCATGGCGCGCCCGGGCTCCGGTCGGTCACCCGCCGGAGCAAGGCAGTGTTCACTGAATTTGCCGATTAAAGCCGCTCCGCGACGTGGTCCGCACATTTCAGTGCGAGTGCGGCGATAGTCAGCGTCGGGTTCATGGACCCAGCGGTGACGAACACCGACGATGACGCAATTGAGAGGTTCGCCACGTCGTGAGTCTGCAACTGTGGGTTGACCACGCTCTCCTGTGGGTCAGTTCCCATCCGTGTCGTGCCCATGTGATGGTACGCCGGCCCGGTGTCTCCCGGGCCGACGGTCCACGAGATGTCGACGCCTAGCTCCGACAGGACGGCATGTTGTATCTCGTTCGCGCGAGCCAGCGACCGTTCCAGCCGGTCGCCCCACGACCACTGAATATCTGGAACTGGATTGCCGTGGTCGTCCGTCGTCGACGTGTCCAGCGTCACCCGGTTTTCCTTCCGCGGCGGCTGGCCGACCAGTCCGCCCATCGCGATGCTGTTGCCGTACCTCTCACGGAGGCTCGACAGCAACGTATCACCCCATTCTTCGCCAGAAAGCGCGAGTTCGACCGGCGACGGACCGGCGTAGTTCAGAAACTCCAGTTTCAGCGGCGACAGCGCCTCGTCGGTCGCCTCGACCACTGTTTCGCCGTCTGCGACGCGCTCGACCGGCTGGCCGGGGTCGTCGTAGAACTGGTGACATTCGCTCGTGAGAAAGCCGACGTGGTTCTGACGCGTTTCTCGGTCGAGCGTGCCGCCTGCGCCCGCGAACAGGTGGTCCATGAAGTAGTGCCCGACGAGTCCAGAACTGTTTGCGATCCCGTCCGGGTGTTCGTCAGCCGCTGACAGCAGCAGGAGCCGTGGCGTCTCGACGCCGCCCGCCGCAATGACGAACTCGCGGGCCCTCTGGCGATGTTCGGTCCCGTCCGGCGTCGCGTAGACGGCCGCCTCGACGCGTCCGTCAGCGTCGGTTTCGAGGCGCTGGACCGGCACGCGGTCGATGACTCTGGCACCCGCTGCCTCGGCGTCCTCGATGTGGACACTGGCGTCGTATTTCGCCCCGGAGGGACAGACCGGCTGGCAGGTCCCGTAGCCGACGCATGGTCCACGGCCGTCGTATGGCTCGGAATTCCGTGCGTTGGGGACAGAGTGCATCGTGATGCCCAGTTCTTCGCAGGCTTCAGCGAACAGCGAGTCGCTGTACGACGGCGGGAACCCGGGCAAGGGGTACGCGCCGTCACGTGGCGGTGCGAAGGGGTTGTCCGCGTCACCGGCGACCCCAAACGCCCGCTCGGCGTCAGCGTAGTACGGTCGCAGGTCGTCGTAGCTGACCGGCCACGCCGGATCGTCGGTGTCGTGGCTCCCGTCGAAATCTGTGGGGTGTAGCCGCATCACCATCCCCTGCCAGTGCAGCGTCGACCCGCCGACGCCTTTCACTCGCGAGGTATTCAGCGGGTAGTACCGGTCGCCGCTCGCACTGAACGCGTCGCGGTCGCCACCCATCTCCCAGACTGAGCCGTGATCGCCTGGCCGAATCGCCTCTTCCATCTGTTGCTCTCGCTTCGACCTGTCGAATCGCGGTCCGGCCTCCAGCACGACCACTTTCTGGCCGTCGCTAGCGAGCCGGCTCGCGATGAGTGCACCTGCCGGCCCGGCCCCGACGACACAGACATCCGCCCGCTCGGACGGCTCCCGGTCCATTTCAGCAGGAGTTAGGCAAGCCTAAACTTATACGTTGGCATCTCAGGCGTCGTGTGTTCGGTCGCTGTTCGCTGCGTCCGCTCCTCGCAGAGCGGGCGTGGCGGGAGTGAGCGAAACCGGGGGATTCGAACCGGACCGAGACTCGCTCTGCTCGTCTCGTAGGGTTCGAATCTCCGGACCGTTCTCACGCCTCACTGTCGCTCGCCGGAAAACGGGCGTGGCGGGAGTGAGCAAACGCGGAGCGTTTGCGAGCTACGCCACGGCCGCAAGTGTGTTTCGAGCGGACACGAGAACCACGAAGCGGGCGTGGCGGGATTCGAACCCGCGTTCTAGGGGTTAGGAACCCCTCGCCCTGGTCCACTAGGCCACACGCCCCATCGGGTGGTCGATTGAGCGGCGAAAAATCCTTTCGTTATCACTAGAGCCCGCTAAGAACGGAGAAGTGGTCGAGATTACGTCTCGGTTTCAGTCGCCGTCTCGGTCGATTCGGCCGAGTCCACGGTGGACGCGTCGGCCCCTTCTGCAGCGCCGCCATCACGCATTTCCTCGAGTTCCTGCTCGACTTCTTCTCGCCCCTTCTGGAACTCGCCCATGGCTTCGCCAGTCGACCGCGCTAGTTTTGGAATCTTGTTCGCGCCGAACAGCAGGACGGCGATGAGGAGGATGACCATCATCTCCGTCGTCCCGGGCATCCCCGGGAACAGTACTCCGGATGTCCCTAACATTGTGTCCGAAGGTTACGTGGTTGCTATTATAACCTTTTTGCTCAGGACGGCAAACTGGCCTATTTGCCGCTGTCGGGGCCGGCTCTCCGACACTATTTGACGGAGGCCGGAGGCGGACCGATGATGCAAACCGAACCGTAGCCGCTTGGCCTGTCGAAACGGCCTTGCCGGGAACCGGCGAGGCCTGACACAGGAGCGGGCAATGGGGTGGCTCGGAAGCGCTAACAGGAGGCACTCGGTCGCTTGGTTCTCGGTGTCGCCAACTCAGGTTGGCAGGTCAACAGAGAGACCGCAACGTGTCCACGGGACGGGCCCAATAGCTGGGGCTGTGCATGTGACAGAACGTCCGTGGTCGTGTCCGACATGCAGGGTCTGCCTGCGTGCGGGTTCGTACCCGCAGTACTGGCTACACGGGTCTGTCAATCTATTATATGCTCGTTGAACTACTGTTCACCAGCCACAGTGTCGGAGAGATGCACTTTCTGCCCGGACATATAACTACTGTCGGGCGCTCAAAGATACCAGATGCCGGCCGATAGCCACACGATGGAAGTCAGAAGCGGAGAAGAGGTAACGATTCGACCGATCAAACCCGTCGGAGAGGACGTCGTTCGGGTCGACATTGAGGCCGATGGGGTGTGGCGACTCGATATTACGCGCGAGGGCGAGATTGCGGATGTCGTCACGACTCGTGATGCCGACGGGACGCTCGCGGACCGCGAGCTACCGGAATGGATCGACGAGGTCACGGCAAAGTTCGCACAGTTCTGACTGCGATCGGATCAGGTCAAAAAGGGTTTTACTTAGTTAGATCAAGGTCAGTAGTATGGTCTCAGTTGGAGACGTTGCGCCTGATTTCACGGCACCGATCGCAAACGGCGACGTTGACGAGATAACGCTGTCCGAGGCGCTCGACGACGGGCCTGTTGTGCTCGCGTTCTTTCCCGGAGCGTTCACCAGCGTGTGCAGTCACGAGATGAACTCGTTTCAGGACCGACTCGGCGAACTCACTGAAGCGGGGACGACGCTGTACGGTGTCAGCATCGATACACCGTTCTCACAGAACGCGTTCCGGGACGAACTGGGACTCGAATTCGATCTCGTCAGTGACTCCGGGCGGGAGATCGTCGATGCTTACGACATTTCGATGGACTTTGAGTCCCTCGGCGTTCCGAACGTAGCCAAGCGGGCCGTCTTCGTTATCGACGAGAACCAGGAAGTCACGTACGCCTGGGTCAGTGACGACCCCGGCGTCGAACCGGACTACGACGAAGTTATCGACGCCGCCACCTGATCGCGCCGGTGGGGGATTTTTCGCGGTGGGTCGTCTGGGATGTGGTATGAGCGTTGACAGAGACGATACCGAAGGCCGAATTTACGACCCTGAGGCGGACCACGCGTTCCCGGACGGGCGGCTGAACGCGGTTCTCGACACCATTACGACCAACGAGGAGATCCAAGCGTATCTTGAAGCGCAGAACATCAACCCTGTCGCGCGCAAGCGGTACAACGACCACGGCGCGAAACACATCGGCATCGTCCGCAACCGAGCGCTGTGTCTGTATGACCTCCTCAAACAGGGCGGCGTCGAGTTCAACGGCGCGGCCGACCACGGCCTCGATGAGGCCGACGAGGCTGTCATCATCGCACTTGCAACGACGCTGCACGACATCGGACACGTCGTCCACCGCGATTCACATCCGTATTATTCGATTCCGCTTGCGGCTGACATCCTTGATGACATCCTCCCGGAGTTCTACGATGTCCGTCAGGCGGTACAGATAAAGGGAGAGGTGCTCCACGCGATTCTCTGCCATCATACCGAGGAAAACCCGTTGACGCTGGAAGCCGGCGTTGTTCGTGTCGCCGACGCGCTGGATATGGAGCGTGGCCGTTCGCGGATTCCCTACAAGCGCGGCGGTCGTGGTATCGACACGGTCTCCAGCCAAGCTATCGAGACGGTGACGCTGAGCTTAGGCGACGACTACCCCGTCCTCGTCGAAATCGCGATGAACAACGCGGCTGGCGTCTATCAGGTCGACAATCTCCTGAAAGCCAAGCTCAAAGATTCCGGTCTGGAGGAACACGTCCGTATCGTTGCGCTCAACACCCGAGAAGACGGGAACCAGATCGTCGAACGAATCGAACTCTGAACCGGAGCGACACAACGGTTTTGTACCGTGCTTCCCTAGCTATGCGCATGAGTCTCACACCCATGGATGAGCCACGGGGTGTCCGGAGCAATCCGGATGACGGCGACGTGCCGTCGCCCTCGCTTCTGGACCAGGTCAGGTACCGCGTGCGCTCAGCCATTGAGACTACTTCGGTTGGGGAGCGATGTTTTGAGTGGCTTGATAGACGTGGTCGAGACAAACCACAGTCAAAGATTCACACCGATGGGTTCGCCGATGATGTCGTTGCGCCGCCGGAGTGCCCGTCGATAAGCAATCTGCCGACGCGGTCACGACCATTTACGTACCCGACGCGGAACCACGCGGAGAGCAACACCGTCGATCTTGTCGCGATTGAGTCCAGCGGCCAACTAACAATGACCCACCCGGATAGCGCTGAGGCAAAAATCTCGTCTGACGTGTGGGAACCTGTTGAGCAGTAAGTGCGTCTGCCGGCCTGTTCTTCCGTCGATAGATGAACCGTCGACGAGAGCCGCCCGTCCGGTAGCGTTTGGAGAAAGAGAAAACAGCGGGCGTGAAAGTGGCCGTCCAGTCAGAAGTCGTACTGTGCGATGTTGCTGGAGCCACAGACCGGACAGGTCGTCCCATCCGTTTCGAGGGTCGTTCCACAGCGCCGACACTCCAGATGTGACGGCTGTCCAGTCCCTACGACCCGGCGTAATCGCTCCATCATATTGCCAGACAGGACATCAGGACACATATAATCAGTCAATCCACGGCGAAAGTGAAAACCGCAAGACATGGGGTCGATGCTGGTGGCCCGTCAGCCAAGCGTCAGACGCCGCTGTCAGACCGCAGAGCCTGTACAGCCACCCCTGTTACACCCGGGCTTGCCCGCGTCGGTCCCGCCTGCCGAACGCGTACAGAAGCGCCAGAAACAGGCCGACTCCGGCCAGCCAGATAACAACAAGCCAGAGCACCAGCAACTGGACCCCACTCCCGTGCATGAACTGTACGCAACAGTGTCGGTACTTAATTAGTAGCACTGTATCGGGAACGGGCACAGTGTCACACAACAGATTATGCCGTGGATAACGATGCAACCGGCGTCGGTCGCTTCCCCTACTAACCGACCCGATGCGGACGAGCACTGCCCTCCTGTCGACTGAGTGGTTCCAGGCCCCCGTCTGTCAGGGACACGCCCAGACGTTTTTGTTCACGCCGACGTAGCCACGTCTGATGACGGGAACAGCCGCGGCCGAGCCCACTGTGACGACGTTTACGTCGACCGTCGACAGTATCGATTCGACCGCCGTCGTGCTAACGGAGACGTACTTCTACGCCGAAGGCGGTGGCCAGCCAGCGGACCGGGGCACTCTCGGCGGCGTTGAGGTCATCGACGTCCAGCACCGAAACGGCGATATCGTTCACGAGCTGGCCGAACCGCCGTCTTTCGACACGGGGGAGACAGTCGAGGGCCAGATTGACACAGCGTTTCGGACGTACTGCATGCGTGCCCACACGGCCAGTCACGTTCTCTATGGCGCTGGCCGTCGACTCCTTTCTGACCTCGGCTACGGCGGGTTCGACATCAGCGCGACGCTCCCGGACGCTGCCGGTGACGGCGACTTCGGACCGGCTATCACCGGGAAGGTGCGGGTGGACTTCGACACGACGACCGAAATCGACGACGAGACACTCACTGAACTCGAGCGGCTGACCAACCGCGCCGTCTGGGAATCATACGACGTGAGCTGGGACGAAATTCCGCGTGACGAGGCACTGGACCGCGACGATATCGCGTTCAACACGAAGACTGAGGAAGGAATAAAGGGCGAGACGGTCAGGGTCGTCACCATCGAAGACTGGGACGTGGCAGCCTGTGGTGGAACACACGTCGGGAACACGCGGGAAATCGGGCCGGTGACGGTACTCAGTCGGTCCAACCCCGGCGAAGGACTCACCCGCGTCGAGTTCGCTGTCGGCCCGCGAGCGATCCGCCAGCGGGCGACCGAGCACGAGCGGGCGATGACTGCCGCGCAGTCACTGGATACGAATGTCGCCGAACTCCCGGCCGCTGTCGACGGACTCCAATCGGAGCACAACGACCTCCGGGAAACGGTGTCGAGCCTGCGAGAGCGCCTCGTCGATTCCCGTCTCGATGACCTTCGCGACGACGCTATCGAAGCGGACGGGCGGACGTGGCTCGTCGGGACTGTTACGGGCCTCGATGCGAACGGGCTGGCCGACCGAGCGGAGCGGACCGTCGGCGATGATACCGACGTGGCCGCACTGGTGGATGCTGACGGCCAGTATCTGGGGGTCGCAACGAACGGCGGCGTCGACGCCAGCGAGGTGGTCGAGCGGGTGACCACAGAGTTTGGTGGCGGTGGGGGCGGGCGGCCGACGGTCGCGCAGGGCGGGGGACTCAGTGCTGACGGGGCTGATATCGTTACGTTCCTCCGAAACGTGCCAGAGGCGTAAGCCGTGGCGGCTGACCTCAATCGCTACGGTTCGGCGACCCGCTGAATCGCGCGACCTCGCTTCGCAGCGCGTCTCGTTTCAACAGCGCGAACCCGACGAGAATACAGGTGAATCCGACACCCGTGTAGACCGTCGGTGTCTCACCGAGGAACAGCAGCCCAGTGGCGGCGGCGACGACCGGCGCGGCGTAGGAGACGAGGTTAATCTCGATGGGACCCAGTCGCTCCAGCAGATCGAAGTAGATGAGAAAGCCCAGCGCGCTGGCGATGACAACCAGATACAGCAGGGCCACCACGGCATCGGCAGTCCACTGCACGTCGGCGAGTGATTCGGAGGCTCCGAGGCTGACACCGTGCATAAGCACTGCACCGAGCAGCATCGACCACGCCTCCATCGTCTCGATCTCCAGATCGTCGTCGAACCGGCGGGTCAGGACGCTCCCGAGGGCGAACGACGCGGCCGCAAGAAACACTAGGAACAGCGACACGGTTCGGGGGTCGAGTAGGTTGCTCGGGTCGGGGTTGCTGAGAACGCCGACGCCGACGAACCCGACGAGGAGGCCGATGATACCCAGCGTCGTGAGCCGTTCGTCCGGGAGGAACGCACGCGCGAACCCGGTCGTGAGAATTGGCGAGAGGCTGACAACGATAGCGGCGGCGGCACTGGTGGTCCCCTGCTCGCCGACGAACAGGAAGATGTGGTACGCGGCGATCATGAGCGAGCCGCTGATTCCCACGACGATCCAGTCGGTCCGGCCCGTCGGGACCCACTGGTCGGTAGCGTACACCGCGTAGCCGAGCATCAACACCCCGGCGAGGTCGTAGCGGAACGCTGCAAACAGGATCGGCGGGAAGTACTCCAGTCCGGCTTTGATGGCAGTGAAGGCACTGCCCCAGGCGATTGCCAGCGCGACGAAGAGGATGGCGTTGCGGAACCGCATCGCCCGCTCAGTCGGCTGCCTCGCCGCTGTCTCTCGGTTCGTAGGTCTCTGCGATGGCGTCGAGAGCCTCGTGGTGTTCCGTCGTGTGTGGTGCGGTCAGTGGCGAGACACTGACTTTTCCGTCGACGACGGCGCGACGGTCCGTCCCCTCGGGGTCGGGGATGTCGCCGTCGGCCATGTGCTCCCAGATGCGGTCGTGGAGGGTCACGGCGTCGCCATCCTGAACAGCGTCCATCTCGTAGAGGTGAGACGGTCGCGTGACCGTCATCTGTGCGTCACCCCATTCGGCGACGGGGGCGTTGATGTTCAGGTAGTCGCACTGTTCGAACACGCCGGCATCGGCGGCGTGGTCGGCAAGGTAGGTCGTTGCCTTCGCCGCCTCGCGGTAGCTCTCCCCGTTAGCTTCGATATCGGAGAAGGCAGCGTCTTCGCGGACCGGGATATACATCGAGACGGCCATCGCCGGTACGTCGAAGAAGGTGGCCTCGACGGCGGCGCTGACTGTCCCCGAGCGGCCGAGGACGTACGCACCGAGGTTTGCTCCGCGATTACAGCCCGCGACGACGAGGTCGGTGTCGGTGACGAGCGCTTCTAGTCCCGCCACAACGCAGTCCGAGGGCGTCCCCTCAACAGCATAGCCGAGTTCGTGCTCGTGGACGGTCACTTCGTGGGAAATAGCCCGACCAACCGCGCTCTGGTCTTCCGCCGGGGCGACAGCGGTCACGTCGCCGACTGTCGAGAGACCGTCGTACACCGCCCGGAGGCCGGCGCTCTCGATGCCGTCGTCGTTCGTCAGCAGAATCGTCGGCTCGTCCATACGCTCTGTCGGGCCGTCCCCGAGAAAAGCCCACCGCTAGCGGGCTCGGTCGACGACCGTCTCGCCGTCGACGACGACGTTGTAGGCCTCCTCGTCGTCGTTCCAGAGCACTAACGCGTTCTCGAAGGACAGCAGGTCGCCGTAGTCGGCTGTCCGGAGGTCTTCGTTCAGTATCGATGCCTCGGTGAGCACGGCGAAGTGATCGACCTGCTGGCTTCCGTCGCCGAGCAAGTACAGCGGATTCGCGCCCTCCCGCTCGGCGAGGTCGTGACTGAGTTTCACACCCAGAAAATTCACCCGGTCGGTGACGTAGTTCTCGGCCTCAGCCATCGGTGCGTGGATGCCGCGGTCCGGCGTCACGTCGTGCATTCGCTTCCCATCTGTTCGCAGGACGCTGTAGGCGAACTGTACGTCCGTGTTGACGAACTCGCCGGTCCCGTCCGCGGGGTCGTCGAGACGCTGTTGCATGGTCGGCACCTCGATGTCGGATTTCCGGTCGAACGACCACGACTCGCTGTCGGGCGATTGGTGGGGCCAGAGCCGCACCGTCGGCCCGTACACCGTCGCCGGCCCGCCGTCGGCCACCTCACGCTCGACCGTTCGGAGTTGTATCGCCGTGTTGCGGTCGGCAGGAGCCAGCGCCAGCAACGTCCCGTCATCGGCAAGGGCCTCGACGTACCGGTAGAGGGTCGCCGCCGCGTCGTCGAGTTCACTGAGGACGTTACCGAAGATGATGAGGTCGTATTCCGCTGCATCCGCTCCTGTGGGTTCGAACTCCTCTGCGAGCGCCCGGTGAATCTCACAGCGGACGTTCTGACCGCTGTCTTCCAGCAGTTCCTCTAGCACGTCCGCTGCGGCGCTTGGCTCGACGGCGTGGTAGTCCAGCAGGGCGTCGTCGGGGAGCAGGTCACGCAGTGCGAGCGCCGGGCCGCCGACGCCTGCTCCTACGTCCAGCACGCGGAGTTGCGACGGGAGCAGTCCGTCAGCAGCGAGGTCCGCGAGGACGTACTTCGCCACGGCGTAGTAGTCCGGCAGGTGGTAGACAGCGTAGCCAAGCGCTGTCAGTTCGTCGTACTCTACGGGTTGGCCCTGGAGGTACCGCTCCTTGATGTCGCGGATGCGCTCGCGGAGTTCGTCACCCCGTTCACCGTCGTACCACTCCAGCCCACCCCACTCCGTCAGCAGGTCCATGACCTGCTGCTCGTAGCGGTCCGGGAACCGGTCGACACCGCCGAAATCCACCGAGAGGCGGCCCTCCGGTGCCGGGACAAAGGTCCCGTCGTCCTGTTCGACGATGCCCAGGTCGAATGCTTCCTCCCGGAGCACCTGTTTGACGACGGCTGGGTGGGGCTGGCCCTCGACGTATTCCTGTAGCTCCTCGGGGTCCAGCGGTCGGACGTTGCGGAGGTACTGGGCGTTTTCGCGTATCTGCTGGCGTGTGTCCTGATTCATGAGAGTTGCTCGTAGAGCCGTTCGAACGTATCTGCGTCGGCGTCGGCGAGTTTGCTGGCGGCGTCGGCGACCGCGTCCGCACCGTCGAAGGTGTCCTGGATGTCGGCGTACACTCGCGGGTCGCCACCAGTGACCTGCTCGACAAGGTCGAACAGGCCGGCCGAAATCGGCGTCTGAAACCGGTCGGGCACGTCGGCGGCTACCATCGCAAATGCGAGTACGGCGGCGTGGGCGCTGGCCTGTACCGTTTCCATTGCTTCGTCGTGTTCCGCCGCCGTCGTCTCGAAGCAGTTGTTCCCGGCCGCGGCGATGGCGTCGACGACGGCCTCGGTTTCCGGCCCCGGTGCATCGGTGACGACGGCGACGTTCCCGGGCGCGTTCTCGGGGGCGAACAGCGGGTGGAGGCTCAGTCGCTGGCCGTCAGGCATCGCGTTCTGCATTGCCGCAATTGGGCCGGCCATGCTCCCCGTCACGTCGACGATTGCGCCCGTGGCCAGCGGCGCGAACTCGTCGATAGCCGTCTCGGCAACGGGCATCGGGACCGCGATGCAGACGACATCGAAAGTCTCGGCCGCGTCGCTGGTGACAGCGCGCCCGCCGACCGCGGTTGCAGCGGCTTCAGCGGCCGACTGGTCGAGGTCGGTGAAAGCGACGGACGCGTCGGCATGGGTCTGGACCGTGCGTGCGAACCACTGGCCCATCGCGCCGGCACCAACGACGAGGACGTTCATCGGCCCAGCGTAGCCCGTCCCGTCTCAAAAGCCGTTCGGTCACACTTCTGCTCGCCGCGACACCGCAGGTGACGATGGACGAGTAGACAGCCGTCGAACAGGCCGCTGTGGTCCGGTTTCCCCCTCCTAAACGCTTATCTGTCGGCCCTGAGAGAACGGTGACATGAAGCGCGTTCGATTCCGTGATACCGCGGGGAACGTCCGGGGGGGTCGCTGGACCGTCGAGGACGGTGAACCCGTCGTCACCGCCGCCGCCGGACCGTACGGCCGTATCGCCTTCGGCGACGAGTCCTACGCCCCCGACGAGGTGGATATTCTCCCGCCCTGCGAGCCGACGAAAGTCGTCTGTATCGGGCGCAACTACGCCGACCACGCCGAGGAGATGGACTCGGAGCTCCCGGACCGGCCGATGCTGTTTCTCAAAGCGCCAAACGCAGTCGCGTCCCACGGCAAACACCTCACGATGCCCTCGGGGAAGCAACGCATCGACTACGAGGCCGAACTCGGCGTTGTCATCGGGGAGCAGTGCAAGAACGTCAGCGAATCGGGCGCAATGGATGTTGTCGCAGGGTACACCTGCGTCAACGACATCTCGAACCGCGACGACCAGCGGCAGGAGCAGAACTGGGTCCGTGGGAAGGCCTTCGACAACGCCTGTCCCATCGGGCCGCTCGTGGCCACACCGGAACACGTCCCGGAAGACGCCAGCATCGAACTCCGACTGAACGGCGAGACGAAACAATCCTCCTCCCGCGAACACCTCATCTTCTCCGTCCCCGAACTAATCGCCGAGATAACGTCATACATGACGCTGGAACCGGGCGATGTCATTGCCACGGGAACGCCGGAGGGCGTCGGCCCGATGGAAGACGGCGACGAGGTCGAAGTCGAAATCGAAGGAATCGGCACGCTCAAACACAGCGTCAAGATTCCATAGGCGGCCAGCACGGCAGCTCCGACGCTAGCTCAGATTGCTATTCGACGACGACTGCGCCTCTCATCCCCAGTCCCTCGTGTGGTTTACACGAGTACAGGTACGTCCCGGTTGCCTCGAATGTGTGCTCGTAGGCGCTCCCCTCGTCAGCGACGAGTTCCGAGTCGAGCGGGCCATTGTCTTTCGAGACGATGTTGTGCGGGCCACCGTCGCCGGTCCAGTCCCAGCGGACGGTCGTCTCAGTCGAGATTTTCAGTGCAGGCGGGTCGAAGGCAAACTGCCCACCGTTGCCGTCTGCACCGGCTGTAACAGTTGCAGTGTCAGTGTCGGTGCGGTCGGCAATGGTGCCGTCGAAGTTACTTGACTCAACAAGCCACTCGTCGAGTTCTGTGTTGCCTGAAGACGGCGGCTCCTTCACAATAATCGCACCCTTCATACCATCGTCGCGGTGCGGTTCGGAGACGTAGCGGTACTCGCCGGTCTCCTCGAAGAAGTAGTGATACATCGTCCCGGACTGAGCGTTCGTCCGGCCGCTGTCGAAGGTGCCGTCGAGCGCGACGACGTTCTGCTGGCCGCCGTGGCCCGTCCAGTCCCACCGAACGTTCGTCATCGGCGGAACTTCGATGACCGGTGGGCTGAACGCCAGTCCATCGTCTGTCTCCTCGCCAAGCATAATTGTTGGTCGGGACTGCGGTCCGTATCTGCGGAGCTCGCCGTCGTACCCGTTAGCGTCCTCAAGCCAGTCGTCGAGGGACTCGGGTGTCGATTCAGGCGTTGCAGTTTCAGTCGCTGTAGGGGTTTCGGTGCCGGTTTCCGCCGCTGGTTCCGAACTGCTCCCCGAGGACACGCACCCGGCGGTAACGGCGAGGGCTGCTAAGCCTGTGCCTGTGAGAAACTGTCTGCGAGTGGAGGGCCGTTGCATAGCAAGCTAGTCGTTGTCCTGCGATGATAGAAAAGGGGGTGTGCCCTTTCCAGATTCTGGAAACGAACAGTCACCCTTTATCTGAGGGTCTTTTATATTTCCGACACTGGCCGGAAACCGCTACCGGGGTACCGCAGGACACTGGGGTCGACGTATCCCACAGGATTCAGGTCGCTGCCCCGTCATATCGGAATCGAACCGTCCGCAGAACCACTTCCGCCCGTACCCTGAGAGGTCCCGCCGTGGCACACAACGACGTGAGCGAGACACAGGCGCTGTTCGACGCCCTCGCCGACCCTGACTGTCGCTACATACTCAGGGTGCTCGACGAGCCGTTGCCAGCCAAGGAGGTTGCCTCTGTCTGTGATCTACCCCAGACAAGCACCTACCGGAAGCTCGAACAGTTGAGCGAGGCCGAGCTCGTCGCCGAGGAAACAGATGTGCGTGCCGACGGCCATCACGCGACGGCGTACGTCCGAGATTGTGATGGCGTGTTCGTCGGCATCGACCCTGACGGTACGTTCGAGGTCGACGTTCTGCCGGCCGAGGAGCAGCCAAGCGATAGGCTCGCCCTCCTGTGGTCACGTGTTAGCGAGGAACTATGAACGGAGATATCCCACTCATCGTTATCGGATTCAAGACTGTAACAGTGCTACTCGGTGGGCTCATCACCTACTTCGCTGTTCGTGCAGCATTAAAAACGCGGGCAACCGGGCTCACGTATCTCGCCGTCGGATTCGGGACGATTACTGTCGGATCGTTGGTCGCCGGCGTCGCGGACCAACTGTTCGATTTACCGACCGATGTTGCACTCATCTTCGAGAACGCGCTCACGGCGGTCGGATTCGTCATCATCGCGTACTCGCTGTACGTTACCAGTCGCTCTGCGCTGGTAACACGATAAAAACCCGATTGCGACAAGTCGCGTTATTCGACGACGACTGCGCCGACCATCCCGAGCGCCTTGTGCGGGACGCAGTTGTAGAGGTAGGTGCCGGCTTCTTCGAACGTGTATTCGTAGGTGGTGCCTTCCTCTGCAACAGCCGAGCCCGAGTCGAGCGGGCCGTCGCCCTCGGACTTGACGTTGTGGCCGGCTCCCTGGCCGGTCCATTCCCAGACGACCGTCGTTCCGGTCGAGACTTTTATTGCGGGCGGGTCAAAGGCGAACGCGCCGCCGTTTCCTTCGGCCCCGACTGCAACGGAAACCTCGTCCTGATCCGTCATCACGACCGTGTTCCCGTCGAAATTAGACGACTCGCCGACGTAGTCCGCAACCTCGCTCGACGCTTCGACGGTTTCCATCCCACCGCTGCTCTCGGTGTCCATCTCCTCGGCTTCAGTGGTCGCCATCTCCTCGGTTTCGGCGGCTTCCGTTTCGTCGCTGCCACCGTCGCCGCCACTACCGCCATCGCCGCCGGACCCGCCACAGCCAGCGAGGAGTCCAGCGCCTGATACGGCTGCCGTCGCGCGGATGAACGTCCGTCTATCGAGGTCGTCTGTCATACACTTAAAGTTGTGACTGTGCACGTATAAGCGAGTCGTTTCTGTCGTTTGTAAAGAGACAATAATTGAGGTTTTCATCGTCCCGCTATCCCGGAATACCAACACAGTTCGGACGGGGATTGATGCTGATACAGGCCCACAGGAAGACCAATGGGAGTGTCTGTTTGTCGATGACTGTCTGGCTTCGCGGAGACCACCTCGTCCGGCGGTCCGGTCCTGTCGCTCGACGGCCTGACGAACCAGTGCTTCTGATAGAATCCGAGTCGTTCGCTCGCAAGCTACCGTACCACCCACACAAACTGATTCTGCTGTTCAGCGCGATGCGGCATTTCCGCGACGAACTCCGGGACGCCGGCCGAACGGTGCACTACCAGCAAACAGCGACCTTCGAGGCTGGACTGGCAGCACATTTCGAAGCCAACCCTGACGACACGCTCGTAACCCCCCGACCACAGACCGAGCCCGCACAGGCGCGGCTCAAATCGCTGGCGGCCGATGCCGGCGGAACAGTAGAGTTCGTCGCCGACGAACGGTTCCTCTGTTCCCCCGCCCAGTTCGACGACTGGTGCAGTGACGGTCGCTACCGCCACGAAGACTTCTATCGATTCATGCGCCAGGAGACCGGCTACCTGATGGACGAGGGCGACCCCATCGGCGGCGAGTGGAACTACGACGATCAGAACCGGGAGACACCACCCGATGGGTGGACGCCGCCGGAGTCACCGCGCTTCGAGCCGGACGCCGTAACCGAGGACGTAATCGAGTGGGTCGAAGAAACGTTTGAGGGTAGCTACGATGAGCGACCGTACGGCGGCGACTGGGCCGACCCCGAACCGTTCCGCTGGCCCGTTACTCGTCGACAGGCCGTCCGCGCCTTGGACCACTTCGTTACGGACCGACTAACCGAGTTCGGACCGTATCAGGACGCGATGGTGGCGGGAGAGTGGGCGATGAGCCATAGCCTGCTTTCCACGTCGCTCAATCTCGGCCTGCTGGGTCCGGCGGAGGTCATCGAGCGCGCGATTGCGGCCTACGAGGACGGCGACGCGCCCCTGAACAGCGTCGAGGGGTTCGTCCGGCAAGTGCTCGGTTGGCGTGAGTTCCTCCGGCATGTCTACCGCCGGGAGATGCCGGACTTGGCCGAGGCAAACCAGCTTGGCGCGAGCGAGGCCCTGCCGGATTTCTACTGGGACGGCGACACCGACATGGCCTGCCTCTCCGACGTGGTCGACGGGGTCCGGAAACGAGGCTATTCACACCACATCGAGCGGCTGATGGTGCTTGCCAATTTTGGGCTCATCTACGGCGTCGAACCGGCCCAGCTCAACCGGTGGTTCCACGCCGGCTACGTCGACGCCTTCCACTGGGTGACGACCCCGAACGTCGTCGAGATGGGACTCTACGGCGCGGGCGTGTTCGCCACCAAGCCCTACGCCTCATCGGCGAACTACGTTGACAAGATGAGCGATTACTGTTCGGGTTGTCAATACTACAAGACGAAGACCACCGGCGACGGTGCCTGTCCGTTCAACGCGCTGTACTGGGACTTCCTCGACCGCAACGAGGAGACGCTCCGGTCGAACCACCGGATGGGGCTGATGTACAGCCACGTCGACAACAAAAGCGACGAGGAACTCACGGAGATCCGCGAGCGGGCCGCAGAAATCCGGGACATGGCGGCCGAGGGCGAACTCTAAGCGGTGCTGTGTCGTTGAGAACAGCGGCTTGACTACTCTTCTCTCTCTGCAGTGTCAGTCGCCTGCCGCTGTTGCATCTCGTGGCGGGTGAACTGCGGGGTCGACAGCGCCGGTCCGCGCCGCCGGCGGAACGACCACGCGAGAACGCCGACCACCGCCGCGCTCCCGCCCAGTGCGAGGGCTGCAGGCTGAAGCCCGCTCACAGTGTAGAGGTAGGCACTCACCGGCACGCCGGCACTGGCAACGATACCAAGCAGGAGCCGCTTCGCGAGCACTCGGCTCAGTCCGTCGGAGTCTTCGAGGACGGTCTTGACAAGCAGTTCTTCGCGTTCGACTCTGTCGAGGGCGTCCTCTAGCTTCGGCGCTGTCCGGACAGCCGACCGAGTCGATCCCGTCACCGCGTCCTCTATCTCTGCTTTCACTCGCTCCCTGACATCGTCTCCGGCCCCCTGCTCCATGACGTACTCCGAGATGATCTGGATAAAGTCGAATTCGGGGTCGAGCGTCCGACAGACGCCTTCGAGCACCGTCGTCACGCGGACCACCAGTGCCAGGTCCTGTGGGAGGCGCATCGGAAACTCGTACAGTTGCGTCTCGAACTGCCCGACCAGTTGCTCGATACGGTACTCGCTGATGTCCTCGCCCCGGAACTGCTCGATGACGATGTCGAAGGCCTCCCGCATCACGTCACGGTCGGCCATCGGGTCCAGTGCCCCCATCTCGACAAAGGCGTCCATCACGCGGTCCACGTCGTCTGTCGCCAGTCCGACGTAGAACTCAAGCAACTGGTCCTGCGTCCGGGGACCGAGGTAGCCGGTCATCCCGAAATCGTAGAAGACGAGCGTCCCGTCGGGCTGGACCGCCAGATTACCGGGATGGGGGTCGGCGTGAAAGAGGCCGTCCTCGACGATCATCTGGATGTACACTTCCTCCAGCCGGCGGACGAGCGACGGCCTATCGATGCCGAGTTCGTCCAGCCGCTCCACGTCGTCGATCTTCACGCCGTCGAGGTACGTCATCGTCAGCACGCGGTCCGTCGAGTGGCTCCCGACGACGTCCGGAATGGCGATGTCGTCGTCGTTTGCGAAGTTGTCGCCGATTTCCCGGAGCATCCGCGCTTCGTGGCCGTAGTCCATCTCCCGGCGGACCGTCGCCGCGAACTCTTCAGTGAGATTTTCGAGCGTAAACGCCTGGCCGGGGTCCGCGCCGTACGTGAGCACCGGCAGCAACGTCGATAGCACGCGCAGGTCCGACTCGACACGTGTCCTGATGTCTGGACGGAGGACCTTTACCGCGACCCGCTGGCCGTCGACCTGCGCTTCGTACACCTGCCCGAGCGAGGCCCCGGATATCGCCGTCGTGTCGAACTCCTCGAACAGCGCGTCGATGTCGTCGTCCAGCTCCCGTTCGATGACAGGCTCGATGGTCGCCCACGCGTCCGGTGGGACGTTGTCCTGTAGTTCCGAGAGCACGTCGACGTAGGCCCGCGGCAGCGCGTCGGGCCGGGTCGAGAGCATCTGTCCGAGTTTAATGAACGCGGGGCCAAGGTCGACAAACGTGTCCTTCAGGTAGCGAGCGCGCCGCATCCGTGTCTCAGGGGTCACCGACCGGGACCGACCGAACAGAAGGAACCGCTTGCGGTCCCGGCCCCACTGCCAGAGCAGCGGGACGAACTGCCAGACGATGACGAGCGCGCGCCAGAGCGCACGGAGCCGAACGCCGACACCGCCCGGCTGTGACACTGTCTGCCCCATCGGCTCGTCGGCGACACGCTCCTCAGCAGTCACTGTTCGCACGTGGGACCCGGCGACAAATGAGTCTGCTGGAGACGGTTCCCGCTCAGCGACGAAGGAAACCGAACAGCCGGTACTCCGAATCTGGTTTGTACCGGCGGAAGGCGAGGCTGTTTGCGAGCACCGACACGGACGAGGCGGCCATCGCGGCGGCGGCGAGCACCGGCTGGAGGAGTCCTAACGAGGCTAGCGGAATCATCACGGTGTTGTATCCGAGCGCCCAGAACAGGTTCTGTTTTATTTTCTGGAGCGTGGCCTCGGAGACCCGGATGGCCTTCACCACGTCGGCGGGGTCGTCCCGGAGCAACGTCACGTCCCCGGCCTCGATTGCCACGTCGGTCCCCGAGCCGATGGCACAGCCGACGCTCGCGGCCGCCAGCGCGGGCGCGTCGTTGACCCCGTCGCCGACCATCATCGCCTGGTCGCCGTTGCTCTGGAGTTCGTCGACGGCGTCGGCCTTGTCCTCGGGGAGTACGTCGGCCATCACGTTATCGGGGTCGATACCGACCTCCTCGGCGACAGCACGAGCCGTTCGCTCGTTGTCGCCGGTAATGAGCCAGACGCCCAGTCCACGCTCGCGCAGGCCACTAACGGCGGCCTTCGCAGACTCTTTGACCGTGTCGGCGTCGGCGACGATGCCGATGAGACGGTAATCCGGGTCGCTGCTCTCGTTGGCCCCGTCAGCCAGTGCGACTAGCATCGCCGTCTTGCCCTCACGTTCGAGCGCGTCCATCCGCTCCTCTGCCGGCTTGGTGTCGACGCCGGCCTCGGACAGCAGTTTCCGGTTGCCGACGAGGACGCGACCGTGGCGCGTCGTCGCTTTCACCCCCTGGCCAGGGACGTTCTCGAATTCGTCGGGGTCCTCCACTTCGATACCGCGTTCGCGTGCGCCCTCAACGATGGCCTCGGCCAGTGGGTGCTCGCTGGCGTGTTCGGCGCTTGCAGCAACTTCGAGGACGAACGCCTCGGTCCGTCCGGTCTCTGGCTTGAGCGTCCCGCCGTCCGCAGCGGGACCGATGACCTCGACATCTGTGAGTTCCATCTCGCCTTTCGTCAGGGTCCCCGTCTTGTCGAAGACGACGGTGTCAACCTCGTGGACGCGTTCGAGCACGTCGCCGCCTTTGAACAGGACGCCGTTGCGCGCGCCAATAGCCGTCCCGACCATCGTCGCGGCGGGCGTCGCCAGTCCCAGCGCGCAGGGACAGGCGATGAGCACGGCGGAGGCGAACACGACGACGGCGAACTCTGAGATACCGACGGCCGCCGGGCCGCCCGCAGCCAGCCCCCACAGCGGGAGCGCGTCGACGACGGCGGCCAGCGTCTCCGGCGCGACCGCCCACAGCACCGCCCAGAGGACGGCGTTGGCGATGACTGCCGGGACGAAGTACGCTGAGATGCGGTCGGCGACGTTCTGGATGTCGGGCTGTCGAGACTGAGCCTGCCGGACCCGTTCGGCGATCTGCTGGATAGCGGTCTCCGAGCCGACCTTCGTCGCTTCAATTTCGAGGACACCGTTCTGGTTCACCGTCGAGCCGATGACCTCGTCGCCCGCGCCTTTCTCGACCGGGACGGACTCGCCGGTCACCATCGATTCGTCGACGGCTGAATCGCCGTCCACGACGACGCCGTCTGTCGGAATCTTCTCGCCGGGTCGGACTTTCAGCCGGTCGCCGACCCCCACCTCGTCGATGGGAACCTCTTCCTCGCTGCCGTCGTCACGGACGACCGTCGCCGTGTCGGCCTCCATCTCCAGCAGTTGCTGGATGGCGGCCCCGGCCTGGCTCTTCGAGCGGGCTTCGAGGTAGTTCCCGAGCGTGATGAACACGAGAATCAGCGCGGCCGTGTCGAAGTACAGCCCCGTGCTCGCGATGAGGCCGGCCAGCGCGGCCACCGAATAGACGTACGCCGTCGAGGAACCAAGCGCGATGAGCACGTCCATGTTGGCCCGGCCGTTGTTGACCAGCGCTTTGTAGGAGTTCTCGTAGAAGGGCTTGCCAAGCAAAATCTGGACCGGTGTCGCCAGCGCGAACGCGACCCAGCCCTGTGGCACTCCCAGAATCGTCTCGCCGACGAGGCCGAGCGAGAACAGGTGGTCCGCCATGAACAGCAGGAGCGGGGCAGAGAACACCGCTCCGAATAGCGTGAGCCGGAGCTGTCTGCGCGTTTCCTCGTTACGTGCGGCGGCGCGGCGGTCAGCGCCGGACTGTTCGCCGCCGGTGCCGTCACCGTCATTGCCCCGGACGGGCGTGTAGCCGGCGGCCTCAATAGCGTCGTCGAGGTCCGAACGCGACACGTCGGCCGGGTTGTACGTGACCTGTGCTTCGTCGGTAGCGTAGTTCACGCTGGCTTCGATGACGCCTGCGGTCCCTTCCAGCGCCTCCTCGTTAGTGGCCGCACAGTTCGCACACGACATGTCGGTGATGCCGATAGTCACTGTCTCAGTCGCTACGCCGTAGCCGGCGTCCTCGACGGCAGTGATAATGTCGGCCAGTGATACCACAGCAGGGTCGTACTCGACACTCCCCTCGTCGGTGGCGTAATTCGCGTCGACGGACGTAACCCCGTCCAGCTCGCCCACCGACTCTTCGATGGTGCCCGCGCAGTTGGCACAGCTCATCCCCGTCAGTTCGAGCCGAGTGGTCCGGTTGCTCATCTTGTCTTATTGTACGCCCCCCATATTCATGCGGTTTGTCCCTTTGATTCGAAGGTCAGATTCGGCTGTGGATTTTAGAATTAAAGTCAAGCCGGCGAGAAGATACCATTCTGAACTTCAGATTGCATTCAGGCCCCGTCTTTCAGCGACTCGTACTGGTCGACGAACCGCTCGGCACAGGAGCCACAGCAGAAGTAGTACCGCTCACCGTCGAGCGTGCGCTGTTCGCCTTCCTCGTCGACGCTATTGCCACACTCCGCACAGTCAGGTGCGAACTCCGCTTCCCCCAACCCAGCGGTCCACTCGCTGTCCGCGATCATTTGGACCTCGTAACGGTCCACATCCCCGAGGTCGACGTGTTCGGCGAGGAGTTCGCTGGCATCGGACTGGGAGACGTTCGCTACCAGTACTACTCGGCCGCCGGCGGTTCGATAGACCCGCTCGACGGCATCTGCGTCGCTGACCTCTGCAGCGATGTCGGCGGCTTGACCCGGCTTCGCACTGACATCGATCAGGACTGGCACGCCGGCCTGTAGCAGTGAGCGGTCGACATCGACGGTAAACCCCTGTATCAGTCCCATCTCGACAAGCCTGTCGACGCGGTCGGAGACTGCAGGGGCCGAGAGATCCACTCGCTCCGCGATGTCGCTGTAGGGCCGCCTGGCGTCTTCGAGTAGCAGTCTGAGGATTTCGTGGTCTGTGTCGTCGAGTCCGGGCATATCGGACCAACTTCCAGCGCCGGTTTATGTGTTGTGCACACCCGCGTCTGTGCCACAGAGTGGGTTTCAGGCACGAGGGGGCTTTGATTAGACTAGTCTAATTCTATTATTAGATGGAAACTGTTATATTCTTCTCCGATAGCAAGCCACACATGGCAAGTAACCAACCCTGTGACGATCGGCCGTATGGCGTTACCCGCAGGCAAGCACTCTGTGCCGGAGCGGGAGCCTTTGCGGCCAGCTTCGCCGGCTGTCTGACCGGCGGCGGGAGAGAAGCGGCATCGACTAGCAGCGGCGGGACGGACGGCGCGGACGGGCCGGTCGCAGTCGCCTCGTTCTTCAGTTTCTACGACTTCGCCCGCAAGGTCGCACGCGGGACGTCGATAACGGTCAAGAACCTCATCCCAACCGGACTGCACGGCCACGGCTGGGAACCAGACGCCGGAATCACGCGAGATATCATCGACGCGGACGCGTTCATCCACGTCGGCCCGGACTTCCAGCCCTGGGCCGACCGCGCGATTCAGACGCTCAAAGACGACAACGTCGATACCGAACTCATCAACGTCCGCGAGGGCATCGAACTCGAATCGCTCGCGGCGAGCCTCGACCGCGACGAAGAGGGCGTCGGACAGGACAGGGCCAGCGACCCGCATTTCTGGCTTGACCCCAAGCGCGCGAAACAGTCGGTCGACAACATCACAGAGGGGCTGGTCGCGCTCGCACCCGACGCCGAAGACACGCTCCGAGACAACGCCGAGGCGTACAACTCGGACGTTCTCGACCGCATCGACGCGGACTACGCCGATATTTTCGACCGGGCCGACAGGAACGTGGTCCAGCTCGCGGCGCACAACGCATTCCAGTACATCGGAACGCGCTACGGCGTTGAGATGCGTCCGCTCGTGGTTAACCTCGCTGCCAGCGGGGACGTGAAGCCCTCTGACATCACTGAGGCGAAAGCGGTCATCGATGACAACGATATCCGGTACATCGGAGCCGGTGTCTTCGAGACGCGCAAGCCCGCCAAGCAGCTACTCGCCGAAACATCGGTCGAAGCCTACTATCCGGTGACGCCGTATGCTGGCGTCCGCGAGGAGTGGGTGGAAAACAGCTGGGGGTACGAGGAAATCGCCTACCGTGTGAATATGCCGACGTTCGAGGTCGTTCTGGGCAACACAGCACCTGAAGACGCGGGCCCCGACGGCTGGAGCGAGGACTGGCGGAATTTTGAATGAAACCGACAATGCGCTCACACCACCGAGACGATACCGACGAAGCGACGACCGAATCGAACGAAAGCAGGCCATCAGTCGTCGACCTCACAGACGTGTCGTTCGGGTACACGTCTACGCCTGTCGTTGAAGACATCACTGTCAGCATCGACGCCGGAGAGTACGTCGCCGTTGTCGGCCCCAACGGGTCCGGCAAGTCAACGCTCATGCAGTTGTTGCTCGGCCTGCTGGAGCCTGATAGCGGGACTGCAAAGCTGTTCGGCGTCGACGCGACGGCGTTCGACGACGGAGCCAGAGTCGGCTACGTCGCACAGCGCGCCGGGACGAGTCGGGAGATGCCCATTACGGTCCGCGAAGTGGTGAAGATGGGCCGGTTTCCACACGTCGGGTTCGGGCGTCTTTCCGCAGCCGACTGGCGTATCGTCGACAGGGCTATCGACACAGTCGGGATGTCGGCCTTTGCCGACCGGCGAATCACCCAACTCTCTGGCGGGCAGCGCCAGCGTGCGTTTATCGCCCGGGCACTCGCGGGTGAGGCTGACCTGCTCGTGCTGGACGAACCGACCGTCGGCGTGGACACCGAATCGGTCGACGCCTTCTACGGACTGCTCGAATCGCTCCACGTCGACGGCATCACCGTCCTGCTTATCGAACACGATCTGCAGGCCGTCATCGAACACGCAGAGCGCGTCATCTGTCTGAACCAGGAGATCTACTTTGACGGGCCATCAGCGGAATTCACGGACAGTGCGGCACTAGCCAGAGCGTTCGGGACGGGTACGCGGTTGCTGACCGGAGGCAACGGATGACGCTCGCGTTTGCCGGCGGCGTGTATGAGGCGTTCGTTCCGATCCTCGAAGTGTGGTACTGGCTCCTGACACTGCTTTACCACCTGACCGGACTGGAGCTTATCAACCCCGAGTACACGTTCATGTATCGGGCGATACTGGTCGGGCTGTGTGTCGGCGTCATCGCGCCGCTAATCGGGACCTTTCTCGTCCACCGTCAGCTCGCGCTCATCGGGGATGCACTCGCCCACACGGCCTTCGCCGGCGTCGCCGTCGGGCTGTTTCTCAACGCCGTTCTCGAACTGAGCGTTTCGCCGTATCTCACCGCTGTCGTCGTGGCCGTTATCGCGGCGTTGCTCATCGAACTCATCTCCGAGGCGACAGACGCCTACAACGACGTGTCGATGGCGATTGTCCTCTCGACGGGGTTCGCCCTAGGGACGGTCCTCATCAGCCTCAACGCCGGCGGGTTGGCCGTCGGTATCAATCAGTACCTCTTCGGTAACCTCTCGACGGTGTCCGCCGAGAACGCGGTCATCATGCTCGGGCTGTTCAGCATCATCGTCGCGACGGTCGCGCTGACCCGCAACCAGTTGCTGTACGTCACGTTCGACGAGACCGCCGCCGCCGTCTCTGGACTCCCGGTCGCCTGGTACAACCGGATTATGGTGATGCTGACGGCGCTCGTCGTCGTCGGTGCGATGCAAATAATGGGCGTCATCCTCGTCGCGGCCATGCTGGTCGTCCCGGTCGCCGGCGCGACACAGGTGTCCCGAAGCTTCTCTGAATCACTGCTGGTCTCGATTGTGTTGGCTGAACTCGCTGTTTTGCTCGGTATCGGTATCTCGTACTACGTCGGTGCGACAGCCGGCGGCGTCATCGTTCTCGTCGCAGTGGGGATTTACGCCCTCTCGGTCCTTGCCGGGAACGTCCGGCAGACCGGCGCTCCGGATGAAACGCGAGAACTCGAAAGCATCAGTCAGGACTGAGAGCACCCACTAGTAGGGCCATATCCAAGTGACAACACTGCCCGCCTCAGACGCCCATCTGCGCCGCGATGGACGAGACCATGGTTTCCCACAGCGAGAACCCCATCGTCACGCTCAGAGCGAAATCCGCGGCGAAAAACAGGAACAGTCCTGCGCCGACGAAGTGCGCTTTCCGCAGGTCGAAACGGTGGGTGAACCGGTGGAAAAACAGTGCGTTGACGAGGCTCACCGGAATGATGGCGAGCATCTCCCCAGTCCAGATAGCGCTGGCGTGGGCGCTGTACTGAGCGGCGAGCGTGATCGTAATGAGCTGGGTCTTATCGCCGAACTCACCGAAGGCCATCATCGCGAAGATGGGCAGGAAGCCGCCGAGCTTGTTCGGAACCTGCCGGTCGACGACGGGGACACGCACGTCCAACTGGCCCCCATCGGTGGTGAAGCCGGATGCAGGTTCCTGTTGCTCTGAATCGGCCGCCGGGGCGCTACGGAGCAGCAGTATCGCGAACAGCAGGAACATCCCGGCGGTGAGGCTTTCGAGAACGATGTCAGGCAGTGCCGACGTAATCGCTGAGCCGAACCAGATCTCAAGCGCCGTCCAGCCGGCGAAGGCCGTCCCCGCGGCGCTGACGACGAGGAACGGATTGAACCGCGTCGACAGGCCAGCAATGATGAACTGGACTTTCTCGCCGGGGAGGACCGCAAGCTGCGCACCGGCTGCTATCGCGACCACTGTCAGCCACGTCGCGTCGCTCACGCCTGGCTCACTCCGTCTTCGCCCTGCGTGTCCGGTGCGCGGACCTGAATCGCGTCGGCGATATGGTCCGGGAGCGACACGGACGACCCACTCTCTAGCTGGACCGTCACCATCCCGATGGGCGCGACTTCCTCGACGGTCAACACGGTTCCCGGTGTGATACCGGCATCGGAGAGATACGTGAGTTCGTCGGGGTCGCGGTCACGGACCCGTGCGACTTCGAGTTGTCCCCCTTCGCTGTGCTCTGACAGCGCCGTCGCGGACTCGTCGTCGATGGGGTCGAGCGAGTCGCTGGGAATCGGGTCCCCGTGGGGGTCGAACTCCGGCTCGTCGAGAACAGCCGCGACCCGGGACTCGAACTCCTCGCTGATGTGGTGTTCGAGTACCTCCGCTTCCTCGTGGACCTCGGCCCAGTCGTAGCCCAGTTGCTCGGTGAGAAACGTCTCAAGCAAGCGGTGGTGGCGGATGATTTCTAGGGCTACCGTCTCGCCTTCCGGTGTCGTCCGCACGCCCTTGTACTTCTCGCGTTCGACCAGCCCGCGGTCGGCCAGCTTCTCGACCATACTGGTGACCGTCGGTGCGGTAACGTCCAGCATCTCGGCGATAGTAGACGGAGCAATCGGCGGGTCGCCGTCCCGCTCGAGGCGATAGATGGCCTTCAGATAATCCTCCATCTTGGCACTCAGCATACACCAAATTAGACGAATCTAACCCAAAAGATTGGCGGTTCCAACAAATTCGCGCGTACCGGACACGTCCGGACGATTGCTGTCACTCGTCGGCAGCGTACGTTTCTCGCCGGTTCCGGGTCAGGAGCCACAGGAACAGATAGCCGATGGCACCCAGAACGAACAGCGTCGCGGGGATGAGAAACGGTCCAAAGGTTCGAACGAGCGTCTCGATCCCCGGCAAACCGACCATACCCAGAATAGGGGCGTTGCCCTGATAAACCTCAAGGGTATGCGGAGACAGCTCCCGACTCGCTCGTCCGGAAATCTCACGAGTTGTGGCGCGAGACCGGTACAGCGGTCGGGGTCAGTGTAGCCGATTAGATGAGGTCCTGATCTTCCAGCGAGGCCATGACGTCGTCGACGAAGTCGTCGACGCTCTCGTACGGGAACTCCCCGTTGAGCTTCGTGTTCAGTTCCATCGCTGTCATCGAGAAGTCACCGGACTCGAACTTCGTCGACGGGCCGCCCGGAAGTGCCGGAACGAGGTCCATCGGGCTGGAAATCGGGTAGTCTGCTTCCTCGAACGCATCGACGAACTGTGATCGAAGGTCTTCTTTGTCAACCATGGTCGGACGTTGTGCGAGTGTTATGATAAAAGGTTCGACATCGGTACACTCTCCCATTGTTTGGAGTTTATTCGGAGGTTGCACCGCTCTGGACCCTCGTAGTGCTGTCTCAATGTATGAACGCCACACCCCTACCGTGACGAGACAGCCCCGGGCTACTCACCGCACTCGGCCTTCGTCGTTCGTATCGCGGCGGGCAAGCCGTTCGGCAGTCTCACGGTCCGTCTCGACGCGCTGGTCGTGTTCGCTTCGGACCAGCGCGTACAGGGCCAGCGGTGCGGCCAGCGCAAGCACCACGGCTACGAGGAACAGCCCGGTCATGGCGGCCATCGTCAGCCGAGGAAGATGTCTGCCAGATCGCTCCCGCCGGACCCGGTGTCCCGGTACAGTTCCGAGTAGCCGCAGTTTGTACACGTGACCACCTGAAACTGGTTTGTCTGGATGTCGAACATCTTCGAGAGACCGCCGCCGGTGGTCGAGATACTACCCACGTCAGTGCCGGTGTGGCCGCACTTCGGACAACCGCGGTCGTCAGTGGAGCGCGTGTCGGAGGGCATTGCACACGACTGTTCGCTCCCCAGCATAACAAATCTGGTGCCACTGTGACACGTACGCGGCTTCCGTTAGTGCTCGCAGTTAGTTACTGGCAGCTGTTATCTCTCAGCGTCGTCGAAAACGAGGCGGGCGAACGTAATGGTGCACTATGCCAGTTCCCACCCGCCTCAACGGAGGGAAACGGGCACGTTATTTGGCTGTTATGAATTCGTCTAAACGTGTATTGTCTCAGTCGTCGGCCGGAATCGGGTCACCGTGGGACACTTCGTCGCCGAGCAGGGCCATGAACTGCGCGAGCCACTCGGGGTGGTCGGGCCAGGCCTGACCGGTGACGAGGTTCCCGTCGGTGACTACCTCGTCAACCCACGAGCAGCCGGCGGCCTCGCACTCGGCGCGACAGGCCGGGTACGACGTCATCTCGTAACCGTCCAGTACGTCGGCGGCGGCGAGAATCTGCGGGCCGTGACACAGTGCCGCCACGGGCTTGTCTTCCTCGAAGAAGTGCCGTACCGCGTCCAATACCTCGTCGTACGTTCGGAGATACTCGGGGGCGCGACCGCCGGGCACACACAGCGCGTCGTAGTCGCCGGGATTCACATCGGCCATCGTCGCGTTCAGGACGAAGTCGTGGCCGCGGGACTCCATGTAGGTCTGGTCGCCGCGGAAGTCGTGTATCGCTGTCTTGATGGTCTCTTCAGCCGCTTTGTCGGGACACACCGCGTCGACCTTGTGGCCGACCATCTGGAGCGCCTGGAACGGCACCATTATCTCGTAGTCTTCGCCGAAATCGCCGACGATCATGAGGATGTCTTTGCCCATTGGAAACACCACTGAGCGCTACGGTCGCCGTCGAAATAAAGTCGCAGGTGAATTACCAGTTCCGTGTCACTCGTCGAGCGATGCCAGCACTTCGTCGATGTCCGCCAGCGAATCGATGACGTAGTCGGGCGTCACGGCACTCTGTTCAAGCGACCGCTCGTTTGACACGCCGGTCCGGACGAGAACGGTCGTCATTCCGTTCCGCTCGCCCATCGCGATGTCTGTCTCCAGCCGGTCGCCGACGATGAGGCAATCCGCCGGCGCACAGTTTAGCCGCTCTAGCGCCGCCTGAACAGCAATCTCTGATGGCTTTCCGAGTATCCGGTCCGGGTCCCGCTCGATGACGCCGGCAACGGCGTTAATTATCGCCCCGGAGCCGGGAACCGGGTCGCCGTTCTCGCCGGGGAACGTCCGGTCCGGGTCAGTCCCGAGGAAGACGGTGTCGTCATCGACGGCCCGGAGCGCGTCGACCATGTCGTTGTAGTGGAAGCTGTCCGTCCAGGAGGCCAGTAACACGTCGGTCTCGGCAGCGGTCTCGGTGAGCCGTGCCTCTGTCCCCATGACCATGCTGTGGAGCGGTTCGCTCCCGATGACGAACACGTCGTCACCCGCATGGGACTCGTTGAGGTACTCGCGGGTGACGACGCCGGAGGAACAGGCCTCACCCTCACGGGCGTCAACGCCCATTCCCTGTAACCGCTCGACGTACTCGTTCCCGTCGTGGATCGGGTTGTTCGAAAAAAAGCAGATTCCCATGCCCCGCTCCCTGAACACGTCGACCGCCGAGGCCGCGCCCGGCAATAGCGTGTCTCCGTGGTACACCGTTCCATCCAGGTCGATGATAGCCCCTGCAACTGTCATTGCCACTATTCGGGCCCCGGCAGTGAAAAGTCCGTCTCAGTCGTGCAGTTCGACGCCTGTCACTTCAAACCGCGCCCCGCCGCTGTCACTCTCGGTCAGTGATACTTCCCAGCCGTGGGCCTCAGCGACCTGTTCGACGATGGCCAGACCGAACCCGGTGCCGTCCGTCGTCGAAGAGTAGCCCATCTCGAACACGTCCTCAGCGTCGCCTTTGACACCCTCGCCGTTGTCTGCGATGTAGAAACCGTTGTCTGACTCCAGCAGGCCGACCTCGATTTCCACGTCGCCGTCGTTGTGTTCGATGGCGTTCCGGAACAGGTTCGCCAGCAGGTCCTGTACACGACCGCTGTCGGCGTTGAGTTCCGTGCTTGAATCGACCGACATGGATGCCTGCTCAGCCTCGATCCAGGTCCACGCAGTCGACGCCAGCGTCGACAGCTCTGTCTCCTGTGGGTCACTGACCGTCTGGCCTTGCCGCGCCAGCGTGAGCACATCCTCGATGATACAGCCCATCCGGTCCAGCGACCGGTCGATCTTGGCGACCAGTTCGGCTTCCTCGCTATCGGCGGGCTCTTCGAGCAGGTCGACCGCGCCATGCGCGACGTTTAGCGGGTTCCGCAGGTCATGACTGACGACGCTGGCGAACTCTTCGAGTCGCTCGTTCTGGCGTTCCAGTTCGCGCTGGCGTTCGACACGCTCCGTGATGTCGCGTGAGACCAACTGAAAGGTATCTGCCTTGCGGTGGCTGTCAACGGGGATGTACTGGTTATGATAATGTCGTCCCCCAACGGCGTCCTCGGAGCGTGTCGCAGTCCCATTTTCGACTGCGCTCTTTCCGGCTTCGAGACGCTGGCTGGCCGCCTCGCTGTCCATCACCTCGCTCAGTTGCTGTCCGACAAGCGTGTCCGGCTCGGCACTCAGTCTGCGTGCCATCGAGGGGTTCGCTGAGAGGATGGTCCCGTCAGTCGTCAGGTGGACGATACCGTCCGGTGAGTCCGACACGAGCGATTCGAACTTCTTGCGGGTCCGCTCCTGGGAAACGCCGTTCTCGATTCGGTTCGCCAGCCGACCGTACTGCTTGTCTTCGACAACTTCGAGTTTGAGGAGGTAGTCGGCGACGCCTGCCGCGATAGCCGCGCTCGCCGTCTCTTCGTCCCCGCGCCCGGTCAGCAAAATGAACGGGATAGACGGGTTCGTCTCTCTGATCGCCTCGAGCAGTTCTAGCCCATCCATTTCAGGCATTTCGTAGTCACTGACGACGCAATCAAACCCGCCCCCGTCAAGTCGTTCCAGCGCTTCCATAGCGCTGTTTGCAGCAACGGACTCGATGCCGTGTTGTTGCGTGAGCGTATCGGCGGTCATCTCCGCGAAAAAATCGCTATCGTCAACAACAAGGGTTCGTATATTGGTTTCAGCTGTCATATGGGCGGCAAGGTCCTTGTCCCCTCAACGGTCTGTCCGTACTTATATTTCAAGGGAGTCAGGTTGCCCGCAGATTCCGGCTATGGCGGTACCGGTAGGGCAATCGACACTCGAAGCGCCGGGCTGTGATGGACTAGCGGGTCCGAGTTAGGGGCCGATACACCAACCAGTGAGAGGACAGATCCAATCACAGTGGCGTCAACGCGGTCGAGTCGCCACGGGTCGTGACCGACGCTGCCGACGAGGGGCGTCCCGAAGCGCCCGGTCGTGAAGTAGCGCTGTCGGTCGACGAGGAAGGAAGCCAGCGAGTCCGGTGGAATCGCCACTGGCTCACCGCCAGCCGTGTACCGACACTCGAACAGTCGTCGCTCCCCGGCATCAAGGACTCGGCGACGGTCAGCCGTCGAGAGCGTCCGCGGGACGGCATCGCCAACCGTGATTCGAAACAGTTCCGAAACTGCCGTCGTTGTCCGTTTGTCGTCACCGAACAGCCCCAGCACACAGACCCCACGCTGGCCGGTCGGGCCGCGGACGTAGGTTCGAACTGTGAGCAACTCCGACGACCCGGCGACTTCGACACCGAACGTTTCGACGCAGTCAACGGTCGCTGCGACGGCTGACACCCAGGCGTTGCCGTCGGCCGTATCGACGGTGACCCAGTCGGGAACTGCCGCTCGCACCGCTGTCTCCGAGACCGGCCAGTGACAGAAGCACACGTCATCGAGCGTGACCTGCAGCGGGCGGAGGGCGACCACATACTCACTGGGGTCGACACGCTAATCAGTGTACTGGGTAACCCCGTCGAGCCGGTGGAGACGGCCCGCAGTCACCGGAATCTCGGCGCAGTAGTGGACGAGCGGGTCGCCGCCGGGTCTGTCGAACCCCGACGCGGCGAACAGGCCGTTCGTCCGAATGTCTGCCTGCCCCATCTGAAGCGGCCACGGCTCGTGGTCGATGTCTGCGTAATACACCGTCCCGTCGTCGCTCGCGGCGTAGAAGCGGTACCGCTCCACCAGGAACGACTCCACCGAGCCCGGTTCGGGCGTCGACGGCGGCTCAGTCGGCTCGTATGTGGCGTGGAAATCCGCCGGCGGTGCCCGCGAACTGGTCCGACGGCTCCGGAACTCGACGCTGTCGCCGTCGGTCCGGACCTGCATCGACGCCCGGTAGTAGGACAACTGGAACAGTCGCCGGGCCATCGTGACGCTGAGGCGGTCGTCGGCGTCGAGGTTGTAGAAGTACACGCCCGGCGTCCCGTCTGCGACCACGTAGGTCCGGAGATTCAGCTCTCCGAAGGACCGCCCGATTGGGCTGCCTCGCGGTCTGATATCCGCCATCTGGAACGGCACCACGCTGAGCCATGCCTGCCCATCGTACGTGTCGACATCGAGCCCATCCGGTAGTGTCGCCTGGACACTGTCTGGCTCGACCGGCCAGTGCATGAACCCCACGTCCCGCCACGTCATCGTCAACAGGTCCATACCTGTTTGTAGTGGCCAGAGGGGTTTTTGCCTGACGTGGGGTACGATGACAGGCACCAATGAAAGCCACCGGTCGCGCCGGCGCTAAAACTTTGTCAGTGCCACTCCCAGCGTCGCGTATGGAGTTCGAGGTGATCCAGGGCGACATCGCTGCACAGTCGGCGGACGCACTGGTCAACGCGGCGAACACCAGCCTGCGGATGGGCTCGGGCGTCGCGGGGGCGCTCAAGCGCGCGGCCGGGTCTGGGCTGAACGACGAAGCCGTCGCCAAAGGTCCCGTCGAGCTCGGCGGTGTCGCCACGACCGACGCCTACGACCTCGACGCCGAGTACGTCATCCACGCCGCCGCGATGCCGCCGGGTGGGCAGTCGACAGCGGAAAGCATCCGCACTGCGACCCGGAATACGCTGGCGGAGGCAGACGCGCTGAACTGCGAATCACTGGTTCTCCCAGCCATCGGCTGTGGCATCGCCGGGTTCGACTTCGAGGCGGGTATCAGAATTATCTGCACTGTCGTCGACGAGTACCAGCCCGACTCCCTGACAGACGTTCGACTCATCGCCTACGCCGACGACGACTTCGAAGAAATGCAACGGGCCGCGGCCGACGTTCGCGACTGACGGTCCCCTATAGCAGGTGCACGCGCCCGGCGCGCCACTCCCAGGCGAGTTCCAGTGCGATCCAGCAGACGAGCCATATCGCCGCGAAAGTAAACACGAGCCACGTCGAGCCGAGGTACGTCGTGGTTCCAGCGATGGGCTGGAGCCACGGATACGCTTGCACACCAATGATGAGCGTCACGACGAGTCCGAGTATCCCGGTCACGTAGTGTTCGGCCGCGTTCCCTATCGAGCAGACACAACCGTCACCGCCCGTTGTCTCATCGAGTCTCTCGTTGCTCGGTCCCCGAGCGTTGGTCATTGTTACCTTTCCTCATTGTTAGAGTTCACCACACAGCGCATTAACCGTTTCGGCGGCTTACTCGTGGCCCGACACCCGAACTGGCTCGTAGGGGGCTTCGAGCCACTCTACGTCGCTCGGTGAGAGGTCAATTTCAAGCGCCGCGACGGCTTCTTCGAGGTGTTCGAGGCTACTCGTCCCGATAATCGGTGCGTCGACCCACTCCTTGTCCAGTACCCAGGCCAGCGCGATCTGTGCCATCGACGCGTCGTACTCGTCGGCCAGTTCCTGTACGCGCTCGTTGACCTCGCGGCCGTTACCCTCGTAGTAGGGGTGTTCACGAGCGTAGTCATCTGTCTCACCCCGAACTGTCTCCTCGACCTGCTCGTGTGGCCGGGTGAGATAGCCCCGTGCAAGCGGGCTCCACGGGATGACGCCGACGTTCTCTTTGTCACACAGCGGGAGCATCTCGCGTTCCTCCTCGCGGTACAGCAGATTGTAGTGGTTCTGCATCGTCTCGAATCGCTCCAGCCCCTCGCGCTCGCTCGTCCGCAGCGCATCGGCGAACTGGTGGGTCCACATCGACGACGCGCCGACGTAGCGCGTCTGTCCGCGCCGGACGGCATCGTCAAGCGCCCGGAGCGTTTGCTCGATGGGCGTGTCGTAGTCCCAGCGGTGAATCTGGTAGAGGTCGACGGTGTCCATCCCGAGCCGGGAAAGCGAGTTCGACAACTCCTGTTCGATGGCCTTCCGCGAGAGCCCCCCGGAGTTGGGGTTGTCCTCGTCCATCTGGAAGTACCCCTTCGTCGCCACGACCTGGCTGTCGCGGTCGTAGTCGTCGAGGACGGTCCCGAGGACGCGCTCGGACTCACCCATCGAGTACATGTTGGCGGAATCGAAGAAGTTGATGCCGAGGTCGATGGCCCGCTCGATGACCTCGCGGCTCTCCTCTTCGTCGAGCACCCAGTCGCGCCACTCCGAGGTTCCGAAGCTCATACAGCCCAGACAGAGCCGGCTGACCTCCATGCCAGTCGACCCGAGTGTCGTGTACTCCATGCTCGGAGTCGCGTACGCGCTGGCGAAAAAGGTTCGGCGTCGGCTACAGCGATTCTGCCGCAATTCGCCCCATGTACACTCTGGCCACAGCGTAGCCAGCAACCGCCAGCACGACCGCCCCACCGACGTGGCCGTAAGTCAGTAAGGTCGGACTATCGACCGCAAGCTTCGCCACCGTTGTCGCCGGGTGCTCCGGAAGGAGCACGGCCCCGCCAAAGAGTACGAGCGTGAGCACGGAGAACAGCAACTGCGCCGGGCGACGGTTCTGGAGCGTGATGCCCAGCACGACCCCGAGCGTCACGACGACGACGGTGACGGCCGTGATGAACAGCAAGATTGCCGCCGGGTTCGAGACGGCGATGCCGTTCGTGGACAGCAACCCGAGCCACAGCAGCGCCTGTGCAGGGGCAAGCAACACCATCCCGAGGGCCTTTCCGTCGATGATGTCGAGCAGCGATACCGGAGCCACGCGGAGCAGTTCCATCGTGCCGCGTTCGAGTTCTTCGGTGACGGTGTCGACGGCCACTGAGCCGCTAATAAAGGGCGGGAGGAACAGCAGCAGCGGAATCAGGATGGTGTAGGTGAACCCGAAGTACTGGCTCGCGCTCACAGTGTCAGGCAGTGGCACCGGCGGCTGGTCGAGATACGGCGTCCGCTCCAGTCGCTCCTGGCGCTCCAAGGCGCTGAGGACCCGGCGCACTTCGACGACGATGAGCGTCGACCGGATGCTTCCCTCGGGGACGACGGCAGTGACCTGTATCTGCTCCCCTGGCCCGCGCGCCGACGGGACGTACTCTCCGCGCAGTATCGCGTCGACCCGCCGCTGGTCGAACGCCCGCTGTGCGGCGGCCTCGCTCTCGAAGGCGGTGACGCTTGTGCCGTCCTGTTCGGCGGCCGCGGCCTCAAGTTCCTCCCGGGCGTCACCGGTGACGGCCATCTCCACCTCGCCGGCTGCGACCGAGCCGGGGTCGTACAGCGACGTGAGGCCGACAACGAGAAACGAAGAGAATCCCGCGACGAACAGCTGAATGAGCAGCGCCAGCACGATGGTCTTCTCGCGGGACAGCGACCGGATGTCCCGCCGAGCGATGACGACTCGCGGGTCGCGCCAGAAGGGGCGATCTTCAGACAAGGGTGCTCACCACCGTGAAGTTGTACGCGAAGTGGACGACGATAGCCACGGTCAGGGCAGCGGCGTAGGCCCGTCGCCCGCGGCTCGCGCCAACCGACGAGATGGCCGCTGTCACCGTGTGCAGCGCCAGCGGGAGCAGGAACAGGAGCCCTGCAACCCACAGCGGCAGGCCAGCAGGCAACGTTGCACCCTGCAGCGCCGCCTCGCCGATAGGCAGGCTCTCTAAGTCAGACAGCCTTGCGATAAGCAGCCCTTTCTCTCCGATGAAGAAGCCGAGTCCGGAGAGCGCGCCGATGCCGAGCGCCGACCGGAGCGTCCGCTCGTATCGGGCGTGCTCGTAGCCGGCGTAGACGTGCAGGCTCTTTGCCAGTTCCTCGATGACGACGATGACGCCGAGCACGAGCACGATGCCGAGCGACTGGTTCGTCCCGAAGACGTTCAGCGACACCGAGTCGAGGACGAACAGGAACGCGATGGCTGCCAGCTCGGCGACGATGACCAATGGCAACAGGACGATGCTCATCTTCAGCGCGCTACGACGGGAGTTGATACCGCCGGCCAGCGCATCGAGCACCTTCAGCGGAATCGGGCGCTGGGTGAACATATCCTCTTCCCGGTAGAGGCCGGCCCCCAGACCGAACAGCACCAGCCCGGTCAAAAGTGGCGGGGCCGTCGAGAAGACGAACGACGAGAGCCCGACCGGCTGGCCAGTGAGGTCGAGGACGACCAGCGTCAGTGGTGAGATGAGCGCAATCGGCGTCACGTCGGTGAAGATGGCCGGCACGAACGCGTAGGAGGTCAGCGTCACCGTTATGGTCACCGTCACGAAGGTGAGCTCCTTGAATGAGCGAGCGAACATCGCCCCGCAGAACGTTGCCGAGAGGAACAGAACGACGAGCGGGACCACCGCCAGTACCGCGACGTAACTTCCCGCTGGCGCGATGTTCCCGAACCGTAGCGCCGCGGTGATGAGTGCCGCCACGCCGACAGCACCCGCGAGGTACGGGAGTGTCTTTCCGCCGATGATGTCGCCCCGCGAGGCTGGCGTCACCAGCAGGAGTTCACCGCGCCGATTGAGCCGTTCCGAGAGCATCGACGAGCCGTACGCTTGGATGACGAAGTTCATCGGCACGATGTAGAGGAAGGCAAGGACGAGCGACTCGAAGGGGAACGGCGGCGAGATATCAGAGGGGGTGCCGCCCTGCACGTCGCCGGTCAGCCGCGCGCCGATAGCGCCGAGGTTTGCACCGCTGCCGCCGGCGGTTCCACCGTCGCCGCTACCGCCGGCGGTATCGGTGTCTGAACCGTCGCCGCTGCCGCCGGCGCTCGAATCGCTGCTGTCCGAGGTACCGGACCCGCCGTCCGAGGAGCCCGACCCGTCACTGCTGTCCCCACCACGGGGGTCAAGCTGGCTACTCCCTGACTGTTGCTCGTAGACGAGCGTCACAGATACGGGGAAGGCGGCGGTCTGATTGTCGTCCCGGGCGAGTGTTCGGTCGTTATACCGCGCCGTGCTGTCGCGGAGTTCGGTGAGTGCGGCCCGCTCTTTCGCCGTCTGCGGAACGCTCTGGAGCTGGGTCCCCCGATACAGGAGTTCCTGCTGGCGTCGTTCAATAGCCGCGGGGTCGGGCTCTCGGATGTCGAAGGTCGGGTCGTCGGCCGCGACGCCGTAGTACGGGCTGCTCTCGTCGACGCCGATGCGGTAGATGCCATTATCCATGCCCGCGCCGGTACCGCCGCTGACGGCTATCGCGGCGACCGCGCCCATCGCGACGAGCGACAGCGCCATCACGAGGATGGTCCGCTTGTCGACGCCGCCGGCGTTTTTCGTCACCTCCCACTTCGCGACGCGCAGGAGCTTGTCGAGTTGCATCTACTCCGCGTCCTCCTCGACGTACCGTGTGCCGCGGGTCCCGGCCTCGGCGACGTTGAGGAACACCTCCTCCAGGCTGGACTCCTCCGTTCGTATGTCGACCACGTCACCGCCGTTTGCCTCCGCCTGTTCGCGTGTCTTCTCGACGGCGTCCATGCTCTCGACCACCCGCTTGTACGACCCGTTTTCCTGCACTCCGTCGGGCACATCGACGGTCGTATAGACGTGATACCGCGTGTGGCCGTACTCGGCCTGGAGTTCGTCGAGGTCACCGCGGGCGACGATTTCACCCTCGTTCATGATGACGACCCGGTCGCAGATAGATTCGACGTGAAAGAGGTTGTGTGCGGAGAAAACGATGGTCTTGCCTTCTTTCGCCAACTGCTCCGTGAACTCGATGACGTAGTTCGTCGTTAGCGGGTCCAGTCCCGAGGCTGGCTCGTCGTAGATAAGCACGTCAGGGTCATTGATGAGCGAGCGGGCGATAGCGACCTTCCGTTTCATGCCCTTGGACATGTCGCCGAGCTTCCGGTCCCGGTGTTCGAGCTCCAGTTCGTCAAGCGTGTCGTGCATCCGCTCCTCGGCCACGTCCGGTGGCACGTCGTAGAGGTCTGCGAAGAATTTCAGATAGGAGATCGGCGTCATCTCTTCGTACAGCGGCGACTCCTCGGGGAGAAAGCCCAACTGCTGGCGCATCTCGGCCGTTTCGGTGTCCAGGCCTGCGATTTCGGCGGTACCGCTCGTCGGCTCCAGCAGGCCCGCGAGCATCTTCAGCGTCGTCGTCTTGCCGGCCCCGTTCGGCCCGATGATACCGAACACCTCGCCGCGGTCGACCGAAAACGAACTGCCCTGTACAGCGACGAAACCGCCGTACTCCTTTCGAATATCCCGGGCGTCAATCATCTGGCGATTGGTTGTGAGTGAACCAACCTATACCTTGGCTCCGGTCTATTGCTTCTGATAATGGCACTCGAACTCGGCGGGCGTCGCGTCTCACTCGAACGAACACCGGACGGCCGACGACTGCTCGTCCGGCACGACGTCGACGCGTCGGTCGACACCGTCTGGAACGTCCTGACTGACACCGACTGCTGGGCAGACTGGGGCCCGTCTGTCACAGCCGTTGAGACAGCGGACCGGTACATCACCGGGGGGACGACCGGTCGCGTTCGCGTCGCTGGCGCAGTGTGGCTCCCGTTTGAAGTGACAACATGTGCGCCGTACCGCTGGACGTGGACCGTCGCACGGCTCCCTGCGACGGGCCATTTCGCTGAAGAACGGGCCGGCGGCTCCGTCGTCGGGTTCGAAATCCCGCCGCTGGCGACTGGCTACGCTCCGGTGTGTGCCCGAGCGTGCCAACGGATCGCCGCTCTGTCACAGCAACGCGAGGCGTAGGCAGCGCTGGGCCGCCCAATCAGGGCTGTATTGGCGTCTTCGAGCGGGTGTCGGTGCCGTTCTTTGAGCGGTCTCTCGTTACATCCGTAATCTCGAAGCGCGTTCCGCCCTCGTTGCTTTCCGTCACGTCAATGTTCCAGTCGTGGGCTTCGACGATTCGCTGGACGATTGCCAGTCCAAGCCCACCTTCGCCGTCGGTAGTGGTGTAGCCGTCGTCGAGTACCGCCTCACGCTTTTCTGGCGGGATTCCGGAGCCGTTATCGGCGATATAAAACCCACCAGTAATATCGCCGACACGAATTGTCAGGCCGGTGCTGCCACGTTCGAGGTCGTCGGCCCCCGGCCGACTGCCTGTGTGACTGTACCTCACACTGTCATCGGACTCTGTCCGACTCCCCGTGGAGCCGTGCTCCACGGCGTTCCGAAACAGATTTTCGAACAGGTGACGGAGCCGATCCGGGTCAGCGTCGATGACGGCTGTCGTTTCGTTTTGCAGCGTTGTGTCCCCTGTTGGCACGGCCTCCCAGCAGCTATCGACCAGCGCTCCGATATCAACGGCCTCCGTCTCACTGATGACGTGTCCGCTCCGAGCCAGCGTCAGCGTCCGGTCAATGAGTGTCTCCATCCGGCCCATGGCTGTCGCAGCCGTCTGCAGGTGCTCCGAGTCGCGGTCCATTCGTTCGAGTTCGAGCTGACCGGACGCGACGTTGAGCGGGTTCCGGAGGTCGTGTGCGACAACGGCCGCGAACTCGTCAAGGCGTTCGTTGCGCTGCTCGACAGCTTCTCGCTGGAGCCGCTGTCGCTCGGCTTCGACGGCTCTAGATATCGCACGAGCCTCGAAGATGCCCGCGACCAGACCGCCGGAGCCGCCGACAGCAACGGCAAACAGTGCCCATCCGATGGTCCACCGTAGCGACCCAGCGGGCCAGGTCCACATCATCATCAGGTTCAACAGCAGGAAGCCGCCGAGTCCACCGATGAACCAGATTCCGACTCGCTGGTACCGCGACGAGGTTAGGTCTGAGTTCCCCAGCCAGAAGCCACCAACGATAATCACCGCGGCAAACGGCACGACTGCCAGCATACTGACGACGAAATCGGCCGTGAGAACAGCTGGAAGTCCAGCATCGGAGAAGTAAAAATAATTGCCGATGATCCCGAGCAGCAGGAGCCATCCAACTCCCTGAATAAGGGCTGGCAGGGAATCGGAGTGGCGCTCTGGATCTGTCACTTCCCCAGTAGTTTGTTGGATGAACATTTACCGCTGTTGGCCAGCGGAACAGGCACATGTCGAGTTGTCCGCGCTGTCGTCCACCGAACTGCTAGCCGGCTATTCCTTCTAGCTGCGTTTGGTTACGCGTGCGTCCGATACTTTGTGGATGTCGTCGTCGATTCCGGTGCCGTCACAGTCGTCATTCGGACATCGATAGTGCCAGCCATCCTCTGTCGCCGCTCGCTCGGTAAACCGGTCACCACATTCGTCACAGTAGAGCTGCCCGTCCGAACACGTGTCGCGGTGAAGTTCGAGTTCGAGTTCTGTGCCGAAGGTCCGCTTGCAGTTCCGACAAATATGAGGCATATTCGAAGATACAAATTCATCCCTTATAGCGATACCGGAACGTTCACGGCCGCTTCTTTCCGTTGACGGAGGATTCGGGCCGCCCGCCGTCCGTCGATTTTCGATATGTTGTACACCTCATATCTTGGACAGTAATGGTTGACAACGCTGACTACCGATGTGCACATCTCGGCAAAGCCAGTTCGGGACCAGACGCAAGCTACCGTTCCAGGAGTGTCGTTTATCGTCTGTCCCAACGCCGCTAAGCTGTCGCTACGTCGATGCGCGTGCCGCCGGATTCGCTGGTCCCGACTGACACTGTCCATCCGTGTGCCCGCGCCACGGTGTCGACGAGGAACAACCCGTATCCCTCCCCCTCTCGCGTTGTCCCAAAGCCCTGTTCGAACACTCTGTCGCGGTCTGATTCGGGAATCCCCGGGCCGTCGTCGGCCACGTAGAATCCTGACTCGGTGTCACCGACGGTGACGGTCACCGGCCCCTCGGTGTGAGCGATGGCATTGTCGAACAGTTCGCGAAGCAACAACTGCAGTCGGTCGTTTTCGGCGTCGATAGCCGCGTCTGTCGTCACGTCGAGCGTCGCATCCTCGTAGCTCGCTGCGGCCCAGACCGAAGTGGCGACGTCAGAAAGCGACACCGAGTCGGTTTCCGAAACAGGGCGTCCAATGCTTCCGATACGAGACAGGTCGGTAAGCAGCGACTCGACTCGGGTGACGGACCGAAGCAATGCGTCTTCATGGGGCTCACCGATATCGAGTAGCTCTAACCGGCCCATGACGACGTTCAGGGGATTCTTTGCGTCGTGGGAGATGCCGCTTGAAATATCGTCCCACTGGCTGGCACCGACCCGCCAGTCCGTCGGCCACCGGGTCGCGTACGCTTCGAGCTTCGCGGCCAGCAGTGATGCCGGCGTTGCTGCGGTCACGTATTCGGTGACGCCGGCTCGGAGCGCCTCGGTGACCCGGTCGGGCTCGGGGTCTGTCCCGACGAGTACAATCGGAATATCGGTGCCTGCTGCCCGTAGCGCTTCGAATACCGCAACCCCGTCACAATCACCGTCATCACTGATAACGGCACCTCTGATGTTCCCGTCACGCAGCCGGTCCTGTATGTCACTCGTGTCTGGGACCGCCTCGGCTGTTGCCTCGTCCGTGGCCAGTGCGTCAGAAAGTGTCCCAGCTAGATCAGTCACTTCGCTACCGGCGACGAGATAGACGGTCCCACGAGCAGGCGTCATCCTCTGGCACTACGAAAACAGGTGATAAGAAACCGACGGTGCCCTACAGCAGGTCTTCGACGTGGTCGGCGACTTCCTCGGGTGTGTCACCGACCGGGACACCGTTGTCCTCCAGCGCGGTGATCTTCGACTGTGCGGTCCCGGTGCCGGAGCCGGAGACGATAGCGCCGGCGTGGCCCATGCGCTTTCCGGGCGGCGCGGTTCGACCGGCGATGAAGCCGGCGACCGGCGTGTCCATGTGCTCGCCGATATAGCGGGCGGCCTCTTCCTCGTCCTCGCCACCGATTTCGCCGCACATCACGACGGCGTGGGTGTCGGGGTCGGCTTCGAACTGTTCGAGCGCGCCGATGAAGTCCGTCCCGATGATTGGGTCGCCGCCGATACCGATGGCCGTCGACTGACCGATACCGCGGTTGGTGAGGTTGTCGACGACCTGGTAGGTCAGCGTCCCCGAGCGGGAGACGAGCCCGACGTTCCCGGACGAGAAGATGTTCCCCGGGAGGATGCCGAGTTTGGCGACGCCCGGCGTGATGACGCCGGGACAGTTCGGACCGACCAGATGCGTGTCGGTCTCCTGCAGTTTGCGGTAGACCCGGGCCATGTCCTGGGTCGGGATGCCCTCAGTGATGGCGACGACGAGGTCGATGCCGTCTGCATCGAGGGCCTCGAAACAGGCGTCACCGGCGAAGGCCGGCGGCACGAACACGACGGCGGCGTTCGCATCGGCTTCGCGGGCCGCGCCCTGCACAGTATCGAACACCGGCACGCCAGCGACTTCTTGGCCACCGCGGCCGGGCACTGCGCCGGCGACGACGTTCGTGCCGTACTCAAGCATCTGTTCGGTGTGGAACTTCCCTTCACCGCCGGTGATTCCCTGTACAACGACTCGGGTGTCTTCGTCGACTAGAACACTCATGCTTCCACCTCCTTTGCGTACTCAACCGCACGCTGGACGGCGTCCTCCAGCGTGTGCTCGACCGTAACCAGGTCCTCGTTCAGAATCTCCATGCCCTCCTCGGCGTTGGTCCCCGCGAGTCGGACGGTGACCGGCTTTGGAATCTCGTCGAACTGCTCCAGCGCTTGGTTGATGCCGTTGGCGACCTCGTCACCGCGGGTGATGCCGCCGAAGATGTTGAACACGACCGAGTCGACGTTGTCGTCGGAAAACACCATATCGAGCGCGTTGGCGATTCGGTCGGCCTTCGCGCCGCCACCGACATCGAGGAAGTTGGCGGGTTCGCCGCCGTAGTAGTCCACGAGGTCGAGCGTCGTCATCACGAGGCCCGCACCGTTGCCGATGATGCCGACGTTACCGTCCAGTCGGACGTAGTCGAAGCCGTACTCGTCGGCCTTCTGTTCGAGCTCGTCGCCCTCCGCGGCCTCCTCGCCCATCTCGGCAATCTCGGGCTGGCGGAACAGGGCGTCGCCGTCGATGTTCATGACGGCGTCGGCCGCGATGACCTCGTCGTCGGCCGTAATCATCAGTGGGTTGATTTCCGTGTCAGCGCCGTCGCGGTCGTCCCAGAGCTGGTACAGCGTCGTGAGGACGCTCGCCACGTCGTTTGCGACCTCGCGGTCGACACCGGCTTCGTAGACGACCTTCCGGGCCTGGAACGGGTGCATCCCGAAGGCGGGGTCGATGTGTTCCCGGGCGATAGCGTCGGGGTCCTCTTCGGCGACCTCCTCGATGTTGACGCCGCCTTTCGTCGAGACCATCGCGACGGGCCGGCCCTCGTTGCGGTCCATTGTCACGCCGACGTACAGCTCGTTGACGAAGTCGACGGCTTCCTCGACGAGCACCTTCGAGACGTGGTAGCCCTTGAGGTCCATCCCGATGATGTCCTCGGCGGCCTCGCGAGCCTCCTCCTTGGACTCGACGAGCTTGATGCCGCCGGCCTTACCGCGGCCGCCGACGTGTACCTGTGCCTTGATTGCGACCGGATATCCGATTTCCTCGGCCGCGTCGACGGCCTCGTCTACTGTCTCGGCCAGCTGCGAGGCGGGCGTCGGAATGCCCGCGTCAGCGAAGACTTGCTTCGCCTGGTATTCGTGCAAGCGCATGTCATGCAGAAAGGCGAGCGGTGGCGATTTAAATCCGTCCGTTTCTCTTCCTGCGACCACGCGGGGGAGCGTCCCAGTTTACTGTGGGTACCGCGACTGTGTTTGAAGCACAGTGTGACGTGTTATTGTACGGCGACTCAGGCTGTGAGAGCGCATCCACGGTCGTTAGGTTCGATCCGATAGACCCACACCGTCGCACTCCGAAGCGAGCGTATGGCCGAGGACAGGCACGGAATCGGCAACGTTGACAGTGAGACGCTCGATGCCGTAGCTGAGGCACTTCGCACCGCCGAAACCGCTGTTGCGCTCACCGGCGCTGGTGTCTCGACGGCGTCAGGCATCCCCTCCTTTCGCGGCGATGACGGTATCTGGGAGCGCCACGACCCGGCGGACTTCCACCGCCGCCGGCTCGACGCTGACCCGGCTGGCTTCTGGGAAGACCGGCTCTCACTCCGGGAGGCCATCTACGGCGACGTAGACCCCGAACCCAACGCCGCCCACGAGGCGCTGGCGACACTCGAATCCACGGGGCACATAGAGGCCGTGCTCACGCAGAACGTCGACGGACTGCACGACGCCGCTGGCACGGACCGAGTCATCGAACTGCACGGGACCCACCGGCGCGTGGTCTGTGACGACTGCGGCCACCGCCGGGATGCCGAGGCGGTGTTCGAGGCGGCTTCCGGGGACGGCGACCTGCCGCCCCGCTGTGACTGCGGCGGCGTCTACCGCCCCGATGTGGTGCTGTTCGGCGAACCCATGCCCGACGTGGCGATGAACGAGGCCCAGCGCCTCGCCCGGGACAGCGACGTGTTCCTGGCCGTGGGGTCGTCGCTGTCGGTTCGGCCGGCATCGCTCCTGCCGAAAATCGCGGCAGAGGCGGACAGCACACTGGTCGTCATGAACTACGAGGAGACGCCGCGTGACGGGAGTGCGACGCACGTGCTTCGTGCGGATGTCACGCAGGTGCTCCCGGCGATTGCCGAGCGAGTGTGACAGCGCGGAGACGGATCTAAAGCTCGACGCCGCCGGGAATCAGGCTTTGCCCGCGCAGGAGATCCCCGTCGTGGTCGTAGACGAGCAGCGTCCGCAGCTCGTAGGTCCGTGACTCGCCGTCGCCGTCAGTGAGACGGACTGTAAACTGTGGGTCTTCTTGAGCGTCCGCCGCAGAAACGAGCGCGTCGACGTCCGCCGTCGGGGCTGTCGCTTCGAAGACGTACTCGCCGGTGAGTCGGTTCGTTAGCGAGAGCACGCCGTCGCTTTCGGGCTGGCGGCGGAAGGTCACGTCAATGTCCTCGCCATCGAGGGTGCCGCCGTCTACTTTGCTGAGGCGCTCGCGGAGCTCTCCTGTCGGCCCATCGTATACAATCGCGATCGTCGGGTCGTCGTTGTCGGTGGCCGAAGCCTGGATGTCGACGGTGAAGTAATCACGCCTCATTCCGGTACTTATCGGTACGTGGCCCGGCCAAATGAACGTAACGGCGCACCGACTGTCGGTATCGGTAGCTTTTACCGGACCGGCCCACCCTCTGACAGTAGTATGGCCTGGGTGAAATCAGAGTACGCGGGGGAGTTCGCGGTGCTTGCGACGTGGCTCGTGGGATTGGCCCCGTGGTCGGTGTCACTGTTCGAGATCGAGGGGGTTACTGTCATCGGACTCCGCTTTCTCCCGTTCCGGTTTCAGTTCATCTTCGGTGCGACGCTCCCCGGCGAGCGGCCCTTTCTCTGGGCCTGGCAGGTCGCCGCGTTTCAGCAGTCGGCCCCGCTTGTGCTCGCCGGGACACTCGGGGCCGCGGCCCTGGCCGTTTTCCTGTTGCCGTTCGGCCTCAGCCTCTACTATTACGCCGCTGAAGACCGCGTTGAGGCGGCTCTCCCTGTGGACCCCGTCCGACTGTTCGGCGGGCTGCTCGGCCTTGTTGGCGTTCTTACGCTCGCGGCCAGCGGGCTGTTCATCACGTCCTTTCCCGGCATCACCGTCCCCATCGGGGCGCTCGTCGCCCTCGTGTTCGCCTATCTCTTATTGACCGTCGACCGAGCGTGAGGGCAGGGTCCTCCCGTTCGTCCGACCGCTGTCGATTATACTCCTGATAATTTGGCGAGCGAATTTAAGTAGGTGGATACGATAGCAGAGGTATATTCCGCGGAGCACCGTGTGCTCCCCACCGCACCACAGATGTCGAACCCAGAATCCCCCGAACCCGGTGACTTCGTTTCGGACCCGCTCGGCCACATCCAATCGTGGCTCTCGCGAACCGCGACGGTGTTGAGCGGGGCTGCGGTTCCAACGGCGAACTACGACCCGAGCCGCCACGGGGCGCTGGTCGAGTTCGACGGTCTTGACGGCTACAACGAAGTGGAACGTTACTGGCTGAACGCCCCGTTTGCCTTCGCCTCTATCAATCACGACCCCGACCGCGACGAACACCTGTATCACGTCGTCGAGCCGTCACTGACTGATATCGAGCGAGAACTGCTCGACCGCCTGTTCGAGGACATCCGCATCCCGCTCATCTACCGCGAGGACGTCGACACCGACCCGGAGCGAGTCCTCGCCGAGGAACTCGAAGCCAGGCTCGAAGAGTACGGCGTCGTTATCGAACCAGAGACGTTCCACCGACTGTTTTACTACTTGTATCGCTCCTTCCAGGGCTACGGCCACATTGACCCCCTGATGCACGACCCGGACATCGAGGACATCTCCTGTGACGGAGCGAACCTCCCCATCTTCGTCTACCACGACGGCTACACGGACATCGAGACGAACATCACCTACGACGCCGACGAACTGAACGACTTCGTCATCCAACTGGCCCAGCGCTCGGGACGACACGTCTCCGTTTCGGACCCTGTCGTCTCCACGACGCTCCCGGACGGCTCGCGTATCGAGCTGGCGCTCGGCGAAGAAGTCACCCCGCGCGGCTCGGCGTTCACGATCCGGAAATATGCCGACGAGCCGTTCACGCCAATCGAACTGCTGGAGTATGGCACGTTCTCGGTGGAGATGCTGGCCTACCTCTGGCTCGCCATCGAGTCAAACAAGTCGCTCATTTTCGCGGGCGGGACGGCGGCCGGCAAGACCACGTCGATGAACGCGCTGGCGATGTTTCTGCCGCCTCGGTCGAAGGTGCTCTCCATCGAGGACACCCGCGAGCTGTCGCTGTACCACGACAACTGGCTCTCCTCGGTCACCCGCGAGCGACTGGGCGATTCGGACATCACGATGTACGACTTGCTGCGGTCAGCGCTGCGCCACCGCCCCGAATACATCATCGTCGGCGAGGTTCGTGGCGAGGAAGCGATTACGCTGTTCCAGGCGATGAACACCGGCCACACGACGTTCTCGACGATGCACGCGGACTCGGTACAGACGGTCATCAACCGGCTGGAAAACGAGCCGATAAACGTTCCACGGCCGATGGTCCAGAGCCTCGATATCCTCTGTGTGCAGGTGCTGGCCCGCTCGGGCGACGAGCGCGTCCGCCGCGCGAAGACGCTCGCTGAGATCGAAGGCATCGACCAGCGAACCGGCGAACTGGACTACTCAACGACGTACAACTGGCGGGCCACGGAGGACCACTTCTCCGAGAACAACAGCGAGCTGCTGGACGAGATCCGTGAGGAACGCGGCTGGACGCAGTCGGAACTACTCACCGAACTCCGTAACCGCCAGCGGTTCCTCCGCTATCTCCAGTCCGAGGGCATCACCGATTACCGGAAGTTCACGGCGATGGTCAACAAGTACTATGCGGACAAAGAGCAGGTCATAGCAAACATCGACGACGAGATAGCCTGACATGGCGCTGAACCCGCTCGGTCTGGCACCGCTCGCTGTCGTCGTCGGAATCCTCGGGCTTATCAGCTACAGCACGGTCAACGAGCACTTCGACCGCAACGTCACGCGGCTATCACGACGGCTTTTCGGTCGGTACGTGGGACAGTCGCCCGAGCGGGAACGCCAGCTCGAAGCCGCATACGTCGACGAGACCTACCGCGGCTATGCCGCCAGAACGCTGGTGTACGCCTGTGCTGGTGCTGTTTCGGGAGCAATAACCGGGGCGTACGCTATCGGCGGCCTGCTGTTGATTCTGCCGGCGCTGGTAGAGCTTGCGCAGGGACTCCCCTCGACGATGGTGACCGCTTTTGGGTTGCGCACGTTCGAACTCGTGTTGACGCCGACACAGACGCTGTACATTCTTATCGGTGGCGGCGTGCTTTCCGGCGCGGCGACGGCCGGACTCACGTATCTCTACCGCTGGGAGCGACTGAAAAATCAGGCCGATGTCCGGAGCCGGAACATCGACGAGGGGATGGCCCGGACCATCGCGTTCATGTACGCCCTCTCCCGCGGTGGGATGTCCTTCCCGGATGTGATGCGCGTTCTGGCCCGGAATCAGGAAATCTACGGCGACACCGCGAAGGAAGTCGGCGTCGCCGTCAGAGAGATGGACCTGTTCGGCCGGGATATGATTACGGCGCTGGAACACGTCTCTCGGCGAACCCCGAGTGAACAGTTCAAGACGTTCACCGAGAACCTCTCAAGCGTCCTCCAGAGCGGCCAGTCGCTGGCCCCGTTCCTCCGCGAGCAGTACGAACGCCATCAAGAAGAGGCCGCCGAGCGGCAGGCAGACCTGCTCGAACGGCTGGCAACGGTCGCGGAGGCGTACGTCACCGTGTTCGTCGCCGCCGTACTCTTCCTGATGACGATTCTGCTCGTCTTCGGCCTGACGACGACGGACACGCTCTGGCTGTTACAGATGATGGCGTATCTCGTCATTCCGTTGGCTAACGTCGGATTCATGGTGTATCTGGACAGTAAGCTCCAGTCGCTCGGTATCGGGAGTGCCGGCACGACGGACGTTCTAGAGCGCTACGAGACGGCGTCGCTCGGCAAGCCCAGCCTGGGAACCGGCCGTCTCGGCCTGACCGATGGCGGCGTCGTCCCGGCCGACGAGGCGAACTGGCTCCGACTGCAGTTCTACGACCGCATCAAGTCGCTTCGGGACCTCCTCGGCTCTCCCGTTCAGTCGCTCGTCTGGAATCCAGTCTACGTCCTCTATCTCGCCGTGCCAGTTGCGGTGGTGTTGCTGCTCGTCCGTTCCCCCGCGGCGTTCCAGACGTCGTCTGTCAACGTCCGCATTCTCGACGACCTCGTCATCCAGTCCATCCTGCTGGTTCTGGGGCCGTTCGCACTGGTGCGGTTCGTCTACACGCAGCGGCTCTCACGTATCGAGAACGCCACACCGGACCTGCTTGAGCGGCTGGCAAGCCTGAACGAGGCCGGGATGACTGTCGTCGAGAGCCTCCGCCGGGTCCGTGGCAGTGACATCGGCGTACTCACTCAGGAGATGCACCGCATCTGGGCCGACATCCGGATGGGTGCGAACGTCAATGACGCTCTGGTCCGATTCGGCCGCCGGGTCCAGACCACGGCGATAACACGCATCGTGACGCTGTTGACCCACGCGATGCACGCCTCGGGCCAGCTCGGGCCGGTGTTCCGTATCGCGGCCACCCAATCGCGGGCTGACCTCCGGCTGAAACGCCGGCGACGCCAGCAGATGCTCACGTACCTCGTCGTCATCTACATCGCCTTCCTGGTGTTTCTGGTCATCATCGTCGCCGTTCAGGAGGTGCTGGTCCCGAGCCTCCCGTCGAGCGTGCCCACGCCGGCCGGCGAGTCGAACCGCCTTGGCGTCGGTGTCGACCAGTTCGCTCGGTTCGGCCGCGTCGACAAGGCCGCATACACGCTCGTGTTCTTCCACACCGCGCTCATTCAGGCGGTCCTGACCGGCTTCATCGGCGGCCAGCTTGGCGAGGGCACGCTCAAGGACGGCGCGAAACACGCCGCAATTCTGCTGGGCGTCGCCTACGTTGCGTTCATCCTGCTGTCCTCGCCAGTCGCGTCGATGACGGTCACCAGCCCCGCTGTTTCCGGCGACCAGATAACGGTCGAATCAGCATCGCTGTCAGAGGGTGGGTTCATTGTCGTCCGCGAGTTCGAGGCCGACGGGCGCGTACTCGGGACTTCCGAGTACCTCTCCTCGGGGTCCCACAGCGATGTCCAGATACCGCTGGACAGGCCGCCGTCGACCGGCCAGTCACTCGTGCTCGTCGTGCATCAGGACACCAATGGGAACCAGCAGCTCGACTATCCTTTCGGCGACAATTCGGGGTCGCCGGACCAGCCATATGCGTCGTCGACGGCCGGCGAGAACGTCACGGTCGAGTACACGGTCGAGTGACGCTGGATTTACGGTGTCCAACCGGATAGAGTGCGCTGATGGAGTTCGCCGCCTTCGCCGACCGGGCCGAGGAAATCGAAGCCGAGAGCGCCGACACCGCGATTACCGAGGCAGTAACCGACCTGTTCACGGACGCGGGGTCGGACCTCCCGACGCTCGCTCGCTTCGTGCAGGGCCGGGTGTTTCCAGCCTACGAAGCCCGAACGCTCGATATCGGGCCGCGGCTCTGCTACGAGGCGATTGCCCGGGCAGCGGGCCAAAACATCAGTGCTGACGATGTGGAGCAGCGCCTTGCGGACATGGGCGAAATCGGGGCCGTCGCGGCCAGCTACGACCTCGGCGGCCAGCAGGGCCTCGCCGCGTTCGGCGCTGGCGGCGGGAGTGACGCGCTGACCGTCGCGGAACTCGACGCCGAGCTACGGGACCTCGCGGCCGTCGACGGCAGCGGGAGCCAGGGGACGAAAGTGGACATCCTCTTTGGCCTGTTCTCGCGGTGTTCTCCGACGGAAGCGAGCTACCTCGCTCGGCTCGTCCTTTCGGAGATGCGCATCGGCGTCGGCGAGGGGACCGTCCGGGACGCCGTCGCGGCCGCCTTCGGTGTTCCAGTCGACGCCGTCGAACGGGCCGTGCAGGTGTCAAACGACTACGGCATGGTCGCCGAGGTGGCCCGCGACGAAGGCGAGGCTGGACTGGACACAATCAGGCTCGAAATCGGCCGCCCCGTTCAGGCGATGCTGGCACAGGCTGGGACCGTCGCCGGCGCGCTGGAGGACTGGGACCGCGCCGCAGTCGAGTGGAAGTACGACGGCGCTCGGGTGCAGGTCCACTTCGACGGCGAGGACGCGCGGCTCTTCTCTCGGAACATGGAGGAAGTCACGGACCCGCTTCCGGAAGTCGTCGATACTGTCGAATCGACGCTGGACGCGCCGGCAATCCTTGACGGCGAAGTGGTCGCGGTCGACGCGGACGGCGAGCCGCTCCCGTTCCAGGAGGTGCTGCGTCGCTTCCGCCGGAAGCATGATGTGGCCGCCGCCCGCGAGAACGTGGCCGTCCGCCTGCACGCCTTCGACTGCCTGCACGCCGACGGCGAGGACCTGCTCGACGCCCCGCTGGAGACGCGCCACGACCGCCTCGAATCGCTGTTTCCACCCGACAGCGAAATAGTCTCGCAGATGTGGCTGTCCGATGACGCCGGTGGGATTGAAGACCTGGAAACGGAGGCCCTCGACGCCGAGCAGGAGGGAATTATGCTGAAGGACCCGACCGCGTCGTACTCCCCCGGGAAGCGGGGGAAGCACTGGCGCAAGCGCAAGCCCGACGTGGAGACGCTGGACTGCGTCGTCACCGGCGCGGAGTGGGGCGAGGGCCGCCGGGCGAACGCCCTAGGGTCGTTCGAACTCTCGGTGCGAACCGACGACGGCTACGCCACCGTCGGCAACGTCGCGACAGGCATCACCGACGCGGAACTCGACGACCTGACCGAGCGCTTCGAGGCGCACATCCGCAGTGAGGACGGCCGCGACGTGACCCTTGACCCAGCCATCGTCTTCGAGGTCGGCTACGAGGAGATTCAGGCGTCCCAGTCCTACGATTCGGGCTACGCGCTTCGGTTCCCCCGATTCATCTCGGTCCGCGAGGACAAGACGCCAGAGGACGCCGACTCGCTGGAACGGGTCAAGCGGCTGGCAGCGTCACAGTAGCGCCGCTGGGGCTATTTCGAAATGGACCGACACGCGTAATGGGCCGCTCCGAGTACCCTCGCACATGACAGTCAGACACGACGGCATCACCGCGGAGTGGCTCGGCTACGCGACGCTGCGGCTGGAAGGCGACGACACTGTCGTCTACTTCGACCCCGGTCGCTACGGTGTCCTCACCGGTGAGTGGGAACCGGACACGCCCGGTATCGGCCACCCGCCGACGCAGGACTACGCGCCGAAGGACGGGGACATCGTCTGCGTGACCCACATCCACCACTACGACCCGGACGGCATCCGCCGCGTCGCCGCTGAGGACGCCACCGTCGTCGCGTTCGAGGGCATCAACGTCCACGCGACCGACCGTGACCTCGACCGCCTGGCCGACCTCGACTACGAGGTCCGAAAGGTAGGGATGGAAGCCGACCTGCTGGTCGACGACGTACCCATCTGGACGATGCCAGCCTACAACCACGAGGACGGGCCGAACGTCAACGACGACGGCAGTCCGATTCATCCGAAGGGCATCGGCTGTGGCTTCCTCGTCGCGCTCGATGACACCCGCGTGTTCTGGCCCGGCGACACCGACGTGCTGGACGGTCACGCCGAACTCGACGTGTCGCTGTTCGTCCCCTCTATCGCCCAGAACTACACGATGAACCGCCACGAGGCCGCCGATCTGGCGGAGGCAATGGACCCGGACCTCGTGCTCCCGATGCACTACAACACGTTCACGTCGTTGGAAGCTGACTCCGGCGCGTTCGCTGAGGATGTCGCGAAACGCGGTGTTCCGGTCGTGCTTGACGAGAACTGAGCGCAGCGAGGTGGCAGTGTAAGTCTGGCAAAAATTTGAAAGCTATTTGATTGCCTTCTGGAACAGTGCTATCCTACTATTTTGGATTTGTGAAATATAACACAGAAAGTACTCAAGTCAAGCTATTGATGATATTATATGAATCCCGCTATCCGTGCCATACGGATGATTGGTTTGATATTACTAGTTGGAGGTATTGCGAGCGGTGGACTGGGTGTATATCTTGAGTCCAATCTTGCCTGCGAGGATGGGTACGGGGTTACTATTGAGACCATTGAGGAGAATAGAACGAGCAGTTCTGCTGTGGAACGCCTCTCATTTCAGAACCTATCTTCACGCGATCAACGTACATTCGAAGAAATCCTGACGAGTAATACCACTCAGGTTTATCACAACGCTTCTACGGTACAAAACATCTCAAACAAAGAGATAGAATACAAAAATACAGTATATATAACAAGTGGCTTATTTGTCACTGACTGTTTCAGTAACTGGCGGCTGTATAAAGCTGGAGGGGGGCTTGTGGCCTTCGTTGGTGGTTGTCTAACTACGGTCACAATCGTCTGGCAGCGGCGCTCTTGACCAAAGGAACTCCACCTTTCTGGCTGAACGGAATAGTAAACACGCCTAACCGGCGGACAGACAGGTTTTGAACGCAACTTCGGCCGCTACAGCACGCCCATCTCGTCCAGCCGCTCTGGCAGATACGTGTCCGTCACGAAATCAAGCCCCCGAGACGCGAGTGCCTGCTGCTCGGCCTTCTTGTTGATGTCCAGTTGGAGTTCGATCTGTTCCTCCCAGAAGTCAGTCTGGAACCGCGGGTCTTCAAGCTCGCTCTCCAGAGCGTTCACGTCGGAGTCCGCCAGCGGGTCTGTCGGCAGTTCGTACTCCACGATATCCTCCGGGCGGATGCCGATGAACTGTGCCTCAGGGGTCGCCAGGTACTCCGAGAGGTGCGCGCTCTTGATAGAGCCATACGAGACCGACCCGAAGATGCGGTACGACCACGGGTCACCGTCAGTGAACACCGTGACCGGGAGGTCGAGTTCGTCGTGCAGTCGTTTGATGAGCCGCCGGGTCGCCCGCGCTGGCTGGCCGCCCAGATGGACGACCAGCGCGTCGTACTCGTCGTCAAAGCCGTTCTCGACGAGGCGGTCGCGCATCCCACCGGTCTCCACACAGAGGACGAACTTCGCATCGTTGTCGAGGAACTCGATGGTGTCGGGGTTGTTCGGAATCTGGTAGCCGCCCTGGCCCACGTCGTCCTGGCAGTGGATTTCGCGGTCGCCGCGGTTGGTCTGCTCGCGGAGGAGTAACGGCCCCATCACCTTCGCGCCGGACTCCTCCGGGCGCATGTGGAAGTCCTCGCGTTTCACATCGGAGACGATTTCGAGGTCTTCGATGAGGTTGTTCGACTCGTCCTGCGTGTTGAACTGGGCCTCGTCGAGGTCCCAGGACTCCGAGAGGTAGTACAGTTCACGCAGGGTCGAAGAGCGGTCTTCCTCCAGTTGCTGGGAGAGGAAATCGATGGTGTAGACGGCCTTCAGAATCTTCTCGGCTCCGGAGATCGTCTTTGCCGACCGGGTGGAGTCCCGGTCGCCGTACACCCAGACCTGCTCGTCCTCGTCGAAGACGATGTTCGATTTGGTCCGGGTCGGGATGGTCATCGTCGGCACCTCGCCGCCGGCGAACTGGTCGTAAAAGTCCGCCGCGAGGTCGATGAGTTGCTCGCGCGCTTCCTCGGTGTCTGGTGTGGTGTCTGAGTCGGTGCTCATATCAGGCGTTCACCGTGAGTTTCTCGTCTTCGATGCCGTCGACCGAGACGGTGAACTCGGCCTCGCCGGACACGCTGTATTCCAGCACGGCGGTCTCGCCAGCCCCGACGGTCGGGGACCACTTGACGAACCACTCGCCGTCCATCTCGACGACCGTCGCGCCGTTGGTGTCCTGTGGCTCGGCGGTGACGATGTCGGTCAGTTCAACGTCCGCGTTCGTGTCGTCGTTGTTCTCGATGCGGACTCGAACGGTGCCGTCCTCGACTTCTCGCTCGACGAGGACGTTATTCATGATGCGGGCCAGCGAGTCGTCGATGTGGAGGTCGTCGTTGCCGGTTACCTCGGTGAGCTTCTCGGCCATCTCCGGCAGGATGGTCGCGAGCTTGTCCTGTTTCTCGCGGCGCTGTTGCATCGACTGGCGCTTGTTCAGGTAGCTCTTGAGTTCGCGGGCGGCCTCCCGGATGGCGAGTTCGATCTCGTCTTCCATCTCGGGGACGTTCGCGATGGCGTCCTTGGATTCGCTGGTGAAGGGGACGTTCGTCGAGGCGACGTGGACCATGATGACGGCCGGCCCCTTCGGGATGCCTGAGCCGCCGGGCTGGTCGAGGTTGTAGTTGCGCCAGCGGATGGACTTCACCACGTCCGTCGTCGCACAGGCCCCGCGCTGGTACACCAGCGGCACGCGGTTGGCGAATCGCATCACGTCGACGGTGCCCTCGCTTTCGAGTTCACCGCCGTAGGCGATGCCGGCCTCGACGATGAACGGGTCGCCGCCGTGGACCGACGCGTCCCGCGTCGACGCGGCATAGAAGTCCGCGTCGAACTCCTTTCGAAGCCCTTCCTCAACGAGTTCCGCGCTGATTGGGGAAAGGCAGTCCGTCGGTGGCGCGATGATGTCCGTCTCACGCATCGCCGACAGCAACTGGCTCGCAGTGTCGCGGTCGTCGGCGATGTCAGAGACTTTCGGCGGCTCCTCCGGAACGCCCTCGGCGGCCGCCCAGAGCGCTTCGAGGACGTTTTCCCGGGCCGTCTCGCCGTATGTGGCGTCGTCTTGTTCCTCGGTCATGTCGGCCGCGCGGTCGATGTAGCCCCGCAGTTCGTCGCGGGTCAGCCGGTGGCGGCCCTCGTCGGCGAACTTGTCGGCCAGTCGGCTCGCAAGTCCCTCGATTGCGGCGTCGTCTTTGCGTTTCGTCGTCACATCGTCGACGAGCGCGTAGAGGTCGGCGGTCAGCTCGGCGGAGACGGCGCTCCAGGCGGCCTCGACGGCGTTCTCGCGGACTGTCGAACCGAAGGTGGTGTCACCGTCGGCCTCGGCGTCTTCGGCCGCCTCGTCGACGATGGATTCAATCTCGTGGTAGGCGACCCGGTCGCGGTCGTGGATGGCATCGGAGACCGCGGCGGCGAACGTCGCCGTGGTTTCGGCTCCCTTGTTCGCTACAGCATCCTCGACGGCGACCTCGATGTCGGCGTCCTCGTTGACCTTCGGCGGCTGCCAGGCCATGCCGCGGCCGTAGTGGCGGTCGTTGAAGTTCGCGATGACGCTGTCGGCGGTCTTCCCGCCGACGCGCGTGAACTCCTCCTGCATGAAGCCCGAAACAGAATAGGAGTCCGTGGCTTCGAGCATCTTGAGCAGCGTCCCCAGTTCGACGCCGTGTGGGTGCGGCCTGATTTCCTCGGTCTCGTCGGGGAGTTCCGCTCGCTCGGCTCGCTCGAACTTCAGGGACTCGTCCAGCCCCGGCTCGTCGAACTCGATGCGGGCGTGGGGGTTGACGACGGCGGTGTCCTGAATGTAGTCCCGCAGCGTCGAGCGGGCCCGCATGTTGGCCTCCATCTCCAGTTCGATGCGGGTCCCGTGGGGTCGCTCCCACGTCGTCGTCTCGTCGACGCTGATTTCGGGTTCGTTGGTGTCCGTATCGACGATGAGTTCGAAGTACTGGGCCTCGTCCTGGCCCTTCGGCCGGGAGGTGATTTTCGCCGGCTTGCCGGAGGTGAGCTGCGAGTAGAGCACGGCCGCGGAAATCCCGATCCCCTGCTGTCCCCGGTTCTGTTCTCTGGCGTGGAACCGGGAGCCATACAGGAGCTTCCCGAAGATTTTCGGGGCCTGCTCCTTCGTGATGCCGGGGCCGTTGTCCTCGACGACCAGCTTGTAGTAGTCGCCGGACTCCTGTATCTCGACGTAGATATCGGGGAGAATGCCGGCCTCTTCGCAGGCGTCGAGCGCGTTGTCGACGGCCTCCTTGACGGCCGTGACGAGCGCCCGGGCCTCCGAGTCGAAGCCCAGCATGTGCTTGTTCTTCTCGAAGAACTCGGCGATGGAGATGGCCCGCTGGGATTCGGCCAACTCCTCGGCGATTCCCTCGCCCTCGCCGAGTCGCGACTGATACGAGGTCATTGTCGTGCGGTACGTACCCGCGTCGGGGTTAAAAGGTAATCGCCACCAGAGTGAAAGTGAACGTTGTCCCCGAAACCGCGGTCCCGCGCGCGTGCGGGAGCTTTATACGTCCCCCTCCATTAGGACTGGTAAGTTCCTATGTCAGGAGAGTCTGATGAGTACGGCGCAAAGTCGATCCAGACCCTCGAAGGGCTGGAAGCCGTCCAGAAGCGGCCCGCGATGTATATCGGGTCGACGGACGCTCGTGGCCTCCATCATCTCGTCTATGAGGTGGTCGACAACGCGATCGACGAGGCGCTCGCCGGCTACTGTGACAACATCGACGTAACGATTCACGACGACGGCTCCGTCTCTGTCAGCGACGACGGTCGGGGCATCCCCGTCGACACCCACGAAGAGCACGGCCGCCCAGCTGTCGAGGTCGTGATGACGATTCTCCACGCTGGTGGGAAATTCGACAACAAGTCCTATCAGGTCTCCGGGGGTCTCCACGGGGTCGGGGTAAGCGTGGTCAACGCCCTCTCGAAGTGGCTCGAAGTCGAGGTCAGGCGCGACGGCGCGCTCTGGAAGCAGCGCTTCGACCACGGCAAGCCGGAGTACGACCTGAAGAAAGTTCGGGACCTCGAACCCGATGAAGAGACGGGCACGACCGTCCGGTTCTGGCCCGACGACGAGATCTTCGAGACCGGCGAGTTCAAGTTCTCGACGCTGTCGTCTCGACTGCGTGAACTCGCCTTCCTCAACTCCGGCGTCGCCATCTCTATCATCGACGAGCGCGACGGCGAAACGGAGACGTTCGCCTACGACGGCGGCATCCGCGAGTTTGTCGAGTATTTGAACGAGACCAAGGACCCGCTCCACCGCGACATCATCTACTTCGAAGACGAAGAGGAGATCGCAGAGGGACCGGTACAGGTCGAAATCGCCATGCAGGGAACCGACGACCTGCAGGGTTCGATCCACGCCTTCGCCAACAATATCAATACACGCGAAGGCGGGACACACCTCACAGGATTCAAAACATCACTCACACGGGTCATCAACGACTACGCAACCGACAATAATCTGCTGAAGGATCTGGACGACACGCTCAAAGGTGACGACATCCGCGAGGGGCTGACGGCTGTCATTTCTGTCAAACATCCTGACCCACAGTTTGAAGGGCAGACCAAGACGAAACTCGGCAACAGCGAGGTCCGTGGGATCGTCGAATCGGCGATGCACGACGGACTGGCGACCTTCTTCGAGGAGAACCCCGACACGGCCGAAGCCATCGTCGGGAAGGCAGTCGAGGCAGCGAAAGCACGGAAGGCCGCACAGAAGGCCGAGGAGCTCACCCGGCGGAAATCGGCGCTCGACTCAACCGCACTGCCCGGCAAACTGGCCGACTGCCAGACGCGGGACCCCGAGGAAGCCGAACTGTTCATCGCCGAGGGTGACTCTGCGGGCGGTAGCGCCAAACAGGGCCGTAATCCCGACTTTCAGGCCATCCTCCCGATCAAGGGGAAGATTCTGAACGTCGAGAAACACCGACTGGACCGGATTCTAGAGAACAACGAGATACGGAACCTCATCACCGCGCTCGGGACCGGTATCGGCGACGAGTTCGATATCGAGGACCTGCGTTACGAGAAGATTATCCTGATGACCGACGCAGACGTCGACGGGGCACACATCCGGACGCTCCTGTTGACGCTGTTCTACCGGCACATGAAGCCGCTGCTGGAGGCCGGCTACGTCTACGCCTCCCAGCCGCCGCTGTACCGGATTCGCTACCGCGGGAACACCTACGATGCGATGACAGACGCGGAGCGCGACAGGATCATCGAAGAGAAGTGCGACGGGAACCCCACTCAGGTCCAGCGGTTCAAGGGCCTGGGCGAGATGAACCCCGATCAGCTCTGGGAGACGACGATGAATCCCGACAATCGGATTCTCAAGCAGATAACCATCGAGGATGCCGCGGCCGCCGACAAGATGTTCAACATCCTGATGGGCGACGCCGTCGAACCGCGCAAGGAGTTCATCAAGGAGCACTCGCCTGAAGCGGAGTGGGTCGACATATGAGTTCCGACGCTAACGATCCGAACGCACCGGCAGAGCAGATCAAGCACGTCCGCATCGAGGACGAGATGGAGCAGTCCTACATCGACTACGCGATGTCGGTCATCGCGGGACGAGCGCTCCCTGACGTTCGGGACGGTCTCAAACCCGTCCATCGGCGTATCCTCTATGCGATGCACGAGATGGGCGTCTCCTCGAACTCCGCCCACCGGAAGTCCTCCTCGATTGTCGGGGACACGATGGGTGACTACCACCCACACGGCGACTCGGCCATCTACGACACGCTCGTCCGGATGGCACAGGACTTCTCGATGCGGTATCCGTTGATAGACGGCCAAGGGAACTTCGGCTCGATGGACGGCGACCCGGCGGCCGCCATGCGGTACACGGAGGCGCGGATGGCCCCCATCGCCGAGGAACTGCTGGAAGACATCGAGAAGGACACCGTCGACTTCTCCAGCAACTACGACGACCGCCTGCAGGAACCCGACGTGTTACCGTCGAAGGTCCCGAACCTCCTGCTGAACGGCTCTTCGGGCATTGCCGTCGGGATGTCGACCAACATCCCGCCGCACAACCTCGGGGAACTGGTCGACGCGACGGTCCACCTGCTTGAAAACCCCGATGCCACCGTCGAGGACCTGATGGAGCACGTCACGGGGCCGGACTTCCCGACCGGCGGCAACATCGTCGGCCGCGACGCCATCTACTCGGCGTACGCGACCGGCCGTGGCCGCTTGCGAGTCCGCGCGGAGTACGAGGTCGACCCGGAAGAGGGTCGCATCGTCATCAGCGAACTCCCCTACCAAGAGAACAAGGCCCGCGTCGTCGAGCGCATCGCCGACGACGTGAACGAGGGGAAGATCGAGGGGATTTCCGACCTCCGCGACGAGTCCGACCGCAACGGCGTCCGTATCGTCGTCGAACTCAAGCGAGGGGCGAACGTCGACGTGGTCGAAAACCGGCTGCTCGACCACCATCTAGAATCGACCTTCGGCGTTATCAACCTCGCGCTGGTCGATGGCCAGCCGAAGGTGCTCTCCCTCAAAGAGAGTCTCCAGCACTACATCGACCACCGCCGCGAGGTCGTTCGACGACGCTCCGAGTACGACCTCGCCGAGGCAGAGGACCGCGCCCACATCCTCGAAGGCCGACTGAGGGCGTTAGAGAACGTCGAGGACGTAGTCGATCTCATCCAGAACAGTGAGGACCGCGACGCTGCCCGGTCCGGCCTGCAGGCGTCTTTCGAGTTCTCCGAGGAGCAGGCCGCCCACATCGTCCGGATGCAGCTCGGCTCGCTCACCTCGATGGAAGCAGCCGAAATCGAGGACGAGTACGAGGACGTGCAAGACACCATCGACTACCTCGAATCCGTCCTCAACAGCCGCGAGAAACTTGACGGCGTTATCGCTGACGAACTTCAGGAGGTCAAAGACGACTACGACGACGACCGTCGGACGAGCATCATCGAGGACGAGGGTCAGGTCACCCACGAAGACCTCATCCCCGAGGAAGACTGCGTTGTCGTCATCACCGAGGACGACTACATCAAGCGGATGCCGGTCGAGAACTTCGATCCCCAGAACCGCGGCGGCAAGGGGATTATCGGGGCCGACCCCAAGGAGAACGACCGCGTCTCGAAGGTCTTCCGGGCCAACAGCCACGATTACCTGCTCTGTTTCACCAATCAGGGACAGGTTTACCGGCTCAAGACCTACGAGATTCCGGAGATGTCCCGCACCGCTCGGGGCAAGTCCGCCATCAACCTCATTGATCTAGACGACGGCGAGGAACTGACCGCCGTCGTCTCGACCGACGAGTTCGGCGACGACGAGTGTATTACGATGGTGACCCGAAACGGCTACGTCAAGCGGACCTGCTGTTCTGAGTTCGAGAACATCCTCTCGACGGGCATCATCGCCGCCAAACTCGAAGACGGTGACGAACTCATCGACGTGGACGTCACCGACGGCACCGGCGACCTCGTCATCGCCACGGAGGCGGGGATGACCATCCGCTTCAGCGAGAGCGAAGTCAGTGAGATGGGACGCTCGGCCCGCGGTGTCAACGGCATCAAACTGCAGGGCGACGACAAGGTCGCGGCGATGGTCGCCACCGATGACGACGATTCACGGTCGCTGTTGACCGTGACCGAGCACGGCTTCGGGAAGCGGACCAAACTCGACGAGTACCGCACCCAGTCCCGCTACGGCAAGGGCCTCATCGACATCAAGACAGACGACCGCAACGGTCGCGTGTCGACCGCCAAGGCCGTCTCCGACGATGACCATCTGGTCATCATGTCCGAGCAGGGACAGATTATGCGTATCCGCGCTGGTGACGTGTCACAGGTCGGTCGGAACACGAAGGGTGTCACGATTATGGGTCTGGAAGGCGACGACCGCGTCGCGAGCGTGACGGTCGTGCCGGCTGTTACAGAAGACTAAGCTCGATTTTTGGCCCGCGTCGTTTGCAGTCGCTTTCTTGCCGTCTAAACAGCTACAGCACCCGCTTACCGAAGGCACTGGCAACGAGTTCACAGGCCAGTTCGGCGGTGCGGTTGTGCTCGTCGAGAATCGGGTTCACCTCGACCAGTTCCATCGAACGCAGCTGGTCGTGGTGTTCGGCGACGTACTCCATCGCGATATGGGCCTCGCGGTAGGAGACGCCGCCACGGACCGGCGTCCCGACCCCAGGGGCCTCTGTCGGGTCGAGCCAGTCGAGGTCAAGCGAGACGTGTATGCCGTCCGTCCCGTCCGTCGCAATCTCTAGACCCTCGTCGACAATTTCGGGCGCGCTCCGAGCGTCGATATCCGACATCGTGTACGCCGTGATATCGCTGTCTTCGATCAGCCGGCGCTCCTCGTTGTCCACGTCCCGCAGGCCGACGATGACGACGTTTTCCTCGCTCACTGCGGGTGTGTGCGCCCACTCGTGGTCGGTGAACGGGCCCAGCCCGAGAACGGCCGCAAGCGACATTCCGTGGATGTTTCCGCTTGGTGTTGTCTCCGGCGTGTTGAAATCGCCGTGGGCGTCGAACCAGATGACGCCCAGTTCCTCGTCGTCACGGACTGCGCCGGCCATCGTTCCGATGCCGATAGAGTGGTCACCGCCCAGAACGAGCGGAAACCGTCCTTCCCGGAGCGTCGCATCGACCGCCGTTGTCACGTCCTCACAGACTTCCTTCGTCTCTCTGAAGAACTTCGCGCGACCGCTCTTCAGGCCGCCAGCGTCAGGGTCACGTTCCTCCGGTCGCGGTACAGCGATGTCGCCGCCGTCGACGCAGTCGATACCGATACCTTCCAACTGGTCTGCGAGGCCGCCGTACCGTATCGCCGACGGCCCCATGTCGACGCCACGCCGGTCGGCCCCGAGGTCCATCGGGACGCCGAGGACGCGAACCTGTCGTTGCATATCGTCGCCTCCACAGGCGGCCAATAAAGACCCAGCGGTGGGCCAGCGATATTCAGCGGCCCTACGTGTAGGGCGCACAGACCAGCTCGATGCCCTCTTCGAAGCTGATCTCCGGCTCCCAGCCGGTCGCGTCGTGCATTCTTGAGAAGTCAGCACAGGTGTCGTGGACGTACACGTCCTCGGGAATCGGGTTCTCGACGTACTCCGGCTCGATATCCGTTCCGAGTTCGTCGTTCAGCATCTCGACGACGGTGTTGAAGTCGTAGGCCTCGCCGGTACCGAGGTTGTACACGCCGTTCAGCTCGTGTTCGGCGGCCAGCACGAGCCCGCGCACGATGTCGTCGACGTAGGTGAAATCGCGGGTCTGCTCGCCGTCGCCGTACAGCTTCGGCGCGTCGCCGCTGGCCAGGTCGTCGGCGAACTGGGCGATGACGTTCGCGTACTCGCCTTTGTGCTCCTCTGCGCCGCCGTAGCCCTGATACACCGAGAAAAAGCGCATGCCGGCCAGCGTGAGGTCGTAGTGGTTCTGGAAGTACTCGGCGTAGGTCTCCCGGGCCATCTTCGAAGCCTCATAGCCGGTGTTGACCGTCACATCCATGTCCTCCGGCGACGGCTCCGTCCGACTCCCGTAGATGGAGGACGTCGAGGCATAGACGACGGTGTCACAGCCGTCGTCACGGGCCTGCTCGACCGTGTTGACGAACCCCTCGACATTCACGCGAGCGCCGTGGGTCGGGTTGTCCTCGTGCATCGCGTAGGAAGAGAGTGCCGCGAGGTGAAACACCACGTCTACGTCGGTCGGCAGGTCGTCATCGAGGACGCTCTGTTCGACGTACTCTACGTCTTCTGATACGTTTTCCGGCGTGCCGAGGTAGCCGTCATCCAGGGCGACGACATCGTTGTTTTCGGCCAGTTTGTTCGCGAGGTTTGCCCCGATGAACCCGCCACCGCCGGTCACCAGAACACGCTGACTTTCCATATCTGTGTCAGGTCAGCGCTGGAATAAAGTACTAACGTTTTCCGCGATTCTGGGACGGTTCCAGACGGTTTACCGTCGCATTTAAGGACGGCTGTACCGAACAGGAGATTATGTCATCTATCGAACTGACACCCAGTCAAAAGAACATTCTGCAGGAACTGGTAAATCTCTATCGGGAAAGTGAAAGCGCCGTCAAAGGCGAGGATATTGCCGAGAAAGTTGACCGAAACCCCGGGACGATTCGCAACCAGATGCAGAGCCTCAAAGCCCTGCAGCTTGTCGAGGGCGTCCCTGGCCCCAAGGGAGGGTACAAGCCCACCGCCAACGCCTACGACGCGCTCCAGATTCAGGACATGGATCAGGCAGCGGAAGTTCCGCTACGTCATAACGGCGAGCTCGTCGAACACTCGAACGTCGAGGAGATCGACCTGACCAGCGTCCACCACCCCGAGGAGTGCCGGGCAGAGATTCAGCTGCAGGGCACGATGTCCGAATTCCACGAGGGCGACTCGGTGACAGTCGGACCGACACCGCTGTCGAAGCTCCAGATTATCGGGACCCTCGAAGGAAAGGACGACACCAACAACAAGCTCATCCTCGCTATCGACGATATGCGGGCGCCGGCGGGCGAACCGGAACACTAGTACGTCTCACTGGTCTTTTGGATTGTTTTTCTGCGGTCACCGAGGCCGCATCGTACCCTACCACGGGTATCGCTGGAGAATTGCTCTCCCGATGAGAGGGATTTCAAAGGGTTTGTATCAGTCGGTTGCGGAGTCTCCGGTATGACAGAGAACGTGGTCGTGCTCGGAGCGGGGTACGCTGGCGCGGGGGCAATCAAGAGTTTAGCGGACGAGTTAGACAGTGAGACGGACGTTGACGTCACGTGGGTCTCCGAGACGGATTATCATCTGGTGTTACACGAGTCCCACCGCTGTATCCGGGACCCGAGTGTGCAGGAGAATATCGCTATTCCCGTCCACGAGATTAAACAGCCCTCGACGGCGTTCATTCAGGACGAGGTCGTTGGTATCGACACCGACGCCCGAGAAGTGGAACTGGCCGACTCCGACACTGTCGAGTACGACTACCTGCTCGTGGGGCTGGGCTCGCAGACTGCATTCTTCGGAATCGACGGGCTCGAAGAGCACGCGCTGACGCTCAAGAGTCTCGACGACGCGCTCGATATCCACGACGCCATCCAGCAGGCCGCTCGTGAGGCCTCCACGAACGACCCCGCGCAGGTCGTCATCGGCGGCGCTGGCCTCTCTGGCATCCAGACCGCCGGCGAGGTTGCCGAGTTCCGTGACGAACACAACGCGCCCATCGGAATTCACCTCGTCGAAGGTCTCGACCAGGTCCTGCCAAACAGCGACCCCGAGCTTCAGGGCGCTCTGCGCAAGCGCCTGGAAGCCGCCGACGTGAACATCAAGTGCGGGGAGTTCATCGGCGAGGTCGACGAGGAGACCGTGTACATCGGTGACGAGGACGAACTCGACTACGACGTGCTGGTCTGGACGGGTGGTATCACGGGCCGGGACTGCATGCAGGATGTCGACCTCGACAAGGACGAACGGAATCATCGCGTCCACGCGGAAGGGAACTTCCAGACCGACGACGAGCACGTCTTCGCTATCGGTGACTCGGCGCTGATCGACCAGCCCGGAGACCAGCCCGCGCCGCCGACGGCTCAGGCCGCCTGGCAAGCCGCCGAGGTGGCCGGCGAGAACCTCGCCCGCGCCGTGCGCGGGCAGCCGCTCAAAACATGGACCCACAAAGACAAGGGGACAGTCGTCTCGGTTGGGGAGAAAGCCGTCGCCCACGACGTGGTGAACGTGCCTATCGAAACCTTCGGCGGACTGCCGGCGAAACTGCTGAAAAAGGCGATTGCCGCCCGCTGGATCAACGACGTTACGAGTGTCGGTCGGGCCGCCAAGGCCTGGCCTGATATGTGAGACCACCTTTTTCTGCGTCGGGTTCGCGCTGACCGCGCGAACCGCTCCTTGAAAAACGTGGGCGAAAAAGGCCGGACGCTCACTCCATTCGCGTCCGGGGAAACCGCGCTCGCTCCGCTCGCGCGGTATGCCTCTCCGCCACCGCTGAACCACAACCCCGGCCGCTCACACTTAGCACCAGTGGCGAACCCTAGCGGTCGATAGACAGACCGGCGTGCCAGCCGTCGGCATCTGCTTCCTCGACAGCCGCGTCCATCTCGGCGAGATACGACACAGCGAGGCTGGCACACTTGGCCGCTTTGCGCTCCCCTTCGGTGCGGAACTCGCCGGTGACGCGGTTAGCGTACACCGTACAGACAGCGCCGGCCCGCAGGCCGTACAGGTTCGCAAGCGTGAGGATTGTGGCGGCCTCCATTTCGAAGTTGAGGACGCCAGCCTCCTGCAGTGCCGCGATGCGTTCGTCGCTGCCGCTGGCCTCGAAGTCCTCGAATCCGGGACGCGACTGGCCGGCGTAGAAACTGTCCGTCGAGCAGGTGACGCCGAGGTGGTAGTCGTAGCCGAGTTCCTCGGCGGCGGCGACGAGCGCCGAAACGATCCGGTGGTCGGCGCTGGCGGGGTAATCTTCGCGGACGTACTCCTTGCTGGTCCCCTCCTGTCGCACTGCACCGGTCGTGATGACGAGGTCGCCGATGCTGGCTTCCTCCTGAATTGCGCCACAGGAGCCGACGCGGATGAACGAGTCAGCGCCGACGCGGGCCAGTTCTTCGAGCGCGATTGCGGCTGACGGGCCACCGATACCAGTCGAGGTCACGGAGATAGGTGTCCCGTCGTGGGTGCCCGTCGCCGTACGGTACTCGCGGTGTTCGGCGACGATGTCGTGGTCGTCCCAGTAGTCGACGACCTTTTCGACGCGCTCGGGGTTGCCCGGCAGCAGGACGCTGTCGGCCACGTCGTCGTCGCTCACTTCCAGATGGTACTGTACGTCGTCGTTCGGGTCTTCACTATCGCTTGTCATTTGTCGAGATGATCGCTGGTTATCGTCGTTGGCAGGAGCTCCCCGAGCTCGTACACCGTCGGTTCGTCGCCGTCGGTGATGATCTCGAACGATTCGTCACAGAATTCGCTGAACGTCTGGCGGCACATCCCACAGGGGGTGACACCGTCTCGCTTGCCAGAGGTGACGGCGACGCGCTCGAACGATTGATGCCCGTCGCTGACAGCCGCACCGATGGCTACTTCTTCGGCGTGTAAGCTGTTACTGTAGTTCGCATTCTCGATGTTACAGCCGGTGTAGACGCTACCGTCGCTCGTTTCCAGCGCTGCGCCAACGGTGTACTCTGAGTACGGTGCATACGCCTCGTCGATGGCGTCTCTTGCTGCGTCGAGGAGAGCCTCCATGCACTGGGCGTCGAAGGGCCGTGTAGAAATTCTATCGGTCTCAGTAGCGGCCGGCGGTTCAGGCGTCGGCGGCGCTGACAGCCTCGACAGCGTCGCGGACGGCCTGCGTGGTATCTGCGACCAGCGCGTCGATGTCGTCGCTCTCTGCGTACACTCGGACGTACGGCTCAGTGCCGCTCGGTCGGACGAGTGTCCACGACCCGTCGTCGAAGGAGAGTCGGACGCCGTACTCGGTCGAGACGTCGGCCTCAGGGAACGCATCCGGCAGGCTGGATTCCAGTCGTCCCATCGTCTCGGCTTTGGCGTCGTCGGGACACTCGACGCTCACCTTCTCGTAGGGGCGCTCGGAGATAACGGCCCGCCTGTCAGCGACGCTCTCCGCGGCGAAGAGGCGCGTCAACACGGCCGCGCTGGCCACGCCGTCGATCCAGCCGCCGAAGGCGGTGTGAATGTGCTTCCACGGTTCCGCGGCGAAGACAACCTCGGTTTCGTCGGTCGCGTCCGCGCGGACATCGGCGATGCCCACGTGAAGCGAACCGAGGTGGATGCGCTCGACACGGCCGCCAGCGGCTTCGACACGCTCGTCGATGCGGCCGGAGGCGTTCGGTGTCGTCACCACGACTGGGTCCGAGATATCCGCGGCGCGTGTGTAATGTTCGGCCAGCATCGCAAGTATCGTGTCCTCGTGAATGACATCACCGTCGGCGTCGACGACGACGATACGGTCGGCGTCGCCGTCGTGGCCGAACCCGAAGTCGGCGTCGGACTCGGCGACGAACGCACGGAAATCGGCCAGTGTCTCCGGCGTTGGCTTGCTTTCTCGGCCGGGGAAGGTCCCGTCGACGTTTGCCTCCGTCGCCAGCACGTCGGCACCCAGTTCCCGGAGGACCTGTGGCGTCGCCACGCTGGCCATGCCGTTCCCGCAGTCGACGGCAACTGTCAGGCCCGACGGGTCGCCACCGAGTGACTCGGCGTAGTCGGCGACAGCGCCTCGATACTCGTCGAGGTAGTCGACCGATTCTGTGTCGCCCCAGTCGCGCCAGGCCGTCGGCGTTGAACCGTCCTCGATTCGCCCTTCGATGCGCGTCTCGTCGTCGTCACCGTACTCAGTGCCGTCGGCGAACACCTTGATGCCGTTGTCCGTCGGCGGGTTGTGGCTCGCGGTAATCATCACGCCATGGCGGCCCTGCGAGGCGTACGCCAGCGCCGGCGTCGGAACGCGGCCGATTCTGACGACGCGCGCGCCAGCGCTTTGCAGTCCCGCGGCCATCGCATCAGCAAGCGCTGGCGAGGTCACGCGACCGTCGTACCCCAGCACGAACGTCTCGCCGTCCTGCCCAGTAGCCTGTCCGACTCGCAACGCAAGGTCCGGCGTCACCTTCGATACAACATCACCGCGGATTCCCGCGGTCCCGAACAGTTCCATACCGGCGATGCGGAAGCCGACCGTATAATTCTCTCGTTCGCACGTCAGTGCAGGGTCGCCAGAGGAACGGGCGGATACGAACGATGACTGCTGTCGGATATAAACGGCGAAAAAAGCGTGTAACAGGCCGGCTTACAGCAGTTCGTCGAAGTCGTAGCCGTTGATATCGACGCCCTCGGCGGTGACATCCGCGAGGTAGATCCCGTTACCGGAGCCGGTGTCGCGCTCGGCGGCGGCGTTGATCGAGGCGGCAGCGACTTCCTTTGCCTCCTCGTTTGTCATGTCTTCCTCGTAGCGGTCTTCGAGGGTGCCGTACGCGACGGTGAGCCCGGAGCCGGTAACAGTGTAGTCGTCTTTCATAACGCCGCCAGCTGGGTCGATGGAGTAGACGTGGTGGCCGTCGTCGTCGACGCCGCCGAGGATAGGGTTGATAGCGAAGAAGGGGCCACCGCGGGCGAAGTTACCGGCCAGCGTCGAGAGGGCCTTCATGCTGATGTCCTCACCGCGGCGTGCCTCGTAGAGATTGACCTCTGCTCGAAGTGTCCGGATGAACGACTGTGCGCCGCCGACACTCCCGACAAGTGTCAGCGCCGCCGTGGGGTGAATCTGCTCGACCTTCTGGACGTTCTTGTTCGAGACGAAGCGACCGCCAAGCGAGGCGCGCATATCCGTCGCGATAACGACGCCGTCGGACGTGCTGATTCCGATGGTGGTCGTTCCGGTCTTGTTCACCTTCTCCGAATCCTGTGCGGACTGTTCGGGGAGCTCGCCGACTTCGGGCGCATACGGGTCGCTCTGGAACTCGTCAGCAGTCTGGGGTCCAGAAAGGTCCGACCCCGGAGTCATATCTCGCATTACTGTCCGATACTGGTCGGGCGCTGATAAAACCTCTTTTTGTGGTGAGGCTGACCGCCACCGTCCGGTCAGGTATCTACTGGCCGCCCGGCTTACGCGCTCGCCTGATCGTATGCCTCGTTAAGTCCCGAGACAGCCCGGTCCATTGGCAGTCGGAGACCGAACTGCTCCGTGACCATCGCTACCGGCAGCAGCATGATGCCCAGCAGCAGGGTGAGTTGGTACAGTGCGAACAGCGTTGCGGAGTACAGTCGAGCTACCATCTTCCTCGATCCATCCAGAGTGGGTCTAGTATATAAGTCTTGTCGCCACATTTCAGTTAAAAATTATTGTTCGTGAAAAACCATCGGGCCGCTGTCTTGCGGTTTGCCGAAATGCCTGAGTACCCAGACGCCTACCCGAACGGTTCGCCGATCAGATATAATGGGAGCGTGACTCAGATGGCTGGTTCGCATAAGTTATAGAGATAGTAATGGTGACGTGCGCAACAGACGCGAATCAAAACTATCGAATAGTCGGGCCACGAGAGCTAGTGTATGAACTACCTCGTGGCGATGGAAGCAGCCTGGCTGGTTCGTGACGTAGACGACATCGACGACGCTATCGGTGTAGCAGTGAGCGAAGCGGGGAAGCGGCTCAACGAAGCCGAGATGGACTACGTTGAGGTCGAAGTCGGCGCGACCGGCTGCCCGGCCTGTGGCGAACCGTTCGATTCGGCGTTTATTGCGGCCGACACAGCGCTTGTCGGACTGGTACTCGAGATGGACGTGTTCAACGCCGAATCCCCCGAGCACGCCCAGCGGATCGCCAAGAGCGAGATCGGCGGTGCGCTGCGGGATGTCCCGCTGAAAGTCGTTGAGGTATTCGAGACCGAGGCCGACGAGGACGAAGCCGAAGCCGAAGCATAACTGAAGCCCGCCTTGATCCGCTTGCCGCCGTAGCCGTGGGCTTTTTATATTACCTCTGGTAATTAGCCGATATGGACTTACCGACGCCACAGGACCTGCGGGAACGCCGCAATGAACTCGGGCTGACCCAGAGCGAACTCGCAGAGCGGGCTGACGTCTCCCAACCCCTTATCGCTCGTATCGAAGGTGGTGACGTGGACCCACGGCTGTCGACACTCCGTCGCATCGTAACTGCCCTCGAAGAGGCCGAAGGCGGCATCATCAAGGCCCGCGACCTGATGAACTCGCCCGTTGTTGGCGTCGCGCCCGACGACTCCGTCCACCAGACGAAAGACCTGATGGACGAGAAGGGGTACTCACAGGTCCCCGTCATTCGGGATGGGGCCCCGCAGGGGCTCATCGGCAACTCCGATATCCGGCAACGTCCCGAAGAGAACGTCGGCGACCTTCCGGTGGCTGAAGTGATGAACGAATCCATCGCGACCGTAGAGCCCGACGCACCTATCGACGAAGTCGACGCTTACCTGAACCACAATGCCGCTGTGATGGTCGTCGAAGGTGGGGAAACTATCGGTGTCATAACCGAAGCGGATATCGCGCGTACGGTTAGCTAACTCTGATTCTCACAAACGCAAATGGAGATAGTGGGCGCATACTCCCTGTAGGAGTGGCTTACTACCGAAAACAGTGTCAGGGATATATGTCTATTCTCACCAACGATAGACGTACTCACATGGCCAGTCCCAGCGACCCACTGTATGCCGAACTCGAAAAGGCCCTCGAAACCGCCGAGACCGAAGCGGCCAGATACCACATCCGGCAGGCACTCCAAATTCGGATTGCAGAAGAGACCGCCGGTAAAGACATCTTGTCGGCCTGAACGCGCCTGACAGGCATCCGTCGCGCCGCTCACTCGGTGAGTTCGAGGCCGCGAATCGAGACCGCCTCGTCCCCGTCAGCCACTTTTCCGATCACGCGAGCGTCCTCGCTGTCGTCGACGAGTGCCTCAGCATCAGCCTCGGGAACCGCTGCGACGAACCCGGTCCCCATGTTGAACGTCCGGTGCATCTCCTCGTCAGAGACCTCGCCTTCCTGCTGGACGAACTCGAAGACGGGCTGAGCCTCGAACGGGTCCGTGATTTCGTACCGGTAGCTCCCCATCCGCGTGAGGTTCGTCCAGCCGCCGCCGGTGACGTGTGCGGCCGCGTGTGTCTCACTGGCCCGGAGCGGCTCCAGTACCTCGCTGTAGATTCGGGTCGGCGTCAGCAGTTCTTCGGCGATAGTCCTGTCAGGGCTCGGCGGGAACGGGTCGGTGTAGTCGTGGTCCTGTGTGACCGCTTCGCGTGCGAGCGTGAGGCCGTTCGAGTGAATCCCGGAGGAGGGCCAGCCGACGATGGCGTCACCCGGCTCGGCCTCACCGGGAAAGACGGCGTCTTTCGGTGCCAGCCCGGCGCAGGTGCCAGCGATGTCCAGCCCCTTGATCACGTCCGGCATCACAGCGGTTTCGCCGCCCACGAGCGCCACGCCGGCCCGTTCGGCCCCCGTCCGGAGCCCTGCGCCGATGTCCTCGCTCGTCTCTTCGTCGGGCGTCTCGACCGCGAGGTAGTCGACAAAGGCCACCGGCTCGACGCCAGTCGCGATGAGGTCGTTTGCGTTCATCGCGATACAGTCGATGCCGATGGTCGAGTAGTCGTCGACGGCCTCAGCGACGAGGAGCTTCGTGCCGACACCGTCCGTCGCGAGCGCGAGGTACTGGTCGCCGATGTCGACAAGCCCGGCGTAGTCGCCCTCGAACTCGCCGGCTGCGCCGATGAGCGCCTTCGTCGCCGCCTCGCTGGCGTCGATATCCACGCCCGTCTCCGCGTAGGTCAGCCCCTCCGCGTCTTCATCGTCCGTGTCGTCGATCTCGGGTTCACCGTCGGTCATACCCGAGAGCGTGCGTGGCGCGGGCAAAAGAGCGTCGTTCCGGCCGAGCGTTGGGCCCGCTCAGAGAACGAACAGCGCGCCGACACCGAGCAGAATTGACGGCACCGCGACGACGAGAAACACCGGCGTGCTCCACTCGCGGACCGTTCGGCCGTCGAGCGGGCCGAAGGGCAGCATGTTGAAGCCGGCGAGCAGGAGATTGATCTGCAGGCCCATTTCTGTAAGTTCTCGGAGAAATCCTCCGATACCCATAGACGCGGTGAGGAAGAACGGGACGAGGAAGACAGCGGCGAGTGCGAGGTTCGTCACCGGCCCGGCGACAGCGATGAGGCCGTGTTGCTTCGCCGTGAGACGGCCGCGGTGGACGACCGCGCCCGGTGCGGCGAACAGGAAGCCGACGAGGCCGCCCAGGACGGCGAATCCGAGCATCCGGTAGTCGGCCTGGAACGCGGCGATCTGGCCGAAGCGGACGGCGACGACTTTGTGGGCCAGTTCGTGCAGCAGGAAACCGACACCGACAGTCAGCAGGCTGACGGCGAACGTGCTAGCGATTTCGGCACCTGACAGCCCGCCAAACTGACCGAAGACGATGCGGCGGAACTGCCGTTCGAGGAAGAAGGTGAAGGCCAGTCCGAGCGCGAGCCAGGCGACGAGGAGGTCTCTGAGTTCGCGCTGACTGAAGTTGAGGCCGCCGATGGTTCGGTCTGTGGTGGCTCGCTGTCGCCGACCCGCCATCAGAGCACCCCCAGGAGTATTTGCATTCCTTCGTCGACGCCCTGCCAGAGCAAGCGCGAAACGCCCTGCATCCCGCCAATATCCGACGAGATGTACGGGATCAACACCGGGAAGACGACGTAGGAGGCGATTGCGCTGCCGACGTTTGTAAGCGCGACAACGAGTATCAACCGGAACAGCGGCACGGCGCGCATCCGGCTGACGAGGTCCATGACCGGCGACTCCTGATCGTTGAGTATCTCGTTGAGCGTCGCGATATCGCTGATGTTGACGGAGATGTACCGCAGTTCGACATAGCCTGCGAACCAGCCGGCGGCAAGCAGCGGAAACAGGCTCGTCAGCCAGCCGAACGCACCGGCGGCGGCCGCACTCGACCAGTGTGCGCCGGCCACCTTCGCCAGCCCGCCGGCCAGCACGGCGTTGACGGCGACCAGCGCAACGAACAGCTGCAGCAGGACGGCCTGGCTTGCGCCGCCGAGGATGAGCAGGCCGAAGAAGACGAGGAAGACGACACCGAAGCCGTAGCCGACGAGCTTGTACAGTGAGAAGCGACGACCACCCTCGGTTCCGGTGAGCGACTCCATCGGCGGGAGCGTCTCCGGGTTGTCGAGATAGCCCTGAATCCCCTCGCGGTGGCCGGCCCCGACGACAGCGAGGACGTGATAGCCGGCCTCGCGGAGAGCGATAAGTCGGTGGGCGATGAACGCGTCGCGTTCGTCAATGAGTGCTTCCGCGCCGCCGGGAGAGAACTGACGGAACTCCTCCATCATCGCGCTGACAACGTCAGTGTCCGTCAGTGTCTCCATATCGAACTCCTCAACGTCGGCCTCGCCGCGGAACCGGACCAGCAGTGCGGCGATGGGAATCCCGACACCGGCCGCGACAACACAGATGAGCAACAGCGTATCGAGCAGGCCCTCGACCGTCCCACCGAGGCCGCCCGGCAGCACTCCCGAAAGGACACCAGCTGGGACGATGAACGGACCACCGAACGCTCCAGCAACGACTGCAAACAGGCCGCCGAAAACAGCACCGACGGTCAGCCCGACGGTCAACGGTGGTCCCATTTCGGCCGCGAGGCTGCCGACGAGTTTGAGTTTCTCGACGGCTGTTAGCCGCGCCCAGAACCGCTGGACGGTCGTCTGAATGTCTCGGTCGACGAGCGCGACGCCCAGACCGAGCCGTTCGGCGGTGTCAATGCCCGCTTTCATGTCTGCACCCGGCTCGATGTCGAATCGGTCGCCCAGTCTGGTCTGGATGTACGACAGCATCCAGTACGCGAGGAACTGAAACACGGTGTTGCCGCGCAGGAGGTCACTCGCATCGAGGTCGTCAGGCGTTTCGCCCTTAATCTGGCGGTAGCGACCCTCATCGAGTTCGACGGCGACGATGTCGGGCTTGGATTCCTCAATCGCTGATTCCACTTCCGTGACGCTGTGCTCGGAAACGTGAGCGGTTCCGACGACATCGACGCGCCCCGTCCCTGACGGTTCCGGGAGCTCGTCTGCCGCCGACTCCGCGTGTTCGGTCATCACCCGCGTTACACATTCGTTTCCTTTACCCTTGTCGGGTCCAGGTGACCACCGGGAACTGCCGACCGAAATTATGTTTGCGGCATTGTATGTTCTCGTCATGGGGCGAAGCTATTACCAGCTCTCGTGTTAATACAGCCACAGATGCCGTGGTAACTACTGGACGGTGACGGCATCTGTAAATACGTCATCGATTCGCTGATTCAAAAGACTGATATGTACAGAGTCAAACTGTATCGGATATACGATGTATGACCTGACTGGATTCCAGCGTGACCTGCTGTACGTCATTGCAGGCCTTGACGAGCCCCACGGGTTAGCAATCAAGGAAGAGCTCGAAAACTACTACGAGAGCGAGGTTAACCACGGCCGGCTGTATCCGAATCTTGACACGCTCGTCGAGAAGGCACTCATCGAGAAGGGCGAACGCGACCGCCGAACGAACTTTTACACGCTGACCAAGCGCGGCCAGCGCGAACTCGACGCCCGGAAGGAGTGGGAAGCACAGTACGTTTCGGCGTAGCCACGTTTTCGAAGCCCGTTCGACAGACTCAACCCAAGTGCTGGCCAACCTCGGGCCATGCCAACGGTACTGGAAACCTATATCGAGAACCGCTGGATGGTCCAGCCGAATCACTCGAATCATCTGGGGTCAACCCACGGGGGAAACGTCCTGAAATGGATGGACGAACTCGGAGCGATGTCGGCGATGCGCTTTGCCGGCGAGACCTGTGTCACCGCGCGGATGGACCAGGTGAACTTCAAGCGGCCTATTCCTGTCGGTGACACGGCTCTTATTGAGGCGTTCGTCTACGACGCTGGCGAGACGAGTGTCAAAGTTCGGCTCCGGGCCGCCCGAGAGAACATCAGAACCGGCGAGACGGAATCGACCGCAGAGTCGTACTCGGTGTACGTCGCGGTCGACGAGGACCGGAATCCCGTACCCGTTCCTGACGTGACGACCGAAACTGACCGTGGCGAAAAACTGCGAGAGCGCGCCCTCAACGGGGAAGCGAACCGTTGATACCGTCTGCTGTACGTACTATACTGTCATCTCGGAGTGACGACTACCGTCACGACGGACCAGCTAACAGTATGAGCTTTATTCGGCTCCGCCGCATACCACGACTATGACACTCGATGTCGAGACGCCGGAGCGGCCGGAGCTGTCTACCGGCGTCGCTGCCGATGAGTACGACGACGCGGACGTACAGGGTGACGAATACCGGCGCAACGAGCTCGCCGAGGCCCTCGACGACGGCGCGTGGGCGGATGCCTTCGAAGAATGGGCCGCGGGCGCGTCGCTCGATGCCGACCAGTGGAGGATCGTCACGGATCTGGGACTTATCGAGGAGTTCGATTTCTTCTGGGACTCCTTTGCGGGGCGTGTGGGCTACCATGCACCGGGATTGCCCGAGGACTGGCGCGAGCGGGAGATTCATCCGGACATCGATTCCTGGGGCACCGTTTCAGGTATCAACGCCGGACTGACCGAGTTCGGACAGGTCGTCTGTGAGGTGCTGGCCGACGAGTACATCGACTGGGAAGCGGAGGAGGTCGGCGCAGACGACCTCCCGGACTTTTGAGCACATAGCGGTTGCACTCCCCTGTCGTCAGTGTCGGTACAGCACTCCCACGTTGTCGGCTCTGACTCGTCCCGGACGACTTGTCAGGGACCGGCAGCCTGATAATCACCCACGCGCTTGCACCAGATATGGCTGAAATCGTCACCCCACGTAAACGCGAGTGTGAGCGGTGTGGGCGGGTCGACGAATGGGACCCGGAACAACACAGTTGGCGTATCGTCTCCGAAGACGGCACCAAGCAGTCCGGCGACCCACACTGTCTCCATGAGTGGGACATCAACGGCACGTTCAATCCGCTGGGCGAGTAAGTCCACGTCCGCTGCTCGACTCTTTGACCGGTATGGCTGTCACTGTTAGAATGGAGTCGGCCGACAGAATCATCCGATAGTCTCGGGAGGTCGAACAGGCGGCGGACCAGCGGCTGGGCTGCTGGGACGCAGCTATGCGCCCGCTTCAGCCACGCCGTCGGTCACTGGCGCGCGTGATTCCCCGCTGGTTTCGTTGCCCTGCTGAATCGTTACCGGTTCCAGCTCGACGGTCGCGGCGGAGTCGTCCTCTCCGATTACCTGTCCTTCAGTGACCTCGGTCGCACCGGTAAAGCCGGTCCGGTCGCCGTCGTTGGTCCCGACTGCAGTGAACTGGTACTGGGTCTCGGCACGGACACTGACGTTCGTGTACCCTTCGTCAGTACCCCAGTCATCGTACCCAGTCGTAGAGTAGGGAACGGTCATCTCGAAGTTGCCGTTCTGGTCGGTCTGGGTCCGCTGGCGGTAGATGAACGTCTTGTTCGTGGCTGGGTTGCGCATCTGCACGGCGGTCCGTACTGTCGCGTTCGCCGGTCCAGTCCCCTCAATCGTCGCACCGGGAACGCGCTCGAATATCTTCGTCCAGGCGGAGTGTTGGCGCAACGACTGGAGTCCGTACACCTCGTAGGGTCCAGTTTCGCTGGAGCCGACCAATCGATAGTGCTCCATCGCTGGAACCCGCTCACTTGGAGCACCGCCGTAGCCACCGAGTTGTGATGTCGCGTCGTTTTCGGTGTACTGGCGGGCCTGTTCCACGCTTTCGAACTCGCGGATGACCCGTCCCGGTTGCTGGCCCTCTGGTTCCTGTTCGTTGGTCGGCGCACCGCGGTACTGCCCGCCCCGCTCTGTCTGCTTGTTCTCCCAGTCGACAACAATCGGTTGTGGCTCCGCGGCGCTGCCGTGGAACCGGTATAGCCGGGTCACCATCGTCTCGTAGTAGGCCTGTTGCTGGAACGTCACCTGACGGACGCCGCCACTCTGAGACTGGATGTACAGCCGACTGTAGTAATCACTGGCCTGCACCCCGTCGACGAATGCCGGTGGAGCGAAGAACTTGCCACCACGGTTGCCGAGGATGTTGCCGTTGGTCTCGGCCATCTTCCAGTCGACGGCGACGTACCGCGTCTTCGCGTCATCCTCGTCTGTGTTGTCGAGGATATCGTTCGCCTGCGTTTCGTTCTGTGCAATCAGGAACGGTGCGACCGTCTCGGTGCCCTGCTGGAACGGGTTCGCGTTCGGGACGCGCTCTGCTCTGGTGGTAATCCAGTGCCCGTAGTCCCACCACGACAGGACGCCGTACTGCCCCTCTTGGTAGTCGAAGTCGTCCTGCTTCTGATATGTGCCGTAGTAGTCAAGCGTCGCCTCTCCTCCGGAGCCGTATGCTCCTTCCGCTGGTGTGTTCGACTCCATCCACTGCAGGCTCTCGTCCCAACCCTGAATACCCGGCCTGGGTCCGGTTGAACCAGCTTCGACCGGCGTCGCACCGAAGGCGAACAGCGGGACGACGATGACCAGAAGCACCGTGAGAATCGTCAAGACCTGATAGTACTCGACACCATCGTCGGCACTGAAGTCAAACCAGACGATGAATCGCCCGACCAGCATTCCCGACAGCACTGCTATCGGCGCGACGATATAGTACGCGAACCGCTGCTGGGTAAACGTGGCGAGCAGAATGAACAGCGCCCAGACCACGACGAGTAGCTCTTCGGCAGGTGCGTCGTCGGAGAGGAGCTGCTTTCCGAGCAAAAACAGGCCACCGATCGCCGCGACGATGACCGCGAACCCATGGCGGTCAAACAGGACACTGGCGTCTCGTAGCGGTGACGCTTCACCGACGGTGCCGGCCGTTTCACTGGTTGTGAGACCGATTACCCGCATCACGTTATTTGTGAAGAAGCTCCACAGGTCGGGGGTCACCACTGCCATCAGCACGGCCCCGAACGCGAGGATTCCGAACACGGTCGCTGGATACACGTACCGGCCGTACTCGCGTTTCTCCATGAATCGGGCTAGCCACGCCATGAAAACACAACCGAAGCCAACAGCTAACGCCAGCCCCGGCTGTAGCAGCGACTGAGCGGTTGCTGTAATCTCTAGGACGTTGATTCTCGACGCACTGACCACGGCGGCAGTCGCCATCGTAATTGCGCCCGCGATGGCCGTGTGTTCCGGGCTACTGTCGTGAACGTACTCCAGACACAGTCGGAGCAGGAAGAAGGCGCCGAGTATCCCGAGAAGAAGCACACCGGGCGGCCAGACCCAGAGGTACATTGCAATCGCCACACCGGCCAGCATGGACCAGCTGATGGTGTCCCGGAGTGCGTCGACATCTCGCTCGATGAACTGTTCGTAGATTGGCTTGTCCCGCGCGGCGACGCTGACGGCCACCATGACACCGAGGACACCGAGTACCTGAAAGAGCGCTTCGGCGACGTGGTGGTCGGAGAACCCGACGAGGCTCCGCCGGAGGAGTCCTCCGGTCGAGAATGCGAGCACGGTAATCGCAGTTACACCGCCGAGGCGGCCGCCAAGTCGCCGTCCCATAAGGTACGTCGGAATCGCAACGAGCGTCCCGAGCACGGCAGGGGCAAATAGGAGCGTCATCGCAACAGTCTGGTCGCTGGGCGAACCCAGACCGACAATCAGAGCAACTGTCGCAACAATCTGATCGAACAGCGTCCCGAACTGACCGGTACTGGTCCCGTACGGGAAATACGTCCAGGGGTCGAACGGCATCGTCGAGGGCCAGTTCTGCACGACATACTGCGTCGAACGGTAGTGATACCAGGGATCGTTCCCGCTGAAGAGGACTTCACCGTCAACGATGAAGTTCTCCCAACTCCGGACGCGATTCCACAGCATGAACCCGAGCAGTACCAGGAGGACCGGAACGTGGTACCAGCGCTCGGCCCACTCCAGGGCGGACTCGAGTTCGGGGTTGTCGTCAAGATAGCCCCGTGATTGACTCATTGCACGGAAAAACTGCCAAGGCGCGCATAAGCCTTTTGACCTCTATGCGAGCGCGGGATGGAAACGCCTAACAGCACCGGTGGCACACCACCGACTATGCGAGTCTCGGTCGTGCTCTGTACGCACACGATGGAGCGATACGATGACTGTCAAGCGGCGGCCGAGAGCGTCTTAGCCCAGTCCTACGACGATGTGGAACTCGTACTGGTATCGGATGGTGACCGGGATGTGTACAGACAGTACGAATCCGACTTCGGCGACCGAGACGATGTTCTGACCTACTGTAACGACGAGAACGTCGGCCTGCTAGAGAGCCGGAACAATGGGGCCGAAGTTGCCACCGGAGATATTGTGGCATTCCTCGACGACGACGCCATCGCCGACGAGGAGTGGGTCACGGCACTAGTCGATGCCTACGAACAGCAGAACGCGCTCGCGGTCGGTGGCCGGATGACGCCGGCGTGGGTCGCCGGCAAACCCAGTTTTCTGCCAGCGGAGTTCTATTGGCTCATCGGCGTCACCCACCGCGGGTTCGGACCGAACGGCGACCCCAGCGAACCCGGCGTCGTTCGTAACACCTTCGGATCGAACATCTCCTTCGACCGAGACGTATTTCTCGAACTGGGCGGCTTCGACGACGATATCGGCGGCCGTCAGGGGGAAAAGAACCTACAGGGCGGCGAAACAGAACTGTGCGCGCGCCTGCGAACGGAATACAATGAAGGGGTGTACTACACCCCAGACGCCCTCGTCGCACACAAGATATTCGACTACCGGACCGATCCCGGCTGGCTCGTCGACCGCGCGTTCTGGCAGGGGTACTCGAAGCGCGGGATGGAGGTGTTCGTCCCGGAGTCGACCGGCGAGGAGTCCGATTTCCTCGGCGACCTGCTGTTTCGGTTTGTCCCTGCTCGGATTGGGAGCCTTATCCGCTCTCCATCCGTAGCCGGGGTATTACAGTTCGTGTTCCTGTTCGCGCTCACTGCATTCGTTGGCTTTGGCTACCTGTACGGGATGACTGTCTGGGGTAACAGATGACGGAGCCAACGCGTCATCAGGAGTGCGAGACAGAAACACAGGACGCAGACCTGCCAAGCGTCTGTGTCGTCACGCATCCGCTTGCTGCGGCCGGCGAGAACGCCACGCGAAGCCTGCTGGATATCCTCTCTGCGATCACGTCGGTCGCGCTCGTGACGGCTGATCTGCCGGCTGATTCAGAGATTCGTGACCAGCACGAACTCGTTGAACTCACGCACAAAGGCGCGGGTGACTCCGTCGCCGTCGCCGCCGTCCGGTTCCTGCTGAACCAGCTCCGGATGTGCCGCGTCATCGCCGGCCGGGACGAGGATGTGGTCCTGTTCTTTGGCGCAACATCGTATCTGATTCCGATTATCGTGGCACGGTTACTCGGCAAGACTGTCCTCGTCGAGCCTCGCGGCGACGTGCCGCTGACGCTCCGGCTGAACTGGGAACAGCAGTTGCCCGACCGGGTGGCGGCTGTCCTCGCTGGGACCGTCCGTGCACTCGAACGAGCCGGCTTCGCGGTGGCTCACGGCGTCGTCACTTATACGCCGGAGATGGCTCGCCAGCTGGACCTGCATCCGGAATCTCCGAATGTGTATCCAACAGGTGCGCGATACGTCCGGACGGACGAATTCTGTGTCCAGCACCCCTACGCTGACCGCGACCGCATCGTCGGATTCCTCGGGCGACTTGACGAAGAAAAAGGCGTCCGGGAACTGGCAGAAGTTGCCACGCAACTCCCCGACGACATCACCTTCCGGTTTGTCGGCGACGGCGACCTCCGAGAGTGGCTGGAACAGGACCTCGCCGGGGAGATCGAGGCCGGCCAAGTGGAACTGACTGGCTGGGTAGACCACGATAAGGTCCCACATGCACTGAACGACCTCCAACTCCTGATTCTCCCCTCCCAGCCGACTGAGGGACTCCCAACGACTATTCTGGAGGCGCTGGCTTGCGGAACGCCAGTGTATGCCAGCCCGGTCTCGGGTGTCCCGGATGTGGTACGGGACGGGGAAACCGGCTTCACCATCGATTCGCGCGAGCCCACAGCACTGGCGGCGGGTATCGAGCGGATCCTCGACAGAGATGATCTGGCAGCAATCAGTGAAACTGGACGTACCCTGATAGAACGTGAGTACAGTTTCGACGCGGCCTGTGATCGATACCGCGATATTCTCCGTTCTGTCGACGGCTACTCGTCGTAACCTAACCGTCGAAGCCGCTCTTTGACATCCTCGTCCATGTCTGGGCGCTCAACGTCATCCGTCTCCGTCGCCCGAACGAGTTGCCGGTGGTCATCGAGCTGTTTTCGGAGCCGTCGTTCCTGAGACGGGTGGTCCTCGATGACGTTCACCTGCTCCTCAGGGTCCGCTGTCAGGTCGTACAGCTCGTCGTCCGTGTCGTCTTCGTGGGCAATGAGCTTCCAGTCGGACTCTCGGACACGGATATGCTCGTAGCCGTCGCTGTCGTGGTAGCCGCCCAGAACCTCGCTGCGATCCCACTCTCCGCCGAAGGCGAGTCGCCGGAGGCTCTGTCCAAACCAATTGTCCGGGATATCGAGCCCAGCGGTGTCGACGAGCGTGCAGGGTAAGTCAGTCAGCCCGACTAGTTCGTCGTAGCTTCCCGTATCGTCCCAGCCGTTAATCAACAGTGGGACGTGGTTTTTCACGTCAAGCAGGCGGGCGCCGCCGAAGTACCCGTGTTCGAGGAAGTGGTCGCCGTGGTCTGCGGTCAACGCCATCACGTAGTCGTCTCCCCACGTCGACGTGACGGCGTCCATGAGCCGGCCGACCTCCGCGTCGTTGAACCGTATCTCCGCATCGTAGAGGTCGATGAACGTCTGGTGCTCTTCCGGTGTAACCGCCTCGGGCTCCTCGATGTACTTCCGACGAAGCTGGATCGAGTCGTTGTCAGACACCGGCTCGTCCCGGAACTCTCGCTGGTATTCCTCTGGCGGGAGGAAGGGATGGTGGACGTCCATGTAGTGTGCCCAGACGAACGTCGGCGTCTCATCGTCGCTGTCTTCGATGAACTGAATCGCCCGGTCAGTAATTTCATCGGCCGGGACGTGATAGGACCCGACGTTGATGCCCTGCGAGGACTCAAGGAAGTCGTAGCCCCGCCGCAGAAGAGAGAGCACCGTGCCGTCGAGGTTCGTCTTGGCCCACTTGCGGAGCTTCGAGGTAGTCGACTCGTCGGGCGCCGAGTCGTAGAACTCATCCCAGCCCCGGCCGTAGCCGAACTTCCCGGAGACATAGAGGTTCGAATGAAACCCGCCGGTTCGGTAGCCGGCGTCGTCGAACACCTCCGAGATGAGGGTCTGTTCCGCAGAAATGCGTTCGTGGCCACCGTACATCATCGGTGTCACGCCCGAGAGGATGCCGGGGAATGAAAAACGGGTGCCGCCGACATGGGAGAAGGCGTTCAGGAACGTGCTGCTTTCTTCCGCGTACGCGTCGATATGTGGCGTGGTATCTCGCTCGTACCCGTGATACCCCACGTGGTCCGCTCGGAGCGAATCGATAGTAACGAGGAGGACGTTGTTCATACCACTGGGTCCGCCAGTGGCATAATTAAGGATTGCTATAGTGCCGTTTCCGGAATAAGCAATCGGGCCTTCGAACGGACTCGCGTAGAGATGAGCACAAGGACGACAGCGTAGACGACCCCGCCAAAGCCAGCGAGCAACAGCGTCCCCAGCCGTCCAGAAGGCATCACCATAGCGACGGGCAAAACCGCAGCAGCCATCAACGTGGCTGCGGCGACCTGGGTGCCAAGTGTCCGGTATGGAATACGGATTGATCCGACGATGTTCCCAAGCACCCAGTACCCGGCTATGGCCCGAAGCAGCGACGACAGCGCGGTAGCGATAGCTGCACCTGTCCAGCTGAGTTGCCAGATGAGAACTGCGTTCAAGATTGCGTTAGAAACGATAAAAACTACATTGACACGGAATGCTGCGTCAGGCCTGTCGACCCCGTTGATGACGTTCGTGAACTGGGAGGCGAACGCGTCGGCAAGATAGGCCGCAATGAGAATGAGCAGCACCGTTGTGCCTTGGTCGAACTCCGGGCGGTAAAACCGAAGCACCCGGTCGCCGATAACGGCCGCACCGACAAGTCCCGGAATGACGAGGATACTGCTGAACGCCAGCGCCTCGTCGAGATAGTGAACGATACGGTCATAGCCGTCTGTTGTGCTCAGGTCGCTGACCTCGGGAAAAAGCGTCTGGCTGATCGACGCACTCGCGATCGCAAGCATCGATGCGACACCCCACGCTGCCTCGTAGATGCCGATGAGAGATGCACTGACGAAAAACGAGAGAAAGATTGTATCGAGCCAGCCGAAGACCCGACTTCGGAGCGCTCCCATCCACGCATACTTGGCGTAATCGAGGAGGCTCCAGAGCTGGGCAACAGTGGGCAGCGCCGGCCGCCGCTCGCTCAGCAGGAACGCGGCCGCGGCGGCGACGGCAAGTGACATGGCGTGCCCCAGCGCGATGCCAGCCACGCCCATCGCTGCCAGAAGCGCCCCAATCTGGAGAGCGGTCCGCGTCACGCGCTCGCCGGCTTTGAGCCAACCCGTTGTTGCGACCCGTTTCTGCCCTTGCAAGCTTCCCTGTGCCGTCCGGTATGCCACTGTCGCGACCAGCATGATCACGATCTCGATATCGTACTCGATGAGAACCCGCATCAGCTCGCGGTTACGAGAGACAATCCCCCCGAGGAGTTCGCCGGCCGCCAAGACGAGGACGCCGAGTACGGCAGTCGCAACCGCGTTGAGTAAGATACCGCCGCCGATGAAGCCGGCGGGACTGTCGCTCTCGCTAATCCGCTTTTTCATCGCGTTCGAAACAGCGTTACCAGGGATCACCAGCCAAAAAAAGCCCAGCGAGACAATAACGGAATACCGCCCGAGACCGTCTGCACCTAGGACGATTGCAATGAGCCATGTTGCGGCGAAGCCGGCCAGTGTGACAACGACCTGTGAGACAAAGTGTGAGAAGGCGGTTTTTCCAAGCTTCATTCCATGTAGCCTAGGTCCCGGAGCTGGCGCTGAACCGCGCCAGAAAACTCCTCTTGCTGGCCCCCCGACACCGGCTGTCCATTCGCCTCGATCCAGTCGTCCAAATCGGACTGTAGCGACTCGGCCACCTCAGGGTACGCCTCGCGTACGTCAGTTTCCTCGTCGGCTAGGTTGAACAGTTCTGCGCTCTCTGCACTCTCCTGATAGCGCCACTCCTCGGTCCGAAGAGCGCTCAGCGTCTCGGTGTGGAGCGCCGAGTAATCAAAGTCAGAGTTGTGAGTGAGCAGTTCCTCGTAGGTGTTCGGGCCCCGCTGAGAGACGGCGAACTCACGACCCTCCTCACGGAGGTCCACTCCAATGGTATCCGAACCGTCCACGCCGGCGACTTCAAGGAGCGTCCGCATTATGTCGCTATGCTGGATGATGTCACCGTCGTCGACAGCTAACGGATCTTCGAGTCCGTCGATAACGAGCGGGACGCGGGTCACGGCGTCGTTCAGGACGTAACTGTGTGAAAGCAAGCCCCACTCGCCGAATAGTTCTCCATGATCGCCCGTCACCACAATGATGGTGTCACCGAGATTGAGCGACCGCAACTCTGAGACGAGCTGACCGACCATCTCATCCGTGTAGGCAATCTCCGAGTCGTACATCGCACGCAGAGCAGCCCACTCTTTCTTACTCAGATCGCAGCCGTTTGCGACGATTTCATCGAGGTTGTAGTGGATATCGAGCGCAAGTTCGGCGGCCTCACGGCCGGACATTTCAAGATCATCAGTAAAAGTGTCGAGATATTTCCCCGGCGGATAATAGGGTCGGTGGGGTTCATTATAATGAAGGTAGAAAAAGAACGGCTTAGACTTGGATTCGAAGTCGCCCAGCCATCGCTTCGCGACACCGTTCATCAGTAGTGGCGACGCGTGTTTCGACGTGTCCATCGTCAGTCCAGCCGAGTGGCTCCGGATGTTCCAGAGATACGAGGCGAGGGTCTTTGCACCGACCTGATGAATTGTAGAGGAGGCCAGCCACTGAAACCGATCGAAGCCGCGGTCAAGATTGGTCGCCGAGCTCAGATAGGAGTTGCGCGACAGGCAGGCCGTCCGGTAGCCGGCGTTACGGAAGCGCTCCGCGACTGTAGTAATACCGTCCGGGACTGCGTTCCCTTCGATGCCGATATTCGTGTGGGTCGGAGCGTAGCCAGTCAAGATTGCGCCACTGGAAGGTAGTGTGGATTTACCGTGAGCGATGCACGTATCGAACCCGTGGCCCGAATCAGCTATATCGGCCATCTCCGGGGTCGTGTCGCGCTCGTATCCTCCGATTGTCGTGTGATCCGACCGGAGGCTGTCAAGAGTTATCCAGACGATATTCGGCGTCGACATGCAGTGTACTATTTGTTGATTTTCCCTCTGGTAATTTATATTCCGGTTCCAGCCAGAGAAGGACGATTTATCACGCATTGTGAGAGAACCGAATATATGACAGAGAGCCCGACGGCAGACACCAGCGCAAGCGAGCAGCTTTCATACCGGCTCAGGAAGTGGTTGCTCCAGCAGGGCACCTCAACGGCCGGCGCTAATCAGCACCAGCGAATCGCTGAGAGCGACTGGGACATCCTGATCATTCTCGACGCCTGTCGGCTTGACACCTGTCGGAACGCTGTCGATTGGCCTGTTCAGGAAGTCACCACGCCGGCCAGTTGTACCCCAGACTGGCTCGCGGCTGCCGAAGATCGGAACCTATTCGCCGGCAAGACGGTTCTGACCGCCAATCCGCAGTATAAAAAGTTCGAGTTCGAGGCTGACTCACTGGAACACTTCTGGCAGAGCCACTGGGACGAGCGCCGCCAGACCGTGTTGCCTGAACCAATCCTCGAGAGAGTCACCGAGCACGTCAGCAGGGACGCACCACCCGTCATTGCGCACCTCCAGCAGCCTCACTGGCCCTACGTCGCCCGGATCGAAGACGAATGGGAGCTCGCATACCCCGACCTTGGCCCGTGGACGGACGGCGACGAGGAGATAGCCGGTATGCAGGTGGCGATGGCCCGTGGGAAGATCGACGTTGAGCGGGCCTACAATGCCTACCGCGCATCAGTGCGGAGCATCTGGCGGACGTTGCTTCCGGCTATCGAGTCGTGGGTCGCAGACAGTCACACCGTCGTTGTCACTGCTGACCATGGTGAAGTGTTCGGGCGTTTCACAGAGGCCAGAATGTACGAACACCCTTGTAAGGTAGGAATCAGACCATTGACAGCAGTCCCATGGGTCGAATTTACATCCTCTCAGCCTGAGACGGTCGACAACGGAACAGTCAAAGACCGCTTGGAGGCTTTGGGGTATGCTGAGTAGCCCAAGTAGAGAAGTATTAAATGGGCACGTAGCCGAGTTGAGACAATCATGGTGCTGGTCGTTCTTGGTATAGACGCGCTCGACCCGGAGTTGGTAGACCCTGCGGAACATCCAAACCTCACGCTCGATAGCTATCAGTCCATCGAGACAATAAACAGCGTTGAAGGGGAGCCAAGTACCCACGAGCTGTGGCCAACGATTATCACTGGGCTCTCTCCCCAAGAGCATGGGCTCAAACTCACGGATGGTGTCGCATGGGAAAATCCCGTGTTACGGTACGGGAGCACGGTCGCGAGCTACCTGCTGCCTGACGGGGTTCAAACCAAGATTGGCGCGTGGCTGCTCAACAACACCGGTGAAGATGCATTTCGTGTTCCGGCGACCTACTATGAAAAAGAGGGAATATCGACGGTATTCGACGGGCGCGAAGCGGCGACCATTGGCATCCCGAATTACGTTGTCGATCCCGAAAATGAGGACCGAGAACATAGCCTTCGGCGGAACCTCGGAGACCTGTTCGAACGTGACGGAAGCGCCCGGGGTGGCCATACCTCATCCGACCCGGCAGCGTTTTATGAGCAATGTCTGGAGATGTCGATGGTTCGCCTCGCCCGAGCACGGAGAGCACTCCGAGGTGGTCAAGAGAGCCTCGTATTCGCTTATACAAGCGGACTCGATCTTATCGGTCACGTCACCTACGACCAGCCGACACTCCAGATGCAGGCCTACAGTGAACTCGACGAGTTTGTCGGCGAGGTGGTCAACGACTTACGCGAGGACGATGAGCTCCTCCTCGTGAGCGATCATGGGCTGCAGGACGGTGTCCACACTCATGAGGCGATGGTGGCAGGCACATCACCGCGTCTCGTTGAGGGAATAAATAGTGTTCTTGATGTTCGAGGAGCAATCGAGGCGGAACTCCGTCACCGAGATCACAGCGGCCCGAGCGGCGAGTCTCTCTCCATAGCGGGGAACGACGAGGTAACATCCCAACTCGAAGATCTTGGCTACATGTAGTCTATCGTAGTGAGATT
>NZ_AOLQ01000013.1 GCF_000337775.1 Haloarcula vallismortis ATCC 29715
GGCTCCATTGAATCGCCATACGGCGTTGGAATCAGGCGGTCACGTACTGTTTGATGTTGTAGACCATACACATCAGGACAATTTCACGGAACTCACGATACCATTCACGCGCTCGGACGGCGGAGCCGTACGAGCGCTTGACCGAGGAGTTCACTGTCTCGGTCATTGAGCGCTGATTGTAGAGTTCGTCCTCGATTCGTGCATTGTGCGCGTGGTCATATGGTGCGAAGACGCGGTGTTTCACGAGCGGACGTATGCCCATATCTCGGAGAGTTTCACGCAGTGACTGGCTGTCATAGCCTCTGTCCGCGGCGAGGGTTTGCAACTCGCCCGCGTACCGGCGGGCGAGTTGCGCACACACGTCTGCGTCACTTCCTTCCCGGGTTGTCGTACAATGCACATCTAAGATCGCTTGCGTTTCAGTATCGACAAGTTTCGTCGCTTCAACAGTCTGAACGCGGTAGTTCGTGCGGTCGCAGTAGTGCTTGCTTGCCGGTGATCGTTCGTAGTAGGTTGCGTCAACAGCGACGTGGGGCGAAGGGTCGTGCAGCTGCGCCGAGTGGCGCAGCAGCACTCGCCAGACCTGCATCACGATTCTATCAAGCCACTTATTCACCGTTGACGGGTGCGGGAGATCATCGGGCTCAAGGCCGATGATCTCCAAAATTGGCGGCATCACCTCCAGCCGATCTATGATCATCTCGTAAGTCTCATCGAGGAAAATCCGCAGCCCGTGGATGGAAATCATCGCGTATTCTGCGAAGCTGCCGCCGCCTTCCGGGGCGGCAGCTTCATCCGGATTGTCGCAATAACTTTTGGCCAGCGACACCATCTCCTCTGTGAAGCGGGAAGTAAGGTTCATGCAAACCGCTACTCACCCGCTTCAACTCCTTTGATTTACCGACCTACCCCGACGCCGCCTAGTGATTCAATGGAGCCG
>NZ_AOLQ01000014.1 GCF_000337775.1 Haloarcula vallismortis ATCC 29715
TTCCAAGATGAAGAAGCTGGTCGAGGATTTAGCTGAAGAGGTTACTATTGACCGTGAGCGTGCTGGCCTTTATTTGCCTCCGGATGAGTTTGAGGAGGTTCGGATGAAGACTGCGGATGGTCAGGGCCGTGTGAATCTGGGTATTGACCGTGCTGGGAAGGATGTTAAGGTTGTAGTTATTGAATAGGCATCTATGGATGAGGTTTTCCCCGGCTTGTACGTCGGCACTGTAGCTGATGCAGGTGATCAGGATTTGCTTCGGAGGCATGGTGTCGACAAGGTTGTTTCTTTGACTTTTGACAGCCCTGAGAGCGGGTTCCCTGGTTCTGTGTCTGTTGAGTGTTTTGAGATGATGGATGGGCCTCGGAATGACAGGGAAGTTTTTGAGTCGGCTGTAGAAAAGGTCGTAGAGTTGCTGGAGAACGGTGAGACGGTTTTGGTGCATTGTTCCAAGGGTGCTTCTCGGAGTCCCTCGGTTGCGGCTGCCAGTGTTGCGGTGTACGAGGGGTTGAGCATTGAGGAGGCTTTTGAGCGTGTTGCTAATGGCCGTAGTGCTGTGGATCCGCATGAGGTGTTGGTGCGTCGGGCGGTTGGTTTTGTTAGGGATTAGATATATAAAAATCCTATCATAGATTGTAGGTATGGCGGCGAGGCGTATACGCTGCAGCCGCATCACAGAATTAGGTGATTACACCAATCTATGGGACTAAAAACAATGTCTGACGGTGAAGGGGGTTTCCACCTCTTCGACAAAGGTAAAAACGCTTACATCAAAATCCACGGACTTGAACCTGACACAGGCCAGTACCAGGGCAACGAGTACCAGCAATTCCAGATGGTGTTCGACGCCGTCTCTGAAACCGATTCAGAGGACGTAGGCCGGATTCCCTTCTATCCTTCTTCCAAGATCACGATTCAGGATACAGCTGAGCACACCAGTGATCTCGGCAAGCTGCTTCGTGCTGCTGGAATCCTTGAGGATGTTCTCAGCGAGCTTCTGGAATCTGAGGAAGATGTTGAAGCTGTTGTTGAAGGTGATGCTCGTTACGTAGCTGAGAACCATGAGGAGAATGTTGAGCTTGGCCAGGCGATTGCCCAGCACTTGAAGGATAAAGTTCTCGTTGCGGGTACGAAGCTGAATAATGAGAATGATCCTGATTACAGTTTGGTGAAGGACCCGCATCGTCTTGCTGATAGTGATCCTTTCTCGGGGGGCGACGGTTCTGCTGCTTCGAGCAGTGAGGGCACGTCAGAAGACAATTCCGAGGATGATTCCGGTGATGAAGGCGGCGACGGTGACGTGATTTTCGGAGACGACGAGGGTGATAACCAGTGACGGAGGAACTAACTCACGAAGAACGTGAAAACCTCGTCGAAGACCTCAACAACTCTATTGACGACGTTCTGGACGAGTCCGGAGTAACTGAACTTATTGAAGAGTTCCAGAGACTGGCCGACCTTCAGGAAGAGTACGACTCGAGGAAGAATAATGCGGTCAATAGAGTCAGAGAGTTCATACACGATTCATTCCCTGAAGATGAGGTAATCGGAGGGAAAATCCGTGTACGTGACGGAGATGTCTACAAAAACAATTCTCCGTCAAAAGCCTCTCCGAGCGAGATCCTAGATGCTGTAAGGAAGGAAGAACGCTTCACAGATGAGGATGTAGATAGGATTTCTGAGGTTCTCGGTGTCAGAGGTAACCGTTTGAAGAAGGAGATTGAGAACAAGACTCGTGTCCTGATGGATGATGACCGAGATTTCGACGCTGTCACTCTGAGGGTGAAGGGTAGCAGGCGTTACCTGAAACTTGTCCGGCTTGACGGCGGGAAGTCGCATAAGATGCAGCCTCTGGAGGATATAGTCAATAAGCACGTTGAGGAGTTGATCAAGTTCGTCAGGTATCAGGATGAGAAGATGCAGGTCACTCAGGAGATGGTTGACCGTGTCTCGGATGCCATCGAAGATATTGACGAGGTCTTTGAAAACCTGGAAGAGATTGAAGCAGGTGATAACCAGTGAGTGAGGAAGACAGCGTTGAGCTTTCCACCTCGCGTTTCCAAGCCTTGATAAGCAGGATTGAACGCCTTGCTGCAGAGGCTGGGAAAGCCCAAGGCTATGCTCAGCGAATGGAAGAGGAACAGGCTGAGTCTGCTGTTGAGGAGAAGCTGGATCAGCTGGAGGAACGCCTCTACGATCTGGAGGAACACGCCGCTACTGTTGACTACAGCGAGGAGTTCCGCGAGAGACTGGAAGATATCCAAGACCAAGTCGAGGAATGGGAGGAACTGCAGGACGAGAAAGACGATTTTGTCCGCGATGAAATTGAGAAACTCGGGAACCTGTATGAGAACTTGGCTGAGAAGCACAACAGCTTCGTCTCCACCGCGACCGATTCGCTTCAGCAGCAGAATCAACGGATTTCAGAGTTAGAGAAGTCACTTGACATTCCTGGAGAAGTTTCCTCAGAAGATTCCTCCGACAGCAGTGAGGAACAGGTTGAAGATGAGGAACCCGATGAGGAAACGGGTGAGGGATCAGAGGATTCCGATTTAGAATGTCCTCAGTGCGGCGATTACTTCGCCTCAATCCAAGGAATGTCAACGCACACCAGTAGAAGCGATGACCACGTCAACATCATCGAGTTCTTCAAGAACGAGGATGGTGTCTATGAGTGCATCTTCTGCGGCCAGTATGAGAACAGGGATGAAACCAGCTTCCAGCAGCACGTTAGCCAGACCCACGGCATCGGCTTGACTGAGCTGTACCTGGAGAACTTTGAGGAACTGGCTGAGACAACGCGGGTTGACGATGACGGTTTCAACGTGAACGGGAATATCCCGGAGCTGCACGAGGTCAAGTATTTAGAGGATTATTCGATTGAGAAGGCTGGTGAGATTGCAGCTGATTGGCTTGATTCTCAGGAAGGTGCTCGCCGGCTGTCAACTATTGGTGAGGAAGTGTTTGATCAGGAGTTGACCGGTGCCAGTGAACGTGAGAAGCTTCGCCAGGGTTTGGACTGTGTTGACCGTGTGGAGTCTCGGAATGATCCGTTTGATGGCCGTAAGAACGCGTATTTCACGGGTGAGTCGAAGGAGGTGAGGCGTCCTGAATGAGACGGCTTCTCCTCTTTTCTCTTCTTTCTTTAGTACTTGTCTCAGGGTGTGTTAGTCAGCAGTCAGGCGGTGAGGAAGAGCTGCAGCCTGTAAGTGAGAGATTGGAGGATGATGTAGTGAGGACGGTTTACCCTGTAGATGGAGTGGTCTGTTACAAGTACGATATTTACGGTGACGGCGGTGTGAGCTGTCTTCCTCTGGACGAAACTGATTTAAAAACCGGTTCAGGTGATGAGTTAGTATGCAAGCCACCAAGCGAATGAAGGAAGCCAGTCTTCGCTGCACTGACTGCCGGGAGGAGTTTTCGAAGAGGATTCCGGCTCGAAGGTTTATCCACGGTCCTATTGGACAGTTGAGGTGGCCGTTGAAGGTTTCAGGTACTGCTGAGGCTTTGACGTGTCCGGAGTGCGGCAGTGAGAATCTTAGGAAAACCGGTGGTAGAAAGGTGCGGGTTGTCCGTGTCTATAGGAGTGGTGGTCCGCGTGGTTTGCAGCGTTGTGACTGAAGACGGTTTTACCAGGTTCGCTGAAAATCCTTCACAGCTTCCCTTGCACGAGGATTTTGTTGTGGAGGGTAGTTTCCGACAGGAGGTGTCTAAAGCCGATGGGTTATAATGTACAAGCGGTGATAGGTCTTGAGATAGATGCTAGTTCTGAGCAGGAAGCAGAAGAAAAAGCAGAGAAGTTTCTTCACAGGATTACTGAAGCTGCTCCCACATCTGTTATAGAAGACAGTCGGGTTGTTGATCGTCCTGTTTGGTCAATTAAGGAGGTGAAAGAATAGTGTCTGATGAAGAGAATGAGGAAGTTTGTGTTGCCTGTGGTGACGGCGCTGACAGCGCTGAGGAATTGCAGGACATCCTCGACGAGAAAGGTGATGCTTGATTCAGGAGGGATCTCCGTTCGCTGTTGACGCCGTTCGCCGTATTGAGAACTGGGAAGAGCTTGGTGATTTCGAGGAGAAAGTGATTATGCTGGCTCCGTGGTTCAAGCAGTTCGAGTACTTGGGCGATCCAGACTCACGCTTGGATGAGGAGGAGGAAGTGTTCCAGATGCACGTCCATGCCCGGCCAGTTGAATGCGTCTACGGCGATGCAGAGTATGATTTTGATTTTGACGGAGTCGTAAATTTTGAGTACGATTCACTGGACGTTGAGGAGTTCGTGGATATTGAGTACAGGACGTGGATCAACGTGTTCGAGGAAGAGTTCCCGGACTCGGATCTGTACTACGCGGATCCTGACGACTATCTTTAGTTTTCAAATGATGTCGTCGGCTACTGAGGCACCAGATTCGGTGAAAGGTATGTAGTCAAAGTCTGGATCCCAAATCCAGCTGAACTTGATGAATCCGTCTAAGAACTCTGGGATATCGTGTTTACCGCCTTCTCTTAGTCTGTAATCTGTTGAGATACTCTGCATCGGCCCTGCTTCCATATAGAGTGCCAGTACTAACAGGTCGTTTTCGTCTGTGAATGGTTTAGCTGATTGAAAATCTTTCTCTATTTTATCGTCAATCTGGTAACCCGTCATTTTCGGATCGTACATTCCCGGTCCTTTCCCGTGTTTCTTCATTAGGTCTTCGTATGTGATTTCGATCCAAGCAGTGGTGTCTTCCAGTTGGACTACAGCGTCGAAGTCGGTGGATCCTTCTCCTGAGATAGTTTTGTGGATGTCTACGTTTTCTTGGCCGTGGACTTCCCGAAGATGGTGGATGAGACAGAGTTCTGTTATCATAGGCATATCGTCTCCGTTCAGAAGCATTTGGCCCCAGACGGCGTACCGGTCTTGATCGAAGTTGATGACGCTGAGGTACTCGTTCAGAGCTTTGAGGTCTTTCTCTGTGAACCTCTCTCGGTTGCTGAGGATTGCCTCGATGTCGTTGCTTTTTCCGATGTTGTCGAGGAAGGTGGAGATGTGAGTGAGTTTTCGGGGATTCATTACTGGTGAGAAGGTTTTCTTGCTGGCGTGTTCGGGTTATCTTTAAAAACCTCTTTCTATCATAGTTGGTTAAAGAGGTTGACAATTTCCCAATGCAGAATACTGCAACAACCAAAGTCAACGAAAACGTACGCGACATGAAAATCACTCAGGATCCATCAACCGGCTACCCGGTGATCGAGAAGCAGGGCTTCTGGATCGTACTCAAGAGGTCTGTCAAGGCTTCGGATTTGCCGCAGCTGTATGATTGGCTGGACAGCGACGACTACGAAGACCTGTCTAAGTTACCGGAGATGTTCAGAGGCGTTGAAACCGTGATGGAAAAACCCAGGAAGGTGGCTAATTGAGTGGGACTCAGCCTGAAACAGTTCTTCGGGCTTTTCCTGTATGCTCTTGGAGGGGTTTTCAGTATGTTCGTATTTGAGGCTGACCCTAGCAAATTCGGTTTTGTTGCTAGGTCGATTATTCCTGGAGTGCCGCCTGCACTGTGTTTCATAGGTGCGATGATTTTCGCGGCAGAAGAGGTGAAGGACTTGTGAGCGGTGGGTTTTTCGACTACATCCACAGAAAAGACGTCGAAGAACTCAGAAGCAGACCGAATAGAGATAACCTACAGCAACTGATTGGGTTCCTTCGTGTAGAAGAGTACGACGCTGCCGCTGAAGAATTTGAACAGTTCTACAGAGCGGTTCAGAACAGCTCCAAGTCTGTGGACTGGTCTGATGCTCACGGCGGCGATGAGTCCAGTGAAGCAGCTCCAGGGCTCGAATATTGGTGGAATCAGTTAAAGTGGGTTGCGAAGGCTGCCGAGTGGTGGGCTTCTGGTGATACTGGTGAGCGCCGGTTCAGGGAGTCTTGGAGTGAGTATCTGCAGGACATGAGCCAGTTTTATGGAGAAAACGGAGGTGGGAGTGAGTCTTGAATACGGCGGTTAGAGCTGCTGTGGTTGCTTCTGCAGCATCGACTTCTTCTGCCGGGGCTACTTCGACTGCTGTTGAAAACGCTTCAAAAGCTGTGAATAAGACTTCAGAAGCAGTTTTCTCCGGTTCAGACGTTAGCGGTTTTATACTCGGTTTGTTACTTGCTCTGGTGATCTGGGTCGTTGCCTGGCTGTTTGTAATGGCTGTAGGAGGTGGTCTGAAGTGATTGTGATTTTCGGTAAGCTGTTTGGAGTCCCGATCTGGGTGTATCTCTGGCTTGCTGTACTGTACGGTATCTGGTACGGTGTTAAACACGAAGTTCATCCAGTATTCGAAACAGGTGATACGGAATCGGAAGAATAGCTTCAGCTATTTTCGGTTCAACAGTTGCCGGCGGCATCGGCTACGGGATCAGCGTGATCTCTCGGTCAGCAGCCGAGGCAGCTGTCGCAGTACGTCCAAATCTTGCAGAAGTCGGCTGGTTCGATGCATTACTTACGCAGCACTTCGCTGACTGGGTGTTCTACCACTACCCAGCGGAGGCGACTACAGCGTTGACCGCTGTTCCGGCTGTGCTTGTCGGTGCTTGGATCTACCTTTCTTCGGGTGATTCGCTGTGAGCTTCGTCCAGGGATTTGCAGCGGGCGTTGTCTCCACCGTGGTCGTGGCTGCTGTACTGGGTTACGTCTTCAAGGATTACGTCGTCGGTTTCCTGATTGAGTACGGTCAGAGGAAGATGCAGCAGCAGATGATGCAGGGTGACGGCCTGGAGAGTATGATGCAGGAGATTGGCGACGCAATGGGAGGTGAGAACCTGGAGTGAGCAATTGGATAGAGAGCTTAGTCGCAGGTATAGTACTCGGCATAATCTTGGGAATATTTCTCCCTGTTGGTTTTGCGGTTCTTTGCTTCCCAGTTTACGTCATATTCTTCGGTCTGAGCTTGCAGCCATTCCTCGATTTCATGATGGAAGACGGAACTTGGAGATTCGTACTCACTTTCTGTTACTTCCTCTTCCTCTACGGATTCTTCTTTGGTGTTTTAGCTGTAGCTGGAGGTGAGAACCAGTAGTGGGGCTGATTGAGGAGTTCAAAGAGTCTCTCCTGAAGTGGATAGCCTGCGCTTTCCTCGGGAATGGAGCTGCAGTTTCCCTAATCCCTGGGTATTCCAACCGGTATACTGGTGTAGAGGAGTTTGTAGTGAAGGTTTCCCTAGCTGCATTTGTTCTGTTTGTCTTCGTCACGGTGACTCCAGCTCTGTATAGGAATTACTCTATTGTCCGTACTGAGGAGGTGGCCCAGCACTGAAATCGCCTGAAACTGAAGAAGAACTCTTGCGGCGTCTCCCGGAGATCGACCTGATAGAAGGCAGTCTCCGGCACAAAACAGTGAAAATCTTCCTTGAGCACTGCCCGGACTATTTCTGGACCGCCGCCGCCAGTTCGACGGGGAAGTATCATCCGAAGACCCACAGCAAGCGTCACGGCCTTCTGCTGCACACGAAGCGGGCTTTCACTGTCTACGAGGACCTCAGTGATTCGTGGTTGAATCAGGGTGTTGTCCAGCAGTGGGAGGTGAACTGTGGCCGGGCGGCGATCCTGTTGCACGATCTTTTGAAGTACGGTGAACCTGATGATTCTGGGAGCTGGCAGAGACCGGAACACACTGTCTCTAATCATGACCGGTTGGCTTCGAACCTGCTGAGAGAGCAATCGGATGTCCCTGATGAGGTCGTTGCCTGTGTTGACTCACATAATGGTCCTTGGGGTAGAGGGAAGTCGCCGGAGAATGCGTTGGAGATGCTTCACCATGTTGCTGATATGGTGGCATCTCGTCGGCGTATCGACGGTATTGCGGTGTATAAGCCGTGCAGCGAGTTGTTAGAGGTGCTCGATGATTTGGAGACGTGCGACCTGTGATAGTTTTAAAAAGTCCGGTAGGTACTAACGTTGATAGATAGGTGATGATTTTTTGGCACTGTTTACCAAACAAGTGAATGTCACACTCCCGAGAAAACTGCAAGAAGCGATTAAAAAGGTGAAAGACAGTCACGGCTATACCTGGCCCGAGTTCCTGATCGAGGCTGCGAAGCAGCTTGACAACGCCGGTGTCCTGGAGGAAGAACTGGATAAGCCGGCGGATGAGTACTTGGAAGAACTGAAAGAAGAGGCTGAAGGTGGTAGTTAGTGGACTGGACTCTTACTGTGAAAGTTCCTGAAACACTTACCTTTGACTTCAGCTTCGTGCCTTGGATGGTCCTTGGATACTTTCTCTGGGGAGCAGCAGTGATGATGACTATTCTGAAGGCAAATAAAGACGGCAAGCAGAATCAAGGCTCAAGTCAAGATTTATCCAAAAGTAACCGGCTTGGAATTGTGGTATTTGGAGCCTTTTGTTGGCCGTGGTTTATCTATGATCTTATGAAAGATGCTGCGGAGCTTGAAGAAAAGACTGAGGGTGAGAACCAGTAGTGGCTGACAACATTTTTGACTGGCTACTCCTAGCGTTTGTTCCAATATACGCAGCCATCGGAGTATACAAACTCCTCAACGGACAGGACGGTTTTGTCTGGCTTGCCTGCGCTTGGTTCATCTACTGGTTCTACCGCGAATCGAAGAAAGCAGAATCGCTGGAAGAACAGCTCGAAAACACCGTCTCAGACGGCCCTATACAGGTCGACCCCGAGCCGGAAGAAGTCGAACTCAAAATCCAAGACACCAAAAATTCTGCTGGAGAGGTGGAGAACCTGAATGATTGAAAACACCACCTACAACCTCTCCCAACCGGAAATGACAATCCAGGCAGCCCGGCAATGCACAGAAAGCTGTATCAACCCGGCGTGGCCGGAGAAAGCCGCCTTCTTCACACTTCTCGTCACCTTGTTCCTCGCCTACCTCGACATCGAATACGGCGGCAGCGAAGAAACACCGGTACATGTCCGGTACGGCCTGCACATAGCCACGTTGTTCTCCCTGACTGCTCTGGGAATCATCCTCTTCAAACTCGGAGGTGCATAAAACCGTATGGCAGAGGTTGAGTTCGGGGGCGAGTACAAGCGGACGGCTTGCGGCGACCCTTCTACGTACAGCCGCCGCCGACAGTTACTGTATGAGATCTCCCGGTTTTTCCAGGTTGAATTGGATGCTGTGATTGATGAACGGCCTCGTGTGTCGAACCAGGATTTAGCGAAGATTGTGAAGCAGATGATCCGGGAGTTCGATTATCAGACTGACGTGGTCCTGTTCCAAGATCTGCACGACAAAGAGGACTTGGAACGGGTCTCCAGTGACGGAGGTGAAAGTCCGTAGTGACGAAAAGATGGAGAACAATGACGTGGTGGAGTACGTCAGCGCTTGCAGCGGCCTTTTTGAGTGTGTTCGCTGCTGCCCGGTATGTGGTGTATGATAACCTGTTCCAGTTGGGACTAGCCTATCTGTTTTCTACCTATGCGTTCTCCACGCTGGCTGTAGACCGTTATCTATTGATTCGTGAACAGGATAATGGAGGTGAAACCGAGTAGTGGTGGATAAAAGCGATGTGAAGCAGCTGGTCCGCAGGTTTATCGGTGACCGTGGAAGTGATCGCCGCAGATTGTTCTGGGCGTTGACCGAACTGGTTGAAACAGGTGCTCGTTTAACGGCGATGGCTTTGGCGGCTTTCGGAGCTGTCGAAGTTGTTGAGGCAGGCAGTTATCTGATTGATTTAGCGGCTCGTGACGGGTTCGCCGTGTCTCAAGAACTGTTGACTGAGATTGTCTTGATTTGGACTGCTTTTTGGATGATGCTGGGCTCGCTCTGGTTTTTCCTTATCTTGGTTAATCGTTTCCCCGTCAGGAAAAGGCGTTACAGGCGTGTAGAAGGTGGTTCCAGCAGTGAATGAATCCACTCTTCTATTCTTGACATTTACCGTGGCTGCACTGGTTATGAGCAGCCCTCTCTGGCTTCCTGTAGTGGCGGAGATGTATATCTCCCGGCAGGAAAGGTTGAAAGCACAGGCACAGGGTGATACAGGATCGGCGTAGAGGATGACAGGCTGAACTACGATTCTCTGGAAGAAGTACCGTGCCGCTACCTCAACGAATCAGGTTTTGACTACAGCTGCGACAGGTTCGACATCGACGATCTCGAGGAAAGCGGCGGCGAATACATCTGCAACGGCTGCCGAGTCCTCCAGGAAATCCTGCAGCAACCGGATGTGCCTCTGCAGGAAGAAGACGGTGAGAGGTGGTTGGAGCCGTGACGCCGGACAACCTGCTGGACGAGTACACTACGGACAAGTCACAGGTTGAAACAGCTGAAGGAGAGGTGGACGTCTCCGCTGACCAGACCATGGACGAACTCTGCCAAGAACTTGAGGAACTGGTTCCCGGGCTTTCTAAACACGATTTCAGGGTGAGCAGCAACGGCAGAATAGGTGTGAAACGGTCGGGAGTGCTGCGGTTGGCGGAGGTTTTCGCGGAGCTTGACCGGAAAAAGGTACTCGACGAGGTGAACACGTGAATGCCGCTGCCAATAGGTTTTGATAGAGGTAAGATCAAGTGGCTGTCTTGGTGTGGAACTGGAAGCCATTTTCACACGGTCTATTGGAGGTCTGATCTGGGTAAGCTCTCAACGCAGCATCCGGAAGAGGTGGACAGGCAGTGAATCTCGATGACTTCTACACCGCCTCGAACAGCGGGAAAAGCGGGTCAACATGGCACATATTTAAGAAAACCAGTGAAGAAAACCAGTACAACGAAGACCCGCAGAAGTCCCTGTGCGGCAAGTACTCTACAGACCGGTTCAACTGCGGTACGGTAGAGAAAAATCTTGAATCACTTGACTCACCGCCTGGCATCGGCAAGTTCTGTTTTGCCTGTATGGAGGCGGTTGAGAAACGTCTCAAAGAAGGTGGAACCACGTGAAGCAGACCGGAGAAAAAAGCCTGAACACAGACCTGCCGAAATACTACAACGCTCTTCTAAACAATCTCGGCCGTGCAATTGTTCTCTCAGAACAGGCGCATACGGAACGCCAGCAACCTTTGAATATAACTGACAGGTACAACCACAGTTCTGGGGGTGAGGCGGAACAGTTATTCAAATACCATTTATCGGTGCTATACCGGTTGATCAGCCCGAAATTCGACTACAAAGATGATGTGGAACTGAGTGAAGAAATCAAGAAGAGTGTTGAGGAGGAAGGTGTCCGTGATCTTACTTTGGAGCAGTGTGACAAGCTCTTGGATGAGATCCATGAGTTGATGGAGGAGATCGGGATCACCCGGCTGGAAACCGAGGAATGGGCAAAACAAGGTATATAGACGGTGTAAAGTCATGAGATGTGGACTTAGAACAAAAATTCAATGTGGCAACTGTGACCGTATTTTCCTTGAGCAGTGGAAGTCTGATCGACATATCTGCAAAGAAGAGCTCTCGCTTTTCGACCGTATCAAAGAGTGGAGAAGGTTCAGGCGTACTTCTGAAACTGAGAAATTTCTATCGGCGTTGAAGACTGCTGACACCCAGCTATTCCACAAAGTCTCTGAGGCTTTCCATAATTGGAAGAACGCGCACCCTCCTGGACAAGAATTAGCAGTCAAAGAAGTCGTAGATCCAATCGAAGGTGATTCTCCCGAGTGAGGCAGCACACTGAAGAGTTCCTGATTAATCCCGACCCCGACATAGGAGGAGCAAACATCCCTATCGTCGGGCCACCAGGAGTCGGCAAGTCAGTGTCGCTGACCAAGCTGGGGATGAACCATCTCGACGACAACCACCTCCTCCTCTGGAGAGGAACCAAACAGGCTCAGTGGGCGCACTTCCTCGCCAACGACATCAAAATCGTACTCTGGAATCACGAAGCCATAGAAGACTTCAGAGCCGTCATCACCGGAAAAAGACGGGAAAACATACCTGAAAAAGACCTTGACCTAGAACAGTACAACGTCGAAGTCAAGACCTGGGACGACGAACACCAGTTAATCGAAGACCTCGAACCCAACGCAGTCAACGTCGTCAACGTCCCCGGACTCGAAGGCGACACCGAGGACACAGACTACCACATGTTCTTCTTCAGGAAGAAATGGGTCGACATCATCGACGCCGTCATCCAGCGAAGCTACGGAGACTTCATCACCCTGCTCATGGACGAGATCGGGGATATCTTCCCGTCACAGCAACAGCTCCGGAAACCATTCTACAGGATTGTCCGGTTGCTGCCTCCGAAGCTGGCGCAGCTGAGAAAGAACAATGCCTGGTTCTTCGGCGCAGCTCACAGCACCCACGACACCCACTACTACTTCTGGAAGATCAAATCCAACAGTATCGCGTACATGGCTGGTGCGAACGTGAAGAGTCAGAAATCACCGGGAGTGAATCAGGATGCGGTGAACAAACTGGATAGAGGGGATATTGTCATGCCTGGACCGGATATTGAGGAGATTATCCCTCCGAACTTCATGGAGGAACTGGACTGGATCCCTGATGATAATGCCCGGAAGCTTCGTCTTCGGTGGACCAGTAATGCTTCTGATCTACTGAATGAAGGTGGTGAGGATGGTGAGGAGGTTAATGAGCAAGATGTGAAGACGGCGGTGTATCGAACGGTTCTGTCTAACCTGGATGAGATGAGGGAGGATGATGAGTGTGAATACGATTTCAGTCAGAAGGACATGGGCAGGATTATCGGGAAGTCGCAGTCTTCGGTGTCGAGACTGCTGCGAGACGCGGGTTGAGTTCTGCGTTCGTTCGTTCGGTTACCTACCTATCCTCTTTGTAGTATATATACTTACGCGCATAGTATGAATTTTCTGAAGAAATGAAAAGGAGATGTTAGGACTTCTGAGTAGTGATTTTTCAGCAGATATGGGGGTGTGGATCCGGGGCGACCTGTTCATTTAAAAACAACTGTTTGCCACCCTGAGATATGGCGAAAACACTCAAGCGGAAAACCGTGAATGGAACCACTGTAAAACTGGTTAGAGAAGAAAATCAGTTCCCTCAGCTGAGCGACTCGAAGTACCAGTATGTCGTCAGGGAAGAAGGTGGAGGAACCTTCGAGGACCCTCTCTTTGACAAGAGCAGGGCAAAATCAGAGTTTGAAGCAACTGTCGATGCCCTGAAGAAGGGTATTTGATTGCGGTGAATTTGGATATGGACTATTTTGAGAAGACGGAGCATTACGGCGAAGAGGAGGAAGATCACGACCACGATGACTCTTTTGTCGGCAAGGTCGACTACACAGAGGAGGAAGCGGAGGAAGACAGCAATCAGATCTTGGGAGCTGCCGACGAGTTTATGGGATACGACGAAGATTAGTTTTATAAATAACAGATAAAAATCCAGATATATGTATGGAGGTAAGCCGGATAGCCATAGCTCTGGCTCAAAAACGATAACCGTCAAAAAGCTGAAATCAGGGCGTCATAAAGGAAAGTGGAAGGTTACAGCTCCTAGGATACCGCAGGGAACGCTTCGGAGTAAGGAAACTGCGATGAATCGAGCAAAGCAGGCGAAGAAGAAGCTTGAGAATGATCCTCTCTGCCCTGATGATGTGGAGATTGAGGTGAAGGAGTGAATGTTTGACTTTCTGAGTTCTCAAAGCAGTCCTCGTCGAAAAGCCGAGAGCAGGCGACAGCAAAAACAGGAGAGAACTCTACGGGTCAGGTACAGTTCTGATCCGGAAATACAAGCTTGGCGTGTTGCCGGTCCTACGGGAGGACACGGCGTGTTTGATACTAAGTCGGCGGCGATGGACAAGGCTCGAAGCCTGCTGAACGATGATAACTACAGTTCGAATATTATCTACACCGGTATTCGCGTGTTCAAGAAGAACGGAGATCTTCAGAAGACTATCGGAGACGCGTAATGTTATCAGGGTTTCTTTTTTAAACAACTGTTTCCCTCATCTTCTACAGAACCAATGGCACAGATCTTGGAAACCGCGAAGAAAGCCGGGAATGCAGTACTCGACGCTGGAGAAAACTTCCACGAAAACGAATTGCAGAGCCGACGCAGTCAACGACTCACCAAGCTCCGGGTTACACAGGTCACCGACCAGTTCGGGAGAAAAGCCTGGGCGATCAAGAAGAATGGTGCGATCTTCGACGACGCATTCTCGACGAAGGATGCAGCTGTGTCAACGGCGAAGTCGTTGGCAAGGGATATCTCTCCGGCCAGGTTGACAGTTGAGTACACGGACGGCACGGTCCAAGAGAAAAAGGATTACTGAGAAATGGTTTCTATAGTTTTCTTTGGTTCCACCGGCCTAACAGGTAGGAAATGGTTCCGCCGGTGATTGCGATGAAGACGACAGGGTTTCTCAGGTATTCTCTCCACGTCGTCAAGCCGAGGAAGACGGAGATGGCGGCCAGCAAGCCGCCTGATACGAATGTTTTGCCTCGCTGGATCTGGATTTCTGCGAGTTCTTGTTTGCTGCGGAAGTGCTCTGGTTTCAGGTGTTCGCCGTTCTGTATGCTTCGGTGGAAGCGTTTGACGGCGTCCAGTACTTTGCCCACGGACCTGCTTCACCTGTAATGGTCGTGCTGCAGGGCTTGCCCGGCACCGATTTGCTGGGTTTCGAACTGGATGGTTCCGACTTCTTCCCGTACCTTTTCTTTGTAGTCTTCGAGGTAGCTGGGGATCCCGTACTTTTCCTCGAATACTGGGCATCGGACGATGTGGAACTCGTCGATGGTCCGTTTTTTCAGGGGTCGGTCGGTGGATTCGGTGAGTGTCATGCCGCATCCAGGGCACTGCCACTTACTGATCATCATGCTGAATCACCTCTATAGATCCTGTTGTTCGTCGATTTTTGAAACGGTTTGAGCCATCTGTTTCTTGGAAATATTGAGATAATCTCTTGTAGTAGATACTTTTGAGTGTCTAAGGAAGTCCGAGACGTCTGAGAGATCCATCTCTCCGCTTTCATGCAGGTGTTTAGCTCTTGATCGACGGAGAGTGTGGGTTCCAAGCTTTTTATCTATTCCTACGACCTCTGCCAGTTCATTAACTATCTGATATGCTCGTTGTCGAGACAGTGAGCCTCCTCTCCCGTTGTTGAATACAAAGTTGGTCTCTGACTCGTCGTAGTACGCCTGCATGAACCGCGATACTTCTCGCACAAGATCTTTCCCGACCGGCTGTAGTTCGATATCGTCACTGGTCTTCGTCTCTTTGAGGACGACGAAGCCCTCGTCGCCCTCTGTTCTGAAGTTGTATGGATACTGGAGGTCAAGCGCTTCAGAGATCCTGAGTCCGCCTCGGTAGGTGACTTTCAGCAGAAGTGCGTCTCTCCAACGCTTCATCTCGGTGTTGCCACGTTGGTAGTCCTTATCGTCCGGTGCTGTTCGTAGTTTCTGCCACTCTTCTACGGATAGCCACTCCTTCGCGTACTCGTCACTCATAGTCCTTCACCTCGACATAGGCAACTCTCCGTTTCAGATAACCTTGGTTCATCATCCATCTCAGCTGACTCCGCCTAAGGCTGTCGCGTTCGCTTTTTACCTCGACAAAAAACATCTGGCTTACATCACCGCCAGGTGCCGTATTCCAGACAAAGAGATCGGGGATGCCCCGTCCCGAGAAAATCGAAGAGGCGTAAGTAAATCGTCCCTCTTCATCATCTTCGTTGAATCGTTCTGTGTGTTCCGCGACTTTTCTTCCAAGTTCGTCCACTACCGAGTGCGGAATACGGCCTTTCTCTACTTGCCCTGGGAATGATTTTGTGGTATCTGTCCTGAGAACTTTGAATCCAGCTATCTCATATGCCCTCTTAGCCAAGTATTCTACATCCTCGTCGCCATCGATGAGTGGAACCGTACTGTTGGAGTACTGTCTACCCTCAACCGCAGACTGTATGGGGTGTTTGTCGTTCCGGTCCAAGTCGTAAACCTCGACCTCGGCATACTGTTTCTCTGAGACCAGCTTTCGTAACTGCTCCTTTGTTTCGTCATCGAGATTTAGAGAGTCTTCCTCTGAAGTGACAGAAACTGTCGACATAGTGATATTTGTTAAATTAAACTTTAAATCGTTGTTCCCAGTGCCGATCTGGAGTCGGCTTTCCTGGGTTTAGTTTAACAAAAGATACGATTCTGTAAAGCTCCAGATCGGGCCTGGTTCTGGAGTTTTCAGGATTAGATATTTAAAAGTCTAGGAAGGTATGTATCATAGTCTACAGGAAATATAGGGTGGTACTCAATCAAAGCAAACGCAACAAGAGAGCTTTCGGATGCGCTTGTCCATGTTTCGGACAAGCTCGGTTACACGACTGAAAAGGTCTTTAAAATCTATACTGAGGCGCAGCAGGCGAAGGCCGTAGCTGATGTGGCGGCATTTGTAGTTCCGGCCGTAGTCCTCCTGACTTGGGGGTATCTGGGTTATCTATACGTTAAGGGAGTTGCTGGTTCTGATAGAGATTTTGATGAGGTAGATGGATGGATTCTCTTCATTGGCTCTCTAATCGCCGTTTTTGCAGGCTTGGCGCTTTATGGCGGAGTCCATGATGTGATTATGCGTCTTGGTGCTCCTGAGTATATGGCTGTGCAGGATATGATGGCGCAGCTTGGGGAGGTGGTTCGTTGATGCCGGTTAACAGGACTGAGGCTGTGTCGGAGGCGTTGATCCACGTCTCTGACAAGCTTGGTTACGGTGTCCAGGAGCTGTATCAGGTGTATACGAAGGGCCAGGCTGTTGAAGGAATGGTTACTCTCGTGGTTACTGCCGGAGTCCTGGGATTTGCAGCGCTTAGTTCGGCTGTAGTCTATAGGAAGGGGCGTCAACTGGAAGAGGATTCTAAGGTTGAGTTTGACGCTGAGGATAAAACTGGGTTCACTGTTGCGGCAGGGCTGGCAGTTTTGATGATTGGTGTTTTCGTTGCGGCAGCGGTTCATCCGGCTTTGGTTCAGATTTTTGCTCCTGAGTATATGGCGGCGAAGGAGTTGGTTCAGGCCGCTGGAGGTGCTATCCAGTAGTGGTAGACGCTGAGGAGAAGCCGTATATCCAGAACGATCTGATCGATTACTCCACTTTCCCTACCAGCCAAGACACGTATATCGGGCGTCGGCCTGACTGGGTTGAAGCCGCCTTGCCTGAAGACGCGGTCGTCCAGTACACCCAGTCGACTGGTTATCAGGGGCAGTACGCGTTTGTGATCCGTTTGGACGGGTATATCTGGTTGTTCAACGATCACTACGGCAGCTGCGGTCACTGTGATGATTTTATTGGTCGGAAGCGGCAGTGGACTGAGGATATGCTGCGGAGGGCGTACTGTTTCGAGTCCGTGGAGGATGCTGTCGAGTATTTGTCTGAGACGGATGATTTCAGCTGGTATGATTTGAGTCTTCAGGAGGTGCTGCAGATGGTGAGGGATCCGGAGAAGAACCGTGTGGATGAGGTGAGTTAGTTATAAAAAGTCCTGTTTCGGTGGTCTATGATAGTGGCTTTGCGCCGCTCGTCCATGGTCAACACCTCCGTCCTGGGCTACGACGTTAAACTGGCCCGACTGATTTTGCGGCGGTAGCTCAAGTCGGCACTTGCTAGCGGTGTCGCTGGGAAGAGCAGCCTAGCCCATTGTGGCGAAAAAGCCTGCCCTGACGACTGATGGGGAAAACAGGCGAAGGTGTGTTGCGGGTTCGAGTCCCGCCCGCTGCAATTTTTTCAACCTCTCCCTTTCACAGGAAACACCCGTTTTCCAGTGCGTCCGGCAACCCCAGTCAAAGGGTGCTGAACTCTGCCGAGACCCGGTGGACGCGACATCCACGGCTCTAACTGGGCTGTAGGGGATGGGCAGACACTGTCAACCCTCCTCCCTGAAAGGGGGAGGCATCCTTTTTTCTTGATCGGTCCTTGGATTAGTTATTTAAAAACAAACACACCAATTCTATGATACAATCATAGGTGAGATTATGCCTGACAGAAACAACTCTACACCACATATCCACAACTCAAACCCCGTCAAAAACCCCGTTCTCAACCCTCAATAAGGCGATTCCTTGATGCATCCACTGCAGATAGTACCTGGCGTCAAGATCGTTCACCCAGAAGAACGTGCAGCGATAGAACGCCTCGGAGACTACCACAGATACGCAGAACCAGGATTCCACTTCGTCATACCGTTCATCGATCAGATTAACAAGGTGAACATCTCCGAGCAAATGGTGAACGTCGAACCAAGCGACATGATCACCAAAGAGAACCTGAATGCCAAGGTCAACCTCGAAGCCTACTTCAAACCGCTGATCAGCCCTGACCAAAGCAGGTCGGAGAACGAGGAGAATCTGAAGAAGGTTCTCTACAACGTCGACGACTACGAACGGCAGATCGTCTCACTTGCTACCACGACTGCTCGAAACGTCATCGGTAACAAGAATTTCGAGAAGGTGAACAGCAAGAGACAGGAGCTGAACCAGGAACTGAAAAAGGAGCTTGATGAGCAGACTGATGCTTGGGGTATCGACGTCGTCCGTGTCGAACTTGAGGAGATTACGCCGCCTGCTGATGTTCAGCAGGCTATGAACGACCGGATGGAGGCAGAGAATGAGAAGGAAGCTGCGAAGGATCGTGCTGAGGCCAAGGAGATTGAAGCTGATGGTGAGAGAAGAGCTGAGATTGAACGTGCTAAGGGAGAGCGTAAGGCTGCGATTCTTGAGGCTGAAGGAAAGGCGAAGGCTATTACGAAGGAAGCGAAGGCGAATGCTAAGCGGATTGAGCTTGTGAATAATTCGATTTCTCAGCATTTCACGTCGAAGCCTCAGGAGTACAAGAAGCTGGAGACTGTAGTTGATTCTCTGAAGAACGGTAGCAAGTACGTGATTGACTCAGACAACGATCTTACGACTGTTTTGTCTGAGGTCGGTGGTGTGACTCCGATTAGTGACGAGAACGATTCTGAGGATGTTGACACCGATTTTGATGTAGATATTGAGGATGCTGCTGAGGAGATTGCTGACACGCAGAAGCGGAGTGTTGAGAGCCAGGGGTGACCTCCCCTCTTTTTCCTTTTTAGGTGATATCGTATAGAACAGTACTCTGACGATGTTTGTCCACAATGCGGAGAGAATTTTTCCAAGCTGGGGATGCATTGGACAAAGCATCCTGAATGCAGTCATCCTGAGTTCAGTGATAGGCAGCGACAGATGTTGAGGGGATTGCTGATGGGTGATGCATCTGTTTTTGATTCTGGGGGCAGATATCCTGCTTTCCAACTTGAAATGGCGAATAGAGAGTTTCTGGCGTACCTAAGTGAGGAGTTTGGCGTTCTATGTCGGGATGTGAAGTCGCATCGGTCGGCCGCAGAAGCGGCGAGACATAGTAGAGAGAATGGTGCAAATGAGGATGCTTCAGCTGAAGACTATAGTGATACTTTCTCCTTTAATTTGAGGTCTCATCCTGGTCTTGAGGAGTTTTTTCAGTGGTATGATTCGGGTGAGAAGGTTTTTCCGTCTGATCTTGAATTGACTCCTGTTGTATTGAAGATGTGGTATGTCTGTGATGGGTCTGTGAAGTGGGGTAACTCTGTCTCAAAGGGTTCGATGAGGATTGGTGTGGGGAATGAATTAGAAAATAAATCGAAGCTGTTCTCGTATTTCGATGGTTTGGACGTGTCTCCGAGGCTTTCTGGTTGGAATTTGTATTTTGATCATAGTGATTCTGTGAAGCTTTTGGAGTATATCGGTTCGCCGCTGCCTGGCTTCGGGTATAAGTGGAGGATTGATTCAAAGCGTGATTATCTTCGTCTCCGGGATTAGTTATTTAAAATATTCTTTACAATACTATGATAGTTTCCTAATGGGGGGAGTACAGAATGAAAACAAGACACGTCAAAGAGTTCCTCGACACCGCATACAAATCCGTGATGCTGCTGTCCGGCCTCGCGGTCTCAGTCGGAGCACTCACCGCGTTGACCAAGGTGTTCATGCCGCAGATCAAGCTGACCGCGTTACTGGCTTTGGTGGCAGCTGGTTCGTACTACTACAGCGACAAGGTTGACTCAGAGCAGCTTTTCCGGGACGTTGACCGGTTCATAGGTGTTGAACCTGTTCAAAATCGGGTAGGCGGCGGTCTTGGTGGCCGTCAGAGACGGATCTACACCTACAGCTGAGGTTGTTTTTGATGAATCCTATTGAGTTGATAGCGTTGAGTCTTGGAGGGATATCTGCTGGACTGTTATGGGTACTGGTAGATCCGTACGGAAGAGGTGAGAGCCTTCAGTGAGACTCTTCGGTTTTCTTTTCATCGCAGCTACGATCCTATCAGCTCCTTTTATACTGGATTCTCTCGAGGTAGAGGATCCTGTGGCTACCTACTGCTCTGAAAGCAGTTTCAGCGAGGACTCCCTGCTTGAAAGTACCGTGGAGATCGTCCAGGAGGAAGAGCCGGTCAGTATGGATGAGATGGATGCCCGTCTCGAACAAGAGTTTGGTGTTGACCGTTTCTGCACCGATGCTTTGCTGGATAATGTTACTGAGTCGACGCCGGTAATTTATTATGAAGAGGTGGTCGGCGGCCAGTTCGGTGGTGAGACTCACCGAGACATGTTCGAGTATGCTGATGGAGGTGAGAGCCTGCAGTGACGGTGAATAAGAGGGCTATAGATAACCTGATTTTTTGGATGAGCGTGTATCTGTGGTTTTTAAGCGCGTTCTTCCTGGTTCACTTTGTTGAAACCGGGCAGCTTGCTTCAGTTGTAGTAGCTGTTTTTTGCTGGTTCATGGGTTCTTGGATGGCGGAGTGGGGTGGTTCTCCGTGAAGTGGAGTTTCCTGCTTCGTTGGACCGGTATGGGATGTGTGGGAGCCGCTATTATCTCTGCGTTCATCGGTGAGCCAACGCTTGTACTGGTGAACGCGGTCTTGGCGATCATCCTGGGGAAAGCAGCTGAAGAACTCGAAGAAGGTGATATAGATGGGAAGTGAGGTTACTAAACAGGATGTGAAGTCTGCAGTGCAGGAGTTCCTCTTCGAGACCGCTCTGATCATTTTAGAGTCGAAGGAACACAATTTCATAGTTCTGGAAACCAATAGATCGACCAAATGGCTCGTCCAGAAGGATCGAAGGAAGAGCTCGAAGCACGGCGAAAACAGGCAGTACGTTTGCTGAACCGGACAGATATGGCTGTTAGTGACGTTGCCGAAGTGGAGGGCGTTACTGAGCGGGCCGTCTATAACTGGAAACGCAAATATGAACAGGAGGGAACAGAAGGACTTGACGCCAAACCGAGTGGCGGCGGTCGACAGCCTGAACTCCCTGACGAGAAACTTCCCGAACTCGAAGAGCTTCTGCTCGAAGGAGCAGAAGCGCATGGCTTCGAGGGTGATCTCTGGACCCTCCCTCGTGTTGCTCGGCTTCTTGAGGAAGAATTCGACGTTGATGTCACCCCCCGCACCGCCGGTAACTACTTGGACAAACTTGACTGGAGCAATCAGCGCCCACAGCGTCGCGCTGTCAAGCGCGACCCTGACGAAATCGCTCAGTGGCGAGAAGAGTGGGAATATCGTCAAAAAAAGCCCTCCGATGCAACGAAACGATAGCGTTTATCGACGAAACCGCGTTCCGACTCACCCCTACCTTCCACCGGACGTGGGCACCAATGGGCGAGACTCCGTTTGTCGAAACGGAGTCGAGCACTGATCCCGTTGCCGTGATCAGTGCTCTCACCTATACACCCGAAACTGGCGACTGCGAACTGTACTTCCGATCACAGCAAGACCACTTCGATGGCGACTCGATCTATTCGTTTCTCCGTGATGTAGCGGAGTTTCGCCCGCATAACGTGATGTTCATCCTCGACAACTTGCCTGCTCACTTCCCCGCTGTTGCTCAGTTACGTGACGAATTCGCCGAGACAGCGACCGAAGTCGCTGTCGAGTGGCTCCCCACATACGCACCGGAACTCAATCCCACTGAGTTCGTCTGGAGAGAGTCGAAATACGTCGAATTAGCTAACTATACCCCGAAAGACCTCGATATCTTACAACGGAGAGTCGGCCAATCGCTCACCCCAAAGCAGAATCACCAATCGTTCCTACGATCCTGTTTCGACTTCGCAGAACTCGAACTCAGAAAGTGAAGTTATGATTCTTCGACTCTAATTTTAGTGGTTTGTACGTATGGCCTGCTTCTTTCTGATCCAGAGGTCCAGCAAATCATCGAGGAAGATCAGTTGCTGAGTTTCCTCGTAGGTGGCTTAGACTGGCTGATTGTAGGGCTTGGTGTAATACTGGTTTTCTGCTGGGGGTTTGTCGCCTACCTCGGTCTTGAATACTTGAAGTCAAAGGGTGGTACAGAGTGATCAAGGAGATACTGGTCGGTGCTCTGGCACTGGCTATAGCAGGCGTTGTAGCAGGTTCTGTTACCTGGATTCTGCAGATCTACCCTGACCTGGGATCTATAGTGGCTGCAGCGGTGCTGCTGTTAGTTATCTGCTATATGGTAGGGTCTATACTCTTGGATTCCCGAGGTGATGGTTCTGGAAACTGAAGAGTTGAAGACGTATGCAAAGGATGCTTGGGGCTTGTTCAACGAGCACGTCGACATAGACGATCCAGTCCACCAGTTCGGGTTGGTGGTCGCCGTCCTATTGCCGACCTACATCCTCACGTCGGGGAACAACCCGTTCGCCGGGATCCCGTTGTACCAGTTGGCTGTCCTCGCCGCTGTAATCCTGATACTGATGTATACCGACTTCGGGGAGGACCTAGAGTTCGGTTCTCCAGTTGAAGAACAAGGGTCGCCGGGACAGCGGGTTTCCGCTAAAGATGTACAGGTGTATGACGGTGACTGAGGAGAGACTGGTTTTGCAGCTGCCTGAAGAACGTGTCGTAACTGAGAAAGCTGAAACCTTCTATGAGAAGTTGAAGGGTTTGAGATTCCGGAGTAGTGGTAAGATGTTCTTCGACCTTGGAAAGGTAGCCCGGACAATGGTTGACACCGTCTTTGTCTACGACGACCTGTACCTGTACTTTCTCGACGAAGATATGACAGTGGTAGAAAGGAAGTGTTTGCCGCCGAACCGGTTCTACACGCCGGAGACGGGTTACAGGTTTTTGCTGGAGAGCTTTGAGGATCTCAACTTGGAAGAAGGGGATGAAGTAAACGTGGAGCTGCCTGGTTTGTCAGGCTTTGCTGTCGCTCAACACGGTTAAGCCCGTGCGTCTGCTGCCAGTGGATCCACACTGCCCACATCGGTGTCGACGGAGGCCTGTTCAGGCTCCTGCGTATCCGCTACGACCGGGCGGATCTCCAAGCCGGAGAGACCCTGCTGTTCGAGTTCCTCTGCTTCCTCCGGTGAAATCGTCCTGCCTGAGAAGATCCCGCCGATACTTGGCAGGTACTCTTCCTCCTCTGGCTTGCCTCCGCTGCTACTTTCTTCCTCAGTATCAACTAAACTGTCTTCAGTCTCCTCGTTAAACCCGATGTCACGGTCTCTCGGCAGATCATTTTCACGGACCCGGTTACTGTCACTTCTGCTTCTAACCGGTGTATCCTGCTGTCTGACACGGTTGAATCCGTCTCCAGTATCTCCGCCGCTTCCTGACGGATCAGCGTCTAGGAACGGGGTCCTACTGTTTATGTCAGTAGGAGTTGTTTCTGGACCGGTTTGCTGCTCGAATACCTGCGCAGTATCTGTTTCCATGTCTTGAGACAGTACAGCTCCTTGAGACAAGCCTACTCCTACGTCTGTATCGGTGTCTGCACGGCTCTGTGACCTGCTTCTGCTTCTTGATCTTGAACGGCTTCTGCGGCTTTCGAATGAGACGTCGTCTAACCGGTCGTATGTATCGTCTCTTACCGGGTTCAGATCTGCTTCGCTGTCAACGTCCCCGGGGGATGAGCTCCCGGTTCTCTGGCTTTGCTGTGGACGTACATCTATCCTCTCGAAGTCTCCGAAGTCATTCATTTCTGGTTCTTCGACAGGCCTGTTGAATGAGCTGTCGGCTGTATCTGCTTCAATATCACCGCCTCTCCTCTTTTGCTCCGGCACGAGCTGACCTGGGAAAACCCCTGACTGATCGGGGTTGAGGAAGTCATCTATTCTATTTTCAACTACTTGCCTCATATCTCTACCAGGGTTCTCTACTTCACCAGTGTCCTGCCGCAAGGCATTGACCTGATCCTGCGTGAACCCTTCACCATCTTGGAAATCATCAAGATTCTCCGGCAGATCACCTTCAAGATTCTCGAGTTCTTCTGGAGTTACTTCTCCACGTCTCAAAGCCTCAAGCTCTGTACGTGTAAACCGGTCTTCGTCTACAGTATCCAAAGGATCGAAGGCATCGGTCTCCTGAGGAACAAATTCACGTCTCCCGCCTTGTTCAACAGTCCGTGCCTCAAACGTGTCTCGGACTTCTTCTAAACCTGCTCCCTGCCGCCTATCTTCGAATCTCTGGACGCTTTCTCTCCGGTCAAAAGCCGTTACAGACTCGCCTTGCCGCTGATCCTGAGGTGTCCGTGACGGCACATCTTCCGCATCTACATCAGAAGCAACTTCTTCCAAAGCCTCAGAATCACTTTCCAAACGGTTTTGCTGGCCGATTGACTCATCCGTCAGAGAAGCACCGTCTAATTCACTAGGGTCTCGGCCTCTTATCTCTGCTAAAGCTTCCGGGCCGAAACCTCCGGTATCTGTTTGAGTATCCGGGTTTACGTTTTCGAAGCTGACTTCATCTTCTGCTAAAACCTCTAACTCGTTTTGAGTAAACCCTTCCTCTTGAACAGGCGATCCCAGCCTGTTCTGTCTCTGCGGTACAACCACGTTCTCACCTCCTGGTGCTCTTCTGTCTTCCTCCAGTATGTCTTGCCCGGCTGCACCAGGGTCACGTTGCCCTGGGTTGCTTGGGACGCTTGAATCGTCTATATCACTGGATAACTCTTCTAAGTATGTTGGATCTCTTCTTAACACGGTTTCTCTTCTGCCAAACCGTCTTCGAGGAGGGTTCATACGGTTCTGTGTCTCTGCGTTGCCGGATACTCTGTTACGTATAGCTCGTGCAGTATCTATTCCAGATGCTCTTCGTGCAGCTGTTGTGACGCCTCCTGAATCTGTTACACCGGTGACTCTGCCTCCTGCCGATGCTCCTGCGACAGGGAAGGCGAGGGCACCTGCAAGAAGTGTGTCTTGTTCAGCTTGTCTTTCGAAGCTTTGAGGCGAGTCCAAGTTCGTAGGGTTGCCGGTGCTGCTAACCGTTCTGGAGAGTGACTGAACTGCTGCGCTTGATGTAGCACCCGGGTTTTGAGCTAATTGTTCAAGGAAAGAAGGTATGTTTGCTACTCCTTCTGCTGCTTGGACTCCGGCTGTTGAGACTACTCCAATACTTTCAGCAGGTCTTTCACCTGTAACAGGTTCTAAGGTTTCAGAGACGTCTACTCCGACCTGTCCTGCGTTGAAATCAGCTGTTGGAAGGTCTTCTTGTCTTACGTCTTGTGCAAGGAAGTTGCTTCCAGGTACTTCTGTACCTGACCCGTATTCGTTTCCAGCTACGAAGTAGAGCTGTTCATCTTCTGTAGTAAATTCAGGTGTTTCACCGTCTTCAAAACGTGGAGCAGGGACTATTTCCCTGTCAGGAAGACTGTCTACAGGTTCTTCAGGAGTGTTAATAAATTGTGTAACTGGTGAAACCCCCTGTTCAAATTCCTGTCTCAGGTCTTCTCTGGCACCTGTATTTTGTAGTTCTGTTGTCGTCGCTGTTTTCCCTGCGTCAGTAGGTATAAATGAGGATTCTGTAGTATCTGTTTGTTGTGCGTTGAAGTATGCTTCCCGCGCTTCTGAAAACGGTTGTTCCGTTAGAGTTGGTTCCTGATTTTGTGATTCGGTTCTTTCTGGTTTTCTCTCTCTTTCTCTGCTTGGTGATCGGCGTCCTCTTTGTATTTGGCTTGGTTCCGTGCCGTCACCTTGTCCTGTCTGTAGTGCTTCTTCGTAGGCGTCGACAGGGTCGCTTTCATCGGCGTCGAACCGTGGATTAGCTGCGGCTTGCACCCGTGCACCTTGTCTTGTCTGCGCCTGCCCCACGACTTGTTGATCTTCTTCCTGTCCTGGCCCCCCAGTTACTACTACATTTGTCTCCTCGTTTTCTTCATCACCAGGGTTAATCTCAGGTTGGTCTGTCCCCAGGCTTTCTTCTGCTTCGTCTACTGGGTCGCCTTCATCGGCGTCGAAGTTCTGGTTAGTGGCTGCGTCTGCACGTGCTTCCTCCACTGTGTCTCCCTGGCCAACGACCTGTTGATCTTCTTCCTGTCCTGGCCCCCCAGTTACTACTACTGATGTAGATGAGTCGTTGTCAGAAGATCCGCCGGAGTCCGAGCTGCTTGAAGACGAGCCGCTGCTGGACCCTGAACCGGAATCTGTCGAAGTTGACGAGTCACTTGAACTGGTAGACTCTTCAGAATCTGAATCATCTTCATCTACAGGGCTTGGAGGATCTACTACCCAACCATCGTACTCTTGATCGCTGCTTTCATCCTCGTCTACAGGGTGGGGCTCTTCGACTACCCAGGAGTCATCTTCCTCGTCTTCAGGAATTGCAGATCACCTCATAGGTGTGAAGACTGTTCATACTGTAAACCGATAAACCGGTGTTTATAAAACCAATCTGGTCGGTGTCTAAAGGCTTCTTCCCAT
>NZ_AOLQ01000015.1 GCF_000337775.1 Haloarcula vallismortis ATCC 29715
GTTGGATTTAGACAGGCTGGCAGCTACTGTTCACAGTTCTTTCCTTGACGAAAGTCCAGAGAAATTACTCGCCAAAGCTCTGTTCACCATAACCGCCCCCACCATACCCACGATACAAAATTTCCCGCTTTACAAGCACTGCAGCAACAAACGAAATTCCAGTCGCGACAAGAGCAAGAATGGTCCGTCGGGTGGCCTGCCTCGACCCCGTGGTTTTGATTTCTTCATCTGAAGGCATCAGTACGGTGGTGTAAGCCTTCTTGCTCCTGTAGCTACCCTATGTCGGCGGCTATTTTCGTCCATCATTAACAGGAGTCCAGTGACGGAGAGCGTTTTAGTAAACACGTCATACTGTTAGCTGCTGTACCATAGCCGGTCATTGATCACCATGTAGAACGGACAGGGCCCCAGATACCACGCGTGCAAAGATCACTGGAAGTAAACGTTGACTGGTTTGGTTGGCAAGAGAAGTTTGATCAGGAACGGACCGTGGGCAGTTCACGACTGAACATATGCTTAGTCGTTGATCTGATGTTCTGATTAGATCCGACAAGATCGGAGTGGTTAGCACTCATATAATACACCGTGTCTGTTTTAGAACTACATAAGATGGCCGAATACTAATAAACAAGATATAATCCCAAATATTGTCACAGTCATATTGCGAGAGTAGTTGGTCGTTGTAGGCTGTCTGAGTGAACAGTACGAGGTTACTACTATTGAGGCTACTGTCCCACTCTCAATCGATGACGTACACTGTCGCAGTCATTGGGACTGGTGCAGATCCGGACGACCCGGATACCGACGGGTTCGCGATGGCATATAGACATGCAAGCGCGTACAGGCGCTTAGATTCATGTGAACTTACCGCCTGTGCCGATGTCGTCCCAGAGAATGCGAAAAACTTCGGTGAACGATGGGATCTCCCGGACGGAAACGTTTACACGGATACTGAGAAGATGCTTGATGCTGTCGAACCCGACATCGTCAGTGTCTGTGTTCCGCCTCATATTCACGCACCTGTCGTGACGACGTGTGCTGAAAGTGGGGTAATGGACGCGGTCCACTGCGAAAAGCCGATGGCAACAAGATGGGAAGATTGTCAAACAATGGTGTCGGCGTGTAAGCGGGCCGGCATCCAACTCACGTTCAATCATCAACGCAGATTCGGAAAGCCGTTCCGGAAGGCCAAATCGCTGCTTGAAAACGGGAAGATAGGTACGTTAGAGCGAATCGAGCTCGGTGGGAAGAATCTGTTCGACTACGGGTCACACCTGTTTGACCTCTGTGGGTACTTCACTGATCAAGCGATGGCAAAATGGGTGATGGCTGGGATCGAATACAGCGAGGAAAACGTACAGTTTGGGGCTCATAACGAGAATCAGGCCATCGCACAGTGGCGGTATACGAACGGTGTCAACGGGCTTGCATCAACAGGGGACGGTGGAATTGTCGACTGTCATATGCGACTGCTGGGTACAAATGGAGTCATAGAAATTGGCGGCGAGGTTCCTCTACGGATCCGAACTGGGAAAAGCTGGAAAACAATCGACACCGACGGAGAGGACGTACATGGTCCTAACGAGACAATATTCGACGCTGCAAAGCAGAAAATCAGCGCTCGAATGCCGGGAGCCACCGTAGAAAGCGCAAGACCGGAAAGCTATATCGACCGTGCCATAGCAGATACCGTCGACGCGCTTTCCACAGGTCGTGAACCTGAACTTTCAGCAGATAATGCACTGCAAGCGACCGAGCTTATATTCGGATGCTGGGAGTCCGCTCGCCGGTGCGGACGAGTTGACTTCCCGCTTGAGATCAACGACAACCCGCTGGAGTCAATGGTCGAAAGCGGACAAGTACTCACAGCTGACAATCAGTAAAATCCAGTATACTTGACCAGTTATAGCCGGTCTAGAGGCACCGTCAAGGGGGGCCTGATAGTTCAGCCGTATTGCAGTTATCCCGTTCATAACAAACAGATGGTATCCGAAGTGTGTAGCAACGGAGAGTCTATGCAGGCACAGCAATACAGAGTATTGAGTGGGCAGAACGCACTGGTGTCCGTCAGTCGATCTACTATATTAGCTCGCCACAGACGTGACGGGGAGTTCGGACGACAATGCTAGATAAACTGAAACGGTTGATAAAACGGCTGCTCCCAGCCAGTGACGATGTCATGGAGCAAGTTGTAAAAAGTGGCGTTTGGGTCGGCGCAATGAACGTCACTGAACGGGGTTTAGAGCTGCTATTACTGATCATCGTCGCTTCACTGTTATCTCCACGTGCATTCGGGTTGATGGGGATTGCGCTGCTGACGCTATCCTCACTCAAGAAATTCTCAGAGTTGGGCATCAAGTCCGCACTGATACAGGCCGAGAAGGACAACGTTGACGACGAACTCGACACGGCTTGGACAATCGAGACAGCTAGAGGGACAGTAATCGCCTTGATCCTGTTCTTCGGGGCTCCGTTTATCGCTTCGTTGTTTAACCAACCTGCTGCGACCAACCTATTTCGGGTCATCGCTCTCTCGCCGTTCATTGTTGGGTTACGAAACCCTGCTGTCGTCTATTTTCAGAAGAGTCTAGATTTCCACAAAGAGTTCGTCTACAGAGTCAGCGGTGCGGTGGCATACTTCGTCGTCACCGTAGGCATAGCTCTGTATGATCCAACCGTCTATGCACTGGCAATCGGATATATCGCCGGCGACGCCGCTCGGTTTCTCGTCTCGTATATCGCGGACGGATACCGACCATGGCCTGCCTTTGACCTCGATATTGCGAAGAAGCGCTACAGTTTCGGGAAGTGGATGACTGCCAATTCCATCTTGTATTTCCTGTACAGCAGAGGAGACGACGCATTTGTCGGCTGGGCGCTCATGGCGAGCGCACTGGGGTTTTACCAACTCGCCTACCGGCTCTCGAACGCGCCAGCGACCGAAATCACACAGACGATCTCCAGTGTGACGTTTTCGGCGTATTCGAAAGTTCAAAAAGATGTCGAGAAGCTCCGATCGGGATATTTCCGGACACTCAGGATGACCACTTTGGCATCGTTCCCAGCGGCGGTGGGTATTGCGGCGGTCGCACCCGCATTTGTCGCAGCATTCTTTACCCCAGAATGGCAGCCAATGGTTCCAGTAATGCAGTTGCTAGCTATCTACGGGCTCCTGCGTTCGATGGGTGCGACGATGGGACCAGTCTGGAAGGCGGTTGGACGACCGGACTATATCGCTAAACTCTCCGCTGTACGTGTGATTCTCATTGCTATATTCATCTACCCGGCCACGATGCTGTACGGAATTGAGGGTACCGCAGCCCTCATTACGGGGATCTATATCTTCCCAATGATGCCGATAGACGTCTATCTGATTTCCCGAACAATTGAGGCGTCTCCGGTTCGAGTGCTCAGAGAGGTCTCCTATCCACTGGCAGCAAGTCTTGGGATGGCAGCCGCAGTGACCTACGTCTATCAGACGGTGACTCTCAATGCGCCGGTACTGGAGTTTATTCTGATAGTTCTGGTCGGTATCGGAGTATATGTGGCCCTAGCTTTGGCCCTCATGTTTAGCTTCAATTGGGAAGTCAAGCAGAACCTTGAGTCAATATTCGATACGTTTGCGTGATCAAAATGAGACAGGCAATCCAGATCAGTCGGTTCGGGGAACAGAGAGGGAAAGCGCGATGAAGCGTCGAACAATGCTTGCTGGCGTCCTTCCGTTTTTACAGGGCGGTCGCTGGTTGGATCAGATGCTGCTCGTAAATCAAGGTGAAATCGTTGAAAAACGGTTCATCGGAATCGCTGAGGGGGAGACGACTGAGATCGCTTCCATTGACGATGATGGGACGACTGTTTCATCCGAGCACGAGGGCCAGCTTGGACAATCCCCCAGAGAGATATCCACAGAGGTCGCAGCTTCGCTTCGAGGAACGTACGACACTTTACGATTCCACATCACTGTGGCCCACCACGGCGGTAGCCTCAATATATTTGGCCGGACCGGATTGGAAGAATACCGGACATCAAGAGCTCTCTACAGCGGGGTCGCGGTGGGTAACCACATTTCGTTTCAGACATCTCTCCTGAACAGAGACACCATCATCTCGTTGTCGTGTCTGGCAGACGAGAAGGAGGCGCTGCAACGTCGGTGTCAGGTTGGTGTCGAAGACCCAACGGCGGAGTGAGAAGGGACTCTACGGGAGCGACTCACTCAGCTCGCGAGAATACGCATTGCATGAGATATCTCATGGGGACGGCCACTGAACTGAATGTACTCCAGGAGTCCCTACGATTGGCAGGTAGACACGGGAACGGCAGCCATTCGTTAATCATTGCTGAGAATACCACGACTATCAGACGGACTGATAGAGATTATGAACCCCTCGAGAACACCTTGAGTATCTTGAATCCACAAGACAACCTGAGCAGATGGTGACGTGGTCTCTGAAACAAGACTCTGTAATATAGGCCTATTTATTCATCACAGAACGAATCTGATAGCCGCAAATGAAGGCGATATGGAACGGTAGTATCATCTTAACATCCAAGATACACCGCAGTACAATGGTGCTAAATGAAGAATAATTTCTCAGATGTCAATTTCAATCATAAGATTCTCTTAAAATCTGGTATGCAAAAAAGTAGCTTATGAGTAAAAAATCATGTAAACAAAACTCAACCGGTAACAAGGGATAAAATAGTAAATAGGGATTACCGAAGTGTGACCAACGAAGAACAGAATCGCTCGCACGACAGTGGTGACGTATCGCGAGATGATAGTAGTACGACGGGAACAACCGTCGTAGACCGCCGCACGTGCATGAAATTGGCAGGTGTTGCCGTTGCTTCCTTGGCAGGATGTGCCGGTAAAGGAGGTCCTACCACGGGAGGGTCAGCAGCAACAGTCGGCTACGGTGGTGAGCCTGCAGTTACGACACAGCTCACCGCAGTCGATGTTTCGAAGGTAGCCGAAGACGCCACTAAGGCACGTTCGATCAGCAGCCTCAGTATCGATTCCCCACTCTCGACAACACTGTCTCCTGGTTCCTCTGATCTATTTGCGTTCAGACCCGACAGCGAAGACGTGGCGGTTGAATTCACACCGGATACAGACACGGGTGTTGCTGCGCTCGGATTGTTCAACCCCGACGGGGAGCTACTCTCACAGGCGTACGCGAGTTCGGATGCACCGGTGTACCTCCCGGAGTCGCTCTCGGCCAGCGGCACACACTACCTGCAAGTCATGGACATCGGTCGAAGCGGTGGCGATTACTCACTGACCATTTCAACGGATAGCACGACGCAGTCTCAGTCACCGTATGAAGGGTCTGTCAGAGCTATTCCCGGCCGTATCCAGGCGCAGAACTTCGACATCGGTGGCGAAGGCGAGGCGTACCACGACACGTCTGGTGGAAATATCTACGGTTCCGCAAACAGAGATACTGACGTTGATATCCGGCCGACCGAAGACGAGTCCGGAAAGTACAACATCGGCTACTTCCAGGCCGGAGAATGGCTCGAGTACACAATCGATGCCACATCTGGAACGTACGATATTAGTGTCCGAGTGGCGTCGGCACTTTCTGACGGGCGACTCGAACTGTCTATTGGAGATCGTAGCCTCACAACTGTTACGGTCCCCAATACGGGCGACTGGACCTCGTGGGAAACAGTCACCGTAGAAGACATCGAAATCGAATCCGACCAGCAATCGACGCTTCGCGTCGAAGCACTGGATTCCGGTGTAGAATTCAATTGGGTCGAATTCGAGAAAATCGAGACTCAAAAACCATACAATGGGACTCGAGTCACGATTCCCGGACGCATCAAGGCACAAAATTTCGACACAGGTGGCGAAGGAATATCATACAGCGATACGACCGCTGGGAACGAGTACGACACCAGTTATCGTGACACCGATGTCGACATCCGAGAGACACAAGACAGCACCGGTGAGTACAACATCGGTTACTTCGAGGACGGCGAGTGGCTCGAATACTCTGTCGATGTTTCGCCTGGTCAGTATGACCTCAGGGCCCGCGTTGCAACAACGCGAGACGATAGGCAACTCAGGTTCTACCTCGCCGATCAAGAATTAGGAACCATCGACGTTCCCAACACAGGTGGATGGACGACGTGGGAGACTGCCACGTTAGAAGATGTTACCATCGATGCTGACGGACAACAGGTGCTTCGGGTCGAAGCCGTCGGATCAGGTATCGATTTCAACTGGGCTGAGTTCGAAATCGCTGAGAACCAACCATTCGACGACGTTCCGACGCTTCCCGGCAGGATACAATCACAAGCATACGACCTAGGCGGCGAAGGCGTGTCGTATCATGATACCACTGCTGGTAATGAGTACGACCTCGGCTATCGGGGCTCTGACGTCGATATCCGGGAAACGCAGGACAGTTCCGGGACGTACAACGTCGGGTATTTCGAGGACGGCGAATGGCTCGAATATACCGCTGAGGTGCCGGCCGGAACATACGACATCAACGTCCGCGTTGCGACGACACGCGATACCAGGCAACTGCAGTTCAGCCTCGACGGTGAGCAACTTGGGACAGTAGATGTGCCAAATACCGGTGGCTGGACAGCATGGGAGACAGCAACCCTCCCTGACGTAACGGTTCAGGATAGTGGTACTCACGTCATCCAAGTGAAGGCAATCGGCTCCGGCATTGACTTCAACTGGTTCGAATTCAATGAAGCGGCAGAGACGGAGACAACAACTGAAACTGAGACAGCAACAGAAACCGAGACTGCAACCGAGTCAGATACTGACGACTTCGGCAGCGAAGGCTACGGAATGGATGGGTACGGGGGTACCCAATAACACACTAGATCAATGGCAGAACGATACAACACGCCCGCGGAGGGCACGCTCGATTGGCACGTACCGCTTAACGAAAACTTCGAAAAACTCGACAATCACGTCGAACTCCGGGACGCTGAGTCTAACATCAGTCAGTACGAACCGAAGACAGGGTCGAAGTTCCTAGCGACCGATACCGGCACAGTATACATTGGCGACGGCACCAACTGGAACCGCGTCGGGAGCCTCAGTTCATCCGATGATTCAGTTTCTGAAGCCGACGACGGTTCGCTCATCGCCCCGCCGGGCGAAGTACAGTCCGTAATCGATCAGGCGTCGAAGTCACATACATGGGCACAGGGCCCGAGCCGGACTGTAAAGCTCGTCTCCGGGGAGAACTACTTCCCGTCAGATACTATCAAGCTGAGACGGAACGTCCGACTCGAGTGTAACGGTGCTCGGATTATTCCGGAAGGCGACTTCAACGTCATCGAGATGTACCGTGGGACACAGCTCATCGATCCGTTCATTGATACCCGGTCTGTTAGCTGGAACTCGACACAGGTCGTCGTCGGCGCACCGGACGCAGACAAGATTGAACTGGCGAACCGCGCAACCGTTGAAAACGCCTATCTCTGGGGCACTCCCGGGGAGGGCATCGGACTGCAGTTCTTGGGCGGGACGAGACCCTGCTCGATGCAGATCGCTAGCGGAACAATATACGGGTTCGATATCGCAATTGACCTCTATGCCAACGGGGACGATTACAGCGGACAGGGCGACTGGTCGAACGGGAACCAGTTCTACGGCTCATTAGAGGCCTTCCGCGTTGGCGTCAACCAGCGCTCTGAGGGCGCTGAAGTCTCGGGGAACGTCTTCAAGTTGATGGTCCAACCCGACAACGACGTGAGCGAGTGGCTGTGGTACATGGAGGACGATCCCCGCTCTGACAGCGAGCGAGACGACAATATGTACCGGAAGTCCGGGAATACCATGATGGTGTATCCGTGGGATAACAACAATTACATGGACAACAATCCGTTCGCCGAGAGCGACGATCGGAAGCCGCCGCTATGGTATATCGGCGAAGGAATAAACTACGGCAATTCACTCGTTGACCAGTCCGGGAAGCTGGGGAACCAGTACATCGTCAACAATTCGGACTACCCAGATCGGAACGGGATTTTCACCTATCACGGTGGGAAGGTCACCGGCACCAGACAGTTCTCACACCCGCCTGCGTACCAGCGGAACAGCGATAGTCGGATGTGGCACGAGGACTCGAAGAACTAACCCTCGTAGGACTCGCTATGCCATCATAGCGTGCGATATAGCGGTCTACTTGTTCTCATTGCGCGACTGAGGGTGCCAATTTCGGCTGTCATTTCGCTGGTAAGCTGGGTTTGTCTCGTATTCCGTTGTCCCGACGACAAATCCACCGTGTGCAGTAAAGATACCATTTCTGTCTGGTGTATCTGAATTGTTGAGCACGTATTGGTTTCCTCGCGCCCCGCTCATATCCACAAGTGAGTTTCCATACCGGCGACCGCGTCCGATAAACCAGAATGGTGCATCTCGATCACTCTCTGAATAGTATGAGTTGTTCCGCTTGAACGAGGATACGTCCCAGGGATATGCCATTACCGTATTGCCTTTCATCATGTATATATTATCGTCTCGGGACTCACGTGGATCGTCCGCCATTTTCCAGAGCCATTCACTTACCTCTGGATCGGGCTGAGTCTGGACGCGAACGGTATTTCCGCTTACCTCCGCACCGTCCGACCGCATACTAATCCCGATCCGGAAATCTTGTATCCGTCCCCAGAACTGGTTCCCGTTCGACCAGTCGCCCTGTGAATCACGGTTCTCACCGGTAGCGTAGAAATCTATGGCCCGGTCAAACCCATCGATGGTTCCGTTTGCGGTCTGCATCGAGCAGGGTTTCGAACCACCACGGAACTGTATGCCGATGCCCTTGCCTGTATCTCCAAGGAGGTATGCGTCTTTCACCCAAGCGCGGTTGGCTGTATCCAACTTTTGTGCGTTTTGAGGACCGATAACGACCTGTATCGAACTCCAGCTTTTGCCGCGGGTATCGACAAACGGGTCAATGAGAACGGTATCACGGGCGAGCTCAAAGACGTTGAAATCACCTGTCGGAACTACTTTAGCCCCATTGCACTCCAGTCTGACACCTCTTTTTAGACGGATAGTCTCGGATACTTCGTACGTCTCACCGGATACCATCTTGACGGTCTGTGCAGGAGCCTGCCCGAACTCAGATCCAGTAGATGCGGTATCGATAACATCCTGGAGCTGCCCCGGTTGAGCGATGAACGTTCCGTCACTCATTACTGTGGTTCTCCCACTGTTCTCGCCAAGTGAGACCGAGCGAGCGAGTCCTGCCGCGCTACCGAACTCCAGCCACTCCTCCCCGTCTCCAAAAAAGATACGTCGCGAGTCTGTTGCGAGGAACTTGGCACCCGCCTTCGGTTGATACTGGTCCAAGTTTTCTGCAGCATCCTTGATTTCGACTTCCGTGTCGATGCGAGAGAAATTTTCGTTCAGCGGGATATGCCAGTCCTGTGTTCCACGATCCGGACGCTGATAGCTATGATTCGGCGTCTCTTTAGCCATATCGATCACTTTACACAAACCAAGTAAAATATACTGATGCTACTCTCCAAATAAAATTTCGGGGGAGCCATTACTCGGTCAGCGGTTGTGCGTAGACGGTCTCTTCAGGGCCCTTTTCCAGCTCCCGATACACTCTCTCGAAGCCGTCGACCATCGATTCAGTCGTAAATTCGCTCGCCGCTCGCTGCCCTGCGGCGGTTCCGAGCGTTTCGGCAAGGGACTGGTGCTGATGTAGGCGGATAGTCGCCCACGCAATTTCGTCGGGTGCCTGTACGTCGACGAACAACCCCGTCCGGTAATTCTCCAACAGATCGCTAGTCCCGTCTACAGGTGTCGCGACGATTGGAAGCTCAGCAGCCATGGCTTCGATCACTGCACCTGGGAGCCCCTCGTAGTGAGAGGGGAAGACGAAGACATCTATCGAGCCGAGAATTGCTGGAACATCCTGTCGAGTGCCGAGGAAATGAATTGAATCAGCACAGCCGAGTGAATCGACTCGTTCCGTCATCCGCTCTCGGTCGGCCCCATCACCGACGAAAACAAGATGTGCGTCGGGGATTTCGGAGACGATAGTTGGCCATGCATCGAGGAGATCAAAGTGTCCTTTCCGCTCAACAAGACGACCGACGGTTCCGATGACAGTGTCCTCCGTCGGGATGTCTAGCTCTGATCGCAGGTTCGCCGGGTCTGTTGTCCGATACTGTTGTACGTCCCGCCCATTGTAGACCACCGCCACGTTTTCTTCGTCTGCACCACGTTCAATGGCGTATTCCCGTCCCGCTGTGGAGTTCGAAACGATAGCGTGTGAGAGTGATATCGTCATCCGGTCGAGAGTACGGCGGACAAACGGTTCCTCATTAGGGACTTCTCGAATGCCGGTAATAATGGTTGCAGAACAGAACACGCCAGCGATCCTGGCGATTACGTTGTCGTAAAAAAGGAACGACTGTATGAGGTCGGGTTGTTCACGGCGGGCGACGAGACAGAACTTGAGCGGGGCGAACAAATAGACGAGTGGGCTTTCGACTCCATCTATCGCCCCATTCGCAACACGACCAGCGTCCGTCAGCGACCGAACGGTGACGTCCGGTGAGAGGTCTGTCGCAAGCGGATTCGTAGAAAATATTGTCCAGATGGTGACGTCATACTCGTCTCCATTGACCTCATTCGCTAGGTCAACAAGTGTGCGCTCGGCACCACCGACGACAAGCGCGCCGATGAAGTACCAGAGGGTCGTACGCTCCGCTGTCATTCCTGTATTACTCCGCTTGGTTGTGTGCTATTGCGATGGAGCGTGTACTCCGTGTTCATGCGAACGATCATACTCAGAGATAGCCCATGTTTTCGAGCTGTTCTGTCGTGCTTTCGTCGATGTCACGTACTTCCTCCTCACTCTCTCCGGAGAGGATGGCCGCGATATCCGCCCGCGCTTCCTCCGCGGTAAACTGTGGGTTGCCATACGACTGATGTCCCGGGGTGAATCGACGATATGAGTCTCGAATCTTCTTGTTGTGGAAGACCTGTCGTCCGAAGGGCTTCTGCAGTAGCAGTGCCAGATAGATGATCGATGACGTCGTTTTGTGCCCGTCGACAAACGTGTGACCACCATGTTCGTCCCAGAGGCTCTTGATCGTCCGCTCAAACCCGCCAGTGAGACTGACGACTTTCTCAATGGGTCCCGGTAACGAGCCGTAGCGAATGTGGTTCAGATGTGTGTACCCAGTCGTCCGACCCTCTCCTTCTCTGTTTCCATCCACCCGACCGAAATCAGGTTTGGAGGACATCGCACTCGCGACCGTCGGTAAGATGTCCACATGATGTAAGAGCCCGTTCTCATCAGAGGGCGCCAGATCCGGATGAATGAACGATGTCGGAACGTAAACGACTTCAGGCGTCGCAAGGTGTGTGTGTCCGAAGTACCCGTATTCTCCGAGTACCTCGCCGTGGTCACTGGTATAGATGACGAGGGTATCTTCACGAAGCCCCCTGCGTTCGAGCGTCTGAAGTACGCTCTTGAACTCTTCGAACGAGCGGTCGACACCGTTGTAGTAGTCTTCTCGCGCCGTGTGCGGGTCTGACGATACGCGCCAGAGGTATTCAAGAGCTGTCTCGCTGCGGTATTCGTAGTCGTCCCAGTCAAATCCGTTATACGGCGCGTGGCCACCGGGACGACGCGCAACGTGGACAAAGGGGGGCTCGATGTCGTTAATCGATTTTCGCGGGGGATTAGCAAACATCTCCGCAATACTGTTGTTCATGCCGCCTTGAGCAGCTATTGAAACTCCGTGGCTCTCAATATCGAATACTGAGCGGACGTTCACGGGTACAGAATGCTTGAAACTGTGGATGTTGTTGTTCGGTGGCAATAGCCCAGTCAGTAGACTCCCAAACGACGTGGGCGTGTGTGTTGATGCTGCAACGGTCTTGTGGGTCTGCCCGAGCTTCGCGAGATCGTCGTTAATTGCGTTATATCTGACAGCGTCGTCAACATATATCAGGACGTTCTCTACGTCGAAATCCATACTACCAGAGGTTGGCTACTACAACAGTATAGTAAAGACACCCCTACGAAGTATGAAGCAGCGGGTAAAAACACTACCAAAGGGCTATGCAGAGCATCTATCTAGAGCGTCTCATTTCGTAATTGCTTCATTTTTAATCGAGTTGAGAGTCTTCATTGCGCTTTTTGCCGGTTTGTAGCTGAATCTGCCCCCGAGCGCAGCGAGTACGAACATCCACCTGTCAGTTCGAAACGGCCAGTAATACACTGATTTAAGTAGTTGTGTTCTCGCATCGGAGTATGCTCTGGCGCGTAGCGCTTCCTGTCCGAGAGTGAACAGCAGCGACGCGAGGAAAGCCCGCTCATATTTTCGTCCGTACCGCGCAGCGAGCGCCCGATGTTTCTCGACCATCAGCGGGTAGGAGGTGTCTCGTTTTTCAGTGTAGTTGTTACTGATTCGGTCCGCACTTTGGGGGCAATTTCGGCGTGTCAATGCTTTCGTGATTACGCGAAACTCAGTGTGTAACGAGAGTCGTATCAGCCACTCTCTATCTTGCCAGCTGGGAAACCGCTCGTCAGGGAGGCCGGCTTGTGGGATAATGTCTGTCGCGACCATCAGTGTCGAGAATTCACCGAATGACTCACCTAAAAGGAGATCCTTTGTCACGTTCCCTTCGGTTGTAAAGATAACCTCTCGTGTGTAGTCTCCGTAATCATACTCACAGCCAGTGTAGACTACGCCGACGCTGTCAGCGCTTTCTTCCATCTCGGAGGTCTGTCGAGCAATCTTCTCCGGGTCCCATTCGTCGTCGTCATCTAACAACGCGATGTACTCCCCGTCTGCCCGTTGAATTCCTGTGTTCCGTGCCTGGTTCGCACCTCTGTTCTCTTGATGACGGACACAGTTGATTTCGATACCCTCTAGTGACTCTCCAGCAAGTGTATCGGCTGCTGGTTGCGGAGAATGATCATCTACAACGATGAGTTCGATGTTTGAGTACGTCTGATCTGCGACGCTCCGTACTGCACTCCGAAGCTTGTCCGGCCGTTTGTATGTTGGGAGGACAACGCTAACGAGCGGATTTGGCATATAGCTGGTGGTGGTTTGGGGTATCAAAGTAAAGTTAGTGTCTGGCTATGCGTCACGCTGCTGGCTAATTTTGGGGCGTCACAGACCAGCCAGTGAACCCACCATTGGCGTAAACCTTGTTTGCTGTCGGATCGTTGTGCATCCTCACCAGACTGTCTTCATCGTAACGGAATAGATACTCCTGTTGGTCTTTTGTATAATACGAAGCAGTGTGCTGTTTGACATCGTGTGTCTTCGTGACGACGTAGCCTCGGCCGAATGTGTCAGATGCAATAACATCCGGGCTAAAGTAGCCAAGATTCCGTGGCAAGTTATTATCCACACCGAAACTCTGAGGGTAGTAGCGCGGATGGTTTGTACCCAAGACGAACGCTTCCATCTTGTGTGACGTATCCATTGCATGAATAGGAACCCCTTCATCGATATTTGTTGCCATGAATTGAGACCCGTCATACTCTGCGTAGGTCATGTGACGGTTTGGCTCGTAGGCTGCATTTGCAGCGAGACAGGCGCTCAAAAGCACGAGCACCGTCAAGCAAACCGTGATTACTGAGCGCCGCCTGACAGCGCTATTAATAAGCGCCAGTCCGACAAGAACTGCAGCGAACAGGAGTGCGTATCTATTTACTCTGATTATTCCTTTTACGATAAGATTGCCCAAGAGGAAGGTCGCCGCGACACCGATCCCCGCGACAAAGTGAACTGAGCCAAAGCCCCACTCGTACTGCATCCCCTTGGAGAGAAACCAGTACAGGGTGAAAAGGACGAATAACCCAGCGATAGCGAAGTAAATTGTGGTCGAGCCATACAGCGTAACGAATTTTTCAGCGAGTTCCACCGGGGAGAACTGGACGGACCCCGCTCGCTGCACCTCTCTAGCCGCTGGATTCGCGTTATCCTGCGACGCAACGACTTTTATTATAGCCTGACGAGTCTGGCCAAAGTTGGTGAGCCAAGCGAATAGGAGCGGAAGGAAGGCCACGCCGAGTCGCGGGCTGAGTTGCGGGGTGGACGACAGGGAAAGTCGTCCGAATACCCCGGAATAAACCGAAGTCAACAGTAGTATACCCAACATAAACAAGGTTGTCATCGGATGCGAGTAGATGACAAACAGACCAAATAGGAGAATCAATAGAAGATACTCATTGTCGTTGCTCCGTCGATACAGTTCTGTAAGTGTAAGGAGAACTGGGACGATCATGAATGAGTTCATCGCCGGATGGTTTGAGAGATGGAAGGTCGTATACAGGAGCGTGCTGCCAGCTGCTAATCCAGCCGCTAGACTCCCTCGTTTATCAGAGAGTGTCTTCACAAGGACCCCGATTCCGATAATCTGGAGCGTCGTAAACAGCAACGCTACCAGATATGGCATCGCGTCCATCGGGACACCTAGCATTGCCATCTCGGCCATCAACACATGTTCGCCTGGGTACCAGATTCCCGGAAGTGAGCCGGTTTCCAGAATCGCCCTGACGTCGCCGAAGTGTTGCAACGCGTCTGCCGTTCCCTGTCCATAGAACCGATAACCGCGGGCTTTCGGCAGAAAGAAATACAGCGCGTAGTTTGAAAGCACGAGGCCAAGACCGTGTCGCCAGTACCTCGTTTGCGTAATAGCTGCTGCTATCAGTGTCAATATTCCACCAATCAGGACCGAATAGAAAGCGAACCAGAATAGCTGGGATAGTCCATCTACCAGCGAGGTTTCATATCCGGTTACCGGTTGGATGGACAGGAAGAGTACGGTCTCGAGGACGAGAATACCGGATAGGAGTATGACCAGATATTCCTGTATGTCGCGGTTGGCGAACTCAAAGCTGTCAAACGACTCCTGATCAAGATTAGTCTCGTGACTCATTTATTGCCCTTCTGACCTGCCACACAGCGTGATATCAACGTCTTTCGCACTCTTATGTACAGTAGATATTAAGTAATCAGCAACTAACGCGTTTGAGGCTATCACTCTCATCGAATTCAGGCCACGGGCAGCGTCAATAAACCATCTGAGACTGAATATCGATTGTTTTATCGAAGTACGACAGGGGCATAGAACTGAGCAACCTGAACCAGTCGGGCCTCGACACGTCATTCGTTCAGAGTTCGTCCTTAATCACGGGCGTGGGGCTGCTGGTTGACTCCGTTTTTTCTTGAATCACAGAGTCGCCGATTTCAGCCACTTGGCCCAGTATTTGTGTCGTTGCTCGCACTGTTTCTTCCCAGTTGTACCGCGTCGTGACTATTTCTCGACCGTGCTCTCCGAGTTCTGAGAGACGGTGCTGGTCGCTAAGTAAATCAACAATCGCTGTCGCGAATCCCTCAGCATTGCCGACTTGGACTGTTTCTCCAGTTTGGTTAATTATTTCCGAGGTCTGCTCAAGATTGCTGGCAACGACTGGTGTTTCACAGGCTAACGCTTCGATAACTGTCCGTGGAAACCCTTCAGTCCGACTCGGAAGGACAAAGAGGTCCGCTGCTCGGAATACCGAGGGCATTTGCTGATATGGGACACGGCCCAGAAATTCCACAGCATCTGTGAGTCCTTTATCAGCGGCCGTCGATTCAAGACTGTCTCGAAGCGGGCCATCGCCGCAGAAAAACAGCGATGCGTCTGGACACCGATCTCGTATCGTATCGAACGCATCTAATACGTCCTGGGGCCGCTTCCCGTCGACTAAGCGGCCGACAAATACAATTGCCTGACCGCTCTGGTTCGCGATACGGGGATAATCTCGTCCAGTAGGTGTAAAGCGGCTGGTATCGATTCCGTTGTTTACAACCGCGATGTCAGCGTCGACACCGAGATCACGGAGTTTAGATTGCTCGACATCGGTGTAACAAAGCGTGACATCGGCCGAATCGTATGTCCACTTGCCCAGCGTACGCAGGTGTGCACGCGAGAACCAGAACGGACCTCGTTGTGAGTTGAGGCCGTGGCATGTGATTGCAACTGGGATATCAGCCATTCGGCAGTACAGTGCGGCCACGTTACTCGAGAAAAACAGGTGAGAGTGGGTATGAACCACGTCGTAGTTTTCCACACCACGCAAATCACGAACAGTATTGGCGAAGATTTGATTGCCGAGGAGCTCTATCCTCGGCGGTTGTTTGATCAGAGTGTACCCGTTCTGATCAGTGACCACCCGCTCTTCGACATCGTCCGAAACAGTCAAGACGGTGACCTCGTGGCCCATCGCAGCCTGATCGCGGCTCAGGGCATGTATGTGATATGGCGCACCACCGACGGTTTCAGGAAAGATATCTTGCGCGACCCGGAGTATGTGCATTTATTTCGGCCAATCATTACAGGTAGACGGGTATAGTTAATAGTCCGATTTTTTGAGTAATACGCCTCTATAACCGGTTCGCGAGACCAAATTGAGGCGTGCGATCACATTGGACCTTGACTTCGTTTGCCTATTCGAGGACTCCCTGTTCTTGCATGCGCAGAGCCCAGTGTTTGAAAACGTATACCGTCCAGAGGAACCGCGAGTGGTCGTGGTTTCCATTGAGATGCTCTTCGAATAGGTTTAAAACCGCAGTGGTATCGAGAATTCCCAGATCGGTAGAACGGACCATCGAGATGAACTCGTCAGCGAGTTCGTGTTTGAACCACTCACCGATCGGCATGTCGAACCCGTGCTTGCTTCGCTGTAAGATAGACTCCGGCAGCACATCATCGAAGGCTCGTTTCAGCACGCGTTTTCGATCACGGCCAGTTAGTTTGTGATCTGTTGGGAGACTGAGTGCATACTCAACAACATCAGTATCGAGGAACGGAACACGTACCTCAAGAGAATTGTACATACTGGCCTTATCAACTTTTGTGAGCATTTGATCTGGGAGCGACAAGCGGGTGTCAACAGCCTGTATCCGTGCCAGACTTGCCTGATCAGTCAGTTCGGGCGATATCGCGGCGTGCTGTGTCCGGAGGGTGGTCTGCCCAGCTTCGATTGGGTCAACGTTCGTGACGGACTGGATAGCTTGGTCATCGGACACACGCATTAAATCGAAATGACGTTCGGGAACCGATCGCTCTCCACTTCGGTTTATGAACCACTGTCCTTTGTATACGGCGTCGCCGATTGCAGTCCCACGCGAGGCTGGTAGCGCATTCACAGCCGGTTCAACGGCGTATTTTCGTATTTGCGATGGCAGCGCTCGATAGTATTTTGACAGGGACTCAACTCGGTACTTATCATAACCAGCAAACAGTTCGTCGGCACCGTCCCCCGAGAGTGCGACCTTGACGTTATTTTTCGTGGCTCGAGACACAGCGTAGCTCGGCATCAGTGCCGGATCAGCGAAGGGTTCCCCCAGTTTATTCAGAACAGCCGGCACGGATTCGCGGACGTCATTGGCTGTGAGCGTGATCTCGTGATGATCGGTATCGTGGAAAGACGCCACCTCTCGTGCCGCCCAGGACTCGTCAAATCGATCTTGGTCGAAGCCGACGGTAAACGTTTTTATCGGCTCATCGAGTAACTGTGCCATCGTCCCGACGATTATCGTCGAATCAATTCCCCCGCTGAGGAACGCTCCAAGTTCAACATCAGCCATCAGACGTTTTTCGACCGCCGATTCGATGAGCGAGCGTAGGTGTGAGGCAGCGGTGTCAATACTGGGGTCACGGGGAGTGATCGACGGCTCGTGGTATTTGTCGCGGTCGATACCGTCGTCGGATATGAGTATCCGCTCGCCGGGTTGGACCTTCGAGACGTTACGGAAGGCCGTTTTTGGTGCCGGAATATAGCCGAATGCGAAGTACTGAGCAAGTGCGTCTCGGTCGATGCCGCCAAGTTCCATATCGCTCTCGAATAGGGAACTGAGCTCGGAGGCAAACGCAAGCTTGTCGTCCGTTTCGGCGAGAACGAGCGGCTTGATACCCATCGGGTCACGGGCCAGTAATAAACGGTTTCGCTCGCTGTCCCACAGAGCGAACGCGAACATTCCGTCGAGTTCGTCGACGAAACTTGGACCTTCTTCCTCATAGAGATGAACCAGCACTTCCGTGTCGGTCTCAGTGGTAAACCGGTGTCCAGCGGATATGAGTTGATCTTTGAGACGACCGTAATTATAGATCTCCCCGTTGAAGATGACGGATACCGTACTGTCCTCGTTGTGAATTGGCTGTCCGCCGCTCTCGGGGTCGATGATACTGAGTCGTCGATGTGCGAGTCCGACGTTTCCATCTGTAAAAATTCCGTCATCGTCAGGACCTCGATGACGCTGACAATCGTTCATACGTTCAAGATCATCAGTTACAGGTGAGCCAGATCGAAGATACTGACCACAGATTCCACACATTGCTCACGTAATCTACACCGGTGCTCAAAATTATACTCTCCCTACACGGACGAGTTAGCTGGATTATTCTCCGCTCTGTGGTACCTACGTCTGGTCTGCAAGTTCGTTGTGTCACTCTCATAGGGCAGTCCGACCCAATATACGACCTGACGAGCTGATTCGAGAGATTCGAACCAACCAAATCACTGCCGAAGAGTCAGAAATGCACACCGAGAATCGGTGTAAGGTGAGTATAAACAAGCCCTCCCACACAGATTGTGAAACTGATGGTAAACACTGGGCCAATAGCGTTCTTTGTTCCCTCTCTGACAGTCGGTGGTGCTGAGCGTGTGACAGTTTCTGTCGCCAACGGACTCTCGAAGCGCGGATATGAGGTAGATCTTGTGGTGTCATACAACGAGGGGGATTTCCGGTCCGATGTCGGCGGGAATGTAAATATTGTCGACCTCGGAACGCGGCGGATTCCAGGGATAGGAATCGGTGCAAGCGTTCCCGCTTTGGTCCGATATCTATCCCGACGATCTCCTGAGATTCTTTTTTCACAGATGACATATGCTAACAGTATTCATATGATTTCACAGGTTCTGTCTGGATCTGATACCGTCACTATATCTACAATACATACCACGCTCGGGATGCAGGAGGAATCGAAAGAGAAATTTGTCCAGTGGTTGCAGCGTCATCTAGCCCATCAGTCAGACCAGTTCGTCGCCGTCTCTGAAGGTGTCGCTAACAGCGTCGTGGAACATGTCGGCGTCGACCGCGAGAAGGTGTCTGTTCTCTACAACCCTATCCCAATCCCCGAGGTACAGGAGCAGGCAGGGGAGTCGGTGGATCATCCCTGGACCGACTCGGCGAACCTTGACGTTGTTCTCGGTGTCGGACGCTTAGAGAGAGCGAAGAACTTCGAGTCGTTCCTCCGCGCTTTCGAACGGGTCCATACTGCTCGACCGGACACGCGTGCAATAGTTGCCGGTGGTGGGTCGAAGCGGACCGAGCTCGAAAGGCTCGCAGCCGAGTTAGGTATCGACGATGTGGTTTCGTTTCCTGGTTTTGTCGACAATCCCTACGGCTACATGGCGAATGCGGATGTCCTCGCAATGTCTTCAATCCACGAGGGTCTGCCGACCGTCCTCATCGAGGCACTTGCTTGCGGATGTCCAGTCGTCTCAACCGATTGTCCCAGTGGCCCAGCAGAGATCCTCAAAGACGGTGAGTTTGGTCCACTCGTGGATGTCGATGACGACGAAGGACTTGCAGCGGCCATCCAGACGACGCTCGACGATCCACTCCCGAGCGATGTGCTGGTTGAGCGTGCGACCGATTTCGCCCCGGCAGCCGTGATCGATCAGTACGAAGCGTTTATTCGAAACTTCGTGTCGGTGGAGGACACCAATAATCTCGGTAGCCGCTCCGAGCCGCTCAGCCAGTCATGAGTTGGCCTGTCCTACAATAATCATCAAACTGTCTAAGACCGACCTGCAGGTTCTTGTCGTTGGTAGCTCACGTTACGTCGACCCAGATGTGGGTCTCACGGTACGCATTTTCAGCTGTGGGTTGGTCCGGGAGGCCACCCCTGTACAACAGATACGTCAACCGCAAGCGCTCCCCTTCCAGTACTGGCGTAACCATGTGACGTTGCAGCCAGCGGTCTCCAGTTGCAGTCCGGTTGTTATAACTATCGAGGCGTGTCCGCTCAGTTACTTCTCCTGTCGGCGCGACTCTGGCCAACTGCACGACGACGACGTACTCAGTTGTCTCCATTTCGTGGTTGGTGACCGTGAAATACATCTGTTCGGACTCGCCCATCGCGATCTGTTCGGGATAGCCACTGGCCTCCAGATCGCCGGCCTCACTCTCGGTCAGCAGCCCGAACTCTGTGTACGCTTCGCCGCGTTGTGGCTGAGCCGCGACCAATGTTACACTGGCAAACGTGACAAGAATCGCCACACTCACAGCAATAGTTCCTAACTGTATTCTCTCCCCGTCGGAGCGTCCACTGGCTGCCTGTGAGGTTCCAGAAGGCATTGAGGCTTGGCCGAGGCCCGTCGGAGTCCTTTGGTGGCGCCGATACCATGCGATCCCAGCTGTCACCACAGTTACGATGGCAAGGGCAGTAATAACTGGTGTTGGGCGAATCGGCCACGGTGTGAACTCAAGATTGACTCCGACGATGATTGCCAAACAGATACTCGCCGCAACTGAGTACAGTAGCCGTTCGGTGGCAATTAATCGGTGATTCTCATACTCCGAGTTCCAAGTGGGAAACAGCGACGCGACCACGGCATAACCCGGAACGAAGAGCAAGAACGGGAGCGCGATGGCTGCGAGAAAGACTCCGTCGAGAGACGACAGTGAAGCGAGGAGTACAACCACTGTGTAGCCAACGGCAGCAAGCAAATCCACAGTCGCTGGCAGAGTATCAGACCACCTTCCCATGCGTTCCGCTCACGCCTACGCTGTAATAAGTAACAACTGCATACCGGCGTTTGATCGCGTCGCTTCCGGACCAGAAACGACGTACACCCATCTTGAGTGGTTACTCCGGTTCTGTTCGGGAGAGATACTTTTGTTGTAACCGCCAGATGTACCCCTGAACTAACAGAAGAGATAGCTTCGGAACGAACGAACTGTATCTGATCCCGCTTGACTCGTCGCCATAGAAAGCCTCCATCGGTACGTCCTGAACAGTCATTCCATTAGCGTCTAACTGAATGAGCATATCGTTCAGGAATCCGTAGTCGTCAAACAGATCGTTCAGCGAGAGTTGTTCGAGCGCTGTTGCGGAAATCGCAGTGTATCCGTTCTGTGGGTCGCGCATTTTCCAGTGGCCGCTCGCGATTTTTGTCAATATCGTAAGTAGTGCGTTCCCAAAAAACCGCCAATTGGACATCTGAGCACAGTGACGCCGTGATATCAAGCGGTTACCCTTCGCATAATCAGCTTTTCCTTCAACCACTGGGTCAAGGATCTCATCGAGGATGTTCGGATCCATCTGACCGTCACCATCGAGGACCGCAATCGCATCCATGCCGCTCATAAGCGCGAGCTCGTACCCAGTCTGTATGGCGGCCCCGCGACCACCGTTTGTCTGGTGACGGACCGGGACGATCCGCTTGTCGAGGAACGTCTGGCTTTCAGATATCGTCGTTCCTGCCCCGTCGGCGACAACTATTTCACCTGCCGAATCATCTGTTACACCTGCCTGTTTTACTTCGGTGTCGACGTACTCCTTGATTTCGGTCCACGTGCCGTCTGTCGAGCAGTCGTCGATAACGAACACCTGATCAACGTACTCCGGAAGTGAGTCGATAACACCACTAATAAACCCCTCCTCATTGTACGCAGGAACAACAACACCGATTATCGTACCGTTATACACGCTATCGCCCCCCTGAGAATGAGCGGCGTCGCTTCGGTTCTGTAAGTTGCACAGTACGGTTGCATTGCTGGAGGGCAGCCGCTACGGTGCACACAGAGCTATCGACAAGTGAGCTACTCATCTCGGATCTGGTTTCATGCCAGACCCATGCGCCAACAGCAACCTCTGGTTCAGTGATAGTCATGGTCGGTAGTAGGGCACTCACCGGTCACCGATAGGGCCCTCTCTGCCGCCATGTTAGACAAATCGATCTATTGTTATTCCTTACTTTCTGGCGTTAGCGGTCATATACAGTGAGCTGCAGGTTGATAAATATCTTGTTAGGTCAATATACAAAAGTGCCTGTGTACGTCGGTTCCCACGATAGGAGGGCGAGAGAGGTTATTCGAATTGGTCCTGATACATCGTTCTGATGTTCTCCTGACGACTAGCGGTTAGATTCTCGTACGACGTCCCGTAGGTGTCGTTGGCCAGCTCGTCCCATGACTCAATTCGGTCACCAGAATCAGTCTGGAACTGTGCATCGAAGTCTTCTTCGACCTTCTGTTGGGTTTCGATTTCTAAGCCAGTGAAATTAAATTTGTCACCAGCTTTCACATCGGCCCCATACTCTTGCCGGGCGATCTCCTCACGCGTTCGCACTTCTGTGGCCGTAAGGCCGTCCGCAAACGGCTGACGGTCATGAACCTCTTCGATCTGGCGCTTCGTTTCACTGCTCACCTCATCATAGTAGAGCCCGTACTTATCCTGAGTTATCTCATCAAGCGAAGCGCGATCGCCCTCGGAGACACTGGTACTTCCGTCGGAACTGCCGGACCCACCAAGGCCCCTTGCCCATGACGGCTTGACTGACATGGCTGTTGACGCACGCGCGTCGTCTGAGTAGAGACCATAGACGTACGCCTGCAGTTTCAGTGGTTCTACCGGATAATCTGTCGAATCGGTTACAGTGTATTCAATTTCGAACCGAACACGAGTCGACTCACCAGGTGCAAGCGTGACGTTTCTATTGACTCCATAGGCCTCCGGTTGGTCATCGTCATCGCTGTCGATGCGATGCTGGATCGATTGGGTCCCAGTTATGTTACCAGTGTTCGTTACGTCCGCTGAGAATACAGCCGTATCACCGATGTACAGAACGTTTGGTCCATCTAGATCCGACACTTCGAAATAACTATCTTCCACTGTCATGGAAACTGTCTCTCTGTCGTCAGCAGTTCCAAGCGAATAGTTGTGCGTCCCGCGGCTCAAATTCGTCGTGTGCACGCCAATGGACATCGTTGTCGTCTCGTTAGCAGCAAGTGAGACCGACCGCGAATAGGTGGTGTTCGTGAGATTACTGCGGAGGGTGACGGTGTCGGTACCGTTCACATCGCCAACGTTCTCAACAGCTACAGAGACATTAGCAGTTTCACCTCTCGTTACATTGGCTGGAGCAGTCATGTTCTGTATCCGGAACGTCGCCGGTTGCTGGACATGGAGGGTGCCGGTCGTTGTTTCGTTGTCTGTGGCGATCTTGTATTGGTACTCATCTGGAGTCAGGTCATCAGTGTTGACCGTGGCAGTGCTCACCTGACTCTGACCGCCCGCAAGCGAGTATGTGCTCTCATTCAGGGTTTCAGCATCTGAATATTGGCCGTTTCGATCCGTATCGACAGCGAACCGAATCGTCTGGACGCCGCGATACGCACCGATATTGGTCAGGTTTGCCCTGATTGAGGCGTTCGTCCCACGGACGATAGTAGCGTTTGCACTGGTGTCAGCGAGTACAAACGTGGGCGGGGTGAGGATGGCTACATTACCAGTTGCTTCCAGAGACGACGATTCACCGACAGCGACGGCGTACGTGTACTCTCCGGTATTGAGTTGCTCAGGTTTTATAGCTAGCGTTACGTCCGTCGGTTCAGTTGCCGAAACCTCAACCTGTTTTACTGTTTCAGGAGACTGTTGGTCCCCGTCCCCACTCAGGCGCAGCGCTACCTGTTTTGTTGTTGTCTCCGACCCCGCGTTTGTAATTCGAAGCTGCACACGCAACGGCTCGTCCGGCCGGATTTCGGCAGGAGACTGCACAGTGTTGATCTCCAGTTGGTCCTCATCCACAGTGGTCTCGGAATCCGCAGGCATATCAGCGATGCCACCGATTCCAAGCCCCAGCGTAGCCCCTCCGAGAACTAACATTCCAGCAACGCACCCGATCACTAATTTTCCATAGCCTATTGATGACATGTGTACGCAGATAAGTTACAACTCATTATTGTTACGATCGCTATACCCACTGGTAGACGCTCTTTGCAATCAGTTTTGAAGAGCGGATTTCTTCAGGATATATCCCAGAACAGGTAGCATTCGTTTACCACCAGACGCGTCCATGGAAATGAGAGCGTCTAGCCGCTGTCGTAGTAAGTTGATACCGTTCGTCGGTGTCTCAATGAAACGGCTGTCGGAAACTGAATCGTCGGAGAGCGCATCAGCTTATTACCCGGTCCCAGAATTGATGCGGCGGAGTTCCTCATACGCGGGAGGTCCGTATTTGATTGTACGTTCAGCTCCCAGCAAAAAGAAGGACACGGACGAATCTACATAGATGCGCTCGTACGATCTTGCTGGTTTGAAATCGAGACGTGACGGTTACGCCATGTTCTTCCGTTCAATTGTTTCCCAAATATCGACACCCTTCTCCGTGATATCGTACACACGACCTTTCTTTCGATCCTCTGAAACCAGTAAATCAACTAGTTCTGACTCACGAAGCTCTTGCAACGCGCGTGAGACATGTGCAATGCTCATTTCTCTATCGTCCGCGATTAACGACGGTGTCGCAGGGCCTTCTGACAATCGGCGGAGCGTCTCGACTCGATACCGTGAACTGATCACGTAGCTCACTTCATCCCACTGATCAAAGTCTGCCATCGTATTCTATTCGTATGCACGAGCGTCCCAGCTACTGTCTTTGGATACAGACCCGTGTACAGTGATATTCCATGTGCCTGTGGTTAATTGTTTCGCTTGTATCGCTTGGTCTCGCTTCATAGACATACACCATCCCGGTTGATTATCCTGCATACTGAGTATATGGTGAGTAATGTCGTTCTTCCATCTGATCTGCGGATAGTGCGTTTCACCGACTCATTCAGCCATGAGCAGTGATTTACCAATAAAGAAAACTGGGAAGCCGGTAAATTTTCAATTCCTGACGACTTTCTATAGAGAAATTTCACCGAAGAGCCTGTATGTGCATGGTGATTTCAGCGGCGTGGCTAGCTGTTCAATTGGGGTTTATAAGATTACGTTACTTGTACGACTCACAGAAGCAGTCAATATACGCTACTATTTATCTTGGGTAATCATAACGCAGCAATCGCGTATATTCGCAATATTACCGAGTCTAAGCGATTATCATAGTCGTTTTGCGTATTTGTCGTGTCTCAGCGGACACCGAAGCTTCATCCTACCGTGGATCGTCAACGACCAATTCGGAGAGCACCGTTACTCCCAGGATACCAACGCAACTACGGACTACCCTTACCGGTAACCATCGAAATATTGTCTAATAAATTACATAACAAAGTATTAAGTGGCAAGGTGATGTTGATTTGAAATGCTGGCTGACAGCGTAACAATCCGTCAATACAGCCGGGGGGCTGTGTGAGCGCGATTCCAGACGGGTGGACGATGTCGCAGCACACAGGAAGTGGGTAAATATGGGAGTCAAAGACACCGCACAAACTGAAGCAGAACCGGATAATAAACTGAACGACGAATCTGTCCCAGCGCCGGAGGGGAAGGAAAGCAGTGCCGACCAAGCGGCGTCGCAAGAGCAGGGCGATTCTGATGCATCCCTAGATGTTATATTTGAAGTACTGAAAAACAGTCGCCGTAGAGAGGTCCTTCACTTTCTTCGGGAACGAGGCGAGCAGGTATCTCTTGGAGAGCTTGCAGAACACGTCGCGGCCATCGAGAACGAAACTACGACTGATGCGTTGACATCAAGTGAGCGCAAGCGTGTGTACGTCGGTCTTTACCAGTGCCATCTCCCGAAAATGGACGATATCGGCGTCGTTAATTTCAATCAGGACCGTGGGCATATCACCCTTACCGAAATGGCCGACGACTTCGAGAAATACCTCGAACGCTCCGAGGATGACAAGAGTGATCGGCAATGGTATCAGTATTACGCAGCTGTTTCGATACTGGGCGCGATGGTCCTTGCCGCCTCTGTCACCTTCTCACTCTCCGGGGGCATGGTTCTGGGACTGTTCTCCCTGGTCGTAGGCGTTGCAGGTGCGTGTTCCGTATATCACTGGTCTGTAGAGCGGGAAGCGTCAGAAAGCGAGTAGCCCGAGAAAGCCAGATTGGTTCCACACTTAGTTTTACGCCGTACGTGCACCAAGTCAGCTATGCCGAACAGTACACTTCTTGGCCGGCAACATATGTTCGGACTATCGACGGAGCCGGGTTCGGATCAATAATAATAATATCGGCTCTTGCCCCACGCTCCAACCGCCCCCGGTCGTATAAGCCGGCAGCAGCAGCTGGTGCAGTAGAAACACGCAACACCCGGTCTTTCAGCGAGTCACGGTTTTCAATGAAAACGGATCTAAGCAGTGATTGCGGCCGAAAGTCGCTACAAAGGATGTCTACAACGCCGTCTTTGATGGCCTGAGACGCATCGGGCCCGTCCCACAAGCTTCCACCGCGAACCACATTCGGCGCACCCATCGCAACAGTCAGATTTAGCTCAGTTGCACGCTGCGCAATGCGGTGGGAAAGCGGGTACTCGCTGATGTCTACCCCGATGGCAGCGGCGTTACTTACACTTGCAACAGTCTCATCGTCGTGTGAGGCAACCGGTATATTTCTACTGCTCGCTGAATCCGTGATCTTTCGCGCACGCGATACTATTTCTGTGTCAGAGACGCTTCCCCGGCGTGTTTCCAGGGCCTGAATGCTTGTTTCCAATTCCTCATCGAGGCGGTCATATCGTTGTGCAAGTGTATTTTCACCGGCAAACTGACCCCGTCCGGAGGTGTGTGAGACAAGGGAGACGAGGTCGCCCCCTGATCGGATTTCCTGTGAGACAGCGTCAACTGCCGCTTCGTTGGTCAGTTCACACCGCATATGAAGTCTGTTATCAATCCGGGCACCAGTCTCGTGGTCGAAGTCCCGTATATGCTCGGCGAGACGACGGGCTAATTCGATGCTCCGGTGATTATCTGGAACGTCTTCGAAGGAAATAGCATGATACTTGGTCGTAACTCCCGCGCTGGCATTAGCGATATCACACCGATCCAGAGCAATGGTCGTGTCGACGCGCTCGCCAGCTCTTGGAAACAGATGGCGTTCGATGTCATCACCGTGGAGATCAACCAGTCCAGGCAGGACGTATTTTCCCGTCGCATCAATATCGTGAGTACCATTAGATTCTGCTTCCACTGAGACTATTTTCCCGTCCGAGAACGTTACCGTCCCGTTCTCTATTTCTGTGGTCGGCGTAACAACAGTTCCTCCCGAGATCGATGTCTGGTTTGCATTATCACTCATGTGCTGTGATTCCCTGTAAGATGGTCAATGTGGTAACCCTCCACTGTCGAAAGTCATGAATATATGCTCGCTACGGCTATGGCACGGTCGGATATAGAGTTTATATTTATATGTAATAGACAGTTGGAGCAGCGGTTTTTCACAGGCGGGATAATTTGAGACCATCTTGTCACTCACACTGTTACCTCATAGAACAAACGCAGGTCACTCAAGCAGTGTAACATGGTCTGAGTTTTCGATCCAGCCTGCAGAAATCAATATCCGCAACAGATTCTGGACAGTATCAACATATCAATGGTTGATAGTTTCTAAGTTGTATGTATATAATATCATATCAGGGTGGACAAGGTAACAGTAATTCTTACGTATTCACATTTATTAGGTTACACTTACTTTTATAACACCGGGTTAACAGGCTGAACGGGTATGTTTGACCGGTGATTTTTCCCTATTATTCCCATAGCTGGGAAGAGTATAATAGCACTTACGTAAACAGCAAGGTCGTTTGTAACAATATTACGGTACTGAATGGTGAGCGATTCTAGCGACCCAGCCTGCTCACCAGCATATCAGTCGTTGTCTGATAGCGTAGTCGAGAAGCAACTGTTGACTTGAAGCTGTTGTGAGATGGTAGGTGTAACTACCACCGAGGTGGTGTTTGCATGTTCATAACCCGAAGATTTTACCCACCAGCGTTTGGAACACTTTTGTATGAAAGATTGGATTGACACATATGACGATCGTGACTGGCAAACCACCACAGAGGGAAGCATTCGATTCGCACTATTAGGCCTCGGCTGGTGGACAATCGATCTAGCACTCCCCGCAATCCAGGACTCTGATTTAGGTGAGGTCACGACGTTCGTCAGCAGCTCTTCGGAAAAGGCCAAACGCCTTGCAGATGAAAATGGTGTCGACCACGGGATCAGTTACGAAGAGTTCCACGACGGGGTAGCTGCCGACGCGTTTGATGCTGTCTACATCGGGACACCGAACGCCTTGCATCTGGAATACGCCGAAACAGCCGCGGAATTAAACAAGGCGATCCTGTGTGAGAAACCAATGGAGGCGACAGTCGGACGGGCAGAAGAGATGGTTGCGGTCTGTGAAGATGCCGCTGTCCCGCTGATGATTGCCTATCGGATGCAGACCGACCCTGCTGTCAGACGCACAAAGGAACTCATCGAAGACGGATTCATTGGTGAGCCAGTATCCGTATATGGAAATAATAGCCAGCCGCTGCTTGAAATGAATCCGGCCATGGACCAGTGGCGGCTCGATCCGGATCTGTCAGGGTATGGAACCTCAGTGATGGACTTGGGGATTTACTCGATCAACACAACTCGATTCTTGCTCAACCGGGAACCACTGGCGGTCCAATCACGGATGGATTCTCACGACGAGGCTTTCGAAGATGTGCCTGATGAGCGCTCTAGTGCCCTGCTTGCGCTGGAAGACGGTATCAAAATGGTCACAACCGATAGCCAGAACGCCCACAGTGATACGCAACTAAAGATAACTGGCACCGACGGGCAAATCGACCTCCGTCCAGCATTCCATGGGAAGGCGAAGCTCCACCTGACTCGAAACGAGACCACAGTAACTGTCGAACACGACAGTTTTGACGCGGAAGATGAAATGCGGGAGGAGTTCGATTACTTCGCTGACCGCGTTCTGACTGGTGCTGATATTGTTCCGGACGGCCGCCATGGTCTCCAAGATATGCGGGTTATCCGGGCAATTCACCAAGCTGCGGAGAACGGTGAAATTGTCGAGTTGTAACTAAGTCGTTCGAGTTTTTCCACTCTTACCTCAAGTTCGTTTGCTCGGGACTCAATCCGATACGAATAGCGGCTGTTTTGTTACCTCAGTGAAAAGTGAATGCAGCACTATCAGAGTATACATTTCGAATTAGATTCTAGATGAATGGTCCTACACCACCCACCGACTAGAATTGAATCTCACCTTTTCGAGGTACGGCAAGCCAAGAGTCGCTACGAGGGTTTACAGGTCATCGCACTAGCTGCCGGTTAAAAATGTGTGGCCTATAGATGAAAGTAATAACATCCGTACATCTGTTATAGAGGGTGCCAGCAGACCGAGGCACCAGCGGCGGCAAGTGGTATCGGGTATTTTAATTCTAAATGACAGCCTACTGGTTGGACTCGCCGGATTCGATATACAATTAAATTTGGCTATGTTTTACCATCTAAGAGCATCCAAGTTTTGTTTGACATTATTTGGAACTACAAGCACGGTCTTATATTATCAAACGTGAGTATGCAGATAGAAGTATAATATCCTGTCTTATATTTTCTATATACGTGTGAATCCTGTGTTCATATTTTCGCTACAGAACAATACTGATCGAGATCCACTGCAGTGATAGCGCAGTCAGTCGCTCGCGCCGCAAACAAGTCAGAAGACACCGTCAATGAGAACACGACCTGTCGTGAGATACCTGGCACTGCTGATGCACGGCCGACCGTTCGGTCGTCATCGGCAAACTTCCTGTTAACAGAGAACGTTCAATGTTGACTTGGTCCCGAAGAGCGTTTTCAGAGCCCTACTGTGTGACTATGAAGATCATACAGAATTCCAACGGGATCCGTTGGTCAACACACGCCACAGATACCTGGGTAATCCGAAAGTCATATACCGCACATTAGGCCAACCTAAAGCATGGATAAAACAGCTGATTCAGATGGTCTCACCCGCCGCAACTACCTCTCTGGTAGTGGCTTGGTCCTCGGCACTGCTATTGTTGCTGGCTGTTCCGGTAACGGTGCCGAACCGACCAGTACAGCTACATCGAACAATAATGGCACAGACAGATCGACTTCATCGGATAGTGGCTCCTACACTACCTCACTTTCTCCTGTCGGGAAAGTCAAGTTTGACTCCGTCCCGGAGAACGCTTTCACGATGTACAATCAGTATGCAGACATGTTAGTTGCGCTTAACCACGGTGACGCGGTCAATTCGATGTTTGTGCCAGAGATGGCTGGACCATCGATGAACAACTACTATAAGCGACTTTCTGTTGTCTCTTTTGATTGGGAAAATCTCCCAAATCCCTACGATAATTTCAGCAAGGAATTCTTCTACAGCCTCGATAGTGACATTCACTTCCTTGACCCGGCATGGGCGATCACACAAGAGAACTGGGATGTGACCGATATCGAGGAAGTTACCGACAACATCGGACCCTTTTTTGGAAATTTTTACAGCGGAACACACGCTGACCCGCAGGAACCATACAGTGAGGACTACCAGTATTACACACTGTGGGAGCTTTTCAGTCATGTCGCAACTGTGTTTCGAGAGCGGGAGCGGTATGAACAGCTCAGGGCCGTTCATGAGGAACTCATCGAAACCATTCAGACGAACCTTCCGCCGGAGGAGGATCGGCCGACGGCAGTTCGGGTTACACTTGGCGACGGCCAGTTCTGGACGTATCACATCAACCACCCAGGATTCTGGCTCGCCGACACGCGTCCGCTCGAAGCCGACGACGCTTTCATGGATGAAACGTGGGACGGTCTGTGGGGTTCGGTCGGCTACGAAACAATGCTGGAGGCGGACCCTGACGTGATTCTCCACCTTTGGGGAATGACGCCGCGGTACGACATGGACTCGGTCCGTGAGTCTCTCACGTCACACAGCGTCGGCCAAGAGCTTTCAGCGGTCAAGAACGACCGCGTGTACGCACACGGGATGCGGTACCAAGGGCCGATTATGAACCTCTTCCAGATAGAGATGACCGCGAAACAACTGTACCCGGACGTCTTCGGCGAGTGGCCAACCTACGAGGATGGGACCCCATATCCCGAGATCCCGACGGGCGAGCGGCTCTTCGACCGTGATCGCGTCGCCGAAATAATAACGAACGGATAGGGCCCTCAGAGAGAATCAGAAACTGCACCGACCGAGAACGATTTCTCGCCCTGCACAGCGTTCGTGAACGACGCTACACGAACAGCCTATGGTGGCTGTTTTGACGGCTCATAAGCCCAGCTATCGGTGGTTCCCGCGTCGCTCTCCAGTTCGAGCCTCACCGTGAATTCCGACCCTGGTGCGACTGTCGTCGTACCCGTGACAGACTGGTCGGCGGCAGCCTGCGTGGTCACGAAGCCGTCGGCCGTGGTGAGTGTCGCGTCGCGGTCGGTGGTTTCGTAGGTATCTTCGACGCTGTCGGCGGAGTCGACCAGACCTATCGCTCCGGGACGGAGAAGCCGGCTGTTATTTCGTCGGCGTCACCGTCGTGAACCGGGGTACCGCTCCGATAGTCCAACTCAGCGAGTTCGACAGCGACAAAGTACGTGTCGTTGTCGGGGTCATCGACGACAATGACGTTCGAGGCATTGCGCCCCAGCGTATCTTCGCCGGCGTTCGGCCCGACGTTCGTTCGGTTGACCCAGAGGACCACCAGTCCCGCGAAAAATAGGCTCCTGAATTTATCCGTAGTCCCCGTCGTGTTTCCAGCAGGTAAGGCTGAAAGCAATATCTGGAAGAGGAACCCGTCTCGAGAGTGTATCGGACACGCGGTCTCTGTCCGTCGATCCCATCGGAGTATCAGTGTTCCGTGCCATGTTCGTTAGAGCCGCCTAATCGAGATATATCGCTTCCAGATTTTGGGCTGGTCAAAAACAAGATATTCGATTCCCAGTATGAGTCTGGAGCTACACACCACTGTCAGGTCGATACCGTAACACCACTATGTCTGCAGTATCACCGTTTTAGAACCCTTCTTCTATGCGATTACTGCGGACATCGTGGCGTCTTACAGAGTAGGTTGGGCGACAGTCGAGCAGAGAACACCATAGTGTCCGCAGTAATCCGGTTCTGTTCTCTCAAGCACTGTTAGAACAGCGGACATCGTGGTGTTCTAACTGTGGCCAAATCCAACCCACACCACAATGTCCGCTGTTCTCCGTCGTTCCCGTCTAGAACAGCGGACATTGCGGTGTGTTTGGAGGCGGGACAGATCGTGGAATCAACTGCAGAGGGACTGACCGAGCGAAACCGTGCCACTGGTGGGTGAGACCACTCCCACCCCACTTTGTCCGCTGTTCTTCGAAGACAGTCAAGGAGGGGGTGAGTAAGGGGCAAGAATTGAAGGAATATCCGACCGTTAGGAGAGTGGATCAACACAATATGTGGGATTTCCAATATTATGTACTACTGTAGCCTGTTCTGCTACAGCTGCCAAACTGCATTACGGTCTAGCTCTCATTATATTATAATAAACCTTTCTCTCATACATAGTCACATTTCCTCCCCCTCCCTCCTCTCTCTAGTTACTGCGGACATAGTGGGGTGGGAGGGTCCCCGCAATCACTTATAAGCAAAAGAACAGCGGACACTCCGGACACTGCGGACAGGGGTGGTTTTATATGGTATCATTCCAATACGTCAGGTAACAACTATGGGGATGTTCGAACGCGATACCGAGATATACCTGGACCGGGACGCCCTCCGAGAGGACTACCAGCCCGCAAATCTCGTCGGGCGCGACACTGAACTGAACAGATACCGGGCGGCTCTCCAGCCCGTTATCAACGGCGAACAGCCGAACAACATTTTCCTGTACGGAAAAACAGGAGTCGGAAAAACGGCGGGCACGCGGTACCTTATCGACCATCTGGAAGAGGACGCGGCGAAGTACGAGGACATCGACCTTACGGTGAAGATGCTGAACTGCGACGGGCTTTCCAGCAGCTATCAGATAGCCACTCGCCTCGTCAATGAATTCAGGGACGAAACGAGCCAGATAAGTACCACCGGGTACCCCCGGGCAACGGTGTATGACATGCTCTGGACCGAACTTGACTCCTGTGGTGGCACTATTTACATCGTTCTTGACGAGGTCGACCACATCGAGGACGATAGTATTCTCTATCAACTTCCGCGTGCGCGAGCGAATGATAACTTGAGTTCTGCGAAGATCGGCATCATCGGTATCTCGAACGATTTCTCTTTTCGGGATGACCTGTCCCCGAAAGTCAAGAGTTCACTCTGTGAAGAGGAAATCCAGTTCCCCGCATACGACGCCAAGGAGTTGATACAGATCCTGCAACAACGCGCTGACGTAGCATTTCACGACGGCGTTCTCGAAGACGGCGTCATTGAACTGTGCGCTGCCTACGGCGCGAAAGACGCCGGCGACGCGCGTCAGTCACTTGACCTGCTCATGAAAACGGGTGACCTGGCCCGCGACAAAGCCACAGACACGATCTCGGAAGACCTTGTTCGAGAGGCACGCGACGTTCTCGAACGCGGTCGGATTCAGGAAGGCATTTCGGGACTGACCCAACACGGTCATCTGGTCGTGTACGCAATGGTAACGCTTGACCAGGAAGGGAAGACACCGGCCCGGACACGAGACATCAGACCTCGATACACAAACTTCGCCGAGAAGGCAGGCATCGATCCGCTTGTGCCACGCCGGATGCGTGACCATCTCGGCGAACTGTCGATGTTAGGCATCATTTCGGCAATCGAGCGGAACGAGGGACGCCGCGGGGGAACTTATCGTGAGTACTCTCTCGAGATGGACCCGGAAATGATTCTCGCAGCACTTGAAAAGACTGTTGATGATGTTGGAATTCACAAATCCGTTGCTAACCTCGTTGACAACGAAGCGACGCTCTCGGACTTTCAGTCCACTTAGGAACGGCGGACATCGTGGTGTCAAAATCAGCCGGTTCGGGGCGGTTTTCAGGATATAGAACAGCGGACAGAGTGGTGTTATCGCCGACGGTCAGGGCCTCCGTTATTCTCTCCAATACCGCGTAGAACTCCGGACACGGTGGTGTCTATTAGAGCCACCATTTCTTTTGCTGCGATGATACTTGTGGTGAAGCTCATGGATATTACTTCTGAGAATGAAAATGTGACTGATACACATATAGCACTATCTCCCGTAGTGGATCTGCGGGAAGTAGTTTTTTGCGTCAGATAATTGCTTGTTCGAAAAATTAGCGATCATCCCGAACGTCTCTTGGATTGGGCCTTACATCTGATGAAGCCTTCCGACACGGCCCAACAAATACGCTTGTGAGGTCTCCTGAAACAATCGAATACGTTTATTATAACTTTGACCTGGCGGCTGTTCGACAGTAGGTATGTCTGGTGTTCAGGTGTCGGCTAATCAGAGTGGACGTCTCACGAAGTACAGACAGAGAAACTACCGGGCCGGACGAGATTTCCTGTCCCCCACGATTAGCTCTGTCTTCTACAATTGTTGTCAACGGCTGACAGCTGAATCAGTCCGTCAGCGCGAACTGTCACCAGAATGTTTTGATACTGAAACGTTATGGTCTGGGTCGCTGGCCCGGTCGACTGGTTTGGCTGCGTACCGAATAGCAGTGTCTCAATCGCGTCGATGTCAATGTAGTCATGCATCGGCAAGCCACGATACGGTTTTGCCTCTCTGTCTGTCTGATCGGCGATGGCCTGAACAATGACTACAGCCAGCTCTTGCTCGCTGGTTGGGTCGTACCAAACTTCGGTTAGAGTGCTATCCGGTGCCACAGATTGGCTCGTATCCCTATCAGCTTCCTTGGTTTGGCTCTCGTCAGTCATTTAACTAGTAAACAGCTGGAACGTACATATAGCACATGTATGAATATTCGGGCATATTGAGTACTGGAGCTGATCTACCCTTTGCTAGAATAATGGCTGTTTTGATGAACTATACTAAATAGCTATACTACAACCACATCGACCAATCCACACATCCCGGACAAATATGTTGATAACCACATTAGAATATGTGATAACAATAGTCATGCACCAGCGGATAGTATTTGACTGTTGAGGTGTCCATCTCCATGCACCAATTATCCAGACGGGAGTTACTCGGGGGCGTGTGCGCGGGAGCAACTGTCTTTGCCGGTTGCAGTGGCGATCAAAACAGTGAGGCAGGCAAAACAGAGAGTGGTGGCGGCGCCGAACCCATGTCTGAACAAGATGAGACAACCGCTACAGATACATCGACGGGTAGTGGGACTGGTGACAGGTCGACACAGTTCGGCCAGGTCACACGGTTCCCGGAATCGTATGCGATGACAGTCACGATGCAGTCCGAGGGACGGACTATCGAGATGACCGGTCGTTTCTATCAAGGGGATATGTACTGGTCTTTCGACCAGCAGGGACAAACGATGGAAATGTACTACCTCGGCAACAAGACGTATACTGTAGCTGGAGGGAAGTGTCTCCGAGGAACGATGCAACAGGGGATGGACCGCGACGAGGTTAACCCGGGGCAGTTCTCCAATCAACCGGAGGAAAACCCGGAGATCACGCCGGTCGGCCGAGATACCATTGATGGTGAAGAAGTACTAGTGTATGACATCTCTCAGGACGGCTCCCAGGAGCCAGTGACATACTACATCCTCGCGGATTCCGGATATCCGCGACGTATTGAGGCCGAGTCAATGCGGTGGGACTTCCACTCTTGGGGTTCAGTTGAACCGATCCAGAAACCCGATGGAGAATGCCAATCGATGTCCGGTGGCGGCATGCCAACTGACGGTGGCAGTTAATCGCTCAGCAAGCCCTGACTTGACTGGCTACTCGGAGAGTAAACACTTCTCGACATACCGCCGAAATTCGGTTCGCACGTCGTCGATAGTCTCCTCGTCGCTGGTAATCCGTTCCGCCTGAATACCGACTAAAACGGTGTGGAACAGTGCGGCTGTCTGGGATGGGTCTTCAACATCAAATGCGCCTGCATCAACACCCGATTGGATGACACGGGCGATCTGTTTTCGAATGAAATCATCACTCCTGCGAAAGAGGCGGTTGTAATCGTCGTCGTGTGCTGCTTGCGCTCGCAATTCAATTACGGCCTGCGAAAACTCGACATCACTGTTGCTGCTGGTGCCGAATATTTCATCGACGATTATCTCGATATACTCCTCAGGAGATTGGTTGGGAAGTGGAACCTGATTTTCGACCTGCTCCAGCATATAATCGAGAAGATCTACCAACAACTCGTCCTTATCATCGTAATGATGATAGATGAGCGACTGACTCTTCCCGAATTCATCCCCGATTTTTGAAATAGTCAGATCCGCGTACCCGTGCTGACGTAATGCATAGAATGTCGCTTCAAGGATCTCCTCGCGAGTTCCATCTGGGTTCTGGAAAAAGGATATCTCGTTAGTCATCTTTGCGTCGACCGTTTCCTGCTTGTCTGCTACGGTTCAAATGGCTCACGGTTTCACGCCTCTCGTTGTCGAACATAAGACCACTTTGGGTTGTATTTTCTATCACTGAACTGAGTAGCAGGTGCGATTGCAGATAACTATACTGTTGACTAAACATTCAATATACTTAAGGGTATTGTGGTAAACTATCTCAACGGAATGCAGCGGATTGTCCTCACGTTCATTGTCCTCGTAGATACATCGCTCTGCTGCCACAGCCCACTAATATTGCATAATATTCGTAGAGCCTGTGTTATCATCGATGGATCGAGAAGTAGTAGTAGCTTTGACTGACACATCTGCTTCCGCTTGGTCCCGGAAGATACGAAAGTGCTATATGTGATTGAACGTTTAGTCAACATCACGAAATGGCTACTCACAAACGAAGAATTCAGAGACGGAATGTCGCTAGCAACGAGACGCGGTTTGAACGGCTGCTCAAGTAACATGGCCTCTACAAAGTATAAACTGCTACTTCTAGCTGTAGTCGGGATTACCGTTACCAGCGGAACGGCCACCGCTGCGGTCGTTGGGAGCCCCGATATCGTGGCAACGATTGAAGACGACACTGTCGCTCCGGGCGAACAAAAGACCATAGAAATTTCACTGGTCAACACCGGGGACTTGCAAAGTGGCTCTGCTCGAAATCCGGCGTTAAACAGCGAGGTAACCGCTGCCAAAGGACTCACTGTGTCACTTAGCTCTGGCGACGCGCCAATATCAGTCAAGAACTCGAAGCGAAGCCTCGGGACTCTCCAAGTCGGCCCAAAGGTGACAGTCCCGTTTGATATCAGCGTGGACGAAGACGCGGACTCTGGAACACACGAAGCACAACTGAAATTGCGGTATAAGCACGCAAGCTTCATCGCCGAAGATACGGGGGCACGAGACGAGAACGAGAACACTCGCACTGTCGACGTTGAAATCGATGTCACCAACGATGCCACGTTCAATGTGACCGATATTGATTCGAATGCACGTGTCGGCTCCACAGGCACGGTGGCAGTTAGCGTCGAAAACACTGGAAATAACGCCGCACGGGACGCTGCGGTAACGCTGGAATCACAGAATCAGGACCTCACAGTGAGCGGCGGCGCTGCCACTTCGAGGTTCGTTGATAAGTGGGAACCGGGAGAAGTCAGGACGTTCAATTATCGTGTGAGTTCTACTGAAGCTGCGGAGCCAGAGCCGTACGGATTTGAGCTCTCGGCCGCATTTGATAACGAAGAGGGCCTCCGAACACAGTCTGTAGCACAATCCATCGCGGTCGCACCTGACCCGGAACAGCGGTTCTCGGTCGTCAATTCAAGCAGTTCTGTCGCGGTCAGTAACACAGGCACATATGAGGTGCAACTCCGCAACACGGGCCCGTTGACTGTTGACGACGCATCTGTCACGTTTGTTTCACAGAATGCTGATATAACGTTTGGAAAGAGTTCTTCCACAACCGCCTACGTGGGGGCATGGGAACCTGGGGAAGTCCGGACCGTCCGCGTCGACACAACGGCGAGCCCCGATGCCGAGGACCGAAGCTACGCGCTGTCGGCCAGCGTGCAGTATGACGACCAGGAAGGCGATACCAGCACATATGATGATGTGCAATTAAGCCTCACTCCTGCGCCTGAACAGAACTTCGATGTGTCAAACATTGATACGTCGCTTCAGGCCGGCGAAGACGGCTCATTGAGTGCAACTCTTACAAACACTGGAACACGTGACGTCGAGAACGTCGTTATCAGATGGGAAGGCCAGCAGTCGACACTGTCGCCAAAAGAGTCACAGTATGCTGTTGGAGATCTCGCTGCGGGCGAATCAGCCAACTTCAGCTTCGGCGTTGATGTGTCCAACAGTGCAGAGGCAGGCGCTCGGCAATTTGACTTCGGCGTGAGCTACCGCGACGACAACGGTGACAGGGTCGGAGCGGACACACTCGAAATCCGCTCCGAAGTGGCTGGTAGTCAGGACGAATTCGACATCGAGATGCAAAATTCGTCGCTTGGTGTGGGACAGGCCCGGTCGGTCACGTTTACGATAACCAACACAAAGGACAAGACGCTGACAAGCATCGAAGGGAAGGCGTTCGTCAATGACCCGCTCAGCAGTAGTGACGATGAAACGTTCATCGCTGCACTGGAACCCGGAGAGTCGGAAACGGTCTCCGTCCAGCTTTCGGCGGGGAGCGATGCGCTGGATAAGACGTATCCGCTCAATCTGGACTTCCAGTATGAGACGCCTGATGGGGAGAAACGGGTTTCTGACACCTACAGTCTCCCGATAGAAGTCAGTGACCAGTCCGGAAGCGGAGGGACGCCACTGTGGTTGGTCGGTGGCATTGGACTCCTTGCCGTTGTCGGCGGCGTGGTCTGGTACAGGCGACAGTAACCGTCCGAGGCTAACGTATATGTCACAATGTTAGATTATCAGAAATATATCGACGTACTAGACGATTGGATTGTTAACCGTGACAAGACAGTCGTCGCCGTGTTCATCGTCACAACCCTCATTCTGTCGGCGGGGTTCGGCATGACTGCGACCGACTCAGGGACATCACAGTTCACTGACGGCGTTCCTGCACAGGAAGCGTTCGACGAGGTCAATGACAACTTCGAGCGCGAACCGTTCGGTGAAGGGACTGGCTCTACGACACTTATTCAAAAGGACCAGAACGTCCTGTCGAAGCCGGCCATCCTCAACATGCTGAAAGCGCAGAACCGGCTTACGCAGCGCGAATCACAGGACGTTGTCGGAACGACGAGTGTCGCACAGGCCGTCGCCCAGACACTTGACCCGGACGCGGACACACTGCCTGAACAAATCGACACTGTGGAAGCAGCCTCACAGACGGAGATTAAATCGGCCACCAGAACGACGCTTGAGCGCCAGCCGGAAGTTGCAGGGCTGCTCAGCAACGACCTAAACCGAGAAGCGCCGTCGGCCTCTGCAACTCTGACAACTGTTACACACGAAGTTTCGGGTGTGTCAAGCAGTGCTGGGACAGAGGGGTCATCACCACTGACACCCATTCAACAGGAAGCGGAGTTCATTGTCAGTTCGGTTGACGGTGATATCTCTGTCTTCGGCAGTGGACTCATCTCTGCAGAGCTGAACAGTGTTATCTCCGATTCGCTGGGGCTCGTGGTCCCAGCCGCCGTGGTCCTGATACTGTTCTTCCTTATTATCGCATACCGAGACCCGTTTGATCTGTTGATTGGCCTCGTCTCCCTTGCGATGGCAATTATCTGGACATTCGGGTTCATGGGATGGGCCAGTATCCCCTTCACGCAGATGCTGATCACAGTCCCGCCGTTGCTTCTCGCAATCGGGATTGACTTCGGGATTCACGCTGTAAACCGATACCGCGAAGAGCGGGTCGAAGGAATCGAACCGACGCCTGCAATGCGGACCGCAACCGACCAGTTGCTCCCGGCGTTTTTCATTGTGACAGGAACGACAGTGCTGGGATTCGCCGCAAACGGGACCAGCCAACTCGGTCCAATCCGCGATCTCGGCTTCGTGGCCAGCGTCGGCATCATATTTACGTTCCTCATCTTCGGTATCTTCCTCCCGTCGTTCAAGCACTTCATGGATCGCCAGCGTGTGCGATACGACCTCCCTGAATTCAGCATCGCCCCGATTGGCTCTGAGGACTCCGCGGTCGGGAAGTCGCTAACTGTCGGTGTGACAATCGCCCGTCGAGCTCCGTACATATTCTTTGCCCTCATACTGGTGTCTACTGCGGCTTTGGGGGCGTATGGAACTGGGATTGATACCCGGTTCACTACGGAGGATTTCCTGCCACCGGAAGAGAATCCTGAATACGTTGAGGTTCTGCCGGAAGCTGTGGCTCCAAGCGAGTACACAGTCACGAAGCAGATAAATTATCTCGAAGACACGTTCGAGAGCGGCGAGAGTGACACAGTAACGATATACGTCGAAGGGTCGTTACAGGACGGAACGGCGCTCGAGGAGATTCACCGAGCGAATCAGGACCCGCCCGACTCCTTTGTTACAGCTGAGGGGAGTGCAGATACGACAAGCATCCTCACTGTTATCAACCGGTACGAGCGTGCTTCGCCGGAGTTCCGGCAACTCGTCGCACAGAACGACCAGAACGGTAACGGTGTCCCTGACCAGAATCTCCCGACCATCTACAACGCGCTGTATGAGTCACCGTACGGTGACCGTGCGGCGTCGTACATGACTGACGACTACACGCGAACGCGCATCGTGTATTCTGTCGAGTCTGATGCGAGTCAGCAGGAAGTAACAGATGATACGAGAGCCGTTGCGGATGAGTTCCGGATGGAGGCGACCGCGACTGGTAGCGTTGTAGTCCTGAAAGCGGTCTCTGACGTTATCGCCGAGTCAGCGTACATCAGCTTAGGCCTCGCGATCCTCGCGTCTGCAGCGTTCCTGTTCTTTGCTTACTGGCTACTTGAAAGACGTCCCGGGCTGGGGGCTGCGAATCTGGTGCCGATACTGCTCACTATCGCCGCCTTGGCTGCGACAATGCGATATCTGGATATCCCGTTCAACGTCCTTACCGGAACGACGCTATCAATCGGCATCGGGCTTGGTATCGATTACTCCGCCCACCTCGTGCATCGATTCTCCGAGGAGTACCGCGGCGACACCGGCTTGCTTGAAGCACTCGACATTAGTGTCCGCGGAACCGGTGGCGCGCTGGCGGGCAGTATGGTCACCACAACATCTGGAACCGGGGTACTCGTCCTCGCGGTTGTCCCCATCCTGGGCCAGTTTGGACTGTTGATTGCCCTCAGCGTCCTCTATTCGTTCATTGCGTCCATACTGGCTCTCCCGACATCGATTGTCATCTGGGACCACAGTCGTGGAACGCTTGAGACACTGCTCTCCTCACGTACAACAGGGAGCATGAATTAATGCGGCCCGCTCGTTTCGGTTTCCGTCCATCTGAGGCCCATGATGAGCAAACTGAACGGATTGGTCAGGATTGCCCCGGTGCAGAGTTCGAAGAAGCCCCACTGTGCTGTCGGCCAATCCACAATCAGGAGGCCGACTGTCTGTATGACTAGAGACAGTGACGGCCTAAGTGCAACTGAAGAAGAGATTATGCACGCAACCCATCGAGCGCTGGTAAACAGTGGATACGCTGAGCTTTCGATATCACTTATCTCTGACGAACTCGACAAGGCCAAATCAACGATCTACCACTATTACGATTCAAAAGACGCCTTACTACTCCGCTTTCTCAGATTCACCGTTAACCGGTTTGAGGAGACAATCAATACGAGCATCGGTGACCATCCGAAAGAAGACCTCAACCACATCATTACGACGCTCCTTCCGTGTGACCTCACTGAGGAGAAACGCCAGCTTCACAGCATCCTAGTTACACTCTCCCCGCAAGCGCTGGAGCAAGAGGTGTTTCGTGAGCAGTTCACCGAGATCGATGCTCGACTCTCCACAATCATCGAAAAAACTGTTCGTCGAGGCATAGACGCAAACGTGTTTCGTGCGGCGGACCCGGCACACGTGGCCGAGTACATTCTGGCAACGATTAAAGGGACGATGTATAGCCGCCTCACAACCAATCGTGAGGCCGCAACGGTAGCAGCGAAATCGTCCCTTTCCTCATATATCGATTCGCATTTGATTTCGTAGCTCCTGTCGGTTTGGTCCTTGCCGAACTCTCTCTATCGTACGGCTTGAATTACGCCGTCCGATAAATTAATTTTGCTGGAGTGAGGAGAAAAGAAATGCACTCAATCGCGGTTTTTCGATAGCGTGCTTATACTGTCGGCTATCCCTATTGTAAGATATTTGGCACTCGGGATGGTATCGGTCTTGACAGACGTACAGCCGACAGTAGTAGACTGGAACCGATGATCGGCGTCCAGCCTTTGATTGCAGGCCAGTTAGTAGCCGAGGTGTTCGCGGATGAGGACAACGGTAGTGCGACCGTCTTCGAGTTCCTGACGGAGAATGAGTTGTTTAGCGATTGCAGAGTCGACGCCGTAGGCCTCCTTGGCACGCTCGTTTTCCAGCGGGTACGCGACGGTTTCCAGTCGGTCGAGCGCGTCTTCGAGCGTCGGCACGATCTTGTTCACGCCACTGACAATGACGACGTTACTGGCCGCGAACGGATACGCACCGATGCGGCTCCCCGAACGGTCCGCCGCGACGAGTTCGCCGGTCTGGGAGATGCCGTTGATGCCACCGAGGAAGTAATCGGCTGTCTGTGACTCTCGACGAGCAGCCTGGCGTTTTGCGTCGTCGTCGATACTCCAGATTTGGTCGGGAAGGCTCTCCCACTCGTGGTCCCCCTCGCTCAGGTATTCGACGAAGCCGATCTCTTCGAGCGTCGTCGAGTGGCCGTTCATTACAGACGCCTCCGCCGGAATAAGTGACTTCAGTTCCGTGAGGGCATCACCGGCTGAGTCAACGACGACGACATCGAATCCGTTTGCTTCTAGGTTTTCGACGGTCTCTTCGATGGTGTCTTCGGATGCCAGTTCGTCCAGCGACTCGTCGATATCTGCGTCGTCCGCGTAATCTGATTTCTGTTGAGACATATTGCGTTGTATGAGTGTAACAGCATTAATACGAAGATCCAGCTACTACAAAAGTGCTCGCGGACACCGGTGTCAGGTAGTTACACCGGTGATACCCCATTTTCAGTTAAGACGCAATGTGTCGACGAGCTCTCCGTGAAACCCGCTATCCAAGATTCAGCTTTTGTCCGCCCCGATGCGACCGGATACGTCTCTCTTCGGAAGCAACATGTGCTCTCCGATTGTCGACTCTGATATCAATTGCTGAAAACCGGGGGGTAGCATATATTTCCCTCCATTGATCATATTATGCTATCAATGCAAATGGCTCGTGAGGAAACTACAGACGCTCTCGGGACACCCTCGAAGATGGTACTGTTCTGTCCGGACTGTGATTTCGAGAGTGGCATGATCGGGGGAGACTGGGACGTTTCGAACACCGGACGTACGACTATTTATTACTGTCCGCAATGCCGGCACTCGTTCAGCGTTGGCAACCGCCGGTGACGCATATGGAGGGTATGCCGGACGTAGGCGGATACTGTGCCTGACGACACCGAAAACTGGGTACGGCGAGAAACCGAGTTTAGTCGTCGCCCGGTACCACCGCAGTGGATTTCCGCCCGTTGTCCTGCCAGCTAAAGCAACCCGCTAGCACCGGCGCCGTGACGTTGTACCGGACACTGAGCAATGCGGGAATGAGCACAGCTGCGGACTTAGACGAGGTTTTCGCGAGCACAGCGGCCAGTCCGCTGCTCTGCTGGCCCAGTTCAAATGCGCAGGCCGGAATGCGATCCCAACAAACGCGGCAGCAACTGGATTCGGCCCGTCCCGATAGCATCTGTAAGATCAAGGGGGACAAACAGCTCTACGCAGCGGCAGGCATCACCAGCCACTGCGTGATTGCGCCAATGCCGATGTCCACCGGGTCCTCGCTCAGTTGGCGAAATATTTCGGCTGCAGCGGCATCCCTATCTCAAGCCTGAACAGTCGGGTAGTGGGGACACGCAATCCAAACCTGGGAGCCACTAAAACTAATCGGCTATGCACCGAAAATATACCAACCGACTGAAGGGTGCTGTATTATCGGCGAGTTCAGCCAGTCTCCATACTGGTACTAGTCACGATTGGTGATTTACTGCTGTCCAAACGTAACTAACTAGGAACTACGATTAGTAGCACATCCCCAGCAATCTGGAGCATGACGAGTCAACCCCCGGTACTGCTACACCGGGAGAGACACCAGTACAGTGCACCGGTTACAGCAGAGGTGGCTCGCCGGTGAGCACCTTTGCACGTAACATCAGTTCCTGGCTAATCATCGCCACTGTCGTTGCCACCAGTGGGGTAGTCGGGACAACGGTTGCATTCCAGGATTCTGCACAGGACGTACAGACAGCAAACGAAGCCCTTCGCGCTGAAAACGAGGAGTTACGTGAACAACTGAACGAGACTGAAGAAGACCGACGGGCAGCAAAAGCCCGTGCTGAAGCGCTCGACGAACAGTTAGAAACACGTAACGAGGACGTGGACACACTTGTCTCGGAACTGGAAAGGAAAGAAAAAATGCTGAATGCCAGTCAAGCCCGACTCGCGAAGTCCCGAGAAAATCAAGCGGGTATGTCGCGATCTGAAATGAAAAAACGGCTTGATTACCTCTGTGCACAACCAGAAAACAGAGAGAGATTCGGCTGTCAAGAGTTCGGTCACGATGAGTGATAAAACGGGCTCGGTTCCAAACTAAAGTACATCTCAAAACTACCGAGCGTTGTTCCACAACGCTAAGTGTGGTCATTGGACGATGGTTCTCGTTCCATGTCGCGAATCCGTATAGATTTACAGTCGGCGGTAACAGCTGTGGGAACCTAGATCTGCTCGAAATGTGTTGCTACTGTGGTTCCTATCTCTTGCTCACAGTGCTTTCAAAGGATATTGAAGAAATGGCTGTCAGATGAGCTGTCCGTAAATCATATCTAATTCTTCCGTAGAATGTGGTTTTGAGTGTGCTACACCGCATATTCTGAACTATTGCCGGGCTGATGGTTGCACTGTCTGTGACTGGGAAAACCGATGGGGAGCACTTGTATCGAGCCGGTGCGAGATAAAATTCGATATATCGACATACCATTTATACTGTATACTTCGACAACTCCCCGTATCTGTCTTGTTATGGGTTTCTCATGCAGAAAACAACACAAGACAAATTATTAGTAGCGCGACGGAAATACGCTACGTACGAAATTTAGACAGTGCAGACTACCCAGCCGGAACCGTCCGTGGGTTACCCAATTGCACACTCAAATCAATGACCCAAACTCGCTACTCCACAATGGATCTGGCCGACTGCGAGGCATTCTATCGTGGAACCGTCGTGCCGACGATGAAAGACGACGACCTCGACCCAATTGCTGAAACTCCCACATACGCATGGCTGAACGAGCAGTTTCCAGGATTCGTCAAGCATCTCCAACGCCGGTTCGACCTGTCTCCGGGACAGTTCTACGACGAGATCGGGGTCCCTGAAGCACCGACTCAATCAGGATCTTTCGAGTTCCTCTCCGAGAAGACACAGCGAGCCATCGAGGGGTACCTCGCCGAACTTTCAACTCGACGGGGGCGCGCTGACGCGACTATCGACACACGGCGGGCGATTTTGCGTCGCTACGCAAAAGTATATACCAATATCCACGATACAAAAGATCTGCTTGCACCACTGGAGAACCCTGATGAACGCGTTGCAGAAATGGATCGGGTTGCAGCGACCTTTGACGCACTTGATCAACTAGACGAGACCATGACGACGCTTGCGTCCCGGCGTAAATACGTTCAGGACACACGGCAGTTCTACAAGCACCTCGTGATGTTCGGCAATGCCGCGTACAATCCGCTCGCTGATCTTGAAATCCGGTTCGGGTGGGATACGACTCCGTCCTGGGACAACAAAGCACTCGATAGAGACGCTGTCCAGCGCCTGTATGCAGCGGCGACTGAGCTTCGCGACAGATTCATCGTGGTCGCATGTTGTGGATGGGGATTGCGGCCGAGTGAGGTCGCATCGCTACACATCCGACAGCTCAACCTTGATCCGGATGGTGACTCCCATCCGTACATAGAATTCGGCGACGGCGAGCGGAAAAATGGTCCCGGAACTGTGGCTCTGATGGCCGGTCTGGAGACAGTAGAGCGGCGTATCGAGGCGCTTACCGATCCAGAGTGGAGCGGGTATCTTCTTCCTTCTGCATCCGCAGATAGCGGTCATCTAACTGCCGAAACTGTCCGTCGTCGGTTCAAGTCAGTGGCCGACACCGCAGACGTCACCGTTGACGGCGACACGCCGACGCCGAAAACCGGCCGCCGGTTCTGGTATACTACGTATGGCGCTGCTGTTAGGAGAGTTGCGGACCGGTTTGAAGATGTTGCGGCCGAGCAGGGCTCGGCGTCCGCTCAAGTTGTGCTCGATAACTACCTTTCCGAGGCTGAAGCTCGGTCTCACAGGCGGGCGGAGATGCGCGAGACGCTCGCGGGGTTGTTCGCGGAGTAACCTCGATTTCTCGGAATAGAATCTTTGCACGGTCACTGATATGGCTATACTGCATAGCTATACCGTCTGACTAATCTTTATATCTGTGGGGCGAATCCGATACGGTATGCTGACCTACACCGTGTATAGCGAGGCCGGGGGTGTCGGCAAGACAACAATGGCGGCGAACCTCGCCGTTGCTGACGCCCGCGCTGGTCATAACGTACTGGCAATCGACATGGATCCACAGGAGGGAAGCCTTTCGTTCCTGTTTGATGTCGCGGACCGTCGAACGGACTCAGAGGCCGACAGTTTAGTTCGACATCTCGTCGAACGGTCGCGGGGGCCGTTTGCTGATCTCATTGAAACTTCTGAGGGTGTCGATGTTCTCCCTGCACACAACTCTTTAGAAGTCCTCTCGAAGCATCTGCGGCGGCGTGAGGAAGAAGCAGCGGATTTCGGTGAAAACTGGAACCCGAATGTCCAGCTCCTTCGTGTGTTAAAAGATGCAGGCGTTCCAGCAGAGTATGACACTGTCATTATCGATCCGCCGGCAACCGCGGACGTGAAACTGTACAACGCGTTGCATGCGACACGAAACCTCGTCATTCCGTTCGAACCGAGCGGGAAGGGTCAGCAGTCCGTCCAGGGCCTTGCAGACCTTGTCACCGGACTCGAAGACACGCTAGACATCAATGTTGGTGTGTTAGCCGCTGTACCGAACCGATTCAAAGGGACCAACGATCAAGAAGAGATGCTCAAACGGCTCCGTGCGGAGTCGTATGATATCCCCGTCGTGTTCCGTGAGCGAACGTCCTTGCTTGAAGGGTGCTGGCGCAAACAGTGCTCGGCGTTCAAATACATCGAAGAACACCGGAGTCGGGAACGTGATTATGAAATTGAAACGCTGGAGCAGTTCGAAAGTCTGGCGGCACACCTCCGGCAGACTCGGGAACAGGAGGCAACAGCATGAAGTCCGGCTCAGGCGACGATCCGTTTGCAGAGGCGGACACAGATACGGAGCCGGAATCAGACGACCAACAGGATGGGGTGGCGGCTGCTGAACGCGAATCCACTACCGTAGAAACTGCGACTCAACCCGATATCCCATACAAATTCCGGCGGGACTCTGTCAAGCAGGATCGCAAACAACGCCCGATCTTTATTCGGCCTGAGGTCGAGGAACGGGAGTCCACTTTTCTCCGCAACCTAGAAGACGCAGTCGGCGAAGATGTGTACAAGACAGACGCACTAGAGGCCGCCCTCGTCGTCGCCATGGATAATCCGGATCTTGTTGCAGAAAAGCTCCGTGAGTGGGGGTACGACTGGGAGCAGTCAACCGGTTCCCGCTAATATCCTGTTTTCTGCCCGTAAGTAGCGCTGTCGACGCGCCTGCATCTGTATCCTGCTGGTAATTTGTCTCCTGTGCAGGGCTCCGTCCTGATTTGGTAAACTGCTGGACAAAACTGGAACTGGTAGTTGTGCCTGCTGACTATCCTTGTCGGCTGGCCCCTTCGAATACTCCTCCCAGCTACAACGATTAGTTATACTGTTTAGATATACTCTATAACTATCCTAAATAGATATTTCTGGTGGCTATAAAGAGCAACTGGTACTAATAGCTAAAGACTTTAGTCAACCTTCGTAGCTGCTATGATGAGTTGATGCGAGCTATCTCTATCAGATCTATGTTGACTGTTCAAGCGGGTACCGCTGCTGAGTAGTGAGACAGAGTGTAATCTCACGAAGGCAGAAGTTGACCAATCCGTAGTGAGTACGACCAATGTAACAATCAACCGACAAGGTATCACACCCGGTCCCCGCGGCTTTCGACCGAACGCCTCTCGCTGCCAACTGAGTGTCTAACTGTGACTGGGGGCACTAAATGAAGGTTCGAACAGCGTGCAGAATATCTGCTGGCTGTTGTGGCTCGAAGCTCTCCTGATACTCGATATCCGATTTTGCCAAGCGAGCTATTCCGTCTAAGCCGATGCTGTGATGGATGGGTGAAGCCACACCAGTGACAGCTTTCGTCCAGAAGTTCTGGCACAACAACCTGCGTTTATACGACTCGCCCTGCACGAAGGCGCTCACAGCAGCTCGACCGGACTGCGCTGCATGTACCATTCCGAAGCCAGTCAGGCGGTTCGCCAATCCGATGGCGTCGCCCGCTATATGTACTGTGCAGTCGTTTAGCTCGTATGAACAGTGTGAAAGACTCCGCAAGCCGTTTGAAACGTCAGTTCCGCTGTGCAGGGCCTCACGCTCTGGGGGCTCGATATCGATTTCTGCAAGCAACTGCTGCATATCCTCGTACAGTTCGGAAGGGGATTTATCATCTCGACAGCCGAGGCCGACAGTTGCTTCCTCCGGTGACTGTGGCACGATCCAGAGGAAGTAATTCTCGTACGCAAGCGCTCGTGGCTCGGGATACAGATGGGAGAAGTCGGCCTCTATTCTCCCGCTCAGCGTCGGACACGCCACGTCATACGATAGGGGCGTAAACCGGCTTGAAATCGGGAACTGACCGGTGGCATCAATCAGTAGATCCGACTCCGCAGATAACCTTCGAAACTCCGCTTCGTCGACTTCCGCGTTCTCTGTGATTTCTGTGCGTTCGAGCGTGCCTGCCCAGTGTTTCTCTAACTCTCCTCTGTTCAATATCACACCATCGGGAACATTTACAGCAGTTTTCCCGCTGGAGCCGACGAATATCCCGGTATTAGATTCTCTAACGTATCCCGGAACATGTCGATCTAGTGGTAGCTGCGAATAGTCCCAGACCATCTCCCCCCAGGCCCCTCTCCGATTACCGCTGTATGCGCCCTTATCATAGAGTCGCACGTCCGCAGTAACCTCTTCAGCCAGTTGTGCTGCTGCCAACCCGGCGAATCCCCCTCCGACGATAGAAATCCTCATACTCTCCCTTCTGTTGGAAACTATTTCAAACATATCTTATTCGCTCACACCGCATTGATACAGTGCCCTGTGAGTGTGAGCGGTCGCGTTGTGCTGCTGAACAACACGACGTTGGTCCGAATCTCCTGCTTTTGCAGCACCGTTTGGGCATCGGGGCTCTGAATCTGACACCTGCGGATAAAGCTAGACAGCAGAGTATACAAGCTCAAGTTAAACAGATTAATTGCCGACCACGGCGCCTAGACGCGTCGGAAGTGCCTTTTAGACGTTTAACCTTGTACGATCAGATTGACGATCCAGAAGTGTTTTTCGCCATATATCCAACTTTACCGAACGCCAAAACTACAAGCGGCCGCCTTCTGGCTGTGGGTCCGAATATATGAAGCTAGGTTTGTAGCTTATGTATATATAATTCGAAATACTTGTGCTTATTGTCAGAGATGAATATAAAAGCGCCAAATTTGACTGTATATTAAACCACTCACTGTTGGCGCGGCGTTCGGATACCTAAAATATACAAATTAAGCAACAACTAGTTCCAACAGTGTTGAACTCTATTATTGGGTTTGTCCTGTGGGTGAGAATGAATAACGATTGTACTAGTGTTATCGTGGGCAGAAACGAGTACTTCAAATCGTCCGAATGACCGGCCACGCGCTACAGTCACCATCTTGTAACTAAACCGCATATAACGTCTAACCGGCACTGTCTAGTTGAGCGAGTTTGAGAAGTGAGCAGGCCGTAGCGAGAGGTGTTCATGACACTCGCAGACCTGCTCAGGGAAACGTTAGAGGAGGACAGTCAAGACGTTTGGGAGAACGAGCGCACCCCGACACCCGTCCGGCGATTTGGGGTGCGTCTCCATACGGCGGGGCTGTCGATCAGGGAGACGGTCGCTATCTTAGAGTTGTTGGGTGTCGATCGTTCTCACGGTGCAGTCTGGAACTGGGTTCATACGTTGTCTGAAGCACAGAGCGACCCGCCGACGGCGTCGCCGTCGCGGGTCGCGGTCGACGAGAAACAAATCGAGGTTGACGGCGAAAAGAAATGGTTGTACGCCGCTGTCGACACCGACTCAAAACTGTTGCTCGAAATTGATGTGTTCAGCCGCCGCGGGACTGACCCCGCGGCGGCGTTCTTGCATCGGCTCACTCAGAAACACGATGTCGCCGATTCAGTGTTTCTCGTGGATGCTGGCGGCTATCTGACTGCCCTCTCACGTCACGATTTGAGCGGTCGGCTCGACTATCGAATCCGGAACCACATCGAAAAGTGGTTCCAAACTGTGACCATGCGAATCGACCGCTTTCACTCCTTCTGGAGGGGCAGTCAATCTAGCGCGAAACAGTGGTTACGACGCTTCAGACACCACTACAACCACGAACGACCGAATCAAGCTCTTGACGGAAAAACGCCAGCTGAGGAAATCAAGAACTAGACAGTGCCTCTAACCTAAGTCAGAAGTGTAACTGTTGACTGGTAAGATTCGGACTACTGATAAGCGATAACGACTCTGTCGTGTGTCTCAGGTGGGCAATCCGTTCATAGCAGTCTGATCTGCTGGCTGTGAACGGAACGAAATACATAGGCCATACAGCAGGAGACTGGTGCTATCTCAGTTGTACAGTTTGACTATATCGGATGAAACTTCAGTTGGGCTATCCCCTACTCCAATGGCTGATGAGTGATTGAGAGTACCACGTGGGGGCCAAGTATGTCGATAGCGGTCTGGTGCCGCTCGCGTCAGCAGGCATATTTTTCCGCAACGCAGTGTAGCGGCGATAGCATCTTTGATATATATGAACGCTATCTGCTACAGGCAGCCGCAGACTCTAAATTAACTTCGATGACGTTTGCTGCCTCCATCACTATCTGAGGAAGGTCACTCTTGAAGGACTCACCAGAAAGCCGCATTTTTGGTGCGGTTACACTGATCGCACCACAAACTGTCCCATCAACGTCCTGTATCGGGGCACCTACAGACCGCATACCACGAATCTCCTCCTCATTGTTTACCGCGTATCCCTTGCTTCGGATTTCTGCAAGCTCCTCACGCAGTTCACTTGGAGTAGTAATCGTTTTGTCTGTCTGCTGAACGAGTTCCTCAGTGGCCAGTATGTCAGTGACTCGGTTTTCATCAAAATGTGCCAGCAGCGCTTTTCCTGTCGCAGTACAGTGGAGATACTGTGGCGCCTCTCTGGTCCGCCGTTGGTAATCCATTGCTACCGTTTTCCCCCCATTATACTCGTACAGCGTTACCTCCCTGTTCCGGTACGCGACTGTGAGATGGACCCATTCGTTCGTCTCCTCGGCTAAACGCTCTACCTCTTCCTTACCGATTTGATAGAGATCGACCCGATTCCGGACACTTTCACCGAGTGGTACGAACCGCACCCCCAACCGATATGTGCTGTCTGACTTCTCGATGAGCCCTTCTGCATTAAGTGTCTGCAGATATGTATGCAGTGTACTTTTCGCAACATTCACCTCGTCACAGAGGTCTGCAAGTGTCACTTCAGACTGTGACTGAATCTCGTGCAGGATTTCGCTCGCAGTCTGAATCGACTTAATCTGTCGGGAGGAGGTCGGCGACTCGCGTTCAGTCATATGCTGAGTTTGTTTATCGCGGTTATATGATTTTGGTATATCGAACGGTCAGGCTGGTTGTCCGCGCTTTGCCTTACCACACCGGAGTCCGACCAGTCTGACTTGCTTCAGTAAACCGCAGTTTACAGTAAATATGGACTCCCCTGATTTGGCCTGCTCTCCCTGCATCTCTCCATGAACTTTTATTAATGATGCTGTCCTTGAGGCAAACGACATGCGCAGGTGCCACAGTCGCTGTAGGCGACAAACCAGCCGTACAGCACATAAGAAGCCGATTCAAAGCTCACCAGTCGGAAACTCTGTGTGTACAAATACACCGGTGGGACACGGGAAACAGACGTAATCGAGTCGATAAGAATGAGCTCCGAATTTGACATCAAACTGTACGACGATATTGATCCCGAAAACCGTCCCTCTCTGGGCGAGGCGCTGATACCGATTATTGGGATGCTAACCGCACTGGGCATAGGTATCGGAATATATGGGCTTGACCCGCAGTTCCCACTCCTCTGGGGCATTGCATTCACCGGGTTGTTCAGTTACTACCGGTTCGACATCTCTTGGGACGAGATGTATTCCGGGATTACACATACGTTGCTAATGGGCATTCAAGTCGTGTTCATCCTGTTTATCGTCTATGCTCTCATCTCGACTTGGATACAGGCCGGAACGATTCCGACGCTCATGTACTATGGGCTTGACCTGCTGCACCCGATAGTGTTTCTGCCACTCACTGCGATTATTACTGCGGTGATAACGTTCGCTATCGGGTCATCGTGGACCGCAGCAGGGACACTCGGTGTTGCCTTCATCGGCATCGGTTCCGGACTTGGACTCCCTGAACCGATGACCGCGGGCGCAATTCTCACAGGTGCATATACTGGAGACAAACAGTCGCCACTCTCGGACACAACAAACCTCGCTTCGGCGGTGACAAACACCGACCTCTACGATCACATTAATGCGATGCGTGCAGGCACTTTCCTCGCCTTCTTCATTGGTGTTATACTGTACGCTGGCCTCGGGATACGTGCGTCGGGAGCCATTCCTGCGGACCGGATCGCCGAAATACAGACAGCGCTCACGGGGTCGTTCACGATCTCCCCGCTCGCTTTCTTGCCGCTTCTCGTCACATTTGGGCTGGCGATATACGGTATCTCTGCGATTCCAGCCCTCGGTGCTGGTGTCTTCGCCGGCGCAATAACGTCGGCTGTCCTTCAGGGGAACTCGTTCACGTCGGTCTGGACCGTCGCACAAAGCGGAACAAGTCCGGAAACTGGAATGGAGCTCGTGAATGGACTCCTCTCAAGCGGTGGCATGGTTGGCGGCGCGTGGGCTGTAACAATTGCGATCGCCGCCCTCTCCCTAGGAGGCTTGTTCGAGTGCACCGGGATTATCGCTGTCCTAGCACATCATCTGGGCCAACTCAGCAAAAGCGTCGGCAGCCTCACCGGCATCACGGTTCTGTCATCCGTCTCGATGAATGTCCTTGCGGCAGAGCAGTACATCAGTATCGTCGTTCCCGGTGTGACGCTCGGGAGTCTCTACGAGGAGAAGGGACTCAAGACGGAAAATCTCTCCCGGGCGATTGAGTCTTCCGGCACCGTCACCAGTGCGCTTATTCCGTGGAATAGCGGCGCGGTGTTCATGGCTGGTACGCTTGGGGTCAGTACGTTCCAGTACGCCCCTTACTACTTTCTGGGCTTCCTTTCGCCGCTTATCCTCATTCTCATGGGAGTTACCGGCTGGCAAATCACGTATACCGAGACCGAGGCCGATAGCCAGACACCGAGCAATATGGCTGCGCCGGCGGATAGTGACTGACCGCACTGCCCGCTGATAGCGGGTAATTAGCTCGAAACTCCACAGCGATTCTGCGTCACAGGCAACACAGATACCCTTCGAGATAGGAATCCTCATTTATATAGCAACAGAATTTGGCTATAACGAACTATTTAAATATAAATATGCGACAAACAAACTCAAAAGTACTTATTAGTGCACAACTACCTCATTTATGCACTTTTACCGGGAGAATATAGAAATAATCCGTCATTCGACACGGTCTTGGGTACATTCTCTCGCCGGCGCTTGAGATGCTTGGATGAGAACCTCTCTGTACGAAGGCGTTTGACTGTCAGAGCAAGAACGGCTGAACACCCGGAACTAGCGACGATTAATCACTGAAGCACAGTTCACTATGCTCTGTAACGCCGGATGCTCTCGTCAGATGCGCTCAGACCACGACAACACGGTCGGTTTGCCAGCACCCTCGGAACTCGCCGACGGACTGCACTGACAGACCGAACTCGTAGGTGGTTGTCCGTCCATCCGGGCCCGTAATCGTCACCCGCTGCTCAGCGTAGTTCTCGTCTTGCTCGATAGGGCCCCGCACAGCCTCTTCGAAGTCGATCATCGGGCGGTACTGTGGTGACTGGACCATGGCTATAAACCGTTCGAGGGGGCCAGTTGAGCGGCGGTTGGCCGGGGAGGCAAAATTGTACGCCGTCATAATCCCCGCGTTTTCAAACGGGTCATCGTTCGTTTCCAGCGCATCGAGCTGGAGGGCAACAGCATCGCCAGGGCTGTATGTCTCGCTGGGCGTCGGAAGGCCGGGCACCGGGTGCTCGTGTTCAGACATTGGTATCGCAGGGGCAAGCGGTATCTGTAACAGGTGCCGCATCATGATGAATGGCAGGTCTGAGCAGCTACGCGCAGGATATCGACGGGAGTTTGTGCCCCCGGGAGCTAAAACTAGCAACTGCGAATATGGCCGCACTCAGGGACGCACTTATCGAAACCATGCTGCTTGAGGAGAAGCAGTTTCGCCGCCAGCTTCCGGACCTTGTCGAAACACACCAACTCCGGAATGTTGATTCAGATACTGCCGACGAGTCACCGACGGACATTCTTCAGTCTCTTGATGCGCTCACGTCCGGCTCTGTGACTCCCTTCGAGCGAAAGACTATCAGAAAAATGGTTCGACTCGGGATGGCCCCGCTGGGCCTGACACTCACTGGCCCGGCGTATCAGGACAACCCAGTCCGATATGCGACACAGACATTCCAGGAGATGACTGGCTACTCGCTGGCGACGCTTCGCGGCGAGAACCTTCGATTGCTGCAGGGACCAGCAACGAACCCCGATGCAATCGCAACGCTTCAGGAGGGGATCGACATCTGGGAACGGCGGACCGTCGAACTATGGAACTACCGGGCGGATGGCACACGCTTCAGAAACCGGGTGACGATAGTTCCACTCACCGGTCCCGACGGCTCCATCACGAACTGGCTCGGGGTGCAGAAGGCCATCGACACGGCAGAGGACTAACTACTGGCGGCACGACTCAGCGATACGTCCGACTCCGGGTGTCTGGTCAGTTTGCAGTGTAGAGGAGGTACGCCAGCGTCGCCACCATTCCGGCAGCAATCAGCAACGCCCATCCAGTCAGCCGGATACGCTGCCCGTACACGCTCAAACTGCCGTCGTCGGTTCCGAGTATCGTAACAAGCCGACTCGGGTGCCTGAACGGACTCGGTGGTTTTGGCGCAGACAGCCGCTGCCTGAGCTGCCGGTACTCGGTGAACGACCAGACGCCGTACAGGCACAGTGAGAGGACCATCCCGACCCAGAAGCTGAACCCCGCGAGCATCGGAAGCCCGACCGGTCCCAGAAGTCCTGCCTGAATCTCCTGTGGCGGGCCTCCGAACCCATCGGTGGTGTTCAGGAGACCGAAAACCAGCGCAACCAGCGAGAGCCAGAACCCGACGAAACAGACACCGAGTCCCTGTTTCGATAGCCGGTGGACTGTCTCGCCGTGACTGTCAACCCAGGTCTCGCGTGGCGCTGGCTGCACCTCGCTTGCCGGACGGAGCGCCTGCTGACCCGGGTTCTTCGCCCCCAATCCAGCCAGCACCCCGATGACCGAGAGGAAACCGCCGATTGCGATGGCTCGCAGTGGCCACGGCGTCCGCTCTCGAATGAGGAACGCATCATTCGGGTCGGCCGGTGAGACGTACGCGCGGGTCGTTGCTCCCGGCTGGTAGGACTCGACCACTGACTCCGCCCTCGACCGGTCGGAGTACGTCCGAACGCCTGTGCTCGGGAACACCTGTTCGCTAGTGTACGTTTCCCCTCGATACTGGTACGTGTAGCGAATCTCCGGCTCGTAGTCGACCCCACGGCCGCCTTCCATGCGGTCGACACGAGCGTCTGTGATGGTTGCCTGGACGGCAACGGCGTTGTCGACCGCCTGTGACTGCTGGACGTAGTCGTACCCTCCGAACCCGAGAAGGCCGACCGCGAGGAGCAACAGAAGCGCGCTCTTCTGTGAAAGGTGGAGGGTCGTGATTCCGAGCGGGACCTTCATATCAGTACACAGTATTGTGTCCCTGTCGTATGAGCGTAGCGCTCGAAACAAACCGCTTCACGGCTCGGTCATGTTCTATCAGGGGCAACCGAATCAATACGCCATCAGTCGTCTACCTTTCCGTCGCGTCGGTCACGCTCCCTGGCTTCCGGGTCCCGCCCTGCCGGCTCACCGTGCCCGCCGCCACCGGGTGTTCGGACGGAGACGGTCGACCCGGCCGCGACATCAACAGAGGTCTTCGCTGGGACCGGCTCGCCGTCGACGAGATTCTCCCCTGTCGCGCCGTCTTCGCCGCCGTCGATTCCTGCAGGGGCCGTCCGCCGACGCTCCGTCAGCAGTGATACGGTGGCGTCGGTCTCAACGGTGACAGTGCGTTCGATTCCCAGTCCCCCGCGGTACCGGCCGTCGCCACCGCTCGACGGCCGCAGCGCGTACCGCTCGACCCGGAGCGGATACTCGGTCTCCATCGCTTCGACGGGCGTGTTGAGCGTGTTCGTCATGCCGACCTGCACGCCATCCATCCCGTCTTTCCCGGGCCGGGCTCCGAATCCGCCGCCGATTGTTTCGTAGTAGGTAAACTCCCCGGCTCGATCGCCGATGATGAGGTTGTTCATAGTTCCCTGTCCACCGGCAGGAACCTTACTTGGGGCCGCCTCTGCGAGTGCCGCCAGCGTGACGTCCATGACGCGCTGGCTCGTCTCGACGTTGCCACCGACGACCGCAGCCGGCGGGTTCGGGTTGAGTACCGACCCCTCAGGTGCGGACACGGACACCGGCTCGTAACAGCCGTGGTTCGGCGGAATCTCCGGGTCGGTGATCGCTCGAACGACGAAGTAGACCGCGCTCTTTGCGACTGAAAGCGGCGCGTTCAGGTTGCCCGCCACCTGGTCGGCGGTCCCGGCGAAGTCGACAGCTATCGAGGCCCCATCGATGGTGACGGCCACCTCGACTGGGATGTCGTCGTCGGTCACGCCGTCGCCTTCGAGGATATCCTGCGCCCGATACGCTCCGTCCGGGAGCGAATCGAGTTCAGCTTCGACCCGCTCACGGGAGTACTCGATGACGGCACCGAACGCATCGAGCAGGGTCGAGCCGTGTTCTTCGAGAAGTTCACCGATGCGCTCCTCAGCCCGTCCGTTTGCGGCGCGCTGGGCCCGGAGGTCCGCCTCACGCTCGTCTGGTGTCCGGACGTTGGCACGGATAAGGTCGTGGACCGCCTCGTTGGGCTCGCCGCCGTCGACGAGCCGAACAGCAGGCAGACGGAGCCCTTCCTCGTAAATCTCCTGTGCGCCCGGTGGCATGCTTCCCGGCGAACTCCCGCCAACGTCGGCGTGATGGGCGCGCGAGACGGCGTACCCAATCACCTCGTCGTTCGGCGCGATGGTCGAAACGAGCGTGATGTCCGGGAGGTGTGTTCCGCCGGCGAACGGGTCGTTAACGACGAACACGTCACCCGGTTTCGGGTCCTTCTGGAGGACAATATCTACCGCGTCGGGCATCGCGCCGAGGTGGACCGGGATGTGTTCCGCCTGTGCAATCATGCGACCAGACGCGTCGAAAAGCGCCGTCGAGCAGTCCTGGCGTTCCTTGATGTTCGGGGAGTACGCCCCGCGAATGAGCACGTGGCCCATCTCGGCTGCAACGCTCTCAAGCTGGTTTCTGAGGATTTCAAGCGTTACGGGGTCGATCGAATCCTGTCTGTCACCCGGTGTCATGGCTTCGTCGTTCATGTCTCGCTCACCTCCGCTGTCAGTGTGCCGTCATCGCGGACCCGCACGTTCCAGGCCGGTGGGACGACAATTGTACTCTCATCGCCCTCGATAACCGCGGGGCCGTCGATTCTCTCCCGTGGTGGCAGCCGCGCCCGCTCGTAGACCGGCGTTTCGCGGACCTCGGCACCGAACACCGCCTCCCGAGATTCCTTCTGTGGGTCACCCTCGGCGGCGTACTCAACCGGTGGGGCGCTCCGTTCGACGGTCGTCGTCACGCGACAGTTCACCAGCTCGACGGACTCGTCCGCTCGATACCCGTACGCGGTCTCATGCGCTGTGGCGAACCGCTCGCGGGCGTTTGCGGTGTCGAACGGTCGGTCGATGTCCACAGTAAGTTCGAAACTCTGACCGGCGTACCGGAGGTCGGCGGAGCAACGTACTGTTGCCGCCTCGCGGTCGCTGACCTCTGCCAGCAGTTCCTCGGCCAGCTCATCGTAGACTGTGTCGACATCCTGGGGGTCGACCGCGTCAAGCGGGCGCTGGTACGTCCGTACGGCGTCGCGCTTCTCGTCGGCCGCGAGCAGGCCGTATGCCGACAGCACGCCAGAAGCGCGCGGAATTACCACCCGGTCGATATCGAGGCTGTCCGCGATTGCGGCCGCGTGCATCGGTCCGGCACCTCCGAACGCGGCAAGCCCGAATTTCCGAGGGTCGTACCCGCGCTCGACGGTCACAGAACGGATTGCCCGGGTCATGTTCGCATTGGCGACGCGGTAGACGCCACGAGCGGCCTCGCGGGGACCATCGAGACCCGCCTCGTCGGCAAGGTCTGCAAGCGCGTCGTATGCTGCGTCTTCATCGAGCGATAGTTCCCCACCTAAACTGGTGCTTGCGCCGATATAGCCCAGCACGAGGTTCGCGTCGGTCACTGTCGGCTCAGTCCCGCCTTTCCCATAGCAGGCAGGACCGGGGTTTGCTCCGGCGGAGCGCGGGCCGATGCGGAGTGCGCCCCCGGCGTCAACCCAGGCAATGGATCCGCCACCTGCGCCGACTGTTTCGACGTCGACCATCGGTGTCTTGATCGGCCGTTCGTTGATGACGCCCGCCGTCGTCCGCTCGGCTTCCCCGTCGCGAACGAGGCTCACGTCGCTAGAGGTCCCGCCCATATCGAACGTGACCAGCCCGTCATGTTCGTCGGAGTCGTCGGCCGCCATCGAACCGGCCCCGACGACGCCGGCGGCAGGACCCGAGAGGACCGTCGTAACAGCGTTCCGCCTGACGGTGTCTGCGTCGGTGATGCCGCCGTTTGCCTGCATAATCCGGGGCTGTGGGACCCCGAGTTCCCGCGCCCGGTCGGTGAGGTGACTGATGTAGTGGTCAATCGCCGGCCGCACGTACGCGTCGACGACGGTCGTCGACGTCCGCTCGTACTCGCGGAACTCGGCGAGGACTTCGTGTGAGGCTGAGACGGGCACGTCGAGTTCGTCCCGCAGGATGTCTGCGACGCGTGTTTCGTTTTCTGGGTGGGCGTACGCGTGCAAGAGCGAGACGGCGACAGATTCGACATCCATCTCGTGTAACTGTGCGGCGATCGCCCGGACTTCGTCCTCGTCGACGGACTGTTCGATACCGTCAGTGGTCGTCCGTTCGGAGACTTCAAATCGCCGGCGTCTGGGCACCAGCGGTGTCGGCTTTTCGGCGGACAGGTCGTACAGCGACGGACGATCCTGCCGGCCGATTTCCAGCACGTCTCGGAACCCTTCGGTCGTGACGAGCGCGGTCTTTGCGCCGTCCTCTTCGAGGAGCGCGTTGACCGAGACGGTCATTGCGTGGGAGAACTCGCTGACGGTCTCCGGGTCGATGCCGGCCTCCGCACACGCTTTCTCGATGCCGGCGATGACGCCCTCGCTCTGGTCCTCAGTGCTCGGGACTTTCGCAGTCACGAGTTTGCCGTCGAGCGACAGCGTCACGTCGGTGAAGGTTCCACCGACGTCGACACCGATCCGCCGGCCGCCCATCTACAGCACCCCCGCGACGCTGAGCAGCGTCCGAACTCCGAGCCACACGACGATGAGCGTCACGATAGCGCCGAGGGCATTCGCTACTGACCCGTTCGTGTACTCACCGAGGAGCTCACGCTGGTTCATCGCGTATATCAAGAACACCGCGACGATCGGCAATAAAATCCCGTTGACGACCTGTGCGAACACGATGATCTGGACGGGACTGCCGCCCAGCAACACCGAGAGAATCCCGACCCCGAGGATGGTCCCCCAGACAGCACGGAACTGTGTGCTTTGCATGTCCGAATCCCAGCCCAGTGCACCCGTGGTCGCCCACGCGCCCGCGAGCGGGGCAGTCGTCGCGCTCGTGAACCCGGCGGCGAAGATGCCGATGCTGAAAAACAGTTCGGCGTACGGACCCGCGATGGGTCGCAGCTGTTCGGCCATCCGGCCGATATCGCTGATTTGCGTGCCCGGCTCGAAGGCCGCGGCCGCGGTCACCATAATCGTGATTGTGATCACGCCGCCGACGACGATTGACAGCACCGTGTCGATGCGTGAGTGGCCGATATCCTCTGGCCCGCTCCACCGCTCCTGAACGTTACTCGCGTGCAGGAACAGGTTGTACCCGACGATGGTCGTTCCGACGAGGCCGGTGATGAGGTACAGCGACCCCGAGGGGATTCCGGGGACGAACCCCATCGCAATCGCACCCGGGTCGGGACCGATGAGAATTGCCGACGCAACGAACGAGAATGCCATCACGGCGACCAGCCCAATGAGCGCTCGCTCGATCAGCTTGTAGCGCCCAGTGTAGAGCAGGAGGCCGGCGACGAGTCCCATCACGACGCCCCACACCGTCGAATCGATACCCGTAATGGTCGCGAGCCCTGCGGCACCGCCGAGGATATTCCCGGCTTCGTAGGCAGCAGTCCCAACGCCGATCGCGCCGACAACAAGGAATATACTCAGGTACTCGACGATTTGATTGTCGAACCGCTCTCGAAGCGCTTCGCCGAGTCCCTCCCCAGAGACAAGGCCCAGCCGCGCACTCATCTCTTGGAGAACAATCGTTGCAACGATCGAGAAAACCATCGTCCACAGGAGTGCGTAGCCGAACTCCGCCCCGGTGACGCTCGCAGTCGTGACCGTGCCTGGGCCGATGAACGCGGCGGCGACCATCGCTCCCGGGCCGACGGCTTTGAGTCGTTTTGTAATGCTCATGATTGTTGGTTTTGATAGCCACTGTCACGGTCCCGGCAGGTGACGAAAAGTATTGTTAAGACCTGTGTGTGTCCGGAACATCGGTTGTATGAACTCTATGTCTGTGCCGCTAGGTGTGTGAACAAGTATGACACACTTCAGCCCCGGATAGGAGTCTATCTGGGTCCCAAGCGGGGGTATTCACGGTTCCCGTGTTCTCAAAAGTACCTTCGAAACACTCTCTTCGATTTCAATTTCGAACGGGAGGTCAGTAATGCTACCGCGGATGAATCGGATCATCAACCATCGGACCGACTCGGATGGGAACACCACGTGGAAACTCCCCTTTTCGTCGCGTCGGACAGTCAGGAATCCACACAGTGAGAGCCAGTCGAGCACGTCTTCGAGTGAATCAAATCGTTCGGCATACTCTTGAGCGTGGTACTGCGCCACCTGATCGATCATTTCGAGCACTTCCTGGTCACGTGCATCTGGGTCGGTAAACTGGCTCAGGAGTGCATGAAGGAGGTCGATGTCCAGCAGGACGTGCTCGCCTGTCGAGAGCATCTCGTAGTACGTCTGAAGGTGATCGCTGTCACTCGCATGGGCCGAGTCGAAGTTTGCCGCGTAGAACGCGATTGCTTCGCGGATCAGTTGGCTTTGACTCTCCCCAGTTCGGTCGGTCAGCCCCTCTAACGTCTCCTTTGTCTCCTCGTCGAGAGAGACGGTGACGCGGTCGGTTGGCATAGTGGCCCTCGTCACTGGATGGCCTTAATATCGTGTCGTTTGGTGACAGAGACCTCTCAGACCGCAGCAAGACCGGCACGTCTGGACGGCATCCGGAACCAGTTACGGCCAGGTACCGCTCTGCTTGCCGGCGTTCATGACCCGCTGGAGTGCAACGACGTATGCAGCGGTTCGGAGCGACGGGAGGTTTCGCCCCTCGTACGCATCGATGAGGTTCCCGAACTGCTCGACGATAATTGAATCCAGTTCCTCGTTGACGCGTTCTCCGGACCAGTAGAAGCGCTGCCTGTTCTGGACCCATTCGAAGTAGGACACGATGACGCCGCCCGCGTTCGCGAGGATATCCGGAACGACCAGCGTCTCGCGGTCACTGAGAATATCGTCCGCGGTGGGAGTAATCGGGCCGTTTGCAGCCTCTGAGATGACATCAGCGGAGATCTCATGCGCCAGCGACTCGCCGATGGCGTTTTCGAGTGCGGCCGGAATCAGCAGGTCGATATCGAGCGTGAGCAGCTCCTCGTTGGTGAGCTCTCCCTCGGCCTCCGGATAGCCGACGACGCTCCCGGTTTCGCGTTTGTAGTCCTTGACTGCGATGGGGTCGAACGACGCGTCGCTGTATATCGCCCCGCTCGAATCGGAGACAGCGACGACGTTGGCACCCATCTCGTAGATGAGTTTCGCCGCGATCCAGCCGGCGTTCCCGTAGCCCTGAACCGCGACCGTCGCGCCTTCGAGGTCCTTATCGAGATACTCGAAGGCTTCACGCGCCGCGACGACCGTCGACCGCCCGGTCGCTTCGACGCGGCCTTCGCTGCCGCCGCTTGCGAGGTCCTTTCCGGTTATCACGCCGGGTTCGGTCGTGTTTTCGAGTGTCTCGTAGGTGTCCTTGATCCAGTTCATCTCGCGCTGGCCTGTGTTGACATCGGGCGCGGGCACGTCGCGGTCGGCACCTATCAGCGGCGTCAGTTCCTTCGCAAACGAGCGCGTGACCCGTTCCAGTTCACTCTCCGAATAGTTACTCGGGTCGATGACGATGCCGCCTTTCCCCCCGCCCAGTGGGATATCGCTCGTCGCCGTCTTGTAAACCATCCAGCCGGAGAGCGCCTTGACCTCGTCGCGGTCGACCTCCGGGTGATAGCGGATGCCGCCTTTGTAGGGGCCGCGGTCACCGTTGAACTGTGACCGGTACGCACGGAACACCTCGACCGACCCGTCGTCCATCTCGACAGACAGGTTCGTTTCAAGTATCCGCTCGGGCGCTTTCAGCCGCTCCAGTTGTCCTTCTGAGATGTCCAGGTGCTGTGCTGCGGAATCGATCTGTGTCCGCAGGCTCTGGTACGGATTTACATCAGACATGTCTCCACAGGACTCATAGAGATACCAAAAGCTATCTATTTCTACCAGAAAGATTACTATACCAATCGATATAGTAGATACTAATTTGAGGGCTTACATCGGCACTTGAATGCGAATCACTCAGATAGTTTTACACTTCTATCAAATTTCGATACAACTACGTCTCCTGTCTTTTCTGTCACCCGAACAGCGGTGTCCGTATCGAGTGCCACAGCGTCTGCAACCTGTTCCGTTCCACGTACTGGAACGTCGACACGATCGACGTCCGGAATCAGGCAGTCACGACGTCCGGCGCGTTCGAGCAGGACGTCACCGCTGGGGAAGTGCCAGACCCGCGTCACGGTTCGAAACACTGGCACCGACAGCGGTGCTTCGATGTGCCTGATAGCTCTCTTCTTCATCAAGCGACGTTGTACGTCCATCATAGCTGATCTGAGGCGGAAGCTGCTGGCTCTCTGAACGACGAGCAAGGACTGCCTGTATCGGCGACTGCGTGATGGCTGTCACGTGTCATGCGTTCCGGCCGTCGACCCATGGCACTCTATCGAAAGGACCACAGGAATGAGCAAATACTAAATTGTTTAACAACGAATCCTTCCGAACATTCGGTGTTTATTATTGAACCCCACATCCAAAATCCGGGAACTGAACCACCCAGTTCCCGACAGGTGGCGACAATTCGAACGAGTGTCTACACATAGCGCCAGTGGTCACAGTGAGAAATTCGTGCCCCGGAGCAGCAGATGAGCGACGCTGAGAGTCCATTCGATACGGCGCAGATTCTCGTCGTCGGTTCGGCGACCTGGACAGAGCCGTTCACAGCGGCTCTCAGAGCCAGCACCGGGGCCGCTGTTCTCACTGCCGGGACACCCCCGGCCGCTCTGGACACAGTTCGTCAGCGCTCGGTCGACTGTGTCGTCACGACAGCGACACTCGACGATGGGAGTGGCATCGACCTGGTCCGACAGCTCCGGGACTCGGCTCCGGACCTCCCAGTCGTCCTCGGGACGACGGACGGCAGTGAGGCCCTGGCAAGCGAGGCAATCGAGGCGGGCGTTTCCGACTACGTCCCCCTCACAGGGCCTGATGGCCTGTGGACAAATGAACTGGTCGAGCGAACTGGGAAGGCGCTCCAGTCCGCTCGGCGAGCGATCACGCAGCGCGAACGGGCACGGCAGTTCGACGCCGTCTTCCACGACACACAGACGGCCACGTGGGTCCTCGACCCGGACGGTTCGCTCGCCCGTGTGAATCAGACGGGCCAGGCGATGATTGACGCGGACGCGGACGCGGTCATCGGCGACCCGTTCTGGACGCTGCCGTGGTGGGCACAGTCCGAGGGAACCGAACGTGATATCCGGCAACTCGTGGCGGCCGCACGCGACGGGCAGTTCGGTAGCGCGGTCGTTCACCGGCCTGGGACGGCCACGGACCGCGTTATCGAGCTTTCGGTTCGGCCGGTCGAGAACGACTTCGGCGACATCACCTCAATCGTCATTGAGGGGATAGACATCACGGAGCAGGTCACCCTCGACCGTGACCTCCGCCAGTCCGAGGAACTCCACCGGGTCACGCTCAGCAACATGACCGACACCGTTCTCATGACGAACGAGGACGGGGAGTACACCTACGTCTGCCCGAACGTCCACTTCATTTTCGGCTACACCGACGACGAGATTCACGAACAGGAGACGATAGATACGCTCCTCGGCGAGGACCTGTTCGACCGTGCGGAACTCGCTGAGAAAGGTGCTCTCAAGAATATCGAGTGTACCGTCACGGATAAGGCGGGCCACGAGCACACGCTGCTGGTCAACGTCCGGGAAGTCGCAATTCAGGGCGGGACACTGCTGTACAGCTGCCGAGATATCACGAAACGGAAACAGCGAGAGGAAGCGCTGGCGACGCTACAGGAGACCGCACGGAAGTTTCTCTACACGGAGACGAATCAGGAGATCGCCCAGCACATCGTCGACGACGTGCTCAGTGTGTTCGACGCCTCCGCGAGTGCGATCTATCTGCACGACGTCGAGACGAACGAACTCCGGCCCGTCGCACAGTCCCAGGCGATGACCGAACACCACGGGCCGCTGCCGGCCGTCCGCACGAACGACGACACACTTCCGAGCCACAGCTTCGTCAACGACGAGACACTCGTGTTCGACGATGTCCACACGTCGGACCGACTGGAAAATCGAGCCACTGACCTCCGGAGCGTCATGTTCATTCCACTCGGCAGCCACGGCGTGTTCGTCACTGGCTCGACGGCTGTCGGGGTGTTCGATGACGTGACACAGGAACTCACCGACCTGCTCGCAGCCACCGCCGAGGCTGCCCTTGACCGGGTCGCCCGGGAGTCCCAGCTCCGGGAACAGGACCGCGAACTCCAGCGACAAAACGAGCAACTGACCGCTCTGAACCACATCAACAACACGATTCGGGAGATCGACCAGACCATCGTCAGCGCCGAAACACAGGACGAGATCAACCACACCGTCTGTGAACGGCTGACCGACACGGACCGATTCAAGTTCGCGTGGATCGGGAGCGTCGATCCGGGCGGTAACACTGTCGAACCGCAAGCATGGGCCGGCAACGAACAGGGGTATCTCGACAGTCAGTCAATCGCCGTCGCGGCCGCCGAGACCGAACCTGCGGGCCAGACGGCGGCGACCGGTGAACTGACGATGATACCCAACGTCGCCGCCGACCTCCGGGACGCGCCGTGGCGGTCGGACGCGCTTACGCGCGACTTCCTCTCAGTGTTGAGTATCCCGCTGGTGTACAACGACCTCAGGCATGGGGTCCTTACTATCTATGCGGACACGAAAGACGCGTTCGACGAGACGACGCGCACGGTGTTGCGCGAACTCGGCGAGACAATCGCCTCGGCGCTCAGCGCTATCGAACGGAAACACGCGTTGCTCACGACGTCGGTGACCCGCGTCGAGTTCGATATTGATGACGAGCGGTTCCTCCTGTCGCGCCTCGCCCGGTCGACGGGGTGTACCCTTTCCTACGAGGGCGGCATCCAGCACGCGCCGGCTGGTAACAGTGTATTTGTTACAGTCGAAGATGCCGATGTGCGTACAGTTGCGGCGGCTGCGGCGAAGATGACGACGATAGACGACGTGACACAGATTAGTGACGACGACACCGAGAGTGGGGTCCTGCGGCTGGAATTGTCACAGCCGTTCCTCGCGCTGGAACTCGCCGATCACGGCGCTATCTTCCGGGAAGCGACCGCGGACCCGGACGGAACCACGCTGGTCGTGGATGTGCCACAGAGCGTCGACGTTCGAAACATCGCGCAGTTGGTCGACAGCACGTTCTCCGGCGTCGAACTCAGGCGCAAGGAGACGCTCGAACAGGGCATCGAGCAGGACCGGAGTTCGGAGTTCCTCACGGAGCTCACGGAGCGCCAGCTCGAAGTGATTCAGACCGCCTACTACAGCGGCTACTTCGAGTCGCCGCGCACAAAATCCGGCGAGGACATCGCGACGATGCTTGAGATTTCGCCACCAGCGTTCTATCAGCACGTGCGGACCGTTCAGCGGAAGCTGTTCACCACACTGTTCGAAGACCGCAGCGTATCGGGTCTGGAATCCTGACCGGGGTTCAATAGTAAACAACCCAACTTACCCCTACTTTGTTGTTTAACCTCTGAATATTCCTTTGATGTCCTTCTATTCCTTAATCGAGTACCGGCGGTTAGAAACCGCCACTCGTGAATACACATGAGAGATGTAGAGCAAGACCACGACGAGCAGACACCGTACGAGTGCTTTGCGTGTGGCACAGTCATCACTGCAGAGAGCCACCCGGAGAACTGTCAGGACTGTGGCGGCGAGATGCGTAACCGACTGACACCGCTGGAATAACCATGGGACCGGAACTGAACTCCGCTTCTCCGTCGGAAGATTCTTCGACGCCGCCCGAGCCCGAATCAGCGCTCGAAACAGCCCGGTTGCAACTCCACCGGGCCGCAGACCACCTCGATATCGACCCGAACATCGTCGAACGACTCAGGCATCCACAAAACGTTCACGAAGTCACCGTCCCGATTGAGCGGGACGACGGCACAGTCGACGTGTTCACTGGCTATCGAGCCCAACACAACAACGTCAGGGGGCCGTACAAAGGCGGGCTTCGGTATCACCCTGACGTGACGCGGGACGAATGTGTCGGCCTCGGGATCTGGATGACCTGGAAATGCGCGGTGATGGACCTCCCCTTCGGCGGCGCGAAAGGTGGTATCGCGGTCAATCCGAAAACGCTGAGCCGGGACGAGAAAGAACGGCTCACCCGCCGGTTCGCACAGGAACTCCGCGAGGTCATCGGTCCGAACCGTGATATTCCCGCCCCGGATATGGGAACGGACCCACAGACGATGGCGTGGCTGATGGACGCCTACTCCATGCAGGAAGGCGAGACGAGTCCGGGCGTCGTCACCGGTAAGCCGCCGGTCGTTGGCGGGAGCGAAGGGCGTGAAGACGCGCCCGGCCGAAGCGTCGCGATTATCACGCAACAGGTCTGTGAGTACTACGACCAACCGCTGGCAGAGACCACGGTCGCCGTACAGGGCTACGGCAGCGTCGGCGCGAACGCGGCACGGTTGCTCGATGAGCAGGGCGCAACTGTCGTCGCGATTAGCGACGTGAACGGGGCCATGTACGACCCTACCGGAATCGATACCGCGACGGTCCCGTCACACGACGAGGAACCAGAGGCAGTCACGGAGTACGCTGACACCGTGATTTCCAACGACGAACTGCTGACGCTGGATGTTGATGTCCTCATCCCGGCCGCACTCGGGAACGTCATCACCGAGGCGAACGCGGACGACATCGCCGCAGATTTCGTCGTCGAAGGTGCGAACGGTCCGACCACGTCCACCGCTGACTCGATTCTCGCCGAGCGAGATGTGGTAGTGATTCCGGACATTCTGGCGAACGCCGGCGGCGTCACGGTGAGCTACTTCGAGTGGCTACAGGACATCAACCGTCGGTCGTGGTCACTCGAGCGAGTGAACGACGAACTCGACGCGGAGATGCGGGCGGCCTGGGACGCCGTTCAGACGGAGTTCGAAAAGCGTGATATCACATGGCGCGATGCGGCGTACATCGTTGCCCTGTCCCGTATCGCGACGGCCCACGAAACACGCGGGCTCTGGCCGTAGACTGTCTCTATCGGCTCCATCACGGATTCCGGCACTGTCCGTCGATGCTGGGAAACCGCAACTACCGTGACGCTCAGTAGCAGAACTCGAACCGTGCCCCACCAGCAGCACCTGCCGTCACACGGATGGTCCAGCCGTGTGCTTTAGCGATGTCTTCCACTATCGAGAGTCCGAAGCCAGTGCCACCGTTGGTAGATGTGACGCCGTGTTCGAGTACTTCGTCACGTTTTGCCGGCGGAATCCCCTCGCCGTCGTCCGCGACGTAGAACCCGTCACCGTCCTCTAGCTGCCCGACGGTTACTGTGACATCTTTCCCACCGTGTTCAATCGCGTTTCTGAAGAGGTTCTCGAACAGTTGTGTCAAGCGGCTGGCGTCACCGGCCACTGTCGGGACTGTATCGGCAACCGTCAGCGTTGCGTCGGCCGTGTCGACGTAACCCCACGCCTCTGTTGTCATGGTCTTGAGGTCGATCTGTTTCGTCTCCGTGACCGTGCTCTCGCCACGCGCCAGCGTGAGGAGGTCGTCGATCAACCGCTCCATGCGGTCGTGTGCCGACTCGATACGGTCTATGTGAGTAAGATCGCCGGTCTCCTCGACGATGTCGAGAAACCCGATAGCGATAGACAGCGGATTCCGGAGGTCATGGGCGACGACACTGGAAAACTCATCGAGTCGCTCGTTCTGTCGCTGTAGTTCTGTTTCCCGGCTTGCCCGCGTGAACGCCGCTTTGACAGTCGAACCTAGTATCCGGAACAGGTCCATGTCTGCCTCAGAGAAGGTCTGGTCCTGCGGTGCGCCGACGCCCATGAGTCCAAACTCGCCTAAGGGCACGAACAGGCCACTTTTGAGTTCCGTGCCTCCCGCATCAAGCGACGCTTCAGACTGGAGGTCGTCGTACTGACGTAGCTCCGACGCCTCGAACGCTTCCCACGCCAGCGTCTCGCCGGCTTCCAAACGTGGCAGCTCATCGAGTAGCTCTCTCGTGGCTGCACTCGCTGACAGTGGGACGAGTTCGTCGGTCTGGTCGGCGTACTCCCAGATTCCGGTGAGCTCGAATCCGAGAATATCGCCAGCAGCCTCGACGGCGATGTCCCCGATTTCGTCGCTCGATTGCGCAGCACTGAGCCGCCGTGCAGTCGCTTGCAGTGAGCGGAGCTTCGACTCCAACTTCTTTTGCTCAGTGATGTCCTCTAGCACGGCCAGTACGCTCGTTATCTCACCGTCCGGAGCAGTGATTGGGGTGACCGACAGGAGCAGATCCAGCTTCTCGCCGTCTTTCCGTTCCCGGCGTACCTCTTTGCCGCGAATCGGCTTACCGCTCAGTGCGCGGTCCCGGTGGGACGCGAACTCAGACTGTCGCTCGTCTGGGATTATCGGATTGGGTTCGCCAAGCACCTCTTCGCGCGACCAGCCGAACATGTTTTCCGCCCCGTCGTTCCAGCGGACGACGGTCCCGTCAGTGTCGATTTCCATGACAGTGAGCGGCGTCGCTTCGATGAGCGATTCCAGCCGCTGGTTCGTCGTCTCGAGTTTGCGTTCCCGCTTGACCTGCTCGGTCACGTTGCGAGCAATGCCGACGACTCGGACGATCTCGTCGCCGAGGATGACCGGCGCGAGGCTCGTGTCCCAGAACCGTGCGTCGGGAGCGATGTCCAACTCTTCCTGATACGAGATTGGCTCACGCTGTTCGACACAGCGCGTGTAGTTCGCCGCGAGCTCGGCACCGCGGTCGTCACCGAAGACCTCCCGTGGCGTCTGGCCCCGGACTTCGTCGGTCGTGAGCCCTGTCTGTAACTCATACCCGGGGCTGAGTCGGGCAAACTCGAACGATGGCTCGTCACCGGCCGTCTCAACATCGAGCATGAAGATGGCGTCCCCGGAGGTGTTGAGCAGTGCCTCGTACTCCTGGGCAAGTTCTCGGTGTGCTCGCTCCTCGGCTTTTCGCTCCGTGATATCCTGAAACACGCCCCGAAGCACAGGCTCGTCGTCTTGCGTGCCATCGATGCGCTCGCCCCACGCCCGCACATCGCGTATCTCGCCGTCAGTCCGAACGATACGGAGGTCGAGATCGTACGGTTCTCGGTCTTCGATTGCCCGCTCGACGGCCCCCGTAATCGTCTCTCTGTCGTCGGGATGGTAGAACTCGACTGCGTCACCGAGAACCGGGTCGTACTCGTCGCCAACGCCGTGAATCCGGCGGACTCCATCGGACCAGTCGAGGTCGCCCGTCGACGGGAAGTACTCCCAGACACCGATGTCTGCGATGTCCTGCACTCGCTCGAACAGGAACTCCTGGCGTTGCAGGTCCGCCCGGTCTTGCCCCCGCGAGATTTCGGCGCTCACGAGCTCAGAGAGCAACTCGACGAAGGTTCGCTCAAGTTTCCCGAAGGGGGCGACTCGCGTTGTGGGACTGGAAAAATTGACCGTTCCGTACCGCTCCCCGTTGACGACGAGTGGGACGCCGATATACGATTCTAACTCGAACTCACGGTACGCGGGGTGTGTCTCTCTCCCATCAGTGACTGCATCTGCGAACGAACAGACTGCATCTGTGCCCACGACTTCTTCGCAGTACGTCGATTCGAGTGCGAACTGATCCCCGGATTCGATTTCGGAATCCGGTGCGTGCACTGATTTGACTGTGTACGAATTGCCCTGAATACGCGAGACGATACCGATATCGAGGCCGAGCGTTTGACACCCTAATTCAAGAAGCTCGCGAAGGCGTGTCTCGGCCGAGGCATCACTCCGTGCCATAATGGTCTGGAGTTCTCGAAGCGCGTCGCGCTCCCGTTCCAACTGTCGCTTGGCCTCAGTTTGCTCTGTGATGTCTCGGGCAACGACCAGCACCTGCTGTGTCTTTTGGCTACGGAACGGTGTAATGCGGACGTCAAATGTCCGTCTATCGCCGTCAGCCGTGATATCGAGTTGCAGGTCCGCGTCGTACAACCCGGTAACGCCTCCGTCGCTCTCTATCTCGTTGAACGTTGAGTCGACTGCCTCTGTGAACCGCTCTTTGTCGGCTGCGCTTATGCGGTCTCCCACGACCGCTTTCAGCCGTTTTCCCGTGAGCTGAGCCGTCCCTTCCTCGGAAATCAGCCGCTTCGACGCCGCGTTCGCAAATTCGATTGTCCCCTCATCGTTGAGGACGAACACGACGTCGTGGATGTTTTGGAGGATTGTCTCACTGCGTTCTAGCTCCAGTTCCCGCTCTCGTTCCGCCGTTGTCTCGCGTGAAAAGACGGTGAGACCGTCATTGTCCGGGAATGCCCGCACTTCGACCCAGTAATTAAACGGCTCTCCCAGGTGTTGCTCGAACGACACCGGTTCGCCGGTTTCCATCGCGGTCCGGTACTTGTCTTCGAGTTCTGTTCCGACTATCGAGGGGAACTCGTCCCAGATTGTGGCACCGACGATAGCGTCGGGGTCGCGGTCGACACGCCTGGCCATCTTCTCGTTTATGTATTCAATTTGCCACTCGTCGTCGACGGCATATATCGCGTCAGTTGCGCGTTCGAGCGTCCGCTGGAAGCGGTCAGACAGCCGCTCGGCGACCACTTGCTTGCGGGCAGCTTCGACAAGTGTCCGGATGCGGCGCGCGAGTAACTCGAAGCTGTTCTGGCCCGTATTGATCGGGATGTAATCGGAGACACCCGCCTGTGTTGCTTCGCTCGCGATTCGCTCACTCCCCCGGCCGGTAAACAGGATCGTCGGTAGCTCGTACTGTTCGGCTTGGAGCCGATTCAGGAAGTCGATTCCCGTCCCGTCCGGCAGTGAGTACGAGGTGACCACACAGTCGACTGTTGAAGTCCCGAGCAACTCGAGTGCAGCTTCGACAGTCCCGACAGTTGTGACCTCAAAATCTGACGAGATATTCGCGAGTTTCGTCTGCGCTAGCTCGGCAAAATCACCATCGTCGTTAATATATAGAACGTGAATGGCATCGGGAGTCCCACCACCTGTATATGACATTACTCTACCTACGCCGCTCGCCTTTATCAAGTATATGTGCTGGTTCTTATCTGTGATACCCAGAAGCGGGAGTGGGCAACTTTCCGAACGTACCGTGACCGGGTGTTGGTTCACTCAGCGACCATCTATTCGTCCTCTGCTATCGGTAAACCATGCCTCAGTGGTACCGGAGTATATAATCTGAGATTTGGGTCAGCAACTTTATCCTCCGGAGTTCGGTACAACCGATATTGTGCCAGAGAGGTCAAGTATTGCTGTGCTTCATGTTGATGATGAACCGGATTTCTTAGATGTGGCAACTGGAATACTGGAACAGCAATCCAGTAATCTCACCGTTATAACTGCAACAAGTGCCGCCGAAGCGCTTGACCGACTTGCGACAGCGTCTGTCGACTGTATTATCAGCGACTATCGGATGCCTGAGAAAGACGGTATCGAACTCCTCAAAGCTATCCGTGAAGAGCATCCCGACCTCCCGTTCATCCTCTTCACTGGGGCAGGGAGCGAAGCTGTCGCAAGCGACGCTATCGCCGCCGGTGCAACCGACTATCTCCGGAAAGGGCACGGAACGGACCGATACGAACTCCTCGCAAACCGTATCGAAAACGCTGTCGAGCAGTACCGTACCAATCAACGCGCCACTGAACTTGAGCGGATTCGCACGCTCGTCAGCAGCATCGACCAAGCACTCATCCGAGCGAGTACGCTATCGGAGATCAAAACTCGCGTCTGTGAGATTATTAGCGACTCTGAGCCCTACCGTTTCGCATGGATCGGTGAGCGCGACTCTGACACAGACCGAATCGAGCCACAGGCCTGGGCCGGTGTCGAGGACGAGTATCTCGATACTATCGTTGTTACTGCGGACGACTCTCCGACTGGACAGGGTCCCGCAGGCACGGCGGTTCGAGAACGACGTGTCGCGACGTCGCAAAACATCCAAGATGACCCGGCGTTCGAGGTCTGGCGAGAGGACGCACTCGATCGTGGCTACCGAAGCAGTGCTGGGGTTCCGCTGGAGTACAATGGTACTCTGTATGGTGTTCTGTGTGTCTATTCGTCCCGTCCATTTGCCTTCGGTGAGGACGAACAGGCGTTACTCGACGAACTCGGGGATAGCATCTCACACGCAATGCACTCGATAAAGATTCGGGACGAACTGCGTACAGAGCGGACATTTATCGACCAGGCACTCGATTCACTCGCCGACATATTCTACGTCCTCGATTCTGCGGGCAACATCCAGCGCTGTAACGAACAATTCGCAACCCTGGCCGGCTACACTGATGCCCAAATCACGAATCTCGACGCGGTCAGTCTGTTTCCGGAAGACGAACAGGACGCAGTCGCCGAAGCAATCGAGGAGGCGCTCTCAACGGGGCACTCGACCATCGAAGTAGATTTCCTTACCGCGGAGGGGAAGCGCGCTCCCCACGAGTTCACCGCTGACCGATTAACCGATCAGGACGGTAACCTGAGAGGGATCGTCGGCACTGGTCGAAACATATCCGAACGCACAAGACGTGAACGAGAACTTCAGGATCAGAAAGAGCAACTGGAGCAGTTTGCCACAACTGTCAGTCACGACCTTCGGAACCCGCTAAACGTCATACAGGGCCGGCTTGATCTCATCCAGGCCGAACAGTCGAGTGACCATCTTGCTGTGATTGAGACTGCGACCGATCGGATGGAACGCATCGTAGAGGACCTCCTCTGGCTCGCGCGGGAACAACAGGAAATCGGGTCACTGGAACCTGTTGCCATCGAAGCCGCCGCTGAGGCCGCGTGGAAGCTCGCCTCTGACCCCGCGGACGAGGCTGAACTGTACTGTGATTGCGGGGCCGATACCCAGCCACTGATAAAAGCTGATCCCGACCAACTCCGGCACCTGCTCGAAAATCTGTTCCGGAACACGATTGATCACGCGGGTCTAGACGTCACTGTCGTAGTCGGTGGGATTTTCGGCGACCGCAGCGGATTTTACATCGAAGACGACGGCCCTGGCATCCCCGACGAGGACCGCAAAAAGGTGTTTGAGGCTGGCTACTCGACCTCCGAATCAGGGACTGGTCTGGGACTCAACATCGTCAAACGCGTCGCTGACGCTCACGGCTGGGATATTCGCGCAACTGAGAGCTCGATAGGTGGAACACGATTTGAGATTACCGGCCTCGAAGTCGTGGACTAACTCACGAGTCAGCATCTGACCGTTTTGGGCAGGACGCCAGGGTCCCTGTGATATGGTGGGCTCGCCGCTACTGAGTTTCCTGCCGCGGCCGGGCTGGATACGCCCCGAGTACGTGGCGAACGTTGTCGGCGTCCTCGCTACCGGGGCACGCCTACTCCACAGCGCAATCACTGAATCTGGCCCGACAGTCCCGGAAATTATTTGCGGTGCTTACGACCACGGTGTCGACTGTTCGTTGGGTACGTGTGTGCGCGTCGACGGAAAAATGAGTGACGCTGAATGCTCCCCGACTATCTGCCGTGGCCTCTCTGTACGCCCCCTGGGACTCATGATCGGTGGGTTAGTTCCGTCACGGGGTTTACCGACAGGGTTTGTGACCCGCCCGTCCAAAACATTACAGGCCAGTAGCTACCGGTCGCTAACGGTGACTGTGATGATGATTTCCCGGCTGACGAGCAGGTGTGCGGTCATCACGGACTCCGATATCGCGAGTACGGAAGCTCAGTAACCACAGAGCTACTAAAATGGGATAAAACGTCACAGGTGTTATTTCTGATCAACTCCATTGCATATGATAGGGTTCTGGTCCCCGCGCCACCTCCCCCACTGCATCCGGCTAAGCTCATCAAGCGGCCCGGGTCCAGAACCCGTTGTCGTGGATGACGACCCCGAATGGTGCGGTGTACACCCCCCGGCTGCCCACCATTCCTTTGCTGGCGGAACGCGGATTTCCTTGTTATGTGACGAGACAGGACCACGCGCGTGAGAACTGAGTGACTTGCGGCCAAACCCACTGGCTGCGCGGGGTCCCCGCAAGCATCTTATCGATATCGGAGCTATGTGGCTTCTGAGCTGCGTCCAATCGTGCTTCTCCCACTCCACTGCAACGTACCAGTCGTTCTGTAATCAGTGGTGCCGTATGGCCCGGAGATGACAGGATTGCGCGGAACTGCTATGTGGTATGTGTTAACACAAATGGTATTACGACTGGCGTATTACTGGGATTCGGGTTCTGGCTCCCGTTTTGGGCTTCGTCACACTTTGAGCCCACTCGTTTCACCCCCTGCCTTGAGTCCAGAACCCGACCGTGCCACTGACTACAGTGGGTGGCACACACGGTGCCCACTGCCACCCGCCATCCGCTTCCCTGCCGGGGTGAATCCCTGTCTGGCCTTACTTGCGTCCGAAAGCGTGAAATTGCTGTTTCTGTCGTGGCCCCTACCTATGGCTAGTAACTGCTCGCAGAAGCGTGTACCAAGGCCAACCGTCTTTCTCAGTGCATCTCCGCAGTTCCAGTCGCGGTAGTTGACGCCGAAGTGGAACACAAGCACGTCGGGATCGATGTCGGGTAGTGCCTCGTAGTCGATCTACATTCCGGACTGCCCTAAAAATCACATCAACCCGGCTACGCGTACCGGGTAGTGGCTGCGGGGACGAGCAGGGAATCTCTAATCCGAGATGCTTTTGTGCCAGGAAGGGTTCCATTAGCGGGGTATGAACGACCTACGCACTGGATTGAGTTATGGTGACGTTTTGCTGGTCCCGAAGCGGTCGCCGGTCGACAGTCGGAGCGACATCGACCTCTCGACGCCACTCACCCCGACCGTGGAACTGGACACGCCGCTGGTCTCCGCCGCGATGGACACCGTCACCGAGGCAGAACTGGCAATCGAGCTTGCGCGCTCTGGCGGATTTGGGGTGCTGCACCGGTTCCTCACCCCTGACGAACAGGCCGAGCAAGTAAAGCAGGTGAAAGCAGCGGACGAACAGGTCGGCGCAGCAGTCGGTATCAACGAGGATTACGTCGCACGGAGCCGTGCCGTGATTGCGGCCGGTGTCGATGCCCTCGTCGTCGACGTAGCACACGGCCACCTCGACCGGACGCTCGAAGCCGTGGAAACCCTTGCGGACGAATTCCCTGACACAGACCTCATCGCCGGCAACGTCGCGACGCCCGCGGGTGTCGAAGACCTCGCCGCCGCCGGGGCCGACTGTGTCAAAGTCGGCATTGGGCCGGGGTCCCACTGCACCACCCGGAAAGTGGCGGGTGCCGGCGTCCCCCAGCTAACCGCCGTCGATGACTGCGCTACAGCCGCCGAGGATCTGGACGTCACTATCTGTGCCGATGGTGGGATTCGCACGTCCGGTGACGCGGTGAAGGCCCTCATGGCCGGGGCCGATACCGTGATGCTGGGGAGCCTCTTTGCCGGCACTGAAGAGGCCCCCGGAGCAGTCGTCGAAGTAGATGGGACGCGGTACAAACGGTCACGGGGAATGGCGACCACCGCCGCGGCCGAGGACCGTGATGATAAACAGAACAACGTCAGCGCCGACGAGGGGGTCGAAGCACTGACCCCGTACAAGGGCTCTGTCGCTGCTGTAGCCGAGGAGTTCTGTGCCGGTATTCGCTCCGGACTCTCTTACTGTGGCGGGCATACCATCGCTGCGGCCCGTGACAAGGCGGAGTTCATCCGCGTCGCGCAGAGCGCGAAAGAACGCGAGGGGTTCCACACGGACCACGACTGGGAAGGCGTCAACGTGGAGAGTGAAGTGACGCAGGTCCGCGACGCCGGCACCGAGGCACCCGCCGATAGCGACGACTGACCTGATAGAACGACTGGCCGGGTCGGCGCTTATCGAGTGCGGGGTCGGTACCGACGCCCAACCCTCGTAGGCTGTGTACTCTAGCCGATGCTGGTGTCCGGAGACTCGATTGTCTGGCGTGTTTGGATTGCATCTGTAGAACCGCAACTACCCATATCAGGGGTGTAATTGGCCCCGTTACTCGTCGTCTTCATCGGCTGCAGGGAGGTCGTCGTCCATCTCCTCAGTACTCTGCAACAGGAGATCAGTACCGGCTGCGGCGATCATACCGACCCCAACCGCGCGTAACTGCCGGCGATACGCCGGCTTCACTTCGAGCGCGGAAGCGTTGTCGAAGTTCTTCCCGATCATGGATTTGATGAATTTGACACTTATCTGCGGGAAGAGCGCAGTCACCACGCCCTGGAAAAGCACGACTGCTGCACCGAGTTTGCGACTTTTTTGACAGTCCAACATACCTTATCTAAGTATTCGACAGGAATTACTATTGCGACTAATCTACTGCATTGAGAAATGTAGAAACTGTTTTATGATACTTCATAGCGTGAAAATGGTGTTAACTTAGATTTCGAAGGCAGTTCGACCATTCGGGGCATTAGCCAATGATATGTTGTCCTGAACGCATCGACGACGCTTCAGATGTCGTTCGAACCGGCCACGTATAATAAAAGCCTCCCGGTAACTCCACTATCCGGACTTTCGAACCTGCACTGCTGAATGCTTGTACTCGGGAATCTCGGCGACGGGGTCGAGTGCATCGCCGGTCAGGGCGTTTGCGAGGGGCTCCAGATAGTGGAACGTACAGAATACGACGCCGGGTCGAATGGCCGCCGTCACGGCCGCCGACACTGTCACGCTGCCGCGGTCGTTCTCGATGACGACGGTGTCGCCGTCCTCGATACCACGGGCGGTGGCGTCGTCCGGATGGATTTCGAGGACATCCTCCCCGCGCATCCGCATGAGGGTCTCCGACCGGCGGGTGAGCGCCCCGCTGTTGAAGTGCTGGAGCGCCCGCCCAGTCGTGAGCACGAGTTCGCCATCGGCGACGCCGTCAGCCGGCGGCGTCGGCGAAACCGGGAGCAGCGGAGCGGTTTCCTCGCCCGACGCGAACGTCTCCGTGTGGAGCACGTCGGTTCCGCAGTCGGCGTCGGCCGGGAACGGCCACCGCTGGTAGCTATCCCCGATGCCCTCGTAACTCATGCCGGCGTACAGCGGATTGACACGCGTCAGCTCTTCGAACACCGCTTCCGGGCCGTCGTAGTCGAACGCGTCCGACTCGTCGACGAGTCGCTGACCGAGGTCTGTGAGGATATCGAGGTCTCGACGGGCGTTTCCGGGCAGGTCGGCGTTCGGTCGCATCCGCATCACGCGTCGGTCCGTGTTTGTCACGGTGCCCGCTTTCTCCGCCCAACTGCTTCCCGGAAGCACGACATCGGCATGGTCGACGGTCGCTGTCTCGAAGAGGTCGATGACGACGCAGAAATCGAGGTCGTCGAAGCCAGCCCTGACAGCGCTCGCGTTGGGTTCCGTGACGGCCGGGTTCTCGCCGAACACGACCGCGGCCTTGACTGCGTCACCGAACTGGTGTGTCGCGGTCGTCTCCGTCAGGCCGGGTTCGCTCGGCGGCTCGGCGCCCCATTCGTCGGCGATCCGCTGTCGGGCGTCCGGGTCTGTAACGGGTTCGTAGCCGGGGAGCACGCTGGGAAGCGCGCCAACGTCGCCGGCCCCCTGGACGTTGTTCTGGCCGCGCAGCGGGTTCACGCCGGTGCCCGGGCGACCGACGTTGCCGGTCAGCAGTGCGAGGTTCAACAGCGCGTGCACGTTGTCGGTCCCGCACGTGTGTTGGCTCATTCCCATCCCTGTCACAATCGCCGCCCTGTCGGCTTCGGCGTAGGCTCTGGCGGCTTCCCGGACGGTTTCCGGGTCGACGCCGGCCGCGTCGGCACCTGACCCGACGTTGACGCCATCGAGATGTGCGGTCAAGTCCGCGTAGCCGGTCGTTCGGTCTTCGATAAAGGACTCGTCGACGAGTCCCTCGTCGAGAACGACTTTCGCCATCGAATTGAGGAGCTGGATATCGTATCCGGGGCGAACGTCGAGGTGAATGTCAGCGGCATCGGTCGTGTCCGTTTCACGAGGGTCGATATGGATGAGCGTGGCCCCGTTGCGAATCGCCGGCAGGAAGTACGACCGGAAAATGACGGGGTGTTGTTCGGCCGGGTTCGCGCCGGTGACGAGCAGACAGTCGGTTTCCGCGAGGTCATCGAGCGTGTTCGTCATCGCCCCGGCACCGAACCGCTCGCTCATCGCGGCGACGGTCGAGGAATGACAGAGGCGGGCACAGTTGTCGACGTTGTTGGTACCGAGCATCCGCGCAATCTTCTGGAAGACGTAGTTCTCCTCGTTCGTGCAGTTCGACGACGCGAAGAATTCGACGGCGTCTGGCCCGTGCTGGTCGATGATCTCCCCGAGGCGGTCGGTCACGCGAGACAGAGCGGCCTCCCAGGGTGCAGTGGCGAAACGCCCGTTCTCACGGACGAGTGGCTCGGTCAGCCGGTCCTCGTGTGTGACTACGTCGAACGCGGCTCCGCCCTTTGGACAGATCTCCCCTTTGGTGTTCACTGGCCCCGCTGTGCCGGTCGCTTTGCCGTTGCCCGCGTATTGTATCGTACACCCGACGCCACAGTACGGACAGACTGTCTGCTCGGCCCGGGGATTTTGGTTCTGGTCAGTGCCCATTTCTACGTGAAGTAGTGACCGTGCAGCTACAAGTAGACAACCGGTAAAACGTAGGCTGTTTTATAAGTGCGGCAAACCGACGCCAGTTGAACAAGCCCAGTGGTGTTCTCCGAACTGGTATGGTTGACCGTGTGCGGTTGGGCTACCAGTTTCGAGAGGTACACCACATACTGTAATGGGCCCTCGCTCGTAGTCCCGATAGATGCGACCAGCCCTGACGACCGTGCAAATATTCGCGCTACTCGCGGTAGTTGTCGGGACACTGGTTTTCGCTGCGTCGTTTGCCGTCGATACGACCAGCGCCCGCCCTGAACCAGTATCGTTCGATAACACTGTCCAGCGTGGGATTACGATGGCTGACGAACAGATTGCCCGGAATCGGAGCATCAGCGTTCCGCGGGCACAGGTCTTCTACTCACAGTACCGCTACGTTGTCGGCTACGTTGGCATAGATCAGGCTGTGACGTCACTCACGGAACCGGGCCACGAACAGCAGTTCGGGTATCCACTCGCGGTGTACGTTTCCGACTACAGTGACAGGCCGGTCAGATGTAGCGACGACGGCTACCTCCGGACTGCCGCACCGCCGGACTGGGTCGAAGCCAATCAGGCTCACTACGTCGTCGATAGCTCGGCGCGAGTCCCGTCAGGGGAGGCGGTTGTGCCGTTCGCCGACCGTGACGACGCCGCGGCGTTCGCCGAGACGTGCGGCGGACGAATCATCGACTGGGACACCCTCAAGACCCGGTCGTTCGACCTCGAACAGGCGGGGGCGGTCCGAAAGCAGGTCGGCCCGCGGCGAACCGACGCCGATGCCACCGTGCAGGCGGCACGAGAGCATCGGGACCGACCTGTCTCGGTTGAGGTCGGAACCGACGCCCCGACGATTCAGGCGGCTGTCGACGCGGCCCCACCGAACACGACAGTCGCCGTTCCGGCCGGCACCTACGACGAGCAGGTGACGATAGACAAGCCACTCACTCTCAGCGGTCCCGGGGCGACGCTCGACGGCGGCGGGAATGGGACGGTCGTGACAGTGACGTCGGACGGGGTCGGTGTCACCGGGTTTGACATCGTCGGCGTCGGTAACGCGACGGTCGGCGACCCAACGAAGGCCAACGACAGCGCCTGGGACGCCACCGTCACGACCGCCTACGGCAACAGCGACGCTGCCGTTACCGGGCGCAACGTCTCCGGACTGTACGTTGCGAACGTCAGCGTCGAGACGCCCGCTAGCGGCGTCGTCCTGCGGCGGACGCCCGGTGCAGTCGTCGAGAACGTCACGGTCAACGGGACGACGGACTGGCAAGACGGGTTCATGGGCGTCATCGGGATGCACGGGCCGATAGTCGTCCAGGACTCGGTGTTCAACGGCGGGCGTGACAGCGTGTACCTCCACCGGGCCGACGGGACCGCTGTCCGGAACAACACGTTCAGGGACAACCGCTTCGGCGTCCACCTGATGTACACCTCGCGGTCGCTCGTCGCAGACAACGTCGCCCGGGGACAGGAGTACGCCGGCGTCGTCGTCATGACCAACCCCGTGGCCAACGCCATCGTCGGAAACGACGTGCGCCACTCCGGCAGCGGCGTCATGATGGCCGGGTCCCGGAGCTATATTGCGCACAACGTGGTAGTCGACACCGACCAGGCGATGTCGACCAACGCCGACCGGTCCCTCTACGAGCACAACGTACTCTACGGGAATGATATCGGTGTGCGGGCGTCGACAGTCGTCCCGTCGAACATCGTCACCGAGAACGATTTCATCGCGAACGACCGCCATGCGGTCTCAGGACCGGGGCCGTTGCGCGTGTATACTCACGACGGCAGGGGGAACTACTGGAGCGGCGCGTACGACCTCACCGGCGGGTCTGGCCCGGTGTTGGCCCAGTCCTACTCGCCAACCGACTCCGTCGACCGTCGCCTTGACCAGACCAACGCCGCGATTGTCCTGCGGTCTGCACCGAGTGTCCGTGGTCTCCGGGCGCTTCGCGGCACCACACCCGGCTTTCGCCGGGGCAGCATCGTCGACAGGGCACCGCTGACAGGTCCTGCGAATCCCGAGACTGTCGAGCGCCTTGGTAACGAGACATCGATGGAGGGAGCGACATGACTGGCGAGACGTATCTCGCGGCGGACGAGGTCACGAAAAAATACGGCGACGTGACAGCCGTCTCGGCGGTGTCACTCGACGTGCCGTCAGACGCCGTGACCGGGTTCATCGGCCCGAACGGCTCCGGGAAAACGACGCTCCTGCGCCTGCTTCTGGGCGTCGAACGACTAACCAGCGGAACTATCTCGTACAGCGGTCCCGATGCCGAGCGCCAACTGGGCTACCTGCCACAGCGGCCGACCTTCCGGCCGGGCTTTAGTGTCAGAGAGACCGCAGCGTTCTACGCGGACCTCGTCGACGACGACCCGGACCGCCTTCTCGAACGTGTTGGCCTCGAAGCAGTAGCAGACCGTCCCGTCTCAGGGCTCTCCGGGGGAATGACGCGTCTTCTGGGAATCGCCCAGGCACTGGCCGGTGACCCGCCGATTGTGATGCTCGACGAACCAGCAAGCGGCCTCGACCCGGCGATGAGCCGACTGATATTCGACATCGTCGAATCGATTGCCGACGCCGGCCGTGCTGTGGTTCTCTGCTCGCACGAACTGCCACTCGTCGAGAAGACGGCTGACCGACTGGCTGTGCTCGAATCCGGCCGCCTCGTGCGGACCGGATCGGTCGAGGAACTCCGGGAACAGACCGGCGGGCCGCTCCACGAGACGTTCACAGCGCTTCTGGAACAGGACAGAGCCGCTATTGCCGCGCCGGAGGGCACACAGTCATGATAGATGGGACCCGCTTCTGGACGGTCTTCGTTCGGGAAGTCCGGAGCGCAGTCAGGACACGCACCTATCTGGCGCTCGGGCTGATTACAGCGATTGTCCTATTCGGCCTCGCCCATGCCGGTGGTGGCCCCACCGGCGGCTACGTTCCCACTGTCGTCGATACGCTCATAGCCGTCGAAGTACTCGTGCCGACGCTTGCCTTCGCCGTCGGCTATCGCGCGATAGCCGACCCCGCCGTCCGGGGAGAACTCGACGTACTTGACACCTACCCGCTCTCGACGTGGTCGTACGTCGGCGGGGTGTACGCGGGTCGTGCACTCCTGTTGCTCACTATTGTCGTCGTGCCGTTGCTGGCGCTGGGCGTCAACGTTGCAACGACCGCAGGACCGGAGACGACAGTGTTCGCGAGCCACCGGGGCGTCGACTCGCCGTTCCTGTTCATCCGGTTTGTCGCGCTGACGGTCCTGTACGCGCTCACGTCACTGACTATCGCGTTCCTGCTGTCGGCGCTCGCCGGCACCCGGGGGCGGGCGCTCGTGCTCGCACTCGCTGGGCTGCTCCTCCTCACTGTCGGAAGCGATCTGGCGGTGTTCGCAGCGCTTGACACCGGCGTTACCACGGGCACACTCGGCGGCGCACTCGCCATGACCCCGGCGGGGGCCTACCGTGGACTCGTGTTCGACCAGGTTCTGTACGTCGCTGTCCCGGGACGGTCAGCGTTCGTCCCGACGTGGGCTGCCGCACTCTCGCTGCTGTTCTGGTGGGGACTCACGTTTGTGGGGGCGATGTTTGCGACGGATGCGGCCTGATACTGTCGGCGGCACGTCTACACCGGATTTCGCCACTGTGAATACCTTGATATATATACAGGGTGGCATAGAACCGTTGTCACTCTCATCCAGAAACGAGCAACACAGGTGAGCGATGTGACACGGGAAACTATGAACCATCAATTAAATGGTGGGATCTCGGTGCAAGATACAGCGGCTGCATACGACATTCAAATTACTGCTATACGTAACGGTCATCTATGACTGTATTTACATTTTGTGTCCATGACAACCAATTACTTCTGGGCTTTACTCATTAAGTCACATAAATAATCTTCATTTGCAGACATTCAGTCGTGAAAACGACCGGAGTCGTTATGCAGAGTTCCAAACAGGTAGCTGATCATAACTACGGACGAACCAAGCACTCAACGGGAGAACGCCAACTCAGTCATCCAGAACTAGACAGTGCCGAGGTTAGCCAAATGATGAACTATTTTAATTCTGCGGAATATGAACCATTGTGTCACAGTCGAACAAGGATGCTGTTCGAGCGTACTACACGGCGATTGATGCGGAAGAGTATGATACGGTGTTTGCTCTCTTCGACGAGAGTATAGTGTATGAACGCCCTGGGCAGGAGAACATTCGTAACATAGACGCTCTCAAGGACTTTTATATCAACCAACGGCCGCTGTCTGCTGGGTCCCATGAAATCCACTCGCTCACAAGCGAAGACGAGACTGTTGCGGTGAGAGGGACATTTAGCGGCGTGCAAGCCGACACCGCTGTCTCATTTGGATTTGCCGACTTCTTCGTATTCAATGAGACGGGTCTTATTGAGCGTCGCTATACCTACACGGACCGAGATACAGTTTGATTGGTCGCGACATTGAAACTCGACGTAGCGACTGGGGGCCGCGTTCCCGAGTGCGTCGAGACGGGATAGCAATCTAGCACGAGGGACATTGAGCAAATACACGTCCGCGCAGTGGCAAGGCTGATGCTTTGTGTAAGGTGTATGGTGAGATGTACAACCTTGCGTTCTACGGTATAGACGAGGCGGATTTCCAGTTAGCACCCAATCACATTGTGGATGATGGCGAATATGAGACTATTTTAGAAAGTGCTGTCACTGCACTGATAATCTCTGATGCGGTCATTGATTCCATTTCAACAGGTGGATTACTGAGGACACATAACCCAACCGGTTCGGAAGGTCCGATAGAGACTGTTCAAATATTAGACGAGAGCTTTAATTTGCAGTTCTCTCATGAAAACCGGAAGAAGAGGTATTGATGTACGTCTTGGAAGCGATGCAAGATATGCGCCCTCCATCTTGCACAGCGGTCAGAAAACATACGGCGCTTATCAGACATTTCGGCGGTCAGTCCGCACATCTACTGAACGACTGTTTCATGTTATAGTAACCGAAAACAACATTTTGTGAAGCGTTGCATGACACCCGCATAGTTAGAGCAAACAGTATGCGTTCAGCCGTCGTCTGCCGCGGCCGCGAGCCCGTCGTCGACCAGCCGTGTGAACCGGTCGATAAGACGGTCGGTAAGCGACGGACGGACCGCCGCAAGCAGCCGCTGTGTCTCGTCCGGGTCAGTCAGGGTCACGACGACACGGCCCCGCTCACCGTACGATTTCTCGAGTATCCCTGCATCGGCCAGTGCCGAAACGTGCCAGGACACCGTACTCCGGGCGACGCCTAACCGGTCGGTCAGTTCGTCTGCTGACAGGGACTCCGCTTCCAGAAGATGCAAGAGAATCGTCCGCGCAGTCTCCCGCCGGGCAAAGGCGAGTACGCGCCGCTCCCAGGGGTCGTACTCCCGGCTGTAATAGTGCGTTTTGCCCTGAATCTCTTCGGCGACGATATCGCCGGCACGGTGCAGTTTCCGCAGGTGATACTGTGCCTGACCGGTCGCGATATCGAGATCTGCTGCAAGCGCGTTGAAATGGACTCCCGGTTTGGACTCGACGTGGGAATGCACCTGCTCAGTAACCGTGGACATTGTCTTCAGGACAGCTTTTCACCCACCGAGACAACAGGGTATCGAACGTTCTCACCGCGTGGGAACTCGCCTACATCCCACCGACTAGTTCCCGTGATATATCTTCCGCAGGGAGCGTCTGACCGCCGTACTCCTCGACGAACGACTCGGCGTCCGCGCTGTCGCTAAATGGAACGATAGCGGTCCCCATCGCCCCCTCTACGTCGGAGTTCGCGACGACAGTGAGGCTTTCCGTCGAAGCGAAGGCTTCGCGCCCTAGATGGCGAGAGATGATGGTCTTGCCACCGTCGGTCTGGGTATCGTAGTCAACTGTACTGTAGTCGGTGAGGAACGTCTCCGCGGGCGTCCACCCTGATTGTTCCTTAGCGAATCGGTGGCGATACGTGCAGGTCGTACTGCAAAACCGTGCCGGCGGGTCGTGGCCCTCTGGCGCATTGTCCTGATAGTACGTTTGGCCGGCTGGCCCCGGGTGCTGGTCGATAACCATTCCACACTGGTCACAGTTCTGGCCGCTTTCGATGCTGACTGGGTCTCTCCCTTCACTGGTTCCCAGACACCCCGAAAGTGATACGACTGCCAGAGTCCCAGTCCCGGCCAGGAAGCATCGTCGTGTGAGACCTGCTGCGTGCTCAGACATACGAGGGAGTACACTGAACGACACCAAATGGTTCATGGTGCGACCGTCGAAACGCCGGTCAGTCGGGGACGCTCGGCGGTGCGACTGAATAGATCGCACTCAGTACCAGCAACGCGATGAGGAAGTCGAATCCATGCTCAGTGAGGTGATGTACGACCATCGGGACGACACCAAGGACGGTCCCGATGCCGACCACGGACCGAAAGAACAGTAACCCGATAGCGGCGGTCAACAGCACGTACGGCCGTGACCGGCGTCGGCGTGTACTGACCGCTGCGACGACAAACAGCGCCAGCGTCCCGAGTGTAGCGAGGCCCAGTACGGCGATCAACACTGCAGATTGACCGGGACCGATCCAGTCAGCCGAGGGTTGGAGCATCTCTCAATACTTTGTTTCACGCAGTAGCACTGGAATCGGTTTCGGTCGCAATCGCTGTCGCGCCTCCATCATCGACCGGGATGTCCCGGAATACCTCCGCCGACGAATACCCGTTTGAACGGGTATGAAACCCCCTCAGGTAGCCACCAGCACCGGTCGTCCGGCGTTCCGGACAACCCGGTCTGTACCACGAGCCGCCGACAGTCACGGCTCGATGTTCTCTCGAAAGTCGGGTGCCAATCCGGTCTGTTTGATCCCGGTGAGATCCGTTATCTCGAATTCGTAAAGCGCGACCCCGCCGGACGTGGTGGCCGTCTGGAGCGTGTTTGGTCGCCAGGCGTTTTGTGTCATCGCTGTGATATCCGGCCATTCGTCCTCTGGCACACTGTCGATATCCCCGGCAAGCATCACGCTCTCCCACTCAAACGTGGTGTCGATTTCGTAGACGAGAAACCGGCCGCGGCCGGCTCGCTCAGTTAGTTCCGCTTTCTGGCTTGACTCGCCCAGTAGATACGTGAAGTAGAGACACGCCCCATCGTCAAAGCCGTACGAGAGCGGCAGCAAATACGGAACATCTGTCGTCGGAAGCCCTAACACTCCGGTTGAGTGTGTGGCGAGAAACTCTCGGATTTCCTCGTCGTCCATCCGTTCTAGTCCATACTTCTCTAATTGATCGATTGTCATAGCTCGCGTCTGACCATCCAGTTACGTCTGATAAATGTGATCCAACGGTAAAAAAGTAGAGCGGGCTTCTCGGGAGAAAGACCGTCTAGAGTGTGGCACAGATACTGGTCCATCTCCAGACGGGTCCGGCACTGATTAGATTTTTTGGGATACATACCGCTGAGACCGCTTTGCAGTCCCGTAAAATATTCAGGCGTCGCTGTTGACCGCCGGACTTCTAACAATCTGAGAACTGCGACTGTAGTTTATTTACTGACAGCAACGAGTTGGAAACACAGCAATGTTCAGTTCAATTCTGGTCCCGACCGACGGCAGTGAACACGCGACCCGCGCCGCTGAACACGGTGCCGCGCTGGCACGTGCGTTCAACGCGACACTACACGTTATAGCTGTCATCGATACGCGAACGGCAGGCGGGCCGTTCAGCGGCGGCGATCTTGACGACGAGACACTCGACCGCATGACGGCTGACGCCGACGAAACAGTCACGGCTGTGACGGATGCGGTGGACGCCGCCGGAGCGGTACAGACGACTATTCGCACGGGTAATCCTGTCGACGAGATCTGTACATACCGCGACGACCACGATATAGACTTGATTGCGATGGGAACGCACGGTCGGACAGGTGTCGGGCGGTATCTCGCCGGGAGCGTGACAGAGAGTGTTGTCCGGCAGGCCGATGTCCCTGTTTTCACTGTCCGCGCCACCGAACAGAGTCGCGAGACCGATTCTTACGACGATATTCTCGTCCCTACGGATGGAAGCACGTCCGCAACAGCCGCTGTCGAACCGGCCTGCGAAATTGCGGCCCAGTTCGATTCCCGTGTTCACGTTCTGAATGTCGTCAATCTCAGCAATGTCGCGACCGGTTCGGAATACACGCTGCCGAAAGACTTGATCGAGACGCTCGAATCACAGGGTGAGACAGTGACCGAGCGGATTGCAGCGCAAGTACGCGCGTCCGGCGTGGAAACTGTTACACAGGTCGTCGATGGATTCCCGGCGGCAGATATTCTCGATTACGCCGAGGAGAACCATATCGATCTGATTGCGATGGGGACGACCGGTCGGACTGGGCTCAATCGGTTCATCATGGGAAGCACGACGGAACGGGTCATCAGACACGCTGACATGCCTGTGCTAGCAGTCAACGCCCGGGACCAGCACGGTGACGAAGCCTGAATACGGGGGAACGCGCTCCTGTCTGTCAGCGTCTGACTCCGTACGCCTCGGCCATGTCTCTAGCCAGGCCACAGTCAGATGCGACTCGACCATGCACTTATTGCTGTTCCTGTAGTGACAGTAACTATGTCCACGGACAACCCGGTTACGATGACGGACGAAGAACGGGACGCGCTTCTGGACAACGGGGGGACTGGCGTCCTCTCGCTCGCCGCCGGCGACGCACCGCCACACTCGGTTCCGGTATCATACGGGTACGACGCGTCGACTACCACCTTCTATTTCCGACTGGCCGTCGGCACTGAGAAGTCGAAGGGCGAACTCAGTGACCGCTCGGCGACGTTCGTGACCTATCGCGAGACGGATACGGGATGGCAGAGTGTGGTCGCCAGCGGTCGGCTTGAAGACGTCGAACAGGAGGGAATCGAGACAGAAACGCTAGAGGGGCTCGAACACGTCGAAATCCCCTTGATAGACATCTTCGAACGCCCCCTCCGGGAAGTGACATTTGAATTCTACCGCCTCGTACCTGATGACCTAACGGGACGGACCGAGCCCTGACACGAGACAGTTCTCAGCAGTACCCGCCCGCTGGGGATATGAATCTGAGACAATTGGCACTACTAGTCTCCCGTCTAAACCCGCATGGTTCCGAAACACCGTCGTACTGTATAGGCAAACTCATATCAACGCAGCGGTAGATCAGCCGTCCATGTCCGAAGCCGCCCACACACAATCGACTGCCGACGTTCTTTCGGGACTCGACAGCGAGTCCGATGGGCTATTGGCATCGGAAGCTCGGACTCGGCGCGAGAGATACGGCGAGAACGAAATCACGCAGGGGAGCGAACGGACACCACTCGATATCGCTGTCGCCCAGTTCGATAGCGCTCTTATTTGGGTTCTCGTTGCAGCAGCGATACTGTCCGTGTGGGCGGGACACGCCGTCGACGCAGTACTGATAGCTGTGATCGTGATCGGCAACGGCCTGTTCGGCTTCGTACAGGACTATCGTGCAGAGGGAACGCTCGAATCACTGCGAGAACTGACCGCTCCAACCGCGACAGTCAGGCGCGACGGACAGTCTGTCGACGTTGACGCGACCGAACTCGTCCCGGGCGACGTTGTCGAACTGGAGAGCGGTGATGTCGTTCCAGCCGACGGTCGGCTGATTGATTGTCAGTCTCTGGAGGTAGACGAAGCAGCGCTCACCGGTGAGAGTACGCCAGTCGCGAAAGGAACTGGGCCGGTCGGAGCCGATACACCGCTAGCGGAGCGTGAATCGATGGTGTACAAAGGGACGAACGTCACGCGTGGTTCGGCCGTTGCCGTCATCACGACAACCGGGATGGACACCGAGGTCGGGTCCATCGCCCGCCAGCTCGCAGGCACGGAGGAAACCGACACACCACTGCAGGCTGAGCTCGACACGCTTGGGCGGACACTCGGTGTCGGTGTGATAGGCCTTGCTGCGCTCGTGATTCCCCTTCTCGTCCTTCAGGGGACCGAGCCGGTTCAGGCGGCGCTCACCGCGATATCGCTCGCTGTGGCCGCGGTTCCCGAAGGCCTTCCGGCGGTAGTGACGCTAACGCTGGCCCTCGGCGTTCGGACAATGGCTGACGAGAACGCGCTCGTGCGGCGCCTGCCCGCCGTCGAGGCCCTGGGCTCCGTCGATGTCATCTGTACCGACAAGACCGGGACGCTGACAGAGGGGCGAATGTCGGTCAGTCGGCTCTGGGTCACCGACGCTGTTGTCGACACTGCCGAGATAGACGGGGCAACTTTGCCGGACCGTGTCGCCACGGTGCTTCGTGCAGGGACACTGTGTAACGATGCGACCCTCGAAGAGGGCGACCCGACAGAACGAGCCATTGTCATGGCGGCTGACGAGGCTGGAATCGACGTCAAGCGCCTCCGTGAACAGAACCCGAGAACGGACGAGATCCCGTTCTCCTCGGAGCGCAAGTGGATGGGGACTGTCCACGATGACACGGTCTACGTAAAAGGCGCACCTGAAGTGATCCTCTCGAAGTGCGACCGTGTCCTCACCGAAAGCGGCCCGACGGACCTGACGCCCGACGGAGCCAGGCAGATCAGAGACCAGGTCAGGGCGTTCGCTGACGACGCGCTTCGGGTGCTCGCAGTGGCGTACACAGAGGATGCCGACGTGGTCGAGCGCGATGATACAACCGGCCAGGCCGACGATGTCAGTGACGACCTGCTCTTTGCCGGGTTGGTCGGCATGATCGACCCGGCCCGCGAGGAGGTTGCTGATGCGATCGCGGCGACCGAGCGTGCAGGCGTCGGTGTGAAGATGGTAACCGGCGACAACGTCCGGACTGCCGCGGCCATCGCCGGCGAACTCGGGATCGGCCAGCGCGTGATGGAAGGCCGCGACGTCGAGGGCTGCTCCGAGGATGCGCTCCGTGACCGCGTTGCGTCCGTTGACGTGTTCGCACGCACGTCCCCGGAGCACAAGGTCCGGATTCTGCGAGCGCTGCAGGCGAACGGTCACACTGTCGCAATGACTGGCGACGGGGTCAACGACGCACCGGCGCTGAAAAACGCCGACATCGGCGTCGCGATGGGCGTCCGCGGGACTGACGTGGCTAAACAGGCCAGCGACGTCATTTTATTGGACGACAACTACGCGACAATCGAGCGGGCAATCGAGCGCGGCCGGGCGATTTTCGACAACGTCTGGAAGTTCGTTGGCTACCTGCTGAGTGCCAACGTCGCCGAAGTCGCCATTGTGTTTATCGCCTCGTTATTCGGCTACCTCGTTCTGCCGGCAGTCCAGTTGCTGTGGATTAATCTCCTTACTGACGGGCTGCCAGCGCTCGCAATCGGGGCCGATCCGAAAGGCGATGACGTGATGCAGCGACCGCCCAGAGATTCGGCCCGGGGAATCATCGACCGCGAGATGCTCGCCCTCATCGGTGGCACGGGAGTCATTTCGACAACCGTAATGCTCGGACTGCTACTGGTCACGCTTGCCGACACAGCCACAGTCACGCCCTACGCGATGACGATGGTCTTCACCGGGTTCGTGTTCCTCGAATTCGAGAAACTGCACGTGATCCGCTGGCTCCGGGAGACACCGCCACTGTCGAATCGGTGGCTGTCGTCCGCAGTTTGTGGCTCGATACTCCTGCAGCTTGCCGCCCTGTACACCCCTCTCAACACATATTTCGGGACGGTCCCGCTCGGCCTCGCCGACTGGGGGTTGATCGGTGCGGTCCTCTTGCTCGCCCTGCCGCTGTACCTCGCTGTCGCCAGCGGTGTGAAGCGCCTGTGATGCTCCGAGCTGTGTCTGCTAGAGCTGTCCGGTAAGCACTTTCGCGGCGACCAGCACTGGGTCCCAGACGGGGCTGAACGGCGGCGCATACGCCAGATCCAGCCGTTCCAGTTCGTCGACAGTCATGTCTGCCTCGATGGCTGTCGCGAGCGTGTCGATACGTATCGCCGCCCGGTCTTCGCCGACGATTGCGCCGCCCAGCAGGCGGCCACTCTTCCTGTCTGCAACGAGTGTCACGTCGGTGTCGTCGCCGCCGGGGTAGTACCCTGACCGGGAACCGGTAGTGACTGTTTTCGATACCGGGTCGAAACCGGCAGCGCTGGCCCGCTCGTGGTCGAGGAGACCGACGCGACCGCATTCGAGATCAAATGCCTTCACGACGGCTGTCCCGGCGATATCGCCGACGAGTGAGGGTTCGCCAGCGACGGTCTGTCCGATTGCGCGACCGGCCCGGTTCGCTGTCAGTCCGAGCGGCACCCAGTCGGGTGAACCGGTCACGGCGTGATTTGCTTCGGCGCAATCCCCGGCGGCGTAGACGCCGTCGACGGTCGTAGCCCCATATTCGTTGACCGCTATCGCCCCGGAGTTGCCCAGCTCGACCGGTGTGTCCGTAATGAGTGCCGTGTTCGGGCGGATGCCGATACCAACCAGCGCGAGGCCCACGTCGGTGGTACTGCCGTCGTGAGCGACCGATGCAACGCGCCCGTCGTCACCGACGAGCGCGTCGACGGCGGTGTTCAGATGCAGCGTCACACCCTCCTCCCGGAGATGGTCGGCGACGCGTTCGCCCACCGCTTTCCCGAACGGCGGCAGGAGGTGGCTCGACCGCTGAAAGAGGTGTGTCTCTACGTCGTGGGCCCGAAACGCCTCAGCCATCTCCACGCCGACGTAGCCGCCGCCGACGATGGCGACCCGCTCGGGCGGCTCCCAGTCGGTGTACTGCTCGACAAGCGCCGTATCGACGTACTCGATACTCTTGTCGACGGCATCTTCGTCAGGTCTAGACAGCGCGGCGCGGACTGCGGCGGCTGAGTCAAGCCCGTGCATCGTGAACGCGCCGTCGAGTTCCGTCCCCGGAATCGGCTCAGTCGTCGCGTGTGCGCCCGTCGCGACGAGCAGGTCGCCATACGGCTGGTCGACGGTCTTGCCGTCGTGGGTGACGGTGACGGTTTCGGCACCGGTATCGACGCCGACCACTTCGTGGTTCCGGCGAAGGTCGATACCTCGGTCGGCTGCCTCCTCGGGCGACAGTGAGAGGAGGTCCGTCAGGCGCTCGACAGTTCCCTTCACGTAGTACGGCGTTCCGCAGTGAGCATAGGACACCCACTCGCCTTTCTCGAAGACAATCACGTCACGGCTCGGTACCTCGCGGGCGAACTTGCTCGCGGCGCTTAGCCCGGCCGCGTCGCCACCGATGACTACGAACGGGTCCGTCATACAGTCCGTTGCGTCACTGCGGTACTTAGGGTTGAGTGAGGGACGGGTAACTGCGTGGGCTACTGCTACTAATCGTGTCCGGGATGAGTTCGAATTAACCGACCGGTGGTTTTCGTGAGGGACGCACGGCTTTCGATTCAGCCGCGCCGTGTTTCGCTCCAGCGTGATTGGATGTGACTGCTGTCGGAATTAGCGGGTAATGACTTCATAGTCGTCGACGAGCGAGCGGAGACTCGGGCGACTCTCGTGGTCGTTTAGCGTGACCAGCTTGGCGGTCGCGACGGCGCCTTTGACGCCGAATGCGCCCGAACAGTAGTCACAGACTGCCGTGTCATCCTGTAAGTTCCGATACAGTTCGTGGTAGTCGCTGCTCTCATTTTCGAGCTCCGCAATCCACTGCGTTCCGGCCCCGTCGAAGATGCGTTTGGGGTCGTCCTCGTCGTTCTGTGTGATTGACTCCGCACCGTCGACTGACCGCGCGGGAAATTAATCGCCAGCGGTGACGAGAGTGCCTGTGAACCACCAGTCCCCTATTCCGCGTAGGACTGAATAAGCGCTCGGAGGTCCGCTTCACCTTTGACGCCGACTATCTCTTCGACCTGCTTGCCATCGGCAAACAGGATGAGTGTCGGGACGCCCCGGACTCCATACGACTGAGCGAGTTGCTGGTTGGCGTCGACATCGACTTTGGCAACGGCCGCATTGGTTTCCGCGGCCAGTGTCTCGACTACAGGTTCGAGCATCTGGCACGGGCCACACCAGTCGGCATAGAAATCTGTGAGGACGATATCGTGCCTGCCGACGACATCGTTGAGTTGGTCCGCCCCATCAATGTGAATCGGTTCCTCCGTCGTGGTCGGTTCGGCGTCGGACGCGGTATCGGTTGTCATCAACACTCTCTATGCGTCTGCAATAGATAAGAGTTTGCACAATAAACACAATACTATGGACTACAATACGCCGAAAAGATGTAGTGGAGAGATGTGTCCACAGGTAGAACGCTACTCATCGCGGGAGCCATCGATACAGAGGCGTCGTTAGCCTTCGACAGTCGGGGCCGAGGACTCAGCCTGTTCGTACTTGTTTTCGAACTCCTGAATCAGCTGCCCCATCTTCGCGTACCAGTCGTTGAGCATCCGTTGCATCTCGTCTGCGATCTGTGACGGGTCTGTCGGCGAGTAGACGTGGTAGTAGCCGCCCTGATCGTAGTTGATCTGGTCTTTCTCGATGAAGCCTGTCTGGAGAAGCCGCTGGACGGCGCGATACGCGGTCGAGCGCTCTCGGTCGACTGCTTCGGCGAGTTCGTCTACGGTCAGCGGTTCATCAGCCTCGACGAGCGCCCGAAAACACTCTTTGTCGAGTTCTTTGAGGCCGTGGAAACATTCCAATAGCCCTTCGCACTGCATATCCTGTCGGAGCTGTTCAGACATCGAATCTGGCATCGTTATCACGTCTCTGTAGCCGCTACGCCGTTAAAAGACTTGTGTACAGTTCGCACAAATGCACGCAAAAGCTGCTAGCGAACGGGTGGTTGAGCGACCGTTCATGCAGGCGAGACGACCTTCACCGTCCAGGTCGTCTCACCTGCTGTGGCTGTAGCGCCAGTCTCATTTCCCACCACCGACACACTCGTTGCTGCTCACTCAGCCATTCTGTCGTCATCGTGGTTGGGGGTGGTAGAGTCACAACCTGACCGAATCTCTGCTGCCGTCGCTTCTGTGATATTATTGCTCAATTTTCACAGTTCTCATTTCTGCTGAGAGAGTTAGCTCGGGGTTCCAAGAACGGACCCCGTTCAGTCGCCGGTCACCACTCTCCCACGGCGAAGTTTTCTTGCTAGTTTATACCCGCATCGCTCCTGTAGGGCTGGGGAATATCTATATTCTGCTCACGGAGTACAGCCACATCCTCGACGCGTGGCGAGCTCTCTATTCGATCCGATATTTGTGAGAACAGGCCACGCTACTGGCAGTGCATCCGAAGAGACTTTGCTCTGTAGGCACAATACAATACACGAATGACACTCCCAATCGACCCGAGTCAGATCGACCCTGAAGACATCGGTGAACAACAGGCGACGCTCGAAATGAGCCACGAGGACGCAATCGAACACGTCCGGGACGTGTTCACCGACGCCGGATTCGGTGTCCCCGTGGAGTTTTCGCCTTCCGACATGCTCAACGAGAAGATCGACGCGGGGCGAGACCCCTACTACGTGCTGGGAGCTTGCAACCCCGAAGTCGCCGACCGCGCCCTCGACGCGACGGACAACAAACTCGGCGCACTCATGGCCTGTAACGTCGTTATCTGGGAGGAAGAGCCCGGGACACAGCGCGTCTATCACGTTTCGATTATGCGCATCGCTCGCCTCGTCGGGATGGCTCCCGACGACGAGGAGATGGCAGACATTGTCGCCGACACCGGTGAAATCGTCGACGAGGCATTCGAGAACCTCTAACATGGGGTATCACACGTTTGACGCCGGCCGGGCCGACAAGCTCGAAGACGCACAGCAGCGGTATCGTTTCCTCTCCGCAGAAGAGCTCCGCTGGGCGTTGTCGGCCGACAGCGACGAGACGGTCGTAGACTTCGGGAGTGGGACCGGCTTCTACACCGACGATGTTGCACCGGCCGTCGACCACGTGTACGCCGTCGATATTCAGGACGCGATGCACGACTACTACCGAGAGAAAGGCGTCCCTGATAACGTCGACCTCGTCACGAGTGGGGTCGATGACCTCCCGTTCGATACCAGCAGCCTCGACGCGGCGTTCTCGACGATGACGTACCACGAGTTCGCCAGCGACGGGGCGCTTCGCGAAGTCGGACGGGTGCTCAAGCCGGGCGGGACGTTCGCTATTGCCGATTGGTCCGCCTCCGGAAGTGGTACCAACGGCCCGCCTGTCGATGAACGGTTTTCAGCCGACGAAGCGACGGATGCACTCCGCAAGCACGGGTTCACGGTTGAGTTCGAGGCAGTGCGGCCGGAGACATTTCTGCTCGTTGTGAGTGCCGAATAACGGGTCAGCACTGACCACCGGACACGCCCGGTTTCGCCTTTCCCTCAATAGTCGGTCCGGGAGCAGCACTGACCGTCCTGTTGTACTCGAATTTCTCGGGTGTTAACTGGCGAACAGCCGCCGCTCTGCGCGTTCGTGTTCGGCGGCGAGTACGTCTACCAGCGGAGCGAACGGCGTCATCTCGTCCAGTTCTCGGTCTGCGCTCTCTTCGACTGCGGTCGTCATCACGGGCCGCAGGTCAGCCAGAATCCGCTGGGCGTCCGTGTGGCCGAGCGAGAGGAGTCGCTGTGCCGCGCCCAGCAACCCAGTCACGAACCCGTGACAGCAAAGCAGGCAGGCCTCGCGGACGGGGACGTCGGCCAGTCCGGTCGCAACGCCGAGGACGACGGCGTAGTTCCCGGGTGCGTCGTTGGCGTCGACACGCTCGGCATAGCGGTCCAGCAGTGCCTCGTCACGCAGTTCTGTCTGGAGTGAGAGCAGTCGGTCGCCGGACTGCTGGGCGCTCTCGCGGAACTCCGCGGCCAGCGTCACAGCCGAGAGCCGCCGGTCGGCCCGGCAGATGGCGTCGAAATCCCCGTCGATAGCGGCGGCGTGTGCGGCCCGGAGCGCGACGAGTTCGGCGGGGCCGACCTGCTGGCGGAGGTATGTCGACAGGAGTGCTTCGAGGTCCGCTGGGTCTTCGACCCGGTCGTCCTGAATGAACTGCTCCAGTCCGTACGAAACCGTGTAGGTCCCGACCGGGAGAAACGAATCGGCGAGTCGGAACGATTCCAGCGTCGCGGCGTCGGTCATTGCTCGCCTCCGTCGATAGTACGGACGCCGTGGTCGTGGGCGTGGCCACCGCCGCTGTGACTGTGGCCGCTACCGTCGTGGTCTGTCCCGTCACCGTGGGTGTGGTCGACCCCGCCGTCGTCGAATGTCGTCGGTGGCACGTCCTCGTACCGCATCGGCACGTCTGCGGGGAGCAGTTCGGTGACCGTCGTCTCCATCCGTTCTTTCGAGTCGGTCACGGGGAACAGCGCTTCTCGCTCGCGGACCGCGAGGTTCCAGTGTCTGTTCCCGACTGCGTGACCGAGTTCCAGCGCCGCGGTCGGTGACACATCGCTGTCCGCGAAATCGAGCACGAGGGCCTCGATAGCGGCGAGTTCGACGACGATGCGGGTCCCGTCCTCAGTCTCCAGCACGTCGCCGTCCGCGAGGTCGCGGGCGACCACGATACCGAGGTCTCTGCCGTCTGTCGCTTCAGTCCGGACCCGGGAGCGACGGCGTTCGGTGTCCGAGAGGACGACAGTGGCGCAGTCTGACGCGTCGAGACTCTCGGCGACAGAGTCGTCATCACGGTGGCCGAGGTAGGTGTCTGCGACCAGCATCAGTACTTCCTCCCGGACGGCGCGGGTACGTCTAGCAACTCCTGTCTGGAGTGGTCCCAGGCCGCGTGGAGTGTCGCCTGCACGGTCTCGGCCCGGTCGCCCAGAGCACGAACCGCAACGCCAGCGCCGTTCGGTAAGGCTGTCGCGCCGGCCCGGGCCTCGCCGTCGGTGACGACCTCGTGGAGCGCGTCGCTCAGTTCGGTCTCGTCGCAGTCGGGCGCGAGGACGAACGCCGTCCCGTAGACGGTGAACTCGCCGAGCACGCCGGGCGCTGTGGGGTCCCCGTCTTCCGGCGTCAGATGCGTCGCGTCCTCGAACAGGAGGCCGTCGGGCCCGGTTCCACGCACGCGGGAGAGGTACCGCTCGAACTCGAAGCGCTCGCCCCGAGCGAGCCGTCCGGGGACAACCACGTCGCTGACCACAGCAGTCGCGCCGGGGGCCAAGTCGACCGTGAGCTCCTGCAGGTACCTGGAATCGGCGTGGAGAATCGTCGGCTCGGGCACGTAATCCAGATGGCCGCCAGCACCGACGCTGAGGGTCGTGTTGGCGGCGGCGTAGTTACACGTCATCGACTGGACCTTCGTCGAGCTCTGGGTCGAGACGTGTGCGATGGCCTCGTCCCCGACCGTTATCGCCACGTCGTGGCGGTCGCCCTGGGCGACGCCGCCGGTCGGTGACTGGATGAAAACTGTGTCGGCGTCGGGATGGGGGTCGTGACCAAGCGTCCCCGAGATGTGGAAGGGGACCGTGGCGTAGTCATGAACCAGGGTCGTTCCCTCAGCTGTCCGCTCGAATGTCAGTTCGAGCACGCCGTCTTTCCCCGGCGACCCCACGGCGGCCTGTGGCACGGCCTCGGTTGCATACCCCTCGAACGCGGGATGGGGCGCGTCGGCGGCCATCAGGCGAACAGCACCCCTTCGCGGACGTGTGACAGCACCTCGTCAACGTTCGTCTCGTCTTTGCAGTTGGTAAATACAACTGGGCCGTCCCGGACCTCGTCGGCGTCCCGCGCCATCACGTCGAGGTCGACGCCGACGTGGGGCGCGAGGTCCGTCTTGTTGATGACGAGCAGGTCACAGTCGACGACGCCGGGGCCGCGCTTGCGGGGGATATCCTCGCCCTCAGCGACCGAGATGACGTACAGCGAGTAATCGGCGAGTTCGGGGTTGAACGTCGCCGCGAGGTTGTCGCCGCCGCTCTCGACTAACACGAGATCCAGTTCCGGGTGCTCGGCGAGGAACGAATCGATCTGCTGGAGATTCATCGACGGGTCCTCGCGGATGCCCGTGTGCGGACACGCACCGGTTTCGACGCCGGCCACGAGGTCCTCGGGGACGACGCCGGCGAACCGTTCACGGAGTACGTCGGCGTCCTCCTGGGTGAGGATATCGTTGGCGATGACGCCCACGTCCAGGCCCTGCTCGCGCAGTTCGGGGACGAGCGCGGTCAGTAGTGAGGTCTTCCCGGAGCCGACCGGGCCACCGATGCCGACCGTCGCCACGTCGCGGTGTGTCAGGCTCATTCGTCTGTCTCCGGTTGTTCGTCGCCGCCGTCAGTCGTCGCTTCAGTTGCCTCCTCGCTCTCGTCATCGTCAGCGCTTCCGACGCTATCGGAGCGGATCGGGTCGTGGACCGTGACGAGTTTCGTTCCGTCAGGGAACACCGGTTCGACCTGGATCATATCTATCATCTCCGGGACGCCGTCCATCACGTCCTCGCGGCCGAGCAGTTTCGACGCGCCGGACCGGATTTCGGCGACGGACTGGCCGTCCCGGCCCCGCTCGATACACCAGTCGCTGATGTAGGCGACGGCTTCGGGGTGGTTCAGCGGGACGCCGCGTTCCTTGCGGCGTCGCGCGACTTCTGCGGCAGTAAAGACTGTGAGTCGCTCCTGTTCTTTGGCTGTGAGTTTCATAGCAGGTACCGCTGTGCGAGTGGGAGTTCTGAAGACGGTTCGCAGGTGACGTGGTCGCCGTCGACCCGGACCTCGAACGTCTCCGGGTCGACCTCGATGTCGTCGGGGCAGTAGCTGTTGTACACCATGTCGTCCTTACCGGGTGTGCGTGCGCCCTCTATCGGGACGACGCGGGAGTCAAGCCCGTACTCCTCGCCGACTCCGGCCTCGGCGGCCGCCGGGGAGACGAACGAAAGCGAGAGGGCGTGTTTGGCCTTGCCGACCGCGCCGGCCCGTTCGCGCTGGAGAATCGGCTCGCAGGTCATCAGCGAACCGTTCGCTTCGCCCATCTCGGAGTGGACCGGGAAGCCGCCCTTGAACGTCATCGCCGGCTTGACGCCGAAGAACGCGGGATCCCAGAGGCAGATATCGGCGAGCTTTCCGGGTTCGAGCGTCCCGACGTACTCCTCGATGCCCGCCGAGATAGCCGGGTTGATGGTGTACTTCGCGACGTAGCGCTTGATGCGGTGGTTGTCCGCGCCGGTCCCCTCGTCCTCGGGGAGCGGGCCGCGCTGGGACTTCATCTTCGAGGCCGTCTGCCACGTCCGGGGGATGACTTCGGCCATCCGGCCCATCGCCTGGGAGTCGGAGGTCATCATCGAGATCGCGCCCATGTCGTGAAGCACGTCCTCTGCGGCGATGGTCTCCGCGCGAACCCGGGACTCGGCGAAGGCCACGTCCTCGGGCACGTCTGGGTTGAGGTGGTGACACACCATCACCATATCCAGGTGCTCGTCGAACGTGTTGTCGGTGTAGGGCATCGAGGGGTTCGTCGACGACGGCAGCATATTCGGCTCGCCGACCATCTCCATGATGTCCGGGGCGTGACCGCCGCCAGCACCCTCGATGTGGAACAGGTGCATGGTCCGGCCGTCGACAGCACCGAAGGTGTTCTCGACGAAGCCGGCCTCGTTCAGCGTGTCCGTGTGCATACACACTTGCACGTCCTCGTCTTCGGCGACTTCGAGACAGGTGTCGATCGTCTCGGGTGTCGACCCCCAGTCCTCGTGGAGTTTCAGCCCGCAGGCACCGGCTTCGACCTGCTCGCGGAGCGGGCCGGGGTCGGAGGCGTTGCCCTTCCCGTAGAAACCGACGTTGACCGGCCATTCCTCGGCTGCCTGCAGGAAGCGCTTGATGTTCTCCGGGCCGGTCGTGGTCGTCGTCGCGCCGCCGCCGTACCCGCCGCCGAGCATCGTTGTGATGCCGCCAGAAAGCGCGTGTTCGTGGAGCTGTGCGGAGTTGAAGTGGATGTGTATGTCGAGGCCGCCGGCGGTCGCAATCTTCCCCTCGGCTGGGTAGACGTCCGTCGACGGACCGACGACCATGTCGACACCATCCATTGTGTCGGGGTTTCCGGCCTTCCCGATGCCGGCGATCTCACCGTTCCGAATCCCGATGTCGGCCGCGACGATACCGAGTATCGGGTCGATAATCGTCGCGTTCGTCAGCACCCAGTCGAGTGCGCCCTCCGCCTGTGTGACGCCGGGGGCCATTCCCAGCCCGTCGCGGAGCGTCTTCCCGCCGCCGAAGACGGCCTCGTCGCCGTGTGTGCGGAGGTCTTCCTCGACTTCGGCCAGCAGTTCCGTGTCGCCCAGCCGGACCTTGTCGCCTGTCGTTGGCCCGTACAACTCGGCGTAGTTCTCGCGGTCGATGTCGCGTGTCATTGGTCCGCCTCCGCGTTACCGCCGTCCGTCGCCGTCTCGCCGGTGTCTCTGAACCCGGCCGCACGCATGCGCTCAACGGCGTTGCTCGTATCGCCGTCGACGCTCCCGTTGACCAGTCCGTTCATCCCGTGGGCGCGGCGCTTCCCGCCGATTTCCACGAGCTCGACCGTCTGCTCGTCGCCGGGTTCGAACCGGACAGCCGTGCCAGCGGGGATGTTCAGCCGCATCCCCATGGCTGCCTCGCGGTCGAACTCCAAGGCCGCGTTGGCCTCGAAGAAATGGAAGTGCGACCCGACCTGTGAGGGCCTGTCGCCGGTGTTACCAACCGTCACTTCCGTCGTCTCCCGTCTTTCGTTCAGCGTCACGGTCCCCTCGCCCGGGATGACTTCGCCGGGCACGAGTCCGTCGCTCATCGTCCCACCGACCCAAGTATTTCTGACTGTTCGTCTATCATCTGCTCCTCTCTTTGAATACTCATACTAAAATGGTTGCTCTCTGCGCAAGTGACGCCTCTATATCGAGTACTGGATTAAATGCTAAAGTTCCGGACGTAAATGAAGGGCCCCGACTGCGGGATTGTCTTCCTCCGCGTGGGAAACGAGACTCACGTCCAGTCCGGCCGCGGTCCCGGCGACCGACGGCCCGTCCGGCGCGGGCGAGAATTTGATGGCCGATTTGCGGGCTCAGTCCCCGGATTTGACTGACAGCGGGCGGACAGGTCGCGCTGTCAGAAAAACGGCGCCGGTTCCCGGTTTTGTCGCATTGACCGCCGCTACCGAAGAATTGCTGAAAAGTTCAAATTCTTCGGCCAGTACTAGTGGTTTCGGTGACTAATTGTCATATCCTTTGACGACCTTATACTCCACAGTCTGTGTGGAGGACAATATAATATAAGAGTGGTAAACCTTATTTTCCCCCTCCCGGACGGCAACATTGTGAGAGAAATCATGGACGAACGTTCGGATATCATGGGTAAAGAACGAGAGATGACCAACGGAGATGTGGAAAACGGTGGCAATACCGAAGCGGAACTAGCGGTGGTAGCATGAACCGGTCGTCCGTCAGCCGCCGACAGTTCCTCGGCGCGAGCGGGGCCGCACTCGTCGGCGGCCTCGCCGGCTGTTCCGCTGGCGAAGGCGGCACCTCGACGGACACCACGAGCAGCGCCGAAACCCTCAAAATCGGTGTTCTCGAGGACCAGTCCGGGAACTTCGCCCTCGTCGGCGACCCGAAAGCAAAGGCGTCGATGCTCGCAATTGAGGAGATAAACGCCAACGGTGGTATCGACGGCAAGCAGATCGAGACGTTCCAGCGCGATCCCCAGTCGGACAACCAGCGGTATCAGGAGCTTACCCGCACGGCAATCAACGAGGAGAACGTCGACGCGCTGTGGGCCGGTTACTCTTCGGCAACTCGGGAGGCCATTCGGCCGATAATCGACCGCAACGAACAGCTGTATTTCTACACCACCCAGTACGAGGGCGGTGTCTGCGACGAATTCACCTTCGCGGTCGGTCCGACTGCCCGCCAGCAACTCGGCATCGTCCTCCCGTACCTGGTCGAAGAGTTCGGACCAGACATCTACACCATTGCGGCCGACTACAACTTCGGACAGCTCTCGGCCGACTGGGTGAAGGTGCTGGCAAACGAGAACGACGCGAACGTCCTTGGCGAGGAGTTCATTCCGCTCAGCGAGTCCTCGTTCGGCTCGACCATCAACCGGATTCAGGAGGAAGACCCCGACTTCGTCATGTCGATGCTCGTGGGCGCAAACCACACGTCCTTCTACGAGCAGAAGGCCTCGGCAGGGCTCGACATCCCCATCGGCACCTCGACGGCGATGGCACAGGGGTACGAGCACCGCCGGCTCGACGGTCCGGCTATGGCTAACATCTACGCCGGCGTCAACTACATGGAGGAAGTTCCGACCGAGAGCAATACGGGCGACGGCGGTTTCGTCGACCGGTACTTCGAGATGTACCCCGACGCGCCCTACCTCAACGAGGAGGCCGAGACGAACTACTTCTCGACGTACATGTACAAGAAGGCCGTCGAGCAGGCCGGCACCACCGAACAGCCGGAAGTCATCGACGCCTTGGAGTCGGGGATCGAACTCGGCACGGAAGAGGCACCCGAAGCGCCCGAGGGCGAGACGATCCGTCTCGACGGCGCAACCCACCACGTCGACCACCACATGTGGATTATGCGCGCCGACGAGGAGCACAACGTCGAAGCCGTCGAGAACCGCCAGATTCCCGAGACGTTCCTCTCGGAGACGGCCGGCTGTAACCTGCCCGAGAACCCGGAGCAGACCCAGTACACCCCGGTCGACTACTACGAGGAGGCCGAGTAGGGATGGTAAACGGGATCAACCTCGCGTTACAGTTCCTCGATAGCTTCGCGTTCATCGTGCTCGCCGCAGCGGGGTTGGCCATCATCTTCGGCATCATGGGCGTCATCAATCTGGCACACGGAGAGTTCATCCTCATCGGTGCCTACACCGCGACGCTGGCCGTAACGCAACTCGACCTCCCGCTTGTCGTGGCGATGCTCGTCGGTGGTCTGATAACCGGCCTCTTCGGGGTCCTGACCGAGCGGGTGATTATCTCCGGCGCCTGGCCCAACTACGTCAGCCAGCGGACGCTTGGCCGTGACATCATCGAGCCGCTGTACGACCGGCTGGCCGATTCGATGGTCGCCACGTTCGGGCTCAGCCTGATACTGACTCAGGGAGCTCGGATACGCTTCGGGAACTCAATCAACCAGATTGCCACGCCGTTTGGTGCGATATCGTACGGTTCGTTCTCCTACTCGACGTATCGGATCGTGCTGGCCGGGGTCAGCATCGGGCTGCTTCTGGCCACCTACTACCTGTTCACTCGGACGGATTTCGGGATGCGCGCCCGGGCGACGATACAGGACAAGGAAACGGCACAGGCCATGGGCGTCAACACTGACCGAATGTACATGCTGACGTTTGGAATCGGTTCGGCGCTGGCTGGACTGACCGGCGCGCTGTTCGCGCCAGTCATCTCGATGCAGCCGACGCTGGGCGACCAGTTTCTGGTCGAGGCGTTCGTCGCCGTCGTCGTCGGGGGGCCCAGCGTCGTCCTCGGGACCGCGCTCTCGGGCGGCGTCCTCGGGGCGATTCTGGCCACGTTCTCGAATCTCTACGGGACCTTCATCGGACGCATCGCGCTGCTGGTCGCCGCGCTGATTGCGCTCCGATTCCTCCCCGAAGGGATCACCGGCTTCCTCGAACAGGTACGGAAACGAAGACAGGAGAGCGAATAAATGTCGACAAACAGTGCAAACGGCGAGGCGGACAGGTCGCTCCCGAGCCGGCTCCGCAGCCGGTTCGAGGGGCCAAACACTATCGGGGAATCACGCGGGTTCTGGGTCGGCTTCGCTGTCGCCGTGGCGGCACTCGCCGTCTACCCAGCGTTCGGTGACGGCTCACAGCTGTCGCTGTTTATGGTGCTTGCCTTGCTGGGGCTTTCCCTGTCAGTCGTCTGGGGCTATTCGGGCGTACTGAGCTTCGGGCAGGTCGTCTTCTTCGGCATCGGGGCCTACACGTTCGGCGTCGTCTCGATCAACTTCGCGACTCCGGGCGGTATCACGGCTGCCGTCGTCGCCGGTATCGTCGGCGGTGGCCTCAGCGCAGCGATACTGGGCTATTTCATGTTCTATGGCGGGGTGCGAGACGTCTACGTGACCATCATCACGCTCGTTTCGACCATCGTGATGCACACGTTCATGGCCCAGACCGCGGGGTCCGAGTGGGCCATCGGCGAGGCTGCCCTCGGTGGGTTCAACGGGATGCCAGATATCCCTCTGTTGACCCTCGGGGTCGAAGGAGTCTCCTACCAGTTCATCTACAACCCGTTTCCGATGCGGATCATCGGTATCGGCGCGTTTGAGATCAGCCCGTTCTACTACCTCGTGCTGGTGTTGCTGGTCGGGACGTACCTCGGACTCCGAGCCCTCGTGAACTCCGACTACGGCCGTGTGATGGTCGCTGTCCGCGAGGACGAGGACCGCACCGAGATGTTCGGCTACAACGTGACCCGCGTCAAGTTCGTCGTGTTCACACTTGGAGGCGCGCTGGCGGGTCTGTCCGGCGTCCTGTACGCCGCGCGGAACGTCTACATCGACCCGACGGTGTTCTCGCTGCTGTTCGCGACGCTGCCGGTCATCTGGGTGAGCATCGGCGGCCGCAAGAGCCTGCTCGGGGCCGTCGTCGCAACGCTTGCCATCGAATACCTCCGCATCTCGATGGCGGGCGAACTGGCGCTGGTACTGCTTGGCACCCTGTTGCTGGTGACGATTCTGGTCCTTCCGAGCGGCTTCGTTCCGTGGCTCCATGAGCAGGCCATCGAAACCCGACTCGGCCCGGGCGAAGCTGGTGAAGCTGACGCCCCCGACGCACCGAGTGAGGTGAGTGACTAATGAGTGATACTGAAACCGAATCCGACGTCGATTCGCTCGGACCGAACGTCCGACAGACCGCCGCGGAACTGGCAACGGGTGACAGAACGGAGACGCTGCTGCAGACCGACGGGCTCGTCAAGCAGTTCGGCGGCTTCACCGCCACTGACGACGTGGACTTCTCGGTCGCCGAAGGGGAGCTACGCTGTCTCATCGGCCCAAACGGTGCCGGCAAGTCGACGCTGCTGAACCTGATTACCGGGACCTACGAGGCGAGCGATGGCAGTATCTACTACAACGGCCACGACATCACTGACTTGGACCCACACGAGCGGGTGTCACGCGGCATCAGCATGAAGTTCCAGGTTCCGTCTGTGTACGGTGACCTGAGCGTCAGAGAGAACGTCAGGCTCCCCGTCCAGCAGTTCGCCGACGGGGAGGAACGACGGCGGCTGGTTGCCGAGGCCATCGAGGCTGCAGGGCTTACGGGCTATGAAGATGTCGACGCCGGCCAGCTCTCACACGGTCAGCAACAGCAACTGGAAATCGGGATGGCTGCCGCGCTTGAACCCGACCTGCTCCTGCTTGACGAGCCGGTCGCTGGCCTCGACGTGGCCGAACGCGAAGCCATCGCCGAGCGAATCACGCGGCTCAACGAGGAGCAAGGCATCGCCTTTGTGGTTATCGAACACGACACCGACTTCGTCGCGAGTATCGCCGAAGAAGTCACTGTCCTGCACAACGGCGAGGTGTTCCGGGAAGGGCCGGTCGAGGAAATCGAATCCGACCCCGAAGTTCAGCGCATCTACTTGGGGGGTGAGTCGTGATGCTCGACCTCGACGACGTTTCCGCCGCCTACGACACGACACCGATACTGCGGGACGTGGACCTCTCCGTCGAGGCGGGGGAAATTGTCGGCGTGATGGGCAAAAACGGTGTCGGCAAAACAACGCTCCTGAAGACGGTGATGGGCTTGCTAGAGCCCAGCAAAGGGACCATCAGCTACGACGGCGTTGATGTGACCGACGCGAGTGCCGACGAGCGCGCCCGCGCTGGCATCGGTTACATCCCGCAGGGCCGGGACGTGTTCCCCAAGCTAACCGTCGAACAGAACATCAAAATGGGTGAGACCATCCGGTCTGACAGCGACGAAACGCTGTACGACCAGATATACGACTACTTCCCCGTGCTCGAAGAGCGGGCCAGTCAAGAGGCCGGCACGCTCTCTGGCGGGCAACAGCAGATGCTGGCCATCGGCCGCGCACTTATCTCGAACCCCGACTTGCTCCTGCTCGACGAGCCAAGCGAGGGAATCCAGCCCTCCATCGTCGACCAGATCAGCCAGGACATGCAGGCGATAAACGACGACCTCGGGACGACGATTCTGTTCGTCGAGCAGAACCTTGGGGTCATCCGTGAGATGGCCGACCGCTGTTACGCGATGGAGCGTGGCACGGTCGTCGACGAACTCGGCCCGTCGACGATTGCCGACGAGGACGCGATTGCGGAGTACCTCGCGGTCTGAGACGGACTGCTATCGCAGTTTTCGACTTCGTCGCTGGGCGGTCGCCGTCGGAACGACGGGTCGCCGCTCAGACCTGTGGTGGACTGTCTGCCAGCCGACTCATCCACAACCACGCGCAAGCAACCGAATCAACAGGGACTTGAGTACCCATCGTACAGACGTGTACACGAATGTCCGATCGTGATTCATGGATATCGAACCTCGGGTTCGTGCTTGCCGCTGTCGGCGGTGCGGCGGGTCTCGGGAACATCTGGCGGTTCCCGTGGCTGACTGCCGGAAACGGCGGCAGCGCGTTCCTCATCGTCTACCTGTTGGTCGTTGTCGGCATCGGCGTTCCGGGATTGCTCGCTGAATTCGTCCTCGGACGCTGTGGGCGACAGACGCCAACCGCGGCGTTGCGCTCGCTCACCGGATCCCGCTGGGGATCGTGGCTAGGCGCGTTTAACGTCCTCACAACGCTCGTCATCCTTTCGTTCTACTCCGTCGTCGGCGGGTGGATTCTCCGCTACACGCTTGTCTCGCCGGTCGGAGCGTACTTCGGGCAGCCCCAGCAGTACTTCGGGGCGATGAGCTTCGGACTCGAAGCGGTCGCCTTTCACCTGCTGTTCCTCGGCATCGTGGCCGCAATCGTCTTTTTCGGCGTGAGCAACGGTATCGAACGCGTCTCGAAGGTGATGCTCCCCGGCGTCGTGATTATTCTCCTCGGCCTCGCGGTCTGGACGGCCACCCAGCCGGGGACAGCCGCCGGTTACGCGTTCTATCTCAGTTTCGACGCTGAATACCTCGCCGCGAACTTCCTGAGCGTTATCGGACCAGCGGCGGGGCAGGCGCTGTTTACCCTTTCGCTGGGCGCTGGAGTCATGCTGACCTACGCCTCGTATCTCGACGATAGCGCCTCGCTTCCGCGAGATACGCTCGTTATCGCGGTCTCAAACACGTTCATCGGAGTCCTCGCCGGGCTGGTGGTCATCCCGCTGCTTTTCTCACAGGGTGTCGACCCCGGGCAGGGCGGTCCCGGCGCGCTATTCGTGGCGCTTGCGACGGCGTTTGCGACGCTTCCGGGCGGGAAACTCGTTGCGACAGCGTTCTTTGCGACTGTGCTGATGGCCGCGGTGACCAGCGGTATCAGCCTGCTTGAGACACCGGTGGCAACGCTCGTCGACAGCTTCGGCGTCCCACGACGCCGGGCGACGGTACTGGTATCGCTCCTGCTTGCGGCCACTGGGAGCGGGCTGTCGCTCACAAGCTCGGTGTTCCAGTTCGTCTCCGGCACGCTCGCCGACCTACTCCTGACTGTCGGACTGTTCGCGTTCACTGTCATCGTCGGCTGGCTGCTGCGTGGGGAAGCGCTGGCCGAGTTCCGCGCTGGAACCGACCGTTTCGAATGGCTAGCCAAGCCGTGGCTCCTGACCGTTAGCTGGGTGCTCCCCGTCGTCGTGTTGTTCCTGTTGACGAACACCCTCGCGTCGCTTGCCGGGATGTCTCTGGGACTCGGGGGTCGAGCGATTATCGCTGTCATTGGCACCGTCGCCCTGGCTGTCGTCGTTCGAAACGGAAGCCGGAGCGACCGGTTGAGTTCGCATTGACATCCTCCCCGCGCTAAAGCGCGAGGATTCCCCGAAGGGGATATTCAGGTTGCGCGTTTCCTCGGTTCTCAAGGACGCTTTCGCGTGGAACGTCAAAGGTAGCCGTCCAGTTGTGACCAGGGACGTGCTTTCCAGCGCGTTTAGCCCTGTCAATGGGGCCTTCCTCCCTGCATACAGCAGGCGTCAACGACGGCTGGCTATTCAACCAGCGAGGCAGCACGGTTCGCGTCAGCCGAACTGTTACGCCGTGCATGGGTCTCCCTCCCGTTGAGCGATATTTTCCGATGCGTTCAGATCAGCGTGACGTCCACGACCACACTCCGAACATGAAAAGTGGTCACCATCACGAGTCCCTGTCGAACCACACGCCGAACATCGCTGACTGGTGTGATATGCATCTACCTTCTCGACGCGGATACCAGCACGTTCGGCTTTGTACGTGATGAACTGTTGGAGTTGGTGGAAGTGCCACGAGTGAACGCCCGACCACGAACTGTCTTCGCGGATGCCTTCGAGGTCTTCCATCCGAATGACTGGGTTTGCGAACTGTTCGGCAAACGTGATGAGGCGACGGGAGAGTTTGTGATTCAGATCTGTGATTCGACGCTGTTCTTTGTCACCCACACGGTTGCGTGCGCGAAGCGCACCCGCCTCTGCAAGCGACTCGCGTAGGGAACGATATTTGCGCCGAACATACTTCGCCTCACCACCAGAGACCAACATGGACTTGTCTTCGCCGTGGGCTGTCGCAGCGAGTATGTGACGTTCGCCAATATCGACACCGATGGGTGTCTCACCCGCCGTGTCGGCGGCGTACTCAATATTGAACGTACAGTACCAATCGTCACCGCGACGGTAGACCTGGAGGCGGGTCTTGTCGGCGTCTCCTTCGACGAGTCGTTCTACGGGGTCGGCTATGTCGTCGTACACCTCTATCGGAGTGTACCACCACTGGGAGACGCATGGGAAGCCGACGACGACTGTGCCGTTCTCCGTCGTGTCGAGTTCCCAATTCTGATTATTGACGGCGAAGGGCTGACTCTCTCGGTAGCGAACCGCTCCATCTTTACTGTGGTCGGATTTGGCCTCCCGGATGGCCTGGTTCTGGATGGCCGAGTAGAGATTATTGTTGATGCTGGCGGTGGTCACGGATTTGTCGAAGTCGCCGTTTTCCCATCCGTCGATGCAAAACTGCTTGTTGTCACGGTAGAGCTGAGTAGCCTGTTGCCACTCTTTTCGCCGTGAGAGGGATGGATTGTGGAACTTCGCGGTGACAGCTACCGTGACCATTACAACTGTAATTATATTCTATATTGTAAATACCTGTTGGAATATCAGGCCGTGCTATCGACGGTGGTTGTGTCATCAACTGTCGGATTCATCCCCGCGCTGAAGCACGGGGCTTTCTCCTCGATTCTCCGTAATACGGGCTGTTGTGACCCGTCTCTTCTCTGTCGTCGTTGTAGCGGGGAACGATACCTACGACTATCCTTCCCGCACACTGTCCGCCAACGGCTCTTGTACGCCGCGGGGCCGAAAAGTACGCACCCTGTCTGAACTGTTTTCATACATCACTACGCGCGAGAACCCGTTGAATCGGTGTTACTGTTAAGAGCAGTCACGGACATGGCTACTCCGAGCGGCCTTACTCTGGAACGACGGTAACACTGGTCATCGAACGCAAACTGATACCTCTCCCTGTCACCATCACTGTTGAAGATCAGCGATGGGTCCGTACAATGTGTTCCGGCATTTCGTGGCCGCCGCCTGGTGCTAACACCCCTTGCAACTGCAGTAGCGCTCACAGACCGGGTTCGAACAGTCGGGACGACGCGCTGAGCAGAACTCTCGGCCGTGGGTGATAAGCAGGACGTGCAGTGGGTAAGTCAGTTCGTCGGGAATGAGTGCGTCTAGCTCGTCGTGGGCGCGCTTGTTAGTGGCCGACTCGGTTACTAACCCGAACCGCTTGGAGACCCGCTCGACGTGGGTATCGACAGCCATCGTTGGCTTCCCGAAGTGGAAGTTCAGGACGACGCTGGCGGTCTTTGGGCCAACCCCCTTGATGTCGGTGAGCCAGCCTTTCGCCTCCTCGGCAGGCATGGCGTCGAGAAAGGCAAGGGAATAGGCACCACCGGTTTCCTCGCGGATGGCCGCAAGCGCCCGCTGAATGCGGGCAGCCTTCTGGTCGGGCAGTCCTGCGACGCGGATGGTGTCGGCTAGTTTATCATGGTCTGCGGACTCAATGGCTTCGAAATCATCGTACGCCGCGAATAGCGCCTCGGAGGCTCGGCGCGTGTTCTCGTCGGCGACGTTCTGTGAGAGAATCGTCGTCACCAACTGTCGAACCCCCTCGCCAGGGTCGGCGCTGGCGTCGGCGCCGTGATCGCTCGTGCGTTCGACTGGGCCATGCAGTGAGACGAGATCGTCATGCAGGTCACGAACATCGGCGGCGTCCCACTTCTCAATCGTCGACATATTCCTTGACACGGACCGGACCGACTTCAAGACACTGACCCGCCGTTCGGTTTCGATCCGTGTCAGTCCACGCCGCCCCTACCCCCTGCCAGAAACGACTTTTGACGGAGCCACCCCACCCACCGTGTGACTGGTAGGCAGCAGCAATGTCGGGGCCTGTCTATCGGGGCAGTCCCCCATCACTAACAGCAATCGTGTGTAGTGATAGGGGGAGGTAATCACAGCGGCTCTGCCTGAATATAACGAGATGTAGTGTCACTGACTGTGGATTTCTTCTTAGCGATGCGAAA
>NZ_AOLQ01000016.1 GCF_000337775.1 Haloarcula vallismortis ATCC 29715
CGACTGCTCCAGCAGTGGCTCCAGCGGCCTCGGCGGAACCGGGCCGAACTCCAGCGCCGACAGTCCTGCGTGGCGGCGCTGGCGGAGTCAGCGATGGCCCGCGAGCGGATTCGGGAGACGCTGTCGGACGCCTACGACCTCGAACGGCTGGCCGCCCGAGCCACTTCCGGGAGTGCGGACGCCCGGGACCTGCGGGCGGTTCAGGAGACACTGGCACTGTTGGGACAGGTCGCCGACGCGGTTGCCGAGACCGAGCGGCTGGCGGAGTCGCCGCTTGCCGACGCCCTCGACGGAGCCGACCGCGAGGCGGCCGACACGCTGGCCGCGGAACTCGACGATGCCCTCGTCGAAGACCCGCCGGGAACGGTGCGCCAGGGCGGGCTGTTCACGCGAGGGTACGACGACGACCTCGATGCAATCATCGACGAGCACGAGGCTGCCCTGGAGTGGCTGGAGACGCTGCCGGACCGCGAGAAGGAGCGGACCGGCATTACCCACCTCTCGGTCGACCGGAACAAGACCGACGGCTACTACATTCAGGTCGGCAAGAGCGAGACTGACGCGGTCCCCAATGCGTACCAGCACGTCAAGACGCTCAAGAACTCCAAACGCTACACGACGCCGGAACTCGACGAGAAAGAACGGGACGTGTTGCGCCTGGAGGAGCGTCGCCACGACATGGAGTACGAGCGGTTTCAGGAACTCCGGGAGCGGGTGGCCGAGCGCGCGACGCTGCTGCAGGACGTGGGCCGGGCGCTGGCGGAACTGGACGCGTTCGCGTCGCTTGCGGTCCACGCCGTCGAGAACGACTGGACCCGACCGGCTGTCGTCGAGGGCAACGAACTGTCTATCGAGGCCGGCCGGCACCCGGTCGTCGAGCAGACCACGGAGTTCGTCCCGAACGATCTCTACATGGACGACGACCGGCAGTTCCTCATCGTCACCGGCCCCAACATGAGCGGGAAGTCGACGTACATGCGCCAGGCCGCGCTCATAACGCTCCTTGCCCAGGTAGGCAGTTTCGTCCCGGCGCGGTCGGCGACGGTCGGGATGGTCGACGGCATCTTCACGCGCGTCGGCGCACTGGACGAACTCGCACAGGGCCGTTCGACGTTCATGGTCGAGATGCAGGAGCTGTCGAACATCCTCCACTCGGCCACCGAAGAATCACTCGTGATACTGGACGAGGTGGGTCGCGGGACGGCTACTTTCGACGGCATTTCAATCGCATGGGCGGCGACTGAGTACATCGTCAACTCCATCCAGTCGAAGACGCTGTTTGCGACGCACTACCACGAGCTGACGGCGCTGGGCGAGGAGCTGCCGACCGTCGAGAACGTCCACGTCGCGGTCGACGGCGAACCGCGCTCCGCCGGGAGCGACGGCGACGTGACGTTCCTCCGAACGGTCCGAGACGGCCCGACCGACCGCTCCTACGGCGTCCACGTCGCCGACCTCGCCGGGGTTCCCGAGCCGGTCGTCGACCGGTCACAAGATGTCCTCGACCGTCTGCGCGACGACAAGGCTATCGAGATTCGGGGTAGCGAGGGGAACGACGGGGGGACGACACAGGCCGTGTTCGATCTGGATTCGGGGCAGTTCAGGGACGGCACGGTCCAGTCGGGGGACGCGTCGGCCGGGTCGACTGCTGAACCGGTGGCGACCGACGGTGACCCCGAGCACGCCTCCGCTGGGTCCGCGGCTGAAGCCGCCAAGGGCGACGCGGCAGCGGCGTCGCTCGACCCGGAAACCGAGGCTGTTCTGTCGGAGCTGACGGAACTAGATGTCAACGAGACACCGCCGGTCGAACTGATGGCGAAGGTACAGGAGTGGCAGGCGGAACTGGACGACGCGTAGCTGGCGTCATCCGATTTTCAACGGAGATACTCACGCCCGAAGGTGTATAGGGGAGTTGTCACTGCTAGAAGGCAATGACCGACCGGATCCGTGTTCTCCACGTCGACGACGACCCGGCTGTCGTCGAAGCGGCCACGAGTGCGCTAGAACAGGAGCACTGTGGCATCACGGTCGAGACAGCGACGAGCGTTGCCGACGGCATCGAACGGCTGGACAGCGACGCGTTCGACTGTGTCGTCGCCGGCTACGACCTGCCGGAGCAGACTGGCGTCGAGTTCCTCGACGCGGTCCGCAAACGAGCGCCAGACCTGCCGTTCGTGCTGTTCACCAGTGAGGGGAGCGAAGCAGCCGCCAGCGACGCGATTTCCGCCGGCGTCACCGAGTACCTCCGGGCCGACGGCGGCGCCGAACCGTACGCACGACTCGCACATACCGTCGTCGACGCTGTCGAGCGGACAGCTGACGACATCGAGCACACACAGAACACGCGGCGCGAGCGCGCTATCGAAGAACTACACTCCACTGCCAGGGCGTTCATGCGAGCCACGACTGCGGATGCGGTTGCCCGAGTCACAGTGGACACAGCCCGGACTATTCTCAATATGCCAGCCAACGCGGTCCACTTCGCCGACGGCGACAGTCTCTCTCCGGTCGCCTGGACCGAACAGGTCGAGGAGCTCATCGGCACGCCTCCGGTGTTCGAGGCCGGAGAAGGGCTCGCGTGGCAGGCTTTCGAAACCGGCGAGGCCCGAATCCACGACGATATCACGTCGAGCCCGGACCGATACAATCCGGAGACGGACATCCGAAGCGAACTCATCCTTCCGCTCGGGGACCACGGCGTCCTCCTCATCGGGTCGAGCGAGGTCAGTGCGTTCGACGACACGGACGTCACACTCGCACAGACGCTCTCGGTCCACGCGACGGCGGCGCTTAACCGTCTCGACCGTGACCGCCAGCTCCGCGAAGAACGCGAGTTCATCGACCAGGCGCTGGATACGCTTGACGACCTGTTCTACGTCATCGACGCGGACGGTGGCCTTCGGCGGTGGAACGAGCGCATCCCCGAAGTCACGGGATACAGTGACGACGAGATCGGCGATATGGCGGTCGCTGACTTCTTCCCTGATGACGAGCACAACGCAATCGAAGCGGCGATAGACAAGACGCGAACTACCGGCCGGGTAACTGTCGAAGCCGAGATTCTGACTGCCGATGGCGAGCGGATTCCGTACGAGTTTGCCGGCACCCGGTTGACAGACACTGACGGAGCGATAGCGGGAACCGTGGGTATCGGACGGGACATCTCCCAGCGCAGGGCATACGAGCGGCGGCTGGAACGCCAGAACGAGCGCCTTGACGAGTTCACCAGCATCGTCAGTCACGACCTCCGAAACCCGCTGACAGTCGCGGAAGGGAATCTTGAGCTGGCCAGAGCAGAACGTGACAGCGATGCACTCGACAAGGTCTCACGTGCCCACGAGCGGATGCGAGCGCTGATAGAAGACCTCCTAGCGTTTGCACGCGCCGGCGAGACGGCGACCGACCTCGAATACATCACGCTTGCGAGTCTCGTCGACGAGTGCTGGCAGACCGTCGAGGCAGACCGGGCGACGCTTGTCGTCGAAGCCGACCGTCAGATACGGGCTGACCCGGCGAAACTCCGCCGGCTGTTATCGAACCTCCTGCGGAACAGCGTCGAACACGGGGCCGCAAGCGCTCAGACACCGTCCGACTGTGCCGCGGACCGCGACGGGGAGCACGTAACTGTGCGAGTTGGGACAGTCGAAGACACCGACCGACACGGCTTCTACGTCGCCGACGACGGGCCGGGCATCCCGCCGGACGAGCGCGAACAGGTGTTTGAAGGGGGGTACTCGACCGGCGAGGACGGGACCGGATTCGGGCTCAAAATCGTGCAGCGGATCGCCGAGGTCCACGGGTGGACTGTCACAGTGACAGAAAGCGAGGCCGGCGGCGCACGGTTCGAGGTGACGGGCCTCGAACCCGACTGAACAGGCAAGAGAGAGACCGGGTACAGAAACGACACCGGCGGCAGGCCCACCACGGGACGTGACTGGTCTTTTGGTTCTGAAGCCCTCAGTGTGGGTAATGTCATCCCAGCACCCGCCCCGGCGGGATTCGCGGACCGCCGAGCAGTCGACTTCGCCGCGGGACGGAGCGACGCCTGCACTCGCTGTCGAGGGGCTGTCCAAGCAGTTCGGCAGTGGTGCGGATGCGGTGACGGCCGTCGACGACGTGTCGTTTCGCATCGAGCAGGGCACCGTTGTCGGCCTGCTGGGACCCAACGGGGCGGGCAAGACGACGACGATCAAATCGATTCTCGGGCTGGTGTTGCCTGATGCCGGGAGCGTCCGTATCCAGGATATCGACATGAGCGAGCACCCGCGGGCGGCCTACCGCCACGTCGACGGGATGCTCGAAGGCGCACGAAACGACTACTGGCGGCTGACCGTCCGGGAGAACCTGCGCTATTTCTCGACCATCAAGGGCGTCAAGCCGGCTGCCGTCGCCGACCGTCACGAGCGGCTACTGGCGAAACTCGATCTCTTGGAGAAGGCCGACGAGCCGGTCCGGGACCTCTCTCGCGGGATGAAACAGAAGGTGTCGCTGGCGAGCGTGCTGGCAAGCGAGTCCGACCTGGTGTTTCTCGACGAGCCGACGCTGGGACTGGACGTGGAAAGCTCGCTGACGTTGCGACGGGAACTGCGCCGTATCGTCGACGAGCGCGACCTCACGGCCGTCGTCAGCAGCCACGACATGGACGTCATCGAAGACGTCTGTGACCGAGTCATCATCATGAACGACGGGGAGATCATCGCAGACGACAGCGTGCCGGCCGTGCTCGACCAGTTCACCGCGAACGCCTTCGCCGTCACCAGTCCCGACATCACCGACGACCTGCTTGCGACGATTCGGGAGCGTTTCGAGGTGGCCGACGTGAGGACCGTCGAGCGGGGTCGGCGCGTCGAGGTGACGACCGACAGCGACGGGTTCTACCGCTTGCTGACCCTGTGTCGGGACCACGACGTGACGCTGACCAGCGTCGGCACGGTCGAACCGGATTTAGAGGACGTGTTCGTCGAGATCACGGGGCAGAAACGATGACGGAGGCGGAGGCGGGGCCGAGACGATGACTGCGAGCACCGACACGCACGCAGACAGCGGTGACAGTGCCGATACTTCGACTGTCGATGCCGCCATGCAAGCGGGCTATCTCGACCTCGCACGGGCGGTGCTGTACCGCGAGTACCTCATCTTCGTCCGCTATCCGGCTAACGCCGTCGGCGGCATCGTCATTTCGGTGTTTTTCTTCGGCCTGTTGTTTTACGGCGGCCGGATGCTCGCCGGGCAGGCGATAACAGACTCTATCGAGGGCATCATCGTCGGTTACTTTCTGTGGTCGCTTTCCGTCGGCGCGTACCAGTCCATCTCGAACGACATCGGGAGCGAGGCCCAGTGGGGGACGCTCGAACGCCACGTCATGACGCCGTTTGGCTTCGCACCGGTCGCGTTCTGCAAGGGCGTCGCGAAAGTCGTCCGGACGTTCATCACCTCGACGGTCGTGCTGGCGGTGATGCTGGCAATCACCGGGACGACGCTCCAGTTGAACGTCCTTACCGTCGTCGTGGTTGCGTCGCTGACCATCGCGTCGGTGCTGGGCCTGGGATTCGCGGCGGGTGGCGTCGCGGTGCTGTACAAGCGCATCGGCAACTGGCTCAATCTGCTCCAGTTCGGGTTCATCATCCTCATCTCCGCGCCCGTGTTCGAACTCGGCTGGACACGGGTCCTGCCACTGGCTCACGGGAGTGCACTGCTGCAGCGAGCGATGGTCGACGGGACCCGACTCTGGCAGTTCTCGGCCGTCGATCTGAGCCTTCTCGTCGGTGTCCCGCTCGGCTACGTACTACTCGGGTACGTCGTGTTTCAGTATACGACCAGGCGAGCCAGACGGCTCGGCGTGCTCGGCGACTACTGACCGGGGTAGACAGATGCTTTTACTTATGATGCCGATAATGTGATACGTAACACTGTCGCGCAAGCTGAGCGCACAGCGTCGGGCAGCCCCCGCCCTGAACCCCACAGATGGTCACTCGACATCTCACATCGGAACGGCTGGTACTCACCATCGCGGCGGTGGTCGTCGTTGGTGTACTGGCTGTTGCGATCTGGTCGCTCGCATTCGCGAGTACCGGGACCGCCGACCAACCTCAGATCGACGCGGACGTACAGCAACGCTACGAGGCGATAGACGGCATCAATGCGACACAGACGACGATTATCACCCGAAACGGGACGGTCGCGAGTCGGACAACCTACGATGCCACGCTCCAGCCGGGAACCCAGAAGAAACGGCTGGCGGTCGTCAACAGCACCGTCGAGCGATATGACCGCTGGGTGTCGAACGGGTCGATGCTGTGGCTGTACGACCAGCGCCGCGCGAACGCGACACGCATCTCTCTCAGCAAGACGAATTCAGACCAGGGTGAGCGGCTGCAGCGCCTGTTTGCGAATCTCAACGTGTCTACAGCAGCCGACACGACAGCCGACTCGCCGTCGGTTGAGCCGTTGCCCGTCGTTCCCCGCGGTGAGCAGCGGCCGACCGTGTCCGCCGGCTCAATGACCGTCAACTACCGCGGTACTGAAGCAATCGATGGGCGTGAGACGTACGTCATCCACGTGGCACCGAAAGACGACACCACGGCCTACGAGCAGACGATCTGGGTAGACACAGAGCAGTTCTTCCCGGTGAAAAAGCGCACTGCGTGGACGGCTGACGGTGAGCGAACAGTCGTGACGACGACGCATACGAACGTCACCTACGACACTGGTGTGTCCGATGACGTCTTTACCCCCGACTTCCCTGACGGCACCACCGTCACTGTCCCGGAGACGCCCGAGAGACAGACCTACGAATCCGTCGGCGCGCTCGAAGCCGACACCGAGATTCAGGTTCCAAAGCCCGACATTCCGCCGGGATATGAACTGACCTACGCGACCCAGACACAGGGACAGATCCATAGCGTCGGCCTCCGCTACATGAACCGAACCAGTCTGATCACCGTTGCCAAGTACGACCGGCCGGTTGTCGGAGAGAGCGCCAACGAGGGGGTGACAATCGACGGGCAACCAGCACAGGTCAGCTACGGGCTGACAACGTCAGTGTCGTGGAGCTGTGAGCGGTACCGATACACGATTCGCGGTGAGGGTGTGTCCGCGGACCGACTCGTCACAGTCGGCCAGTCAATCGGCTGTCCCAGTGGCGAGTGAAACACCCACGCTGGCATATCAAGCCGCCGTTTTCTGGGTCAGAAGTTCGACTGCACGTTATATTATGGAACCACTCCTCACTTCGAGTGCAGCGGCCCTAACAACACCGTGCCACCAGTGCCCTCCGGCGATAGCCGCTGTCTGTCCACCACACTGCCGAAGGTTCCCCGGGGTTCCACCCTGGGGAGGAATGTGGGCCACGCCGCCCTGAACTGGTCCCCTCCCTCGCCCCACCTTCACCCGAAGGAACTGCCCTGACCGCGCTGGTCTCCGCTGACACTGCGCCCTTCTCTGACGCGGCTGACTTCTGACTCGGAAACTGACGGGACCTTTTATTCAGGGACGGGGCGTTGGTCCAGTACGTGAGTGAGGACCCGGCCGTGGGCGACATCCTCGACCTGCTCAGTGACGAGTATGCCCGGGACATCCTCGCAGCAACGAGTGTCAAACCCATGTCCGCGAAACAGCTTGCCGACCAGTGTGAGATGTCACAACCGACCGTATACAGACGGGTCGAGTGGCTTCAGGAGTACGGCCTCATCGAGGAACAGACCCAGATAGAGACGGGCGGCAACGACTACAGCGTGTTCGCTGCCACGCTCTCGGAGTTCTCGCTGGCGCTTGCTGACGGTGACTTCGAAACCGAGATCGAGCGGACCGAACCGCCGGCG
>NZ_AOLQ01000017.1 GCF_000337775.1 Haloarcula vallismortis ATCC 29715
ATGAGGATTCCACCCCTGCGGTCCGCCGTTAAGATGGAATCTGATGTGAGCCCACGGACCCATGCAGTAGTCCTCATCGACGTAGGAATCGATGAGTTTAGCTTCCGACGGAGTGCAACCACTTCCGCCGCTGACTTTGTCAGCACATTCCGGTTGATCCTGCCGGAGGCCATTGCTATCGGAGTCCGATTTAGCCATGCTAGTTGCACGAGTTGAGACTCGTAGCATATAGCTCAGTAACACGTGGCCAAACTACCCTACAGACCGCGATAACCTCGGGAAACTGAGGCCAATAGCGGATATCACTCTCAGGCTGGAGTGCCGAGAGTGAGAAACGTTCCGGCGCTGTAGGATGTGGCTGCGGCCGATTAGGTAGATGGTGGGGTAACGGCCCACCATGCCGATAATCGGTACAGGTTGTGAGAGCAAGAGCCTGGAGACGGTATCTGAGACAAGATACCGGGCCCTACGGGGCGCAGCAGGCGCGAAACCTTTACACTGCACGACAGTGCGATAGGGGGACTCCGAGTGCGAGGGCATATAGCCCTCGCTTTTCTGAACCGTAAGGTGGTTCAGGAACAAGGACTGGGCAAGACCGGTGCCAGCCGCCGCGGTAATACCGGCAGTCCGAGTGATGGCCGATATTATTGGGCCTAAAGCGTCCGTAGCTTGCTGTGTAAGTCCATTGGGAAATCGACCAGCTCAACTGGTCGGCGTCCGGTGGAAACTACACAGCTTGGGGCCGAGAGACTCAACGGGTACGTCCGGGGTAGGAGTGAAATCCTGTAATCCTGGACGGACCACCAATGGGGAAACCACGTTGAGAGACCGGACCCGACAGTGAGGGACGAAAGCCAGGGTCTCGAACCGGATTAGATACCCGGGTAGTCCTGGCTGTAAACAATGCTCGCTAGGTATGTCACGCGCCATGAGCACGTGATGTGCCGTAGTGAAGACGATAAGCGAGCCGCCTGGGAAGTACGTCCGCAAGGATGAAACTTAAAGGAATTGGCGGGGGAGCACCACAACCGGAGGAGCCTGCGGTTTAATTGGACTCAACGCCGGACATCTCACCGGTCCCGACAGTAGTAATGACAGTCAGGTTGACGACTTTACTCGACGCTACTGAGAGGAGGTGCATGGCCGCCGTCAGCTCGTACCGTGAGGCGTCCTGTTAAGTCAGGCAACGAGCGAGACCCACACTTCTAGTTGCCAGCAACACCCCTGCGGTGGTTGGGTACACTAGGAGGACTGCCATTGCTAAAATGGAGGAAGGAATGGGCAACGGTAGGTCAGTATGCCCCGAATGGACCGGGCAACACGCGGGCTACAATGGCTCTGACAGTGGGATGCAACGCCGAGAGGCGGAGCTAATCTCCAAACGGAGTCGTAGTTCGGATTGCGGGCTGAAACCCGCCCGCATGAAGCTGGATTCGGTAGTAATCGCGTGTCAGAAGCGCGCGGTGAATACGTCCCTGCTCCTTGCACACACCGCCCGTCAAAGCACCCGAGTGGGGTCCGGATGAGGCCGTCATGCGACGGTCGAATCTGGGCTCCGCAAGGGGGCTTAAGTCGTAACAAGGTAGCCGTAGAGGAATCTGCGGCTGGATCACCTCCTACTGACCGGGATCAGGCCCTTGGCCTGACCCACCTACACTTGGTTGTTGGTCACAACAACCAGACGGAACTGACTGGTGACCGCAAGTCACCGCGAGTCGGCAAGCGCCGGCTACTGCATGGGCCCGCTGGGCTCACAAAGACCTATCCGAGGCGGATATCCCTTCACCGGGATGTCGGGTGCAACTCCCGACGGGTCCGTACTTCGTATCGCCCTCGAATCCGTCCCTTAAGTGTGGGACGGCGTTCGGATGTGA
>NZ_AOLQ01000018.1 GCF_000337775.1 Haloarcula vallismortis ATCC 29715
GTGGCGACGAGCCTGTCGTGGTGTGTCGATGAACGGCGCGTCAGCGGCGTAGCCGTGACGCGCCACACCTTCCTCGTCGTAGCGGCCCATTTGGTAGGTACAATCGATCATAACCGGGAATTCGACGGTCCATTCGTGACCGTCGAATTCCGTGGTGAGGTCATGCTCAATTTCACGACTCCATCCCTCTGACAGCTCCTGCTGTATCTCGTTTCCCCACTTGATGATTGGGACGACGTACGCGAGATTGTGAGCTTGCATCAGCGTGAGGCACTTCCCATCGTAGAATTCGCTGTCAACGTAGAGCGCTTTGACTTCGAAGTCAAGGCTGTCGACGAGGGCAAGAAACTCTGCGAGGACGCCGCTGGCGGTGTCGCCGTCGGTGAGACGGCGCACCGCCAGCGTGTAGCGTTTGTTGCGAACGTGGGCATACAGCGTCGCGTACGCGTGAAACGCCGTGGTTCCGGCTTTCGCTTCGTTGTAGTAGAGACCGTCTGTCTCATCCCTGTCACCATAGTAGGGGCGCAGGTGGAGATCAACGACGATCTCCACCTGCTCTGGAAGCATATCGAGCGTATGTCGCCGGAGGAGCGTGTTACCGACGTTTTTGACCGTCTCAAGATCCAGTTTCGTCCGAAGGTGCCGCAAGATATTCGTGCCAGATGAACTGTCTTCACTCCGTTCGCAGAGTGTGGAGATCGAGGTCCCGTCGGCGGTTGCGCCGACGAGGACCTCGTAGATGTCTTCGGGGTCAAGGTCAGCGTTTTCGCCGAGACTTATACCGAATGCACCGGTGAGAGCGTTGACGAGAAAATTAAGGAGCTGGTCCTCGTGGAGTTCACTGTCTGCTTGTTTGTGTTTGGACACACTTCAACAAGCAGACCTCTCAACTAACAGGCTTTTTGAGGTACTGAGTATTGACGACCGCAAAAAATGTGGAGTTGACATCCCTCGTGATGCTGGCTTTTGAATCTCTGATGACCTGTATTCTCAAATCCTATCCGAAGCAACAGAATAGCTACCGCTCCCACGGAAAAAAACCATGTCGGTCGCGATAGGCACTGATCTGCTCTTGGAACTCCTGCTCCTGGAAGTCTGGCTCGTCGCCGTGGATGTCCTCGGGTGAGACGCCGTCGGGAAGATGCTCATAGCCCGTCGACTTTACTGTCGCCTCGTCCTGTTCGGGCTCGTGTCGGTGCTGTCCGCATTCCCTGCAGGTCCAGATCATGCGGTCAAGATGGGTGTGGCATTCGAAGCCATCGAGTCCGTGGGATTCGTGTCCCGTCGCGGCGCCACACTGCCGACAATAAAACTCGATACCAACTATCTCCGGTTCGACTCTCGCCTGATGGCGCTGTACGACGCCGGGGACAAGCCAGTACGTCCCATCGTCCTGTCTGAACTCCTCTGTGAGACGCTGGAACTCCGAGCGATCGGTGACTGGTGTCCCGTCCTCGAGATAGATCCGTGGTTGGACGTCGCCGTCCCAGTTGGTCTGCTCGTCGGCTGTCTCCAGGAGCGCCTGTCCAGTTTCCTCGTCGAGCGTGGTTTCGGTCGGCAGGTCGGGCCAACCGCGAGTGAGAGTCGACGCTGGCTCGGTGCCAAATGCTGCCCGACATTTCACCGTGCCGTGAGAGGTATCCTCGCCACTCGCGATGCTGTCGGACACGGAGAAGGCCGCAGCGCCCAGTGCCCGTGCGTGGAAGTCAGTGTTCGCGTCGACGAGTGCGAGTACGACCCGACCGAACGTCCACTCCCCAAGAGGACTGCTATCCTGATTGTCGGAGGGAATCTCTGAGATACCGGTCTGTGCGCAGAACGGACACTGGCGGTTATCTTGTGGAATATCCTGTCCGCAGGTCGAACAGGTACGAGTCTCATCCTCTGTACGCTCGGGATATCCTCGTGACGTGAGGTCCCGTTCCCGTCCGTTCCCCCTTGTTTCAGGGTCAGAACTCGCTGCACCGAGGATATCCGCGGGGTCGTACTCAGGATTTCGGTCAGTCACACGCGTGGTTGCGTTCGTCATCGTATTTAAACTCCAGCCTCGAGGGAAGCACAAAACGAATGCAGCCGAGACAGAGCGTGAGCTGGCTACTCGCAGTCTGTGCCGTCCGCGACCTCTTTGATGAACGGATCTGGTGACCTATCGAGGTCGTGCTGGTCGATGAGTTCGAGGGCAGCCAGCGCTGCGCCTGTGTCTGCAAGATCGGTCGCGAGCAACTGCTTGAGACGGATGGCGGCTTTGTCGGCCCGGTCGGAATCTGAACCACGCAGTTGCGTACACTCCATGAAGAGGCGTCGCCAGGCGGTCGCCGAGCCAGTCACAGTGAGATTCCAGTCCGGGGCCTCGTAGCTTGAGGACGACTGCCGACGGTAGTGTCCTTCGAGTCCGTCGAGCAAGTCGTCGATGATCGTGCCCTTCTCAACGGTCCGTCCGTGTTTGATGTACTCCGGGTCGACGAGATTGCGCCACTCGTCGTAGGAGTCGATATCGTACTCGACAGCTAGCTCAACTTCGACCGTTTCGAGACAATCGGCCTTCCCGGTTTCATTGACTCGTCGAAGTCGATCTGCGGTCCCTTCGGCTTGGACTGTCAACTCTGGGAACGACTGCGATTCGCTGGGTTCTGCCTGTTCTCCGGTCTGACTGCTGTTGGTAGTCTTCGAAGCCATGGTTTTTCAGGATACTCCCGCTGGAGCACCCCTCACCCGGCTGTGGGTTCAAAAAACTCTCAGTCTGGGCAAGCAATTGCTGAAGAATTGGCACACACCACTGTTTCCGGAGAAAACCACCAGACAGCGATGGTGTTTCACTTGAAATCCGGTGTGTCGAGTCCGGGACTGGTCCGGTCTCAAGAAGGTGTCGTAGGGGTTACCTGGGGTTGGTTTGTCCTCGTTGCTTTCCCTAACTACCTTTATTTTATATAAATATAGAAATATTAAGGCCTCAAACGGATAGTTGTCAATTATGGATAGCAACCTCACACCCGACGAGTGGGATCGAATTAGAGCGTTCGCACGGGCTGCAGATTGCCGCCAACGACCCGAGATACTGCTCCCTGAGGAAACGCTTAAACGCGACTAAGATACAATCACGTTCTGGTCCGCACCTGATGACTGGCTCCTACAATGTTCTAAGCAGTTCAGCAGAGCGGAATACGACCAGCGGTACTGTCGGCCTTCAATGTACTCAGCGCGAAATCAACTCACACTTCGAGTTGCTCCATGGGCTCAACCTCGAAGGTCAGCAGGTGTGATCGAAGACGGGCGTAGGCCCCGTCGCCGTCAGTGGTGACGCAATACCGGTTCAGCCGGGCCTCGCGAGGATTCCCATCGTTCTCCTCCCACGCTTCCAGCGTGAACTCGTAGGCCTTCAGCTCACCGTCAGCGGCTTCGAACACGGCTGCAACCGACGGGGTCCCGTGGTTGTCAGCGACGTAGGCCACTTCAACGGCGTCGTGGCCGGCGTCAAGTCGCTGCCAGCCATCGAGTTCTTCCGGCGGCTCCTCGGCGAACTGTTCGATCTTACGCTGAGTTAGTTCGGCTTCCGCTGCATCTCGCCACGCCTGCTTGATATCCTCTGCTTGTGACTGCTCGATCTCCTGAAGGACGTCGGTGTCGATACAGTCGGCGGCCCAAGCAAGCACGGTCTTGGCTTTCTTGTGCTTCTCGTCTGGTTCACCGTCTAGCTGCCCGAAGTTCATCTCGCGGGGCGACATCAAGAGAACTGACGACCGCCAGTAGCCCGGATCGGCGTCACGGTCCTCGTCGGCATCGGGAACCCACGACTCCATTGAGGTTCGGACCTCTTCGTGGTGGCCGAAGCCGGTTCGGACGCCGCCGGCGCGCAGGATACGTTCTGCAAGGTCGATTGTGCGTTCTTGCTCGTCTGCGGGAACCTCATCAGGCCGGTCAACATCGGCGTAGAATGGTAAGCCGACGTTGCTGATGATCGCCTCTCGGTAGTTCGGAATCAGCAACGGTTCCTCGACGAAGATCGGTTCGAACGGGACTTCGGCTGTAGGCAACATACTGGAAAGCCTCCAGCCACTGAGGCAGCACAAAATCGCCCTGCGACAGAGTCCGATCTAGAGGAACTGGTCGACAGTGTCGCCATGGGCCGCTTCCAGGGCATCCCAGTCAGCCATCGTATCGTACTCTGGCCGGATTTCACCGTCCGAGAGTATGTCGTCGACGAACGCGTGGACATGTTCGTCAACGGGCGCGGTCTGCAGGTCGTGTTCCCGAGCAACGAATCGGACACCGCAGAACGAACGGCCGTCGGTTGCGAGTTGCCAGAGCAGGAGATTTCGGTTCTGGTAGGTTGCGAGTTCGGTGAGCAATGCTTTGTTTTGGCTGTCAGTCAGGTTGTGCATGGTTTGGAACCCTCAGCCGGGATGGGTTCATAAACTGACATGGAGGATAAGGCAAGTGTCAGTACAGCTCTTGAGGAGGCCGATTAGGCCGGATTTGGGTAGCTGTCAGACCACAAGATTATCAATGGTCTGTCTAGATTTTGGCAATGATGAACGACCTGAACAATACAGAACGGGATATGCTGACAGTAATTGCAGGCTTAGATGCTCCGATGGGGACGGAGATCACTGCCGAACTCGAAGAGTACTACGATACAGAAGTCACAGCGGGGCGTATCTACCCGCAACTGGACGCGATGATCGAAAAGGGTCTCATCAGAAAAGAAGACAAAAACGGACTAGCAAACGAGTACTACCTGACAAAGCGCGGGGTGCGAGACCTGCAGGCGCACCGAGAATGGGAGAATCAGTATCTGGCTCCGATTGACGAGTTATCCACATAGCAATCAGTGACATGATTTAGCATGGGCGGTCACTCGGTTTCGTCGGCATCTACCTCTAAACCTAAAAATTTCAAAAACTCTGTCCGTTTGTGATCAGTCACAAAATCAACCAGTGCAGGGTAGAACTCATCATTTTTTGATATTTCTCCACCACCAGCAAGGACAGACTGTGCGTTGGCCTCTTGAAATAGCTTGGAGATGTCATCTTCTCGGTCGTTACCGAGATACATCGTAACCTGGTTTCGATCTCTGACTGGAATCTCTGCTTTGGGTCGAGAGTCTGCTGCTTCAGTTTCAGTCTGTCCAGTTTTTTCTTCTGCGGTTTCAGTATCTTCAGCGTTCTTATCGCTATCTTGACTTTGATGATCACTGAACCGCTCTTTCAGATCTTCACTCATTGTTTATTTCCTCCAGTAGCTCTGCGATGCTGAGATAGCAGTCGCGAAGCTCATTGACTGGGTCACTATCCCACGGATAACCCGCATCGTCCGGATCGTAGGCATAAATTGATGTTTCGTATTCGATAGCGTGTTCAATTGCGTCTCTGTCCGGGATTGAGAGGACTCGATCTTCTCCAAAGGTCTCAGTGAACCAGTCCTGCATATCGTCTGCGATGGAGCCTTGAGCTGGGACTTGATTTAGGATGGCTCCAATAGCCCTAATCTTGACCTCGAACTGGTCTTCTAGAGTCTCTACTTCATCAAACAAGATCTTAAGCGACTCCTGAGCGATAACATTCGGCTCGCTTGGGAATAAGACGTTCTCTGCAGCGAGAAGTGCAGCATCGGCGAGCGGCCCAAGATTTGGAGGCGAGTCGATCAGGACATAGTCATAGTCGATATCAGAGCGGTTGAGAGCGATTTTTAGAGACTCGAAGCCTCGCCGATCAGTGTACAAAGACTTCTCGGCAAGGAAATTCCGCATATGGGCAGGAATAATGTCGTACTCCCCACCGGAGATGATGAGATCATCTAACTGGTCGAATTCCATATCTCCATCTTGGGTTAGGACATCAATCAGTGCCTCCGCGTCTTTATTTGGATTATCAGAGAACCGTCTATATCGTCCTTTATGACCGAGTTTGAGCGTTAAGGCTCCCTGCGGATCAGCATCTATTGCGAGCACATCATGGCCACGTTCAGCGAGTGCGCCTGCCGTGTTTATCGTTGTCGTTGTCTTTCCGACTCCTCCTTTCTGCATACCAATTGTGACTCTCATGTACGCACCTCTCGAAATTTTCGAAGTTTGCGAAGTTTTCGGGCCATTCGTATATGTCGTATATTACGCCATGTACATAAATTCCAGTGCGGCAGATATAAGACATATATTACGCAACTTCCGTAAGGCTTGGAAGTTGCGCAATATCCGCAATATCCGTAATATACGTAGTGTCCGTAATTTCCAGCTATTTCGAATAGTACGGCTGTCACTGTCGAATCAAGGGTAGCTAACTGATATTTACTCTACCCCCATTGGAGTCGGGTCCGGGTACTAGATTTAGCGTCTCAAGCAGTTGTCAACCATTTTTTTGGACACCCACACACCGTCTTCGAAGTATCCTTCTGGATTGGCGTTTGTGGAGAATAGTCGATAACCAACTCATGCAGAGCAGTTTGAGGAATAATGGATAATTGAAATGGTGGAAGATAAGATGTTGAATTGACTATTATAAGAGATAGATTTAATAAGAAGAGAGAAAAACCAAACCCGTACCACTACTTGAGTAATAGTATGAACAGACTAAGAATCATCAAGAGCATCGCAAAGTATGCCCATAACTCCACTACTCGCTTATTTTAAGCAAAGATACTTCGAAGACGGTGTGCCTCTCTCTATCTATTCTGATTATACTTCAGAACAACTTATCCGTGGAACCTGCCACAAAGATACTTCGAAGACGGTGTGTGGCTCCCCCTATGTGATATGCTAATCCTCCGCAAAATTGCGCTTCTGTGCCTGAATCACTCGCTTAAGGCCATCTTCGTGGTGACTCAAATCAGCAATACGTTCGTCTTGCTCTAACCGCTTCTTGATTTCTCCGGGGTCACGCTTGAACTCATACATCAAGTACATTCCCCCACCTTGTTTTCCTCCAAGGCTTTTCCTCTCGTGATCGAGCTGCCCATACGTCCCGACCTCACGGACATAGTTGTTGAACGTCTCCCGTGTCCGTCCATCTGCATCAAGCACATCCGTCAGAAACTGGTACACCGGGAACGCTACCCGCGATGACGCCGTCGTTGACCCACTCTTCCCGAACTCCGCCACCGCGGCTGTCGCATATAACGAGATTTTCTTCTGTGTCGTCAGTCCTTCCACAAGCTTGAGAGAACGGTCAGTCTCAACATCCTCTTGAGCTTCCCGAACGTGATTCTCGGTCACAGTCAGATCACCGTTCTCATTCGCGACATCGCCTGCCTTCCGAAGAAGATCAATAGCTTTCCGAGCGTCTCCATGACTTTGAGCAGCGAAGGCAGAAGTCAACGGGATAACGTCCTCGGATAATGCGTCCTGAATAAATGCGTCTTCCCGGTTCCGGAGAATCTCCTGTAGTTGGTTAGCATCGTAGTCGGAAAAGGGAATGTCCCGTGGGTTGAACGAACTTTCCGCTCGTGCGTCCAGGTTATTCATGAACTCAGGGTCGTTGGTTAGTGCAGCTACTGATACCTGAATATCTATGCTCTCAATGCTGGCGCGGCTGAGTTGGTAGATTAAATCCGAATATGCGGGTTCGCTTGAAGATGACCGCCGACCGAGTAGCAAGTCAATTTCGTCTAAGACAAACACGACAGAGTCGTATCCTTCATCTAGCAGATCGTAGAGACGGTCATACTTCGTACTCGTAGAGACGCCATGCCGCGCGACTCCGATTTCTTCGTTGAGGTCATGAGCAGCTTCACGGACAAGTGCGTACACGGCTTCGTCAAGACTCCTGAGATTTTGGCAATTAATTCGGAGTGTACCGAACTCATAACCCCGATTCTTAGATATGTCTCGGATTTGCCGGGCAACAGCGTCAAATATCAGTGATTTCCCTGTTCCTGCAGGACCGTAGAGTAGTAAGTTCGGTGGGCGGTTTTCATTCAGAACCTTCCGAAGATTAGAGACGACAGTTCTCAGTTGATCGTCGCGGCCAACAATACGGTCTCTGTCGATAATCGTGTCGGGCTCCACTAAATTCCGATTTCTGAACACTGACTCCTCGCCTGCCTGTTCAATCATCTCCCGCACGGTGAGTGAATCGTCAGTATCTCCCACATTATTCCCTGATGAGTGGTCGCTGTCAGTCATATATCCCGATGTATCTCCCATCCACATAAATATACTACACCACGTTCGAAGTAACATCTCACTATTCTTGGCAACTGCAGTCTCTTATACCCGGAATATCGTTATCTACTAAAATAGAATTCACGCACCGTCTTCGGAGTATCATTGGATATCCAAACACACCGTCTTCGAAGTATTATCGTCATGTCCACAACAAGAGCGGATAAAAAGCTCATACCATTACTTGGATGAGAGTTATGTTGTTCTTTGAAGGTCAGACATAGGTTCGGAGGATGAAGTGGGCTACAAAGAATTCCCCCGACATTTTGGTTGATTCACGACCTCGTCAGCAATATGGACGACACCGCGCGTTCACGGACGTCGTATTGGTCACAAAATGGTAGAAAAGCGAAAAAGAGCGATTTCAGAAGACAGCTACCACTATCGATTCAGAAGCACACGCCGAAACGTCAGGTCGGTTCGTCAGGTGGATCCCACGTGTCCTGGAAGATTAAGACGATTGAGGATGCGAGAAAGTCCGCCAACGGAAGGATCGTCTCAAGGCGGTCTTCGTGCGGCCCCCGGCCATAGTCATCGAATTGCCCACTAGCCAGCTTTTTCAGCGAGTGATCGACGACACGCCACATATTGTGCAGCAGGCAGCTGAACACGAATGCAAAGAATCGCATACGGTAATCCGTCGAAGCAATCGACGGCATCAACGGCTGAATCATCTTGTACTCAATCTCGATATCCCACCGTTCAGAATACCGATTGACCAAGCCTTCCGCATCGAGTGGTGTCACCTCATCGCGGTTCGTTGCAAAAATCGCATACCCAGTGTCGTCGGCATGCCGAATAATCCAGTCGTCGCGGTTTGCCGGCACGTGCATGAACGTCAGGTCGTGACTGTAGTTGTCTTCCGCAACGTCGGGATCGTCCTCGACATCGATATACGGCGTGTCATCCCGGAGGTGTAGCGGTGCGCCTTGCTCAACACGCGCCGTGACCGCGTCGTCTTCCCGAACGTCTGCTGCCTGCGCGCGGAGGTGTTTGGAGTCCTCTTTCTTTGGGATGAGATAAGCTACATCGTGGCGCTGATCCAGCACGTGGAAGACACCGTGCTGGTCAAACGCCTTGTCCGCCATCACTAGATGAATGTCAACGAGTTCATTGGCCTGTTCCATGAGGCGGTCCACGACTTCCGCCCACGATACCGACCGTCCATCGTCACCTTCCCAGTCGGAGTGATGCCGGATCGGCTCTACCGCCACGACCAACGGCGTGTTCGGACCGGCAATCGTCAACGTCGCATACTGATACTCGAAGACACCATCCTCTTTGGCCCCATTCACCATCGTGGGATACTCGTCTTTCGGGGTTCTCGTCTCGCCTGTCTCCCCATCAACAACGATGCGCTCGTCGTCCGGTTCGATATCATCCTCGCCTTTCCACGGCGTTACGTGGAATGGAATCCCAGTCACGTCGATCGCCGCGACAACCGGCTCAGTAAATATATCCGAGACACGGACCGAGTTGAGCATGCGCTCGACTGCGTCCGAGAATTGCGTCTGTATTGTGTCTGCGATGCGGCGCCACTCGGGGATGGGGTCGCCTTGCCAGTTGCTCGCCGCGAAATCGTCAAACGTGAACTGGTACCCGGTGGGGGTGCCGAGTTTCTTCACCGCTCGCACGTGCGTGTCGTGGTACACGGCGTCGTTCTGAAACTTGTTGAATGTCCGATATGAGGCACGCGTCCCCGCGCGGTCCATCAGACTCATCAGTGTTTGCTGCTCCCAGATGGCTCTATCGGAGTGTTTCGCGTTTGCCGCGCGGCCAGTATCGAAAGCAGGAGCCACATCATTCAGCAGGGTGGACATGAGGTCCGGAGCGTGTTGATCGACGTAGTGATGGAGGGGCTGATCGCTAGCCTGTACCTCGTCGGGGTCAGGCTCCGGCAGGTCCATTCTCACATTGCGCGCTCGGAAGTCGTCGTGGGCCTGTGCTTCATCGCGGATACCCTCCGCGACGGTGCTGATGAATTGGCGGAGGCCGAGTGGGAATCGTTTCCGTTTCGTATAGGAAATTGCTTGTTGCGTCGGTGAATGGTCGAACTCGAACCGCTGTCGTAGATACGGCCACTGTTTGAACCGTTCAGCCACTTGCTTCTGACTGTCACCCCTGATTTCCTTGTACAAAAACAGCCGAATCATCGGGTCCGCGTCGAACGCTGAGTCCCAGTCGTTCGAGATATCGTGTGTAGCGCAAAGTTCCTCGGTGGGGATGCTGAGGTCGCGGATGACACGAGAGAGATCATCGTGGATATCGAAAAGCGTGGCTGCTTGCGTCACCAGTTCACTCGCATCAGGTAGGTCGCTTACAGCCATCGCCGTAGAGGGGCTACGATAGTTGAGCGGCGGCGTCCAGCGGCGTGGCTACACGGGAAGTGTGCCAGACATGGGCCTATAACTGTCCGATGGGAATCCAGTATAGATCAAGCCAAGTCGGTGAGCGGGGAATCGACCCGCATGTGGGGGCAGGCCGCTATTATGAAGGTGTGGTAGCTTCGATTCAATTTGAGTCAAATTTGGAGATGTACTTTGTTGCTTGCCAGAATTAGCGTCATCACACGTCATTGATTGGTATTTCTCCCTATGGTCTCCCACGTATATAATATATTTGACAAATTATACTTCGAATTCGCGTAGATATCATCGGGAGTTTGAAGCGTATCCATTCACACAAATGGTTACTAACCGCAACTGACCCCTCAGACCCCACCAGCACTACAATGCCAAATAGAGCCCACTACGATGACGATCTAGCCGAATTTTTCCAGAGGAAACGATCCGTAGAGGTCGCTTTCAATATCCTCGTAGGCGGCGCTAGCTTCTCAGAACTCGAAGATAGCATCGACATCAGCACGTCAACCCTTTCAAGGCGTTTGAAAGCTGGTGAACACCACGACCTTTGGACGACAGTCGCCTCTCGTCACAGAACCGGTGGTCGGAGTAAACAGAAATACGTCCCAACCACCAAGGGAACACGTCTCCTTGAGTTGATGGCCGACGTAGGAGTCCCACGGATCGCTGTTATACATGACCCAGAAGATAAGGAATACCAAGAGACGGTTATTCGGTTTATCGAGGTAGTCGAAGACCGAATCACTGACGGTGAACTCAAACCACCGTGGGAAGAAGCAGCTGAACCCACGGCAGAAGCGCATGAATCAATCGGCGAGATCCGAGCACGCGATATTGAACATCGGGAAACAGGAAAATCGAAGGAGAAAGCAACTGAGAGCGATATTGCGGATGCAAAGCCACCAGTATCTCCCGTTGAGTTTCAGAACCTATTGAAGACGGTCTTAGAAAACCAAAGTGGAGACGTAAGCTGGGACGATGTATACGAGAACCTCAATGATGGGGATGCCTAATTCTGACAAGTAAATCCCCTCCGTGAGTGGTATAATATTCGAGTCAGCACAGCCAAGAAGGCTCCTCAATGCAGTTTTCGTCAATCATACTTCTCAGGATATTTTACGATGAGGCATCACATCTGACGTATGGGTGAGAAAAGGCCGGATGGATTTGACTGGCAGTCATGTATTGAAGGTGTAGGAGTAATTGAGTTCTTCCAATTGGATAACCAAGAGAACTTCATTGAGGCTATCAACCCATATCTACCTGAAGATAACAAAATACATGGATATCACCCCCGCGAGACGCATGCACGAGTTCCGTTTCAATTGAGAGACTTACGTCGTGAGGTGTCGTTTCCAGGCATTGAGGAAACGTTGTTCAATTCGGTTCAATTGCAGATTGCGGTTGATACGAACGACCTGGCTCGAGTCCTATTTTTTGGAGACATAGATACAGAGCGATTTGTTGCCGAACGGTCTGAGCGATATGAGGATTCAGGTCACGAACTCCGACTGCAAAATCACGGTCTCGAGGCTCTTCGAGACGCACAGACTAAGTTGAGTCAGTTTCTGCGGGATGATGTCAATGCCGGATTCTTCACTAACTCTGTCGAACCATGGGCCAAAGGTACGAGAGAGGAGAGGGATCATCCCGGAATCTGGTTTTATGATTTCTCGGAGGCCGAACCATCTACACTCGATGAATTTCAACAGAAATGCCAAGATCAAACGCCCTTTATTGGTTTAGGAAAGGAAAACCACGTTGAGCAAGGGTTTACTCCCTACGCTAATAGTCGGTGTGTTGTGCATGGTGACGGACGAGAGTATTGGGCGACGCAATTGGGGAGTTTTCCTTTTCGCTATTTTCTACTCCGCTTTCAAGAGCAAGATCGAAGTGACCTACCCTTCGATTTAGAATCGCCAGATTCCGGCATTCCGGACGATGTCACCAGAGGCTACGTACCTTTGGCGAGGTCGTACGCCCATCTCTTTTGGTCGATTGCATCCTATGACGCACTTGAGTCCCTTGCACCAGAGGCCCAGTTCGAATCCGGCGATATTCAGGATGTGTTGAGCAACATGTCTGATAGGGAAAAAGCGGATCTCCTCAGTGACTTATATGAGGGAAGTCGGTTGGTAGATGAGTTCTGGCACAGCCGTCAGGAGCAGTTTTCGAGTATTAAGACAATGCGAACCGAAGATGGCGGCTATGCTGAACGAGAGGACGCGGTTACCAAACCGCTGCTTGAAGCTGCCGAAGATATTGAAGCCCTTTCTGAAGACCAGGTTAGCCGGTTTAGCAATCGCTATCAGCGATTAATCGACCGAGTCCAGACTCATATAGAAACCAATGTTGGCATCGTTGGCAAGAAGCTTTCTCTCGTCTTGTTCGTCCTGACAGTTGCGAATGTAGTTGCTCAATTCCCCGCTATTCTCTCCAACGAATATTCAAACGCAATTTTGGCAGCGTTCGGTGTGTTGGCTGTTCTTGCTTTACTCCTTATTTTCCCTCCAGGAGAATTGAGATCACTTCAATAGAGTCCGTACAT
>NZ_AOLQ01000019.1 GCF_000337775.1 Haloarcula vallismortis ATCC 29715
TGGGCATGCATGGGGATGCGCTGTGAACTGTTTGGACACGACTTCGGAGACTCGAAAATAGCGGAGTCGTACGGCGAGGATGAGCTAACTCAATCTGCTCTACGATAATTCGAGGGGAGAGTCCACGTTACGGCCGAAATAACGCCGATAGCTGGGGTTTCATTCATACCTGTATCACGGCTGGCTGTTCCTCTGAGAGAGTTCTCCCGAGCACTTCTTCGAGTATATACGGTGTCTACGGACGCTGCAAACTGGTCGCTGATAGTGACCCGAGCGCAACCACTGTCCTAACACGGCCGTCCTCGCGCTTCAGCGCGGGAGGATATCAAGCACGACGAGGCCACACGAACGTTCAGGGACGCGAGGGAACCACTCCCTGTTCAATGGTTATCCTGTTGTCTTGAATGTGGATGAAGATGGTTTGCTCAGGCTCATCAGAGACTGTGACGGCAGCGACTGACTCCCGTTGTCCGTCCAGAACGGCCTTGACCGTATAACAGCCATTTCGTAGCAGGTTGACTGAACAACCCGACTGGCCCGACAGAAGCTGATAGTGTGCTGTATGACAACACTCTCCGTCATCGTATATCTCTATGTGGACATCATGTTTGGTGTCAGTGGCATTTCTGATATGGAGGTCTTCGTGTGCTAAGCGCCACTCTTCACTGGTCGCCGAGAGGAGTGTACGACTGCTGGAGGGCATATCGACATCATATCTATGTTACAACTACAATATA
>NZ_AOLQ01000020.1 GCF_000337775.1 Haloarcula vallismortis ATCC 29715
GCTCTGTTAATCCTCGAACTGTTATGAGTTTTACCAGCCCGTTACAGCCGTGTGTCGCTAATACTTCGGCAGTGAGAGAGGATATCGGTAGAGACAACACAGTGACTGGCTTAGTACAGATTGATGACCGACGTCGAAGACCTCGTCGAAGCTGTTGTCGATATTGAGGACATCGTCGAGGAGATCGCTGACCCGGACGACCTGATCGAGGACTTCGTCGCCAATCCGCTGATGATTCTTTTCGCGTTCACCGCAGCTCTAGCCGGTTTGTTCCTTCTCTGTTTGTTTGTCCTCACTCTCATCTTGCTGGTACTGGCATTCGGCCCGGTCGAAGTGCTCGTGCTACTCATGATACTGAGCTTCGTCGTTTTCGCGGGGTCTGTCGGGGCGTTTCTGTATGTCCGAACAGACATCCCGTCCGACGTGTATCACAAGATCAACAACGCCCTAGAGCAGGCCGATGACTCGCCGGAGACGGAGGGGGCGATGACCGAGACAGAAGCGATTGAGGAGCTCAAAAACCAGTACGCCGCGGGAAACCTCGACGACTACGAACTCGAACAGGCGCTTGACGACGCGCTCACGAGCGAGAACCCCGCGGATATCGTCGAGCGGTATACGGAGACCGATCGGGAGATGGAACGCGAGTGAGAGGGATCACATAGACCCACGTCTCGACAGTGAGAGATATTTGATTCACCCGCTCTGCCATATCGTTTTCACCGATCACAACATACCCCTGCCCATGACCTTCGGTCCAACCTGGAACAACCTCCTCGACAACGTTGACGCACTCCCGTCGGATGCAACCCTCGTCACCCCGTTATCGAGCAAAGCCTTCGGCATCGAGGATGTGCAGGAACACCGCGTGCTGATTCAGTACCGCGATGATGACGAGACGATCCCACTCCAGCAAGCCCAATTTGAGACGCTGTACGAGCGCGTGAGCGAGGCCCATGGCGAATTCGACATCGACCGCCTGCCCCCAGACGCCGAACCGTACGCGACCGTTCTGTCACTCCACCCACGCTTCGAGATAGACGACCGAGCGGGAACACTGACCGAAAGCGAGCAGTCCACGGGGTCGCCGCTGGTAGAAGCCCAAAGCGGTAGTGAGGAACCCGACGAGACCGAGCGCGAAGAACCGGATCTCGACGTATATGCAGACGCACTGCTGCTGATTGACGCACTCGAACGCCATGACCTGACGACGCTCGACGCTGTCGACACGCCCGCGCTCGTGAACATCTACACCCTGCTATCGGACGTCCAGCGCAACGCAAACGACCTCCGGAAAGACGTTCGAAGCGTCTTGCTTGACCGACTCCATCACGACCAGCCGGTTTCTGGGCAGTTTGGGTCCGTTCAGCGGACCACACGCCGGAACCGGTCGCTCAAAGACGACGAACTGGTCCTGAATGCGTTCGAATCCGCCGGCATCGACCGGGAACGGCTGACAACAGTTGATTCGAATAAAGTCGACGAGGCGCTCGACGTGACCGAACTGTCCGAGTCCGACGTCTACGACATTGAACCGAGCGAGTACGTTCGCAAAGCTGACGTGGACGAACAGAAGAAAGAAACGCGCCTGCAGGGGCTGAAAGACCAGCTTGAAGCGACTGAAGGCGAGGAAGCAGACGAACTTCGCGAGGAAATCGACGAACTCGAAGATCGGATCGCTGAACTGACTGAATTTCGATCCGGTCGGTCATTTCACGACTCTTCGGCCGGCGGGTAGCGTAATCACTGATTTCAATGACCCTCTTATTACTCGGCTACCGAGTGCAGGAACACAGACTCGCCAGCAGTTGACTAGTCACCGCTGTTGACAGCAACGCCAACAACCGAGTGATACAGCTGTAACGCTTGGCTTCAGTGCCAGATGTTTTTACTTCGAAAGCGCAATAGACACTTATTCTCAATAATGTCCAAGATTTGCGTGGGCAGAAGACTGTCACTCTTCCTTCCAATCACATCCCATGCCAGATGACACACAGAGTCTCGGTCGGTGTCCGAACTGTGACGAGCGTCTGACGGCTGCATGGATTCTGGTTGAATACGAACGCGATGATGGGACAGAGGGCATCTGGGCGGAGTGTCCAACGTGTGAAGATGTCGTTGCGCCAGAGTAGTCCCAGACGGTGAAGCGGCTCGGGGCGTGACCCCGAGGTACTCAACCTGTTCTTCCTGTAGACTGGCTGCCTCTCCCTCTCAATCACACAGCAATCTGTGAGCTGTCTCTGAGAGCGGTCCCTTTCATCCAGAATGAACAAAAGCGACAGTCCCTAGACAGCCGCTCTGCTGAAAGAGCGAGCCGGCCGCAATAGCGTCGACAGTGATCCTGAGTTGTCGGTGAATCTGACACGGACGGCAACCTCGGCCACAGAGCTCGGTTTTCCAGTCCCAGCGGAGCCATTGGAGGGCAAAATTCAGTAGTGTGCAGTTCAGTCTGAGACGGTCCGCTCCCGCAATTTTGTGTGCCTCTGGCCGGTGAGAGGCGTTCCCGAATATGAGCACCGAACAGCAGTCCGTCGACGAACAGTCTCCAACCGATGACACTGACGACCGACCAGACATTCGTGCCCAGCACCGACAAGCGCAGGCCGATGGCGAGGTGTTCCAGGGTCGTCCACGGGGTGAGAGATAGATGTGTTGTCCCGACTGCGACCAGCCCTACGAAGTAGCGGCCTGTGTCGACAAGCGCTATCACATCAATGGAGTGGCTTCCGATCCGATTCCGTGGGGCGAGGGCAGCCAGTATCTCACTCACGAGTTGCAGATTCTCCAGGCCAACGAACCACCCGTCACCGTTGATCCCGAACGGTGGGGGGACCGATCCTGTCCTGCCTGTGGCGTCGAGCAAGGCGGGATACATCATCGGTTGTGCGACTACGAGGAGTGCCCCGCGTGTGGCGAGCAACTGCTGCTGTGTTCCTGCGTCGTCGACATCGAAGTCGTCGCACCACGCAGGCCAAGGCGTCGTCTCAAGCAACTGCTCAGTCGTCTCCTGTAGGTAGGATTCTCCCCTAGTAGAGATCTGTGGTCGGTGTCAGTTGTTGTGACTACACGCATCTTATTCGCGAGAGTGTGCGGTCATTTGGCCAGGGCAAACACTCATAACTGAGAAATTCATTAGAAATTCACATGAGCCGAACATCCATTCCCATAGATACTGATACAAAAGACAGACTCGACGAGGCGAAACGAGAAGATGAAACGTGGGATGAATTCCTCCTCCGAATTGTTGCATCGACCGGTGACGGGATGTCTCCGGGGACACTGTCTGATGAAGAAGCCGAGGAAGCACTGGAGATCGTACGAGAAGGTCGCGAGCGGTAATGTTTCTCGATACCTCCGCGATTATCGCCTACCAGCAGGGAGACGAGCGCGCTGTCGAGTATCTCGATGATGGCCAGCCATGGTACACATCTACAATCTGCGCCTTCGAGTATATCAACGGCCGGCTTGGAAGCGGTGAAACTGACGTACTGGCCGTCAGACAAGAGTTTTCGGATGTGCAGACACTTGACCTGAACGAGCCCATTGCAGTCGAGGCCGCACGCCTGCAAGATGAAATAATGACCGACGGAGGGCGACTGGCAACTGCTGATATGCTTGTTGCGGCTACAGCCCGCTCAACGGGTGACGAACTTGTCGTCGCGGATAGCGACTTCGAGACTGAGGTCCTTCAAACTGTGATGGAGGTCACGAACCTCCGTAAATGAGCGATACGCAGATATACTAAGTGGCTATTTCGGCCACCACAGTAAGTACATAAACCCAGCCATAACGACTGGTAGCAAGACCAGACCCCGTGGTCAGAATTTTGTGTGCGCCGGCGAGGGTGCCGGCGTCGCACTGACTGCAGTGCATAGAGCGCCGGCAGGTCACGGTCTACCAATGCATATGCTCATTTACGCGCTAGTTGAGGCATCGACAGCAGACGAGGCACTCGCCGCTGGCACAGGCATCTTCGACAACCTGGTCGGTGTCGACAGGCACTCAAGCGCAGTGTTCGACTACTACGTCACATTCGACGAGAGTTCCACCGTCGCAGGCCAATCCCGATGGGGCGAGCGTCCGACCGCGGCCCCGGTCGACTCCGAGGCCGGCCAAGAACTGCTTGAGGATGGCTGGGAGACAACGAAGTCAGCGTTTGAGACGAATCTCCAAGCGGTCAAAGACACCCTCAACGAGCTCTCAGACGAGGAGATCATGCGCGACAAAGACCTTTGTCGGTATGCGTTCCAGAGAGTCGGAGCCGCCAAGGGGCCAGATATTGCACTGTACGAGGAACACGGATGCGGGATTCGCGATCGGACACAGCTTGACCGGCTTTTGGATGAGAGTGACAGCCTCTGGATCGTCCCCGCCGACGTCCACTTCTGAGGGAGAGCCGCGGCAGTCAGTTTTTGTCGAACCCGATTTTGTGTGTTCCTGGCGGGTGAGGAATCTAGCCTCGCCGGTCCGCTATTACGGGGGAAGACGACGCGCACGTCGGAGTCGCGCGCGGTTGGAGACAAGAGGGACGCGACTGCACTGGCGCTGGCAGTCGGTCCCTCTCAGCGTGGGGCAGACGGCCGGGCGAAGCGGATGGATGCCTAGTGGATAGCAGCGTGGGGCTGGCAGGCTGGCTGAGAGCGCGTGAGACGAGTGTGTGTCGGCGTGGGACTGACGGCCGGGCAGGAACAGGTGGCTGGCTGGTGTGTCTCTGGCCGCCGGGCAGCCGCCGCTGGGCGGCTCTCTTGTTCTTGCCGGAGCCGGGACGTGAGCTGGGGGTGTCCAGAGAAGGAACAGGTGGAATATGTCCCGTGTGTGACGGACAGCGGGTTCTGGCGCTGCTAGGCCTGGAGTCGAGTCATGTGGCACTCGTGACGGTGTCGAGGGAGGTGGGACTACTGGTAGCGAGACTACTGGCACTACTGGTAGTGGGACTGGTGGGACTGGTGGGACTGGTGTCGGCGGCACTGCTGGCGTCGACGGGACGGCTCACACTGCTTGCGGTACTACCTCGAACAACATCGGGACGACGGACTCGGTGCCGGACCAGCACGTCTTGAAAGCCCCACGCCGCTGGCGGTCGCTCACCGACATATCCTCACTGCGTTCGGATAGGGGTCGCTGACCCGACTACAACAAGCGCCAGCGGCGTGCCCCTTTCAGTCCCACCCGACTGCTACGGCACAGCACAGCAGTAATCGAACGCACGCGTCGAAGTCGCGCGCAATCCGGCTGAGGAACCCTCGCGGCCGGCGCTCCCTCGCCGGAACGAGGACGGGCACTCCGTGCCCTGTGTTCCGGGCTGCTCACTCCGTTGTGCTGCCGGGCTTTCACCCATCCGGCACTCGCTTGGCCGCGCGGGATGCTGGCTCACCGCAACCGCACACGATGGGACCGCCCGCCGGGGTGTCAACCACCTACGGTCCTTATATACTATTCCCCCTCGAAGCGCGAAACACAAGACACCGCTTAGAAACCATTCAAACACCCGAATATTGCACTTAAGACAATCCTAATAGTCCGGTGGCTTTAAGTTGTAGCCACCCATGTGCTTATATACGGAAAGGCACGACGCACGCGGCGCTGGCAGGGCAGTTTCACGCCGCAGAAATCGGGTGCTGAGACACCCGAAAAGTGTCTTTCCGTGGTGACGTGAAAGACAATGTACGCTACCAATTCCAGCGGTAAGAAAGCATCGGCCAGCAACCAACAGGTTCCTCTCTCGACCCACTTTGAAGACGGCCCCGAGCAACTGCTAGAAGCCGTCGCAGAGACCGAGAACGGCGACGAACTCGACTTTCGGATGAATCGAGGGAGCGACAGCCGTGGCAACTACTACGCTCGCCAAGACGACTATCACAGCTACGACTGGACCCGCTCGACCGAGATCGGCCCGAACCGGCGCTTTGGCGAAACGCTGGAACAGCAGGAGGAACGTCACGGGCGCGAAGCCGAACAAGCCCGACACTCCGAGGTCGCACGCGCCCACGTCAACGGTGCCGACCGCGAAGCCTCGGCTCGCCAGCTCACCGACGCCGAAACCGAACGCGCCGATGGGTTCCGCTCCCCGGCTGACCCTCGGCAATGGATGGACCGCAACACGCTGGCGCGCATCAACCAGCAAGCTGCGACGCTTGCAGACAAGACCAGTCTGTCCCGAGCGGCCGCAAGCCGGCGACTCGCGGCCCTCGTGTCTGGCCAGATGGGCGACTGTGACAGCCTGTATGACGCTTCCTTCACCGTGTTCAGGGACGCCCGCGACGAACTACAGGAACCGACGCCTCTCGCGGATCTGTCGCCCTACGGCTACGAGTGTACGGTCGAGGGCGAAGTCACGCACATCATCGAGGACCCCGACGCCCGCAATCAGTACCAAGTCCTCTACATCGAAGACGACGAGGGCACCAGCGCGAAGGTCACGGTCTGGGGCAAGTCGATGCACGGCGGCGAGATGGTGCGCACGCTCCACGAAGGCGACCGGGTGCGAATCTCCGGGGGCAAGCCAGACGAGTACGACGGCATCAAGACGGTGGCGGTTACGAGCGACACGCTCATGTGCATCATCGAGCGCGGCGACGGTCCCGCGCCGACCGGACACGGAAGCAGTATGTTCGGTTCGTCCGGTGAGAGTCAGACGGTGGCCTCGTGGGAGGCTGAGTCTGATACCCATGCATGGGCCAACGAGCGGGACAGTGACCACGCGGTCGCCGTGACGCTGGGCAAGGCCCGCTGTCCTGAGTCTGGGTGTTCGGACCTGTTCGATACCGAGCATGGAGCCGCCACCCATCGCGGGATAGTTCACGGCGACGACTGACGCCCGACGGCTAGGGCGTCCCCCACCGAGTGGGGCCTGTCGGTCGGTCGCTGCGACGGTGCTCGCGCACGCGGCTCGCCGGCGGCCACCGGGACACCGGGCCGCCGCCGAGCGACCGCGCGCACGGACTGGAGCGCCACCGCATCAGCGCGTCAGGGTGGGTCAGTCTGGTGGCGGCTGTGAGAGGGCTGGAGTCCTGGTGTGTGCGTGGACGTGGGCCAGCCGGCCGGGGAGAAACTGAGGCTGGGTGGCTGGTGGGTCGCGACAGCGCGCGACGCCACCGACAGACTCGCGATGCTCGTCTGTCGAGCCCTCGTTCGCTGGTGCTCACGAGGACGACGGAGCGCTGCGCTCGGCGCTATCGCGCGCCTCACGCCGGTCCATCGTGCCTGCAGTGGCGGGCGCGATCCCGGCCTGCCGCCGGGAGGTGGACGGAAACGCACTTCATCTTCTGTTGTCTGCTCGTGCTTCGATCTAGACAGGCCAACAAACCAATAGCGCGACATTTTTGCGACTCGCTCCGGAAAGTGGTGAGTATCATGTCAACCAACAGAGAAGGTGAAAATCCGATAGAACAGCTTACCAGCGGTCAGGATGCCAAGCGAATCCCTCACCCACAGTCAAACGAGTACATCGCTGTCTTTCGGCTTGACGAGGACAGCAACACCGGATACAAGCTCGTGACCGATGATGGCAGCGTCATCCGGACGTCATGGTCTTCCTCGGGGTGCAGTGCATGCAACGAGAACGAAAGCTACAGTCCGAGGAGGGGGACTCCACACGATACAGCACAAGAGAAGCGCAAGCAAGCAAACTGCGAACACGCACAATTCGCAGCAGACGCATTCTCACTTGACGCAGCGGGGTCCTGCGACGACTGTGGCGCGTGGGCGGTCTCTCCAAAGTCGATACCCCATCCAACGGTCTCTGGAGCTACCGCACTAGTTGAGGAGTACTGTGCGGAGTGTGGCGCGCTTCGAGCAACGTGACTTGCTGTGGTCCTCAGTGGTCTACCCAACACAGTCGGCACAGTCTGGGGTGCTGTTGGGTAGCTGTTTTCTGGGCCCGGAATCCCAGATAGACACACCTCGATTTTGTGTGGCCGCAGGCAGGTGGCGGCCAGGTAGGGCCGCCGGGAGGTGATTTCTCAAATGGGAGAAGTTCGATGTCCACGCTGCAAGAAGACGTTCGTCACGGAACTGAATGAGACTCGGTTCCGAGCAGGGTCGTTCTACGATGAAGTTAGAGAGCAGTCCTTTGACCAGCTCTGTGAAGAGTGTCACCGTGAGGTGGTGAAGTAGCGCTGGTCAGGTTACTCCCCATTTTTTTCTGGCACTGGATCTGAAATGTGCCCCCAGTCCATCTTCAAGAGGGCTTCTCGCTCATCTGCCTCTGTGTCTTCCTCGAACAAGACTCCCCGAATCGTCTCCCGATCGCTATGATAGTGGATGACTGCGTCGTATCCATATCGGTTCTCCGATCCGGCTGGATACCAGTGGTTCACACGAATCTCAAACTCGCGATCTTCCCACGTCTCAATCTCGACTGACCGGGGTGCATCGAGTTCTCGGCGGGCGATGTCGATCACTTCGTCGACGACCGGCCCAATCGCTTCAATGCTCGGAATCTGGCGCTGGCTGGATGGCTGTTGCTCTGGGGATAGGTGTTGCTGTGACATGAGAACGGTGCGATTCAGACTTGGCCGTCATCGCTCAAAAAGCTCCGGGTTGGGGCGGTATCTGGCTGGCAGCCAGCGAGGAACAGTCCCATAGCAGTCGTCGTGAATACGGCAATTCTACTCACGGGATTTGTAACAAGCAGTTGGTCAATACAGAGGGTATCTGCACCAGTCCGAACCAGTAAGGGATGTCAACCCCTTCCATGCTAGGCGGCTATCTTTATCTCTCTCAGTTAGCTCAAGACTATGGCTAAGGAGTCTGTTATCGTCGATCTCGAGGATGCTGATCAAGAACCGTTCCCAAAGCCGGGACTGCTTCACCCGAAGCTCACCCAACGACTGGAGTGTACTGAACTTCGTGTGAATGCAATAACTCCTGAACCTGGGCAGGCGACGGCGCCTCATTCCCACGAGCGGCAGGAAGCGGTCTACGTGGCACTCAACGGTGGCTACGTACAAATCGGGGAGTCCATCACTGATGTCGCCCCAGGTGGTGTCGTTCGCATCGCTCCTGACCCACTCCGGAGCATCCGCAACGAAGGCCCTGACACACCGCAAACGTGGCTACTATTCGGATCGCCGCCCGTTGGAATTATTGAGGATTTCGGCGAGTACACTATGCCGGATGAGTAAGCGATCTCAGGGCCGGACGGACATCAAACCATACAATCAGACCCACCCGACAAGCTGTAACATCTTCACTAAACTACCGGTATTGGCTACGAGAGCCCCTATACCGAGGATATCGAGTGCCAGCCCGAGAACCAGCACGAAAAGTCCTCGAGCACCCGTTCTCAACGCGGCACTTTCCGGCTTATCGTTCGCCACTATCAAGTTCCCCGCCGCTGGTGTCATGACTCCGTCTGCACCTCCAGCGTCGGTCTCCGGCGCTGTGCTTGCGTTCCCGACGACGCTTACCGTTTCGCCGACACTGAGTGTTCCTTCTACCAGTTCGATGGGGTCCTTGAACAGGCCGGAGTCTGTGGTCGCCGACGACTCCAAATCAAGTCTTGCTTCGTCCACCTGTTCCAGCAGTTCTTCACCAATGACTGTCTCCGTCTCATGTGCCAGTGAGAGACTCTCTTCCGTGGGGTTGACATATATCTCAACTGTCCCGTCAGAAACGACGAATGGACTGCATTCGATGCCAGCGTCGATAGAAGGGTCCCCAGTCCCCTGCACCTGGTGGTAGATATTGTACTCGTATGCGACGCACTCTTCTCCCCGAATCGGTGATACGAGAGTGTCCTCTGACCGAGGCGGGCGAACAGTTCCGTCGATCCGAACTAACCCATCAGTCGTGACAGACTCACGAAGTGGCACTGAGTCGGTGGTCGATAATCCCCACCAGTCGCTCACGTTTTTGACGCCGCGGATCGTCGCGGTCACCCCCAGCACAGTCGCGATGACCCCACCGGCTACTCCGGGCAGCGCTTCGTAGACACCCAGTATGGGGAGTCCCAACAAGATGATGCCCGCGAGACTGTTGTCTACAAGCACGTCTTGTGCTTCTGTACTCTCGGTATTAGGCCTACTGTTCGTGTACCTGCACTGACCGAGCGCTAATCGTCTCTCCGACGGGATGGCGCTCGGTAGGCGCGCTCTATTTCACACGTTGTTCAGGCAACATACCGCTCTCAGGAATCTCAGCGGTTAGTCCGCACAGCCACTGACCGGCTGTTTCAGCTAGCCAAGTGAGTAAAAAACCGTATGCACAGCAACTGATAGAGTATCAAGTGGATCGCAAGTGTGGGGCTGCCGGCCGGGCTGAAACAAATGGAAGCGCGGTGTGTCGTGACAGCGCGCGACGCCACTGACAGACTCGCGATGCTCGTCTGTCCCGTCCTCGTTCGCTCCCGCTCACTCGGACGACGGGGCGCTGCGCTCGGCGCTGTCGCGCGCCTCACGCCGGTCCAATCGTGCCTGCGGTAGCGGGCGCGATCCCCACTGGAGATCGGACAGTTCCCCGGCTGAATGGCACACTAAATCACGACATAGTATCGCACGAAAGGAATGTCTGCCAGAAGTGTTGTGATTCGAATATAAAGCTCCGGATACAGTGGTGTGTCCGCCAGTTGTTGATCGACGAGTTGAGTTCGGTGCGGCGGCGGCATGGGTCTGCCCCGAGCGTTGGTCTGCCAGCGCTGGCTACGTTCGCGTGGGAGTATGATCGGCGTGGCCTCGACGTCGATGGGCCGGCGACGTGCGTGGCACAGTGGACTCACATGACACTCGGTGGGGCTGGCTGACCGTGTGCAGGTCACGATGTGAGTCCCGGGTTCGGGGGTGTTTCTGTCCGTATCCTAGTAGGTTTCTTCATGGGGTGAGTCTGCCAGTCTTCGCTCTGGTGAGGTTCCGCGATGCGCTGTCTCTTCCTTTGTTCTATATCTTATGTTTTCCTTCTTATGTCTCTCGCGCCTCTGTCGGGATATGCACGACAAGGTAAAGAGTGTAGTTTGTATCTGATTCTGGGCGATTCATACCTATGCAGTCTTGCGATTTTTCGATGATTCGCCTCCATGTTTGAGTGATTCACCGTGATTCAGATTGACGAATTACCGACGCCGTCTTGCGATTTCGAATATAGAATAGTTCGAAGAAAGTAATTTCAACAACTCTAATACGAATAGATTACTACTGGCTCGACAAGACCCGGTTACTAACCTGCAGAGAAGCACCACCACGTCGCAGAAATGGGAAATGTGTAGAACTTCTTATAGTTAGAGAACGGGCAAATTGGGATAGGTCACATGAACTCAGATGGCCTGCGTCGCTCTCCGCTTGCCTCAGCTTCGTCCCGCTGTTCACTCTTATCAGTGTCACCCTCCGTGTCCGATTCATCAGGTGATTCACTCTCTTCCTTCTCAGTAGAGTCCGTCTCGTCACTGCTGGGATCTGGGACCGTACCAGAGGAGTGATCGCCATCCTCATCGGGTAGTTGTTGGTCCTGATCCGCGCCACCAGATTTACCCTCTTTATCTGATATATCTGACTGGTCCGTGTCCGGAGAGGTGACGGCAGTGTTTGCTGTTGTCTGGTCGAGTAGGTCACTCGAATCGTCGTCGCCCAACCCATCCGTCGCGTCGACGGTTGGCTCAACCCCGGGGTCACGATCCGGGCCACTATCTATAGACTCACCACCGCCGGTCTCACCAGTTGACTCACGGAATATATCGTCGAGTTGCGCACGAGTGAACGAGCACCAGCTGTCACTCTCGATGTCGGTGTCATCCTCAGTGGGCTCTGGCTCCGAACTGCCCGGCGACTCCGCGCCCTGTGCCGGGAGGCTGTCGCGAACATCTGCCAGTTCGTAGGACTGTCCGTGGACCCACGTCGTCCGAGAGACAGCAACGCACTCACCGGGCTGGAAGTCTCGAAGCAGCCCAGACGTGACCGGTGTTTTGTCCTTTTCTTTGTACGTGTCCCGAGCCTGCGTTCGTGGATTCTCACCGCGCCCCTGATGGCTCATCGACACCATCTCGGAGCGGTCGTACTGCCGACTCTCGCCGAGTTCGTCGAGGATGAAGTCCGTCGACTCGCTGTCACCCGGCCCGAAGTACACGCCTTGCGGGCAGTTGCCGACAATCCCAGAGATCGTACTGTACGTGTCCTTGAGTTGGCCGATTGTCTGGACGCCGAACAGTGCCCGTGCTTTGTGCTTCCGGCCCCGAGCCGTGAGGTTCGTGACTTGGGTCAGTGCCGGCAGCGCGTCGATCTCGTCGAGGATGTGAACCGTTGGGTTCGA
>NZ_AOLQ01000021.1 GCF_000337775.1 Haloarcula vallismortis ATCC 29715
CACTACGTCCCTGCTCTCGGAACTGTTCCACTGCCCTCTTGATCTTCAATCACTGTCCTGCTGTACACGATTCGTTCTACCCCGGTGAGATCGGAGCTATAGCTCTCTTTAGGACAATGGTAGCCATGCAACAGAAAATATCAATACACTAATACATATCTTTCACAGGTGGTGTACCGAAATATTTAATATCGAATCACGGTACGGTTCATGTGGTTCAACTGGACACACCGGAGAGCGCTGATGCTCACTAACAACGCCACTGACGCACTCCTCGCTCCCTCTGTTCCGGTGTCTCCAACGCTCTCCACACGAAACGAAGGGGGCTCCTCGATCGACTATGACTGACGAAAGCAACAACTCGGCCCCGGAATCCGATCTGTCGACAACAGAGACGTCGAACGATGCCGACGGGTCCGACGGGCAACCCAGCTCCGGAACGGACCCCGAGATATCGACCGGGCCGTCAGATCTCGACGATGTCATTCTCGACAATCTCGATACTGGATCCGATGACCCTTCAGACGAGGCGTCCCGTGGCCTGTTCGATGACCTTCTCGAAGGGGAGCCAATTTTCGAGAACAAGGAGGTGCTTCGCCCCTCGTACACGCCACACAAACTCCCCCACCGTGAGGAGCAGATAAACAACATGGCGACGATTCTCGTTACTGCCTTGCGCGGCGATACGCCGTCGAACATCCTCATCTACGGGAAGACAGGAACGGGGAAAACCGCGTCCGCGAAGTTCGTCAGTGAGGAACTCGAAACGACCTCACAGAAGTATGAAGTCCCCTGTGAAGTCGAGTACATCAACTGCGAGGTAACCGACACACAGTACCGCGTACTGGCCCAGCTCGCCAACAAGTTCATCGACAAGAACGCCCAGCTCATCGACGACCGCGTCGCCGAACTTGAGGACCTTCGGTCGCGCGCACGCGAGAATACGGCTGCACTCGAAGAGACGGCGTTTGACTCCCTCGACGACATCGACACCGAAATCGAATCGCTGGAAGCCGACAAATCCGAGTTCGAGGAAGTTCCGATGACGGGATGGCCGACTGACCGCGTCTACAGCTCATTTTTCGACGCCGTCGACTACCACGAGCGCGTGGTGGTTATCATGCTCGACGAGATCGACAAGCTCGTCGAGAAAAGCGGCGACGACACGCTGTACAACCTCTCCCGGATGAACTCCGAACTGGAGAACTCCCGCGTCTCAATCATGGGCATCTCAAATGACCTGAAGTTCACAGACTTCCTCGACCCGCGGGTCAAATCCAGCCTCGGCGAGGAGGAGATCGTCTTCCCGCCTTACGACGCGAACCAGCTCCGGGACATCCTGCAGGCGCGCTCGGACGTGGCGTTCAAAGGCGACGCGCTCACCGAGGACGTCATCCCGCTGTGTGCGGCCTTCGCTGCACAGGAACATGGGGATGCACGCCGTGCGCTTGACCTCCTCCGGACGGCCGGCGAACTCGCTGAGCGCGACCAGACGGACAACGTCCTCGAAGACCACGTCCGGCAGGCCCAGGAGAAGATCGAACTTGATCGGGTTGTGGAGGTCGTCCGGACGCTCCCAACGCAGTCGAAGATCGTCCTCTTTGCCATCATCCTGCTGGAGAAAAACGGCGTCCACAACATCAACACCGGCGAGGTGTTCAACATCTACAAGAACCTCTGTGAGGAGATCGACGCCGACATCCTGACACAGCGCCGCGTCACTGACCTCATCTCGGAACTCGATATGCTCGGCATCGTTAACGCCGTCGTCGTCTCGAAGGGTCGCTACGGGCGGACCAAAGAAATTTCGCTGTCGGTTCCGACCGAGGAAACGGAAGCGGTGCTTCTGTCCGATTCGCGGCTCGGTGATATCGACGATGTCCAGCCGTTCGTTCAGGCCCGCTTTGACAACTGATCCGCGGATCGTATTAGCACCCGACAGTCTCCACCGTTGCAGGTGAAACAGTCCCCCTTCGAGAGATACCAGCTACCCGGACGCAGTCGTGTTCACGGCTGTCGACCCTGTTTCGTTCGTCACTGCCGGCCCTGTCTCGCTTGGTACTACATCGGTCGCTCCGGCCTGGTTCCACTGGAGTCGGACCTGCCCCAGCAGTGGGACCCGCATTTCAGCGGTACCGACGACCCATCCGGGCCTGACTGGTTCGCTGATGGGGTTGGAGCCGACTTGGTCGTACCGGCCGTTGTTGTCGCCCTTGGTGATGAAGCCGGCGTGGTCGGCCGGACAGGAGCTGAGTTCGTCACAGCTGTTTGCACTGCCGATGTAGTCTTTGTTCGCACGGTCGTACCAGTTCTCGCCGTCATCAACCCATAGCATCGCTCGGTGGATGATCGGGGTCTGTCGGCTGTTGCCGTCGGGTTCGTACACGATAACGTCGCCCGGCTGCTGGAACTTCCGATAGCTGTCGTCGTTCGCTGCGGTGACGACACCTCCGTGGTCGTCCGGACCGGAGAACCGCTCCTCTTCCATCACGAACACGAGATCGCCTTCCTTGATATGAGGGTCCATGCTCGGGCTTTCGATAGCGACGAGCGGAGGCCACACACCGCTGACTGCGAACAGCAACACCCCGACAAGCAGGACTGAGCCGGCGCTACTGACGATATCGGTCACGTACATCATCCCTCCCGGTCCCTCGGTTTCGTCTTCGTCCGACGACCGATGGTCTGGCCCGCCCATTCGTACCACGAATACTCGGAGGCAGCCAATCAACTTTCTGTTGTTGGAGCGAACGTAGCCGTCCGATCTGTTCAATTTGCCGTCGGCCCTGAAGCTTCTCCGACCGGGGCCGAAACTGATGTGTGCGATAGCTGGGACGGCTGGACCCGGACGTACCCGAGACGTGGGATTCGGAAGATCCCGGTTCCAATGACCCACTCCGGGCGCACAACAGTACTCGCTCCGGTGACCTGATCGTATCTGGTGTTGGTCACCTTGTTATCACCTTTCGTGATAAACCCGGCGTGGGGGGCTGGGCAGTTCCGAAGTTCGTCGCAGCTGTCCGCGCTCCCGATGTACGTCTGGTTCGCCCGGTCGTACCAGTTCTCGCCGGCATCGACCCACAGCATTGACCGGTGAATAATCGGCGTCCGCTGTTCGTTACCGTTGGGTTCGAAGACGATAACGTCCCCAGACTGCTGGAAGGTCTGATACCCGGTTTCAGCCCCGGCTGCTGCCGTTACAACGCCGTAACGCGCCTCCTGTCCGGAAAACCGTTCTGCGTCCATGACAAATACCATATCACCGGTGTCGATGTGTGGCTCCATGCTCCCGCTCTCGATGGCGACAAGCGGGGGCCACACCCCACTGACGGCAAACAGGAGCGCACCGACGAGCATGACCGCCCCGATGCTCGTGCCGATGTCGCGGACGTACAGGCCGAGACGAAGCGTCGGGCTGGTGTCGACAGCCTCCTCTGTTTCGTCTGGCGATGTGCTGCTGGTTGATTCGTCCCGGCCCATTCTACCTCGGATTGCCGACAGCGGCGTATCAATCTTGTGACGGCTGTCGGTCCGCTATCCTTTTGCCCGCAGACACTGAGTGTGGAACGTGCCTCTGGAGACGCCGGCACGAATCGTCAGCGAACTCGCGAGCCGCGGCTACAACGCGGAGCGCGAGGCAGTGACGCGAATCGCCGACACTCCAAATCCATCGGTGACGCTGGAACGCGCACTCGAAACCCTTCCTGATGAAGCGTTGAAGCTGACAACCGACCACGTCGAATCTGTGATTGAAGCGACAGAAGGCGCGGGAAGCCAACCGAGTACCGAACCAGATTCCGGAGACGAAATTACCGGCACTCCAGCCAATCCACACCCCTCCGCTTCAACTGGAGCTGGCGCAGCCCCATCGACCGAACCGGGTACGTCCGCTCCACCTGAAACAGGGGGGTCACGGGACGTGGACACATCCCTCCGAGCTATCGATGTCGCGAACGACATGACCGGCCAGTCCACCGGAACCGGCGAGTACTCGGACTTCGTCGCGGTGTTCCGGGACCGCTACGAGAAACTGGCGAGCAAACTCCGTGGCAGGGTGAACCACCGGCCGACCGACGCAATCGAAAACATGGGCGGCGGCAGCGACGCGGCGCTGATCGGGATGGTCTCAGACATCCGCTCGACGGCCAGCGGGCACTGGCTCGTCGAACTGGAGGACACGAACGGAACCTTCCCCTGTCTCGTGATGAAAGACCGCCCTATCGCTGATCTCGTCCAGCAGTTGCTCATGGACGAGGTCATCGCCGTCGAGGGGACGCTGGCCGACGACGCCGGCATCCTGTTCGTAGACTCACTTTACTTCCCGGACGTGCCCCGAACACACAGCCCCTCGACCGCTGACCGCCACGTGCAGGCAGCACTCATATCAGATGTTCACGTCGGCAGCCAGGAGTTCATGGAGGACGCCTGGCACCGCTTTACCGACTGGCTCCACACCCCTGAAGCCGAAACCGTCGAATATCTGCTCATCGCCGGCGACATGGTCGAGGGCGTCGGCATCTACCCCGAGCAGGACGAGGAACTGGACATCATCGACATCTACGACCAGTACCGCGCGTTCTCGGAGTACCTCAAAGAAGTCCCGGGCGACATGGAGATTCGGATGATTCCGGGCAACCACGACGCCGTACGGCTGGCCGAGCCCCAGCCCGGCTTCGACGAGGAACTGCGGGACATCATGAGCGCTCATGACGCCCAGGTTCACTCCAATCCCTCGCTGGTCACTGTCGAGGGCGTCACGGTCCTGATGTATCACGGCGTCTCGCTGGACGAGGTTATCGCCGAACTCCCCGACGAGGAGGCCAGTTACGAGGAGCCACACAAGGCGATGTACCAGCTCCTGAAGAAGCGCCACGTCGCGCCCCAGTACGGCGGCCACACCCGGCTCGCCCCCGAGGACCGCGACTATCTCGTGATGGAAGAGGTCCCCGACGTGTTCCACACCGGCCACGTCCACAAGCTCGGCTGGGGCGAATACCACAACGTTGTTGCGCTGAACTCCGGCTGCTGGCAGGCCCAGACCGAGTTCCAGAAGAGCGTCAACATCGACCCCGACGCCGGCTTCGCGCCGATTCTCGACCTGGATACACTGGATATGACGGTCCGGAAGTTTACCTAACCACCTTTTTGCTGCGAGGGGCGTCCTCGGCCGCTCCGCGGCCTGTGGGCACCCCTGCTTGCAAAAACGTGGTCCTCGTGAGCGAAGCGAACGAGGGCTCGAAAGACGAGCCGTGCGAGTCTTTCGGTGGCGAAAAAGGCCGGAATCGCTGAGCGATTCCGGTTAAACCGCGCGCTGTCGGCGCGCGGTATGCTACTACCCATTCACGCCGGCCTGCCCTTCCCCGGGTCGCTTCGGGTGCGACAGTCGTCGCACCACTTGCTCCCGGCCGTCCGCGTGCTCGCGCGTTGTCTCGACAGCATCTCATCGACCTGTACCCTGAAAGATCATGGACAAAGATATTCGGTATTAGTGCGAAGAATCACCGGTATCTCGTAGCAGTGGCGGGGCTGACCGGTGTGGCTGTTATTAAGACCCGTCAGGTGAAAGCGGAGTGTATGAGTGACGACCAAGACCACGGATTCGAAACCGACGCCTTGCACGTCGGACAGGAAGAGCCGGACGCTGAGGCTCGCTCTCGCGCGCCGCCACTGTACCAGACCACCTCGTACGTCTTCGAGGACGCCGAAGACGCGGCCAAGCAGTTTGCACTGGAAAAGCCGGGCCACATCTACTCGCGGCTGATGAACCCCACCGTCGGGATGCTGCAGGAGCGGCTGGCGGCGCTAGAGGGCGGCGTCGGCGCGGTCGCCACCGCTTCGGGAATGGCGTCGCTGAACCTCGCGACCTTCCTGCTTGCGGATGTTGGCGATAACGTCGTCACGGCGTCGTCGCTGTACGGCGGGACCTACACCTACTACACCCACACCGCGCCCCGAAACGGCGTCGAAACCCGCTTCGTCGACACGCTCGACTACGACGCCTACGCCGATGCTATCGACGAGAACACGGCTTACGTCCACTGTGAGACTATCGGCAACCCGTCGCTTGTGACGCCCGACTTCGAACGCCTCGCCGAAATTGCTCACGACCACGGCGTCCCCTTCTTCGTCGACAACACCTTCGCGACGCCGTACCTCTGTAACCCAATCGAGCACGGGGCCGACCTCGTCTGGAACTCCACGACCAAGTGGATTCACGGCCACGGCACCACTGTTGGCGGCGTTCTCGTCGACGGCGGCTCGTTCCCGTGGGAGGAACACGCCGACAAGTACCCGGAAATCGCCGGCGACAACCCCGCGTACCACGGTGTCAACTTCCGGGAGCGATTCGAGGACGCGGCTTTCACCTACGCCGCCATCGCCCGTGGTCTCCGTGATCTGGGCTGCCAGCAGTCGCCCTTCGACGCGTGGCAGACGATGCAGGGTCTGGAGACGCTGCCTGCACGGATGGACCGTCACTGTGACAACGCAATGGGCGTTGCCGAGTTCCTCGCCGACCATCCCGAGGTCTCGTGGGTCACCTACCCCGGCCTCGAAGACCACGAAACGCACGACACCGCCAGCAAATATCTTGACGGCGGCTACGGCGGCATGATAACGTTCGGTCTCGACGCGGGCTACGACGCAGCCCGGACGACCGTCGAGTCGACGGAGATCGCCTCCCTGCTGGCCAACGTCGGCGACGCGAAGACGCTCATCATCCACCCGGCCTCGACCACTCATCAACAACTCACCGACGAAGAAAAGGCCGCCGCCGGCGTCACCGACGACATGGTCCGCCTCTCTGTCGGCACCGAGTCCGTCGAAGACATCAAAGCCGACCTCGACCAGGCCATCGGTCAGGCTACGCACTGACGTTCACGTAGTATTTTATCGCCTTTCAGTGGACATACGAATTATCCGAGTGCAATAATTAACCTGTTCACTAAACTTATTACGCCAGAGGTTTACGTGTTAAACGAACCGTCGCCAACTGCGGGCACGCGTCGGTTCACGCTCAACCATACTCTGTCATTGGTCCGACAACGAATGCCCGCATCCGTGGGGAGCGTGCCACTCCCTGTTTTCGGTCTTGACCCACAGTTTACGGTACGGAGTGTGACGAAAACAGTGACTGCGCTACAGGATTCCTTCGGCTTCCAGCACCTCGTACAGTTCGTCCATCGTCTCGACCGACGTGTCACATGACGGCGCGACGGCCGGTTTCGGGTCGAAACCGATAGCCAGATTTGCAACTTCGAGCATCGGCAGGTCGTTGGCGCCGTCGCCGACGGCAACAGTTGTGTCCCGGTCCTCTCCGGTGACGGCGGTGACGACCTCCAGCGCGTCGTCTTTCGTCCCGGAGATGAGCGGCCCACGGACCTCGCCGGTGAGCTTACCGTCCTCAACGGGCAGTCGGTTTGCGACGATGGCATCGACCTCGACCCCCTCCGTTTCGAGTGCAGTTGCGACGCCGCGCTCGAACCCGCCGGTGAGGATAGCGACGTAGACGCCGGCGTCCCGCAGCGCCTTGATGACTTCAGCCGCGCCGGGACGCAGGGCGACCTCGTCGAAGGCCGCCTGTGCCTGCTCATCCGAGAGGCCTTCGAGGAGCGCACACCGCTGGCGAAGGCTCTCAGCGTATTCGATTTCGTTGTTCATCGCGCGCTCGGTGATGTCGGCCATATCCTCGGCCGTCCCGTTCTGGCTCCCGAGCAGGACTGTCATCTCCGAATCGGAGAGCGTCCCGTCGAAGTCGAAGGCGACTAACATTACCCGTCCGTTTCGCGTGGAGGGTTTCAAACTATCCGGTTTCCGGTCAGTCCTCGTTGCAGGCAGGTCACAGCCACCTCAGGGCTTTGGCGGCGGCCCGTCGTAGGCGCCCATGTCCTGATAGAAGTTCAGCATCGCGAATTTGAGCTTTTCGGGGCCGATGTCGACCATCTCGCGACGTTCCTCCGGCGGGAAGGTCCCGCGCACGGCGTAGTCGTGCATCTCCATCTCGGCGGCCTCGGTGTAGCGCTTGTCGAGCAGGATGCGCGCCCCGAAATCCTCGGGCGAGCGGACCACACGCCCGAGGGCCTGTCTTGTTTTCCGAACTGTCGGGATTTCGACGGCGTAGCGCCAGCCGGCGTCGTCCTCGTCCTCGCCGAAGGTCGTGTCGTAGGCGTTCTGGACGGCGTCCATGCGGTCGTCGAGATGAGGGTACGGGACCCCGACGACCACGACGGTCCGGGCATCGTCGCCGTCGTAGCTCACCCCTTCCCCCAGTGTCCCCCACAGCGAGGTGTACAGCACGCCATCGTCGCCGCTGGTAAAGGCTTCTCGGAGGTCACGCGCCTGGGTGCCCGGTTCGTCCAGATACCGGGTCGCGCTCACGGCGGTCATGTCGTGGTAGCGCTCGGCCTCGCTGTAGGAGGGACAGAACACGAGCGTGTTGCCGGGCGTAAAGCGAACGATATCTTCGAGCGTGCGGGCGATGCGTTGCTGGGTCTGGGGGTCGTCACGCTCGCTGGAAAACAGCGCGGGGCCGTCGACGGCGTAGGTTCGGCGGCGCTCTTCCGGGAACTGTGCGCCGTAGGCCATCGTCACCGGGTCCTCGGCCCCGACAACGTTCTCGGTCACATCGAAGGGCCGCAGCGTAGCGCTCATCAGCACCGCCGCGTGCAGGTCCTCGAACAGGTCGCGGGTGACTTCCTCGGGGATGCAGGTGTACAGTTCCGCGCGGCCGTACACTTTGTCAGTCGATTCGTCGCGGCGGACGCTGACCACAGGGTACTGGCCGGTCTCGTCGGATTCGTCGAGCCAGTCGGCGATGAAGCCAGCAGCCTGCAAGGTCTGGCACTCCTTTCTGGTGTCCAGCTCCCCTTTTTTGAACGCCTCCTGATACCGTGCGTCCAAATCACGACCGAGTTCCAGCGCCCGATCCAGTTCCTCGTGGAAGCCAGGGCCGGTGTACCCTTGGAGGAACGCAAGCGTCAGATCGTCTTTCCGGTCGTCATTAGCGATTGTGATGTCGTCCCAGTGCTCGTCGACGGCCGCCCGTGCGCCGAACTCGAAGGAGTCCTCGTAGGCCTCGACGAGCGCGTCCCGGAACGTCTCGATGACGTTGGCTGCGGCGTCGGCTCGGGCGTCTTCCTCGCTGTCGAGTTCCAATATGGCCTGGTCGAGCGTGTTCTCGGTGAGCGTCCGCCGGGCGTGGTCGCGGGCGGCCGACTCGACGTTGTGGGCTTCGTCGAAGACGGCGATGATGTCCTCGGGGTCGCGGCCGATCCAGTGGAAGAACTGCTCGCGGATGGTCGGGTCAAGCAGGTGGTGATAGTTACACACTACGAGGTCGACGCCGTCCATTGCCTCCTTTAGCAGTTCGTAGCCACACAGTCCCTGCTCGTGGGCGTACTCGTACACGTCGTCAGGTGTGCGCACGTCGTCGAACAGCCACGCGTAGAACTCACTGGTGTCGACGGTGAGGTTCCGGTAGTAGTGGTCACATGTGGACCGCTCGGTCTCGATCTCCTCGCGCTCGTCCTGCAGGTCCCGGAGTTCCTCGACGACGGCGTTGCGGGCCTCCATCGCCTCGCTGCTGCCTGCCTGCCCGTCCGAGAGGAGTTCCCCTTCGCGCTGTTCCAGTTCGGCGATGTCGCTCTCGACCTCGACGAGGTCTCGGGTCGTGTCACGCAGGGCCTGGCACTCCTCGTAGTCCACGTCGATGTGACACATCGACCCTTTGCCGCGGAAGACGACCGCTCGCAGTCGCTCCTTGTCTGTTATCGCTCTGGCGTCCTCGACGAACTGGCGCATCTGCTGGTGGACGTTCGTCGTGATGACGACGGTCTTGCCCGTCTCCCGAGCGTGTTCCAGCGCGGGGACCAGCGACGCGAGCGTCTTCCCGGTCCCGCAGGCCCCTTCGAACAGCACGTCACGGCCCTCCTCGAGCGCGTCGTATATCGTGCCCATCGCCTCCTGCTGATGGTCGTACGGCTCCTCGAAGGGGAAAAACCGCATGTAGCCGTCGTCCGTCGTTGCCACGTGCCTCGCTTGGCCGTTCTCCGGCAAAAGGGTTCGCCCCCACAGCTACTTGCCGCCAGCGCACCTTCCGAAACACATGTGGCGTGTCACGCTCGCCGTCGGTATCGCCCTTCTCGCGGGGTGTTCCGGCTTCCTCCCGGCCGGCCCGACGGCGGGTGACGGCAATTCGGTGACGCCGGCGCCTGTCCCCACTGACTCGCCTGCTGAGACGGTGGCAGTGCCGACTAGCGACGGGCGGGTCGACGTGGACCGACTACTGGACCGTCACGAGCGGGCGCTTTCGACCCGGAGCTTCCATCGGCACGTCGAACAGGTCGGGCCACAGAACACGCTCGATGTCTGGGTAGACCGTGATGGAGAGATAACCCGGGTCAGACGGCGGTTCGGTCCGATATCCGACGACGTGGTCCTCGCCGACGGGACGCTGTACACGAACGTCCGGGACGACCCCGAGACCCCGTACGCTACCACGCCCGCGACGCCGAACACGTCGCTGGTCGCCTCGCCGGCCGGCGTTGACCTCCTTCGACGGCTCCTGTCGACTACCCAGTATCGGAAGACGGATTCCTTCCAGTGGAACGGACGGCCGGTCGCTGTTCTGGCCCCAACGGACCCAGTTGTGACACCAGCCGCCGAGAACGAGTCCAACATCGGTCGGTCGCGGCTGTACGTCGACCGGCAGGGGGTAATCAGATACGTCGAGCACGCTGAACGACGACCGAACAGGCCGGATATCGACACGACAATGACAGTCACAACTGATATCGCTCGCGTCCCGATTCCGTGGTGGCTCGAAGAGAACGACCCTTACAGCTCTGGCTCGATGTAGACTTTCCTGATGTCGTCGTTGGTGTCCTGCATCGCCGATTCGAGGGCTGTTATCTCGTCGTCTATCGACTCCGTGTCGAGTCCCGGGGTGAACTGCAGGTCCGCGAAGACGATGACCTCTTTCGGTCCGAAGTAGACCGTCCGGAACCCGGTGATTTCAGCCACGTGGTCGTTCCCCATGACAACGTCACGGAGCCGCTGTTCCTCGTCCGCCGGGAGACTCTCCCCCAGTAGGAGGCGCTTGTTCTCCCAGGCCAGCGCCAGGGCAAAGCCCATCAGCATGATACCGATGAGCAGCGCGGAGATTCGGTCGAAGAACGGGTTCCCCGTCATCTGTTCGAGGACTAAGCCGACCAGCGCGATGACGATACCCGCGAGCGCGATGGTGTCCTCGGTCAGCGCGGTCAGCGTCGTCACGTCGCTGGTCTTGCGGAACGCCTCGCGGTAGCCCGACCAGTCGTTCCGGTCGATCTGGCGTTTCATCTCGGCGCGGGCTTTCACCAGCGCGTACGTCTCGAAGGCGAAAGCTCCGAGGAGGACGGTGTAGTTGACCCACAGCGGGTCCAGCCACGTCGGTGGCGTAAAGGAGATAAACAGGAACTCGACCGCCTCGCCGGCGTGTTCACCGCCGCCGTGGCCGCCGGCTGTAAGCTCGTTCCACCCGTGTTTCGCGCTCTCCCAGCCGGCGATGCCGAACAGGAACACGGAGACGAGGAAGCTATAGAAGAACTGCGCCTTGCCGTAGCCAAATGGATGGCGACGGTCGCGTTTTCGCTCGCTGAACCGGATTCCGATGAGCAAGAATACTTGATTTCCGGTGTCAGAGATGCTGTGGTACGTCTCCGACAGCATCGCGGCACTCCCGGTCAGAAGGAAGCCGAAGAACTTCAGAACCGCAATCGCGCCGTTGGCTATCAGTGCGGCAATGACGACTGATTTGCTCCCTGCCATTATTTTTCCGTCACGACCGTGACGCAAAATGCTTCTGGATTTATATCTGTGGCTGCTACGTGCGGTATGCTCGCTGCCATCTCAGATACGCACGGGACCGACGACCACCGGCTGACAGATCGGACGCTCGAAGCTGTCCGCGAAGCCGACCACGTTCTCCATGCCGGCGATTTCATGACCGAACAGGTTCTTGATGCCATCGACGCCGAGTGTGACGAACTGACCGGCGTCGTCGGGAACAACGACAGGCCGGCGGTCCGTGCCCGGCTCCCCGACGTTGCGACCGTCTCCTGGGAGGGGTTGACAATCGTCGTCGTTCATGGTCACGACCACACCGAAACCGCGCTCGGGATGTTGGCTCGACAGGAAAACGCCGACATCGTCGTCGTCGGCCACTCACACAGACCCACACTGACCGATTTCGGCGGCTGGACGCTGGTCAATCCGGGCAGCTACGCCGACCCGCGGCGCTATCAACCGGCTCACGCGGAACTGGACATAATGGCTGGTGATGTTCGCGTCCGCCTTCGCTCACCGGACGGGACGCCGATTTCGACGACTATCGTCGAGCGGTGAGCGTATCCCAGCGACGTTTGTTGTAGAAGTTTCCCTCGGCTAACGGAGCAAAGCGGCCGAAGTGGTTACTGTCGCATATACCACAGCGCCGCCATCCCCGCGATGACGAACGCGCCGCCAGCAAAGAACGCTAGACCTGGCGGAATCACGGCGGCAGCGGCCTCGGCGCCGCCCTGTGCGGCTGTGTCGAGTGCGCCCGCAGTAGCCTCGAAACCACCGTCGGTCACGGTTGTCCCTCCGCCGTAGAAACTCGGGTCCCGGGCGCCAGTGTCCGCGCTCCCGGACGACACTGCTGGGCCGCCAAACAGCGATCCCAACCCGCTCCCAAACACCTGCTGGACCAGCAGGCTTGCGAAGCCGATGATCGCCAAACCACCGATGATGTTTGCTAGCGCGGCCCGCAGCCCCGACGTCTCCTGTTCGTCGCCGGCACAGATAACGAGTGGCTGGTTGGCCGGCGCGAACACGTCCATCTCTCGTCCTTTCTCGGAGTATGCCGTGTCGACGACCTCGACCGCCCCGGCGTTCTTGAGTTTCTTCAGGTGGTACTGGGCATTCTGTAGCGACGTGTCCACCCGGTCGGCCAGCTCAGACGGCGGTGCTGGCTCCTTATTTAGCTCTGACAGTAAGTTGCGCGCTGTCTCTGCCGAGAGTGCCGACAGCACGTCGTCCGCATCATCACTGTCGACACCGATAACTCGGGGTTCGGCGTCCGGGGTCGCCGGGTCCCGAGAGGGCAGCAACGACATGACTATCTGTATGTTCTATGGGATTATGAGTCTTTGCCAAAGCACAGTGACCGCTGTAGCTATCGGTCAAACCCGTATTTTACCCTCCAAAATCGGCCGGTAGACGCCTGAATGCGACTTTCCCGAAAGGACTTTGAGCGCCGCTCAACAAGCCGCCGGTATGGAAAACTGGCTCATGTACGCGCTCCTCGCTGCTGTGCTCCTGTTTTTCTTCTTTATGTATCTGATGCTCCGGCGGACCTTTCAGGGGTTCAAGGAAGGGCTCCAGCAGAGCAAGAAGAAGTAGCCGGGAGGGTAACGATTAGGGGGCGTCGGTGGTGCCTATCTGTATGGACCCACGTATTCGCGAACATGCGGAAGTCATTGTCGACCACTCTATCGATCTGAGCGAGGGCGACAACCTCGTTATCGACGCTCACCCGCAGGCTGCGGATCTCGTCACTGCGCTACACGAGTTCGCCGCTGACCGCGGCGCAAATCCGCTTGTCGTACAGGACCGCCTCGGCGAGCGGTTCCGTCGTGCCTACCTCCGCAACCGGGACGAATTCGAGACACCGAGTCACGTCGAGGCGCTGTACGAGGAGATGGACGCATACATCGCAATCAAGGGCAGCGACAACGTCACCGAAACCAGTGATGTCGACCCAGAAACGACGGCCGCCTATCAGCAGTCCCAGCAGCCGCTCCTGAACGAGCGGCTCTCGAAGACCTGGTGTCTCACGCAATATCCCGCGCCCGCGAATGCCCAGCTCGCACAGACCTCCACTGAGGGCTACGAGAACTTCGTCTGGGACGCGGTCCTCAAGGACTGGGACGCGGTCCGCGAACACCAGTCACAGATGGTCGAAATACTCGACCCCGCCGAGGAAGTCCGTATCGTTTCCGGGGAGACGACGGACGTGACGATGTCCATCGCCGGTAACGAGACGCTCAACGATTACGGCGAGAAGAACCTCCCCGGCGGCGAGGTGTTCACCGCACCGGTCCCCGACAGCGTCGATGGCGAGGTGCTGTTCGACAAGCCGCTGTACCATCAGGGCCGGGAAGTGACTGATGTCTTCCTCCGCTTCGAGGGCGGTGAAGTTGTCGAGCACAGCGCTGCCAAGAACGAGGACCTCCTGACAGAGGTGCTGTCGACTGATGACGGTGCGAGCCGACTCGGCGAACTTGGAATCGGAATGAACCGCGATATCGACCAGTTCTCCTACAATATGCTGTTCGATGAAAAGATGGGTGACACCGTTCACATGGCGGTAGGACGAGCCTACGACGAGACTGTCGGCGAGGACAACGAACAAAACGAATCGGCCGTCCACGTCGACATGATTGTCGATATGAGCGAGGACTCGTTCATCGAAGTCGATGGCGAAGTCGTCCAGCGGGACGGGACGTTTGTCTTTGAAGACGGGTTCGAGGACTGAGTATCGACCGCGAACGGAGTGAGCGGTCGGCTTTTTCATCGACGTTTTTCGAGGAGTGGTCGCCGAAGGTGACCCGACGATGAAAAAGGTCGGTGCAGGTCGTCCAGCGGGACGGGACGTTTGTCTTTGAAGACGGGTTCGAGGACTGAGTATCGACCGCGAACGGAGCGAGCGGTCGGCTTTTTCATCGACGTTTTTCGAGGAGTGGTCGCCGAAGGTGACCCGACGATGAAAAAGGTCGGTGCAGGTCGTCCAGCGGGACGGGACGCTTGTCTTTGAAGGCGGGTTTGAAGCGTAACGCCAGCCGTCTATACTGGCTCGGTTTCTGTCCTCACACACTGGACAGGAAGCTTATGATGCCGGCCGAGGTAGGTTCCGGTATGAGTGACCAACGGTCCCTCCTCGTCAGGGCGGTGTGGTTCCTGCTTGTCGGCTGGTGGGTGACCGGCATCTGGCTCTCGGTCGCGTGGTTCCTGAACGTCACGATTATCGGGCTCCCGCTTGGCATCAAAATGATAAACAGGGTGCCACTGGTGCTGACGCTCAAGCGACGCGACCAGCTCGTCACGGAGAGTGCTGGCGGCTCGCAGCACTCGCTGCTCGTCCGGGGAGTCTGGTTCGTCTTCGTCGGCTGGTGGGCCAGCGGCGTCTGGACCGGTGTCGCGTACGCGCTGTCCGTGACAATCGTCGGCCTCCCGCTGGCGATCTGGATGTACAACAAGCTCCCGTTCGTCGTTTCGCTGTACCAGTACTGACGGTCACTCCAGATACGGCTTCTCGATGCCTGTTTCGCCGGTGATGAGGGCGGTTATCCGGCCAGCGATGCCATCGAACAGGGTGATAAGCGGAGAGAGTACGCGCTCGACGATTCGGACGGGCGAGGCGACTGTCAGTGCCCACGCCTGTGCGTTGCCGAGGCCGAACGCCTTTGGCACGATTTCGCCGAAAATCAGGATGAGGACGCTCGTCACGACCGTAGTTGCAACGACCGCCGGTCCGGGCGAGAGGGAACTCGCGATAAGGACGGTGATGATGCTCGAAATAGCGATGTTGACGATGTTGTTACCGACCAACAGCGTCACCAGTAGTCGGTGTGGATTATCGTACAGTTCCTGTAACACCTGCGCCCGTCGATCCCCCGTCGCCGCCTGTTGTGCTATCCAGTCTTTCTGTAGCGAGAACACTGCTATCTCCGAACTGGAAAAGAACGCGCTCAGTCCGAGAAGCAAGATCACGGCCAGTCCGCCACCGACTGCCACGATAAGGCTACTCATACCCTGTCTTCAGCAAGACGAGGCAAGAAGGCGTCGACACCGCCTGACGGCCCGCAAGCCGACGGATGTGGCGAAGGATACTCGACTGTCCAGTCCATTGTGACCATATGTCACTCAGCCAGGTGGAACTGGCGTTGCGCGTCATCGCTGGCCTGTTCGTTATCGTCGCGCCGACGCTGCTGTTTCTGGGGCTATGGCGCGGCCTCGAAGCGATGCGTGACGACGAACTCATCCAGCAGGTCCATCAGCGCGCCGAGAGACAGGACCAGTCGCCGACCGGCCCTGACTGGCCAGTCGACGTGCTCACTGACGCTGAGGCGTCGCCGCTGTCTGAAACAAAGATGTCGGTCGTGACCTGTGACACCTGCGGCACGCCGAACGTGGAAGACGCCACCTACTGTCAAGAGTGTCTCACAGAACTGGAGTAGTCAGTCTATCGTATCGCTCTCGCCGACCTGAATCACCAGCGTTGGCTCAGACCGCTCCGTACTGCAGTCGATTCCCTGTTCGATGGCGTACGTTTCTGACTCCGTCCGGTTCGGGTCGATCGGTAACTCAGCGGTGACGGCGTAAGACTTCGTCGTCGATGCGGCGATGGTGTCCTCGTCCCACTGGATGTCGGTGTCTACGTACACTCTGTCTTCCCGGTGGTCTATCGGCCCGACCAGACAACCCGAAAGCGAGGGGAGGTCTAACGCTCGCAGAAATGGAGACGGGTTCGACGCAGTAACGGCTCCGATTTCCGTCTCGATGTACGGGTACCTGTTCGGGGTGTGTTCTGTCTCCGGGACCGACACGGTGACGGACTCGTTCGTCTGCACATCGTATGTCACCCCGCCACTGAGCGTATCGGCCCCGACGAGTCCAGCACTCACAACGAGGAGGCCGCCGAGAGCGGCCGTCGCCGTTCGCCGCGACGGCGTCGGAATCCCTGCCCGGAGCGCGTAGCCGAGCCCGACGAACAGCCCCGCAGATAAGGCGAGCAACAGGAACGTTCCCGTCTCGCCGGGTGAATACCGAACGACGACGTAGCCGACGAACACGACGTACGTCACGCCACTGAGGGCGAAGGCGACGACATCAAGCACGTCCCGTTCGAGGGCCATACCCGCAACGAACAGTGCAATAAAGGTCAGCAACAGCAACGCCGCTTTCACTGTTATCGAGAGATCGAACACGACATCCCGAACGAAATACAGGAGCGCCGCCGCGGCAAACAGGACTCCGAGTGCGTACAGGAGCTTCCCACTGTCGATAGCCAAGCGCATGGAGGGTCAGCGGCACTTCTCTCAGCTGACAAATAAAGCCACGGCTGGACAGCACAGGCCTGTGAGTTGCAGAAACCGGGAAAACCGAACTGGGATTCTAGTCGTCGGCCGTCGCTCGTCCAGCGTCAGCACCGTTGGACAGCGGCGTTCGCTCGACCACAGTCCCGTCGTATGTCGGGTACTGCTCGACGATTTCGCCTTTCTCGATGTCGCCCTCTTCGACCATCTCCTCCAGCAGCCACCAGGCCAGCTCGACGTGCTCGGATTTGACGGTGTAGTACTCCTCGGGAACGCCGAGGGTCTCCAGTCGTGCTTCGGAGGTCCAGGCCTTCCCGTAGACGAGCGTCCCGTCCTCTGTCACGTCGTCGAACGGACGGCGGATGTTGCGGGCCATCCGCTTGAGCCGCGAGCGGTGCTGGGCGGCGTCTTTGAACACGCTCGTACAGAAGTACACCTTCTCGTGGTCACCCATTTTCTCCAGAATGTCGTGGGACCCCTCGACGGCGCTCATGTGGTCCTCTTTCAGCTCGAAGCCCTCCTCCTGCATCCGGCGGTAGTTCCCGTCGGACATCTCGAACTCGTTGATGTTACAGAAGTCGGCCGCGCCCTCGTCTAAGAATTCGAGGAACTCCTCTTCGGCGCGGATGCCGGGAATCTCGAAGGCGGGGGTCAGCCCCTCCTCGCGGGCGATGTAGAGGATGTCTTCCCACTCGGTCCCGTGGAGGTCGCCCCACTGTTCCAGCGGCGGGTGGAAGCGAATCTCGTCGAGACCGGCTTCCGAGAGGCGGCGCATGTTCTCGCGGCCGCCGGGAATTCCGGTGTAGAGGTGCGTGTGGTGGTCCTCGCCGAACTCGTCTTTCAGCAGTTCCAGGTAGTGACAGGTCCGGTCGAGCACTTCCTGGGGTTCGCCGCCCGTGATTGAGGTGCCAAGCGCGCTCATGCGCTTGGCCTCCTCGATGACGTCGCTGTCGTCCTCAACAGGACGCTCGTTGGCGTACATCTGAGTGACGTTCTTGCGGTTTTCCCCGAGGGGACAGTAGAAGCAGTCTCGCTGGTCGCAGTAGCCGTAGACGAACAGCACCATTTTGCCGCCCTTGGCGCACTGTTCGCAGCCCTCGGAAATCATTGTCTCTAGCCACTCCTCCCAGCGGGAAAAAGCGTGCGCATCGGGTCCAGCGTGGGACGTGACGGCATGGGTCGGCTCCCTGGCTATTCCGGTTTCCCGTGGCGCTTATCCCACTTCCCGACACAGAGGTTGGTATGACAGATACCGGGACCGGTATCACCGGGTCCCGCCGTCGTCGTGGCCTCGCGGTCGTCTTCTTCGTCGTTTTCCTGGACCTGTTGGGCTTCGGTATCATCATCCCTATCCTGCCGTATTACACGCGCACGTTTCCCGGCGGGACGGAGTTCGTCATCGGGCTGCTCGCGGCCTCCTACTCCGCGATGCAGTTCGTCTTCGCACCGCTGCTCGGGTCGCTGTCGGACCGCGTCGGCCGTCGCCCGGTGCTGGTGGTGTCGCTGGGTGGCTCCGTCGTCGCCTGGACGGTGTTCGGGCTGGCCGACGCGCTGTGGCTCCTCTTTCTGTCCCGGTTGCTGGCCGGTGCAATGGGCGGCAACCTCTCGACGGCCCAGGCCTACGTCGCCGACGTGACGCCGCCCGAGCGCCGGGCCGCCGCGCTCGGATTTATCGGGGCCGCGTTCGGCCTCGGGTTCATCTTCGGCCCCGGCATCGGCGCGGTGCTGAGCTTCGACGCCACGGTCGCCGCCGTTGACGGGTTTCTGCCGGCGGCTGTGCCGATTACCCGGTTCTCGCTCCCGAGTTTCGCCGCCGCGGCCGCGAGTCTGGGCGGTGTGTTCGTCGCCCTGCTTTTCCTCCCGGAGTCTCGGACCGTCTCCGAGTCCACGGGTGCGACCGCGACAGAACGCACCTCCCCGATTACCCAGCTTCGGACGGCTGTTGCGACGCCCGGCCTCCGACCGCTGCTCGTGGCCTTCTTTCTCGTCTCGTTTGCCTTCTCCGGCGTTCAGGTGATGTTCGTCCCATACGTCGCCGATATCTACGGCTACACGGCCGCCCAGAGCGCGCTCCTGTTGACCTACATTGGCGTCCTCGCGGTCGTTACACAGGGCGTCCTCGTCGGTCGGCTCTCTGCCCGCTACAGCCCGGTCCGGCTCTCGCTGTTCGGGACCGGCTTGCTGGTCGTCGGCGTCGGTGCAATCCCGATTTCCCGGGCCATCGGGTCGGTGCTTCCCGACTTGACCGCACTCGCTCCGTTCCTCACCGCCGACCTGTTCGGCCTCCTGCTCGTGCTGACCCTGCTGCCTCTCGGTAACGGCATCCTCTCGGTGACGCTGACGGCGCTCGTCTCCCAGCGGGCCAGCGCCGCCCTTCAGGGGAGCGCCTTCGGTATCACGCAGGGCGCTGGTAGTCTCGCCCGGACCGTCGGTCCGCCGGTCATGGGCGGACTGTACTTCGCCGTCGGCTACTGGTCGCCCTTCGTTGTCGGCAGCGTGTTGTTGCTCCCGGTGCTGTGGCTCGTCGCCAAACTGGGGACGACGCCGGAGACCTACGAGCCGCGGCCGGCGGACCCGGGCCACGCTAGATAGGGACCGCTTTGAATGGGCTGGGGTCCGTTTCGTGTGTATGGATGACGAGGAGTCCGACCCAGTCGGCGGACCGCTACCGATGGCGAAGTCGTTTGACGACAAGGTGCTCGGAATCAGTGAGACGGCGATTCGGTACGTCGAAGTCGTCGCGGCACTGGTTATCGTTCTCCTCTTTGCGATCGGCGTGTTCGACTTGAGCCTCCAGATATTCCAGAGCGCCGTTCGGGGTGACATCACCGACCCGCTGGTCGTCGTCGGCTTCATCGACACTGCCCTCCTCCTGTTTATCATTGTCGAGGTGTACCAGACTGTCGTCGCGTACACGCAGGAGAGCGAAACCCGGCGCATCGTCCGTCTGGTCATCTACACTGGCGTCATCGCGATGGTCCGGAAGGCTATCATCTTCCGCACCGGCGAGTACAGCTCCGAACAGGCCGCTCTCACCGCCGCAGCGGCGTACACGCTTATTATTCTGGGGCTCGCCGCGCTGTTGCTCGTCGAACGGCGAACGCGCGGGACGCTACCGGAATCCGGATGAGAGGGTCCCGAAAGAAGTTAAACACAGACGGCGTAGCGCCGGTAGATGCTGCTGGTGCTGTGTATCGACCTCGACGACGACCTCGGCCGCAAGACCGGCATCGACACGCCTGTCATCGGGCGCGATGCCGTCGTGGACGCAGCGGTGGCGCTGGCGTCGAACGACCCGGAGGACTCCGACGTGAACGTCCTGTTCGAGGGCGTCCACATCTACGACGATATCACCGACGAACCGGTGGAAGTCGCGGCCGTCACTGGCGTCGACGGGAGCGATGTCGCCGCCAACCGGGCCGTCGGCGAAGAGGTCGATACCGTCCTCGCGTCGCTGGCCGCCAGCGAGGACGTGCGGGCGCTCATCGTCACCGACGGCGCACAGGACGAGTCGGTGGTCCCCGTAATCCGTTCTCGGGTCCGTATCGACGGCGTCCGCCGCGTCGTCGTGCGACAGGCACAGAACCTCGAATCGATGTACTACACTATCAAGCAGGTCCTTGATGACCCGGAAACCCGCGGCACGATTCTGGTTCCGCTGGGCATTCTCCTGCTCATCTACCCGCTGACAATCGCTATCGAGGCGCTTGGCTACCCCGGCTCTGCGCTGGGTGTCATCTCCGGCCTGCTCGGGCTCTATATCCTCGCACGGGGCCTCGGCGCTGAGAAGATACTGGACGAGGCGGTCGAACGGGCGACCTCGGGGCTGTACGCCGGGCGCGTGACGATTATCACCTACGTCGTCGCGGCCGCACTGCTTGCTATCGGTGGCGTCAACGGCGTTCAGGAGCTCGAACGCCAGACAGACCCCGACGCAATTGAAGTCATCGCGTCGCTGGTGTCGGGCGCGATTCAGTGGTTCGCCGCCGCCGGTATCACCTCCAGCCTCGGCCGCGTGACCGACGAGTACCTCGACGGAAGCTTCCGCTGGCGGTATCTCAACGCTCCCTTCTACGTCCTCTCTATCGCCCTCGTGTTACACGCGGTTAGCGCCTTCTTCCTCGGGGCGCAAGATCTGGAGTACCTCGCTATAATGCTCACCGGCGGGACGCTGCTCGGTCTGGTCAGTACGCTCGCCTTCGCCGTGGCAGAGGCCCGTTTCGACCGCCCCGAACAGCACAATCAAGGCCCCGGCGGTCCCTCATCCGAATAATGTACGTCTCCCGTGCCGTCGAGAGTCTGCGTGCGGCCCCAGTCGACGGCGAGCCTGTCGATCTGGTTCTCGAAACGGCCGACGATGCCGACCCCGAGCGCGTTGCCGCCGCTGTGGAAGCCGCCGGCGCGACCGTCGAGCGTCACCTCCAGTTCGACGACCTGCTGGTCTCGACGACACAGGACGAAATCGACGCTCTCTGTGCGCTGGACGGGCTGACAGCGATTCAGACAGGCAACGTCAACGCCATTACGACCGCTGATGATGTCGAAGAAGACCTCGACCACGGTGACTGACTGGCGACCGTGTTCCGCATTTCTTTTGTCACCGCCGGAAATACACGATAGCGAGGGCACGTAGCTCAGTCCGGATAGAGCGTCGGACTTCTATCTCCGCTGGCGCTGCCATCGGGGGAAGATATCCGACGGTCGTGGGTTCGAATCCCACCGTGCCCGTTCTCTGCGAACGACAGTGAGCAGGAACGGCTCCGTGGGATTCGAACCACGGCAGACCGAGCGAAGCGAGGTCTGGCATCGGGTGAAAATCCCACCGTGCCCGCTCCTTGCGGACGACGGTAATGCCGGAGGCCACGCTACGCGCTGCGGAGTGGCATCGCATCAATTCGCTGTCGGTCGCATTCGAGTGCTGCCGCGGGTCGCTACTGACTGTCCGTTCTGCACTGCCCGTCGCCGCCGACACGTACTCCCGGACCCACTCTACAGAATGTTATCGTGAAGGGTACACTACTGCCGGTACCTAGTCGGTTTGCATGACCTGTCAGAGGCACAGCAACTCGACTTGGGGGGCGGTCTCGGTTTCGTACCCTTCACACGCATGGTTTTCTCCGCAAAGCGTATGGAACAGCGACATTTTCATACTCAGCTATTGTTTTGAAGACATGGGTGAACTACCGGTGCCGCGGTCAGTACTCTGTCGCTCGTGTACAGGGCGATGACTACAGCGGCACCGTGGTTCGCGATATCGTCTGTTTCGGCTCCCGATGGTTCCGATGCTGTGTCTCAGTCCACGTCCGAACCTTGCCGGCCGGCTACGCTTCCACGATGTCGTCTTCCATGGCAGCGACCTCCGTGAGGATCGCTTCGACGTCATCGTCGGGGACGCCGTTCTCGCGGAGCGCGGCTTCGAGGTGGGCTGCGACCTTGGCGAAGGCGTCCTCTGTGATTCCCATGCCTTCGTGGGCGGTCTGCATATCGTCGCCGTCGTAGTCGACCGGACCGCCGGCGACGACGCTGATGAACTGCGCTTGGTGGCTGCGGAGCTGGTCCATGTCGGTCTCCTCGAAGTACGGTTCAAGCAGCGGGTCGTCGAGCACGCGGTCGTAAAAATCCGAGACTACCGCCTCGACCGCGTCACGACCGCCGATCCGTTCGTAGATGGACTGTGATGCCATTGTCAGGTGACAGGTAAGCAGTCGGCATGACAGTTGTGGAAAAGCATATTCGACACAGATCATCGCGCCGGTGTTTGAAGTCGCTGCCTGTCTCGAAACGGACGTGCCCGGAAGCGTTACAGCCGCTTTCGCCGTCGCTTGCGACGGACCAGTAGGACCGACAGCATACCGAGCGTCCCGAGCACGGTCCACTCCCCGTAGCGGTCGGTGACCGGCCGTCCGGTAGCGACACTGTGTGTGGGCTCGTCGCCGGCGCTGGTCGCGGCGCTATCGACCGACGGCGCGAAATGCGTCCGCCGACCGGTCGTATCTGCCGAGCCGCTTCGCCGCAAATCGTGCTCTGTGAGTGTGTCGGTCGAGACCGGCGGTGCGGTGCCAGTGACAGCCCGTCGAACGAACGTATCGAGGTCGTCCCCGGCGACAGCCGACACCGTCTCGGCGAACAGCGCGAGGGTGACGCGTTCGCCCTGCCGGGTCAGCCTGTCGAGGACCGCTTCGAACGTTCGACTGCCGTCAGTCGCCTGTCGGAGACGGGCGTCAATCGCCGCGACGACACGCGTGCCCTTGTGGTACTGTGCGCCCGGTCCGTCCCAGCTATCGGGCCGTGTCAGGTCGGCAGTTTGGTGGCGTTCGGTCGTAACTCGCTCACGGAACTGGTCTGTATCGACGCCGCCTGCGCTGTAGGTGAGGGCTGCAGTGTGGTAGTCCGCACTGCCCTCACTGAGCCAGTCCATCGCCGGCACTGTCTCGAAGGTCTGTCGAGTGTGTCGGTACTCGTGGACCCAGACGTTGACCGGAGAGCGGACGGGTTCGCCGGCGTTGACGATGACGTCTGACTCGCCATTCGATGGGGTGTACCCGCCGGGAGCGAGTTCGTTCGGCGCGACAAACACGCGGGTATGGTCGTGATCTGTTCCGGCGGTCGAGACACGCTTTGCATGGCTGATGGAATCCAGAACGGCGGCCCTGTCGGGTCGCAGGTCCGACGCCGCCGGGACGACGAGTGTGATTCGGTCGCCATCGACCGTTCTGGTTTCTGTCTCGTGGGGACCGATGTAGGCGGCTGTACTCCCGGCGACACCACTCTGACCGGGTGCGAGCGCGAGCGACTCGTTCCACGCGGGCCGCGGCCCGACGCGCCAGCGCCAGCGAGCATGCAGTGACACCTCCTGTCTGGCCAATAGCGTCCAGTTGCGGGTGTCGGCGGTCCGCTGGCCGAACGTCGTCGAGAGTCCGACCGGCACAGTGTAGGTCAGCCGTGCCGTCCCGGCTTCATCGCTGACACGCCAGCGGTCGCCGTCGAAGTGGAGTCCGTCGGCTTGGTGGACTGTCGTCTCCGCCGGCGTCCGTACCGACAGTCCGGTGACGTGCCGTGGTCGCTCGATGGTCGCGGTGACCCGGACCTGACCAGTCTGGTCCGGCTCTCTGTCGATTGTGTACTGGACTGTAATCGAACTGTCGCCGTCGGCACCGCCCCGCACCTGTGGTGTCGATTCGACACCGAGGGCGACCGGAGACGTACAAACCAGAAGGAGACAGACCAGTCCTGCAAACAGCTGCGTTCTCATAGCTCTGGGTGTTGCCGAGTGCTACGCGACAACCGGCGAGTGGCGCTAAAGTGTGTGCCGGTGAAAATCTCAAACGTAATAACAGGCTGTATGCCTCGGAAACGTGGTCGCAAGCGTTTTGCCAGCGGCCACGCTATCCCCTGATATGGCCGATTGTCCGCTCGCAGACGACTGTCCCGAATTCACCGAACGAATTCAGGGGATGGGCTGTACCCACTACGGCGACCGTGGCGGCGCCGAGTGGTGCAATCACTACAACCAGCCGATCTCGGAACTCAAGAGCCAGCCAGTCAAGATGGGCGAGGAGGTCACCGTCGACATCGAGGACATCCACGAGAGTGGCGCCGGCGTTGGGCGGACCGAGGACGGCTTCATCATCATGGTCGACGGGGTGCTCCCGCCGGCGCGCTCACTGGTCAAGGTGACGAACGTCCACTCGAACCACGCCCGCGCCGAGGAGGTCGAGCGACTGGAGATGGACGAGGACCTCTCCGAATCCGAAACCGACGAGAGCGACACGGAGACCGACGAGACGGACGACGACCCCGACGACGACGGCCGGCGTCTCGGGAGTCGGGACAACTTCTGGGGCAGCTAGGACAGTCCGCGGTCGAGCGTCACTGGGACAGTTTGCGAGCGGGACTTCTTTGAGCCAGTCAGTCTTTCCTGTGGATATGGATCTTGAACTTGAAGGCAACGCAGCGCTGTGTACCGCCGCGACGAGCGGCCTCGGACTTGCGAGCGCCGAAGCGCTTGCTGCTGAGGGAGCCGACGTGGCCGTCTGTGGCCAAACGCCGGACCACGTCGACGAAGCTCGCCAGCGGCTCGAATCGGTCGGCGACGGCGACGTGCTGGCCGTCGAAGCCGACATCACCGACCCCGACCAGATTGAAGCGCTCGTCGAGGAGACTGTCGACAGTTTCGGCGGCCTCGACCATGTCGTCACCAGCGCCGGCGGCCCGGCCCCCGGACCGTTCATGGAGACGACTGAGCGCGAGTGGTACAGCGCCTACGACCTGCTTGTGATGAGTGCCGTCTGGACCACCCGGACCGCCTACCCGTACCTCAGAGACTCCGAAGCCGGCACTATCGTCAACATCACCTCCCGCTCTGTCAGGGAGGTTATCGACGATCTGGTCCTCTCGAATGCCGTCCGTCGCGCCGTCATCGGTCTGATGAAAACGCAGGCCCGCGAGTTCGCACCCGAGGTTCGCGTCAACGCCGTCCTCCCCGGCGCACACGAGACGCCCCGAATCGAGGAACTCGTGGAGGCGGCCGTCGAGCGCGGCGAGTACGACTCCTACGAGGCGGGTATCGAGTCGTGGTCCGACGCGCCGCTACAGCGCGTCGGCCAGCCTGAAGAACTCGGCGACGTAGTGGCGTTCCTTTCGTCGGCCCGCTCCTCCTACGTCACCGGGACAGCCCTGCCCGTCGACGGCGGCGCGATGCGGAGCTAACAGCCCTGGTCGCCGGGCCACTCAGAATAGCCCGTCGTCCCGCAGTTCTGCGACCACTTCTCGGACGCGCTGGGCCTCGTCTTTCGGAACGACGAGCGTCCGGTCGTCGAACGACGCCACCACCAGATCTTCGACGCCGACGGCGCTGACGTGGCCGTCGCTCGCCAGCACGTTCCCGTCGGCGTCGATAGTAACCGCGTCGCCGAGCACGGCGTTCCCGTCCTGGCTGTCGAGGACACGCTCGAAGGCATCCCACGAGCCCAGGTCGTCCCAGTCCAGCGCCGCCGGGACGACGAAGGCGTTGTCGGCGTCTTCGAGCACCGCGTAGTCGATGCTCACAGGGTCGATAGCGTCGAATGCGGCGTCGTAATTCCCTTCGTCCAACCGCTCAATCATCGGTGCAAGCGGCGATGATTCGGCGGCGGACAGCAGGCCCGACGGCGTCCAAGAAAACAGGCCGGCGTTCCAGTAGAACCCTTCCCGGACGTACTCCGTCGCGGTCTCCCGGTCGGGCTTCTCGTGGAACGTTTCGACCGGCGCAAAGCCGTTCTCGGACGCCCCGGGCTTGATGTAACCGTAGCCGGTCGCCGGCCGGTCGGGCTTGATGCCGACGGTAACAAGCCCCTTTGTTTCCACTGCGACTCGCGCGGCCGTCCGTGCGATTGTCTCGAACGGCCCCGAAATCCGGTGGTCGCTCGGCAGACACAGCAGGACGCAGTCCCCGACCTGCTCGCGGATGCGGTGGGCCGCGTACAGAAGCGCCGGCCCGGTATCTTTGGGTTCCGGTTCGGTCAACACTGCCGCATTCGGGACGCGCTCCCGCACCCCGTCGGCGAATGACTCCCGGGTCAGTACGTAGCTCTCGTCGACGAACCCTACCCGGCTGACAGTCTCGGCAAGTAGTGACTCGTCTTCCCCGAACGAGAGAAACTGTTTGGGCCGGTCGCTCCGACTCGCCGGATACAGACGTGTTCCGGTCCCGCCGGCCAAAACGAGCGCAACGATTGGTCGCTCCATACCCGGCGTTCGCCCGGCCAGCGGTAAAGTGTTGTACTGGCGACCGAGAAGGGGACCGGCCGAACCAACTGCTATCCGGCACTTACCACGTCTCTATTGTCCCGTCCCTGATATCCTCGACACAGCCCTGACAGTCCGTGTTCTCCCCGTCGTAACAGACTGGCCGCCGCTGCTCGTCCATCGACACGGCGCGGTACTCGGCGTGACGGCGACAGACGATGCGGGCCCGCCCTTCCTCGTCTCTGGGCAGGCCGGCCTCCGCCGACCGCTTGCCGTTCTTATAGGCCTTCTTCGCGTCGGAGAGTTGCTGCTCGGCCGACCGCAAGGTGTCCCGGATGAACCGCGCGAGTCGCTCGTCGTCGGCCATACCTCCCGTTGTGCCCGGCGACAAATCAATCTTCTCGCGCGTGCCCAACTTCACTTTCACTCCGCTGGGCGAGTATTTATATCCGAAGGGGACCAACCGTCGATTGTCTCCCAACGAAAACCAGGCGGAGACAGTGAAAGCCAATGACTGAGTCAGATTTGCGTACCCACGCGACAGAGATACACGAGCAGTTTTCCGACCAGCTAGAGATCGACGTCGACGACGTCGTCGAGCGACTCGATACGCTGGTGAACGATTATCAGGTCCCCATCAGCGAGGCCCGTCGAAGTGTCGTCAACACGTACCTCGACGAGGCCGGCATGGACCGCGACCAGCTGGGCGGCGGCGACGGCGGCGGCAACGAACAGGTCAACGTCGCCGATGTCGACGCCCCCGAGGAGTGGGTCGACATTCGCGCGAAAGTCGTCGAACTCTGGGACCCGCGCGCCGACGCCGTGGCCCAGGTCGGCCTGCTGGGCGATGAGACGGGCACGATCAAGTTCACGAAGTGGTCGAAGTCCGACCTGCCCTCCCTAGAAGAAGGCAAATCCTACGCCCTGCGCAACGTCGTCACCGACGAGTATCAGGGCCGCTTCTCCGTGAAGCTCAACCGGACGACCACCATCGAGGAACTGGACGAGGACCTCGAGGTCGGCGACGACAGCGTCGAGGCCGAGGGCGCACTGGTCGACATTCAGTCGGGCTCCGGGCTGATCAAACGCTGTCCGGAGGACGACTGCACACGCGTCCTGCAGAACGGCCGTTGCAACGAACACGGCGAGGTCGAAGGCGAGTTCGACCTCCGCATCAAGGGCGTGCTCGACGACGGCGAGGAAGTCACCGAGGTCATCTTCGACGAGGACGCGACCGAGGAACTGACCGGTATCGCCCTCGAAGAAGCGAAGGAGATGGCGATGGACGCGCTCGATACGACCGTCGTCGCAGACGAGATGCGACAGAAGATCCTCGGCCGCTACTACCGCGTTCAGGGGCCGACCTTCGGCCGCTACTTGCTCGCCGACGAGCAGGAGCGACTGACCGGGGCCGTGGATGCAGACGAGATTCTCATCAAAGCGAGGTCGATCTAAATGGCGAGTACACCCACCCGCGAGGTCGCACGACGCGTCTTCGCACGCGAGTTCAACGACGCGAGCTACACGTTCAAGGAATCCGACGACGACCGCGCACCGGTGTACGTCCTGCTGCCGACCGGGCAGCGCGCCAACCGCGTGTTCCTGGTTGGCACCCTCACCGAGACCGAGGACGTCGGCGAGGACAGCGAGTACTGGCAGGGCCGAGTCGTCGACCCCAACGGCGACACGTTCTTCATGTACGCCGGGCAGTACCAGCCCGACGCGGCGTCGATGCTGCGCGAACTGGATCCCCCGGCCTACGTCGCTGTCGTCGGCAAGCCCCGTACCTACGAGACCGACGAGGGCGAAGTGAACGTCTCGATTCGCCCCGAGTCCATCTCGGAGGTCGACGAGGCGACGCGGGACCGCTGGGTCGTCGAGACGGCCGAGCGCACCCTCGACCGGGTCAAGCGGTACAAGGAAGCCGACATGGAGGACCCGGCCACCGACGAGTACATCGCGATGGCCGACGAGGAGTACGAACAACTGTCAATCGAGAACTACCGGCAGTCAGTCGTCGGCGCACTCGAAAGCCTACAGGACGAGCAGGCCGAAGCCAGCGCCGACTAACCTCGACGCTGCCGGCGGTTTTTTGCGACTGACGTTACGGCTCCAGTAGCTCGATTCGGTTCCCCTCGGGATCGACGACAAACATAATCGTCGTCCCGCTTTCGGTCGTCTGGGGGCCACTGAGCGTCTCGACATCGTCGGGCAGCCGACCGGCCACGGCCTCTAGGTCGTCAACCTCCAGCCCGGGGTGGGTCGACCCCGGCCGATTGAGATCCGGGTCCGGCATTGCCTCGCCCTCCGGTTCGTATGTCGCCAGCTCCAGGCGCACGCTGCCGGCGTCTAGATGGACCAGCTCGGCGCTGGCTCCCTTGATGTCGACGGCGGTTCCAAACGCCTCGTCACCGACGGAAAACCGGGTCAGTACGTTGAGCCCGAGCACGTCGCGGTAGAACTCGACGGCGCGGTCCAGGTCGCTGACGATGATGCCGAAGTGGTGGCCAGCTGCGTCGAAGTCTGTCGCCATCTCTGCCGATACCGAGGTCGTCCGACTGTTAAATCACGGCGATTCGACTGTTGCCAGGGACGGCCACCGGGACACAGATCCGGTAGCGTCTGACAAACGATTAAATACGTTGCTACTAAATCAGTACGTAACTATGGGCAACAAAAACAAGACTATCTCCTTTCGCGTCAGCGAGGACAAATTCGAGACCCTTCGCGAAATCGCCGAGGAGCGCGATATCTCGTTGTCTGCAGTTTTTCGTGACTACGTCGACACGCTCGTTTCCCACGACGGTCAGGTGAAGGTCGCGCCGGAACACGAGTTCGAGGACGATGCAACCGAGACCAGCACTGAGAGCTTCCCCCCGAAGGTTGAAGTGCCGAAGAGCTTCGTCCGCGAGCACGAACGACTCGAACTCGAAGCCGAGCACCTCCGCGAACAACTGGAAGAACACAAGCGCTACGTCACAAAGCTTCGCCAGCAACTCGACGAGATGGACCAAGACGAGGTCATCCACCTCGAAGACTTAGATCAGGGCGAAGAAGAGGACGCCTCCTATCGCATCGGTAGCTTCGACGACCTAGAGTAACCGCTGGCGTTTCTGTTGCACGTCTTCGGCCACATCGTCGCGCCCATCGACGTCGGCCAGGGTTTCGACGGCTTCTAACGTTCTGACAGAGTTATCGAGGAAGGAGAGCACGTCGCCCGGATACGCATACAGCATGTAATCGTCGCTCATCACGTCGACGATGGCGTCCGGCCCCATCCCTTGCTCGCGCAACTCCAGCAGGTAGGATATGAACTTCCGCTCGGCACAGCCACAGTGGGGATTGGCCTCACAATCACAGTCCAGAAAGTCCTCGGCAAAATCCAGCACCCGCTCTCTGGTGGCTTCATCGAGCTTTGCCAGCCCCTCGCCCTGAAAGAGGATGTCCAGCGTCGCACCCTTGAACGCCCCTTTCGGGAAGCTCGTCTCTAGCTGGGAGGCGAGTTGCTGGTGGTTCTTGACGTAGATTTTGTCCGTGATGGCCACGCGTACCCGTTTGTACGCGTCGGCCGTGTAAAAGCGTCTCGAAGCAATCGGTGGGCTGAATAGTGTTCGTTCAGCCCCGAGGGGCCACCGCTGTCACGCGCTCTCACGGCCCACTGGTTCCCAGATTCGTAACGTATTTCTGTTCCAGCGGAATAACTATGAATGCTTCAGCGAGCGTGTCCGGGCTGGGGTAGTGGCATCCTTTAGCCTTGTGGTGGCTAAGAGGCGGGTTCAATTCCCGCGCCCGGACTTAGGCTTTCTACCTGCTGATTTCGACAGATTCAGCATATCGTCGATTCTCCCGTTCATTTATAATGTGTCAGCAGATAGTACTTTTTGATGACAAGTCACGACTGCCCCTCCTGTGACCGGACGTTTGACTCTAGACGCGGACTCGGCGTTCACCATAGCAGCACTCACGACGAACGCCTGCCAAACAGGGAGTGTGACCGCTGTTCGGATAGGTTTCACTCTGAACACGAGAAACGGTACTGCTCCGCCGAGTGTCGTGACGCCGCAGTCTCCTTTTCAGGAGCCGACAACCCGAACTATTCCAGTGCGAGGAAGGAGACGACCTGTGACAACTGCGGCACGAGTTTCGAATACTACCCATCGGAAAAAGAGGGGTGTTATTGCCCGGACTGTGTCGAGAACGCTGAGTGGCGACACACGCGACAGATTTCCGGGGTCGATAACCCGAACTGGAACGGCGGAACGCTCAGCTTCGATTGTTCTGTCTGTGACAGCCCCGTTGAGCGATATCCGAGCGATGTGACCGGGGAAGTCGTCCTCTGCAGTCGGGACTGCCACGCCGAGTGGCTCTCCGAGGCGTTCGCTGGCGATGGGCATCCGAACTGGCGTGGCGGCGGCGTCGGCGACTACGGGCCGGGCTGGCGGGCAGTGCGCGAACAGGCCTTAGAGCGGGACGACCACGCCTGCGTGCTGTGTGGCACTGATGCCGACGAACTGGGCCGGAACCCGGACGTGCACCACATTGTGCCGGTTCGGTTGTTCGCCGTGATGCCAGCGCTCGCCGTCCGGGACGCACACACGCTCGACAACGTCGTCTCGCTGTGTCCGGGCTGTCATCGTCGAGCCGAGTTCGGTCACGTTTCGCGGGCGGAACTGCGCTGGCGGGCCGGCATCCCCCGGACGGACGCCATCATCGAGGGCGGCGCGACGGCGTAGCCGACCGGAATCTACACAACCTGTCCCGCCGCGGGTACGCGTATGTCACCGACTGTCGACGAGCTACGAAACGAGATCCGCGAGGCCGTCGGCCGGTACGAACGCCCGGTCTCGACTGCCTTCACCAAGGAAGCCCTGGCAGCGATCTGTGGGGCCGTCGGATACGAAATCGACACGGACCGGCTGCCGTCGAAGCCGCAGATGCGGGCGGGGATTCTCTGGAAGATCGGTGAGCGCGAGGATGACGACCCGGCGGACGCGGAGCAGCCCTTCCGGAAGGGAGACCTCGAAGCGATTGCCGCGGCGCTGTCCGACAAGTAGCGGTGCCCTCCGGCTGGCGCGCGGTTTCCAGTCGACCGCCAGAATGCGGAAATATTTGCGTCTCGACAGCGAACTAACTAGTATGGTACGCAACCGCTCCCCGATGTTCGAGAACAGGCTCGATGCCGGTCGGCGGCTGGGTGAGGCGTTGCGCGAGCGGGACATCGAGGTCGATGTTGTCCTTGCGATCCCGCGCGGTGGACTGCCGGTCGGGCGGCCAGTCGCTGACGCGCTTGATGTGCCGCTGGATATTGCGGTCGCAAAGAAGATCGGCGCACCGAACAACCCCGAGTATGCTATCGGCGCTGTCGCCGCCGACGGCTCGGTCTGGCTCAACACCGATGTCATCGAGCGACGAGAGATTCCCCGCGACTACGTTGCGAGCACCCGAGCGGAGATGGCCGAATCCGCTCGGCAGAAGGCCCAGCGCTACCGCGAACCGGAGTCTTCGCCGTCACTTACGGGCAAGCGGGTGTGTCTCGTCGACGACGGCGTGGCAACGGGTGCGACGGCGCGGGCCTGCATCGAGCAGATCCGACAGGCTGACCCCGAGCGACTTGTGCTCGCGGTGCCGGTCGCCTCGCCGCGGGCGATATCGGACCTCAAAGCGCTCGCTGACGAGGTGATCTGTTTAGCGGTTCCCTCGGAGTTCCGTGCCGTCGGTCAGTACTACGAGCAGTTCGAACAGGTGTCCGACGAGGCAGCGATGTCGTATCTCTCCGACGAGTAACGCTACCGCTCGATTCTGGACTCGGGGCGGACGGTTTCAGTCTCCGTCTCGCCGATAGCGGCGAAATCACCACTGGATTTGATAATCGAAAGCGCCGTCATGATGTCCGTCCGGGTGAGCAACCCCTCGAATGAGTCGTCCTCGTCAGTGACGAGCAGGCGACCGACAGAGTTCTGCTGGAGGGAAGTCAGCGCATCCATCACGTCGGTGTCCGAACTGATCGTGATGATTTCTGTCGTCATCACGTCGCCGACGGTGTACGCATCGCGCTCGACCTCCTGGACGGCACGGGCGTCTTCGAGCGTCACGAGGCCGACGACCTCGCCGCTACGTTCGACGGGATAGCCGGTGTGGCGCTCCCTGAACATCGTCTGGATGAGCTCCCGGACGGACATGTCCTCGGACACCGTCGTCACGTGGTCCGCCGGCGTCATCACGTCCGCGACGGTGACGCCCTCGAACGCGGCCCGCATCGATGTCTGGCGGGACTCGCCCGCCGCACCGATGTAGATGAAGAAGGCCAGCCCGGCGAGGAAGATGTTCCCGAGGACGAAGATGCCAAAGAGGCCGAGGAAGACGGCGAACACCTTCCCGACCTCGGCGGCGATGGTGGTAGCCCTGGCGTAGGACCGGCGGCGGGCTAACAGAGCACGCAGGACGCGGCCCCCGTCCATCGGGAAGCCCGGGAGCATGTTGAACGCCGCCAGCGCGATGTTCATCAGCGCGAGATAGCCCAGGATGAACCGTGCTGATTCGATGGGGGTCGCCGCGCCGCTCGGGAGAATCTGGAACGCGAGGAAACACACAACGCCGACGGCGATGCTGACGATGGGACCGGCGATGGCGATGACCAGTTCCTGCTTCCAGTCTTCGGGCATCTCGCTGAGCTGGGCGATACCGCCGAACAGCCAGAGCGTGATGGAGTCGATGGGGAAGCCATAGCGGATCGCCACGAGAGAGTGGCCGAGTTCGTGGAGGACGACGCCGGTGAACAGGCCGACCGCCGCACCGATACCGAGCACCCACACGAGCGCGCCGTCTGTGAGAACAGCCGCGTCTAGCCCGGCGTTCAGCGTGCTGTTCAACAGCTCGGTCGTCTGTTCGATCTGTGTCCCGATAATCCAGGCGAACAAGGGGAGTACGAGGAGAAACGTCAGATCCAGCTGTATGGGGATTCCGAACGCGCTTCCGATGCGAAACCGGCGCATACCCGTCGCTTGTCGGGGGACGGTCTTAAGCCCCCTTGGCTGGAGTGGTGCGCTCACGCCGCCGGTACGTCTTTGCGTCGAGCCCGCGATGGAGCGAACATGAGCGAGCCACTGATTCGGCGGGCCGCGGACATCGAGTACGACGCCGTCGACGCAGCCGACGGGCTGGAGAAGGGCGTCCTCATCGACGCGGAACAGGGCGGCGGGAATCTCGCAATCCGTCGCTTCACGCTCGCCCCCGGCGGCAGCGTGCCGAAACACACCAACGACATCGAACACGAGCAGTACGTCCTCTCGGGAAGCTACACCGTCGGTATCGAGGGCGAAGAGTACGCGGTCGAAGCCGGCGACAGCCTCCACATCCCCGCCGGCGCTGTCCACTGGTATCGCAACGATGGCGACGAACCGGGGGCGTTCCTCTGTGCGGTTCCCGCCGGTGACGACGAAATCAGACTGCAGGAGTGACTACCAGCGGACTTTCTGGCTGGCAAACAAGCCGTCACAGCATCAGCAACACTCACACCTAGTCCGAACCGCTCAAGTAGCGCAGTCGCCTCTAGACGACTGTGTCACAGCAGGCCGCACAGGTAGAGACGCTGTTCCTCCACGAACACGGCGAGGAGTTCCGCGTCGCCGCCCACCGGGACGGCGAACGGCTCTTCCACGGCATCCTCGAACTCAAGGAGACCGACGCCGGTCCCCGCCCGCGTCGCCTCAGGGTGAAAGACGGGACCAGCGAGGAGCTTCGCTCGCCCGACCAGTTCGTCGACCTCGCCCGCCGTGCGGCCCGCATTCGCATCTCAGAGCAGACCACTCCGCGTGCACGCGAGCGCATCCGCGAGATGCTCGACGCCTACCAGATCGAGGCCAAGGTCGTCCGGACCTGTCGGTTGTGTGCCTCCGACGGGCGTTACTCGCCGATTACGAGCGAGACGGCTATCGAGACCGACGACGAGACTATCTGTCCGGAGTGCGCTCGCCAGCAGCTCGACCGCGAACTCGCATTCAAAGGGAGTATCAGCGGCGACGCGCGTGACCGGCTCGAAGAACTGCTGCTCGAAGTGCAGGACCTCGACCGGGTGACGAACCTCCTGTCGGGCCAGCTGGACCCGGACCTGACGAAGTTCGACGAGATCTCGGCGACCGTCGACGAGGTCGACCCGGTCCGGGTGGACTCGCTGGACCTCCACCCCGGGATGCAGGACCACCTCGAATCCCGGTTCGAGACGCTGTTGCCGGTCCAGAGCCTCGCTGTCGAACACGGCGCGACCGAGGGCCGCGACCAGCTGGTCGTGAGCGCGACGGCGACGGGGAAGACGCTCATCGGTGAGATGGCCGGCATCGACCGCGTTCTGAACAACAAGGGAACAATGCTGTTTCTCGTTCCACTGGTCGCGCTGGCGAACCAGAAATACGAGCAGTTCCAGGACCGCTACGGCGACATGGTCGACGTGTCCCTCCGCGTGGGTGCGAGCCGCATCGCCGACGAGGGCGGGCGCTTCGACCCCGAGGCTGACGTCATCGTCGGGACCTACGAGGGGATCGACCACGCGCTCCGGACCGGCAAGGACCTCGGCACCGTCGGGACCGTCGTCATCGACGAGGTGCACACCCTCGGCGAGGACGAGCGGGGCCACCGGCTCGACGGCCTGATCTCGCGGCTGAAGTACTACTGTGAGTCCGGGGGTGCGCCCGACAGCGGCGACACGCAGTGGATTTATCTCTCGGCGACGGTCGGCAACCCCGGCCAACTGGCCGACCAGTTGCGGGCGACGCTCATCGAGTTCGAGGAGCGGCCGGTCCCCATCGAGCGCCACGTCACGTTCGCCGACGGGCGCGAGAAAATTGAAACGGAAAAGAAGCTCGTCAAGCGCGCCTTCGACAACAAATCCAGCAAGGGGTACCGCGGCCAGACCATCATCTTCACCAACTCCCGGCGGCGCTGTCACCAGATCTCCCGGAAGCTGGAGTACAGTTCTGCGCCGTACCACGCTGGCCTGGACAACCGGAAGCGCCAGCGTGTCGAGCGGCAGTTCGCGGACCAGGACCTCGCAGCGGTCGTGACGACGGCGGCGCTGGCGGCGGGGGTGGACTTCCCGGCCTCGCAGGTCATCTTCGACTCGCTTGCGATGGGTATCGAATGGCTCACCGTCCAGGAGTTCAGTCAGATGCTCGGCCGGGCTGGCCGCCCGGACTACCACGACAAGGGGACCGTCTACATGCTGGTCGAACCGGACTGTTCGTACCACAACAGCATGGAGATGACCGAGGACGAGGTGGCGTTCAAACTGCTCAAAGGCGAGATGGAGCCGGTTATCACCCGCTACGACGAGGGCGCGGCTGTCGAGGAGACGCTGGCGAACGTCACCGTCGCCGGCAAGCAGGCCAAGCGGCTCAACGACCGGATGGTCGGCGAGGTGCCGACGAAACACGCCTTGGGGAAGCTACTGGAGTACGAGTTCATCGACGGCCTCTCGCCGACGCCGCTCGGTCGGGCCGTCACCCGGCACTTCCTCGCGCCCGATGAGTCGTTCCAACTACTCGACGGCATCCGGAAGGGACAGCACCCCTACGAAATCGTCGCCGACATGGAACTGCGCGACGAACACTAGTCGGACCTGTCTCTCGTCTATCAGCTCGGGGCACAGATTCTTGTAGCGGCACGTACTTCCGGTGTCCATGGGCCTGTTCGATAGAATCCGTCGCGCCGTCGGCGGCGACGACTCATCGACCGACGGAGACGAGCGGACGGCCGGAGGCGACCCGCCGTCCGATGACGGGCCGGAGCTGCTGGACACGGCGACGCTCGACACGACGGCGTTTCGTGAGTACGCAGAGCGCGTCGTCGACGGCGCGGACCCGCTGACGTTCGACCCCACTGCGCTCGCGCGGCTCGATACGGCTATCGAAGAGAGCTACGGCGGCGAGACTGTCGATGACGCCGCGGGGACGACGACCTACACTGCGAACACGGTACGGTTCGGGAGCTATCTCGGCGAACTCCTCGTGCGGGCCTACGACGGCGAGTGGGTCCAGTCTGACGGTCGCTGGGGTGTTACCGTCGCCGGCCCGGACGACGAGGTGACCGTCGCGGTGTTCGACGTGGCCGCCCGCTCGTTTGGCGATGAGCCGGTGTTTGCGGCTGTCGTAACGCGGCTAGAATCCGAACTGGCACTGGATGCTGTACAGCGAACTGACGCCGATGGGCGAGCGGGTCCGGATGCGGGCGACCCAGCTGCCGACAGCGTCGTCTCCGAGCCGACGCGGGTCGTCGGTCACGCCGACGATGGACAGGCGGACGAGCGCGACGTGCCTCCCGAACCGACGGCGACAGACGCGCAAGGTGCGACAGCCGCCGGCGATACCGCTGATTCTGTGCTGTCTCAGACAGTCGAATCGGAACCGACCCGTGTCGTTCGACGAGTCGAAGCCGCATCGGACGATGACGACCGGTCGGATGACGCCGATTCTACCCCTGTCGTCAGTGAGGGTGCTGACGAGCCAGAGAACGAGACTCAATCTGACGACGACGCCGCCACCGGCTCGGTTTTCGATAGCGGCGGGGACGCGGATACCGATGGGACAGATTCGGCGTCAGGCGACGCCGGCAGCGAGCCACCAGCCGCTGCAACCGCTGGCGATGAATCGACTGCCGATTCAACTGACGAGGAATCGACAGCTGAGACCACCACCGAGCAGCCGGCTGCTGACATCGCTGATGCGCAGCCAACACCGGAAACACCGACAGCGGAACCAGCATTCGATGCCTCGGAGAACGGGCCCGATGTCGACACGACCGATACTGACGATACCGGTGACACGGCCACGGTCGACGAGGTGGCCGCGTACATCGAGGAAGCTGAGCCGGCGGCTGACAGTGCTACAGCGCGCCCCTCGGACGAAGCACTGACGACCGAGACACCGTCCGACGACTCGGCTGTCGACGCGTCCGCAGTGGCGGCAACCGACACGGCCGATGCCGAGGCAGCGACCGACACAGCTGATGACGGAGCAGCGACCGACACAGCTGATGACGGAGCAGCCGAGACATCCCTGGACGACGAATCGACGCTCGATAGCTCGCCGGATACGTCGTCAGATGTCGATTCAGGCGCGGGGGCGGCATCCGAAACGCCGGCTGACGAGACGGCTGCGACAGCGGCCACTGATGAGAGCGAACTGTCCGTTCCGATTGACGGCGACTCGACCGCTGGCTCGATGGATCGCTCGTGGGAACCCGGAACGGTCCGCGCGGACCACGCCGAGACCGCCGTCGAGTTCGCCGACTTCTGGGGCGAACACGACCTCGATTTCTCGCCGGCCTCGCTGTCGCGTCTTGACGGCCTTGTTGACGCGGAGTGGGACGACGAGCGCTTCGCCGAGACGACGTTCGGGAGCGACGCGTCTTTCGACGACCGCGCGTTCACCAGCGTCGTGCAGGAACTCGGCGGCTACTTCGGCGAGGTGCTCGTCCGACACCTCGACGGTGACTGGACCGACGAGACGGACCACGAAGCGGCTGTCGTCGTCGGCGGACCGGATGGACAGTTCGCCGTCCCCGTCTTCGAGGTCGCGATAACGTCGCTCAGAAAACAAGCGGTGTTCGGACGGAGCTACGACGCCCTGCTCGAAGATCTCGGCCGTGACGGGCCGACGCGGTAGCGACATAACCTCGGCCAGGCGCTTCCTCGCTGTTGCTAGTCGGATATTGGTATGACCGACGTGCTCCCACATTCGGGACACTCGTCGTGGTCCGTGTAGAGGAGCGTGTCACACTCGATACACCGGTGGGTCGCTTCGTCGTCGGTCGCGTTCCCGACCTCCTGTTTCAGTTCCTCGACTTTTCGACCGAGATCGTTGAAAAGGCTCATTACTGTTCGTTCGGCCCCGACAGGGATAAACGTCGGCTGCCGGAGCAGAGTGTGAGCGGACACCCCCGCTCGCAAACGATACATCCTTTTGTCACTGGCTGTGCAGGTGCCAGACGTGTCGCTGCCACCTGTCACGCCGGGAATGTTGTTCGTGTTCGCGGTCATCGTCGCCGCGCTGGTGCTGTTTGCGACGGAGGCGCTGCCCGTCGACGTGACTGCTATCGCCGTCATGGTCGCGCTGATGCTGGCCGAACCGGTGACGGTACTCGCAGCCGATATCGGGCTGCTTGCAGAGCCAGTGTACGTGTTACATCAGGCCGGCGACGGAATGTCGCCGCTGGACCGCGGGCTCTCGGGCTTCGCCTCGACGGCGACGATAACGGTGCTCGCGATGTTCATTCTCTCCGATGGTGTCCAGCGGACCGGTATCGTCCAGATTCTCGGCGCGAAAATCGCCTCGTTGACCGGGGACAGCGAGACGAAACAGCTCGGTGCGACCGTCGGACTGGTCGCGCCCATCTCCGGGTTCATCAACAACACTGCCGCCGTCGCCATTCTTCTGCCGATGGTTTCGGATATCGCCCACTCTGGGAAGCTCTCGCCGTCGAAACTCCTCCTGCCGCTGTCCTACGCCTCGATGTTCGGCGGGATGCTGACGCTTATCGGCACCTCGACGAACATCCTCGCCTCGCAGCTCTCGGCGGAACTGATCGGTCGCCCGTTCAGTATGTTCGAGTTCACGCAACTCGGGATCATCGTCACTATCGTCGGGACGATCTATCTCCTCACCGTCGGTCGCTATCTGGTCCCGTCGCGCATCCCGGCCGAAGAAGACCTTACTGAGGAGTTCGAGATGGGTGAGTATCTGACCGAGGTTGTCGTTCGCGAGGACTCCCCGCTCATCGGCCAGACTGTCGAGGAGGCGCTCAGGGTCTCGGAGTTCGACGTGGACATCGTTCAACTGGTCCGCGAGAAACGCACGTTTCTCGAACCGTTCGGCCAGAAAGCGATCCGGGCCGGCGACATCTTCGCCGTTCGGACGGATCGGGACACACTTGTCGACCTTCTCGACGTCGAGGGGCTGGACGTAATTCCCGACGTCGAGGTCGATGAGGCAGAACTGGAAACCGCAACGGAGCGCAAGAATCTCGTCGAGGTCGTCGTCGCTCCCGGCTCCTCGCTCATCGGTGAGACGCTCGTCTCCACGAACTTCCGCCAGCGCTACGATGCGACCGTGCTGGCGCTTCGCCACGGGCAGGAGCTGTACCGCCAGCGGATGGACCACGTCAAACTCCGCATCGGCGATACGCTGCTGGTGCAGGCCACCCCCGACAGCATCGACCGGCTCAATCGAAACAACGACTTCATCGTCGCGCAGGAGGTCGAGCGGCCAGACTTCCGGCGGTCGAAGATTCCCGTCGCGGTCGGCATTGTCGCCGCCGTCGTCGGCGTCGCGGCGCTGACCCCGATTCACATCGTTATCTCGGCGCTCGGCGGCGCGCTCGCCATGGTCCTCACCGGCTGTCTCCGCCCGCCGGAACTGTACGACGCCGTCCAGTGGGATGTTGTCTTCCTGCTCGCGGGCGTCATTCCGCTGGGTATTGCCCTGCAGGAGACTGGTGGCGCTGACCTGCTCGCGGAGCTGTTCGTCATCGGTGCCGGCAGCGTGCTCACTGCCGGCGGCGGTCTCGCCGTCGTCCTCGGACTGATGTACCTCGTCACAGCGCTGCTGACGAACATCATCTCGAACAACGCCTCCGTGGTCCTGATGATTCCCGTCGCCATCGAGACCGCCCAGCAACTGAACGCCAACGCCTTCGCCTTCGTCCTCGCCGTCACCTTCGCCGCCTCGACAGCGTTCATGACGCCGGTCGGCTACCAGACGAATCTCCTCGTCTACGGTCCCGGTGGCTACCGATTTACCGACTATCTGAAAGTCGGTGCGCCGCTACAGGCTGTTTTCGCCGTCGTGACGACGCTCGGCATCGCGTATTTCTGGGGCCTCGCTCCCGCATGACATGGCCGGCTCGCAACGAAACGCTTTACACGCTGTCGAATCGAGAGGTAAGTACGGGATCGTGGGGTAGCTTGGTAACCTTCGGGCCTTGGGTGCCCGTGCCCCTAGTTCAAATCTGGGCGATCCCATACTCGGATACCGAAAGCGACCTCTTTGTCGCTTCTACCGCTTAATTTTCCAGTGGCCTGTCCTGCCAGTCCCTTGCTGTGGTCGCTGCTCACATTCGTCACAGCGGTCAGTCCTTCCCAGTATGCCAGCAGTGACTCTCCGCACAACGCTGCGAAAAGAAGCCGTAGCGATGACACGCCGCGCTAGTCGCCAGTCCCGTCGGGGGCCGAACGCGTGGCACGTTCCCCGGCGACACCGGCGGTATCGCCGCGGTCGTCTCCCTCCCCACTGGTGTCGAACTGGTCGACAGTTGCGGCCAGCGAGTCAGCGCGGTCGCGGAGTTCGTCTGCGCTCTGGGCGATCTCAGCGACGGATGCGGACTGCTCCTCGGCGGCCGCCGACACCTGCTCGGCGTCTTCCGTCACGTTCTGGCTGATTTCGGACACCCCATCGACGCGGTGGACGACGCTCTGTGTCGCGTCAGCCTGGTCTTCGGTGGCATCCGCAATCTCCTGAATGCCATCGTTGGCGTTCTCGATTGCGTCGACGGTATCCTCGATGGCATCGGCCGCCTCGCGGACAGTCTCGACGCCGGTGTCGATGTGGTCGCTGGTCGCGCGGATATCCGTCACAGTCTCGTCGGTCTCTGTCTGTACGGTCGCGATTTCGGCTTCTATCTCCGCCGCCGCCTCTTTGGTCTCCTCTGCGAGGCTCTTGACCTCGTCCGCGACAACGGCGAAGCCCTCGCCGTCCTTGTCGGCACGGGCGGCCTCGATGTTGGCGTTCAGGGCGAGCATATTCGTCTGCTCGGCGATATCCGTGATGAAATCGACAATCTCGCCGATGTCGTCCATGCGCTCTTGCAGGTCGAGAATCTGGTCGACCGCGTCCGCCGAGCGGGACTCGATCTCGGCCATGTCATCGATGGCCGACTCGGCGGCTTCCCGGCCCGTTTCGCCACGGTCGACGGCTTCTCTGGCCGTCTCTGCAACCGTTGTCGACGACGCTGCGACCTCCTCGATGCTCGCCGATAGCTCGTCCATCTCGGCGGCAGCTTCCTCAAGGTCGTCGTGCTGTCTGATAGCGCCGTCGGCAATCTCCTGTATGCGGTCACTGACGGTCTGGCTCGTCGTCTCGATCTCCTCGGCTCCAGTCGCGACCTCGATTGTGGCGTTTGCAACTTCGTCGGCGAACGCTGCGACCTCGCTGACGGTGGCTTCGAGACCATCGAGCATCGCGTTGAACTCCACTGCGACTTCACGCATCGCCGTCTCTTCTGCGTCCTCGTCGAGTCGCTTCGTGAGGTCACCGTCGGCGATGTCCTGCATCACCGCGCTGTACTCGGAAGCGCGCTCTTGCAGACGCTGGCTGGCTTCCTCCGCCTCTGCCCGTGCGTCCTCCGCTTCCGTACGCAGTTCTTCGGCCTCCGCCCGCGCCGTCTTCGCTTCCTCAACTGCGTCCTCCGCTTCCTGAATGCGGTTCTGGAGGGACATCCGCATGTCGTCGAAGGTGCCGTAGAGGCGACCGATTTCGTCGGCGCGGTTCGTTGCGAGGTCGACATCGAAGTCGCCGCTCTCGATGCGTTCGGCACGGTCCCGCAACTGCTTCAGGGGGTCGACCGTGCGCTTCCCGAGCACGAGGCCGACAGCCGACAACGAAACGAGCGCCAGCAGTACAAGCAGCCCGACCGTCTGCCCGACCGTATCCCGGACACTGAACGCCTGCGCCGTATCCAGACTGGTCACTGTGACCCAGTTCGTGTTCGGGACGGGCGCGAACGCGTACACGCGACCATCGGAAACCGCTGTCACCGGTGCTGCGGTGCCGTTCGCATCACGGATTGCCGCGAGACTCCCACTGTGGGTGTCGGCATCGAACTCGCGGTCTATGTTCAGTACCGTCTCGTCGTTGGTATTCAGAATCGTGGTTTCCTTCGTTGAGTTTGCATCGCTGAGCCGGTCGACCTGACTCTGAATACGCGTGACGACGACGAGGTGCGAGCCGTCACGCTTCGGGACCGAGCTAGCGAACGCCATCACGGGTTCGTCGTTGAGGACCGGCGAGCGGTACGACCGGCTACTCGACCACACCTGACTGTTGTTTCCGGGCCCCTCTGGCACCTCGGCGCTCGTCCACGGCGCGTCAAGTTCGGACAGCGACCGCCCCTCTAGCGGGAGTTCCGTGCTGGCGACCACCTCGCCACGAGTGTCGTTTACGAGATGCATACTGACAACATCGTCAGGCAGTAGCTGGTCTTGCAGGAGGATGTACGCTGCAGCCCGCCGGTCGCTACGGAGCGGTTCACCCTGCGAAACAGAGCGTGTGTGCGTGCGTTGCTGTTCGACCCACGATCCGATAGCGTCCCCTTCCAGATGGCTTGTTTCGGCGAGCTGTCCGGTCGTCTGGCGCTCGACCGCTGTCGATGTCGCCTGGAACGTGAACGCGCCGGCACCCGCAATGACGAGCAACACGGCAAGGAACGCAACAGCGAACTTCGCAGCGAACCGCTGTCGTATGAACTCCGGGGCGACCCGATCAAGCGCGCTCGCCAGTCCGTCGAGTGGGCCACCCGCCATCAGGCACCACCCGTACTGGCGCGCTCAGTGGGGACGACGATGTCGCCAGCAGCGATCTGTTCCCGCGATGTCGACAGCGCCTCCCTGACGTCGTCGGGAATTGCCGGTTCGAGGGAGGTACCGTAGACGACGCCGACGCCGTCACTATCCAGCCCCAGAGAGACGACCTCACCTGCGGGGAGGCTGTCTGCGACCGTCGCCGTCGCCGCGTCGTAGACCGCGACGTTCACTCGCTTGACCATGCTCGCGAGCACGACGTCCGCGTACCGAGGGTTGCTCCGTGACTGGTCTGAGTCGACCCCGATTGCGTACCGGCCATGTGCCTGTGCGGCCTGGAAGATGCCAACACCTGCGCCACCTGCTGCGTGGTAGACGATGTCCGCTCCGTCGTCGTACATCTCGGCTGCGATGTCGCGGGCACCCTGCACGTCGTCGAAGTTCCCGAGATACTCCGTGAGGACATCGACGTCCGCGTTGGCGTGCTCGACGCCGGCTCTGAAGCCGGCTTCGAACTTGTGGATGAGCGGCTGGTCGAGGCCGCCGATAAACCCGACGGTCGTCTCATCCGGGTTCGTCGCACCCGCACCGAGGTCGACATCTCTGGTCGTGAGCAGCCCAGCGAGGTTCCCGGCCTGAAACGACCCCTCGTGTTCGCGGAACACGTAACTCGCCACGTTGTCGGCATCCACGACAGAGTCGACGATCATGAACTGCTGGTCCGTGTACTCCGGTGCGACCTCAGACAGCCCCTCGGCCTGCAGGAAGCCGATACAACAGATCAGGTCGTATGACGGGCTCGTCGAACCCGCTAGCTCGGCCTGTACGTCGGCGAATCCGGCGACACTGCCTGGCTCGTGGTTCGTGTACTCGACCCCGTCATCGAGGCGTGCGCGCTGAATGCCGCGGTTCGCCGCATCGTTGAACGAGCGGTCATCGAGCCCACCCAGCGCGTACACCATTCCGACAGTTGCCGCCGCATCGCTCTCATCGATGGCGCTTTCGGTCGCCTGCTGGCTGCTGCCCTCAGCCTCTTCGCTCCCCCCGAAATTCTCGAAGCGGCTTGCACAGCCAGCGAGCGTTGCGGTCGCGGCCGCGCTGCCGCTGGCGAGAAGACGCCGTCTTGTGATTTTTTGCTCGCGCACGGGTATTCTATTCTGAGTGAATCAGGTATATCAGCAAAAACTACGGGTTCCAATTCTCGACACTGATACTAATACCACACCAATGCCGCCTCATTTCAGTTCCACCCCGGTTTGCGAACCTTCTTAGGCCAGTGGGCATAACCACTGTCCACTCAAATGGCGACCGCCGAGAACACCGAACTCATCGACCGCTTCGAGGAGTTCTACCGCAACTACTACCGCAACGAGATCGGTGAGCTCGCCCAGAAATACCCGAACGACCAGAAGTCGCTGTACATCGACTGGGACGACCTCTATCGCTTCGACCCGGACCTGGCCGACGACTATCGGACGAAGCCCGAACAGATTCAGGAGTACGCCGAGGAGGCCCTTCGACTGTACGACCTCCCGGTCGACGTCTCGCTCGGCCAGGCCCACGTCCGCGTCCGGAACCTTCCCGATTCGGAAGACATTCGTGACCTGCGCCACGAGCACCACGGCAACCTCGTTGCCGTCAGAGGTATCATCCGGAAGGCGACCGACGTGCGCCCGAAGGTTATCGAGGCGGCCTTCGAGTGCCAGCGCTGTGGGACGCTCACGCGCATCCCTCAGACCGCCGGCGACTTTCAGGAACCACACGACTGTCAGGGCTGTGAACGGCAGGGGCCGTTCCGGCTCAACACCGACCAGTCCCAGTTCATCGACGCCCAGAAGCTCCGCGTGCAGGAATCTCCCGAGGGACTGCGCGGCGGGGAGACGCCCCAGTCAATCGATATCAACATCGAGGACGACATCACGGGCCACGTCACCGCCGGTGACCACGTCCGCGTGACCGGCATCCTCAAACTCGACCAGCGGGGCAACGACAACGAGAAGTCCCCGATGTTCGATATCTACATGGAGGGCGTCAGCGTCGAAATCGAGGACGAGCAGTTTGAAGACATGGAGATCACCGATGCCGATAAAAAGGAAATCGTCGAACTCTCCAGCGAACCCGACATCTACGACAAGATGGTCGGGGCCATCGCCCCCTCCATCTACGGCTACGAGAAGGAGAAGCTCGCGATGATGCTCCAGCTCTTCTCGGGCGTGACCAAGGAGCTACCTGATGGCTCTCGGATACGTGGTGACCTCCATATGTTGCTGATAGGGGACCCAGGAACCGGGAAATCTCAGATGCTATCATATATCGAGAATATCGCACCCCGCTCTGTCTACACCTCTGGTAAAGGCTCATCAAGCGCGGGGCTTACCGCGGCCGCCGTCCGCGACGACTTCGGCGACGGCCAGCAGTGGACGCTGGAAGCGGGCGCGCTCGTGCTCGCAGATCAGGGCATCGCCGCTATCGACGAACTCGATAAGATGTCCCCAGAAGACCGGTCGGCGATGCACGAGGCGCTGGAGCAGCAGCGCATCAGCGTCTCGAAGGCCGGAATCAACGCGACGCTCAAATCCCGCTGTTCGCTGCTGGGCGCGGCCAACCCCAAGTACGGCCGCTTCGACCAGTACGAACCCATCGGCGAGCAGATCGACCTCGAACCGGCGCTCATCTCCCGGTTCGACCTCATCTTCACCGTGACGGACAAGCCCGACGAGGAGAAAGACCGCAACCTCGCCGAGCACATTATCCAGACCAACTACGCCGGTGAACTCCACACGCATCGGACGGAGAACCCGACCTCGAACTTCAGCGAGGAGGAAGTCGGGACCGTCACTGAGGAGGTCGCGCCGACCATCGAGCCGGACCTCCTCCGGAAGTACGTCGCCTACGCAAAGCGTAACTGCTTCCCGACGATGACCGAGGAGGCGAAATCGCGCATTGAGGACTTCTACGTCGACCTGCGGCTCAAGGGGCAGGACGAGGACGCGCCGGTACCGGTCACCGCCCGGAAACTGGAGGCGCTGGTCCGGCTTGCCGAGGCGTCTGCCCGGATTCGGCTGTCGGACACTGTCGACGAGGCTGACGCTGACCGGGCGGTCGACATTGCCCATTACTGCCTGAAGGAGATCGGTGTCGACCCCGAGACTGGCGAGTTCGACGCCGACGTGGTCGAGACCGGCCAGTCGAAGACTCAGCGCGACCGCATCCAGAACATCAAGGGCATCATCTCGGACATCGAGGACGAGTACGACGAGGGCGCACCCGCCGACGTGGTCATCGAGCGTGCAGAGGAGGTCGGTATCGACGAGTCGAAGGCCGAACACGAGATCGACAAGCTGAAACAGAAAGGCGAGGTGTACGAGCCCCGCACCGACCACCTCCGAACGACCTGATATGGACCGTATTTCCGCACTCCGTAACATCGAGGAGGCGCTGGCCGACTTCGAGGCCGGGTCGAAGTCGCTCGGCGATCTCGAACGGGACGTTCGCGGGACCCTCCGGACCTACGCGACTGAGTTCGAGGGTGACCTGCAGGCCTACCGGGCAACCGGCGGAGCCGCCGTTGACGGGCTCGTCGTCCTTGCGCCGTCCGAGACAGCAGCCCGCGAACGGGTTCGGGACCTCGTTTCGGACGTCGGGGAATTTACCGTTACAGCCGTCGAGTAAGGCGTTCTCTAGTACTGCAGTTTCTGTCGGTGTCCCCCACATCCTGTGCGCAGTGTTGACTCTCGAATACGACCCCCTATCTTTCTCACCGGTTCCAATATATATTCACTCTAAAGCACATTCAATTCAGTAAAATTTTATAGCAATAATAGCAATGTCTACCCAGTGCTACTCGTCGTCACGTACTCCCGGCCGGCACGCAGAGACCTGCGGAACGTCTGTCGTGCCCACGAAGATTGTGTCGTTCGGCAGTTCGGGAGAGCAGCGCTGTTTTCCGGAACCGAGTTCGGGGCGTTTCAGGCGCTCCGGCTCCACGAGAAACACGGGCTTGACGTTCAGATTGAGCGTGTCGAGCCATTCGAACCGACAGATGCCCCGACGCACGTCCGTGAAGCGGCCAAACGGTACGAGTCGCGCGAGGAACCGGCGACGCCCTACGAGCGGTTCGCGTCGGGACGTGACCTCCCGGATCCGGACCAACTCCGAGGCGTCGACCTGTGAAGCTCCGCATCGCTGGAACCACTTATACGGGTGCTGTCGTCGACCTCCGAACCCGAAACGTCGACGGTCGGACCATCGCCGCAAGTATCAGTGGACAGCGGTGCTTGCCAGTCGTCTCCTGCCCGGAACCCCCGTCTGTGTACGCTTACGCCGGGCACATCCACTCGTCGATGGGACTGCGAACGCGGACTGCACTCGCGGCCGCCGCCCGGTCACGGGGATACGAAACGCCGCAGGACGACGCTATCGCTGAGTGCCGCGCCCAGCTGGCCGAGCTCGAATGTTCGCCGCCGGAGCTACCGGCCCCTGTCGACCCGGTCCCGGAGTCGACCATCGACGGCCTGCAGGAAGCGGTCGCGACCCATCGCGGTCGTCTCACCGCTCGGCAGGCGGTCGGGGCGGACGACGGGGCGGCACAGGCTGACCTCCGGGATGCGGCGACGGAACTGAGCGAACGGGAGACGCGTCGGGCTGCCGCCAGAGAGACCCGTGAACTCCGCCGGGAGCGGGCACGCGCCTACCGGGATTCGCTGGAGGAACAACGTCGGCTTGCCGACGAACTGGCCAACCTCCGGCGGAGCGCTCGGGCGACCCTCGTCGACCGATGCGCCGAGCCGTTCGCTCGGGCCATCGAAGCTGTTCCGGGGCCGGACCCGGACAGCCCGCTCGACGCCGATCCAGTAACGGCCGCGCTGGGCGTGCTCCGGTTCGCGAAGACGCCCGCACCGGTCGTCCTCGGGGCGGATCGGTTCAGGTCGCCGACGGCTGCATCGGACTGTCTCGATGCCCCTGTCATCCGCTGCTGAGGTTTAAATCAGAAGGCCGGGCCACCGTCCCTATGGTTACCTTCGACTGTCGCGCCGAGCGAGTCGACGGCGTGACGCTCGTCACGGCGACCGTCGGCGACGTTACCGAACCGACTCGAATCACTGTTCGGAACTGTCTCGATGGCCCTCTCTGGCCGCCGAGAAAGCAGGGCGTTCCAGAGGCCGGCTGGACCGGGAACGGCTTCGAGGGCGTCGTCGGCCCGGGAACGCACGCGCTCGGGTACGCGACGCCGGCCCCACGATCTGACCAGCCGGCGGAGCTGGTGCGTGCCGAGCCGACGCCCGATACGCCCCCGGCGGACGAGCGATTCGACTCCGCAGATGCCGTCCTCAGGGAACTGGGCGACCCGTCACCGCCTGCTGATGCTGTGCCTGCAGGCGAGCCGTCGCAGGCGGCCGAAGCCACGAGTCGGCGGTCGAATGAATCCACGGTCGAACAGGAGATGGACCCGCAGCGAGCGACCGTCAAATCGCCAGCAGAGTCGAGGACTGCGCCCGGCCAGCAGTCGGACCAGCGGCTCCCCGACGCTGTCTCGCAGTGGCTCGAAACCGTCGCTCGACGCGTCGACCGCGCAGAGCGGCTGGCTGAGGCGGACTCGCTGTCGGCGGCGACGGCTGCGGTTCGCGCAGCGGACGGCATTTCCGGCGTCCGGGCGGTTTCGGAACGCGGCGATACCGACGAACAAATGCTCCGGGCGCTGGCCCGGCGGGCCGAGCGGCTCGCCGACAGACGAGCAGCCGCCACGGTGCCGACCGAAACGCTCTCTCGCCTCGCATGATTCTGGCAGTCACCGGCGGCAAGGGCGGCGTCGGCAAGTCGACGATTGCGTACAATCTCGCGGCAGAACTCGATGGACTCGAACGGGCTGATAACAGGGGCTCGCTCTCGAACGCAAACGCGGGGAGCGTCGTCGTCGACGGCGACCTCGGGATGGCGGACCTCCCGTCCAGTCACGGTCCCGACCTGCACGATGTGCTCGCCGACCGCGCCGACCCACACGAGGCTGTCCGCGCAGACGGCCCCGTGACCCTCGTTCCCTGCGGACGGACGCTGGCCGGCGCTCGAAGTGCCGATTTGCAGGCCCTCACAGACGTATTCGCCGCGCTGGAGCGGACCTATCGCTGGGTCATCGTCGATTCACCGGCCGGCTTACACGCCGACGTGGGACTGCCCCTTGCAGCCGCCGACGCCGCGGTACTCGTCACGACACCGGAAGATGCGGCCCTCGCCGACGCGCTCCGGGTTCGGGCGCTGGCCCGTGAACTCGACGCCGGACTCTGTCGGGTCGTCCTCAACCGTGCAGGCCCAGACCCTGCGACTGAGGCCGTTGCGGATCGGTTCGGTGCGCCAGCCGTCGCAGTGCCGGAGAGCGAGCCGCTGGCGACGGCGCAGGCGCATGGACAGCCGCTTCGAGAAACAGCGCCGGAAGCATCAGCCTGCAACTCGCTTGAAGCGCTTGTTGACGCCGTTTACTCCTGTAGCTCGGTGTAGGTCCCTCGTAACGTGACCGGCGTTACGTCTGCTGTCTCTGCCGCTTCTGCCTGCGTGAGTGCTACGCCCTGCTCCTGGGCCGCGGTGTAGAGACACGCCGCCGCGACGCCGGCCGGGTTGCGCCCGCTGACCAGCCCACGGTCCTGTGCCACGTCGACGAGCCGTTCCGCACGCTGCCGGACTGCCGTCGGCAACTCCAGCGCCGTTGCAAACCGAGGGACGTACTCGCGGGGGTCAATCGGGCCAGTCGGAAGCCCGAGTTCCCTGTTCAGGGCGTCGTAGGCCGCGCGAAGCTCCGCCTGGGTCGCTTTGGCGACAGTACAGAGTTCGTCGACGGTCCGAGCAACGCCTTCCGTCCGGCAGGTGGCGTAGATGGCCGCGGCCGCGAAGCCTTCCAGCGTTCGCCCTTTGAGCAGGTCCTCGTTCTGTGCGGATTCGAACAGCACACACGCCCGGTCCCGGATGGCGTCCGAGAGCGCCATCGAACTGATGATACGCCGGATCTCTGTGAAAGCGTACACCTTGTTTCGCTCGCGTTTCGAGCTGATCTGGGCGCGGTTGTGCTCGCGACGGAGGCGGGCGAACTGTCGGCGCTTGCGCCCTTTCAGCCGTGTCGACCGGCCAATCTTCGTCGAAAGACCGCGATCATGGCGCGACCGCGTCAACGGCGCGCCTGTCCGTGCTCGGTCAGTGTCATCATCACTGAACGACCGCCACTCTGGGCCGGGGTCGATGGCATCCTCGCCGACGACCAACCCACAGCCGCTACAGACCGATTCGACGCCTTGCTGTTTGACTGACCCGTTACACTCCGGACATTGCGTTACCGTCGTGCTCATGTTTCGACCTACGGCTGGGTGGAGGGTTAAAAAACCGATGCAAAGGCGGGATTCCGGGCGGTTTTCGGTGAAACTGCCAACCGGTAACCGGTAGGTAGATGCCGGGGCCGGCGCCGGCGCATATCGGGATACCGACAGTATTAAATTCCGATAGAAGAAAGAAAATTTTTAATGACGTTGTCGGATATCGCTGCCGGTGTCGAGGTCACGACCCACCAGCGTGACCACGGCGTCGCTGCTGTCGACGAGACGGACGCGCCGCTCCCGGAGCGACTGGCCCCTGTGGCCGACGACCTCCCGTGTTCGGCGGCGACGGCGGCGACCGTCGTCGAGGCCTACGCAGCCGGCAGGAGCGTCGGCGACGCGGGCCGCGCCGCTGGCGTTGCGCCTGTGATGGCCGCCAAGACGCTCCATCTCGTCGGCGAGCAAGTGTCACCCGTCGGCCCGCAGGGCCGTGAGATAATCGCCGATTGGCTTGCCGGGGACCTCTCCCGCAGTGACGCGATTACACTCGCTGGCGTGACTGAACAGGAGTTTGCCCTGGCTGCGTACATCGAGACGCACGAGCCGTTGCCCGCGGCCCGCGATGCGGTGGAGGGTGCACTTACGACTGAGGAACGAGACCCGTTAGGAGAGACGATGAGCGATGTCGGCGACCTGCTGTGAGCGTGTGTGGATTGCTCTCGGCGAAGTCGGGAGCGACGGCGGCGAGTTGCTGTGACGGCGTAGAAACCGCTGTCTCACTCCTCGCGTCCCGTCTGGGGCATGCTTAACACCCATGGCTGCAAATCCGGAGATATGTCGGCTTCGGAACTGGCGGACCGGGTGGCAGCGGTGCTCGCGACGGACAGCGAGGCGTTCAATGAGCGCGCTCGCGAGGAGGCACAGGCCCTCAAATCCGCCGTTCGTGACGGGACGTTCGACAACACGGAAGCGATTGTCGGCATGGAACTGGAGCTGTACGCCGTTGACGAGCAGACCGACGCGCTCCAGCGGGTCCCCCGCCAGTTGCTCGAACTCATCGGGTTCGAGAAGGAACTCGGCCTGCATAACGCGGAGATGCAGACGAGCCCGCAGCCGCTGAACACCCATGGGCTGGCGGCCCAGCGAAACGAACTGAAGGCGTCGCTGATGCCGGCCCAGCAACGGGTACGCAACGAGGGTATCCGGCTCGTCTCTGATGGCATGTGGACCGTCCCGCCTGCCGGCGAGACAGCCGAGGCGTATCTCTGTGACTGCGTCGAACAGAGCGGCGTCCGCATCGGGACGAACATGTCGGACTCCGTTCGCTATCACACGATGGCCAACACCGACTACCCCTCAGCGTTCAAAATCGACGCGCCACACGTTTCGCTGCAGGCCGAGACGGTGATGCCAGAGTCGCTCATCACCTCGATTCAACCGCACTACCAGATTCCCCACGCCCCGGACCTGCCGGAGTATTTCAGCTATGCGCTCCGAATTGCTGCGCCGTTGCTGGCGCTTGGCGTCAACTCGCCGTTTTTCCCGCCGGATCTCTACGACGACGCGCCCGATCCGGAGATCGTTGCCGGGGCAAAGATGGAGAACCGTATCGGCGTCTTTGAGTCAGTGCTCAACCCCCCCGACGGGGACCCGACGCCACCGAAAGTGTGTTTTCCGCCGGATTTCGACTCAGTCGAGGACGCAATCGACGATATCGTCGAGGACGACACCATCGTTCCGGTCGACCTGCAGTCGGGGACTCGCTTCGACGACGACTTCGTTCACTTCCGACACAAGCACGGCACGTACTGGCGGTGGGTCAGGCCGGTGTTCGAGGGGCCGACGCGGTCGGCGGCCAACGCTCGTATCGAGTTCCGCCCGCTGGCCGCACAGCCGACCGTCGACGACGCGGTCGGCTTTGCAGCCGTCTTCGCCGGCCTGATGGAGAGCCTGCCACAGCTCGAACACCCCATCCGGTCGCTGGACTGGGAGACGGCAAAGCGGAACTTCTACACCGCCGCTCGGAACGGCCTCCGGGCGAAAATCGAGTGGATCACCGCCGACGGGGCGACGACGACGAGCACCGAAGAGATATACGGCGAACTGTTCGAGCACGCCCGGGAGGGCCTCGAACAGCGCGGCCTCTCGGCGGAAGAGGCCCACAGCTACATCCGACCGCTGCGAGAGCGCGTCGACCGCCGGCTGACGCCCGCACGGTGGAAACACGACTACGTCCGCCGTCGCGTCGAGGAGAACGTCCCGCTCGCTGAAGCGATCTGGGGGATGCAGGCCACCTACATCCGTCACCAGGAGGGGAATCTGCTGGAGGGGAGTTTTGTCGACTGGTTCGAGTAACGTCATACCGTTGGCTGTAACGTCGTGACAATATTCCCCACCCCAAGGTGGCAATAATCGTCACGTGATTACAGCCGACAGTATCAGTCCCCGGTCGCCACCTCCGGCCGCTCCGGTTTTTCCGGACGGTCCGCTATGCCCGCGTACGCGACGACATCCGTTCCCAACTTCTCGATGCGTTCGGCGATGTCTCCGTCGGCGATGCTGCCGTCCTCGAAGGCGGCCCACGAGTCAGGAATGGCGACGTCGCCGGGGAGCGGCCAGCCTTTCAGCTCAAGGACGGACGCCCGGAGGTGCTGGAGCGCCGGTGTGGGGAACCCGCCGCCGGCCACTGCGAGAATGCCAACGGTCGTCCTCTCGACATCGTCGATACTACAGTAGTCAAGCGCTGTCTTCAGCGGCGAGGCGATTGTGCCGTGGTACATAGGGGTTCCGAGGACCATCGCGTCGGCCTCGCGGACTCGGGCGGCCAGTTCCGGGCCGTCACCGGATGCAGCCGCGCCCGTGTCGGGGTCGAACAGCGGGAGGTCCCATTCCCGCAGGTCGATGTGCTCGATGGTTGCGCCAGCCTCCGCTGCCGCGTCGAGGGCGTGCTGGACGGCGATTCTCGTGCCGCTGTCGTCACGCAAACTTCCGCTGATACCGATAACGTGTGGCGTGTCGTGCATCGTGTACCTGTTTGTAGCCGCCGTTGATTAGTAAGTATTCTGAGAACTCTATTTCAGTATAACTTCTGACAGGTGGTTTAATAAGTGGACGGCCAGACGTTTTGTGTCGACCTGTCGAACCAGCGGCTATGCCCGACGACACCGACGGTGACGCGGACACGCAGCGGACGCCCGCCGACGCGTTTGCGCTGTTCAGCCACGACCTCCGCGTCGAGATTCTGGACGCGCTCTGGGCCGCAGAGCGGCACGCCCTCCCGTATGCAGAACTCAAGCGACAGGTCGGCGAACGCGACAGCGGAAAGTTCAACTATCACCTTTCGCAGCTGGTCGGCCGGTTCGTCGGGACGGACGGCGAGGCGTACGAACTGCTGTATCCGGGCCACCGCGTCCTCGATGCGATCCACAGCGGCGTCCTCCATCAGACCGGCGGCGTAGATCCGGTGTCGCTCGATGCTGATTGTCGCCACTGTGGGACCGCGCTGACGTTCACGCTGGACGAGTACATCGGCCATGTCGGCTGTCTGACCTGTGACGACACCGTCATGGCGTTCCCGTTCGACCCCGGCGGCGTCAGCGGTCGCACCGACGAAGCGGTCGCCGCGGCGTTCGACCGGCGGACCCGGCTATTCTGGCGGTTCGCCGTCGCCGGCGTCTGTCCGGTCTGTGCGGGCGTCATCAGTGCGGGGCTAACGACGGAAACCGGGCCGGAACTGGACTCCCATTATGCGACCGACCACCCGGTGATGCTCGATATCGACTGCCAGCAGTGTAGCTTCTACAACTACCCGCCCGCCGCGGTCGTTGCGCTCTATCACCCCGCGGTAACCGGCTGGCTGTACGACCACGGCGTCGACCCCCGGACGACCCGCGCCTGGGAACTCGATTTCGTCGTCGACCCGTCACGGACGACAGTGCGACGCCGGGACCCGTGGGAGATCGCCGTGACGATGACGGCAACGTCCGAACGGCTCCGGGCGACCATCGACGGAACCCTGTCGGTCACCGCGCTGGAGCGACGACCGGCCGAGACCGACGAACGCCTGTGATTGTGAAATCGGTTTCACCTCGTTTCTGACGGGGCGACGGCCGTTACCGGAGCCGCTGCTGGCCATTTCGGCGGATGCGTACAATCGGACGCTGTGGGCCCCGTTACTCCTCGCTCTCGTGGCTATCTTCGGTTTCTGCTTCGTGGCTGTCTTCGGCGTCCGCTTCGTCCATCTCTTCCTCGGCAGCCTCGTCTTCGTCGTCGTGCTCGGCGAACTCGACCTCAGCCTCCAGTTCGATTTCGATGCCTTTCCCTTCCAGTTCCGCTTCGAACTCCGCCATGTCCTCGACTTCGGCTTCCAGTTCCGCTGTGTCTACCTCGACCTCGACCTCCACTTCGACGGAAACATCTTCTGGGTCCATACCGACGTTCCGCAGGGCTGACATAACTCCGTTTTGCAACCGGCATGCCGCGGCCGACTTCGACATCGCTATGTGTGTCAACCGACGACCAGTTGCTATGAGTGACCCCGTGGACGTGACCGTCGACACCGACGACGAGTCGGAATCGGTTCGCATCCACGACGACGACGGCGAAGTCGAAGCCGGCGACACGACCGTCCGGTTCAGTTTTTCCGGCACTGGCGACGACCAGGCGGCTGACGACGAAGCGCCGACCGACGGCAACGACGGACAGCAGACCGACGACGGCGACGACCCGCGCCGAATCGTCGCACTCGATGCAGTGCCGACCGACAGCACGCTCGTGTTCGAGGCACGCGACGGCCGACGGGGCGTCAATTGTATTCTGCATCGCGCGGGCGATGCCGTCGTCGCCTGGCGCAACTCCTGTCCCCACCAGCCCGAGGTCCCGCTTGACCCGGGTCGGGGTGCGATTGTCCGCGGTGAACAACTGGTGTGTCACAAACACGGCGCGCAGTTCGAACCCGAGGACGGCGTTTGTACGCACGGTCCGTGTGCCGGTGACGCTCTCGACGGTATCGAGGTCACTGTTCGGGACGGCGGCGTGTACCTGACTGACGAGCGCTTCGAGCGGGCCGAACGGCGCTGACGCGCGCTGGCAGAACCTTTTGTGGCTCTCTCACCAAGCCACGCAGTCAGTCGTCGGCGACGGCCGGTTCGCTGCCGGCCCGTGCGTCGGCCTCGCGCCACGTTCCCCGAAGGAACCAGGCCGCTGCGAGGCCGGCCGCAAGGACGTTCGAGACGGCGAAGGCCAGCCAGATGCCCTGCTCGGCCAACGAGTACGCGAAGAGGTCACCAATCTGCGGACCGAGCCAGGCCGGGACGGCGACCGGGCGGGAGGCGACCCAGGCGACTGGCAGACGGATGATTCCCAGCATGGTGACTGCCAGCGCCGCCGACGTGAGCGTCTTGCCGGCCCCGCGGAACCCGCCGGAGTAGGCCCGGACGATGCCGATGAACCCGAAGGTCGGGGCGACCCACTGGAGGAACTCTGCGCCGATACGAACGACTTCGGGGTCGTCGCTGAACACGCTGACGACGGCCGGTGCGGCGAAGATAGTGATCGCACCGAGGACGGTGAGGATGGCGAACGACACCTTTGCGGCGAAGTGGTTGGCCGTCGCCGCGCGGTCCGGCCGCTCCGCGCCGAGGTTCTGGCCGGTCATCGTCTCGACGCCCCGATCCATTGCGATAGCGGGCATGAACACCAGCGAGAACACACGGATACCGACGCCGAAGGCCGCCACGACAGTAACGGAAAACGTCCCGACGATGAACAGCATGGCGTTGACCGACAGCGCCCGCCCGGTCCCCTCGACGGAGGCCGGGATGCCCAGCCTGAGCAGCTTCCGGAGATACTCTAAGTCGGGTGCCATATCGCCGAGGTGAATCCGCACCCCGCGCCTGCCCGATAGCAGGATACCGATACCGACGACCAGCGCGACGCCACGCGAGAAGATGGTCGCGACGGCCGCGCCGACGACGCCCATCTCGGGGAACGGGCCCCAGCCGAAGATGAGGAACGGGTCGATGACGATGTTCAGCACAACGGTCCCGAACATCACCAGCATCGGCGTGATGGTGTCGCCGGCTCCGCGCATCAGCGAGATGAACACGAAGAAGCCGAACATCGCCGTCAGCCCGAGCGAGACGACCTGTAGATAGCCCGTCGCGCCCGGGAGCACTTCGCTGGACGCGCCCAGAAGCGACAGGAAGTCCTCGACGAAGAAGTAGCCAGTCGCGCCGAGCAACACGGAGGCTAGCAGTGCGAACGTCACAGTCTGGGAGGCAGCGTACTCGGCCTCGCGGTGCTCTTCGGCCCCGGTGTGCTGCGCGACCAGTACGCTCCCCGCAACCGACAGCCCCATCCCGAGCGAGATGAGCAGGAAGATCATCGGGAAGGCAAAGGAGATGGCCGCAAGCGCCGTCGTGGAGTACTGGCCCAGCCAGAACGTATCGGCCAAGTTGTACGCCACCTGTAGCAGGTTCGTGATGACGATGGGGAAAGAAAGGAACAGTAGCGGCTTGCCGATGTCGCCGCTGGTCAGGTCCAGCTCGTCCTGCCCCTTGAACAGACCGCCGAGCCGCGCACCGAGACGGCCCAGTTTCTGCCGGACGCTCACGCTGTGACCTCCTCCTGACCGTCTAGGAGATGCGTTTCAACGTACTCGGCGAGCATGTTCCGGGTGCATTCGACCGGGCGGCCGGTCGTGACGCGTTCGGTCGCGGCCCCGGTCAGGACGGTGACGATGAACCGGGCGGTCTCCTCGGCGTCGAGGTCAGATTTGAACGTCCCGTCGGCGATGCCGTCTTCGAGAATCGCTTCGAGCTCGCCGATAAGGTAGTCGTCGAACTTCGTGAGCCGCTCACGAAAACCGGGTTCGTATGGCGCGTGGGCGCGGATTTCGAGAATTGCGGTCCCGAATTCCTCGCTCCCGTCGTCCGGCTTGTCCAGCACGGAATCGATGAGCGACAGCAGGCGCTCGTGTGGGGTCTCGCCGTCGGGGTCTTCGATCCGGTCGACGAACCCGTCGTACAGATATTCGAGGAATGCACAGAGGAGGTCGTGCTTGCTGTCGTAGTGGTAGTGGAGGGCGGCCTTACTCTTGTCCGACTCGTCGGCGATGTCCTGCATCGTCAGATCCGCATAGCCGTGCGTACACAGCGCACGGTACGTCGCGTCCATAATATCGTCGGCCGTGTCGCCGTCGTTCATTACGTGTGACTAACTGACTGGTCAGTCAAGTATTCGTCGGTACTGTTTGCGGGTGGGGTTGCATACCATGTCACTCGGGAATCAGACTCCCATAGCTGTCGCTCTGAAATCGTTCAGATCGACTGCAGAAGGGCGGTCGCTACTCCTTCAGGTCGAGGTCGAACTGCTCGTGTTCGCTCGCGGCGTTGAGCACGACGGAGGTGTTCGACTCCCTGATGTCCGGGTCGGTGAGGAGTTCCTTGATCTGGGCGTTCATGCCGTCGGTGTCGGTGAACTTCCCGACCGCGATGACGTCGTAGTCGCCGGTGACCTCGTACACCGAGATCATCTGCTTGTGCTCTTCGAGGTCATCGGTGACTGCCGGGAGCGACGACCCTTCCACCTTGAGCTGGATGATGGCCGTCACGTCGTAGCCGAGCTTGTCGTAATCGACCTTGGGGGTGTACCCGTTGATGATCCCCTCATCCTCGAGATCGGACAGGTGGTTTGAGACGGTCGTTACCGACACGTCGAGGTCTTCTCCGAGGCTTCGGAGGCTGGCACGGCCATCCCCAAGAAGGGCATTCACTAGCTCACGGTCGAGATTTTCGTACGTCATTACATTGGGGGACGCCCCCCAGGGATTAGAATTTTACGAATGTCCAAATGTAAGCGAAAGCGTCGAAACCTTTGCGCAAATCAGCAGGGTTTTAGTAGTAGCACCGCTCCTATCGGGTGTCCAAAGATGACAAGCGAACTTTCAGAGGCGGCGGAGGAGGTACTTGAGGAGATCGAAGAGAAGAACGTCGATTTCCTCCGACTCCAGTTTACCGACATCCTCGGCACGATCAAGAACGTCTCGATCACAGCCGACCAGGCAGAGAAAGCGTTCACAGAGGGAATCTACTTCGACGGTTCCTCGATTAACGGCTTCGTCCGGATTCAGGAGTCCGACATGCGTCTGGACCCGGACCCGTCGACGTTCTCCGTGCTCCCGTGGAGAGAAAACGTCGAAGGCGGTTCCAGTGCCCGTCTCATCTGTGATGTCATCGACACTTCGACCGGCAAGCCGTTCTCCGGCGACCCGCGTGGCGTCCTGAAGCGTGCAATCGAGCGCGCCGAGGACATGGGCTATACGGTCAACGCCGCACCCGAGCCCGAGTTCTTCCTCTTCGAGGAAGACGAAGACGGTCGCGCGACCACCAAGACCAACGACGCCGGTGGCTACTTCGACCTCGCGCCGAAGGACCTCGCGTCCGACGTACGCCGTGACATCATCTATGGCCTCGAAGACATGGGCTTCGACATCGAAGCCTCCCATCACGAGGTCGCACAGGGGCAACACGAGATCAACTTCACCTACGACGACGCCCTGACCACGGCCGACAACGTCGCCACCTTCCGGTCCGTCGTTCGCGCCATCGCGGCCGAGCACGACCTGCACGCGACGTTCATGCCCAAGCCGATCCCGAAAATCAACGGCTCCGGGATGCACACGCACATCTCGCTGTTCACCGATGACGGCGAGAACGCGTTCCACGACGAGGACGATGAGTTCAACCTCTCCGAGACAGCCAAGAGCTTCACCGCCGGTATCCTCGAACACGCGCCGGCCATCACCGCGGTCACTAACCCGACGGTGAACTCCTACAAGCGTCTGGTCCCGGGCTACGAAGCCCCGGTCTACGTCGCTTGGTCGGACCGCAACCGCTCGGCGCTCATCCGCAAGCCGGCCGCCCGCACGCCGGCCGCCAGCCGTATCGAGGCTCGCTTCCCCGACCCGTCGTGTAACCCGTACCTCGCCTTCGCGGCGCTCATTCACGCCGGGCTCGACGGCATCGAGCGAGATCTCGAGTGTGAAGACCCGGTCCGCGAGAACATCTACGACTTCGACGAGGAGAAACGCGAGGAGTACGGCATCACCACGCTGCCGGAGAACCTCGGCGAAGCCGTCGACGAACTCGAAAAGGACGAGGTCATCAGCGACGCTCTCGGCGAGCACGTCTTCGAGAACTTCATCGAGGCCAAGCGTCAGGAACACAAGGAGTACCTGGTCGACGTCTCCGACTGGGAACTCGACCGCTACCTCGAGAAGTTCTAAACGGCCGCCGGTTCAGTATTTTTTCACGAGGCCCTCACCGGCTAGCGGTAGCGTCAGCAAGGCCCCGGTCCCAAGTCCTGCAAGCAGCGTGACGGCGACCGGTGACGGGTCTAACCCGAATGTCACGCCGAGAAACGTCCCGACCGAGACAACGCCCAGCAACGCCGTGATACCGACACCGCGCCGGGTTGGTTCCGGAATCGTCTCACCCAGTAGCGACCAGACAGCGGCACCCGCAACGGCGACACCCAACGCCCCGGCCGAATCGCGGGAGACACCGGTGACGAGCAGTCCCAGCACGGCGATGACGGCTGCGAGTCCGAACACCCGCTCGGGCGTTTTGAGCGCCCCGAGAGCGAGTGCGAAGGCCGTCCCGGCGATGACAAAGCCTGCGAGGATATCGGCGAGGTAGTGGACGCCCAGTACTAGCCGGGAGAGTCCGATGAGGGCAATGATTGTCCCGGCGGCAGCGGTACGCTGTCGGCGCGTGCCGACCCGGAGTGCCCACGCGATACCGCCCCAGACGAGCAGCGAAAGGGTGGCGTGGCCGCTGGGGAAGCCAAAGCCCTCACCGGTCGCCATCGACTCGTAGACGCCCCGTAGCGCCGCTGGAAGTAGTTCGGCGTGGGTGGCCGCGCCTGCTCCGGGCGGCCGCGGCAGCATGAACAGTCCCTTCAGTGATACGACGAGCGCGACGCCAACTGCGAGCAGCGCCACCAGCATCGCCGTCCGGTCGCGAGTGAGGCCGCGACCGAGTTTCGGCGTCCACGGGCCGAGCCAGTACAGCAGGCCACAGGCCAGGAAGGTGAACCAGAAATCGCCCAGTTGGGTGATGAGGGCGAACAGCACGACGACTGCGCCGGGCAGCGCTGACAGCACCTCGGTGACGCCGACAGCCCGTATCACTGTCGCCAGTCGCGCACGCGGTCGACGAGTCGTCCGGGGAGACCGGTCGCAGTCAGGGTCACGCCGACCGCAATCATGATGGCGTAAAGGCCCAGCACCGACAGCCAGATGACCAGCATCGCTAGCACGGCCCATATCTCCTTCAGGTAGTAGAACGCGCCAAGAGTCATTATGGTGCCGTACAGCAAGACGATGTAGGGGCCCCACTGTCGGGCGTGGCCGCGCCGCATCCGGCGGCGGACGTACTGCTTGAGGTCCGATTTCACTTCGTCGCGGTGCAACGTCCGCCCCTCGATTTCCTCGCGGAACGACTCGAACTCCTCGCGGAGTTCCTGTAGTTCCTCGTCGGTCAGGTCGTCGGGCGTCCGTGACGTGTCAGCACCGGCTGGCGGCGGCGTGTCGGTCTCGTCAGCGTCCTCACTCATCGCTTTGCCGGACCGTCGGCGCGATACCTGTTGTAGTTGCCGGTCCGCGAGCGCCGCGTTGACCGCTGCGCCCACGAGGAGCACCTGCCCGGCGAAGTAGAACCACGTCACGAGCAGGAGCACCGCGCCGATGACGCCGTACACCTGATACGAGTCGGCCTGCGCCGCGTAGACGTTGAACCCAGTGCCGAGCAGGGTCCACCCGAGGCCGGCGACCACTGCGCCGGGGACGGCCTCCCGGATGGTCATTTCCTCGTCGGGGAACAGGTAGTACAGCGGGAGGAAGGCGACTGCCAGCACGGGAACGAGCGCGAGGCCGCCGAGTGCGACCTGTACGCCGAGTACTGTTCCGAGCGCGCCGATGACGCCGAGGCCGACCAGCGCGACGCCGATGCCGCCCAGCGCGGCTAGTCCGTCCACGAGCTCCCCGATAATCGAGTCGGGGCCGTCCGTCCCGTAGACGCGACTGAAAGCCGTATCCAGCCCGCGGAACACCTTGAGCGCGCTCCAGAGTGTAACGCCAACACCGAGGACGGTCGCGCCGCCGCGGCCGGCCCCGCTGGTCAGCGCGTCTTCAAGCAGTGTCGAGGCGGTCGGCGAGAGCACGTCCCCAGCAGCCGCCACGATTCGCTCGGCAAATGCCTCCCCGCCCGCCAGTGTGCCGACGACCAGCGTCAGCAACAACAGGGGCAGCAGCGAGACGAACATGTAGTAGGCGATGCCGGCGGCGAGAAAGGAGACCTCTTCCTCCCGGATGGTGCGGACGACATTCCGACCGACGGAGACAGCGCGTGTGCGGTCCACGCGAGCACATCTGGGTGGAGCCACAAATATACTGTCGACTGGCTGATGTCAGCCGACCGGGACGACAGCAGTCAATCGTCGAGCGCCGCGTCCGGCCGGTACGAGCGGCTCACGATCCGCCACGTCCCTGACCGGAAGCGATAGTAGGTCACTGCCGCGGGAACGGCCGTCTCGACCACCAGCGAGGCGTACAGTGCGAGTTCATCGAGCGGCGTGACGTAGCCGAGATACGCCAGCGGGAGGGCAAAGAGGTACATCCCGGCCAGCTGTGAGTAAAACGGCCAGCGCGTGTCGCCGCTGGCACGGAGCGGCCCGGTCGAGCCGCCGTCGACACCCCTGAACACGACGCTGGCACACGCAACAGCGACGAATACCGTCACCAGCGGGAGCACTGTGGGGTCAGAGACGAACAGGCGGGCGATGCCCCGCGAGAACGGGAGCAGCGTCGCCGCGACGACGATGTACACGCCGATACTCAGTCGGAGGACGGTCTGTCCCCAGACGGTTGCCTCGGCTTCATCGCCGTCGCCAAGCGCCTGCCCGACGAGGCTGCTCGACGCCAGGCTCAGCCCCCAGTTCGGCGTGTCAAGCAGCGCACGGACCCGTAGCGCCACGACGTATGCTGATACGACGCCAGGGCCGATCAGGCCGACGATGAACAGTCGGGGGAACTGCGCCCCGGTCCGCGCGAGGTTGGCCCCCACCAGCGGTGCCCCGGTCCGTGTGAGGTCGCGAGCCACCTCGCTATCGAAGAACGGTCGAGAGACCGGTATCTGGATCGGCAACGAACCGACAATCGGGAGCCGCCCACGAGCCAGTCCGACGGCGAACCCGGCCGTGACGAGAACGTTCGCGACGACTGTCCCAAGCGCCGCACCGACGACCCCGAGGTCAGCCACAAAAATGAGCAGGGCACTCAGGACGATGTTTCCGACCGCGCCGCCGGCCCGCAACAGCATCGGCGTCCAGGCGTCGTCGGCTCCGACGAGCGCCCGGCTTCCGATGAGATTGAGCACCGCGAATGGAACGCCAAGCGCCACGACACGCAGGTACTGTACACCGTACCCGATTGCTTGGTTACCTGTCCCGACCAACGCGACGAGGGTGCTGGGTAGGGTCCAGTACACTGCCGCAAACGGGACTGTCACTGCAACTACGACGACGGCGCTGGTCGTGACGGTGACCGCCAGTTCCTCGTCGGCGTCGGCTCCGTAGCGCTGTGACACCATCCCGATTGTCCCGCCGGCGACACCCCCACCTAGCGCGAACACGAGTTCCCAGAACGGGGCGGCGAAGCCCACGCCGGCGATAGCAGTCGGCCCGAGTGCCAGGCCGACCATCGCCACGTCAACCGTCGACTTCGACATCCGGGCGAGCCCGGTGACGATCCGGGGCCAGGACAGGTCCGTCGCCCGGCGGACCCGCTCGCGCTCGACGAGGTCGAACTGCGCGAGCAGGCCACCGATGAACAGCAGAACGCCGCGGACCGGGTTGTACGTGGAGGGCACGTGTTCGCCGCCGCTTTGCGGTCGACCCGGAAAGGTGTTAAGAAAGGGGCGTCGCCCTCACAGGGTTTATACAGCGCCGCTGCAACGACCGGATATGGATACGGAAGCGGCCATCCGGCACGGGACGATGCAGGTAACCGTCCTGTTGCTCGTCGCGGCCGCACTGGCTATCGGCCTCGGCGTCGCCGGCATCGGCGCGTCTCTGCCGATTGTCGTAGGCCTGCTGGCACTGACGGCTGTTCTGTTCGCTGCTCGTCCTGACGAAGACCGATTCGGTCTCGTCGCGGGTGTCGATCTGGGGGGCGTCGGCCGGTCGCTGTACCTCGCGCCACTTGCTACGGCGCTGGCGCTGCTCGTCCGCCTGTCTGCCACGCCCGGTGAGGTGCAGGCCATCGGCGGGCTGCTCGGTCTCGCGGGGATGGCGAACTACTTCCTGCGCCCGGTGTACCTGCTCGCCTACGACCTCGCCTCCGCGGTTCGAGAGAGCCTTGGCCGTGCAAACGGTCGGTAGGAAGCAGTTCGAACGTCACAATCTTGTCGCAATTCTCGGTATTGGTTGCGGTTCTCGGCTCCACTACTCCGCCGTCGCCTCTCGGATTGCCACCACGTCGGCGTCCGTCTTGAACGTCGTGCCGCCGTAGTGGGTCCGGGAGGCCGCGTAGCCGGCGTCGCGCAGTTTCTCGATGAAAGCATCCATCGCCTCCGCGCCGCGCCCCCAGCGTTTGCAGAGGCGGTGCTGGTCGTAGTGGGTCGGCGTGTCGATCTCCGCTCCGAGCGTCGCCAGCAACTCTGTCGCCTCGTCGGCAGTGCCCATCTCTTCGGTGATCTGGCCGGCGACGGCGTCGGTAAAGTCGGGGTCGCAGGTCCGGCCCAGCCAGATAGGGCCAGCCGTCTGGAGGTGTTTCTCACAGACCGGACACTCCTCGGGCGGGTCGGCGATGAGGCCGTAATCGTGGTCGCGCCAGAGGCAGTGCTGGCAGTGGTGGACATAGCCCAGTTCGTCGATGCAGTCGTTGGCGACCTTCGCGCCGTGGTCGAACGCCAGGTAGGTCCGGGCGTAGTGTTTCGTCGCGTGGCTGAGAATCGGCCGAGCGGCGATGTCGTAGCGGGCCGCCGTCCGGACCATCGCCGACAGCAGGACGCGCATTCCCATCTCGGCGTGGAACTCGGTGTTTCGCGGGACGGCACCGTAGGAGCGGACGCCGCTCTCGAAGTGCGCTCCGCAGAGGGGAGCCGTGTCGGTGGCCGTCACACAGAGGAGGTGTTTGGTCCCCTGGATAGCCGCGTCGGCGAAGGGAATCGGCGTGCCAAAGGGGTCCACGTCCACCACGTCGAACGCCTCTGAGTGCATCAGCACGTTCGCGTCCGACCGCCGAACCGAAGCCGCGAGGTCGTTGCGTTCGAGGTTCTGTTCACACAGCGCCGTCGCGTCGTCGTCGATGTCACACAGCGTCGTCTCCCAGTCGTTGGCCGCCGCGCGGACGCCCCGGATGCCGCTGGCGGCGGTGGCGTCCAGATATGTCGACACGCGGGGGGTTCGCTCTCGGTAGGCCCGTAGCGCCGCCACGGTGATGTCTCGGTTCAGCTCCTGAACGGGATTGAAGAACACGTCCGCGCCCTTCCCCGCTTCCGGCTGTTCCGGCACCGTGACCGTCACCCGGCCCTCACTGACGCGCATACTCACCGGTCCGTGTCTGCGCCGTTAAGTCGTTCGAACCTGCCTGTTGTCTCAGCTATTCCTCAGGCAACTGTGAACAGCCAGAAAGCCCCGAGGCGCTGGCATCGGGGGGGCTCGTTGCGCGCTTCCTCGCTCCTTACAGTCGCTCGTCCAGTGCTTGCATCGCCCGCCGTCCGCCAGCGCCTCGCCCCTTTCAGTCCCGCCCGACGTTGATGGTGTCATCGCACTGAGAACGTCGGCTGTACAATCGCACTTAGCACGGTCAGCGAACCGGCTCCGCGAGTACCGCTCACGCCGCTTCGGCGGCCGTCCGCTCTCGGGGCAATCGAACAGTCACCGTCGTCCCGTCGCTCGTGTCGAATTCGAGCTCCCCCTCAAGCGTCGTGGTCGTCCAGCGGACGAGCCAGAGGCCGATGCCGCTGCCGTGGTTCAGGTCCGTCTCGCGGCCCCGCTCCAGCACGCCGAGTTCGTGCTCTGGAATACCAGGTCCGTTGTCGCTGACGGTCAGCACGACGTCGCCGCCATCCACCGTCGCGCCGACGGTGACGACGGCGTCCGGGACGTGCTGGAGGGCGTTCTCGACGAGGTTCGCAAGTAGAATCTCCAGCAGGGCGGGCTGGGTCGTCAGCCGGAGGTCGTCGGGTATCTCCACGGCGACCGAGCCATCGTTTCCGTCGCGGGCAGTCGCTATGACTTCGGTTACGAGGTCAGCCAGTGAAACGGATTCGAGAGCTGCGTCGCCAGCACCCGCTTCTGCGAGTGTTCGGGCCTTCTGTCCGGAATCGACCAGACGACTGACCGACCGCTCGATGGTCGCTGCGTGGTCGGCGTGGTCGCCGTCGAGCTCCGCCGCTAGCAACTCCGCCCGGGCTTGGATGACGACACTCTCGTTGCGGACGTTGTGTCTGAGAAAGCGATTGAGCACTTCGAGGCGGCGCTCCCGACGGATCTCGTCGGTGATGTCCTGAAAGACGACCGTGTATCCCAGTTGCGTGCCCGCCTCGTCACGGAGCGCCGTCTGCCGGATTTTGAACTCGCGGCGTCGGCCTCCGGTTTCGATGGACACCCGGGAACTCTCGCCGTCGGGTGGGATGTCATCACCGATCAGGAAGCCGTTCAGTGGTTCTGTCAGCCCCTCACGCTTATCCACGCCGAGCATTCCCTCGGCGGCGGGGTTGAGGTTCACCACCCGCCTCTGGTCGTCCACGATGGCGACCGGCGTGGCGATATCGTGGATGGCCGCCCGCTCGCCGGCCCGGCGGGTCGCCGGGTGGAACTCGAACATGTCGCTGCGAACAAACGCGTACAGGTCCAGCGCGACGTGGGGCAGAAACAGGAGCGTCGTCAGATTGACGGTCGGAACCGGTCCGATGCCGCCGGCCCACACCAACACCGCGGCTCCGGGCGGAATCGGGCTCAGACCGACCGCCAGCGCCTCGCGCCGGTACAGCGGGCCGTAGCTGACGACTGTATCGAACACCAGCAGGGTCCCGAAACTGACGAACAGCATCGCGACGATGATCGTGAGCAGCCCCATCGGCAAGACGGCGTAGTCCGCTCCGGCGCTGCCAGCGGTCGACACGACCCGGAACCCCTCCCAGACGACTGTGTGGAGCGGGTTCGTGACGACGAGCGCCGTTCCAGCGAGCGGGAGCACCGCCACACCCCGGTACCAGCCACTTTCGAGGACGTTCGTCCGGCCGGTGTAGCCAAGCGCAAAGGAGAGGAAACAGAAGCCGATCCAGATGATGCCAAGCCAGGACACCATCTCCAGAGCGAGGCGCAGTGTCCGGTCGAACACCAGCAGCGCCACGCCGTAGCTGAAACACCAGACTATCTGCGTGACGATGGTCGCGACGAACCACCGCGCGCCGGGCTTGTCCCAGTGCGTCTGGAGCTGGGCCAGCAGATACAGCGACCCGATTCCCGAGGCAAACGAGCCCAGCGCCAGCCACGGGAAGTCGAGGTTCATGTTGGAACAAACCTGTACTCCGTGTTTATGCTTCTGGGCACAGTACAAGCATTGATAACTCCTCCGACGGTTGCCAGACAGCCGGGACGTGGCTATTGAAGCCGACGCCGTTTTGTCACCCCTTTCCGTAGCATGGATGTGACCGCAGTCGAGGAGTGGGTGGCCGAGCTCAAAGCCGCCGGGGAGCTGACCCCGGATGCAGTGTCGGCTATCGTCGCCGTCCACGATGATCGCGGCCATCAGGCCATCGAGGCTGTCGGCGAGAGCCGCGTCAAGCAGTACCGCGATTTCACCGTCGTCGTCGGCCACGACGACGAGTACATCGTCGAGGACGGCGGCTGTACCTGCGCCGACAGCGAGTACAATCTCGACGCCGACGACCCCGACCAGCTCTGCTGGCATGCGATTGCCGTTCGCATCGCCGAGGCCATCGACGCCGTCGACGACCACGACATGTGGTACTCGGAGGTCCGCGAATTCCTCTAGACCACCTTTTTTCCGCTCGGGTGAGCGCTACACGCGCACCGCTCGCGGCAAAAACGTGGTTTTGCTGAGCGAAGCGAAGCAAGGCTCGAAAGACAAGCGAAGCGAGTCTTTCGGTGGCGAAAAAGGCGCGAATCGCGCCGCGATTCGCGTGAAACCACGCGCTGTTGGCGCGCGGTATGCTTGCGGCACAGTTTCCGCACCGTTTTGCATTTTATCGACGTGCTACTGCTACAACGACTGCCCTGCTACCGCTCCACCGGCCGCCCAGCGCCGTACGTAATCCGTCCCTCCAGCGAGAATCGTAGTAGTGACCGAGAGCCGAGTTCGAGCGAGCGGAGCGTGTCGGCCCGCTCGTGGTCGCCCGGGTCCACGTCGACGCGACCGCTCAGCGGTGTGGCCCCCAGTTTCCCCTGGAACTCGATTGGTGTCCGTTCGAGCTGTCCCTCCCGAACTGCGTAGCTCTCGAGCGTTTCCCGGCGCTCCCAGGTCCGGGGCCAGTCGATGCCGACCGTTGCCACGCGGTCGCCGTCCTCGACGACCGTCGTCTCGCGGCGGGTCGCGTTGTCGCGGTGGGTGATGTCGGCGACCGTCTTCGGGTAGCCCCAGATTTCGTCGCCGAGAGCGCGAGCGGGCTCGGTCGTCACCGGCAGCGACCAGACGTAGCTGCCGGCCGCCCGAGTCAGGAGTGGGAGCAGCGGTGGCCGCCAGCCCGCCGTGGTCGCTGGAATCATCACCGCGAACTCGTCGTAGGGGGCCATCGCGTCGTCGCCGATGCGATGGTACTCGACACAGAGGAGCACGACCGCGGCTCTCCGGGCCGTCGCTCGGACCGGCGTCAGTCCGTCGGGCAGCAGCGACGCCGCAACGTCGTACCGCGCTGGGAGCATCGCCCCGGCGACCGTCGCCTCGGTGACCAGCGGGAGCGTCACCTCGTGGCCGGTCGAGAGTCGAACCCGGTCGCAGTCGGTCAGTTTCGTCATCCCAACCACCGCCCCAGAAACGCGCTTGCTCGACCGAACCCGCGGTGTATCGGGTCCTGCAGTCGCGCCGGAAGCCAGTGGGTCCACCGGACGAACGTGGCGAAGGCTCCGACGGGGTAGCGGGCCTTCGGTGGGTCGTCGGTCGCTGCGGCCAGCACCGACGCCGCGACGGCCTCCGGCGTCGTCGCCAGTGGCCCACCGGTGAGTACCCAGCCGTCCTCTAGCCCGTCGTACGTCCGGTCGTAGGCCGGCGTCCGGTCCTCCTCGCTCAGACGCCCCAGCGCGCCATCGGCGAAGCCGGTCTCGACCCACGCCGGTTCGACGAGCGAGACGTGGAGTTCGTCCGCTCCGGCGATCTCGATCCGAAGCGCGTCGGTAAGCGACTCTACGGCGGCTTTCCCGGCCGAATACGCGCCGAGGCCGGGCGACGCGGTGTGGCCCAGCACGCTGGAGACCGTGATGATGCGCCCACCGTGCTCGCGCATCTCGGGGAGCACCGCCTGTACGAGCCGGTGTGGGCCGTGAACCAGCACGTCGAACTGCTCCCGAACCTCGTCGCTGGAGACGTCTTCAACTGGGCCGGCAACACCGTACCCGGCGTTGTTCACCAGACAATCGAGCCGGCCCGCCTCCGAGCCGATGTGGTCGACAACAGCTGCTATCTGTGCGTCGTCGGTCACGTCGAGTTCGAGACAGCGACAGCGCTCGCGGATGTCGTCTGGAAACCCACTTTCGATGTCCGTCGCGTAGACGGTCCAGCCCGCGTCGGCGAACGCCCGCGCCGTCGCCGCGCCGATACCCGACGCTGCGCCGGTGAGCAGGACGACAGAATCTTCTGTAGACATACGAATCCCCGAGCGACCGCTCAGCGGTCGAGGCAGTAGTCGACGTAGTTCCGGAGGATACGCAGCCCTGTCTCACCCGACTTCTCTGGGTGGAACTGCGTCCCGAAGACGTTGCCGGCGTCGTTGGCGACGATCGAGGCGAAGTCCGTCCCGTAGTCCGTCGTCGCCACCGTCGCGTGCTCGTCGTCGGGGACGGCGTAGTAGGAGTGGACGAAGTACGCGTGCTCGCCGTCGACACCCTCGACAAGTGGGTGGTCCCGCGTCACGTCGAGTTCGTTCCAGCCCATGTGTGGCACGGTCTGGTCGCGGCTGAACCGGACGTTCTTCCCGGGGATGAGGTCCAGCCCCTCGGCGTCGCCCTGCCCCTCGTGGTCCGCCTCCTCGCTCGTCGTCAGGAGCATCTGCATCCCGAGACAGATTCCGAACAGTGGCTTGCCGGCCTCGGCCTGTTCGACCAGCGCTTCGCGGAACGGCCCGGCGTTGTCCATCCCTTCGGAGAAGGCTCCGACGCCCGGCAGGACGATGCCGTCGGCCGCGTCGAACTCCGCGGGGTCCTCTGAGAGAGTCACGTCCGCGCCGGCCCGCTCCAGCCCACGCGTGACGCTCCGGAGGTTTCCCAGTCCGTAATCGACGACGACCACGTCCGCGGTCGTCTGTCTGACACTCATACGTTGTCGTAGGCGAACGGGGGGTAAGTGGTTTCCTGTTCGAACAAGCTTTCCGTACAACCACTGGCCGATGGGTGGTGCCGCTGCCAGCCAGACACCCGGGCCGACGAGAATATCAACTGTGAAAATAAGGCTGTCCAGTTTTATTCATCTACTGCATACGGTCGGTGATGGTTGATATTACAGACGTGCTGTACGTCGACGGTAACGTTCTCATCGCTGAGTTTCCCGAAGAGATGGAGATGACGGACGAGACGTTTGCGAAAGTCAATGAACGGTTCGAGGAACTCGCCTCACAGCCGGCGGTCGATACGCACATCTCGAATCTCCAGATGGAGGCGTCACTGAACGACGACGTGTTCACACGCGCACAGGAGGCCGCGGAGGCGGGCAAGGAGTTCGGTATCTCAGACTGGATTATCGTCTCTGAAGGGATCAAGAAGATGGCGCTCAAGAGTCGGGTCGGCGAGATTTCAGGTGTCGACATTTCACTGGTCGACACGAAGGCAGAGGCGATGGAACTGGCGACGGCGTAGCCTGTCTGCCGGACACGTCTGGGAACAGTTAAAATTCGCCGAGCCGTGACTGTCCGCTTTGTGCGTCAGTGAACTCTGCGGCGGTCGAAAGCGCTGCCTCGAACGTTTCTTTCTGGCTGGGGTCATACAGCGTCGCCGCCGGGTGGACGGAGACGAGGACGCGGCGTGGCTGGCCGGCGATAGCCACGTCGAACACGTCGCCGGCTTCGCCGGTGACGGCCACGTCGCGCTCTAGCAGGTGCTCGGCCGGTACTTTCCCGAGCGTCACCACGACTTCAGGGTCGACGCGGTCGATTTCTGTCTCCAGATACGCACGGCAGTTCGCGAGTTCGCCTTTTCGCGGGTCGCGGTTGTCCGGTGGGCGACAACGCACGCAGTTGGTGATGCGCACGTCGCCGCGGTCGAGGCCAGCCTCGCGCAACGCCTCGTCGAGCACGTCACCGCTCCGCCCGACGAACGGCTCGCCCTGTTCGTCCTCGTTCGCGCCGGGGGCCTCCCCGACGAACAGCAGGTCCGCATCTTCGGGGCCGACGCCGTTGACAATGCGCGAGCGCGAGTTGCAGAGGGCATCACAGCGCTCACAGCCGACGACGTCGAGGCCGTCCATCTGCTCCATGCTCTGCCGTTTGCACCGGGGACTCTCAAACGCAGCGGTCCGCCGGGAGGCCGCGGATTAAGGCCGACAACGGAAAACGCTGGCAGCGACTACCGCCGTACACCCGTTGCTTCGATCTGCACCGCCGCGTCGTTCGGCAGGTCTGTAACGCCGACGACGGTTCGTGACGGTCGCCGTCCGTCGAAAAATGCTGCGTACGCCTGCTTGACGGCCGGGAGCTGCTCCATTTCCGTGAGGTACACCGTCGTCCGCATCAGGTCACGCGGTTCGAGACCGGATTCGGCAGCCATGGCACGAATCTGGTCGAGCGCGGCGAGCGTCTGTGCCTGCACGTCGCCGCTGCGAACCGTTTCCGCGTCGGGGAACTGGCCGTCGAAGAACACGAGTTGGTCGTCTTGCTGGCGCGTGCCGTAGACGCTGTGTTCTGTCGGCTGGTCGCCCTCGTAGCGGCTCACGCTACTGTCGACATTCGTCTGCTCGTCCGTGTCTGCGGGCTCTACGGCATTCCGTGCCTGTGTTCTGCTTTCTGCCATTGTATCTCTACAAACACAGTGCCGGACAATCAGGCTGTCTTTAGCTATTGCTAATAGTAAGATGTTGTACGACATTAATGGCCTGAATACCCCCAAAACGCTATATCTAATTTAGCAATAGCCAACTTTTGGTGTGGCAACTGACAGCCGTGGCGCTGTTTTGGTGACTCGCGTTACGTCGTTTCCGGTCTGTCACCACCGCTGTACGACTTACTCCATCTCGACCAGCCCCCGCGCCGCCAGTCGGGCGACCCGGAGCGGCTCCGGACGGCCGCCTTCCGGCGTGAATGCCCGAACCACATCCGCGGCGGTGCTGTCGTCGAGGCCGACGCTCCGGACGTACACCGTCTCGTCGTTCACCGTCACCGGTCGGCGCTCCGGCTGGGCGCGGTAGGTCGCCAGTCGGTCCTGCACGACATCGGGGTCATCGAACGCCTCGCGGATGGCCCCTTCGAGCCCTGGCGAGGACTCGAAGGTGACCGAGACGACCGGCAGGTCGATGTGGTCGTGAATCCGCCGGAGGTCGAGGACGTTGAACCACGCCGGCGCGATTCCCGCCACCAGCAGGTAGCGGATGTCCTCGCGGTCCAGTCGGTCGACCATCGCACACACCGTCTCGGTCGCGTTGCTCCCGCCGACCGTGGCAGTGCTGAAAACAAAGCCGTCAGTCACTCTGCTGGCGCGGACGACAGCGCCAGCAAACTGACTGGTTTCCGCTCGGTACGACTCCGCGACGCCGAGGGCCCGTGCCCCTGCTTTCACGTGTTCTGGTTGTCCTTGATGTCTTCCAGTCTGTCGAGTAGTTCGTCGTTCGACGCGGTGAACTCGTACTCGATGTCGCCCTCGTGGGCGTTTTCTTCAGCATCGAGGCCGTCCTCGTCCTCGAAGTCTGTGTCGTACTCCTGATTGTCTTGTTCCGATTCGTCGTAGCTCCCGAACCCCATGGTACGTGTACAACTATGACGTTCACAGTAAAAAATCACTCGGCGACTCAGGCGTGTTAGCCTATCAACATGATATTCTCCGGTTTTTTTGCCGAAACCGCTGTGGCAACTGCGGCTAAACCGGACAGTACACTCAAGCAAGCCGCGCCACTGACTTCGTGTATGGACGTTCACAACGTCACTGCCGAAGCCGAGACGTTCACCTGCAACGCCTATCTTGCGACCGGTGCGCAGACGACGCTGGTCGACGCCGGCGCGATGCGTGGCGTCGTCGATGTCATCCGCGAACACGCCGATGCGCTCGACGCCGTCGTGTTGACTCACCAGCACGGCGACCACGTCCAGCAACTCGACGCTGTCCTCGACGCCTTCGACGCGCCGCTGTACGCTTACGGCTCCCATCCGCGCCGGGACCACGCCCTCGCCGACGGCGACACGCTCACCGTTGGCGACGAGGAGTGTTCGGTCATCTATACTCCGGGCCACGCCGACGACCACGTCTCGCTCGTCTCTGAGTCGTCCCTGTTTTCGGGTGACGTGGTCGTCCACGACGACGGCGCGTTCGACGACGGCTCCTTCGGCCGTACCGACCGCCCGGGTCAGTCCCGCGAGCGCCTCATCGAGAGCATCGAGCGCATTCTCGATCGCATGCCGGCAGGCGTCGAACACATGTATTCGGGCCACGGCGGTGTCTTCCACGGCGATGTCCGCGAAGTCGTCGAGCGCGCTCTTGAGCGGGCCGAGCGTCGAGAGCCGAAGTACCCCGACGAGTGACTACCTGACACCGGCACAACGCTCTAGTGGTAGGGCCGACACTCGACTGCATGAACCAGCGACTTCTGACGGGGGCGACGCTCGCGCTCTCCGGTGTCATCTTGGCAGCGATGCAGGTGCTGCATGCAGTCCAGCAGACACAGATTCCAGTGGCGGTCGCGGTCGACGCGCTTCCCTTTGCGGCGATGGGGCTTGCGATAGCGTACGCGGGTATCTGGCTCGCTCGTGACACGACGTTCGAGGGGGCCACGTCCCGTGTTGCGGTATGGGCTGCCGGCGGCGTTGTGGCGTTTGCCGCCATCGCGGCGCTGCTGTTGTTCAGCCAGCGTGTGACCTCCGGCTCACTCGCCCGAGCGTCGTATCTGACAGTGGACCTCATCACCGTCGGCGCGCTTGCGGGCGTTCTGGTCGGCCTCTACGATGCCCGAAGTCGCAATCGGCTGCGCGAACTAACGGCCGAACGCGACCGCGTCGAAGCGTTCGCCGGGAAAGCGGCCGACGTGAACAACTACGGACGCGCCATCGCAAGTGCCCCCAGCGTCGACGGCGTCGCTGCCTTCGTCGTCGAGGCCTTCGGTACGATGACTGGCATGGATGAAACGGCCGTTATCCGGCTCAGCGACGGTGATACGGTCACGTTCGCGAACACTGTTCGAACTATCCCTGCCGACGTCGTCGGCGAGTTTGCCCGCGCGGTCCGGACACAGCAACAGGGTGCGGTCACTGTTCACGACCGGCCGTTCCCCGTTGACATCCCCGAATCCGTCACCGATTGTGTGTCGGCGGTCGCTCTGGACGACGAGGACACGACGACAGTCGTCATCTCGGTCACGACGGATGAGACGGCTGTCGGCGAAGAAGATCAAAAGCTGCTGGAACTCATCGTCTCACACGCGTCGGTTCGCATGGCGACGCTCGACCGACAGTCCGTGGACAGTGAACACACTGGACAGTAGCGGACTGACGACGAACTGCCACCGGATGGCGGCGGTAACTGGGCCGAAAATCAGGCGCTACGGGTTTCTTTCGCCTTCGGGCGCAGGTTGCCGTAGCCGCATTTCCGGCACTGTTGGGCGCGCTCTGGGTTCCGAGCGTTACACCGCATGCAGATCTGCTTGTTGAGGAGTCGGTCGGACGCTGTCTCGAAGCTAGCCATGCACGATTGTTTCCGGTGCGCGCGTTTAAGCTTTGAGTTTCGGGCCGGAACCCATTCAGCGTGGAACGATACCGAGAGCCAGAACGCCCCTCCCGTCTTGGCCGCCCAGACGGCCACCGGGTGGGCCTCTGGCTGTCTGAAGGGCCTCTGCCAGTCGCCGCTGGCTTTAGATGTCCGAGCGGCGAAGCCGGAGTATGTACGACCACGTCGCAGACCTCCCGATCACCGTCGAGAGCTGTGCGTTCGAGCGCCGGGAACGGGCCACCTCCAGCGGATTCGACCGGGTGACGACTGTTGTCCACCTCTCCGGTGCGGGTGAGACTGGCAGCGGCGAGGACGTGACGTACACGACCGAGGCTCACGACGCGCTGCAGGACAGCGATGCGCTGCAGGGCGCGGACTCCCCGCTAGCCGGCGAGTACACCGTCGACTCGTTCTCGACGGCGCTTTCCGAAGCCGATCTGTGGCCCGAACCCTCAGATGAGGAGCGGTTCCGGCACTACCGGCGCTGGGGGTTCGAGAGCGCGGCGCTGGACCTGGCGCTGAAGCAGGCCGATACGGACCTCGGGACGGCACTCGACCGGCAGTACGACCCGGTGAACTTCGTCGTCTCGACGCGACTCTCGAACGCGGACGACGACACGCCGCCGACGACTGACAGACTGGCGACGCTGTGTGAGCGCTACGGTGACCTGTCGTTCAAACTCGACCCCACACCGTCCTGGAGCGACGCCCTCGTCGACGAACTGACCGACTACGACGTTCGGGTGCTGGACCTGAAAGGGCTGTATGAGGGGACCGATGTCGATGTGGCGGCTGACCCAGAGTTCTACCGCCGCGTCGTCGACGGCCTCCCGGACGCGCTGGTCGAAGACCCCGACCTGACCGAGGCGACCCGGCCGATTTTCGACGGCCGAGAAGCCCGTGTCACCTGGGACGTGCCTATCACCGGCGTCGAGAGCATCGAAGCGCTCCCGTTCGAACCGGCGTGGCTCAACATGAAACCCTCGCGGTGCGGGACTGTCGAGTCGGTGCTTGCGACCATCGACTACTGCGAGGAACACGATATCGACCTGTACGGCGGCGGCCAGTTCGAACTCGGCGTCGGCCGCGACCATATTCAGGCGCTGGCGTCGCTGTGCTACCCCGACGGTCCAAACGACGTCGCGCCCGGCGGCTACAACGACCCCGACCCGGACATGGACCTGCCGACGAGTCCGTTGACCCCGCCAGCGGCTCCGAGCGGCATCGGAACCGGGTTCCAGTAAACACCCTGAGAAGTGAAGGCGAAGCTACATTATTGTACGGATACTAACTATTCTCATGCGGTGTCAAGCCTGTGGAGAACGCATCGACGACGTGCTGGAGGCACACGCACGGCGGGCCTGTCCACACTGTGATGCACCACTCCACGAGAAGCCAGCAACGTCCGGATGACTACTCCTCGGTGAGGTAGTCGTCCTGTACGTCGATAACGTCGCCCGAGTCCTCGCAGTTCGCGTACCGCGCCAGCGGCTCCTCGTTCAGTTCCAGAAACGTGTGGCCCCAGGAGAACGTCGAGAGAATCCGCTCGGCGTGGTCACGTTCCCCGAGAATGGCGAGTGCGCCGGCGAACGCTTCGACGGTGTTGAGCTGGAACGCCGTTCCGTAGTTGACCGGATTGCCGGCGACGAGGAAGGGGAGCGAGCGGTGCACCCCTTCGAGGTCGAACGCCTCTCGCTCGGCGGTTTCCCAGGAGCAATCCAGCGCGACCAGGCGGCTGTGGCGAGCGCCGTCGCCGGCGGTCGGTCGGTCAGCCGGGGACAGCGCCTGCTCGGCGAAGGGGTTGAGCACGATGCCGGGCGGCGTCGACCGCGTCGCGCGGTGAAGTTCGGCCTCGTCCATGCGGGCCAGTTTCCGCGCGCTACATTTGTCTGGGTCGTCGTCGCCCTCGTACCGGACGTGCAGTTCCACAGGAGAGCTATCACTGTGGCGGATAAAAGCGACTCGTTCTGTGATAGCGTGCAAACACTGTTATAGCCGGACTGGGTTGTACAACGTGTGCTTTCAGAGGGGACGGCAGCACCACTGTTCGAACTGCCGGCACTCGTCGACGGCGACTGCCAGCGAGTCGGGCTGTCCGACTATCTCGGCGAGGACGTGGTCATCCTCGCGTTCTACCCGGCGGATTTCAATCCGGCCTGTGACGAGACGTCCTGTGACCTGGACGAACTCGACCTGTTTACGATGCAAAAGGACGTGACTATTCTGGGAATCAGCCCGGACTCGGTGTACAGCCACCGGGCCTTTGCTGATCGCTACGGCCTGAACATCCCGCTCCTGTCCGACACCGACCACGATGTCGCCCGCGAGTACGGACTCGATTTTATCGACGATATCGGCCAGCAGCTCATCGAGCGGGCCGTCGTCGTCATCGACCACGACGGCGACGTGCAGTACGCGTGGAGTACTGACGACCTCCAGCAGCTCCCTCGCGTCGGAGAAATCAAGGACGCCATCGCCGACACCGGTGGCGACGACACCGCGTTCGCCCGCTACCGCGTCGGCCACGCCCACTACACCGAGGGTCGGCGCGCGTTCACTGCGGCGATGAATGCTTTCCGCGAGTCGGAGTGGATGGTCGCACAGGGTGACTTCCAGCAGGCACGCGACGAGTTCGCCGATGCCGAAGACCACTTCGACACGGCTGTCCGGTTCGTTGATGATGGGTCTCTGAGACCGATTTACGAGGACACAAAGACCAAGGCGAACTCGCTGTGGCAGGCTAGCGACTGGCTCACACAGGCCGCCCGCGAGTACTCTAGCGGGGACGGAGCAGAAGGCCAGCAACTCCGGGACGACGCCGAGCGGCCGCTGGAAACGGCCCGCGGCTACGAAGAGCCACCGGACCCCGACGGTCCATGGCCGCCAGATATGGAGACGCTGGAAAAGGACGACGACGACCGACCGGCGTTCCTCACGCAGGACGAGACGGCTGTGGATACCTCGCTTGACGTTGATATCGACGAGGAAGTCGAGCAGACAGACAGTGAACTAGCAGAGACGGCTCCATCGGCCCCTGAATCGCCGCCGGATTCGATACCGCCGTCCGAGGGTGCGGACGAGACTGACGAGATGCAAGACGCAGCCGACGAAACGGCAAGTCCGGAGACTGCGACCACACCTTCGGACCCGTCGACAGCGGACGACGATAGCGTGTCGGGAGCCGACGACGCGCCGCCGGAACCGGTGTCGGCGGCTGACGGGGAGGGAGAGATCTCGGACGTCGACGACACCGATATCGAGGAGATACAGGCCGAACTGGCCGCCAGCGAGGCCGAGACCGAGCCGACGGAGCCGCTGGACGAGGCCCCGACTGCCATGGTCGAAGCGCCCCCCGACACGGTCGGCGAAACGGACGACGCTTCCGCACAGGACGTGCCGGACGGCGAGCAGTCGACTGCCGGCTCGTCGCCGGAGGCCGCCACCGCCTCGGAGACGGAGACCGACGACGCAGTCGAGCTGGACCTGGCCGACCCGACGGCCGACGACGGCGATACGGGCGACGCAGCCGAACCCGAGCAAGCTGACGATTCCGGTCCAGAAGCAGCTGACGAGACATCCGACACGGAGAGCGACAGAGACACGCCTGAGGAATCCGAATCAGGCCTGTGATGCGACCCGCGCTCCTTCAGCGGACACGGGCCTACTATGACGCCATCGACGGCGACGATTACGACCGGTTGGCTTCGCTGCTCGCCCCGTCGTTCGCCCACGACCGTCCCGACCGAACCATCGAAGGCCGGGGCCAGTTCGTCCAGTTCATGCGCGAAGAACGGCCCCAGACAGACACCACCCATCCGCTCGACGGCCTCTACTGTCGTCAGGAGGACAGTGCGGTTGACCCAGCCCACGACGACACGGCGACGGCGGAGGTCATCGCTCGCGGCCGCCTGCTCGATGCCGACGGCGAGCGCATCGTCGGGTTCGTCGACGTGTTCACCTTCGCTGGAGACGACATCGAGCGCATCGAGACGTACACGCGCTGAGGCCCGCCCGCGGAGTTGTATTTCACTGTTCCGGCAGCGAGAGCTGGACTCCGTAGGCTGAGCCATCGATTTCGGTCCCGACGAACGCGTCCACGGTCCACGGCGTCTCGCTGACCGCGTCGCGAAAGCCCGACGGCGTGACCAGCAACAGGTCGGTCCACGGGCCGGCCAGCCCGTCGTACTCGACGCGGAAGGTCCGGTAGGCGAGACCGGGCCGGGTGCGGTGGGCCGCGTCGGTCTCCGGGTCTGCCCGGTCGAGCGTGTCCATGTCGGCGACGAGCCGACCACCGGGCTGTGTCACTGCTGCCAGTTCGGTGAGCGTTGTCCGGAGGTCGGCAAGCGAACTGCCGAGGCCGAGCTGCTTGCCCAGCGCAACGACCGTCTCGAACCCGTCGCCCGGCGGCTGCCGGAGATCGCCGACAACAGGATGTGTGACGCCGCGCTCGCGGGCGACCGCGATGGCTCCCGGACTCCGGTCGACGGCCAGCACGCTGTGGCCCCGCTCCTGCAGTGGGAGTGTGTGCCGGCCGACGCCACAGCCGGCATCGAGGACACGGCCTGTCACCGTCGAGAACAGGTCCCGCTCGATGGGATGCCACGCCGATGGCGGCTCGAAGTACCCCGCTAGATGCGCCTCGGTCACATCGTCGTCGTCACGACGGTAGCGGGGCTGTTCGGTGAGGGCGTCGCGGTGGAAGTCCAGTACCATCCGGCCGAAGGCGTCATCGGGCATATCCCGACAGTGCTGACGAACGATTGTAATAGTGTATTGAAATATGGTTTCGTGTAACACGCCACACACAAGTGACCGTGGGCAACGAACCGCGGGTGGCTTAGTCCCGCTCGCCCGCACCGACGGCGCTCTCGCCGATTTTCTCGGAGCCGTCGATGACCTCCTGACCGCCCATGTACGGGCGGAGGGGTTCGGGCACGGTGATTGTGCCGTCGTCGTTCTGGTAGTACTCCATGATGGCGACGAGGACGCGCGGGACGGCCAGTCCGGAGCCGTTCAGCGTGTGGAGATAGTCGGCGGACTCGTGCCGTTCGGGCCGGTACCGCAGGCCGGCCCGCCGGGCCTGGAAGTCCTCGAAGTTCGACACCGAGGAGACTTCGAGCCAGCGACCGCCGCGGTCGGGGCCGTCTTCCATGTCGTCGCCGGGGGCCCACACCTCGATGTCGTACTTCTTGGCCTGGGTGAAGCCCATGTCGCCGGTGCACATGTCGAGCACGCGGTAGGGCAGTTCGAGGCGGTCGAGTACCTCGGCGGCTTCGTCCAGCAGTCCTTCGAGCCGGTCGTAGCTGTTCTCCGGCCGGACGAAGTTGACGAGTTCGACCTTGTGGAACTGGTGGACGCGGACGTACCCTCGCGTCTCAGTCCCGTGTTCGCCGGCCTCGCGGCGGAAGTTCGGCGAGAACGCCTGATGTTTGACCGGGAGGTCGTCGTCCAGCAGAATCTCGCCGCGGTACATGTTGGTGACCGGCACTTCGGCCGTCGGGAGCAGCCACAGGTCGTCGCTGTCGTAGTCGTCGTCCTGTCTGGCCCCGACGCGGTAGGCGTCCTCGGCGAACTTCGGCAGCTGGCCGGTCCCCTCCATCGAATCGGAGTTGACCGGAATCGGCGGGAGCACGTCGACGTACTCCTGCTCGCGGTGGACGTCGAGCATGAACTGGATGAGTGCGTGCTCCAGTCGCGCGCCGTCGCCTTTGACGAACTGGTACCCGCCACCGGACACCTTTGCGCCGCGCTCGAAGTCGAGCAGGTCCAGGTCCTCGCCGAGGTCGTAGTGTGGAATCACTTCGTCAGGCAGGTCCCGCAGGTCGTCGAACCCCTCGCGGTAGCGCTCGACGTTGTCTGCCTCGTCCTCGCCGGTCGGCACCGACTCGTGGGGGATGTTCGGCAGTTCCAGCAGGGCGTCCTCCAGCTGGGACTCCAGCTCGTCGGCGCGCTCTTCGACGCCCTGCAGTTCGTCTTTGAGTTCCTGCGAGCGGTCGATGGCCTCCTGTGCCTCCTCGTCCTTGCCCTCCTGTTTGAGTTGGCCGATCTTGCTCGACACTTCGTTGCGCTCCTGTCGGAGGCCGTCGCCTTTGGCCTTCAGTTCACGCCACTCCTCGTCGATCTCGAGGATTTCGTCGAGGTCGACGCCCGTGACGCCCTTTCGCTCGATAGCGTCACGAACCGTCTCGGGGTGCTCCCGGACGAACTGTCTCGATAACATGGGCGACGGTTCTCGACGGCAGAAATTAGGCGTGTCGGTCCCGCGGTGGGGCTGGCCCCGACCGTCGACCCCCCGCTACGATTCGCCGCCGACCTTGACCGCCAGCACCGGCACCGGCGAAGCCCGAACGACCGATTCGGTGACGCTGCCGATGAGTTCCCTGGACGGCCCGGTCCGCCCCTCCGTCGCCATCACCACGACGTCGATGTCGTGGCGCTCGATGTAATCGACGACCTCCTCGTGGGGAACTCCCTGCTCGACCGCCGACGTGACGGCATTCACGCCCGCGTCCGCCGCCTGCGTGCGGATGTCGTCGACGGCTTGCTGGCCGGCGTCCGCGAGGCGGTCGAAGATGCTGCTGTCCTCGAAATCGGGTATCTGGTCGACTACCTGTTCGGTTTCGAGGACGTGTAGCGCGTGCAGACTCGCGTTGTGACGCTGTGCGAGGTCGATGGCGTGTTCGGCCGCAGTGGCAGACCCGTCGGAGCCATCGGTCGGAACGAGTACGGCGTCGTACATACAGTGGTGTTTCTGAGTGTGGATAAATGGCTTTGCCCTTCCTGATGCCCGGCTGTCACGACGGCCACAGCACAACGGTTTTGCCCCCGCCGGTTCGGAGAGAGTGTATGGGAATCGGTGACGTTTACGAGGTGACGGTCGGGGACTGCACGGACGTCTACTACGTCGACGTTGGGATGTACGGCGTGGCCGAATACGGGCCCGTCTACATAATCGACGCCGAGCGACCGGCGCTGGTCGACACCGGCACCGGCGCGCGACACGAAACTATCCTCTCGGCGATGGAATCGGTCGGTATCTCGCCAGAGGATCTGGAAGTCATCGCGACGACCCACGTCCACCTGGACCACGCCGGCGGGGCCGGCTACCTCGCCGAGGACTGTCCGAACGCGACGGTGTACATCCACGAAGCCGGGAAGCGCCACCTTGTCGACCCCGAACGGCTCTGGGAGGGGACCAAACACGCCGTTGGCGACCAGATCGAGTTCTACGGTAAGCCGGTCCCGGTCGCCGACGACCGCATCGAGACGCTGACCGACGGCGACGTTATCGACCTGGGCGACCACTCCCTCGAAGCCCTGTACGCGCCGGGCCACGCCCCGCATCAGGTCGTCTTTTACGACCCTGTCATCGACGGCGTGTTCACCGCCGACGCCGCCGGCATCTACAATCCGACGACCGACGAGATGCACGTCACGACGCCGCCGGTCAACTTCACACTCGATCAGGCGCTCGACGACGTGGCGATGTTGCAGGACCTCGGCCCGGAGATACTCATGTTCGGCCACTTCGGTGCCGCCGAAACCGGCGATAAACTGGAGACCTACGCCGAGATTCTGCCAGAGTGGGTCGCCGACGTCGAGCGAAAGCGCGAAGAACTCGCTGACGACGAAGCAGTCATCGATTACTTCGTCGAGCGGGCTGACACCGACACTTGGGGCGAGCGCAAAGGCCGTGCAGAGATGCGCCTGAACGTCCGTGGCGTCCTCGTGGCGCTCGATAACCGCGAGGAATAGACAGCGCCACAGTGGGCCTGAGACTGAGTGATAGCGCCCCCGTCTACCGGTGAGTGAGTGCGCTTATACGATGGCGATGCGTTAGGCTGGACAGATGGAGGGTAACTGTGGCTGGTAGCTCGGGGCTACTGATTCCGCTTGTCGCCGGCATCATCGGACTCGGGGTCCTTGCGCAGGTCCTCGCTGCACGACTTCGCGTTCCCAGTATCATCTTCTACTTGCTGGTCGGTGTCATCATCGGCCAGCCCGGACTGGGTATCATCGGTGACGGGACCTTCGGCGGGGCGCTGTCGGCTATCGTCGGCTTAGCGGTCGCAATCATCGTCTTCGAAGGGGCCTACCACCTCCGGTTCGACCGTCTGCGGGAGGCTCCGGCTGCGACGTTCCGGCTCGTGACCGTCGGTGCGGCTATCGCGCTCGTGGGCACCGCTATCGCCGTCAAGTTCGCGTTCAACTCCGCGGCCGTCTCCTGGAACCTTGCGTTCCTGATCGGTGCACTGCTGGTCGCAACCGGGCCGACAGTCATCACGCCAATTCTCGATGTCGTCCCGGTTCGAGACCGCGTCGCCGCCGCGCTGGAGACGGAAGGAATCGTCAACGACGTGACCGCGGCCATCATCGCCGTTGTCATCTTCGAGACGGTCAACCCCGCCGTTACCAGCGAGAACCTCCTCCGCGGATTCGCACTTAGACTGGGGACGGGACTACTCGTTGGTCTCATCGTCGCTGGCGTCGTGTACTACCTCGTCCAGTACGTCGACCTCTCGCCCGGTGACGCACCGCGGAACTCCCGTCTGCTCGTACTCGCCGGGGCGCTCATCGCCTACGCGGGCGCGAACACGATTGCGACCGAAGCCGGCGTCGCCGCCGCCGCCACGGCGGGGATGGCGCTTGGGAACGTCGACCACCCGTACGAGGAAGATATCGAGGAGTTCAAAGGCGATATCACGTTGTTGGTGCTGTCGTTCGTGTTCATCGCACTGGCGGCGCAACTGGAACTGGCCTCGCTCATCGACGTCGGGCTGTCGGGCATCATCGTCGTCCTCGCGGTCGCCCTGCTCATCCGCCCGGCACTGGTGTTTATTTCGACGGTCGGTGACCGGTTTACCACCAACGAGAAGCTGTTCGTCAGCTTTGTCGGGCCACGCGGTATTATTCCCGCGTCCGTCGCGACGCTGTTTGCCGTCGAACTGAACGCCGCGGCTGAGGAGGTCACCGGGGCACAGGCTGAACTGCTGGGAACGCAGGCAGACATCCTGCTGGGAACTGTCTTCCTTGTCATCTTTGCGACCGCCCTGTTCGAGGGCGGGCTGGCGCGGTTCATCGCGGAAAAACTGGATGTGATACCAATGCGAGTCATCATCGTTGGCGGCGGACAGGTGGGCCGAGCGCTCGCCGCGCGCCTCGAAGACCGGGGCGAGAACGTCGTCATCATCGAACAGGAAGAAGAGATTGTCGAACGAGCCCGCAACGAGGGGTACGCCGTCGAGATCGGTGACGGCACCGACACCGACATACTGCGGTCGGCCGGGGCTGAAAACGCCAAAACCGTCGTCGCGGCGACCGGTGACGACGACGCGAACCTGCTGGTGTCACAGCTGGCGAGTTCGAAGTTTGGCGTCGACCGAGTGATCGCCCGCGCGAACAATCCGGACAACGTCGAAGCCTTCGAGGATCTGGGCGTCCGGACCATCTCCTCGGCGATGGCGACGGCCTGGGCCATCGACAACCAGATCGAGCGGCCGGCTATCGCCCACTGGATGACTGATGTCGGGCGGAGCGGCGACGTTCAGGAGGTCGAGGTCAAGAATCAGGACCTCATCGGCAGGCCGATCAGCGAGATCGGGCCGATGCTGCCTGACGCCTGTCTGGTCGCGCTTGTCAGCGGGGAGCTCCACGAGAACGCCGAGGTACCCACGGCCGACTACGTCCTCGAAGAAGGCGACATGGTGACGCTGCTGGGCCGGCGAGAGTCCGTGCGCGACGGGATGAAAATGGTCAGTGGCGACTAGTCGTCGGTCAGATGGGTGACGTCTGATTCGTCGACCCCTGCTGTCCACGGCGACTCGCCGCGGTCGCCGTCCGTCTTGTATGTCCCACGAGCGCTCGCGATGTGGTGGCCATCGGTGTCGTACACTTCTGCGTCGACGACGGAGACGCTCCCGCCGCTTCGGATTACCTCCGCCTCAGTCCGTAAATCGGCGGTCGCTGGTGCGAGGTAATCGATCCGCATATCAACTGTCGGCGAGACGGTGCCGGATTGCGAGATAACGGCCGCCCCGCCGACGGTGTCGACAAGCGAGTACGTAACGCCACCGTGTGCGATTATCGATTCGGGGTTCGAGGAGTGGCCGTCCTCTAGCGGAAGTTCGCCTGCCGCATAGCCGTCATCGACGGCTGTGACCTCCATCCCTAACTGCTTGACAAACGGGATGTCGTTGAACATCGATTTGAGACTCATGGCTATTTCCACGGAAGCGAGTCTGATAAGCCTCCGAGAACGGACAGCAACGGGTCAAGTGTGGTCGGTTCTTCCGGGAGCCACTCCTGTCAATCGCTTGCTACCGCCTCCTCTCCCTCTTTGCCTTCCGCAGCTGCTTCTGGAAGCAGGTGCTCCGGGCGACGCAGGTAGCTCGGCCTCTGTGCGAACGCTTCGATTCGCTCCCACTCGCCGGGCGTGATGTGACCGTCCATATACAGTAATCCTGTCTGATAACACTTAAAATATAACGACAAAATATAAAATTAACATCTCTGAAACGCTCGATTGCCATCCGGAACTGCCACTATCGCGGTGTCCTCTCGACCGAGAATGCGGACGCCAGCATACTGTGGCGGCCTTGCGCCCGGTTTACTGGTCGAAATCATTCCCTATGCAGTCATCTGCTGTCCTAATATGATTTTAGGCAGATATGTGGGTACTACTATATGTTCCCCGTCAGTACCGGTTGGCATGCAACCACAGCGGGCGACGTACGTGAAGAAAGCCTGTGCTTACATCACCAGAAACGGGTCGGAACTGCTGGTGTTTGACGGCCCGGGCCACGACGGGCTACAGATACCGAAGGGAACTGTCGAACCGGGCGAAAAACCGCGGGTCGCCGTACAGCGGGAGGCCGTCGAGGAGAGCGGCCTCGCTTCTTTCGAGTGCCTGCAACACATAGCAACCGATGTCTGGACCCGCCGCCGGTCGCCCCCAAAGCGGTACGTGCGGTCGTTCTACCATCTCCCCGTCCACGAGACCCGGGACCACTGGGTCCACACTGTCACCGGGACGGGCGAGGAGCGCGGCGCGGAGTTCGAGTTCTCGTGGATTGACCTCCCAACCGACGCCACCTTCGCACTCGATCTCGACGACTATCTTCACTCGCTCACGCGTCCCGCCGAGGCGGCGACAGCCGGCGACGTCGCTGCCGATTAGTTCCTTCCGTTTGTTGTTGCACTGCCCGCGCGCTGCTTGCTGTGTGACACCTCGAAAAACATGTGTTCTCGCGGTCAGGGCAGCCGGAACTCGATGGCCGCTCCTTGACCGAAGCCGACACACTCGGTCGCCAGACCAAGCTCCGCGTCGCGGCGGTTCATCTCGTGGACGAGCGTCACTGGCAGTCGTGCCCCAGAGGCCCCGAGTGGGTGGCCGATGGCGATTGCGCCGCCGTTGACGTTGTAGATGTCGTCGTCGAAGCCGAGTTCGCGCTGGCAGTACAGACACTGGGAGGCGAAGGCCTCGTTGAGTTCCACGAGGTCGTAGTCCTCGGTCTCACGGTCTGTCCGTTCGGTGAGTTTGCGGACGGCAGGAACTGGGCCGATACCCATCACGGTCGGGTCGACGCCGGCGACCTCGTGGGAACCGATTTCCGCCAGGATGTCGAGTCCGCGGTCCTCCGCGAATTCACGGGAGGTGACCATCAGCCCCGCTGCGCCGTCGGAGACCTGCGAGGCGTTGCCCGGCGTGACCGTGCCGTCGGATTTGAACACTGTCGGTAGCTGGGACAGCTTTTCGAGCGTGGTGTCGGGGCGGATACCCTCGTCTGCCTCGAGCTGTCCGTCCTCTGTATCGATTGGGACGATTTCGTCGTCGAAGCGACCGGATTCCGTCGCGTCGGCGGCGCGCTGGTGGCTCCGAAGCGCATACTCGTCCTGTTCCTGCCGGGCGACCTCCATCTCGTTGGCGACCTTTTCGGCGGTCATCCCCATCTGGAGTTCCCCGATGTTGTAGTGTTCGGCAAGTCGCGGATGGACGTTGTGTGTGTTTTCGTCCATCTGCACGCGGGACATCGACTCGACGCCGCCGGCGATAAGCACGTCACGCTGGCCGGCTGCGATGGCGTCGGCGGCCCGCATCAGCGCCTCGGCGGAGGACGCACACCAGCGGTTGATGGTCGATGCGGGGACGCTCTCGCCGAGGTCCGACAACAGTGCGATGACGCGGGCCATGTTGTTGCCCTGTTCCCCGCGCTGCTGGGCACACCCCCATAGCAGGTCGTCGACAGCCTCGGCCTCGACGCCGGTCGACGCGAGGAGCTGGTTGATGAGCGGCACAGAGAGGTCTTCGCTTCGGACGCCGGCGAGCGCGCCGTCCTCCTTTCCCTGTGGTGTTCTGACTGCATCCACGATGACAGGTGTGGGCATGGACAACGGAACGTCGCCACCTATGTTAAATCCTGACAAACTCTACACAGTGGGGGAACCGTTGTCGGCCGACCGGCCCAACCGCTCCCCACTGCGGGTGCGCAGGGAGTTCACTCGGGTTCGAACCCCGGTGGCAGACCGGCGTGTCTGAGCCCTTCCTCCTCGTCGATACGGAACCGGTAGATTGCGACATCCTCTTGCTCGATCGCGTCCGCGAACACCTCCGGTCGCCACGCCCCGTCGAGCACCTCCGCGAGGTCGGCCCACTCGGACTCGGGGACGGCCTCGATACCGCCCTGTAACAGGACACTCTCCCAGTGGAACATCGATTCGACGTTGTACACGAGCACGGTCGCGTCCGCCGCCGCCTCAGTCAGCTGTTGCTTGCGACTCCCCGACCCACCGATGAAGGTGAAGTACAGCGAGCGGTCACCGTCGTACCCGAACGACAGGGGAATCATGTACGGTCCGTTCTCGGTCGGCAGGCCCAGCACGCCGACCCGCTGGTTCGACAGAAACGCCCCGATGTCGCTGTCGTCCATGTGCGTGAGTCCGGCCGATTCGAGTGAGTCTATTGTCATATGGGTGTAACTTCGGCCGAAACCTGTATAATTAATTCGGCTATTCTTCGCTACGGAGAATTGCGCGGCTGGGGGCTCTCAGCCGGGGCTACTCTTCCTGTGGTGCACCGGGCGCGTGGCGCTTGATTCGCTCGATAGCGGCGACGGCCTTGTTGCGCTCGGCGTACCCCTCACCGGAGTCGGCGATGATCTCGCCGTTGCGATGGCGGAGTCGCCAGCGCCACTCGTTACCCCGGTCCTCGTACACTTCGAACGCCGCGCTGCCGATCTCCAGTAGATCGGCGTCGGCGGCATATGACTGGACTCGCTCGACGGCATCCATGGCTTTCGACCGGTTCGCGTACCCCTCACCGCTGTCGGCGACGAGTTCACCGTTGTCGGCCCGCAGCCGCCAGCGCCACTCCTCGCCAGCGTCCTCGTACACCTCGAACCGCTCATCGACCGCGGAGTCGGGCGCGAGTTCGCTGACCCGCCGGGCCGCCCGTCGGGCGTTCGACCGGGAACTGTACCCCTCACCGCTGTCGGCGAGGATGTTGCCGTTTCGGTGGAGTAGACGCCAGCGGAACTGACCGGCGGCATCGGCGTACACTTCATAGGCCACGGGGTCGACCTTGAGATAGGCCGCGCCGGGGACGTGTGCGCGCACACTTTTCAGCGCCCGGCGGACGTTCGACTTCGAGGAATACCCCTCGCCGCTGTCGGCGAGGATGTTGCCGTTGTCGTGGCGGAGACGCCAGCGGAACTCCTCGGCCGAATCCTCGAACAGTTCGAACGTAGCCTCGCTTTCCGGTGCCGGCACGACCGGGACGTCCTCGGCGGCGTCGTCCTCGGTCGCGTCCTCGAAGAAGACCACGGCTCCGCCGGCGGCGTTGGACTGGACGCTGCGGAGTCCCTGCATCGCCTTCTGGCGCGAGGAGTACCCCTGTGCGCTGTCGGCGATGACGTTTGAGTTCCGGTGGCGGAGCCGCCAGCGGAACTTGCCCGCCGAGTCCTCGTACAGTTCGAACGTCGCCTTGCTGTCCATCGCAGCCGCGATGGTGGCCTGCGCCGCGGCGAGTTCGGCCTCGGTGGCCGCCGTGACCGTTTCCATTTCTTCGCGGGCAGCCTCGCTGGTCATCAGTTGCTCGGCCAGCGTGTCGCGCTCGCGGCTCGCCTGTTCGGCGGCCTGGGACTGCTGTGTCGCTTCCCGCGAGGCCGTCTCAGCCTCTTGGGTGGCCTGTTCGGCCACTTCGGTCGCTTCCTGTGCCGTCCGTACGGCCTCGTCGTAGGCCTCTTTCCGGCCGGTCAACAGCGGCGAGACGACCGCGCCGACCGCCATCAGCCCGAGGCCGACGATGTATAGCGTCACCGCCGGGTTCCCCTCGGGGCCACTCCAGTTCGAGGGATAGAACGTGGTGAACCACACCATCGCAACCAGCCCCACCACGGCACCGAGGTAGGTGAGTATCAGGCCCCGACGTGTCAGCGGTAACCGAATCGTCGGCCCTGCAAACAGCGAGATGAGGCCGATGGCTCCCAGCAGATAGCCGAACTGTCGCGGCGTGCTGCGGGACGCTGTCAGGTAAAACAGCAGGAGACCGACAATGCCGAGTACGATGCCGATGACGAACAGCCAGTAGCCGTAGACCTCGTCATCGGTTGTCGGCTCACCGATTCGACTCCGGTACACAGATATTAATGCGTTGTCAGTTGCCACGTCGGGTAGACACTGCGGTGGTATATTACATTGGTGTCCGTCACCGGGGCTTCGAGTGACTTATACCGATTGCGTGGTAACATCAGTGGGAATGAGCAATCCGGAACTGGATGTCGTTGAGTTTCTGCTGACGGCCACTATCTACAGCGAGCGGCGGGACCTTGAGCCGGACGATTTGCCGGCCTCGTACCGGACCGTCTTCTGGAGCGACGGCGAGATCGAACGACCGCTGTCGGTTACCAACACAACCGCGAGCGAGGCCACCGGTATCGACCGGCCCTGGGCAGCTATCTCCGGCCTGATGTTCACAGACCGCGACGATTTCTCGGGGAGTATTTCCATGACGGACCGCGACCTCGCCGAGGAGTGGTTCCTCGAACGGGTCGACGCCTCGGATCTCGAAGACAACCCGGTCCTTGCGAAGGCCTTCGAGGATCAGGTCGAGGGCGCTGACTACGAGCGGGCCCGCGAGCAGAACCGCCCGTCACGGGCCGACCGTGCGTTCATCGACGCCAAACTGGAGGAGGCGTTCGACACCGACGACGAGGACGACGAGGAGATGCTCGACCTGGTCGACGTGCGCGCTCCCGAGGAGGTCGAGATGACGCTGGCCGACCTGGTGTTGACCACCGACCAGGAAGACGAGATCCAGAAAATCGTCAAGGCCATCGAACACCGCGACTACCTCGCCCGCATCGGGCTGCGGGAGATCGGGAAACTGCTCTTTGTCGGGCCGCCGGGGACCGGCAAGACCAGCGTCGCTCGTGCGCTCGCTCACGACCTCGACCTCCCCTTTGTCGAGGTGAAGCTGTCGATGATTACCAGCCAGTACCTCGGCGAGACGGCCAAGAACGTCGAGAAGGTGTTCGAGGTCGCAAAGCGACTCTCGCCGTGTATCCTCTTCATGGACGAGTTCGACTTCGTCGCCAAGACGCGTTCCTCCGACGAACACGCTGCCATCAAGCGGGCCGTCAACACCCTGCTCAAGAGCATCGACGAGATTTCGCTCATCCAGGACGAGGTGTTGCTCATCGGCGCGACGAACCACCCCGACCAGCTCGACGCCGCCGCCTGGCGGCGCTTCGACGAGATCGTTAACTTCCCGAAGCCCGACAGCGGGATGCGCGCGGACATCCTCCGCATTGTCACCCAGCAGATGGAGATCGATGACTTCGACCCGGAGACGCTGGCGGAGCTAACCGAGGGACTGACTGGCAGCGACCTCCGACTCGTGCTCCGTGAGGCCGTCCTCAACGCCCTGACCGAAGAGCGGACCACGCTGACCCAGCAGGATCTTGAGGACGCGATCATCGACTTCGAAGAGCGTGACAATCTGAAGAACATGGACATGATGGACGGCGACGCCGACGCGCTGGTCGCCGGGAGCGGCGGCTTCTCCGGCGACGGTGGCAGTGATCACGACCACGATCACGACCACTGAGCGGCCTCCCGTCTAACGACCGCCAGCTATCGTCGCTGTGGCCGATCTACTTATCAACTCAGAAACCATTTGGTGTAGCCATGGCATCCGACGACGTGTTCACTGAGACAGACGACCCCGCGGAGTCGTGGGTCGACGTTCGCATGACTGACCCCGACGAAGGCGAGTGGGACGTCGACGTGGTTATCGCCGAGAAACAGGTCGAGTACGTCGACCTGCGCATCCGGCCGGAGTTACTTGAGGGGTTCTTCGAGTGCCTGTTCGATGACCTTGCGGACGAGCGCGCCCGGTCTCTGCTGGCGACGACGGTGGAGCGACAGGGCATCGACCCCGCGGACCTAGCCGATAGCCAGTAACGAAAGCGAGGGGCTTAGGCGGGCCGCCCTCCGAAGGACCAATAATGGAGGTCACGCTGCTTGGGACCGGCGACACGACGGGGACGCCGACTGTCCAGTGCGACTGTAACACGTGCGAACGGGCACGCGACCCCGACGAGAAACTCCGGGCCCGCGTTCGCGAGCGCGGCATCGACCCGACTGGCGGCGTCGAACGGTCGCGCTTCTCCGTCGCCGTGGCGAACGGCGAAACCGGGGAGTCGCTACTCATCGACCTGAGCCCGGATTTCCGCCACCAGTTCCTCCGCGAGTCGGTCCCGCTGCCGGACGCGGCTATCGTCACGCACGTCCACTTCGACCACCTCGACGGCCTCGGCAACGCCTACCGACTGTTCGATGAACTGCCAGTCCACGCCGCCGACGAGACCGATCCGGTGACCGGCGAGAGCGTCGCCGAGGGTATCCGGAGTCGCTATGAGTACCTCGATACGGTGTCGGTCCACGCACAGACCCCGTTCGAGCCATTCACTATCGCCGGCTTCGAGGTGACGCTGGTCCCGGTCACGCACCCGCCGTTGCTGTGTTACGGCCTGCGCATCGAGGAGCCACAGACTGGGGCGGTGCTGTCGATCTCCGGGGACACCTGCTACGACGTGCCCGACCGCTCGAAAGCCGTGCTGACCGGGGCCGACCTCGCACTCGTCGAGGGCATCGTCCATCCGGAGGCCTGCGAGTACCACCCGAAAGGTGGCGACCACTTCACCGATGACGGTGTCCCGCGGACCTTCGGCACGAAACATATGACTCTGCCCGGCGCGCGGGACTTCGCCGAAGACATCGACGCCGACGACTATCGTATCGTCCACACTGCCCACTATGTCCCTGCGGACCGAGCCTTCGCCGACGACATCGGGCTCGACGGCGAGCGATTCACGCTCTAATGCCCCGTTCGGCTCCGTGAAACAGGCCGTAGCTTATAGGCACTGGCGAATGATCCGACTGTATGGACAGGCGTGGCATCGCGGAGGTCGGTGGGCTGTCGCTGGCCGGCGGCGTTCTCGCAATCACCGCCCAGCAGATCATCGCGAGCAGTATCGACTGGGTGCTTGTGGTGGGACTGGCGGCCTGTGTCGGTATCGCGGCCGCGGCGAACTACCAAGCCAGAACGAAACACGCAGCCCAGGTCGCCACCGAGGCACCGGCGGTGACCGAAGACAACTATGAACAGCACGGCCGCCCGACCGCGGGCGACGGTGGCGTCCCGGCCGATGACGCGTCCGCAACGAACAACGACCGGTAGCCTTGCCGACTCCTCGCGGCTACCCGAACCGATCTAGTCCCGACTGGCGACGCTGGCGGCCGTCAGGGTCCGCTCGCCACGGCGTTCGCTCGGCCCGGAGCGACTCGCCGTCGATAGCTGGTGGGTCGGCTGCCTCGTACCCGCCGCAGTCCGGGCTGCATTCGTCGCTCTCGCGGACCGCGCGGTCCTTCCACTCACAGTACGGAATCCCATCGTCGTCGGGCAAACAGCGGTCACACGCCGGGTAGTCGAAGCTTCTCCACCCCTTGCCGTAGGCCCGCTCGGCCAGTTGCCGGCGCGCACGCCCCTTCTCCGCGGCGCTGACTACGCGCACATCCGTCTGGACCGGGCGCTCTTCGAGGAGTTCGATAGCGGCGTCGTCTGTCGGCAGTTGTGTCGCCGCTCGGCGGATGTCTATCTTCCCGCTGTCAGGGTCGAACCGCCAGACACCGACCTCCTCGGGAATCCGGTTGAGGTGGGCGCCGGTGACGTAGGAGGCCGTCGCCAGCACGACGCGGTCGGCGAGCGCCAGCGACACGTCGGTCCGCAACTGTGATTCCAGATCGCCGGGCCGGCCGAGGTCGGGCTTGTTCTCGATAGCCAGAATGCCGTCGAACCAGTCGGGATATCGCGCCGTCTGGCGGACGTAGGTCCGGCCGCCGCGGCGCTCGCGCTCGAAAAAGCCTCGCTCGACAGCCAGTTCGACGGCCCGCTCGGCGCGGTCGGGATGGCAGTCGAAGGCGTCTTTCCAGTACCGGGCGCGGCCCGGGCCGACGCTACTTTCGATTGCCGCCGTCGGTAACGGCCTGGGAGTGATGGCTGCTCGCTCGTCGAACTCCGGGCCCGGCTCGACGACGACGGTGTCGAGGACGCGCCGGCCGTGGACGGCCCCGCCCAGCTGGCGGCTCACTATCCGGCCCTCGCGTTCGAGGTGGGCACACAGCGCCAGTTCGAAGTCGAACTCCCGCACGACCGGAGGCAGGGCTGGGACGGCCAAAAGCCCCGCGCCCGGTTACCGGGTAGCGACAACGAAACACGTCAGCGCCGCTAGCGCGAGGACCAGACTCTGTGAGAGTATCGTCAGCAACCCGAGATATGCAGTCAGAACTCCGAGGAGGGAACGAACGCTCAGCGGTGGGTACGTCGGCCGGTACAGCTCGGGATCGGCGTAGGGCGCGGGTTGGTACATTACAGTAAGACGGTGGTCCCGAAACGCGATAAGCATAATCTGAATGATATTTCTGTGGAGAGCGCGTCTGAGCGCTCTCCTGAAGACGATTTCAGTCAGCGAGAAAACAGCTCGCCGGCACAGCACCGACCGAATATTCGGCGGGTCGGCTCAGTGCTCGCAGGCCTGTCGCTCGAACTCGACCGGCTGGAGCGCCCCGTCCAGATAGGCAGTCAGTTCCGCCTCGGCCAGCGGAATCCGGACCGCGAGTCGCCACGGGTCGGTGTCCTCGACGGTGGTGTACTGGTCGTCGACACACCAGGGAAGCGTCCAGTAGGGCCGACTCGACAGGTCGACGCCGTGGTCGTCGTAGAACGCTGCGACGCGGGAGTCGTCCAGAAGCGTCAGGCCGACGGGTGAACAGAGTTCGTGGCGACACTGTTCACAGACGAACTCGGCTCGAATCGACACGTCGAGACAGCAGTCGCCATCACGAGATATCTCTGTCCCCATCCGGCCGGCGCAGTCGGGGCAGACGCCGTCGGCGGCCAGACAGTGGAGGTGCCGCACCCGCTCGGCGAAGGCCGTTGCGACTTCTGCCGGCGTCCGGTCGACCAGACCCCCCGGCGGGAACGGGTACTCGCCGTGGGCCTTCCCGCAGTCCTCACAGCCGATGGCGAACTGCTCGTCGGCGTACTCGGCCAGCAGGCCGCCGCCACACCGCGTACAGGCTCCCGTCACCGGAAACGGCTCGACATCGGGGGTCCGCGTGAACGTTCCTGCCCGCACCGCGCGGATGACCTGTGCTCCGGCGTGCCGGAGGTCGTACCCAGCCGAACTCTGGCTGACGAACTGGTCGGTGAGTTCCTGCAGATGATAGTTGAACTGCCCGCTATCGGCCAGTTCCACGGCATCGAACAGCTCCGAGAAGCGAACCGGTCGGTCGTCTGCGCGCCACAGCGCCTCGAGGATGTCCAGACGCGTCTCACTCGCAATGACCGAGAACGCTGTCGCCGGAGCGATGTCGGCATCAGTTTCGGGGGACTCATCGGCTCGCATCGTACACGAACGTTTCGCCCTGGGAACAAAAGCGTTCACAGAAATACAGTTACGTAACACTTCTGAGAGGTGTGGACTGTCGCCCGCGCTTGCCTCGGCGGCGGACTCTCCGTCACCAAACTGAATCTATCACAATGGCGACTGCCGGCGTGACATCCGACCCGTCCAGTCCGTCGCTTGCGCTCGGCGACAGGGGTCGCGTCGCTATACCACGGGCGATACCGGGCAATACGGTGACGTTGTCGCCGTCAGTAGGGACCAGATTGGCGACTGAACCGGGTTCGGCGGGGCGCAAACAGTAGGTTTATCAGTTGCACGCGGCGAAACTCCACCAAGATTACTCTCGAAATGACATCGAACAAACAACCGGAGGTGAACATCGGACTCGTCGGGCACGTCGACCACGGAAAGACGACGCTCGTACAGGCGCTGTCCGGCGAATGGACCGACCAGCACTCCGAGGAGATGAAACGCGGTATCTCTATCCGACTCGGCTACGCCGACGCGACGTTCCGTCGCTGCCCGGAGGCCGAGGAGCCGGAGGCCTTTACCGTCGACGAGCACTGCGACGACCACGACGTCGACACCGACCACCTCCGGACGGTGTCGTTCGTGGACGCGCCCGGCCACGAGACGCTAATGGCGACCATGCTCTCCGGCGCGGCCATCATGGACGGGGCCGTCCTCGTCATCTCGGCCACTGAGCCCGTCCCGCAGGCCCAGACCGAGGAGCACCTGAGCGCGCTCGACATCATCGGTATCGACAACATCGTCATCGCCCAGAACAAGGTCGACCTCGTCGACGAGGACCGGGCGATGCAGAACTACGAGCAGATCCAGGAGTTCGTCGAAGGTACCGTCGCTGAGGGTGCACCTATCGTCCCGATCAGCGCGGGCCAGGAAGCCAACATCGACCTGCTCATCGAGGCCATCCAGTCCGAGATCCCGACGCCGGAACGGGACCCCGACGAGGACGCCCGCATGATGGTTGCACGGTCGTTCGACATCAACCGCCCGGGGACGACCTGGGAGGACCTGATGGGCGGCGTGCTCGGCGGGTCGCTCGTCGGCGGTCAACTCGACGTCGACGACGAGATCGAACTCCGCCCTGGCCGTGAGGTCGAGGAAGGCGGGCAGACGGAGTGGCAGCCCGTGACGACGACGGTCCGCTCGTTGCAGTCCGGCGGCGACTTCGTGGACACGGTCACGCCCGGTGGCCTGCTCGGCGTCGGGACCGGTCTCGACCCCGCAATCACGAAAGGCGACGCGCTCGCCGGCCAGGTCGCCGGCCCGCCCGGCAGCCTCCCGCCGGTCCACGAGACGTTCACGATGGACGTGGACCTGCTCGAGCGCATCGTCGGTGACGACGGCGGCGAGGTCGACGAGATTTCGACCGGCGAACCGCTCATGTTGACTATCGGCACCGCTACTACGGTCGGCTCGGTCACGAGCGCGCGCGACGACGAATGTGAAGTCGCGCTCAAGCGCCCGGTCTGTGCGGCGTCGGGCTCGAAGATCGCCATCAACCGCCGTGTCGGCGCTCGGTGGCGGCTCATCGGCGTCGGCACGCTGCGGTGATGATCGTGCTCGACACGAACGCGCTGATGATGCCGGTCGAATGCAACGTCCGACTGTTCGAGGAACTCGACAGGGTGCTCCCGGACGCGACAGAGTACGTCGCGCCCACCGCCGTCCGCGACGAGCTGGTGAAACTGGCCGACGGGGCCGGCGCGGAAGCGACCGCCGCCTCGGTCGGGCAGGACCTGCTCGACCGCTGTACGGTCCGGGAGACGACGGCGGACTACGCGGACGACGCTGTCCTCGAACTGGCACAGACGGACGATGCAACGCACGCGGTCACGAACGACAACCCCCTCAAACGACGCCTGCTGGACGCGGGCGTTCCAGTAATTAGTTTAAGGGGCGGGAACAAACTGGGTATCACTCAACCATAACACATGTATAAACGGGTACGCCTACGCGATACGGTCGAAGTCCCGCCACGCTTTCTGGCGGAGGTCAGTCCGGGGCTGGTCAAACGGCTCCTGCAAGAGAAGCTCGAAGGTCGAATGGACGAGGACGTCGGCAGCGTCGTCTCCGTCATCGAGGTCCACGACATCGGCACCGGCGCCGTGTTGCCGAACAAGCCCGGCGTCTACTACGAGGCCGAGTTCGACGCCCTCACGTTCGACCCACAGATGCAGGAAGTGGTCGACGGCGAGGTCGTCGAGGTCGTCAACTTCGGGGCCTTCATCGGCATCGGGCCGGTCGATGGCCTGCTCCACGTCTCCCAGATCTCCGACGAGTATCTGGCCTACGACGAGGAGAACCAGCAACTGGCCTCCAGAGAGTCCAACCGCACGCTCACCGTCGGCGACGCCGTCCGGGCGCGCATCGTCACGAAGAGCATCGACGAGCGCAACCCACGGGACTCCAAGATCGGCCTGACGGCGAAACAGGTCGGCCTGGGCAAGCACGGCTGGCTCCAGGAGGAGCGCGAGCGCCGCGAGGGCACGGCGGAAGCCGGTGATAGCTGATGGCGGACCGACTCGTCTGTCGCGACTGTCACCGCGTCCAGGGCGCGGAGATCGAAAGCCAGTGTGAGGCCTGTGGCGGCACCGCACTGACAGAGGACTGGGCCGGCTACGTCGTCATCGCGCATCCGGAGCGCTCCGACATCGCCGAGGAGATGGAAGTGACCGAGCCGGGCAAGTACGCGCTGAAAGTCCGCTAACGTGTCCGCCGTCGTTCTCGAACTCCCGAGTGACCTCCGGCACGAGCTGAAAGAGCCGCTCGGAGAGATTTACACCGATACAGCGGCGCTGCTCGCCGACGCCGGCGACCCAATCATCGCCGTCGGCGACATGGTCACGTACCACCTTATCGAGGCCGGACGGGTGCCTGACCTCGCGCTGGTCGACGAACGAACCAAACGCTCGGCCGTCGACGCGGACGTGGCGGCGACAATCAACGGTTTCGACCGGACGCGGGCGGTGGCGAACCCGGCCGCGACACTCACCGCGGAACTGCTTGCTGCGCTCAGGGAGGGTATCGACAACGACGAAACCACGCTTCTGGATGTCGAGGGTGAGGAGGACCTCGCCACACTCCCCGCAGTGCTCGCCGCGCCGGCCGGGGCCAGCGTGGTGTACGGGCAGCCGGACGAGGGGATGGTGCTGGCGGACTGCGGCGAGGCGGCGCGGGACCGGGACCGGGTCCGGTCGCTGCTGGAGCGGATGGACGGCGATACCGAGAGGGCGTTCGACCTGGTCTCCGTGTAGCGTTTCGTTCTGACGTACGGGCGTTCGTGTGGCCTCCGAATTGAATCGCGGGGCTTTCGGTCAGGCGCGTTCGTCTTCCGGCAGTTCGTTTTCCATGTACCCGAGGTCGGCGAGATGTGACCGCATGTCATCAGAGAACTCGCCCCGAGCCGTTCCGTCGATGGACTGCCCCTCAGACTCCAACCACTCCGTGAGTTCGTCCGCTAACCGTTCGTGTGCCTCCGGATACTCCGCAGACACGTCGGTCGTCTCGTCGGGCAACCGGTACAGTTCTTGAGAGTTGCCATCTAATCGGAGCTTGTACTCCCCGTCGTGGATGACGCTCCGTTCTGTCGTCGACAGGCGGGGGATGCTCACATCGGCATCGTATGATACGAGCGTCTCCGGGGCGTTGGTCTGGTGGTCCTGTGCGATCGCGTACTCCCGATTCTCGTGTCGGAGGTCGACCCCCTGGATGCCGTCGGTGTCTGCACCGGCTACTCCGAGGAGCGTCGCCATTATGTCGCTGTGCTGGACCACGCCCTCGGTTTCGACGTCGAGTCCGTGGGTGACCAGCGGGACGTTGAGGAGGACATCGTCGAGTATCCACTTGTGGGCCAGCAGTCCGTGTTCGCCGAAGAATTCCCCGTGGTCGGACGTGACGACAACAATGGTTTCGCCGAAGGGGCCGTTCTGGATGTACTCGACGAACTCGCCAAGCCACTCGTCGACGTATCGGAGTGTCGCATCGTACATCGCGTACAGCGCATCCCACTCGTCCTCGGTAAGATCGCAGCCATTGGCGACGATGTCGACCAGTTCGTCGTGAATCCGAAACGCGGTCTCAGACGCGTCCTCCGCCGAGAGGTCGGTGTTGTCGAGGAACTCGTCCCGGTACGGCAGCGGCGGGGTGTAGGGCCTGTGGGTCTGGTCGTTGTGAATGTACAGAAAGAACGGTTCCTCGCTCTCAAACGAGGACAGCCACTCCGTTGCGACGGAATCAATGAGATGCGTCCGGGAGTGTTTGGTCAGATCAGTCGTAAACCCAGCCGAGTGTTTCCGAAGCCCAACGAGGTACTCTATCAGCGATTTCACTCCCACATGCTGGAGTACTGTTCCCGGAAGGTCCGACAACGACGATGGCATGAGGCAGGCGGACTTATCGAACCCTCTGTCGAGTCCCAGTGCACCGCTGACGAACAGGTTATCGGAGATAAGTCCGGTACGGTAGGACTGGTCCTGAAATCGCTCCGCGACCGTGGTGATTGACGACGGAATTGCCTGATTCCCGTAGCCGATCTGATGCCGGGACGGATACGTTCCAGTAAGCATCGAACTACTCGACACACGCGTGTAGCGGCCGTGACTGAGACACTGGTCGAAGTATCTCCCCTGCTCGTCGGCAGCGAGTCGTTGCAGCGCTGGAGTGGTATCTCGCTCGTACCCACCCATCGTCGTGTGGTCTGCCCGTACGCTATCTAACGTAAGCCAGACAACATTAGGTGGGTTCGGCGAGTGCATAAGCTGTGGTACTATCAGCCAGTTAGCAAACGGCCTGCATTGTTATGTGTGGGATTATAATTTAGACGCATGATAAGCAGATGGTAATATATCTCCCCGTATCGATAAACAGACTGTAATGACATCCCTGATGATTCACCTATCGGGGCACAAGCGACCCACTTTTGTGCAGTTTTCCCCTCCTAATTGTGTACTTGAATCCATATACACTGCGAACAACGGATATTGATGCGGGTGGCTGTCCGTGTCGGCGGTAGAAAGCAATACGCGAAGTAATCGTAGCGGTGGAAATTCAACATCCATCCGACCACACGACAGTGGTGCGGTCGGTGTATTCCTCGAGTGGTACTGTTCTACTTACTCCGGTCGCGGGACGCTGAGGTTCTGCATTTCTGTCTCACAGCGGTCACAGCTCACCGTGGAGAGTTCACTGCAGAGGCGCTTGCCACACTCGGGACATTCGAACAGCTGTTCGTCGTCGTCGCATGGGGCGGGGTCTGACCACGTTGGCATACTTGGTACTAATTAGCATTTGTCATGGCATAAACCTTGCTCATACCGCAATAAATCACAATGACTGTCCAGAGAAGGTGGACGTATGTTCACTCAAGAACGTGAACGTGCCTGACAAGTGAACGGTGGACTCGCCGCCGGAAGTAGTCGGTGACGGTCCAGCCCGCGCCGACGGCAGCCTCCCGCCAGTCGCGGTCGGCGACCAGTACGCACCGCCCTGCAACGCGACTGGCTTCGCCGAGTGCACCAGAAACGAGGGGTGCCAACTCCCCCTCGATACGGGACTGGCGGCCATAGGGAGCGTCGAAGACGACGGCATCGACAGCGTCGCCGGCTACCGGCAGGGCGGACGCATCGGAGCGGACCACTCCCCAGTCGCCCGGCTCGGGATAGGCATCTCTGTCAGGGTGGCCATCCCCGTCGAGCGCGTATTTGAGGTTCTCGCGCGTCCCCGAGACCATCTTTTCCTGTGCATCGCCGCCGACCACGTCGGCCCCGACCAGCCCCGCCTCTAGCAGGAGGCCGCCGGTGCCACACATCGGGTCCAGTACCGTGGTATCCGGCCCTGCTCCGGCGATGTTGACCAGCGCGCGGGCTTCGAGCGGGTCCATGCTGCCGGGCTGGAAGAACGGCCGGTCCGTTGGCTGTCTCTGGCCGAAGTCCCGCACGCTCTCGGCGGCGAGCCAGCCCAGCGCACAGCAGGCCTCGCCGGTTCCACCCTCCTCGTCGCCGGCAGGGTCCGAGAGGTAGGCATACAGGACGTGGTCGGGGTCGTCGAGGTCGACGGCAAAGTCGCGGTCGGTGAGCACGCCGCCCAGCGTCCGCTCGGCCTGTTGGGTGTCGATGCCGGTGCTCGCTCGCACGTCGACCGCCCGCACGGCGACGCTCCCCTCACGGTCGATGGTCGCAGCCGACAGCAACGCCGCGGCGCTCTCGATGTCTGGGTCGGTGGTTCCGAGCAGGTCACAGGCCCGATGGGTGAACGCGAGGTGGCGAACGCGGTCGCTGATGCCCCGTGCTGTCGCCAGTCCGGGCGCGAGGGTGTCGACGGCGCTCGCGGCGCTTGCGGCTTCCCGCCGCGCGAACGCGTCGTCTTGCCCGCCGAGTTCGAGGACGTACACGCCCGAGCGGTGTGGGCGAGCGGCTATGAGCGTGCCGGTCCCGCCCGGGAACAAAACGCACAAGCGAGCGGCCGCCGAACCCCGGGTATGCTCCAGTCCGGGTTCTCCAGCCTGACCGGCGGTGGTATCCTCGCGGTCCTCGTGACCGTCCTCGTCACCTGGCTCTTTTACGCTGTCACGCTCCACCTGGCTGCGACGTTTTTCATCGGTGACGTGCCGAGCCAGCTCGCCGCGAAAGCGGCTCTCGCACCGGCACTCGTCTCCTTGGTCCTCCAGCGCTGGGGAATCGAATCCGGCGTCGTCTCGGCCGACCTCGGCGTTGCCGTCGTCCTGTTTCTCACTCTCGTCGCCGACGGTATCGCCATCAGCGTCTCCTACCGACTATCGACCCGCTCGACGGCCCCGCTCGTCGCGTTACACCTGGCGTTTGCGGCGGTACTCGGGTTCGCGCTGAACAACATCTTCATGTTCTTTTGAGCGGGGAGCGCGCGCGAGGAGACGGATAATAAAAAGAGACTACTCGACCAGCCGCTCGATCTCCGTCACGAGAATATCGCTCGCGCCCACGTCCTTGAGCGAGCTGATGGTTTCGAAGACGGCCCGCTCCTCGACGACGGCGTGAACGGCGAGCTGGTCTGAGCCGGCGATGTCCATCACTGTTGGGCCGCCCATCCCCGGAAGTACGTCTTTCACGTCATCGAGGGCGCTCTCGGGAGCGTTCATCATCAGATAGCGTTTGTCTTCGGCGGCGAGGACGGAGCCGAGCGCGGTGTCGACCTGCTTCACCTTCTCGTCGTCGGCAGTGTCCTCGCGGGCGAACAGGCGGACGGAGCTTTCGAGCACCTCGTCGACGACGGCCAATCTGTTCATCCGGAGCGTGGTCCCGGTCGAGGTGATGTCGACGATGCCGTCGGCGATGTCGACGTGCGGGGTCAGTTCTGTCGCGCCGGACACCTCTGTCACATCCACGTCGACATCGACCCGGTCGAAGTACTGCCGGGTGATTGTGGGGAACTCCGTGGCGATACGGCCCCCTTCGAAGTCGTAAACGGTCTCGATGTCGCTGTCCTCCGGCGCGGCGAGGACGAGACGACAGCGGCCGAAATCCAGATCGCGGAGCTCGACGAGGTCGTCAGTATCGGACTCCCGAACCTGGTCGAGGCCGGTGATGCCTACGTCGGCAGCCCCGTCTGCGACGTACTCGGGGATATCGGCGGCACGGGCGTACAGGACAGTTACGTCCGGGTCGACTGTCTCGGCGTGCAGTTGGCGGTCGGCCCCGTCGACCAGATGGAGGCCGGCCCGTTCGAGCAGTTCCTCGCTTGGTTCGTGCAGGCGGCCCTTGTTGGGGACGGCGATTCGCATACGTCTACTGGCAGGCCGTGGGGCAACTGTCTTTCCCCTCGGGCCGGCCGGGGCCTGTTGGCAGAGCCGTTACAGGCGATCCCGGCGTGGGAGGACAACGAAGGTAGCCCCAGCCAGCAGTGTCAGGCCAGCGAGACCGTAGAACGCGACGGCAAACAGGTTTCGGTCGGCGAGCAGGCCAACAGCGGTCGAGCCCAGCGAACTGATCGCGAAGAAGCCGGTCCGGAGCAGTCCCCAGCCGGTTCCTTCGGCGGTCTCAGGCAGCGTGTCGACGATGTAGGCGTTGGCCAGCGGGCCGACGCTCATCCGAACTCCAATGAGACCGGAGACGACGGCCAACGGTATCACGCCGTGGACGGACGGAATAAGTACGAGTGGCACGGTACTGACGAGCGCAACAGCGGTCAGGACACTGGGCGTGCCGTACCGGTCGGCGAGCCGGCCAGTGACCGTCTGTGAGAGTGCGCCACCGACGAATAGCACCGAGAGCAGCGCCCCGGCGGTCCCCTGTGAGAGGTCCCGGACCGTGACTAGATACGTAGTGAGAAACGCTGTCACGGCCTGAAAGGCGAACAGCATCAGTGTCTTGCCCGAAACCGACAGCACGAGCCGGCGGTTGCGAAAGCCGGCGAGCACTGTTCGGAGGTCCCGCCGGAGGCTCCGCTCGGACTCGACGGTCGGACGGTCCGAGACTGAGAGCCAGAGTGCGACGGCGACAAGCATGAAAAGCGGCGCGGCGCTGGCAAGCGCCAGTCGCCAGCCGTAGCGGGTCGTGACGAACGCGGCGACGGCAGGAAGTGCCGCCGCTCCGAGGGAGCCGGCGGCCATCACGATACCGAAGGCGGTCCCCTCGCGGGCGTCGAACGTCCGTGAGAGCGCGGTCCCGCGTGTCGGGCCGTACAGCCCCGTCCCGAACCCGAACGCGCCTGTTGCGATGAGAAACAGCGAGAACACTGGTGCGAAGAAGTAGCCAAGCAGTCCGACGCCCGAAAGCAACGCTGCTGCCACCAGCAGTGTCCGTTCCCCGATTCGGTCGATTAGCACCCCGGCGGGAAACTGCACTGCTGCGTACGTGAGCCAGAGTACCGTGACCGCCAGCCCTGCCTGTGCGTTCGAGATGACGAACTCCTCCCGTATCGTCGGCAACACCGCAGGCACGACAAACCGCATCCCGAGAACGAGGAACCAGCCGGCAGCGACGGCAAGCAGCATTCGGGCTGGGCTACCGTGTCGCATCGCGCTGACTCGCTGTCGGAGTTGCTCTGCCGCCGCCATTCTCTTGCCCTCCCGAACGCGCCGGAGGGGAAAGACCCCTACGGAACAGGCACCGTCTCGGCGGTCAGCTCGCTGTATCGGTGTGGCAGTACGCCACACAGCGGCGCTGTGGACCCGGCGAACTAAGACCCGCGGTTGCGAAGCCACTGCCATGAGTGAACTCCTCGTCACCGGCGGGCAGGTTCTCCGCCCGGACCTGACTGTCGAGCGTGCGGACGTACTGGTTTCACAGGACAGCGGCGACATCGTGGCAGTCGACGAACCGGGTGCGCTGGACGGTGACGACGAACTCGACGCCAGCGGCGGCTTGGTCATCCCTGGACTGGTCAACGCTCACACCCACGTCGCGATGACGCTGTTGCGGGGCCTCGCTGACGACAAACCGCTCGATGCGTGGCTGCAGGAGGATGTCTGGCCTGTCGAGGCTGAACTGACCGCCGAAGACATCCGCGCCGGGGCAGAACTCGGGCTGATCGAAATGATTCGGTCGGGGACGACAGCGTTGTCGGATATGTATTTCGAGGTCGAAGAAATCGCAGACGCCGTCGATCAGGCCGGGATGCGGGCAGTTCTGGGCTTTACCGCGGTCACCGTCGGTAAAGACGACGAGGCCGCGCGGTCTGACCTCCGGGAGAGCCTCGACGTAGCTCGGAAACTCGATGGTGCGGCTGACGGCCGGATTCGGACGACGTTCCAGCCGCACTCGCTCACGACCGTCGGCGAGGACTACCTCCGTGAGTTCGTCCCAGAGGCTCTTTCCGATGATCTTTCGATTCACCTGCACGCCAACGAAACGCGCGACGAGGTGACGCCCATCGTCGACGAGCACGGCCAGCGTCCGCTCGCCTACGCCGACGACATCGGCCTGCTCGACGGCGACACCTACGTGGCCCACGGCGTCCACGTCGACGACAGTGAAATCGACCTGCTGGCCGAGACCGGCACCGGCGTCGCCCACTGTCCGGCCTCGAATATGAAACTCGCCAGCGGAATGGCTCCCGTTCAGGACCTGCTTGACGCCGGCGTCACCGTGGGTATCGGAACCGACGGCGCGGCCTCGAACAACGACCTCGACATGTTCGACGAGATGCGCGATGCAGCGATGATCGGCAAACTCGCAGCCGACGATGCCAGCGCGGTCGACGCCGGGACAGTCGTGGAAATGGCAACACAAAACGGCGCGGACCTGCTCGGCTTCGACAGCGGCCGTCTCGAAGCCGGCACGAACGCCGACCTGGCGGTCATCGACCTCGACGCGCCGCACCTGACGCCCGCCCACGACCTCGTCTCGCATCTGGCCTATGCCGTCCACGGGAGCGACGTGCGCCATACGGTCTGTGACGGCGAGGTCCTCATGCGGGACCGCTCGGTCGAGGTGTTCAACGAACGGGCCGTCCGCGACCGCGCGAGCGAGCACGCGGCCGCGCTGGTCGAACGAGCTAGCGACTGAGTGTGCGGAATAAACGCTGAGAGCTGTCTTTAAACGGTATAACTATTTCTCAGTGGGTGTTTTTAATCCCGCAAACGGCCTGAACGAGATGAACGGGAGAGGGTGTTTATCGCTCTCTCGGCGAACGTACCGGGTACGATGCGCACCAAACTCTTCGCACTGTACGCCGCTGTCGGACTGGCGCTACTGGCCGTCGGTCCGGGTCTGGCGGCCGCTGCGGACTCGGCCGGCAACACCAGCGCAGGGAATACCCTCGCGGTCGGTATCTCGCAGGCCGACGACGGCAGCGCGACGGTATCGGTCACACAGAACGAGACGGGCGTCGAGAACGCCTCGGTCGCGGTGGAGACCGCTGGCAACGCTTCCTATGCCGGAACTGGCAACTACACCGCCGACAGCAACGGGACGGTCGGACTACCCGCCCCCGAGCAGAATGTCACGGTCGACGTGACCGCGACAGTCGACAATCACACCGCGACGACGACGGCGGACCTGACCGTCGCACCCGAGAACGTCACCGAGTTCGACACCTTCGGACTCGAAGTATCGGCCTATGTCAGCGACCTGCTGAGCGACGAGAACCGGACCGGTGGCATCGGCCCGGCCGTCGCCAGCTTCGTGACGGCGAACAACCCCGGCAACGCGCCGGACCACGCCGGCCCGCCCGCACACGTCACCGGTGAGAACGAGAGCGCGAACGAAACCCATCCCAGCGAGCGACAGGGGCCGCCAGCCGACATTTTCGGTGACGATGCCAACGAGACCGCAGACGAGAACGAAACAGACGACCGACGCGGCCCGCCCGAGGATGCTGGTCCGCCTGCGGACCGCGGTCCGGACCGCGATGACGACGACAACGAAACTGCAGACGAGAACGAAACAGACGACGACCGCCGTGGCCCGCCTGAAGACGCTGGCCCACCCGCGGACCGCGATGACGACGACTCGGAGACCGAAACCGAAGACAACGAGACCGAGGAATCGGAAGACGAGTCTGGGGACGCGGATGAGCAAGACGACGATGACGATAGCGACGATGATGACGATGACGACGACGGCGACCGCGGCCGACCGGACGACGCCGGCCCGCCGGACGACCGCGGTAACTGAACCGCTTCGGTAGCGTTTTAGGCGTTCTCTTCCTCTATCGCGACATGACGACGCCTATCTCTGAGCGACTTGACGACCTCGACGAGGCTCGCGATTCCGGGCGCCGAAAGATGGACTGGGCCATCCAGCATATGCCCATCTGCGGCGCGCTCCGCGAGCAGTTCGAGGCCGACCAGCCCTTCGACGGCGAGCGAATCGGCATGGCGATGCACGTCGAAGCCAAGACCGCCGTCCTCACGGAAATCCTCGCGGCCGGCGGCGCGGAAGTCGCCATCACCGGCTGTAATCCGCTCTCGACACACGACGACGTGAGCGCCGCCCTCGACGCTGTCGACGGTGTCACCTCCTACGCCGAGCGTGGCGTCGACGATGAGGAGTACTACGCGGCCATCGAGGCCGTCATCGACCACGAGCCGACCATCACTGTCGACGACGGGATGGACCTCGTTGCGGCCATCCACGAGGACTACCCAGAACTCATCGACACCATCATCGGTGGGGCAGAGGAGACGACGACCGGCGTCCACCGCCTGCGCGCCATGGACGAGGACGGCGAACTCGACTACCCCGTGTTCGCGGTCAACGACACGCCGATGAAGCGCCTGTTCGACAACGTCCATGGCACCGGCGAGTCCTCGCTGGCCTCGATTGCGATGACGACGAACCTCTCGTGGGCCGGCAAGACTGTCGTCGTCTCCGGCTACGGTGACTGCGGCAAGGGTGTCGCGAAGAAAGCCAGCGGCCAGAACGCAGACGTGATCGTCACTGAAGTCGAACCCCGCCGTGCACTCGAAGCGCACATGGAGGGCTACGAGGTCAAGCCGATGGCCGAAGCCGCCGCCGAGGGCGACGTGTTCATCACGACCACCGGCAATCGCGATGTCATCGTCGAAGAGCACTTCGAGACGATGCAGGACGGCGTCCTGCTCGCCAACGCTGGTCACTTCGACGTGGAGGTCGACCTCGACGCGCTGTCGGACCTCGCCGTCGACACCTACGCGGCCCGTGACGGCGTCCAGACCTACGAGATGGCTGACGGTCGCCGCCTGAACGTGCTGGCCGAGGGCCGTCTGGTCAATCTCGCGACGCCCATCGCACTGGGCCACCCCGTCGAGGTGATGGACCAGAGCTTCGGCGTGCAGGCGGTCTGTGTCCGCGAACTGGTCGAAAACGGCGACGACTACGAGGCCGGTGTGCACGCTGTCCCGGACCGGCTCGACAAGGAAGTCGCGGAAATCAAACTCGACGCCGAAGGCGTTGACTTCGACTCCCTGACTGACACTCAGGCCGAGTATATGGACTCCTGGCAGCACGGGACGTAGGGAGACTCCGAGCGGAGCGAGGGTCTCCAAACTGCGAGCGGCGAAGCCGCGACGTAGGGCGGGGCGCGACCGCAGGGAGCGGCCCGCCAGACGCGCAGCGGTGACCGAAGGGAACCGCGAGCAGTAGCGAGGCCAACCGCAGCGAAGAACCTCGAACCGGAACGGGGAGCGAAGCGACCCGCGGAGGATACAGAGTCAGTCTCGAACGAGGACACCTCTCAGACCGCTGGTCACTGCGACTTTTTGAGCCGCGCTGTGGCGACTCTCCCCAGCTCCAGCACTGGCTGCCGCCACGATGATTACCGTCGGCGCTGACGTCTGCATATGGCTGTCCACGAGACCGCTCAGGTCGAGAATACGACGCTGGGCACTGCCGAGGTTCGAGAATACGTGACAATCCACGACGCCGACATAGCTGATGGCGTCCAAATTTATGAGGGAGCCTCGATCAAAAAGGCGACCATCCACGGACCGACCGATATCAATGCAAACGTATACGTCGAGAACGCGACGCTTGGCGAGTCCGTTCAGGTCGGGCCCAACGCCTCCATCGTCGGCGTAACCCACGACCTCTCTGACACGGGCATGGAGTTCCGGAACGACACGTTCGACGAGATAGCTATCGAGAACGGGGCTTTCGTCGGCGCTAACGCGGTGGTCCTTCCGGGCGTCACGGTCGGGGAAAACGCTGTCATCGGGGCCGGAACTACTGTAACCGAGGACGTCCCTGCCGAGACCGTGGTCCGGAGCGCCACGGAAACGGTACGGCGCTCTCTCTGAGACTGGCACAGAACATCGGCCTCCACTTCCTAGCAAACGGGTTGCCCACCGCGACCGATCGGCTGGGTGGGGTTACTCACTCCATACAGACACAAAACCGCCCGCTTCGCTGGTGTCGCCGATACGTCGACCGGTCCTACTCAGTTACGTCGACGAAGAGTGTCGACTGAATCCACGCAGACGGATTTTCAGGGTCGCCGATGTGGGCGACCGTATCCACGCCGACGTCGTACTCTTCGAATGTCGCTCTGATGCCCTCTTGTGAATCGGTATCGTGTTCGTGCGTCATCGGTGTGCTCCGTGTCTCGTCTGGCAGTTACCTCGTCGGATGACTGCACTGGTCCAGTTCCCCGACCGGACCGAGTGCAGTTGCCGACCCGCGTCCTTACCACACTTTGTCAGTAGGGGGTTGCAGGTATCCGCTTGTCTACTAGCTGTATTCACTCGCCGCCGGTCCGACTCTATGTATATAGCCCCACAACATGGTCGCCCCGTCCCACGGACTGACTGTCGGGAATCCAACACCGACCGTCCCGGTGACGGCAATTTTATTCGCTCCCGTCCGAAAGGTGGTGGCAATGGAACCGCTCCACGCTCGCTACCCCTTTCTGGCGCGGTCGCGGGACGCTGTCGAAGCCGCGGCGGTAGATCTGGGCGAAATCGTCGCCACGGACGAGACGGTCACAGCGCGCGCGCTGGAGCGGGTCGAATCGGCAATCACGGACGGCACCATCGGGGAGCCACACCGGCGGACCCGCGTCGAACTGCTTTCGTACCCGGTCGCTCGCGTACTGGTGTCGCTCGTCGACGTCCACATCTGCACCCGGAAGTACGCGCAGGCGGAGGCCGAGGCGGCCTACGACCGGTTCACTGCGGAGTTCGAGACGACGACGGAGCTGAAATCGACCCAGCGCGAGACGCTCGACCGCACGGAACTGCTTGCGGAGTTCGACCTCGCAAGCGCGGTCAGGGAGACGGGCGACCGCTACCACGTCGAGGTCGGGGCGTACCTCGACCTGGCAGCCGACCAGCGGGGCGATTCCTGGCGGCTGGTCAATCGGCCACTGACAGACGGCGAAGTCAGGGTCACCGCCGAGGAACTGAACGTTCTGTTGAAACAGGCGATTCGCCATCGGGTCACCGATGGGCTGCCGTTCAACGTTCCCGACGCTATCGCCGACGAACTGACCGAAGAGGTCGACCGGTTAGAGGAAGTCCTCTCGGAACTGGAACTCACCCGCGAGATCGACACCGTCGTCCCGGAGCTGTTCCCGCCGTGCATGAAGTCGCTGCTCGACCAGGTCCAGAAGGGCGAGCACCTCGAACATCACTCCCGGTTTGCGATTGCGACCTTCCTCGTCGGCATCGGGATGACGACGGACGAGATTGTCGACCTGTTTCAGGTCAACCCCGGATTCGGCGAGGAAGCCACCCGGTATCAGGTCGACCATATCCGTGGGGACACCAGCCCGACGGAGTACTCGACCCCGGCGTGTTCGACCATGCAGTCCTACGGCGACTGTGTCAACATGGACGACCTCTGTGAGGCTATTTCACATCCGATGGGGTACTACGAGCAGAAGTTAGACGACACCGACGAGGAGGAACTGGTCGACTGGCGCGAGGACGAGGGCGACGAAGAGGCCGACGCCTAGAACTGCTGGCGTTCCAGCCAGAGGCCAGCAGCGGTCATAAACACGACGAACAGCCCGATTGCGCCGATGAGTGCGTAGCCGCCCGTTGGCTCTACGGTTGACCCATCAAGGTACATCTGTGAGGCCGTAACAGTTGCACCGACGAACAGCACGACGGCGACCGCCGAAATGACGATTTGCAGGAGCGTCTCCCGCTCGATATCCATGCTCTGCGATTTCACAGGGCTGGCAAAAAGGGTATCGAAGCGCCGGAGCCCGCTGGCCGAGCAATTTAGGCCTGTGTAGCACCTACGTTTCAACTGGACGCATTGGAAAATACAGCCGCGTCCGCACCTATGACGATCATCGAGTCAGCAGCCGACCGGCAGAGTACCGCACTTGCACCGGACCTCCGTTCCCTTCCGGACCGGGCCGCCCGCGCCTGGACCGAGCGCATGGCCGTCCGTCCACGAGCGGGAAGCACGTACGCTGTGACGACGGAGAGCGACAGTACGTACCTCGTCGACATCGCACAGCACGCCTGTTCCTGTCCCGACAACCGCATCCGCGGCGAGCACTGCAAACACCTCCGGCGAGTCGCCCTCGAAATCACCGCACGTCGGGTCGCACCGCCCGGCAAGGAACGGGCGGTCTGTGACGCCTGTGGAACCGTCACCTTCGTCGCCGCGGACGCGGGAACGCCACATCTCTGTGGCAACTGCCGGCTGGAGACCGGCGACATAGTACGGGACTGCGAGACTGACGACAGGCTCGTCGTTACCGATGTGACAGAGACGCTGGCGGACGACTGGACCGTCGAGGCGACAGACGAGACAGTCGCCGACTACGACACCAACGACGGCTACCCGCCCGACGACCTGGTGGTGCTTGCGACTTATCTCTCGGACGCCGTCGGCGCAACCAAGCCGCGAGAATACGCCTTTCCCCTGTCACGGCTTCGCCGCGTCGAGGATGCCGAACTCGTCGGCGGCGGGAGCCAGTAATCGAGCGCCCGCAAACCGCTACTCCAGCATCGCCGCGGCGTCCTCCTTGTCGAGGTCGCCGCGCTCGAAGGCCGACAGCACGTCCAGCACGCTCTGGTCGGGGCCGTCGTCGCCCACCTCGTCCAGCGTGACCTTCTTGGAGTTTCCCACGAACTCATCGAAATCAGTGCCGTCGGAGAGCGCCTTCTCCTTTTTGACGCGGTAGTTGCCGCCGTCGGTCGTGTGGAGGTCCGCCGGGTGGAAGAAATACCAGTCCTCGCGGTCGAACCGGACGCCGATACGCGGCTTCGCGCCGAAGTTCCGGGCGAAGAAGAGTAGTGCCTCGACTTCTTCGCCGGTGAGATAGATCGGGTCGCCGGCGCTGGATTTCGCCTCGATAGCGTAGAACGTCTCGCCGTCGCCCGAGAGCACGTCCGGCAGTTCCCGCTCGGTCGCGCTGCCGCTGGCCGGCGCGCGCATCACCGCAAAGCCCGCCTCGTCGAGTGCGTTGACCAGTTCGCGCTCGCGGCGGTCGCCCTTCGCGTTCGAGTTTGCCATTAGCAGGACGTGGAGCGACGAGGGTAAAACCGTTCAGATACGCTCGAACCGAGCGGGAGTCACTCTTTGATTCGCGACTCCAGTTCCTGAATGACCTCGTCGGTCGTGCCACCGTCGCCCCGAACCGCCTGCGTGTAACGCCTGTATTCCTTGGGGGACACCTCGACAGTCTTGGTTTCGCCTTTGTGCGAAATCTCAAGCTTCACCGTCCCCTGTGGATTGTTCCGTCGCCGGAAGCTCGCCATCGCTGTGAAGACGAACCAGAAGGCCACGCACGTCCCGATGAAGTACGCCATCGTTGTCTCGAACGCCAGCGTCTGTTCACCGACGGTCCAGTTGTAGGGATACGCCGTTTGAAACAGCCCCACACCGACCAGACAGAGAAACGCGCCAACGCCGACACCGCCCTGCTCCCGACGGCTTGAGGGCAACACGGCGACGACGCTCAGGAACATTGCGGGAATGCCAAGGCCGCCCAGCGTCCCGCCGAGCTTCTCGGCAGCGTGGGGCTCAGTTGCGCCGACGACCGCCGACAGCGGGGTCGTGACGAGCAGTATCGCGACAACCACCGTCAGCGCGCCGACACCCCCCAGGGTCGCACCGGCAACGACACGGCGGGGGTCACGCCCCTCCCAGCGCCGATTGCTGTACGCGTCCCCGAGGTTCTCCATACCGGCCTGTTGGCACCCGACCCACAAAACGGTACGTCAGACGCGCGTGCGACGCTGTATGGCGGCCAGCGCGTCGTCGCCGGCGGTCGTCAGCGTGCCCAGATGGTCGCTGTCGACGCGTTCGAGTGAGGCGTCAGGAAGCCGCTGTGCGAGGGCTTTCCCCGTCGATGGCGCGACGTTGGCATCGTTTTGCCCCTGGAACACCGTCACGGGAACAGACACGTCTTCGAGGGCAAACGGCCATGGCTGTGAGAGAAGTCGCTGCTCGCGGATGATTCCGCTCGGCCCGCGTGTCATCGACGTGAGCATATCCGCACGGACAATCCGAGCTACTTCGTCGGCTGCCAGCGCATCCGTCTCCGGTGTCTCCTCGGCAACGAACCCGACGGCGTAGGACGGGTCTCGACGGAGAGCAAACCACCGCTGCAGGCGAAACAGACGGCCAAGCGCCCATGGTGCGTGTCGGGCCAATGCCCCCACGAACTGCTGGACGCGCCCCGTCGAACCGATTGACGGCGGGCCGCTGCCGCCCAGCAGTGCGATTCGCCGTATCTCTGGCAGTCGGTGACAGGCCAGCGCGAACGGGCCGCCGCCGGAGAAACCGATTGCGCCGGCTTCGTCGACATCGAGATGCGACAGAAGGTGTGTGGCGTCGTCCGGCCAGTCTTCGAGCGTGACAGAAGCGTCTTTGGAGTTCCCGATACCCGGCCGGTCCGGGGCGATGAGGTGTACGTCGCGTTCGCGGGCCGGTGTGGCAAGCAGCCGTGCAGCGACGTGTGACCCGGGGGTGCCGTGACAGAAGAGGACCGGATAGCCGTCGGTGTCGCCGTAGGTAGCGTACGCCAGCCGCCGGCCGTCTGGGAGCGCAAGCGTCTCCGTCTCGGAGTCGTCAGGCAGCCAGTCAGTGGCTGGGATTGGCGGCACGGACGGCATTCGACGTTATTCGCTCTGGATGCGCGGCGCGAGCATGTAGGTGACCCGGCCCTGTCCCTCGGCGAAGCTGAAGTGCATCTTGACCGGGAACTCCTCGCCGAGTTCCATCTCGACCTCGGCGTCTTTGGGGATGGCCTTGTTCATGTTCTTCAGGTAATCCAGCGAGAACAGCGAGTGGGCGTCTCCGGGGGTGAGGTCGATGAGGTCGTCGCGGGTGAGTTCGAGGTGAACGTCGTCGGTGTCGCCCTCGGCGTCGACGTAGAACAGCTCCTCGGTCGCGTCGACGCCCAGCGCGATGTGGTCGCTGACCATGTCCGCGGCGGTGACCGACCGGTCGATGTCTTTCCCCTCGATGACGATGTTCGCCGAGAGGTCCAGGTCCGGGAGGTCAGGCTCCTGTCGGATGGAGTCGGGGTCGATCAGCGCGAGGGTGTATTCGAGACCGTCGATAGAGATGTGGAGCTTCCGCGTCTCCTCGTCCAGATCGAGATGGACGAGCTGGCCGGCGTCGGCCATGCCAGCGATGTCTTCGAGGCGGGAGAGGTTGACGCCGATGAGTCCACCGTCAGTCTCGTAGGACTCGAACGCCGCCGCGTCGAGCCGCAGGTCGACCATTCCAACGTTTGCCGGGTCGACTGCCCGGATTTCCAGCCCGTCTTCTTCGAGGTGGATCTTGCACTCGTCCACCAGCACGCTCACAGAGTCGAGAGTCGCCTGGAGCGTGTCTGCGCTCACGATGGCGTTGAACATCTTGAACCGAAGTATGCCCCCATCCATTAAAAAGTCCCTCATTGAAACCGCGTGCGCGCGAGCGACCGCGGGTGGCGTCGGTGAGGACGACTAGTACCGTCTACCGAGAAATCGGGACCAAGCGGGCGACGCTCGGTCACTCCGGCGGCGCGGTCAGGCCTCCGGTTGGAACACGTCGGGGTTTGCCGACCCCTCGCGGTTGATGACTGCCATCATGCCCTTGCGGGCGACCCGGGAGAGTGCGTGGTCGACCAGCTTGATCGGGCCGGGCACCTCGGCGTGAAGCGTCGCGATGGCACAGGACCCTGGCTTGACCGGCGTCGTCTGGACGAACTTGTTCGGCGGCCCGGCGATAGAGCCCTGCTGCCAGACCTCGTCCCAGACGGAGCCGATGGGGTGGAAGCTCGAATCGAGGTTCGGGCCGCCGGCCACGAAGTACACGCGGGCGGTGTCGCCGACCGACATGCTCGGCGAGCCGTGGACGTCCGGCGTGATGGCGTACTTCTCGCCGTTCATCAGGACGTAGGTCGGGTCTTCGGCCGCCATCGCTTCCATGTCGAAGTCGTGGTGCCCCTTCTCGCCGGCGTCGCCGGTGGTGTACAGCTCGTGCTGGCCGAAGTAGAACTCGTGGTCCACGTCGGGGAGCCCGTCTTTTGGCTCGACGAGTATCATCCCGAACATCCCCGAGGAGATGTGCATGTCGAGGTTCGGGACGGCACAGTGGTAGATGAACGCGCCGGGGTAGGTGGCCTTGAACCGGAACGTCTTGGTCTGGCCGGGCGTGACCATCGACGCCTCAGCACCGCCACCGGGGCCGCGGACGGCGTGGAGGTCGATGTTGTGGGGCATCGAGTTCCCCTCCTCGTTCGTGATGGTGAGTTCGACGGTGTCGCCCCGGCGGACCCGGATCATCGGGCCGGGAATCTGGTCGCCGAATGTCATGTAGGTGTAGGTGACGCCCGGCTCGATCTCTGCGACCTGCTCTTTGGTGGTCATCTCCACCGACACGGTCTTTGGCTCCGACCGGTCGATGGGGTCCGGGATTGCGGTCGGGTCTGCGGCGATACGGTCGACGTCGGTCTGCTGTGCGGCGTTCATAGCTGGCTCCTGTGGGGTCGTCTCCGCTTCGGTCGATTGCCTGTCTGCGCCCGGTGCGCTGGCACAGCCCGCAAGCGCTGCCGTGCCGACGCCCAGGGCCTCTAACACCCGCCTCCGCGTCGCCGTTGGAATGGTTGACATCGGAAGGTCACGTCCTACAGATAGGACTCGGCACGTGACCTGTATATACTGGACCGGACAATCTCAGCCGCTGAGACGCGTTCCTACTCGGCAAGAACGACACTGAACGTGTTCGGGTCGGTGGTAATGTACTCCCGGAAACTGCCGATATTCCGGTCTGCTTCGGAACAACTGACAGCGGCCGTCGCGCAGTGGTGGCCGGAACTTCGAGTCGGCATCCATTTGAGCGCTGACCGCTTCCGTGGTACCATGACTGCGATTTCGCCATATTTCGGCGATCGAGACGCATACGGTGTGTGGTAACCATGTCGGGCAAAGACGACTATTACAACAGAGCGAAACAAGAGGGGTATCGCGCGCGGTCAGCGTATAAACTCCAGCAGCTAGATGACACGGCCGGCCTCCTCGGTGAGGGGCGGACCGTCGTCGACCTCGGGGCTGCGCCCGGCGGCTGGATGCAGGTCGCGGCCGAGCGAATCGGCGAGCGAGGCACGCTGGTCGGTGTCGACCGCCAGACTATCGACGATCTGGACGACCCCGAACCGACCGTCGAGTACGTCCGCGGCGATATGACCGAGGACAGCACGAAAGACGAAATCCGTGAAATAGTTGGGGAGAGCGACGGCACCGGTGGCCCGGTTGACGTTGTCATCTCCGATATGGCTCCGAACATGACCGGCCAGTACGACCTCGACCACGCCCGGTCGGTCCATCTGGTCCGGCAGGCCTTCGAGGTGGCGACGGATCTGCTCGACGCGGGCGGGGATTTCTGTGCGAAGGTGTTCGACGGACAGGACCTCGACGACCTCATCGCCGATATCGAACCGGAGTTCGAGTACGTCCGCGAGGTCCGCCCCGACGCTTCGCGGGACTCCTCCTCGGAGCTGTATCTGGTCGCGAAACACCGCCTGACCGGCCCGGTCCGCGAGGGTGACATCGTCGAGGTCACTATCGATGATATCGGCGAGGAGGGCGACGGCATCGCCAAGGTCGAGAACTTCACTGTGTTCGTCAGCGGGGTCGAAGCGGGTGAGACCGTCGAAGTCCGCGTCGACGACGTGAAGCCCCGGTACGCGTTCGCCGAACCGGTCGAGTAATACTGTCGGCTGCACGTCTGTGAAGACTGCCGCCATTCTGGAGTGGCGAATCCTGCAATAGTTACGGCCGACAGTATAGGCCGTTGGCAGTCGCCCTTCAGTCGGCGCTCGCCGGGGCCGTAACGACGTTGTTTCGCCGGGCGAAGCCAACGACAGCGTAGACAAAGGGCGTGTCGAGGACGGCGATAGCGAGCTTTAGCAGGTACTGGCCCACGATGAGTGCCAGCGCCTCGGTCGGCGGGACGCCCTGAAACAGGACGAAGCCGACGCCGACGAAAATGACCGTATCGAGGAGCTGGCTGGTAGCCGTCGAGCCGATGTTGCGGAGCCAGAGCTTCTTGCCGTCCGTTCGGTCCCTGAGCCAGTGGAAGACGAACACGTCCCAGTTCTGACTCACGACGTAGGCCGACAGGCTGGCGACGACGATGGCCGTACTGGCCCCGAGGACGTTCTGGAAGGCCGCGAGGTCGACCGGCTGGGCCGCCTGTGGGAGTCCGGGCGCGAAAATCGTGCTCCATATCAGCGCCAGCAGGACGAAGTTCATCGCGAAGCCGACGTTGACGACGACTGTTGCGGCCCGCCGGCCGTACAGTTCGGCGTAGCAATCGGATGCGAAGAACGTCAGCGCGTACGCCAGCGCGGCTCCGGGCAGCACGAGTGTCGACCCGGCGAGCGGGAGCGAGAACGGCAGCGAGAACGCGAGCAGCTTCGAGGCGGTCACTTGCGAGGTGACCAGCGCTGTCACGAACAGCGCGACGAGGCCGACGCGCACCGCCTCCGACCGCTCACTGCTCATCGTCGAGTCGTCCCTGCCGTTCATCGATGTCGTCGAGCATGTCAAGCGTCTTCCGCACCGAAGCGCGGATAGCCTCGCTCCGGTTGACGAACTTCCCGTCTTCACCGACGTGTTTGTCGATGTCGTTCAGCAGTTCGGCCGGGACTTCGACGCTTATCTTGGGCATATCTGGAGAATATATCGGAGTAAGTATATGAACTGCGATTCCACGACTGTCCGTACTACACAGACGGTATACCCTGAGATAACTATCTGAGCCGTTTTGTTTTGGAGCTTCTGTTGTGGAATATATATGGGGATTGGAGCGGCAAATAGCGCTTGGGAGTCTCTCGCTGGCGGTCGGGCTCGGAGGCCGTGTTCGTCGTGCTAGCGCTGTTACCGGTCGATATGGGTATCCCTGTATATCCGATGATTGCAACGACAGCGGTTAATCATCGCCGAGTAAGATTCCAAGCGTCCGTGGCTGCGGTCAGTCGGCCGGCTCGCCCCGGCGCTCTGTCGTCCGCCGGCCGCCGAGCGTGTACACCCAGAGGATGCCGAGGCCGAGCATGTACGCGAGTGCCGTCGGGATGCCGACGATGAACATCGTGAAGATGCCGCTTGGCGAGAGAATCGCTGAGAGGGCGACGATGGCGATGACGACCTCCCGCCAGCGCTCGTACATCAGCCGGAACGGGATGATGCCGCCCTTGTGGAACAGGAACATCGTCACCGGAATCTCCGCCAGCAGGCCGATCCCGATGGTGAGGAAGAACACGAGCCAGCCGAAGTTGCTCACCCGGTAGGCGATAACCATATTCGAGTTCAACTGGTCGTAGGCGATCCAGGAGATGGTCATCGGGGCCACGTAGAGGAACCCGAGCAGGCTCCCGCCAATGAGCGCGCCGAACAGCGTCATCCCCCAGACGCCCAGAATGTTGCGGTTCCCGATGACGAGACCGCGCTCGCGCATCGCCGGCCACGCGAAGTACAGCACCACGGGGATGACCGAGACGGCCCCGAGTATCGTCGAGAACTTGACGATGAACACCAGGTGCTCGACGGGGTGGAGCGTGACGATGCTCACGTCGGCGGCCATCTCCGGCGGGAGCCGGCTGACGAACGTCCGCTGTATCGACCCGATGCCGCCCTGGTAGAGGAACAGGAACGCGGCGGCCAGCACCGCGCCGAAGATGCCCAGAATCACGAACGCCCGGGAGGCCAGCGCGCTGAGGATGAACTGGATGTCGTAGTAGTAGCCGCCGATCTCGTCCTCGGTGGTCTCGTCCTCGGTGAAGGCGTCGACCATGCCGGCGGTCGTCGAGGTGAACACGCCCGCGTCCTCCTCGTCCGCTTCGGCGGTCCCGTCCGCTCCCTCTGCGGCGTCACTCTCGCCCTCCGCGTCGTCCTCGTGGGCCATGTCCCAGCGGTCGAGGACCGCCTGCGCCTTCTCCTTGTTGTCGCCTGCAAGGGCGCGGTCGGCGTGGGCGAGCGCCTCGTCCTCGGTCATCTCCTCGAACACTTCCGGCGGTGCGACCTCGACAGCCGAGGCGTTGAGTTCGTCGATGTCGATGGCCGTCGGGTCGCCGACCTGCCCGGGGCCGGCCTTCTCCGAGAGCGCGGTCAGGACGTGGTAGTAGAGGACGACGACAGCGCCGATGAAACCGAATACGGCGGCGATGAGCAGCGCCGTGGTTTCGACGGGCAGTCCGAACACCGCCGGGGGCTGGATGTCGCCGGTGAGCCGGTCGGAGGGGAACACCTCGGCGAAGCGCTGGATGTACTGGAACGCCGGCGTCGCCAGGAAGTAGTACACTACGCCGCCGCCCAGTACCGCGCCGCCGAGGATCGTGTTCCAGTGCCCGCGGGCGACGGTACTGGTACTGACGAGGTCACCGGAGCGGCGGACTAGCATCGCGAGTTTCGCCAGCGCGAGGCTGATGCCATAGAGGCCACACAGCGGCGCGGCCCACATAATCTGGGTGAAGGGGTCCGGCGGCGAGAACAGCGCACCGAAGCCGAAGATCCCCATCACCGCGTAGCGCCACTTATCCCGGAACGTCTCGTAGGGGACGATCTCAGTGTAAGAAAGCACCGTCATCACGAGGGGCAGCTGGGCGGCGAGCCCGAAGGAGACGGCCAGCAGGAAGACGAACTGGAACCACTTGACGATGGAGTACTGGGGCGTGAAGCCGGCCTTGAACGCGTCGCCGGCGAGGAAGTCGAACATCAGCGGGAAGAACAGTTCGTAGGCGTAGGCGACGCCGCCGAAAAACAGGCTCAGGCTTATGATAACGAACAGCGCGCCCTTCCAGGCCGGGATGTGTTCGGCCGGCCACCAGCCGCGCTGGCGGAGCCCGTCGCGGCCGAAGTAGATCAACAGCGGCAGCGACATGAGAATCCCGATGACGGCCCCGATTTTCACCTGCAAGAGGATGACGTCGAAGGGGGTGACCGCGACGATACTCGTGGCCTCCTGCGTGGTGAGGTCCATCTGCGAGTACAGGAGATCGGCACGTAGCCTGTCCCAGACGCCGTACTGCAGTCCCATGATCGTGCCGATCATCCCGATGACGAAGACGATGAACACCTTCTGGAGGTGCACCTGCGCCGAGCGGAGCATCGCGCCGAGCGTCGCGCGCCCGCTCTGAACCGTCTGGACGGTGTCCTCGTCGATAGCACTCGCCATCTTCTCTGTGCCTAGCCCAGTGGGCGTTATCAATTTATTCATCCCGGTGACAGCCACTGCTCGAAAAGAAAGTTTACAACACCCACCGTCTAAGCCCGGGACAGATGGAGGACGGTGACGCAGATGACGAGCGGCGCGGGTCCGAAGAGTCGCCACTGCCGTCCGACGACGAGTCCGACGATTCGTCGATGCCCACCGACCCGGTGGCCGAAGCCGATGCCAATCGGGGGACGGACGAGGTATCCGGTCCGGGCCCTGCGCCAGCCGGCGGTAACGAGGACACTGTCGGTTCTCACGCTGCGCCGACCGAATCCGAATCCAGCGCCGGGCTGTTCGACCGGGACGCGTCGGACATCGCTGCCGCTGTCCCGGCGGACGTACCGACCGACTGGGGCAAGTCGACGCCCTCGCCGGCCGGTGCTGGCGGCAGTGCCACGCCGACGCACGGGGGTGGGTCGGCCCCGTCTAGCTACGACCCGGACGCCGACATCGTCGACGAAGGCGCACCCGACGACGAGGAGATGCCGCTGGCCGACCACGTCGAGGAGATGGCGATGCGGCTGTTCGTCGTCGTCGGCGTGATGGCCGTCGTCGCCGTCATCGCCCTGCCGTACTCCGACGAACTCATCAACTTCCTGTGGTACTCGTTCCTCGACGGGCCGGCTGAGGCCTGCGGGCAGGTCGCCACGGGAGCCGAGGGCAACGTCGTCGAGGGTGCTGACTGTCCGAACGTGTACAATCCGCTCGCGCTCATTCTGGCGCGACTAAAAGTGTCCTCGTTGGTCGGCTTTATCGCCGCCTTACCGGTGTTTGTCTACCAGACGTACCTGTTCATGCGACCGGGGCTGTACCCTCGCGAGCGACGCTACTACCTCGCAGCGGTTCCGACGAGCCTTGTGCTCGCCGCTGCCGGCGTCGGCTTCGCGTACTTCGCCGTGCTGCGGGCGATGTTCGATTACTTCATCACTTACTCCGACCGCGCGGCCGACCTCGCGTTCGGCCTGAGTGAGACGTTCAACCTCATCATCCTGATGCTCGGGCTGTTCGCGCTCATCTTCCAGATTCCGCTGTTCGTGATGCTCGCGGTGATGATGGGTCTGACGACCCGCCAGTGGCTGCAGGACCGCCGGCTGTACTTCTGGGGTGGCTTCGCTGCCGTGGCGTTCCTGTTCAGCCCGGACCCAACCGGGATGGCCCCGCTCATGGTCGCCGTGACGATGATTGGCCTGTTCGAGGGAACCCTGCTGCTCCTTCGCTGGACGGGCAGCACGTCGCCGGTCCCGACGGCCGACGACCTCGCTGCTCGCCGCCCGGTCGCATGGCTGACCGCCGCCATCGCCGGCTACGTCCTCAGCCCCGCGCCGGTCCCGACGGGCTACTACGAGCAATTGCCAGCCACGGTGACTGAGGCGCTGGCGGCTGTCGGCCTCGGGAACGCCACGCCGATGCTCGTTGGCGGCGGGATGATCGTCCTGTTCGAGGCGCTGGCATACGCGAACAAGAACTACTACGGCTCGGTCAAACTCTGGCGCGGGTTCCGGGCCGCCCGCCTGCCGGTGTGGGCCGTCGCCATCGTCGTTGGCTACCTCGGCAGCCCCGACCCGACGCTGTTCCGCCTCGTGAACCAGTTCAGCCTCCCGAGAAATGCCGCTATCGCCGCCGCCGCCGGCCTCATCCTCCTGTATGAGGGGACCATCGCCGTCGCGCGCTGGCGCAGCAAGGAGGCCTAACGGATGGGGACACTACTCGTGGCACGGCACGGCGAGACGACCTGGAACCGCGACGGGCGCATCCAGGGATGGGCACCGAGCCGACTCACAGAGCAGGGACAGACGCAGGCACAGGCGCTCGGCGCGTGGCTCGACGACCGCTACGACGTGGACCGTGTCTTTGCCTCTGACCTCCGGCGGACCCGCGAGACAGCCGCTGTGGCCGATGATGGCTACGGCAGCTTGCCCGACCCCGAGTTCGACACCGACTGGCGCGAACGCGGCTTCGGTATCATGCAGGGTCTGTACGCGGACGAACTCCGTGCTGAGTTTCCCGACCACGATCCGGACGCAAGCGTAATCTCGCTCGATGCGGCTCCGGAGGGCGGCGAAGGAATCCCGACCTTCCGCGGACGGGTCGAATCCGGATGGGACCGAGCCGTTTCGGCAACCGACACCGGCGAGACAACACTGGTGGTCACCCACGGCGGCGTGATCAAGGTCCTGCTGGCAAAACTCACGGACAGAAACCCGGATGCGGCGCTGGCTAGGAGTTCACAGCCGAACTGTGCAGCCAACGAAATCAGACTAGACGATGGTCCTGAACTGGTCAACGAAGGGATGACCGGCTGGCGGACGTTACTGGACTGAGTGAGCTTACTTCAGTCGACGGACGGGTAGTCGGCGTCAAAGACGTTGCTGACCACGTCCTCAGTCTTCTCTTCGGCTGATTCGTCTGTTTCGGGACTTACACTGCCGGTCTCGTATCCGTGGAGGTCGAGCGTCACGTGGTCGAAGCCACAGTCCTCGATGTGGTCGCGGGCAGTCCGGACGAAGTCGGGGTCCAGTGCCGTTTCGAGTTCTTCCTCGCCGACCTCGATGCGAGCGAGGCCGTCGTGGTCACGCACGCGGAACTGTTCGAAGCCCCACGTCCGAAGGAGACGCTCGGCCTTCTCGACGCGGGAGAGACGCTCTTCGGTGACTTCGAGCCCGGTCGGAATCCGCGAGGAGAGGCAGGCCATCGAGGGCTTGTCGGCCACGGAGAGGTCGTATTCGCGGGCGATCTCCCGGACTTCGGATTTCTCGATGTCGTGTTCCAGCAGCGGGGAGTACGCGTCCAGTTCCTCGACGGCGCGCAGGCCGGGGCGGTGGCCCTCGCCCGTGTCGGAGGCGTTCGTCCCGTCACACACGATGTCGATGCCAAGTTCACGGGCGCGGTCGTACATCGCGCCCAGTCGCATCGACCGGCAGTGGTAACACCGCATGTCGTCGTTTTGCATGAATTCCTCGCTGTCGAGCTCGGAGAACTCCACGATCTCGTGACGGATGCCAATTTCCTCGGCAACGCGGGTGGCGTCGGTAAGCTCGGCGGCGGGGAGCGTCTCAGATTTGGCGGTACAGGCGATGGCGTCGTCGCCGAGGGCGTCGTGCGCCAGCGCGGCGACGACGCTCGAATCGACACCACCGGAGAAGGCGATCAGCACGCCGTCTCGCGATTTGAGGTCTTCGCGGGCGGCCGCTAACTTCTCCGAAACAGCAGACATGGACCGTCTTTCTCGGCGGAGCGCAAAAACGCCTTCGCGTTCGGTGTCTGGCTGGCTGGGCCGGAGCAGTACCGACTGCCCACGTCGCCGCCGGAGCCGCTGGCAACGGGTTTTTTCTCACTGGCGTCGAATGAGCGGGCAGATGGAGCTCGAATCGGTTCCGGGTGTCGGGGCGAAGACAGCCGCGGCGCTCCGGGAACTAGACGACCCGGAGGCGGCACTCCGGGACGGCGACGTGGCGTCGCTCGCACGCGCACCGGGCATCAGCGAGGGCCGGGCCGCCCGCATCGCTCGCGGCGCGATCCGGGCTGAACACGACGACCCCGGCGGGTTCACCGCGACGAAACGCGCCAGAGAGATCCACGAGGATGCACTGTCCTTGCTGACCGAGCGGACAGTGACCGACTACGCCGCGAAGCGGCTGGAGACAATCTATCCCAGCGGCGTCCGCAGCCGCATCGAGGAAGTCCGGGCCTTCGCCGAGTCGGCGATGACCCGCGAGCCCGACGCGGCGGTTCTCGACGCCTTGTCGGCCGTCGAACCGCTTTCCGAGCCCGGCGACGTGCGGGTCCGGGACCGGTGTCTGGCGACCCGCGACGCCGAACGGTACGCCGACGCGCAGGCCGCGATTCCGGAGGTCAGCGTCGAGGTCGTCGACGACGCCCGCCAGCTGGCCGAACTCGCCCGGTCGTACTCGACGGTCGTCGCGCTGGACGAGGCCTTCGCCGGCGTCGACATCGAAGGTGACGTGCGGGTGGAACCGAACGCGCTGGAGGAGCCCGAGTCCGTCGTGCCCGAACGCGTGCTCACCTTCTTCGCCCGCAACCGCGACCGGATACGAGCCGCCGCCGAGGTCCACCGCGTCGCCGACCTCGACGCGCCGTGTGACCTGGACACGCTGCTATCGGCGCTCGACCAACTCGACGAGGACGGGAGCGTCAGCGGTGACGAGGAACTTGACCGCCTCACCACCGCCGTCGACGACCTCGATGCCGCTGTTTCGACGGCAGAGAGCGTCGCCAACGACCACCTCCGTGAGGCCATCGAGGAGCAGGACGTGACCATCGAGGGGACGGACCTGCTGTCGCTGGTCGAACGCGGCGCTGGCGTGGACTCGCTACTCCAGCGGGAACTGGCCGACGAGTACGCCGCCGCCGTCGAGAAGGCTCGTGACCACCTCGTCGACGCGCTGGCGCTCCGGGACATGGAGGTGACGGCGCGCCGGGCGTTCCCCGACGAGCCGGCATATCCCGTCGAACACAGTGAGGACGTCGTCGCCCGCCTCCGCGAGGAACTCACCGCCGCACGCGACCAGCGCGCCACCCGCCGGAAGCGGGAGCTGGCCGACGACCTCGCCGAGATGCGCGAGGACGCCGCATCGCTGGTCGACGCCGCGCTCGAACTCGACGTAGAGCTGGCGATTGCCCGCTTCGCCGACGACTTCGACTGTGTGATGCCAGACCTGACGGAATCCGAGGGCGTCGCCATCGAGGGCGGGCGCTCGCCGCTGCTTGATGTCCCCTTCGAAGCCGTCGAGCCCGTCGATTACGACGTCGAGGGCGTGACCGTCCTCTCGGGGGTCAACAGCGGTGGCAAGACCTCGACGCTTGACCTCGTGGCGCTGGTGACGACGCTGGCACACATGGGTCTGCCCGTTCCAGCGGAGGCGGCCCGCGTGGGTCGTATCTCCGAACTCCACTACCACGCCAAGACGCAGGGAACGCTCGACGCCGGCGCGTTCGAGGCCACCCTCCGGGAGTTCGGAGACCTCGTCGCGGACGTCGATCATCGCAACCCGGACCCAGATGACGGTGCCGCTACCGACGGGCCAGCGGCCGGGACCGACGACCGACCGGTGATGGTGCTGGTCGACGAACTCGAATCGATCACCGAGCCCGGGGCCAGCGCGAAGATCATGGCCGGCATCCTCGAAGCGCTCGGCGAACGGCAGGCCACGGCAATCTTCGTCTCTCACCTCGCGCGCGACATCCGCGAAGCCGCCGAGACTGAGATTAGTATCGACGGCATCGAGGCAAAGGGGCTGGAGGACGGCGAACTGCGCGTCGAGCGCTCCCCTGTCAAAGGAAAGCTCGCCCGCTCGACGCCGGAGCTTATCGTCGAGAAGCTCGCCGACGACGGAACCGACGATTCCGATGGGTTCTACAGTGACCTGCTCGGGAAATTCGAGTAGCGACTGACCCGAGACGCCGCGTATCTGTCACTGCCCGTGAAACTGTGGCAAATGGTTAAGTGGGCTGCGAAGTTCGGTGAAAGTGATGAGCGACGACCCCGAGGACCGGATGCTCGGCTGGGACGAGTCCGTCTTTCGGGACGAACACGTCTTCGAGATCGACTGGCTCCCGGAGACGTTCAAACACCGGGACACCCAGATGGAGACGCTGAAGTACGCACTCCGGCCGGCCGTCCGGGGGTCGCGCCCACTCAACGTCATCGCCCGCGGGCCACCGGGAACCGGGAAGACGACGGCCATCCAGATCCTCTTCGACGAACTCACCGCCCAGACGGACGTGAAGACTGTCCGGGTGAACTGCCAGATGGACTCGACGCGCTATGCCGTCTTCTCTCGCCTCTTTGCCGAGATATTCGACTACGAGCCGCCGTCCTCGGGCATCTCCTTCAAGAAGCTATTCTCACAGATTACCGACAAGCTGGTCGAGGAAGACGAGGTGCTCGTCGTCGCCTTAGACGACGTGAACTACCTGTTCTACGAGAGCGAGGCCAGCGACACGCTGTACTCGCTGTTGCGCGCCCACGAGGCCCACTCCGGCGCGAAAATCGGCGTTATCTGCGTCTCCTCGGACATGGAACTGGATGCCATCGACGCGCTCGACACGCGCGTCCAGTCAGTGTTCCGGCCTGAGGAGGTGTATTTCAACACCTACGGGCAGGCCGAAATCGCGGATATCCTCAGCGAACGCGTCGAGCGAGGGTTCAACGAGGATGTCGTCGGTCCCACAGTGTTAGACCGCGTCGCCGAACTGACTGAGGAGCAGGGCGGCGACCTCCGGGTTGGCATCGACCTCCTGCGCCGGGCCGGGATGAACGCCGAGATGCGCGCCTCCCGCTCGGTCGAAACCGAGGACGTGGAGGAGGCCTACGACAAGTCCAAATACGTTCATCTCTCCCGCCGGCTGCGGGAGCTGTCGGACTCGGAGACCGCGCTCGTGGAGGTCATCGCCGCCCACGACGGCCAGCAGGCCGGCGACATCTACGACGCGTTCTCAGAGCAGACAGACCTGGGCTACACCCGCTACTCCGAGATAATCAACAAGCTCGACCAGCTCGACATCATCGACGCCGACTACACCAACGTTGAGGGTCGCGGTCGGTCGCGGGAGCTGACGCTCAACTACGACGCCGACGCGGTGCTGGAGCGGTTGTAGGACACTGTATTGGAGTGTTTACGCTGGCGGGAAACTCGCCCCTGTCTGGAGACAACGGATAGCCTTCTATGCTCTGTCTGGAGTTCTAACTGCTATCGATACCCGTATGTAAATTTAAATCCTTCTATCGAAAAATAATTTAACCGGCAAGCAGCTATTTTGAATATATGAATAGACGAAATTATATTACCAGCCTGGGGAGCGGTCTCACGCTGTTGGCCGGATGTGCTACGGGAGACGGGAGCGATGAGGGCGAGACGAACTCGACAGCGACGGAGACGGAAACCGCCACCGAAACGTCGACACCGACGCCGACATCGGAGCCTGACCCGAAAGCAGTCATCACTGATGCAGGTTTGATCCGAGAACGGGGTCGGTACCCCGATTTGGCACGGAGTATTACTAGCGTTGGCCGTGGCGGCGAGGCTATTGTCGGTATGAAACACCAACTCCCAGTCAAAGAGGGAGCTGTATCAGCAATTATCCAGGCGACGATACGCGATGATGACGGCATCGAGATCGATCAATCGTCGATGGACTCCGACGCCGTTGTTCAGGACGAGTCGGAGTTCGTTTCACACAAAGCCTGGTTCGCATTCGACACCAGTGAGTGGGACACCGGAAGTTACACGATCGAACTACTGGTCAACGCGACAAATTACGGAACAACGGCTGACCCGGAGACGGTTGAATTCGATGTCGTCGAACCGCTGGGTGACGGCGACGTTACGCTCGAACTGGTCGAAAAGCCGAACACCATCCGGGTGAACGAGTCGTTTGACCTGACTTACAATATCCGGAATGTGAGCGACCGAGACTCCAGCCTCATCGTCGATACAGTGGTTGTCGATCACGAGGACGTGGATGCGGTCGAACTTGAACGAGATATTTCAGGCAATATCCCGGCAGGCGGCCGAGAACAGTTTGACGAGACGGACTTCTCGACTAATGTGACTGGCGACTTCATATATCGGATTCCCACACTCGGCGTCGAGTTCCCGTTCACCGTTGAACCGCCCCAGAACTGAGTCACTCCATCTTCTCGAAGGTCGTCTCGGCCCACTGGACGGCGTAGTCGGCGCCGTACTCCAGATATGCGTCAGTGTCGAGTGCGGCAAACGGCGTCGGCAGATCGAGTCCGTGCTTGATGCCACTGCAGGCGAGTTCGGCGGCCGCGGCGAACTCTGTCTGGCCCTGTGCAATCTCGCTCGGGAGGTCTTCGAGGCGGGGCTGTAGCCGCTCGCCGGCGTCGTCCCATGCCGCGTACAGGTCGGGATAGTCGTCGGCCCAGCCGGCGAACTCCGCCCGGGTCTGGAGCCCGAGATACGCCGTGTAAAGGGCTGCTGCGAGCTGGTACCGGGCGTTGGCGTCGAGGTGGTCGTCAGTGGCGGCCACGAACGCCGGGTACTGCTCGGCGAAAAAGCCCAGAAAATGCTCGGGCTCGTCGAGACTGACCTCGACCAGCGCCTCGGCGACGAGAAACGAGACGAAGTCGTCCGGGGAAGTCTCCAGTCGCGGCTTGACGAACACGCAGGGCGGGACTGTCTGGCGCGTCCAGGCGACACCGCCGTCGCCGGGCATCCCGATGGTGAGGTCGTTGCCGATGTACTCCTGTAGCACTTCCGGGGCCGTCGTCGGGAGCCACGCACCGTCGTAGGAGATCTGATCGAGGCTGTCAGTCACCAGCAGGAGTTCCTCGGCGACTGCAGGGTCCAGTGTCTCGAAGTCACGGTCGCAGTTCAGTACGAGCGCCTCCGGGGCGTAGGCCGCACGTACTGCCGGCAGTTCGCCGGTCAGTGAACGCTCGGTGAACATCTACGCCGAGAGCAGAACGAGGTTGATGACGATGCCGATAGACAGCAGTGCTGACACGCCGATTGTTCCGAGGACGATTTTCGTGGCCTTGCTCATGGCAATGAGTATCCCGGGCCGGACATTAAAACTTGAGAAACGATTTTTGGGGTCCGCAGCGTTCGTCGAGTATGCGCCGTGAACGTACCTCGACAGGTACTGTCTGGGAGCAGCAAGTCGGTTACTCGCGGGCGATACGCGCAGGTGACACCGTCCGCGTCGCCGGCACTATCGCCACTGACGACGACGGCGAGGTCGTCGGGCCGGGTGACCCGTACGAACAGACGAAACACGCCTTCAGTATCGTTGCGGATGCACTGTCAGAACTCGATGTGTCCATCGAGGACGTGGTCCAGACCCGTATGTACGTCACCGACATCGACGAGCAGGAACAGGTCGGCGAGGCACACAGCGAGTTCTTCGGCGACGTTCGCCCCGTAGCGACGATGGTAGAGGTGAGCGGACTGGCAACGCCCGAGGCCGTCGTCGAGGTCGAAGCCGTCGCGCAGGTCGAGTGACACGTTGACCGACTCGCTTCTCGATTACTTCTCAGCACTGCCGACACCCGCACGGTGGGCGACGGCACGCCACTTTCCGGAGCGGAATCGACCTACATTGACAGCGGCTTTTAAGTAGAAATCCCCGATTAGCGCAGCGAAGATGGCCGGAAGGCCGAGTCCCAGCCCCGGGGAAACCGAGACGCCAACGACCGGAATCGGGATGATGAACTCCGTCGGCAACGCCAGTGCGGCGACCGGGAGGCGGTAGCAGTAGCTGGCGAGCACTGTCCCGTACAGCGGCCACCGGGTGTCACCAGCACCACGAAGGCTTCCGCGCATCGTCCGTGACACGGAGAAGCCAGCGACGAGCAGTCCGAAGACGCGGACAAACGTCGCCGCCAGATCCGGATAGGCAGTCCCGAACAGCGCGACGATTGGCCGGGCGAACACCACGAGAAGGAGTGCCACAGTGAGCTGGACCGCGAGTGCGACCCCGAGCGACTGCCAGCCGTACGCCGTCGCTTCTTCCGGGTCATCCGCGCCCAGCGACTGCCCAACCAGTGTCGACGCAGCGGTCGCATAGCCCCATGCCGGCATCAGCGCGAGCAGCATGACCCGGCGGCCGATGGCGTATGCCGCGAGTGTTGGGGTGCCGAGCACGCCGAGAATGAACAGAAACGGGAACCGGCCGAACGTCTGGAGCAGGCGCATTCCCGACAGCGGGAGCGCAACACGGACAAGTTCGGTGAGCAGTCCGAGGTCGAACTGTTTGCCGCCGAGCGGGAGCGTCGTCGCGTACCGGCCAGAGGCCAACAGTGTGAAGAAGATGACTGCAGCGAGCGTGTTCGCTGCGACAGTCCCCCACGCAGCCCCCGCGATTCCCAGCGGCGGGACCGGGCCGAGGCCGAATATCAACACGCCGTTGAGCCCGACGTTGGTCGGGACTGTCAGCAACCGGACATACATCGGCGTCCGCGTGTCGGCGCTCCCGGCGAGGGCGCGTGCGGCGACCATACTCCAGAACCGCGGCACCATCGACAGCATCACGATGGCGAGATACGTCGCGCCGTACTGGATTGCGGCCGGGTCATCGGAGAGAATACCGAGCAGCGCCGTCGGGTACACCCACGCGATAGCAGTCAGTGGCAACGATAGCACGACTGCCAGCCATAGCGACTGCTTCACAGCCAGATTCGCTCGGTCCGGCTGGCCGCTCCCCTGCAAGCGGGAGACGACGCTGATCGTGCCGGAGGAGACTGCAAGCGCCAGCCCGAAGCCCACGAAGTAGTACTGAAACCCCAGTTCGAGACCTGCCAGCGCGGCGTCGCCCAGCGCCAGGCCGACCATCAGAAAGTCCGCGAGCCGCAACAGGATTCGTAGGCCGCCCGTGACCATCACCGGCGCGGCCAGGTCCGTCGCCTCGATGGCCCGGTCCCGGTCGACGGCATCCAATCTGGAGAGTGCCATCGGGACGGTGCGTACCAGCCGGCGGAGGGCGTCGCCGAGCACAGTTGTGCCACGGCGGGCAGGCAAACGTAGCTTACGACTCCGTGTCCCTGTAGAGTTGCACACAGCGTTTATCTACGCAAACCCCTTTCTGTTGCTATGGACAGACTTCCCTCCAGACGGTCGTTTTTGACCGGTGTCGGGGCTGCTGCCACCGCTGGGCTGACCGGGTGTACAGGCCTCGGACTTGGGGACCAGACGTTAACGATGATTGACTGGGGGTACGTCTACAGCAACGGCGTCATCGAAGCCTTCGAGGAGCGCCATGGGGTGACCGTGGAGCGACAGGCCGCACAGGGGTCGGCCGAAACCCTCGCGCAGTTGCGGGCCGGTCGGGCCGATTACGATCTGGTCCCGCTTGGCAACTACGCGGTGACGCCGGCGATGGAAGAGGGGTACCTCCAGCCGCTCGACCTTGATCAGGTGCCGGCCTACGACGACGTGTTTGACTTCCTGAAAGCGGATTACTTCGAACAGGACGGCGAGGTGTACGGAATTCCCCGGAGCTTCGGCCAGACGCCGCTCGCCGTCAATACTGACATCGTCGAACAGGACGTCACCGCGCTGGCTGACCTCTGGACCGAACCGCTCGCTGACGTCGTTGGCGGTCGCGACGACGCGCGGCTACAGGTCCTCTACCGAAACGCCGCGAAAGGCGAGCCACTCAATCCGACAAGTGCCGACGACGTCGACTTCGACTCGCTCCGTGCTGACCTTATCGACCGGCTGGAGCTGACTGCCGGCCTCTGGAACAACGGCGGCGAGTCGGAGCAACTGCTCCGCAGTGAGGAGGTCGGCGTCCAGCCGGTCTGGAACTACGTCATCCAGTCGATGCAGTCCGATGGCATCCCCGTCGAACGGGTCTACCCCTCTGAGGGGACGAAAGCGTGGTTCATCCAGCACTGTATCCGGGACGGCGCGGAGAACCCCGAACTGGCACACACCTTCATTCAGGAGTGGCACACGCAGATGGGGTACAAGTCGTTGATGAAACCGAGCAACATTGCCGTCCCGAACGACCAGGTCTTCTCCGAGCACGATGTCGAGAAAGCGGCATACGGACTCGACGACCCGAACCAGTTCATCTACGAGGAACCGAAGCCACAGTCGCTCATCGAACAGTACACCGAGACGTGGAACCGCGCAAAGACGGAGGCTGATCTGTAGTGAATGCGCTCGCTGTCGACGGTCTCCAGAAGACCTTCGACGGAGCGACTGCTGTCGACGATATCTCGCTGACCGTCGAGCAGGGAGAGTTCTTCTCGCTTATCGGGCCGTCCGGCTGCGGCAAGACGACGACGCTCCGGATGCTCGCCGGCCTCATCACGCCGGATGCAGGGCGGGTGCTGCTCAACGGGACGGACGTGACAGACCGGCCCGCCCGCGAGCGAGAGACGAACATGGTGTTTCAGGACCTCGTGCTGTTCCCCCACATGACCGTCGCGGAGAACGTCGGCTACGGGCTGGCCCGGAGCGGCGTCACAGAGCCCGAACGCGGGCAACGAGTTGCGGACGCCCTCGCGCTGGTCAACCTGAACGGGTTCGGCGACCGCGACCCGGCCGACCTCTCGGGCGGGCAGCGACAGCGGGTCGCGCTCGCTCGCGCACTGGTCAACGACCCGACTATCCTGCTGCTTGACGAACCGCTCGCGTCGCTCGACCGGGCGCTCCGGGAAGAGATGCAGGCGGAGTTCCGCCGGATACAGCGCGACAGCGACACGACCTTCCTGTACGTCACACACGACCAAGAGAGCGCAATGAGCATGTCCGACAGAATCGCCGTGATGCGGGACGGACGCATCGTCAACGTCGGCCCGCCTCGCCAGCTGTACACGAACCCAGAGACGCGGTTCGTCGCGTCGTTTCTCGGCGATGCGACGCTGTTGGACGGCGACGTTATCAGGCGCGAGGGACCCGATGTCGTGGTCCAGACCGGTGCCGGCCCGCTCCGGGCCGACGCAGGGGCAGCGAGCGACGCCGTAGGGGACGCGGTGACAGTCGCAGTCCGGCCGGAAGCAGTGACACTCGGCGGCGGCGACCTGAGCGGGACCGTCACCGATGTCGCGTACAAGGGTTTCTACGAAGAAGCGACCGTCGACTGCGGCGGCGCGGAACTGGTCGTCCGACGCGAACGCAACACAGTGGCCGCGCCGGACAACGCGACCTCCGCTGACGGCGGCACAGCCCTCCCGTTCCGCGTCGGTGAGACCGTCGAACTGGGCGTCAGCCGGGCTGTCCTCGTCAGGGATGAGCGTCGCTAACGCGCCCGGTCGGCTCCGGGACTGGCTTGTCGCCGGCAGCCCACTCTTGTTAGCACTGGCGCTTGGCGTGTTTCCGCTCCTGACGCTGTTCGTCGAGAGCATCGGCCCCGGCCTCGGTAGCGAGAACTACGCAGCGGTGCTGTCGCCCCTCTACCGCGGCGCACTGCTGTACTCTATCGGCGTCGGTGTCGGCGTCACTGCCGTCTGTCTCGCCGTCGCGTATCCGATTACGTACTGGATCGCCCACCGGTGTCCGGACCGGTATCGGCTCGTCGCACTGGTCTCGGTGACGTTGCCGCTGTGGCTCAATTACGTGGTGCTCAACTACGCCTGGGTGTGGATTCTGGCTCGGGGTGGCGTGGTGAACCGCATCCTCGTCGGGACTGGTCTCCTCGATTCATCGCTTGACCTCCTGTACAACAACATCTCGATGACCATCGGGTTCGTGTACATCTACCTCCCCTACGTCGTGTTGACGATGTACGTCTCGATGGAGCGCCTCGATTACCAGCTCATCGAGGCCGCACGGGACCTCGGTGCGAGTGATATCCGGGTATTTTTCGACATCGTGCTCCCGCGAACACTTCCCGGCGCGGTGGCGGCGACACTCATCGTCTATGCACGCATCGCTGGAGCGTTCGCGACCCCTGAAATACTCGGCAGTCCCGGGAACGTCATGATCGCACGGCTCGTTGTTCAGGCGTTCCGGCAGTACACGAACTACGGATTCGCGGCGGCGCTGTCGTTCGTGTTCCTGCTGCTGGTGCTTGGAACGCTCGGACTCGGGGCGCTCTCGCCGCGAGTCAGACGGGAGTTACGACAATGGTGAGCCGCGTCACACGGCTGGCCGAACGCGGGGCTGGGCGGCTCCCGGGCATCGTTGTCGCGCTGGCGCTCGTGTTCCTGTACACGCCAGTTCTTATCATCGCCTATCTGTCGCTCTCTCCCGCCGGCCAGCCGACGATTCCCATCGACGGGTTCTCGCTGCGGTGGTACACCGCGGTCCTGACTGACACCCGGTTTATCCGGGCGCTACTGACGAGTCTCGGCATCGGCGTCGTTACAGCCATTTGCGGTACTGCGCTGGGGCTGGCCGGCGCATATGTGATTGTTCGGAGTCACCTCTCTCAGATTGCCCGTCGAAGCATCGCCGTGATTATCGCCCTGCCGTTGTTCGTTCCGACAGTCGTCGTCGCCTTCGGTATCGGGCGTGCCAGCGCGCTCGTCGGCCTCGGCTATGGGTACCTCCCGGTCATTCTCGGCCACCTGTTCTGGGTGCTCCCGTTCACCACGTTCCTCATCGCAGCCCGATACGCGGAGCTAGACGACCGCCTCTCGGCTGCAGCCCACGACCTCGGTGCCGATGACCGAACTGTGTTCAGGACGATTACGATCCCGCTGCTGTGGCCGGCACTGACCGCGAGTGTGTTGTTCGCCTTCGCGCTCTCGTTCAACGAGTTCCTCATCACCTTCTTCCTCGCCGGGTCGAGTGTGACGACGGTCCCGCTGGAAATATTCGGCAAGGTCAGAATCGGTGCCACGGCCTTTCTGAATGCGGCGAGCGTGCTCGTCATCGTTGTCAGCGCGGTGGCGGCCGGCGTGGCTTCGACACTGCGCAGGCCTGTGTGAGCGGTTCCAGCCGCCAGTCGGCTCCCTGAACCGGCAGTACGTTTTTGTCACCGAGCGCCGAGCGACGTAGTGATGCCAGACGTTGCAGTCGACGAGACATTCACCGAAACCCGGACGTTCCAGCCCGACGACGTCGACCAGTTCGCCGCCCTCTCCGGCGACGACCAGCCCCGCCATACGGAGCCTGATGGCGATGGCCGGCAGATGGTCCAAGGATTGCTCACTGCGTCACTACTGACCAGTATTGGCGGCGACCTCGAAGTACTCGCCTCGCGGATGGAGCTGCAGTTCCAGCGCCCGGTGTACACCGGCGAGACGCTGGTCTGTGAACTGACGGTCGTGAGTGCCGACCCGGATGCCGACGGCGGCGTCGCTGTTGTCGGCGATGTGGTCGTCCGGCGTATCAATCGCGGCGATGAATCCACTCAGGCTGACACAGCCACCGCAAATACGGCCGGCGGAGACGCCGCTGGAACCGTCGTGCTTGAAGCGACTGTCGAAGGGATAATCAGGGAATGAGCTGTTCGCCGTCGTCGTCGTAGATCGTGATGGCGTCGACCGGACAGGTCCGGGCGGCGAACTTCGCGTCCAGTTCGGCGTCGTCGGGAACCTCTCTGACGAACACGTCCTCATCAGTTTCCTCGCTGTCTGCCAGCACCGCTTTGCCGGCGTCCTCGTCGCGTTCGAAGGCGTCCCACTCCGCGACACACTGGAACATCCCGATACAGGTGTCGTAGTCGTACTCGACTCGCATACCTCGTGTTAGCCGCTCGCGGGCAAAGGCGTTCCCCTCGGCGCGTGGCCCGCGTGGCGAGGCGGTTGCAGTGCGACAGTTTAAATCGGGACAGGACCCAAGCGGGGTGTAATGGACGTTGCGGACCTGCCGGGCGTGCCCGAGTGGCTCCCGGACCACCTGCGCGACGACGGCATCGAGGAACTGTATCCGCCACAGGCCGAGGCCGTCGAGGCCGGCGTCACCGAAGGAGAGAATCTGGTCGCGTCGATTCCGACGGCGAGCGGGAAGACGCTTATCGCCGAGCTAGCGATGCTCTCTTCGGTCGCTCGCGGTGGCAAGGCGCTGTACATCGTCCCACTGCGGGCGCTGGCCAGCGAGAAACAGGCCGACTTCGAGGAGTTCGAGCAGTACGGCCTCGATATCGGCGTCTCGACGGGCAACTACGAATCCGAGGGCGGGTGGCTCGCCGACAAGGACATCGTCGTCGCCACGAGCGAGAAAGTGGACTCGCTCGTGCGCAACGACGCCCCTTGGATCGAGGACCTCACCTGCGTCGTCACCGACGAGGTCCACCTCGTCGACGACGGCGAGCGGGGGCCGACGCTTGAGGTGACACTGGCGAAGCTCCGGCGACTCAACCCCGACTTACAGACTGTTGCGCTGTCGGCGACAATCGGCAACGCGGAAGCGCTGGCGACGTGGCTCGACGCGGGCCTCGTCGACTCGGACTGGCGGCCCATCGACCTCCAGAAGGGGGTTCACTACGGGCAGGCGCTGCATCTCGAAGACGGGAGCCAGCAGCGCCTTTCGGTGCAGAATAACGAGAAACAGACGGCGGCCATCGTCCGGGATACGCTGGAAGACGACGGGTCGACGCTGGTGTTTGTCAACTCCCGGCGCAACGCCGAGGCCGCGGCGGGCCGGCTGGCGAACACAGTCCGGCCCCACCTCACCGATGAGGAGCGGGCCCAACTGGCCAACATCGCCGAGGAGATCCGCGACGTGAGCGATACCGAGACGAGCGACGACCTCGCGGACGCCGTCGCGGGCGGGGCGGCGTTCCACCACGCCGGCCTCTCGCGAGGCCACCGGGAACTCGTCGAGGACGCCTTCCGGGACCGGCTGGTGAAGGTCGTCTGTGCGACGCCGACGCTCGCGGCCGGCGTCAACACGCCCTCCCGGCGCGTCGTCGTCCGCGACTGGCGGCGCTACGACGGCACGGCGGGCGGCATGGCACCGCTGTCGGTGCTGGAAGTGCATCAGATGATGGGCCGAGCCGGCCGTCCGGGACGCGACCCATACGGCGAGGCGGTCCTCATCGCGTCCAGCCACGACGAGGTCGATGAACTGTTCGAGCGCTACGTCTGGGCCGACCCGGAACCGGTCCGGTCGAAACTCGCTGCCGAGCCGGCGCTGCGGACCCATATCCTCGCGACCGTCGCGTCCGGCTTCGCTCGCTCGCGGGAAGGACTACTGGAGTTCCTCGAACAGACGCTGTACGCCAGCCAGACCGACGACAGCGGCCAGCTCGAACGGGTGGTCGACGACGTGCTCACGTATCTCCAGCGCAACGACTTCCTCGAAATCGAGGCCGGGGAGCTAGACGCAACCTCACTGGGCCACACCGTCTCGCGGCTCTACCTTGACCCGATGAGCGCCGCCGAAATCGTCGACGGGCTCCGGGACTGGGAGCGGGGCGCAAGTGACAGCACGTCGGCGAGCGGCTCGCCGACCGACGCGCCCGCGGAACCACCGGCGGACAGCGGCTTTACTCCTGCGAACGAACTGGCCGAAGACAAGGGCGGGAGCGACGACGCTGACGCCGACCCGGACGACATCTCCGCGCTGGGCCTGTACCACCTCGTCTCGCGCACGCCGGACATGTACCAGCTGTATCTCCGTTCGGGCGACCGCGAGGAGTACGAGATGGAACTGTTCGAACGGGAGGCGGAACTGCTCGGCCCCACGCCATCGGAGTTCGAGGAGGGCCGCTTCGAGGACTGGCTCTCGGCGCTGAAGACCGCCCGTCTGCTCGAGGACTGGGCCACGGAGGTCGACGAGGCGACCATCACGGACCGCTACGGCGTCGGCCCGGGCGACATCCGCGGAAAGGTCGAGACCGCTCAGTGGCTACTTGGAGCCGCCGAATCGCTGGCCAGCGAGGTCGACTTAGACGCCGCACGCGCCATCAGCGAGGCCCGCATCCGCGTCGAACACGGCGTCCGCGAGGAACTGGTCGACCTGGCCGGCGTCCGCGGCGTCGGCCGCAAGCGCGCCCGGCGGCTGTTTCAGGCCGGTATCACCGACCGTTCGGAACTCCGAGACGCGGATAAGTCGGTCGTACTGGCGGCGCTCCAGGGCCGCCGGAAGACGGCCGAGAACGTCCTCGAAAACGCCGGCCACCGCGACCCGTCGATGGAGGGCGTCGAGCCCGCACCGGATGTCTCCGTCGACCTCGATGACGGTTCAGACGTAAACACGAGCGCCGAATCGACAGCGAACGACGACCAGTCCAGTCTGGGTGATTTCTGATGCGGGTAGTCGAAGGCACTGCCGACATTGACGACGTGGGCGCGTTCGTGGAGACGCTGGGCGCTATCGGCGACCGCCACGGCGTCACGGTGCAGGCGTTCGATGCCCGCTACGTCGTGGACCGTGCCCACCTCGAACTGGCGGTCGAACTCGCAACTCGGGCGCACGCTCGGGGCGACACCATCGCCGAGGATTTCGGCGTCGAAATACTGCTGTACGCGGCCGGCCGCCGACAGATCAACCGTGCGCTGACGATGGGCGTCAGCGAGGGGGACTGTCCCGTGGTCGCCGTCGTCACGGACCCCGAAACTGACAATTCTCACGTGGGAAATGAGGGCGGGGACGGAATCGAAGCGGCCGCAAGCGACGCTCGTGAGCAGCTTACGGCTATGTCCACGCTGGGCGCATACGACGAAGACCGCGTCCGGGCGTTTTTTGATGTGTCTGACACCGAACTCGGCGCGACGGCCGGCGGGCTTCCTGACGCCGTCCGGGAGCGCGTCGCGCTGCTGCCGGTCGAGAAGTAGCGATAGAATTTTGGGGATTTCTGTGTTACTATTGCACATGGACCCACAGCGGACGGCACGGCAGCGGGCCAGCGAGCGCGCCCGCCGGGTCGAGGCGACGGTCGACCGCACCACCGGCGGGGCCGCGTACCCGGTCCGCGTGGAGGAACTGGCGAGCGAGTACGGCAGCGCCGACCCGCCCGCCGGGGACCTCTCGGCCGGACTCGCGGGCAGCACCGAGGGCGAGTTCGACTCGCCGACGGAGGTCCGGGCGGCCATCCGGCAGGTGACAGCACAGAAGCGCACTCGCACTGAGGCGACGTTCGACGAGCGCGAGCAGTCGTGACCGACCTGGAGACGCCGCTGCAGATCGGCGGCGTCGAGGTCCCGAACCGGCTGTACCGCGCACCGGTACTGGAGTGTGCCGGCAACGGTGAGAGGGCGGTCGACACGCTCATCGACGAACTCGAACCGACGGCGGCCTCCGGTGTCGGCCTCCTCTTTCAGGGGGCGAGCATCGTCACCGACCGCGGCGGCTGTGCCGCGCCGAACATGACGCGGGTCCACGACCCGGCCTTCGTCAAGCGACTCGAACGGCTCACCGGTGCGGTTCACGACCACGGCGGTCGCATCTTCCTGCAACTGGCTCACGGCGGCCTCCGGAGCATGGCGACGTGGCACACCGAATACCGCCAACAGCACCCGGACCAGCGCCAGCTGGCCGTCAGCCGCCCGCCGTGGCAGCTCTGGGCGCTTGACCGCGCCGGTCTGATTTCGCTGCAGCCGGACGTGCTCTCGACGAGCGAGGTGTGGGACCTGGCAGAGCAGTTCGGGCAGTGTGCCGGCTACGCCGTCGACGCGGGCTACGACGGCATCCACCTCTCGGCGGCGAACATGAGCCTGATCCAGCAGTTCCTCTCGCCGTTCTACAACCGCCGGGACGACGAGTTCGGTGACGGCGTTCGGTTCCTCGAAGCGGTTCACGACGCTGTTCGGGACCACGCCGGCGACGTACCGCTGGTCACGAAAGTCCCGACAGAGACCGCTGCGCCCAGTTTCGTTCGAAGGCACTTATCTTGGACGGACGGTATCGAAATCGCCGAGCGAGCGGCGGCTATCGGCTACGACGGCCTCGTCCCGGTCGAGGTGTCGCCGTTCTGGGACATGAGTATCGTCCGCGGCGCGTTCCCGGATCGAGCCTGGGACGCCAGTGACCTGCAGGACGACTACGCGGCGGTGTTCGACGGGCGATTCCGAGCGCGCGCTGTCCGACTGCTCAACCAACTACAGGCTCGACGCTTCGGTCGCGACCCGGGCTGGAACGCCGACTTCTGTCGGGCGATCCACGAGCGCGTGGACGTCCCGGTCCTGCTGGAGGGCGGCCTCCGGACGCGCGACGACTGTGACCGATACCTCGGTGCGACCGGAGACGACCCCGCCGCCGACGCAGTCGGGATGGCCCGCCCGTTCTACGCGGAGCCGCGACTCGGTGCGCGCCTGCTCGACGGTGCGGACGCGCTGTGTGAGAGCTGTAACAACTGTACCGTTCCGCAGGTCACTGGCGAACCGGGCCGCTGCCGAACGCCTGCTATTGTCCGCGAACAGGCTCGACTCCGGCGAGACGGTGCCTACGAGCGAACCGAGTGACAGCTCTCGGATACTGCTCCCGTCATAACTGGGTGGATACAAAGGCTCATACGCGCTCGGTCCCGAACGAACGCCGATGACTACAGGGATTTCGTCTGAACGCGCCGAGCTGTCCGTCGACGGCGAGGATGTCGATATTCACTACCGGACCGGCGGCGAGGGACCGCCGATGGTGTTTCTCCACGGTATCGGGCTGGACGCCGCGACCGTTTCGTGGCGACACGCACTGCCCGCACTCGCGCCAGAGCGAACGGTGTATGCGCTCGATCTCCCGGGTCACGGCGACAGCGACAAGCCCGACCGGGCGTACACGACTGAGTACTATCTCGAGACCCTGTCCGAGTTCATCGATGCGCTCGATATCGAGGAACCTGCGCTGGCTGGCCTTTCGATGGGCGGCGCAATCGCACTCGGTCACGCGCTCGATGGCGGCCCCGTCGAGCGGCTGGTGCTGGTCGACAGCTACGGACTGGGGGCCGACGCCTACTGGCGCACAGCGGCAAGTAGTGTCTTGCAGACGCCGATTCTTGGGAATATGCTCTGGCAGGGCGTCGGTTCGTCCCAGTCGGCGATCCGAAACAGTCTCCGAAGTATGAGTCCCGGCGAACCAGCACAGCAACTGGTCGAGGACGTGGATAGCGCTGTCGACCGACAGACAGTTCGGGCGATGCGGCGCTGGCAGCGTAGCGAGTTCCGGTGGTGTGGCTTCCGGACAGACTACTCAGACCGGCTAGCCGAGCTAGACGTGCCGACGATGTTGATTCACGGGGCCGCTGATCCACTGCTTCCCCGTCGGTGGTCTGAGCAGGCGGCTGGGACGGTCACTGATAGCACGCTGAAAATCTTCGAGAACTGCGGGCACTGTCCGCCGCGAGAATACCCTGACCGCTTCAACCGGACCGTTCGAGCGTTCTGCTGAGTTATTCAGGCAGGTCGTCGATGAGGACGACCGCTTCGCCGTCGATGACGACTTCGTCGCCAGCGAGGACGCGCGTGGTCAGCCGGTACTGTTCGTCACCAAGGTCCTCGACGATTTCACATTCAGCAGTGAGCCGGTCACCGATACGGACCGGGTTGTGGAACTCCAGATCCTGCGAGAGATAGATAGTCAGCCCCGGCAGCCGTGCCAGCGCCGCGCTGATGAGGCTCCCGACGAGCGTCCCGTGTGCGATACGGCCGCGGAAGCGTGTCTGCTCCGCAAATTCGTCGTCCAGGTGAAGCGGGTTCGTGTCGCCACTTGCAGCGGCGAACTGTTGCACGTCGTTTTCCGAGATCGTCTTCGTGAAATCGACGTGGTCTCCGACGCCGAGGCGGCCCGGGTGGTCTTCAGAGATCGAGACGTGCCATTCTGGGAGATCTTCGTCCGGTTCGATACGGTCTGCGGGCGTTACGCCGTCTTCGTCTTCCTGCTGGACGCCGAACGCGGCGAACGCTGCCCGGTTAGCTGCGACGACGCTGTTGAACATATGTGACGATGTTTCAGTCCATGTGTCTAACAGCGGGTTCCGTGGCGATTCAGAACTCATCTGTTCTGATAGTTTATTGGTCGGAGTCTTAAACCTTGGTGTTGGTTTCGCCTCAGCTGTCGGTAAACACCGTCTAACGGGCGTCAGACGGGTATTCGGCTCTGGAGCTATCGGTGCTACAGGCCGAAGCACGCCCCTCGCCGCTGCTTAACCGCTAATACCATTCTCTGCCATTCAGTGGTAATCAATGGTTTTCAGCGGAAGTTTTATATTGTTGAGGAGAGTACATGTAGTTGACCGATGGCCGACGAGGATGATGGCCTGCTGTGGCCTCCGATGTTCAAGGGGATGCAACAGGCGAGCGAGAACGCGATAGAACAGCAACAGCAGCTGATGAAACAGATGTTTGCCAACGGCGGCATGCCGGGCTTCGATATGAATCAGCTCGGTGCTATGAGCCAGATGGCGACGTTCAAGACCCGCGTGCAAAGCGGGGGTCGAATCAGCATCCCCGATGCGGAGCGAGAGGCGCTTGGCATCGACGAAGGCGATATCGTTCAAGCCGTCGTCCTCCCGGTCACTAACAACAACAGCGAGTAATTCAACAATGGTAGACTACACAACCCCCGTCACGACAGCGTTCGAGATGCAGCGTGCGACGATAGAGCAGAGCCAGAAGGCCCTCGAACAGAGCGTTTCCTTCCAGCAGAACGTCAACAACGCGGTTATCGACAGCCTCGACACACAGGAGTCGGCACAGCGCCGCGGTGTCGAGCTCCAGCAGACCGCGTTCCACAGCTACCTCGACGCGATGGCGTCGACGATGCCCGGCATGACCGAAACTGTCGAGCAGGTCCGCGAAACCGTCGACGAGCAGTTCGACTTCCTGCTCGAGAACCACGCCGAAATGTTCGATAACATGGAAACGGAGCTCGAAGAAGGCGTCGACACCTACGACGAGATGACTGACGAGTACGTCACAGCCGTCAACGACCAGATCGACATGCTCGTTGAGGCCCACGAGGAACTCGAATCGCAGTCTGTCGAGGCCGCCGAGCAGTTCGGCGAGCAACTCGAAGAAGTCCAAGAACAGGTCGAGGAGATTCAGGAGCAGGTCGAGGAAGTGCAGGCTGAAGCCGCCGACGCTGTCGACGTCGAAGCGTAGACACGACAGTCGGTTTTTTTGTGCGCCCGCTGCCGAGGTACTATTATGAGTAACACAAACGACATTCAGGAGGAATGGACGGAGATGGTTGAGGAGATGAACAACGCGGTCGCTGACTCGATGGAGCAGAACATGAAGGCCCAGGCGGCCTTCGTGGAGTCGTGGGCCGACGCCGTCGAGGATACGATCCCGGAGCAAGAGGACCTTGCCGACGGGATGGACGGCTATAACCGCGCCTACGAGGAGTGGATCGACGCCGCCGAGCAGATGGTCGAACGCTCGACTGACGCCGCACAGGGCGAGGACGTCGACCCCGCCGAGTTCCGTGACATCTGGCTGCAGTCCGCCAACGAAGCGTTCAAGCACGTCATGGGTACCTCAGCGTTTGCGGCCGCCAACGGCCAGCTCGTCGAGTCGATGATGGAGATGCAACAGGAAGCGGACGACCTGAGTCAGGACACGCTGGAACAGCTCGGCTTCCCAACGCGCAACGACGTCGACGAAATCGCTGAGCGGCTCATCGAACTGGAGCGCCGCCAGCACGCGGTCGAACAGAAGCTCGATCGCGTCCTCGAACACCTCGAAGAGTAATCATGTCAAGCAACCCGTTCAATCCGTTCGAAGCCGCGCTCAACTGGCAGCGCAAGACACTGGAGAACATGACCGACGCCGCCGAGACCAGCCAGGTCGCCGGCGAGCGGCTGGAGCTGATGGAGTCCGTCGAAGTCGGCCAGACGCCAAGCAACGTCGTTTATGAGGAGAACAAGCTCGAACTCCTCCACTACGACGCCGAGGCCGCTGGTATCGAGGTCGCCGAAGAGGACAAGGAAGCCGTGCCGATTCTCATCGTCTACGCCCTCATCAACCGGCCGTACATCCTTGACCTGCAGGAAGAGCGCTCGGTCGTCCGACGCCTGCTGGAGGCGGGTCACGACGTGTACCTCATCGACTGGAACGAGCCCTCGCGGCTCGACCAGCACCTCACCCTCGATGACTACGTCAACCGCTACATGGACAACTGCGTCGACGTAGTCCGCGAGCGCTCCGGCCAGGACGCTATCAACATCCTCGGCTACTGCATGGGTGGCACGATGTCGGTGATGTACACCGCTCTCCACAAGGAGAAAGTCAACACCCTCGGACTGATGGCCGCCGGGCTGTGTTTCGACCACACGGGCGGCGTCCTCGAAGAGTGGGGCTCCGACGAGTACTACTCCCCGCGTGACGTCGTCGACACGTTCGGCAACGTCCCCGCGGACATGCTCGACATCGGCTTCGCGCTGATGGACCCCGTTGAGAACTACGTCACCAAGTACATCCGGTTCGCGGAGAACATGGAAAACGAGGGCTTCGTCGAGAACTTCGGCCGCATGGAGCAGTGGCTCGGCGACGGTATCGACGTCGCCGGCGAGGCATACGTCCAGTTCCTCGAAGACGTGTATCAGGACAACAAACTCTACAAGAACGAACTGGAACTCGACGGCAAGCACGTCGACCTGGACAACATCGATATGCCCGTCCTCCAGCTCATGGGCGAGTACGACCACCTCATCCCGCCGGAGGCCTCCAAGCCGTTCAACGACGTCATCGCCAGCGACGACACGCGGACCATCGAGTTCTCGACGGGCCACATCGGCCTCTCCGTGTCGTCCTCGACTCACGCCGACCTCTGGCCCGAGGTCGCCGAGTGGTACTCCGAGCGCAGCACGGGGAGCGAGGAAGTCGATATTGAGGTCGAGTCACCGACGAGTGAATCGGATGACGACCTCGCCCAGTCAGAGCCCGACGAAATCGACGTCGACGCGACTGACGATGTCGACGCCGACGCTACCGATGACGAACCTGCCGATGTCGATACCGTCTCCGGTATCGGCCCGACCTACGCCGACCGGTTGCACGACGCCGGCATCGAAACTGTTGCTGACCTTGCTGAGTATGACGTGGCCGAACTGGCCGACATCGCTGAGACCACCGAGTCCCGAGCGCAGGACTGGCTGGACCAGCTGTAATCCGGTGTCGTTTTTCTGTTTCCTGTTGCACGACTAGCCATGCGCGTCTCGGTTATCGGCGGCTCGACAGTCACCGACGAACAGTATCAACAGGCACGCGAGGTCGGACGACGACTCGGTGAGCACGGTCACGACGTCGTCTGTGGCGGCCTCACTGGCGTGATGGAGGCAGTCTGTCGAGGTGCGACCGAGGCCGGTGGTCACACTATCGGGATTCTGCCCGGCGAGCGCCGGGTCGCTGCGAACGACTATGTCGAGACGGCGATAGCGACAGGGCTTGGAAACGCCCGCAACGTCCTCGTCGTAATGAATGGCGCGGCCACTATCGCCCTTGACGGCGGCACTGGCACGCTCTCAGAACTCGGCCACGCGCTCGATATGAGCCGGCCGGTCGCCGGGCTCGGAACGCATCGACTCGACAGCGCGGCCGGTGGCGACGCCATCGAACACGTCGAGACGCCCGCTGAGGCCGTCGAATACGTCGAGTCTGCCGTGCAGTAACTCTCCTTTCAGTCGAGTATTCGCTTCAGCACCGCCGCGACCGCGAAAAACGCGACGCCGAGTAATCTGACTCGGCGACGTGATTCTGCCGTCGGCGTGAACTTAACCGCCAGTACCCAGCGGTAGCCCAGCCGCGCCAGCGACAGTAACAGCCCCGGGACGAGCAGATGGAGCACGCCCGCCAATGCTGTCCCGGTCCATAGAAGCCGCCGTTGGGTCCGTGTCAGGTCCATACCGACGCAAGGTGCTGTGTCGGTTTGACCGTGGCGTCCGCGTGCGGAATGCGCAGCTGTGAGAACCGAACCAGCGTCGTCACTCACCCAGATTGAAGACAGAAAATGTAGAACCGCAGCGATTCTTTGCGAGGTCGACAGGCGAGGCAGGCATCCGCGGCCGAAGGCCGCGGTTCTCGGAATCGCCGCA
>NZ_AOLQ01000022.1 GCF_000337775.1 Haloarcula vallismortis ATCC 29715
CTGAAATCAACTCGACAAGCGACGCGTTTCATCGCGTCGCTACCGTTCTACAGCCACATCGGTACACCTTTAGAACCCGTCCAGCAGACAGTAAACACCGCCTACTGTCCGGGAAAACGGCATATATTGATATCACAGGAGTAGGACAACAGCAGACGTCCGGGGAAGTACCCCCTTGGCCTGTCATAGTGTCCGTCCACCGGAATCGGACGTGCTATCACTTCACGCGGGATGGCATATGTTTTGTGTTGGGTGTAAGCCGTGCCGATTAGCGGCTGCCAGCGACAAACTGTTTACGAGCCCCCACAAAAGAGGGGCCATGGAGGACGTGGATGGCGAGGAGATGCCCGGCGCGATCGTCGAGGCGTTCCTCGAACGCGAGGAGGGCGTCCGGGCGCTGCTTGAGGAACTGGAGAAGCTCACTATCGAGGGCCGTCACGAGGAGGTCCGCGACCGCGTTCGCAATCTGGCCGACAGCGACGAGTCGGTGTTTTACACCGTGGCCTTTAGTCTCACCAACTCGCGGCAGTTCTTCGGCGACGTGGAAGCACAACTGGATGTGACCGCCGCGGACCGGCTCCGAGACCTCGCCGACACGTTCCCGGCGCTGGCTGAGCCGTTCAATATCGTCCGTACGGAGCGGGCAGACGACCGACTCAATCCGGTGACGGACACGAGCTACGCCGTGAGCTACCACCGCGGGGTCGAGTCGCCGATGGTGACCTACAGTCCGCTGTCGGGCGAACAGGAGCTGTACGAGTCCCGCGGGACACCAAGCGAGGTGTTGCGGGTCGCGTCTGACCTCACAGGTGCGACGACCGACGCGCTGGACGTGGCGATGGACAACGACTACTCAGTCAACACGGAGGAGTTGAGCGCGCTCATCGACCGCCGCGAGGAGCTGGAGACTGAGCTGAGCAAGCTCCGGGACCAGCTTGACGAGCTTCGGCGAACACCGGTCTCAGACGAGTAGCGACTGACGCTCCGGACGCCCAGTCAGAGGGAACAAACCAGAACCACAGTACCGCAACTGGGGCGTTTATGTGTCGCGGCCGTAAATGCACAGGTACGACTTGCTATGGGAATGGACCGACTAGAAGATCAGGTCGAGAAGGAGGGGCGGGACCTGTCGATCCTCGAAGCCGTCATCGAGAACGGGCCAATCGGCATCGTTCGGCTCGCTGAGGAGACAGGGGTCCCGAAACATAAGGTGCGGTACTCGCTACGGATGCTGGAAGACGACGAACTCATCGAGCCGACGCCGCAGGGAGCGATCCCGGTCGACAACATCGACGAGCGGGTGGCGACGATCAACGGGGGAATCGACCGACTGGTCGAGCAGCTGGACGGGCTGCGAGACGTGTTCTCGTCCACAGAGTAGCCGGAACGGTCAGTCGACTCCGTTTCCGTGGCAGTAACCCTTTTCGAACGCCGATGCAATGAGCCGGTATGGATGTCGCTCTCATCAGCGATTCGCATATTCCGTCCCGGGAACACGAAATTCCGCCGTCGTTCCGGGAGCGCATCGAGGTCGCCGACCACGTCATCCACGCCGGCGACTTCGACAGCAAAGGAGCGCTCGCTGACATCCGGCACATGGCGGCGGGACTGACCGCCGTCTCGGGGAACATCGACCCGCAGATCGGGCTGCCGGAGCGGGCGACAGTCGAACTCGGCGGCGTCACGTTCGTCGCGACACACGGCACCGGGTCGCCGCGGGGCTGGGCGGACCGCGTCGCGAGAGCGGTTCGGGATGAAGCCGACAGTACCGCTATCGGCGTCGCCGGACACACTCACGAACTTGTGGACACCGTCTACGAGGGTGTACGGCTCCTGAACCCTGGCAGCGTCACGGGAGCCTCGCCGGCAGACCGTCCGACGATGCTGACCGCGACAGTCGAGGACGGGACGCTCGACGTGGCCCAACACGAACTGTAAAGCGCAGGGCTGTCGCGGGTCGCTCGCACGTACCGGCAGCTGTTGCCACTGTTGGCCGGCTTTGCAGCGAACGCGGGTCTTTTTCCCGCAGGGACCCCAGAAACTGTATGGAAGTCTTCGCGGTCGAGGGGCTGCCCGAGGTCCGACCCGCCGACGACGTAGCCGAGCTGCTCGTCGAGCAGGCCGACCTGCGGGACGACGACGTGCTCTGTGTCGCCAGCACCATCGTTTCCAAAGCTAACGGACGCGGCCGGTCGCTGTCATCGTACGCGCCGGGCGAGCGCGCCGAGCGCATCGCGGCGACCATCGAGGACATCGCCGGCGAGGAGAAAGACCCGCGGATGGCACAGGCGATTCTCGACGAGTGTGAGGAAGTGCTGGTCGAATCCCCATTCATCCTTGGGGTGACAGAGTTCGGGCATATCACGGTCAACGCGGGCATTGACCGCTCGAACGTGCCCGGCGCGGACCTCCTCTTACTTCCCGAAGACCCGACAGCGGAGGCCGAAGCGATCCGCGACGGCATCCGCGAGCGGGCAGGCGTCGAACCCAGCGTCATCGTTACCGACACGTCGGGCCGGCCGTTCCGTCTCGGCCAGCGCGGGGTTGCGCTGGGCTGGGCCGGTCTTCCTGCCTCGCGGGACTGGCGTGGCGAACACGACCGTGACGGCCGTGAACTCGAAGCCACCGTCCAGGCCGTCGTCGACGAACTCGCCGCCGCGGCCAACCTCGTCACCGGCGAAGGCGACGGTGGAACACCCGCCGCAGTCGTCCGTGATTTCGACTTCGGCGATCACGCGGGCAGCGAGCAACTGTACCGCGACGAGGAGAAGGACGTCGTCAGACAAGCACTCAGAGAGTGGTCACATGTACGCGATTGAACTCACCCCGGAACACCCGGTCGCACAGCTCGCCTCGTTTGCCGAACAGGCCGAATCGAACCCGCTCGACGCCGTATACGTCAGCCATCACTACAACAACCGAGACCAGTTCATGTCACTGACCGCGATGGCCGAACGGACCGACGAGATCCGACTCGGCCCCGGCATCGCCAATCCCTACGAGACGCACCCGGTGACGCTGGCTTCGCGGGTTGCAACGCTTGACGAGCTGAGCGACGGGCGGGCAGTCTTCGGTATCGGGCCGGGCGATAAATCGACGCTTAGCAACCTCGGCTTCGACCACGACGACGCCCTGCGCCGCGTGCTTGAGACGTTCAAAACCGCGCGGAAGCTCTGGGACGGCGAGCGGGTCGACCACGACGGGACGTTCGAAGCGGTCGACGCTGGGCTGAACTACGAGGTCGACGATATTCCGGTGTACGTCGGTGCACAGGGTCCACACATGACCCGGATGGCGGCGAAACACGCCGACGGCGCGCTGTACAACGGCGCGCACCCAAAAGATCTCGCGTGGGCACGCGAGCAGGTGGAGGATATGGCCGACGAGCGGCCCGAGCAGTACGGCGAGTTCGACCTCGCGGCCTACGCAAGCGTCTCGGTCGCCGAAGACGAGGCCAAAGCACGGGAGGCCGCTCGACCGCCGGTCGCGTTCGTCGCTGCGGGGTCGCCGCCGCCGGTGCTCGACCGCCACGGCATCGACCACGAGGCCGCCGAGGAGATAGGGCAGGCCATTTCGGCCGGCGAGTTCCCGACCGCGTTCGAGACGGTGACCGACGCGATGCTCGACGCGTTCTGTATCGCCGGAACGCCGGAGGCAGTCGCTGAGCGCACGGCGGAGTTAGAGGAATATGCCGACAGCGTGGTGTTTGCGTCGCCGCTCGGGCCAGATGTCGAGACGGCTATCGATTTGCTTGGGGCGGTCCTCGACCGCCGGAGCCGCTAAACAGCGACAGCACGGCCCCCAGCGACAGATACCCGAAGAAGGCGACCGAGACAGTCGTGATGACGGCACCGACGGCAAGCATGAGTGCCGCCAGCGGGTCGTTCAGTGCCACGTCGATGAACCAGCCGGGCATGTCGATGATGCTCTGGAGCAGTTCCGACAGCAGTCCTTGCATTACCTGAACGTTAGCGTGGCCCTACTTTGCGTTTGCGTTCCCGGCCACCACGTGGACGCTCGGGAGCCGCTCTCGTCCGGAGTCACAATCAAGCGACCTTACGCGACGGGTTCGAGTTCCGCTGAGAAGTGTCTGAGTTCGTCCATCGGTGGCTCCCAGACGATTTTCAGGCCGGTGTACTCGTCGCGACGGTCGCGGACGCGCGCAGCGGTCTCCGCGATGTGTTCGAGGTGTTCACGCCAGTACGTCCGGCGGGGCAGGGCGAGACGGACGAGTTCCGGGCGGTCGGTGCCGGGGAAGGCGAACGAGCCGAGTTCGACTGTCCGGACGCCGCCTTCGCGGTAAAGTTCACAGACGAGCCGCTGTCCGGGGAACTGCTCGGCGGGAATGTCCGGGAACAGGGCGGCCGCATCCATGTAGACGGCGTGGCCGCCGGTCGGCGTGACAATCGGGATATCGCGGTCACGGAGGAGGTCGCCGAGGGTCGCGACCTGTTCGATCCGTTCGGCAACGTACGGCGGTTCGACCGCTTCCCGGAGGCCGGTCGCCATCGCTTCGAGGTCACGACCCGCGAGGCCCCCGTAAGTCGGGAACCCCTCGTACAGGATCGCGCGCTGTTTGCACTGTTCGAACAGGGCAGCGTCGCGGACGGCCGTGAACCCGCCGATGTTTGCGAGTGCGTCCTTTTTGCCACTCATCGTGATTGCGTCCGCAGAACGCAACTGCTCGCGAGCGATCTCACTGAGGGGTGTGTCGGCGTATTCGGGGTCGCGTTGTTTGATGAACTGTGCGTTTTCGGCGAACCGACAGGCGTCGATGACGAACGTCGCGTCGATTTCCGTGGCGAAGGCAGCCGTCTCGCGGATGTTTTCCATCGACACCGGCTGGCCGGCAGCGGAGTTGTTCGTGATGGTCAGGACGACAGCTGAAACAGCGTCCCGCCCGTATTCTTCGACGGCGTCCCACCCACGGTCTGTAGAGAAGTTTCCGGCGAACGTCCCGACGCTATCAGTAGTCAGATCCGTCTCTGCCGGGCAGTCAACCGCGGTTGCACCTTGATTTGTCACATGTGCGCGGGTGGTGTCGAAATGCGTGTTGTTGAGGACGACGTCACCGTCGTCCAGTAGCGCCCCGAACAGGACGTTCTCCGCGCCGCGGCCCTGATGTGTCGGAACAACGCGGTCGAATCCCATCACATCGGCAACCGTCTCGTGGAAGCGTTCGAACGAGCGCGAACCGGCGTACGCCTCGTCTCCCCGGACCACGTCCGCCCACTGTTCGTCGCTCATTGCGCCAGTCCCCGAATCAGTCAGCAAGTCGATAAAGACGTCTTCTGCAGCGAGGTTGAACACGTTGTGTCCAGCCTCGCCGAGCGCTGTCTCGCGTCGCTCACGGGGCTGCAGCTGTATCGACGTTACCGATTTGGCCTTGTACGAGCGCATGCTGTGTCGCAGTACGCCGACCGACTTATCTCCCATCTGATATTTTGTGTACAGCGGTGGGCTGAGATGTCCATCACCAGACGAGTGCGGCTATCGGTGGACACGTGTTTCCGGCAGGTCAAAATAGCGGACATTTTGAGGCCAGAACTGCTGGAGGGACGTATGAGCGTTCGTGAGGAATTCGATGCGTGGGCGGCCGAGGGCAAGGACAGAGGGATGGAGGACCGGCACTGGCACACCGCCAAGCACGTCCTCGCCCGGATGCCGGTCGAGCCGGGCGACACAGTACTCGACCTCGGGACGGGGTCGGGCTATGCGCTCCGTGCGCTCCGCGACACTAACGATGCCGGTCCCTGCTATGGCCTCGACGGGTCCCCAGAAATGCTCCGAAACGCCCGCGAGTACACGGACGACGACGGCATCGGGTTCCTGCGTGGGGACTTCGACGCCCTGCCGTTTGCGACCGACAGTATCGACCATGTGTTCTCGATGGAGGCGTTCTACTACGCCAGCGACCCGCCACACACGCTGGAAGAGATTGCACGAGTGTTGCGACCGGGTGGGACCGCCCACATCGCGGTGAACTACTACGAGGAGAACGTCCACTCCCACGAGTGGCAGGGGTTTATCGACATCGAGATGACTCGCTGGAGCGCCGACGAGTACCGCACGGCATTCCGCGAGGCCGGCTTAGCCGTTGCGTCGCAGGACACCATCCCCGACCGCGAAGTGGAGATCCCGCCGGCGGACGCGTTCCCGACGGACGAGTTCGAGACCCGCGAGGCGATGGTCGAGCGCTACCGCGAACTGGGGACGCTGCTGACCGTCGGCGTCGCTACCGAATAACGGTCTGGACAGTCTGTCAAAACACGGCTGCGGTCCGTACGACCGACAGGGTATTTTGTGACCGCGGGTAAAACAGGGATGTATGGCCGAAGACGCCTCGCTAGAGGACTTTCTCGACGCTGGCGACGAGAGCGAGGACGAAAGAGAGGGCGATACGCCTGCGGGAGACGATACGACAGAGATGGAAAGCGACGCCCCCGACTCCGAAGCCTCGACTGACGCGGTCGACCCAGCCGTGACGACGTACGCGTGGTCGTCCGAAGGGGCGGCCTGTGCCGAGTGTGGCGAGGTCGTCGAGCGCCGGTGGACACAGGACGGCCAGCTCGTCTGTGGGGCGTGTAAGGCCTGGTGACGGGCGCTGCCGGCCGTCAGTCGGATGTGTGTTGTTCTCACCCATCCACAGAGTTACATACGCTCACGCCGTAGGCAGGGCTACAACTGAACGGCCCGGGGACTGTGGCGAACCACACAAGACACTTACTGGTCGACAGGACAGACTATCTCATCAGTTCCCGTGCCACGGCGTCGTCCCACGAGATTGCGACTATGACAGACACTGACACCTCACGCAGTCAACAGTCGGACAGTCCCCTCCGCGACGCCACACGCGTCGCCAATCAGGTGATCGAAAACGTCGAGCAGGTCATCGTCGGACAACACGACGCCATCGAACACATCGTCATCGCGTTGCTCGGCCGCGGCCACGTTCTGCTCGAGGACGTCCCCGGTGTCGGCAAGACGATGTTAGCCCGCTCCGTCGCGGCGTCTTTCGACGGCGAGTTCAAGCGCGTCCAGTTCACGCCGGACCTCCTCCCGACCGACGTGACCGGTGTCAACATCTACAACCAGAAGACACAGGAGTTCGAGTTCCGCCCGGGACCGATCTTCGCCAACGTCGTCCTCGGCGACGAAATCAACCGCGCGCCGCCGAAAACGCAGTCGGCGCTGCTGGAAGCCATGGAGGAACAGCAGGTCTCAGTCGACGGGACGACACATCCCGTGCCACAGCCGTTTACCGTCATCGCCACGCAGAACACGGTCGAGCAGAACCGGGCCTACGACCTGCCGATGGCCGAACTCGACCGATTCATGACGAAGCTCCATCTGGGCTATCCGAACGAGGCGGCCGAGACAGAGATGTTGGGTGACGTGGTGGGCCACCACCCCATCGAAGAACTCACCTCGGTCGCCACCCTCGATGCGCTGTCCGCCGCCCGGGAGACAGTCGCCGATGTGACCGTCGAAGAGCCGATCCGTTCGTATGCGACCCGGCTGGCCCGGTACACGCGGGAGAACGCGCAGCTGGGCGTCAGCCCGCGGGGGAGCATCTCGCTGCTCCGGGCGGCACAGGCTCGGGCCGTCCTCGACGGGCGCAGCTACGTCATCCCCGACGACGTCCAGACGGAAGCGCCGGTCGTCCTGCCACACCGCATACGGACCGAGAGCAGCGAGCAGAACGCCCGGGAACTCGTCGCGGAAGCGCTCGATACCGTCTACGTCGAATGAGACCGACACGCCGCGGCTTCGCCGTTCTCGCCGTTGCCGTTGCCGCTCTGCTGGTCAGTGCCAGATTCGGTCAGCCCGGGCTCACCGCCGTCGCCGGCCCCCTGTTCGTCAGCGTGTTTGCCGCCGCCGTGCAGGTTCGCTGGAGCGGCGCGCCGACCGTCGAACGGAGCCGACTCCGCCGTGGCTTTCCCGGCGAGACGAAACCTGTGGAGTTCCGCGTCGACGGCAGCGGTATCGCGACAGTCACCGACCGGCTCTCCGAGGGGTTAGCGGGGGAGACGACAGTTACGAAGTCCCTCCCGGCGACAGTGACCTACCGGGTCACCTACACGGCCCGGGGCGAGCAACGGGCCGGCCCCGTCGACGTGACGGTGACGGACACGCTTGGGCTCGTCACGGAGCGATACGCTGTCGAGAGTGAAGCCGACGTGTTGGTGTATCCACCGGTCTACCGGCTGGGCGGGCAGGAGGCGTTCGCGCGAACGTTCACGCCGGAGCACGAGGACCGGCAGTCGTTCGACCGGCTGCGGGAGTACGTCAGCGGCGACTCGCTGCGGGACGTCCACTGGAAATCCAGCGCCAAGCGCGAGGACCTGTTGGTCAAAGAGTTCACCGACAGCCGGAGCGACAGGAGCCTCCTCGTTGCCGCGGAAGCCCAGCAAGGGCACGCCGACGCGATGGCCGCAGCGGCGGCGACTATCACGATGGCCGCCCTGGAGAATGGGCGCTCGGTCGAACTCGCCGTTCCGAACGGCGCGGTCGAACAGGGGTACGGCGACACCCACCGGACGCGACTGCTCGAACTGCTCGCGCGGGCCGACGCGGGCCGAACCGACCGCGTGGACGACGCCGACGTGGTCGTCACGGCCAACGGCGACGGCGTCACGGTATCGGTCGACGGCCGCCGCCGGCCCTTCGCTGACGTGACCGCCAGTCGAGACAACCCTCTCGCGGGGGAGATAGACGCATGAGCGCCGCCGCCGTGGAGCGGGTCCGTCGCCGAGTTCCGTGGAGCGGGACCCGACTACTGGCGTTGCTTGCGGCGGCGCTGGCCATCGGCGCGCCGCTGCGGACGATGTACTTTCTCAGCGACGTGGTCGGCGACCCGACCCTGTTTCTGGCGCTTATCGCGCTCTCGCTCGGCGGCGCGACGCTGCTGGCTCGCGTGCTCAGACCGCCCCTCGCGGTCGGTGTCGGTGCGGTGCTGTTTGCCGGCGGGCTCGGCGCGTACATCCTGAACCTCTCGACGGACCCCGCGGTGACGGAACTGCTGGCCGATACCGCCGCTCTGCTGACCGGGCGGTCGCTGCTCCAGATAGCCCAAGTCAGGCTGTGGGTGCTGTCGTTCGCGCCGGCACCAGTGTTTCTGACCTGGTACTTCGCCCTGCGGCGCTGGTACGTGACGGCGACAGTGGCGGCCGGTACGGCGCTGGCGTTTTTCGCCCTGACGACCGACGCCGGCGTGGTGACGACGCTGCTGGGCGTGGTCGGCATCGCCGCGACAATCGGCTTCGGGACGCTCGACACGCTGTCGGCGGACGGGCCGGCAGACCTGACGAAGCGACCCGACGCGATGACTGGCAGTGACGGGACGGAACACGTGGACGACGACAGCGAGGGCATCGACGCCGGACGGCGCGCCGTCCTCGAACAGCTGGCGGCGATAATTGTCGTCCCGGCGGCGCTGTCACAGGTGCCAATCACCCGCGACAGCTTGCTGTCCTACGACGATGAGTCGGGGGGCCAGACCGTCGAGGGGAGTCTCTTCGATGCCGGGGAGTCCCTCTCAGTACAGGGGAGTATTTCGTTGACACCGGAGATACGGTACACAGTCGAAAGCGAAGAACCGCGCTACTGGCGGGTCGCCTCCTACGACCGCTACACCGGCAACGGGTGGGTCCGGACTGGAAACCCCCGCCCGTACGGCGACCAGCGCCTCGACAGTCCACCGGGTGAAACCCGGATGCTTCGACAGGAGTTCCGGGCGGAGTCGGCCATCGGGACCGTCCCAGCCGCCTGGAAGCCCGTCCGCTACTCTGGGGAGCCGTCGGTATCGATCTCCAGCGAAGGCGGATTCCAACCTGACGGGACGCTGTCGACGGGCGACAGCTACGAGGTCAGGAGCGAACTGCTCGTGGCGACGCCGGACGGGCTGCGTGAGGCCGGGACCGACTACGACGACGGGACCGTAGAGCTGTACACCCAGCTCCCCGACAGCACGCCGGACCGTGTCGAGGAGCGAACGGCTATTCTCACCGCGAACGCCGAGAACCCCTACGAGACAGCGTTAGTCATCGAGCGCTGGCTGCAGGACAGCAAGGGCTACTCACTTGATGTCGACCGGCCCGACTTCAACGTCGCCGACGCCTTCCTCTTCGAGATGGACGAGGGGTACTGCGTCTACTTCGCGACGGCGATGGTGACGATGCTCCGGACGCAGGGCATCCCGGCGCGGATGACTGTCGGCTACACGTCCGGCCAGCGCATCGAGGAGAACCAGTGGGTCGTCCGCGGGCTCAACTCCCACGCCTGGGTCGAGGTGTACTTCCCCGGCCAGGGCTGGGTGCAGTTCGACCCGACGCCGTCCGGGCCGCGTGAGGACATCAGGCAGCAGCGTATCGAAGAGGCAGACTCGGACGAATCGTCGCCCACTGTCGGCGACGGGAACCCGGTAGAGCAGTACACGCCATCCGACACGTCGACGCCTGCCCCGCTGACCGAGACCAATGGGACCGAGACCGAGCCGACTGAGACACCAACGGCCACCGAAACGGACACACCCACCAGCACAACAGGGGCGTCAGGCGCGGACGAGGGGCTGGAGCTGAGCCTGCCGGCGCTCCCGTCGCGCGAGGCGATGACGCTTGGCGTCGTCGCGTTACTCGGCATCGCGGCGGGCGCGCGCCGGTCCGGCCTCAGCGAGCGAGCCTACCGGGCGGTGTGGCTGCGATACCAGCGCCGCGTGGATCCCGAGACCGACGTTGAGCGGGCGTTCCAGCGGGCCATGTACGTCCTCGCGAAGGAACACCGGCGCCGGGAGAACGGTGAGACGGTGCGGGCGTATCTCGACGCGATAGGGGCTGACGACCGGGTCAGGCGGCTAGCCGCAATACGGGAACGACTCCGCTACGGTGGTGAAATCGACGGAACAACAGCTGACGAGGCCGTCGAAATCGCCGACGGAATCGTCTCCGACCGGTAGTCCCCGACAGTGTTTAATAGGTCGTGTTCGTAGGCGCGATTGTAATGTCGGAAGTCTGCTCGACGTGCGGGCTGCCTGAGGAGCTCTGCGTCTGTGAGGACGTCGCTAAGGAGTCCCAGGAGATTAACATCCGCATCGACGAGCGCCGTTACGGGAAGGAGGTAACGATTATCGAGGGATTCGACCCGAAAGACGTCGACATGGACTCGCTGTCCTCAGACCTCAAATCGAAGTTCGCCTGCGGTGGCACTGTCGAGGACGGGCAGATAGAGCTCCAGGGCAATCACACGGGCCGCGTCGAGGATTTCCTCCGCGACAAAGGTTTCAACGTCGCCTGAACTCCTGACTGCCAACGGTTCTCGTGAGAGCGCCGTGGCAAGCTCCTGCTGTGACCTGCTCGCTGGCTTTTCGGCCCGTGAGTGAACCAGACCCAGCCGTTTTTCTGCCGTCGTGAGAACTTCTGCGCACCATCGGGAGAGACGGCGGTCAGTGCGTGATATCAACACCCATTATCGGCGGTCAACTATTTCAACCATGGGACGGTAACTGTTCGCAATGCTTGTTGTACCCCGGCGGGTGGTGGCCGTCGGACTCGTGGTCCTGCTCCTCGGTGGGGGAATCGCGTCGCTCCCGGTGGCGGCGACCGCTGACCACGGGGCTGTGACCGACGCCGACAACGGGACGGCGGCCGGAGTCGGTGAGAACTGCACGTACAGAGTCGATACAGCGCCAAATCAGAGTGATCCGACAGTCGAGACAGTGCAGTCGTCAGCAGACACTACGGAGGCGAACGGCTCGACGGTCCGAACGAGAAGCGCCGACGTTCATCGACGCCAGCCACGAGGCAAAGGCGGTGACATAGCTTCGACAGCGGCCAGCATGGAGACGGAGACAGCCACATCGGGTGCAACACAGACCGGCGACGGTGACGTGATTCGGCAAACACAGACCTACGCGCGTGTGCCGGAACAGCCGGGCGAGGTCGCGGTCACCCTGACCTACGAGGTGCCGGACCGAGTCGTCGACCTCGAAGCACACGTTCCGGCGGCGGCGACGGTGACCGAAACGGACGGGTTCGAGCGCGTCAACGGGTCCGTGTACGAGTGGGACGAGACGTCGGGTCCGGCGACGATCAGCTACCGTATCAATCCAAACCAGACCATCCAAAAGAGCGGTCCGGAAGGGGCCGATGGCCGGTATCTCAGCGTCGATACGGGCGAGTGGGCGCTACTCACGCGGTCGCTGACGCCGACGCGCTGGCGCTACACCGGTCAAGACCCCGTCAAGTACAACCGCACGCTCCGGACGGCAGGTCCGGGCGCAGCGGGCGAGGAGATCGTGTACCTCGGCGACGTCGCGACCTTCGAGGAGTCGGCACACAACCAGACGTTCACGCTAGCTGTGCCAGAGCGGGCGACGATGACGGCCTCGCCGATTTCGGTGCTGGACTCGATGGCGAACGCGTCGAACGCACTTCGGGTGGGCGACCGTGACGAGCAGGTGTTCGTCGTCGCTGCGCCATCCGGAGCTGTCAACTGGGGTGTCGAGGGGTACCAGATCGGTGACGCAGATATGTGGGTCCAGTCCCGGCAGTCGCTCGATACCGCCAACAACGTCTGGCTCCACGAGTACGTCCACAGCCGGCAGGCCTACGAGACGACAGCGGAGACGCGGTGGACGGTCGAGGGCTGGGCGACGTACTACGCCGCTGTCCTGACGCTGGAACAGAACCGGATCGGGTTTGACGAGTTCCGGGCACAGCTCGCAGCCGGCGAGCAGCCGGTCTACAGTGACGTGACATTGGCCGACAGGTCAAGCTGGACGAACGACGCGAACTACTGGAAGGGTGCGCTCGTCGCCGGGCGGACCGACGTCCATATCCGCTCGGCTACTGGCCGTAACCAGACACTCCAGCGCGTGTTTCAGTCGCTGAACGGCTACCGTGACCCGGTTACGCAGTCACAGCTCCTCACCGAGATCGAGGCCGTTAGTGGGCCAAGCGTTCGAGACGCGACCGCGACGGAGACCGAAACGACAGCAACGGTGGCGATGTGGAACAAGACGACACACCAGCGGTTGTTCGGTGCGATTCCCGCTCGCATCGGCTACAGTCTCCCACCGGTCGACCGGGCGGACGCCTACCGCGCAGATAGTCTCTACCGGTCGGACGCACCAGTCGGCGGGAGCGAACCGATCCGGCTGGCGGCCAACGAGACGCTCGCGGTCAATGCGGTCGTCGAGAACGCTGGCGGCGAGGCAGGGATGTACAACCTGACGCTCGCGGTCAACGAGACCGTTGTCGCCACGAAACAGGGCCAGATCGAACCGGGGGTACGGACCGAAGTCGAGCTGACACACACATTCACCGAACCCGGGCGATACGTGGTCAGCGTCGACGGCGACACTGCCACAGTCATCGTGTCAGAACCAGCAGCGGCCAGCGTGACCGATGTCGCCGTGAGTCCACGCGAAGTCAGACAGGGGGACAGGGTTGACGTGACCGCCACTGTCGTCAACGACAACGATATTCCGGGGACAGCAACGGCCGAGTTCCGCCGCAACGACGTCGTGTTCGCCGAACAGCGACTGTATCTCTCGCCACAGGCGACGACAACGGTCACGCGGACCGTTACTCTCGACGAACCCGGCACGGTGTCGCTGTCAGCGGGTGACGGACGGACCACGACGACGGTCGATGTGGTCGTCTCGACGGAAACGGCGGCACCAACGTCGACGCCAACGCCGACGGAGATGTCCACAGACAGGCAGACGACAGCCGAAGAGGGAGACGGCTTTACCGCGCTTATGACCGGTCTTGCAGTGTTGCTTGCGGCGCTGATCGCCCGCCAGCGTGGTTCCTGACACGGGCCCGAAGGGAACAGTTATTGCGGTCGGCCAGTCGTTGTCAACCGTGAACGTCGGAATCGCGTACGCCGTCCTGTCGGCGCTGGTGTTCGGGGTGTACCTGTTCGTGATGAAGCGGTGGTTCACCGACTACCCGTCGCCGGTGTTCCTGTTGCTTACATACAGCCTGGTCCCCGTCGTTTACCTCCCTATTGTCTTCGCCAGCAACGAGCCGTTCCTCCCGGCGGGAAACCGCATCAACGTCCTCTCGTCGATACTCGCCGTGACAGTGGTGACGGCAGTTGGACTACTCACCCTCTTTCGGGCGATCCGCGTCGGCGAAGTCTCCTACGTGTCGCCGATTAGCAAAATCGTTCCCGTGTTCGTGTTGCCACTGGAAGTCGGCCTGCTGGGCCAGCACCTCTCTGCGCTGCAGGTCGGCGGCGTCGTTGTCGCGACTGCGGCCGTCTACGTCGCGAACTGGCAGGGCACAGCGTTACTGGCCCCGCTTAAGCGGGCCCGGCGGTCCCGGCCTGCACAACTGGCGCTGCTGTCGGCTGCGGCGTTCGCACTCGTCGATGTAAGCAAGCGGGTGCTGATGCAGGAACTGGCCATCGAGCCGACCACATACATTCCGGTGATGGCTGTCGGTATCGCGGCGTTGATGACGCCGTTCGCGTTCCGATACCAGGTCCCGCCGGGATGGCGGGGGGACCTCCCGAAGTTCGTCGTCGCGGCGATGTTCGTCGCCTACGCGAACCACATCGTGTTACTGTCCTTCCAGTTGCTCCCGGCGAGTATCGTTTCGCCCATCGTCAACGGGCAAGCTATTGTCGCCGTTATTCTGGGCGCGATTGTGCTCGACGAGGCGCAGTTCCGGGCACGCCTGGCCGCTGCAGGGCTTGCTATCGTCGGTATCGCAATGATATCGGTCGGATAGAAAGGTCAGGCCGACTTTCGTTCCGACGGGCAGCCAACCTGTACCGCATAGCTCGATTGAAGCCATGCGGTCGGGTTCTCGGTGTCGTAGACGACGACGTCGCCGCCGCCAGTGGTGAAGCTACCGTACTGCTCGTCGGAGTCGGTAGTATCGCGCGACGCTGGTTCCATTGTGGTACAAGGGCACATCCGACACAGCGCTACATAAATGTTTCTCAGATGTAGTATGAAGTATTATTAGCATACTAGGATTTGCCGCATAACAACGTCCGACTGATACGGATTGGTGTAGCGATTTACCCGTGTGTGCCGGTCCCGGGTGTCGGCACTATCCGGAGATAATCTACAGCAATCCGTATGAGAGACCAGCACCGATATGTGGCCGCCAACGAAGGCATCAGATATGACACGAACGGATGCCCCAGTGACACCGCCAGTCGTGCTGACCGTCGCCGGCAGCGACTCGGGCGGCGGGGCCGGCATCCAGGCTGACGTCAAGACCATCGAGGCCTGTGGCGGGTTTGGGACCAGCGCAATCACCAGCGTCACGGCACAGAACACCACGGGCGTACAGGGTCAGCATCTGCTTCCGATTGCAGAGATCGAGGCTCAGATCGAGGCCGTCGTCGACGACTTCGACGTGGCCGGAGTCAAGACGGGCATGCTCGCGACGAGCGAGGTCATCGATCTGGTCGCGGACCACGCCGCCGCCCTGCCGAACCTCGTCGTCGATCCGGTGATGGTGGCGGCGTCGGGCGACCGGCTGCTGGCCGCCGAGGCCGAAGACGCATACGAGTCACTCATCGCCGAAGCGACGGTCGTCACGCCCAACGCCGACGAGGCTGCCGTCCTGACCGGCCGCGACGTTGACGACCCCGTGGCCGCGGAACGAGCGGGGAAGGAGCTCGTGGAAATGGGAGCCGACAGCGCGCTCGTGAAGGGCGGCCACGTCCCGGGCGACGCCGTCGTCGATACCCTCGTGACCGAGGACGGGGTGACGACGTTCCGCCACGACCGGGTCGAGACCGAGGCCACCCACGGCTCCGGCTGTACGCTCTCTTCGGCCATCGCGACGCAGTTGGCCCACGGCGACGACCTGTCGACGGCGGTCGGAAGCGGTATCGACCTGCTTGCGAGCGCGGTCCGGTACAACGTCGACGTGGGCGAGGGACCCGGCGCGGTCCACCACCTCGTCCAGACGCGCAACGACGCCGCGCGCAATCCGACGAGCGAGGCCGTCGAGCGGGCTGTGTCGACGCTCGTCGATGCGGACGTGTCGGCGCTGGTCCCCGAGCGAGGGATGACCGTCGCCGGCGCGACACCGTACGCAGAGACGCCGGATTCGGTCGCGGCCGTCGAGGGCCGCATCGCCCGCACGATGGACGGCGTCCGGCCGAACCGCGGCGTCCGCTTTGGCGCGTCGACGACGGTGGCGCGTGCCCTGCTGGCCGCGAGAGAGCACGCCCCGGAACTGCGGTTCGCCGCCGACTGCCGGCTGACCGCTTCGGTCGAGGAGGCACTGGCGTCGCTTGACGGCGCTGTCGCAACGTACACCCCCGACGAGCGGCCGGATTCGGTTTCCGATGACGCCACGGCGCGGTGGGGCGTCGACCGGGCCTTCGAGGCAAGTGACGAGCCACCGGTCGCCGTCGTCGGCCGCGCAGGCATGGGTGTTAACGGGCGCGTAACGCTGCTTGCGACGGACGCCGACGACCTCGTCTCCCGGGTGGAGACTGTCCACGAGGCCATCGGAGACGACGCGTAGCGAAGCGGTCGTGCGCTGGTTCGACACAGACGGTGGCCGCGTTTAACCGCGAGCAACGCATACCCGGACGTATGAGTGAAACACAGTCGAGCGAGCGGATTACGGTCTTCTCGGACTACGTCTGCCCGTTCTGTTATCTCGGGCGCGAATCGCTCAGGCAGTACCAGTCGACGCGCGAGGCCGAACTCGAAATCGACTGGCACCCCTTCGACCTCCGGAGCGGGAAGCGCAACCCCGACGGCTCCATCGACCACTCCGTCGACGACGGCAAGGACGAGGACTACTACGAGCAGGCGAAAGAGAGTGTTCGCCGGCTTCAGGCGAAATACGACGTTGAGATGGATCTGGACATCACCACCGATATCGACTCACTGCCCGCCCAAATCTCCTCGTACTACATCAAAGAGCACTACGACTACGAGACGTGGCTTGCCTTCGACGTGGCCGTCTTCGATGCGCTGTGGCAGGACGGACGGGACATCGGCGACGAGGACCTGCTGGTCGACCTGGCCGAAGACGCGAGCGTCGACGGCGACGAAATCCGGTCGGCGCTCGCCGACGACGCGCTCCGCTCTGCGGTCCGCGAGAAGTTCACGGCGGCCCAGCAACAGGGTATCACTGGCGTCCCCACGTTCGCCTACGATGGGCACGCCGCCCGCGGTGCGGTTCCGCCAGAGCAGCTAGAACGGTTGGTCGAAGGTACCTGAGCGGGACCACCTGATTACCTTCACGCGACGCGGTTCCGCAGTGACTCGCCACGCATGACCCGTTCGACGTTTTCTTTCACGAGAGCCGCGATATCCTCGTGATACCGGCTCGTGGACGCGGCGACGTGTGGCGTCACGATAGCCGACTCGTGGTTCCAGAGCGGATGGTCGCCCGGCAACGGTTCTTCCCAGTGGGCGTCGAGAGCCGCTCCGGCAATCGTCTCAGTGTCGAGGGCGTTCAACAGCGCGTCCTCAACGACCACCGGCCCCCGAGCGACGTTAACGAGGTAGCTGTCCGCCCGCATCGCTTCGAGGAGAGCGGCGTCGACCATGCCTTCGGTCTCCTCGGTGAGCGGGCAACACAGCACGACGAAGCGCGCGTCGGCAACGGCACTGTCCAGTTCGTCAGGGGTGTATACGCGCTCGACGTTTTCCGCGGGGGCACCGGAGCGGCGGACGCCGATGACATCCATCCCCAGTGCGTCGGCCCGGTCGGCGATGCCCTGCCCGATGGTGCCCAGGCCGACCACGCACACCTGCTCGCCGGTCAGCGTGAACGGCGCGTCGTAGGGCTCCTGCGTCCAGTCGCTGTCACCTTGCCGGTCCCGATAGACGTGGAGGCGACGGGCGAACGCCGTCAGGTAGCCGATGACGGTTTCCGGGACGGTGTCGCCGTGAATGCCGGTGCTGTTCGTCAGTGCCGTCCCAGTCGCTTCGTAGACGTCCACGTCGAACTCGTCGTAGCCGGCGCGGACGCCGTGGACCCAGGTGGCGTCCAGAAACGCGTCTCGGGGGGAGAACGTGACGACGCAATCACCGGCGTCGAAGGTCACGTCGTCGCCGACGGTTTCGACAGGGACGTCAAACCCTTCCAACGCGGCGACCATCGCCTCCAGCGGACAGGCCTTCGCAACCGACTCGTGGACAGCGATTCTGGCGATATCCATACCTATTGCTGTCGCAGTGACTGTATATCGTTTTCCCGGAACGTGACCGGGCCCCGAAACCTCCCGGCGGCAAGCGAGCCACGGTGCGGGGACCACCGCCGCCGAGCGGTCTCGACCGAGAGGCTCGATGAGACGCGGACAGCAGCCAATCAGACAGTTGTTGTCGGCGTGCCGTCCTCGCTCGGGGCCGACGGCGGCGTCCCGTCACTCTCGCGGAGTTGCTCGAATGCGACCGCGATAACTGCGGTGCTGTACAGCGACACCAGCGGTTGAATGACGATGGTCGGCAACTGCGCGGCCGGCTGTGGGAGTGCCAGCGAGCCGACGAGCCCAACAACACCGCCGAGAAGCGCCCCGACAGCAACGACGATGAACAGCAGGACGAACATCCCAACCCGGTCGCCCTCAGTGAGCCGGTAGCTCTCCTTGAGCGCCGCGACGAAGTTCCGGTCGTCGACGATGACGTACGGCATCATGAAGATAAACACGACGTACGCGAAAATGCCGGGGATGAGGAACAGGACCGACCCGATGAACACCAGCAGGCTGTAGACGATGCCGCCGACAAGCACGTTCACCATCGCCAGCGGCACGTTCCGCGTAAACGCGCCGGCAGGAAAGCTGTCGCGTGCGTCGCCGGCGAACGTCCGGAAGCTGACGATAGTGAGATACAGCGAGACAACGGAGCCGATGGCGATACCAGCACCAGCGACGTTGAGCGGGATGTCGAAGGTGAATGGCAGGGCTGCGGTGACATCACCGTACCCCAGCCTGGTGAAGGTTGTCGCTATGATTGTGTTAAACAGTGCCTGAAAGCTAATCATCAGGGCGAGAAACGCCCCGAACAGTATCGCGCCGGTGCGACTGAACAGCCGATACCCCGCCTCTTCGAGGGCGGAGCCAATTTGGAGGGCCATCAAGAGAGCGCTTCGACAAGTGGTGGTATAAGTGTTGTCGCAGTGTGACAATTCTACTCAGTTCAGCTGCCCGATTCTGACCCGCTCTCGATGAACTCGATAAGCTCCTCGGCCGGGACGAACCCGTCGGCACGGCGGTCGATAAGTTCTCCATCGGCAAACAGCAGGAACGTCGGGACACTCCGGACATCGAACGCGTCGACGGCATCGAGGTCACCCTTCGGATTGAACACGACTACTGTGGCGTCGGTGGCTTTCGCGGCGATGTCGAGTATCGGCTCCATCGACTTGCAGATTGTACAGCCGCTTGTCCGGACCATCGCCAGTACGCGGTCAGTCGTCGCCAGCACGTCGTCAAGTTCGCTCCGTGTTTCGACCGTCCGAACGCTGTTTTCGGTTGTTGTGTTCATACAGTCGGTACGTGCCACAGCGCGAAGAACCCCGCGACGGGCCACACCCGTTCGGACGTACCCCCCTACAGGGGGGCGTCAGTCCTCGATTTCCCGCACGACCGACGCGGGGTTTCCCTGGACGACGACGCCGGACGGAACGTCATCGGTGACGACCGCGCCGGACCCGATGACGGCGTCGTCACCGATGGTGACGCCCGGATTGATGACCGCCTGCCCGCCGATCCAGACGTTGTCGCCGACAGACACCGGCTTCCCGTACTCGACGCCGCTGCGTCGTTCATCCGGGTCCAGCGGATGCGTCGCGGTGTAGATGTGGACGCCCGGCCCGAGCAAGCAATCGTCGCCGACATCGACCCGGCAGACGTCCAGCACGACACAGTCGAAGTTCGCGTAGAACCCGTCGCCGACGTGGATGTTGTCGCCGTAGTCACACCGGAACGGGGGTTCGACGTGACAATCCGCGCCGACGGAGCCGAACAGGTCCTCGATGAGCGACCGTCTGGTGTCGGTTTCCCCTGGCTCGGTCCGGTTGTACTCTCGGGTGAGTTCGTTCGCCCGCTCACGGGCGGCGACGAGTTCCGGGTCGCTCGCATCGTAGCGCTCGCCAGCGAGCATCTTCTCTCGCTCAGCGGTCATCCCAATCGTCCTCCGAAGTGTCGCTCGGGGCGAAGCGAGGTGTAAGCATAGTGGGCCGTCGGACCGCCCTGGTAAGAGATGTTTGGGTCGGCAATCCCGAACTAGCGGGAGTCGTACCGGTATCAGCCGTTCTTATCGAGAGTCAGAAACCACCACCGCAAGCCGGTTAGTCAGTCTGTGCAGGGTGGGACTGAAAGGGGCCGAGCGGAGGGCGTGTCTGACGACCGTAGCACCGGAGCGAAGCGAGGAGCGCACGGAGTCAGACACGTCGTCCGCGAGGGGGCTTTCTGGCTGTTCGGAATTTCTATCGCACGATCAAACCAGCCCCATCTTGCTAGCCCGGAACGGATTTATAATCGACCACCGCCTACCATGGTCCGTGAACCGCACGGCAGCGCTCGACGCAGTCGTCTTCGGTGTCGATATCCAGAGCGGCGACGTGCGCGGCGACGCGCCGTCGTACGCGCTGGTGGTCTTCGACGGGGAATCAGTCGAGCGAGACGTGGTCTCGCGGCGAAAGCTCCGCCGGCGTATCGACGACGAGGAGCCGGCTATCGTCGCGACGGACAATATGTACGAACTCGCCGAGGACAAGGACGCCCTGATCCACGTCCTCGGGTCGCTCCCCGACGAGACGAAACTGGTGCAGGTGACCGGCGACGAGCGCCCGGAGCCGCTCTCGCGGGTCGCCAAGCGCCACGGCGTCCCCTACGGCAAGGACCCGATGGAGGAGGCCGAAGCCGCGGCCCGGCTTGCCGCCGCCAACGTTGGCCAGGAGGTGTCGGCGTTCACCGACACGACCGAAGTGAAGGTCTCGCGGGGCCGCTCGACCGGAAAAGGCGGCTGGTCAGAGGACCGCTACACCCGGCGCATCCACGGCGCGGTCAGGAAGCGGGCGCGGGAAATCGAGTCCGAACTCGATGCCGCTGGGCTAGAGTACGAGCGAGACGTGACAGAGAAGTACGGCGGATTCTCCAACGCCGTGTTCCGGGTGTCGGCGCGACCGCAGGACATCCCCGTATCGAGAGCGCGGTCAGGCGACACACGCGTCGAAATCGAGCGCCAGCGACGCGACGGCATCGAGTTCAGGCCACTGGCGAAACGGCGCGACCACGTCATTGTCGGCGTCGACCCCGGGACGACGACGGCCGTTGCCATCGTCTCTCTCGACGGCACCGTGCTGGACGTGTACTCCTCGCGGACCGACGACACCGCCGCGACGACGGAGTGGATTATCGAGCGCGGGCGGCCGGTCGTCGTCGCCGCCGACGTGACACCGATGCCGGAAACCGTCGAGAAGCTCCGGCGCTCCTTCAGCGCCGCCGGCTGGGAGCCCGACACCGACCTCCCGGTCGACGAGAAGAAACACCGGACTCGGGAGGAGGCCTACGACAACGACCACGAACGCGACGCGATGGCCGCCGCCCTCTATGCCTTCGACCACCACGCCGACCAGTTCGAGCGCGTCGCGGGCAAGGTCCCGCCACAGTACGACGTGGGACCAGTCATCGACCGCGTCGTCGCCGGCGAGGAGAGCGTCGAAACAGTGTTGCGGGACCTCGAAGATGACGACGGCGAGGACGAGGACACCACGACGCACGAGCCGCGGGAACTCACCGACGACGAGAAGGAAATCAAGCGGCTGAATGCCCGCATCGAACGACTTGAGTCACACGTCGACGACCTCAAAGAGACCATCAAACGCAAGGACGACCAACTCTCCGAGAAAGACAAACAGCTGGAGAAAGCCCGCAGCGAGGGGCGGCGTGAAGTCAGGAAGGACCGCGAGGTGACACGGCTCCAGCGGCGTAACGAGGCCCTCGAACGGAAAGTCGAGGAAGAGGAGGAGAAGCGCGAGGCGCTGGCCGACAAGCTCGACCGACTGAAAGCGCTGTGGAAGCTCGACCACTCGAACTTCGCCGACGTCTCGGAGAAACAGGAGGGGCTGACGCCAGTGAAGGTGGTCGAGCAGTTCACCAGGGACGCCATCGCCGACGCCGACGAGCGGTTCGGCCTCGTCGAGGACGACATCGTCATGTTTCGGGACGCCTCCGGCGCGGGCCGGTCAACGGCCCAGCAGTTGGCGGATATCGATCCGAAAATCGTGCTTCGGAACGGGAACCTCTCCGACATCGCCGATCAGGTGCTGTTCGACAACGACATCCCCGTCGCGCCGACGGAGCTGGTCACCGTGCAGGAAGTGGACGAACTGGCCGTCGCCCGCGAAGGCGAGATTGAGGCGGCAATAGCGGACTGGGAGGAGCGGGCCGCCGACCGCCGCAAGGAGCAGAACGCGGAGATGGTCGATCAGATTATCAGCGAACACCGGGCCGACCGGCCGACGAGCGAGAACTAGGCGCAGTGCTGAGACTCCGCGGGCGGTCCCGCCCTGCTACCGGATCTGCTGCGCCGATTGTGCGCTCTCTATACTGCGTAGTTATGTCCTTCGGGTGCGTTTCTCTCGCATGGAAGACCAGTGTCGTGTTCTGGCGGCCGCAGTCGAGACGCTCGATGATGTCTTCTACGTCTACGACGCAGACGGCAAACTGGCACACTGGAACGCTCGGCTGAACGAGCTGTTCGACCTGACAGATAGTGAACTGTCGGGAACAGCGCCGACCAAGTTCTTCATCGCAGACGACCAGGAGGCCGTTGAAGCAGCCATCGATGAGGTGTTTGAGTCAGGGCAAACGAACGTCGAGGCGCGGGCAGAGACGACAGAAGGGGTGGTGACGTTCGAACTCAGCGGCCGGCTCCTCATGGGGGACGACGGCACAGTGCAGGGGTTCAGCGGTGTCGGTCGCGACATCACGGACCGGCGTGAACGGGAGTGGCACCTCCAGCGACAGAACGAGCGGCTCACGGAGTTCGCTGACCTGTTGGCACACGACCTCCGGACACCGCTTGCCGTCACCAGCGGCCACCTCGAGCTCGCTGCCCGAGAGATGTCGTCTGAACATATTGACGCCGCCAGAGACGGACTGAGGCGGTTAGAGGCCATTATCGACGATATGCGAACCGCGACTAGGGAGGGAGCGCTGGCAACAGCCGAGCAGGCGGTCGATATCGCCGACGTGGCGACGACGGCGTGGAACCACGTCGAAACCGGCAATGCAGCGCTGGAACCGCCGCCACCAATACTGGTCGAGGCAGACCCGAAGCGGCTGCTCCGGCTGTTCGAGAATATCTTCGTCAACGCCGTCACACACGGCCCTGCAAGCGACGACCACGCATCTGAGGCAGAACGCGAAGCTAGCACTGAGATCACAGTTCGTCTCGTGCCGACGACCGACGGCTTCGCTGTCGAGGATGACGGACAGGGGATTGACCCCGACGAACGGGAGTGGGTGTTCGAACCGGGCGCGTCACAGGCGGCTGACGGGACCGGGTTCGGCCTCTACATCGTCAGAGCAATCGCCGAAGCCCACGGCTGGACAGTACGTGCCACAGCAGGAGAACGCGGCGGTGCACGGTTCGAGTTCGACGTCGATGCGGACACCACCTGTTAGTCAGGTCCGATTCAGGGCATGCCGTCGCCGCCCATACCGCCGCCACCCATGCCACCCATACCACCCATGCCGCCACCGAGTCCGAACGCGCCGAGCAGGCTCGTGACGAGACCGTAGACGACCAGTCCGAGGCCGCCGACGACCAGAGCGATACCGACGGCGACGATAGGTGCCTGCCACGCGACCAGACCGATGCCGGCGAGCAACACGACGATGCCGCCGATACCAACCGCACCGAGTTTGTCGAGCATACCCGTGTAGGCCAAGCGGGCGGACAAAAGCCCGTCGGTCAGTACTCGAACTCGGTGTCGACATTCTGTGCTGCCGCGACCATCTCGGCGATGGTGTCCTGCCGGCGAAGTAGCCGCATCGTGTCGCCCTCGACCTCGAAGGTCCCGTCCATCGCGGCGGCGGAGATATCCAGATCACCCTGCAACATTGTGACCCACCGACTGTAGGGGCCACGGAACGCGAAGTCGTACTCGGGGTCTGCGACCGTTCCAGCGGCGGTACAGACACCATCCTTGATCACCACGACGAACTGTATTGATTCGCCGGTGTAGGCGTCGTCGGCGCGGATTTCAAAACAGAATACAGCGGTAAAGTCGTCAGCGCTGTCGGCGAACTCAGACCGGTCGTTGATCCGGTCGCGCCACGCGGCAGCCCAGTCGTCGGCCTCGGTCGGCAGCGTCACAGTCATTGGCAGGCGGTATGCAAGGGGGGCTTTTCTGTGTTGCCTTGTCCGCTCGGGGAGCGTCGCCGTCGCGGCTCCACAGCGAACCCGAGTAAAACAGCGAAATGTGGCCTCAGCGGCGCGATTCGCCGCCGAGATACAGCCGGGACACCTCGGGGTCGTCGAGCAGCGAGTCGGCCTCGCCTTCGAACTTGACCGTCCCCTGATCGAGGACGAACCCGCGGTCGGAGATACCCAGTCCCTCGCGGGCGTTCTGCTCGACCATCAGAATCGACGTGCCGAGTTCGTTGACGGTCTCCACGTCGTCGAACACCTCTTTTGCGGTGTTCGGTGCCAGCCCGGCGCTTGGCTCGTCGATGAGCAACACGTCGGGCTCCATCACCAGCGCACGGGCGAAGGCAAGCACCTGCCGCTGACCGCCCGACAGCGTCTTCGCGTTCGCAGTGCGCTTGTCGTCAAGGATAGGGAACCGGTCGTACAGTTCGGCAACGACTTCGTCGAGGCCGCCGTCGCGAGCGACCCCACCCATCCGGAGGTTCTCGTCGATGGTCAGCGAGCCAAAGACGTTCTCGGTCTGTGGGACGTAGCCGACACCGATGCGGACGATATCCTCGGGGGCCATCCCGCCGATCTCGCGGTCGCCGAGGCGGATAGAGCCGGTCCACGGGTCGAGCATCCCGAACACCGTTTTGAGGACGGTGGACTTGCCGGCCCCGTTTGGGCCGACGAGACAGGCGATCTCTCCCTCGCCGAGCGTCAGCGAGAGGTCGTCGAGCACCTGCACCTCGCCGTAGCCGCTGTCGACGCCGTCGACGGTGAGGATGGGGTCGGTCATTCCGACGGCCCTCCCAGATAGGCGTCGATGACGCGCTCGTCGCTCCGGACCGCCTCGGGCGGCCCCTCGACGAGGACACTCCCCTGATTGAGGACGACAATCGGGTCGGCCAACCGCATGATGAAGTTCATGTCGTGTTCGATGATGAGGAAGGTGATGCCCTCCTCGTTGAGTTCTTCGATGAACCCAGCCAGTTTGTCTGCCAGCACGGGATTGACGCCGGCAACAGGTTCGTCCAGCAGCAACAGGTCGGGCTCGGCCATCATCCCGCGTGCCAGTTCGACCAGTTTCATCTGCCCGCCGGAGAGGTCCGTCGCGGGCTGGGTGGCCAGGTCGCCGATCTCGAACCGTTCGAGCATCGTCTGGGCCTGTTCGAGCGAGCGCCGTTCCTCCTGTTCGACGGTGCTCGGCGAGGTGAACAGCGGGATAATCGACTCCCCGGTCTGGTTGTGTGGCCCCACCAGCAGCGCCTCCCGGACGGTCATCCCCTCCGGTTTGCGCGGCGTCTGGAATGTCCGGATCATCCCTTGATCGGCGATTTCGTGGGGCTTCTGGCCGGTTACGTCGACACCGTTAACGGCGACCGAGCCCGCATCGGGCTCGTAGAAGCCCGAGACGAGATTAAACAGCGTGGACTTACCGGCCCCGTTCGGGCCGATGAGGCCAGTAATCGTGCCGCGTTCGACCTCGATGGACGCGTCGTCAGTCGCCACGAGGCCGCCGAAGCGTTTCTCCAGCCCTTCAGCACGGAGCACCGGGTCGTCCTTCCCGAGAATGGGGCCGTCGGAGACGAGCGACTGCTCACTCATCGCGACCACCGCCCAGCGAGTCGGGCCAGATGAGTTCGCGCTCCGGTGGGAGGATTCCCTCCGGGCGGAGTCTGACGATGAAAATGATAAGCAGGCCGACCAGCATGAGTCGCAGCGGGGCCGCGCCGATTGGGAGCGCCCCCGTGTCGGTCATGAACCGGGTTCCCTGCTGGATAGCGACGATTGTGAACCCGCCCAGCATCGCGCCGCGGTCGCTGCCGGTGCCGCCGAGGATGACGGCGACCCAGACGTAGAACGTCGTGATGGGCTGCAGGTCCGAGGGGCTGACGAACAACACGAGATGGGAGTAGAACACACCCGCAAGCGCCATGATGAGGCTCCCGATGACGAACGCCTGCATCTTGAATGCGAACGTATCCTTGCCGAGCGTCTCCGCGAGGTCCTCGTCGGTCCGAATCGTCCGCAGGACGCGGCCCCACGGCGACTGGTGAATCCGACGGAGGAACAGGTAGACGGCCGCGACGATGACTGTGACCAGCACGACGTTCAGCGCGCTGGTGACGACTGACTGACTCATATTGAACAGCGGCGTCCCGCCTACGTAGAAGATGTACGGGTAGGTCAGGTCGCCGAGCACGGGCCAGTCGGAGAAAAACAGCGGGATGCCGGTCAGTCCGGCGCTACCCGCCGTCCACTGCGATTCGTTGAGGATGAAGATACGCACGACTTCTGCAAGGCCCAGCGACGCGATTGCGAGGTAGTCGTCGCGGAGCTTCAGCGTCGGATACCCGATGATGACCGCGAGCACTGCAGCGAGGCCGAGGCCGCCGAACAGCGCGATGACGGGGCTGACGCCGCCGGATATCGGCGAGCCGGACGCCGTCAGCAACGCGGTCCCGTACGCGCCGAGGCCGAAGAAGGCCGCGACGCTGAAGTTGATCATGCCGCCGTACCCCCACTGGACGTTCAGCCCCATCGAGAGGAGCATATACATCGCCGACAGCCCGACGAGATACAGCAGGTACGCCGGGGCGAGGACGCCGGTGATGACCGCGAGAAGCAGGAGCGCGGCGAGCGCGCCCAGCAGCCCCGCGACGCCTTTTTCTCGGGGCGAGTACGTCCCGACATCGAGCGTACTCATGTCATATCACCCGCAATACCGCGGGGCCTGACAAGCAGGACCGCGACCATGATGACGAAGGCGACAGCCGGGGCGTAAGCGGTCCCAATCGGGAGGCCGATGTCGCTGAGCAGCGGCGTCAGTTCGTGGAGCATCCCGATGAGGAGCCCGCCGAGCATCGCGCCGTACACCGAGCCGATACCGCCGAGGATGACCGCGGCGAACACGACCAGCAGGATTTCGAAGCCGATGCGCGGGTCGAGCTGGCTGTACAGCGCGAGGAAGACGCCACCGGCGGCGGCTAGGGCGCTGCCGACGACCCACATCACGAGGATAACGCGGTCGGTCCGGATGCCGCTCACGCGTGCAAGATCGGGGTTGTCCGCGGTCGCACGCATCTTCCGCCCCAGCGTCGTCCGCTGGAGCAAGAGGTGCAGAGCGGCGACGAGCACCGCCGCGCTGACAATAATCGCGACATCGCGCTGTGTCACTGCGACGTCAAGCGTGTCCAACAACACCGGAATCGGCCCGCTACGGCGGATGTCGTACTGGAGGAAGTCTGTTCCGAAGGTCCCCTGTAACACCGCGCGGTAGACAAACGCCACGCCGATGCTCGTGATGAGCAGCCCGATTGAGTCCGTATCGAGGGGCTTGTACACGAAGATGTGGGTCAGCACAGCGACGACGGCCGCAATCGCCATTCCGACTGCCAGGGACAGGAAGAACCCGATCGGGAGACCGAGAATGGTGCCGCCGAGGCCGCCGAACACGCCGAAGGCGACGAACGCTCCGTAGGCACCCAGGGTCATCGTATCGCCGTGAGCGAAGTTGGCGAAGTCGGCGATGCTGTAGACCAGCGAGAGCCCGATACTCCCGAGGATGATGATACTACTGAAAACGAGCCCGTTTGCCAGGTACTGTAATATCTGCGCCATTGGTGAAAATGGAAAGGGTCGTGGCCGCCTTAGCCCTCGATGAAGCCGGCGGATTCGTACGCGTGGTCAACGACTTCGAACACCTGTAGCAACCCGACCGGGTCGCCGTTCTCGTCGAGATCGATGGGGCCGCTCACGCCAGTGTAGTCCACGTCCGACGGCGAGCCACCGTTTGCCAGGATTTCGTGTGCCTCCTCGTAGGTGGTCGCTTCCTCGCCTTCGGGCCGGGTCACGTCTCGGACGACTTCCATGAGCGCCGAGCCCGTGAACTCGTCCGCGGCCTCGATGGCGAGCGCGCTGACGACCACAGCGTCGTAGGCGTACGCCGACCACGACGTGGGTTCCTCGCCGAAGCGGTCCTCGAACTCCGAGACGAACGCCTGGTAGTTCTCGGCGTCCTGTGGGACGCTCGGGACCACTGCCTTCATCCCGTTGAGACTGCCTTCCGGAGCCGATTCGAGGACTTTCGGCCCTTTGACGCTGTCGCCGCCGTACCAGGCGGCCTGATCGGTGACACCCAGGTCGAACGCCTCCTGAGACATCGTCGCGAACTCCGGCTGATAGGTGATGAACACCCACGCGTCGGCGTCGGTATCAGACATCGACGAGATGGTGCTGCTGTAGGAGGACTGCCCCTGGTCGTGGGGTTCGTTGTAGACGATCTCCCCGTCGAACGAATCGAGGAAGGCCTCACCGACGGACTGGCCGTAATCGTTGTTGATCCAGGCTAGCGCGGCGGACTCCTGGCCGTCGTCTTCGAGGAGCGTGGAGATCGCCTCCGCCTGTGCCTTGCCGGCTGGCGGCATCCGAAGCAGGTCCGGGAAGTTCGTCAGGTTCGGGCTAGTGCTGTTCTGGCTGATCTGGACGACGTCCGTGTTCTGGACGACGCTCTCGTGGATAGCCGTGCTGACACCGCTGCCGACGGTCCCGATGAGCAGCGGGACCTCCTCCTGATTGACCAGTGTCTGGGCTGCGCTGACGCCACCCTGACTCGTGCTCTGGTCGTCCTGCTGTGAGATCTCCAGTTCGCCACCACCGACGCCGACCGAGTTGATGTCGTCGAGCGCGATCTCTTTGCCGCGCTGGTTCCGCTGCCCGAACGCCGACAGCGAGCCGGAGAGGCTGTCTACCATTCCGATAGTATAGGTTTCGGAACCGGAGTCCGTCGAGGAGTCCGTTGATTCGCCGTCGCCGCCGTCGCTGCTGTCACCGCCGTCGCCACCATCACCGTCTTCGGGAGCACCGCCGGAACAGCCGGCGAGGCCGACGAGTCCAGCACTGGCAGCGGCTTTGATTACGCTTCGCCTGTCAATCGAACGCTTGTCATGGTCGTTCATGGTATACTGATATCCTTTTTCGTAAGTCCCTGTATAACCGTGTCCCCGTCCATGGTAGGCACCATGTTCTCGACGGCATACGAGAAGCCCTAAATTAATACTTCTGGAACGCGTCTGTCGCATAGAGTATCGCTACGGCTATGGAACAGACGGAGTTCACCACGGTAGACACACACACGGGCGGGGAACCGACGCGCATCGTACTCGACGGTATCGAGGCCGACACACTCGCTGGAGCGACCGTCGAAGAGAGACGCGACCGGTTCGCAGCCACGTCCGACGACATCCGGAAGCTCCTCATGCAGGAACCCCGTGGGCATGCGGATATGTTCGGAGCGGTCCCGGTGCCGACCGACCGGGCCGATCTCGGGGTGTTCTTCATGGATACTGATGGCTATCTGGATATGTGTGGCCACGGCCTCATCGGGGTCGTGACCGCACTCATCGAGCAGGGCGAACTTCCTGAGACACCAGAGTTGACCGTCGAAACCCCCGCTGGACTGGTCGACGTGACGGCCGAGATAACTGATGGTGTCGTCCGCCGCGTTGCGTTCGAAAACGTCGACAGTTACGTCTGTGAGACGGTTACTGTCGAACAGGACGGCGACCCGGTCGCGGCTCGTATCGTCTATTCCGGGAACTATTTCGCCGTTGTCGACGCCGACACCATCGGCGTCACGCTCGACTGTGAAGACGCTACGCAGTGTATCGGCCCCGCGCTGGAACTCCGCCGGGCAGTCAACGATGTTGCACCCAAAGACCCGCTCACCGGTTCGTCGGTGACCGTTTCTGCAGTCGAACTCACCGCCCGCGACGACCGGAGCTGTGTGGTGTTCGCCGACGGGTCCGTCGACCGCTCTCCCTGCGGAACAGGTACGTGCGCGCGACTGACGCTCCATCACGTCGACGGCGACCTCGCTACCGGCGAGCGTGTCGAAGTGACTGGTCCGGTCGGGTCGACGTTTGAGGGGTATATCACTGACACCAGCGTCAACGACGGCGTCACCGTGACTAAGCCGGTCGTCTCGGGCACAGCACATATCACGGGCGAGCACACGTTTTACCGGACCGACGACGATACGCTCGGCAGTTTCACGCTCACTTGATTTCAATCGATAAGAGCTGATTTTTTTGGTAGGGGGTGCGTTTAGGCCCATATAGTGGCGTAGTTTCGATAATGATTCCGCCAATAGCGAACAACTTCGTCGCCGGGGAGACAGCGCCGGGGGCGCTCGACCACGTCGCTTCGCTCAATGACGACGGCGTCAAGGGTATCCTGAATTTGTTAGGCGAACACTACGACGAGCGCCAGCCCGCCGACGAGGACGCAGACCAGTACATCGAGTTGATAAAAGAAATCGACAGGAGCGGCCTCGACTGCGCTATCTCGGTCAAGCCGTCCCAGATTGGCCTCGACGTTGGCGACGACATATTCGTCGAGAATCTCGAACGCATCGTCGCGGCGGGCGACGACCGCGATGTCTTCGTCTGGGTCGATATGGAAGACTACACCACGACCGACGTGACCCTCGACGCGTACGAGCGACTCGTTACGGAACACGAGGGGGGCGTCGGCGTCTGCACGCAGGCAAACCTCAAGCGCACGCCCGAGGACCTCGAACGGCTCGCGCCTCTGCCCGGGAAGGTCCGATTGGTCAAGGGGGCCTACTCCGAGCCGGAGCGTGTCTCCTACAAAAAGAAAGAGCGCGTCAACGACGCCTATCGGGACTGTCTCGAGCTGATGTTCGAGGAGTTCGAGGGCGGCATCGGCGTCGGTAGCCACGACCCGGCGATGATAGACTACGCGAAGGACCTCCACGACGAGTACGGCACTGACTACGAGGTACAGATGCTAATGGGCGTCCGTGACGACGCACAGCGGGACCTCGCCGCAGAAGGCGTCCCGATGTGGCAGTACATCCCCTACGGCGACAAGTGGTTCTCCTACTTCTATCGGCGTGTCCGCGAGCGCAAGGAGAACGCGCTGTTCGCTGTCCGGGCCGTGCTGAGCTAATCTATTGATCCGGGTCTAACAGCTTCGCTTCCGCCTTTCTGAGGTGTTCCAGCAGCGTCGTCTTCGAAACGCCGAGTTTCGAGGCGAGTTCGCGCGTCGAGATGCCCCGCGGCCACGCGTAGTAGTCCTCCTGTCTGGCGAGTTCGAACGCTTCGCGCTGGCTGTCTGAGAGGCGGTCCATCCGTCGGAGCTGCTGCGGATTGCCGCCGCCGGCGGAGGTGATTCGCGTCACTTCGATATCGGCCGACTGTTCTTCCCGGATCTCATCGAGGAGCGACTCGGCTTCGTCGCGGGAGTCCGCGAAAAACACCGGCCAGTGCTCGCGACCATGGCGGACGCGAACCGGGTCGTTGTGGATGAATCCCCGCGAGAGAAGGCTGTCGCTGATTGTATTGTCCGGGTCGTACTCGACGAACAGTTCACGGGTCGTGTTTCCCGGCGACGAACCCGTACCAGTCGCGCCGTGACGTTCGCGCAGTTCCAGCACAGAGTCGGTCAGCGACGAGTCACGAGTCGCGTCGACAAGGTCCTCGACATCGCTAATGCTGTCGGCGTACGCCGTGAACAGGCCCTTTACGCTACCGTTCTGTGTGTTGTACACGCCGTGAGCCAGCAAGCCGGCAGCCGTCTTGTCGGTCACTTCGAGCGTCCAGCAGTCAGGATGCCAGATGCTCAGGGTAAGCTGGAGTCCGCTGTGTTCTGATTGTGCTTTGCTCATACTGGGCGCCCTCCGTATGAAGGGATGCTAAGGGTAGTCACGATATGGACGCAAATAAAGGTGCGGTTCATAAGGGAAACACCGACCATGGGAAGTAATGCCCATTTGCCGGTGATACGTCAGGCCACAGTGGCCCCCCTGACCATGGACGGTGGAACATATTGGTGGGGGACGCGTACAGTACCTACCATGAGTACAGACGACTCACGACGGCACTACATCGACGGCGAATGGACGACAGGCACAGGTGACGAAACGTTCACAAGTCAGAACCCGGCCACCGGTGAGGCACTCGCGTCGTTCCACCGCGGGACCGAAGACGATGTCGACCGCGCACTGGCCGCGGCAGAGGACGCCTACGACGAGTGGCGCTCGCTTTCGCACATCGACCGCGCGGAGTACCTCTGGGATATTTACCACGAGCTACGTGACCGCCACGAGGAACTGGGCGAAATCGTCACCATGGAGTGTGGCAAGGAGATCAGCGAAGGGCTGGCCGACGTGACGGAGTCCTGGCACATGGTCGAGTGGGCTGCCGGCAACGCCCGCCACCCCCACGGCGACGTGGTCCCCTCCGAAATCGCCAGCAAGGACGCCTATATGCGGCGCAAGCCAAAGGGCGTCGTCGGCTGTATCACCCCGTGGAACTTCCCGGTCGCCATCCCGTTCTGGCACCTCGCCGTAACGCTGGTCGAGGGTAACACCGTCGTCTGGAAGCCCGCCGAGCAGACGCCGTGGTGTGCCCACATCATCGCCGAGATGTTCGAGGACTCAGGCATTCCGGACGGCGTGTTCAACCTCGTGCAGGGCTACGGCGACGCCGGCAACGCCATCGTCGAAGACGACCGCGTCGAGACGGTCCTCTTCACGGGCAGCGCCGAAGTCGGCCACAAGATCGCCTCGAAGGTCGGCGGCGAACCCGGCAAGATCGCCGCCTGCGAGATGGGCGGGAAGAACGCCGTCGTCATCACCGAAGAGGCCGACCTCGACATCGCCGTCCACTCGGCCGTGATGTCCAGCTTCAAGACGACCGGCCAGCGCTGTGTCTCCTCGGAGCGGCTCATCGTCCACGAGGACCTGTACGACGAGTTCAAAGAGCGGTTCGTCGACATCGCATCGGATATCGCCGTCGGCGACCCGCTGGAGGAGGACACCTTCATGGGCCCGCTCATCGAGGACGACCAGGTCGAGAAGTTCAAACGCTACAACGACCTCGCCCGTGAGGAGGGCGCGAACGTGCTCGTCGACCGCGCCGACCTCGGTGCCGAAGAGATCCCCGAGGGCCACGAGGAGGGCCACTGGGTCGGCCCGTTCGTCTACGAAATCGACTATGATGAGGACCTGCGCTGTATCAACGAGGAAGTGTTTGGCCCCCACGTCGCCCTGCTGAAGTACTCGGGTGACTTCGATCGGGCGCTTGAGATGCACAACAGCGTCGACTACGGCCTCGCCGGCGCGATCATCTCAGAGGACTACCGCCAGATCAATCAGTTCCGCGACGAGGCCGAAATCGGCCTCGCGTACGGCAATCTCCCGTGTATCGGCGCGGAGGTCCACCTGCCATTCGGCGGCGTCAAGAAGTCCGGCAACGGCCTTCCGAGCGGCCGCGAGGTCATCGAGGCCGTCACCGAGCGCACCGCATGGACACTCAACAACTCCAAGGACATCGAGATGGCACAGGGCCTGTCGGCGGACATCATCACCGATGAGTAAGTCCGTCCAGCCGCCGGAGATCGGCTCCGTTTGCCCGCGCTGTCGCGGCGAGACGACGACGGCGAAAGGCATCGAGACCTGCACCGATTGCTCGTGGGTCGGCTGCCTCGGCGCTGACTGAGGCGGCGACCGCGCTTTTCTGTACGGCCCCAGCGTCTGTCCCACCCCGTGTCGGGGGCCACGGACCGCATTTGCGGTCCAACTTTTCCAAACCTTAAACCTCTCCCCGTCGAAGTACCGTCTATGAGCGACAACGACAGCCGAAAGAACTTGCGGATGCCGGAAGAGGACGAGGTGTTCGCCGTCGTCATGGACATGCTTGGCGCGAACCGCGTCAAGGTACGCTGTATGGACGGCGTCGAACGCACAGCCCGGATTCCGGGCAAGATGCAAAAGCGAATCTGGATACGGGAAGACGACGTTGTGCTGGTCGAGCCATGGGACTGGCAAGACGAGAAGGCCGACATCACGTGGCGCTACGAGAAACAGGACGCCGACCAGCTACGCGAGGAGGGACACATCCAGGAGTAGCCTGATATGTATCTGGCCGCGGGCTCGACGGAGGCAAAAGCGTGACCGAGGGGCAGTTCGGCCTGCTCGACACTGACGACGTTGACTCGCCGGGCGACGAGTGGGAGGAAGTCGATGTCTCCGACACGGAAGCCGACCGTATCGCCCGCAAGCGGGACCGCGAATTTAGCGAGTTCCGAAAGCGAATCAAGGACGCCGACCAGTTCAAAGTCGAGGCCAGCGTCTTCGACGACGCGACCTACGGTGCGCTGTACAAGCTCGTCCAGGACGGCCACATCGACGCCTTCGGCGGGCCGATCTCGACCGGGAAGGAGGCCAACGTCTACACGGCGCTGTCGGGCGAGACAGAGGTCGCCGTCAAGGTGTACCGCATCAACGCCTCCGACTTCAAGGACATGCGGAGCTATCTCGACGGTGACCCCCGCTTCGAGGGAATCGGCTCTGACAAAAAGAAGGTCGTCACCGCATGGGTTCGCAAGGAATCATCGAACCTCAAGCGCGCCCGCCGGGCCGGCGTCCGGACGCCGGAACCCATCGCCGTCGAGCGGAACGTCCTCGTCATGGAGTATCTCGGGACCGAAGAGGGCCGCAGCAAGCGCCTCAGCGAGGTCCACATCGAGAATCCCGAAACCGCCTACGAAGTCGTCAAGGAGTACACCCGCCGGCTGTACGACGCCGGCCTCGTCCACGGCGACCTCTCGGAATACAACATCGTCTTCCACGAGGGCCAGCTGTACATCATCGACCTCGGACAGGCGGTGACCATCCACCACCCCAACGCCGACGACTTCCTGGAACGGGACTGTCGCAACGTCGCGAACTTCTTCGCCAGACAGGGCGTCGACGCCACGCCGGCGGAACTGCTCGCGTACGTCCGGGAGTACGCGACGCCGAAGGACAAGGACGACACCGCCCCGGGGAGCGACGACGACGCCGTCCCGCAGGGAACGCCAGCCGACCGCCGCGACGAGGAGTAGTCGCCGACTTTCTGTCCGGCCCACTGGATGTCGGTCGGTGAGGATTTATCACCGGAGCGACGACAGACCACCACCATTAGCGGTCATGCCAGCGATCTTCCCGGAAGAGATCGCGGGACTGCGCTTCTGTTACCCGGTTCCTCACAACCCGGTCTGGCTGTGAAAACCACAGTGTGTAAGATGTTAGGTGTTGTACATCTCAGTATGGATGACCTGTCACCGCGCTACCGCTGCCGTATGAGCCGGCGCTGGCCTGTCCCGAGCAGGTGCGGCTGATGGACAGCCCCCCATCTGACAGCAGTTCGGACCAGCAGGCAGCACACACCGACGATTCGGTTTCTGACCGGCTCATCGAGGGACTGTCATCGCATGCAGTGTTCATGCTCGACGGTGATGGCACCGTCACGACCTGGCCCGACCCGGCAGCGACGCTGTACGGCTACGACCGGGACGCGACGGTCGGCCGCCACGTCGAGATGCTGTTCGCCGACCCCGAAGAAATGGAAACGGCCGTCGAGTCGCTGCTAGTGGAGGCAGCGAACGGTCCCGTCGAGACACAGCACTGGCACCGGCAGGCCGACGGATCGGTGTTCTGGGCGACCCTCTCGCTCTCGCCGCTCGGGGACGGGGACCCGGAGGGGTTCGTCGCAGTCAGTCAGGACACGACCGAGAAACACCAGTACGACAAGATGCTCGAACGCCAGAACGACCGGCTCAAGGAGTTCACCGATATCCTCGCCCACGACCTCCGGAGTCCGCTCAGCGTCATCTCCTCGCGAGTGCATCTGGCCCGCGAAACCGGTGACGAGGAACACCTCGACGCGCTCGAAGAGACGAGCGATAGGATGGCCCGCCTCGTCGACGACCTGCTCTCTGTTGCCGAGCAGGGTAACGTCGTCACCGACCCTGAAACGACGAACGTCAAGGACGTTGTCGACACCGCTTGGGAAGGGGCCGCCGGAACCACCGAGCGAGCCACGCTCCACTACGACACTATTAGTTCGGTGAGCGCCGACGCCGACCGCCTCATCGAACTGTTCGAGAACCTCTTTCAGAACAGCATTCGACACGGTGACGGCGCCGTTATCGTCCGCGTCGGTCCGCTAGACGGCGGCTTCTACGTCGAGGACGACGGCCCCGGCATCCCGGCCGACAATCAGGACGACGTGTTCGACCACGGCTTCACGACCGCCGAAGAGGGCAGCGGCTACGGACTCTCGATTGTCCGGACCATCGCGGGCGCACACGGCTGGGACACCATCGTTACCGACAGCGACACCGGCGGCGCGCGGTTCGAGGTTACTGGGGTTGAGTTTCTGGACTGACAGCAGGGTCTATGGGACGTGTTTCCGACACAGCCCTGACCGTTCACCGTCGGCGGGTGGCGAATGGAAACCACCGCTCGTGATAGCCACCACCGTTGGACTGTCCCACAGAAGCAGAACAGCAATAAGCGACGGCCCGGTGACAACCAACGACGAGAGCCTATCACTGCGAGTCAATCGCCCGCTATCTACCGATGAGACGCCCTCCAACCCCCACGACCGGACAGCTAGTGCCACTCGCTGCCCTCCTTGGTGTGATGCTGCTGGTCGCATACCCGGGCTTTGCTGCTGCCGCAGGAAGCCCGACAGCCGATGGACACTCGCCATCGACGACGACGCACGGTCACACCATCACAGCCGAGTCGGCGACCCCACAGACGGAATGCTCAGTGCACCACGAACACCCTGAGGCACCGGCCACCGCCTCCTCGTACCACTATGTCGACGGACTCGGGGCCGCGTCGGCGACCAACTGGACCGCCGGCGAAATCCTCCGTATCGGCGCAGACGGAGACTGTTCGCTTGGTGTCCGCGACAACGCCACCGCGACGCTTACCGCCACGACAGTCAACGCCAGTCAGGGCACTGTAACCGGTGTCGTTGACGTGGGTCGTGGCGGGGCGCTACGGGTCGTTGAGCGCGCCGACGGGAACGCCACAGCTGCAGTGTCCATCCAGAATGTCGGTCGAGAGAATAACGACCGCATCGACATCATCGCGACGGACGAAAGCGGAACAGTGGCGTCCAAGCGCATCACAGCTCCCACTGGTCGGTTCTTCGCCGTCGAGATCCGCTGGTATCCGAACGGGACTGCACAGGTCGCGCTGTGGGATACTGACCAGCAGCGCCGGGACCGCGTGATCAGAACGGTTTCGACCAGCACTGCAAACACCGCTTGGCAGGTCCAGCTCGATGGCCGAGCATATCTCGACGAAATCGCAGTTGGGACCCACGACACTGCGACGACCACCACCAAGGACGGCGGGCAGCCATCGGAGTCACCCGTCCAGGCCACGGACACAGTGGACCAGAATGACGAGACAGGGACACCGGACACGGTCAGTTTCAATCCCAGGCCTGAGGAAAGACAGCCCGAGGAATCTCAGTCCGGCCTCCTGTTCGGCCCGCTCACAGCGATTGGTGGCGCGCTCATGTACCGGTATGCGTACGGAGTCACGAAGTTGTGCGAGCAACTGGACGCCATCGGGAGCACAACCCGTTCCAGTGCGGTCGAGCCAGCCGACTGGAACGTTATGCTCACGAAACTGGCGGGCGCAGCCGGTTGTGTCTTCGGTCTCATCTGGTTTCTTTCCGCCGTATTGCGCGTCTGACCGGCCACGTCGCACTATGTAACGGACAACTGACCGCCAGCCGAGGGGTGTCACTTGGTACCAGCCAGTCCAGACGCCGAAGTTTTAAACAGGCAGACCCTCCTAAAAAGAGGTATACTTATGCAACACGTGAAGATTCCGCAGGACCGTATCGGTGTGCTGATCGGCGAGGGCGGTGAGACCATGCGCGAGATCGAGGAGCGCGCAGAGGTCCGACTGGATATCGATTCCGAGGACGGCACAGTGAAAGTCGAGTCCGTCGGCGACCCCGTAACGGCACTGAAAGGCCCTGACATCGTGAAGGCCATCGGCCGCGGGTTCGCCCCCGACGATGCGCTGGCGCTCCTCGACGACGACATGATGATGTTCGAACTCATCGACATCGAGGCCGCCTCCCGTAACAAGAACGACTTCCGTCGCCAGAAGGGGCGTCTCATCGGCGAGGGCGGCCGAACGCGGGAACTCATGCAAGAGCTCTCCGGCGCGGCTGTGGTCATCTACGGCTCGACGCTGGGCATCATCGGCGGTCCGGAGCAGGTCGACGCCGTCCGAGAAGCCGCTGAGATGATTCTCGACGGTGCGCCACACGGCTCCGTCTACTCGTTCCTCGAACGCAAACACAACGAGATGAAGCACAAGGGCCTCGAATACCACCAGTTCACCGGGTAGATACTGTTGTTCGGCCGTTCGCCCGACGATTGCGCGCCACGCGACGGTGTAAGCACGCGTGGTCGCTGTCAGGTTGTCACAGACGCACCACACCGTTTTGCCGCAACAGGCTCTACGAGGAGGTATGCCGACCATCGCCGAGACGCACATCGTCAACCGCGAGCGCGTCCAGCCAACTCACGCGAACAACTACCAGAGCGCTCACGGCGGCATCGTCATGAAGTGGATGGACGAGATCGGGGCGATGTCGGCCATGCGGGCCGCCAGGGAGTCCTGCGTGACCGCACAGATGTCCCGCGTCGACTTCGAGCGGCCGATTCCTATCGGCGACACTGCCCTTATCGACTCATATGCCTACGCGACTGGCCGAACTAGCGTCCGGGTCCGTATCGAGGTCGCTCGCGAGGACCCCCACACAGGCGAAACGGAGGAAACGACCAGCGCGTACGCCACCTTCGTCGCCGTCGACGACGGGACACCGACGCCCGTCCCCGAACTGACCGCCGAAAGCGAGGAGTGCCGTGAACTGCGGGACAGAGCGCTGGCTGAGGAACCCGAGCGAGACTGAGGCGAGTCAGTCGGCTGGGAGGTGTGCCGGTCAGCAATTAGACGCTGATGAACTTCTTGCTACGGCCTTCGGGCCGCTCGGCTATCTCTGGGAGGACGGTGAGCCACTGGCCGAGCGTACTCGCTCGGCGAGCCACGCTTGAGTCGGACAGGTCCGTCTCGGCAGCCAGCACCGCCTTCAGCTCATCGTACGAGAGGGACCCGCGCTCCGCTATCACCGTCGCAAGGCGGTCGACAATTTCGACCTGTCGAAGCCCAGCAATGAGTCGCTCACGGGCCGCGTCGGTATCGCACGACTCGTGCAGGCGGAGGTATTCGACCCCATGCTTCGTCAACCCCCAGCGACGGACCTCACGACCGTCGACCTCCGTCGGCGTGTCCTCGTGTACGAAGCCCAACAGCCAGCCCGCAGTGCCGTAGAGGTCAGCGTGCCGCGAGTCAAACTCCGGGACGGCACGGTTGATTTCTGCTCTGGTGCCGTCCGTCTCGTCGATGGCCGTCAAGAACTCCCGAAGCGATTCGAAACTGTTGGCAAGCGGGACCTCGTTCGAGGGAATCGTATCGATCCGCTCCGGTTCGGTCAGCGCGTCCCAAAACGCCGGCTGTAGCTCGTAGCCACTGACCTTCTCCGCAACACCGATGTTGTTGCTGACCATCGTTGCCGCGAGTTGCGCCCCGTCGACGAGGTGTATCTGAAGGTTCTCGGCCGCTCGTCTCGCCGGCCCTGTAAACGAACTGGAGGTGAGATAGGTTCCCGTCTGGTAGTTTCCCTGTGTCAGTGCCCCACTGAACCGCTGTACGTGCCCGCTGCTAACCGTATTGCCTTCGTCGTATCGCTTGACCTGCGCGCCGAACAACACCCGGACGACATCCTCATCGATGACGCCCTCGACATCGATGCCGTCGTCCTGCCGGAACGCCGTTACCTGCATCGACTCTGTCTCGAGGCGGCGGCTGAGGACCATCTTGCACAGAATCTCGAACTGCTCCGGCGACACCTCGTACATCCTGTCTCGGAGATGGTCTTGCATAGCCGCGGCGTGCATATCTCTCACCAGCGGCCACGCTCACATAAGCGCCGGGCATGGTTTCGGTGGCCGCGACAATGCGCTTCGGAATCGAGCCGGCCGGAATCTGCACCGGAGGCAGAATCGCGTCGCTCGCCTTCCAGAGATTCAAATCCCGGTTCTGACTCTCCAACGACAGTAGCCACTCGGCGACGGACCGTCTCGCAGAAGTGTGGTCGGAAGAAGCCTAGGCCGGAATTTGAATCCGGGGTCTCGTCCTTACCAAGGACGCGCTTTACCGCTAAGCTACCCAGGCACGCATCAATGTGTATCCGGCAATTGTCTAAAGTCGTTTCGATTCGGGACCGGTGTGTCGGTTAGTATCAGTGGTCGGCGGCGGCCTCGGTCCCGTCCCCGGACGGCTGTTCGGCACCCGCGCGAGCTCGAAGGGCGTCAGCGACCTCCTCACCGAGCAGGTCACCGTTCGACGGGAGGCCGTCGACGGCCAGTTCGGTCGCGTACTCCCGAAGCGTCGGCGTGGGTCGGATGCCGGCAGCGGTGACACCGGCGACCACGGCGAGTTCAAGAACGTCGGTTTCCAGCGCGGTGTCGAGGCTTTCGTCGTCGGTCGTCTGACGAACTGTCTGGTCGTGGCCGAACGAACGGACGACAGCGACAGCGGCGTCGGCGGCTTCGGTTCTGGCGAGCAGGTAGAAGCCACGTGAGACGAGGATGTCCGCGATGAGGATGTCCAGGTCGGCGGTGTCGCGGTCACCGTTGACCCAGGGGTCATCGCGGGCCAGTTGCCGAGTGAGCGAGAGCCCCTCGTAGATGAGTTGGACGCCGGCGGCTCGGTCAGCGACGCCGTCAGCCAGGTCGACCGGTGGGTCGCTGGTTACACCCGCGCTGACGAGCGTCAGGACGCCGGGCGCCAGCGACGCGTCATCCAGACGAGCGTCAATGCGCTCGTGAAGCCGGTCAGGCTCGACATCGTCGACTGCCGCCAACGCCGCTCGGCGAACTGCCGCCACTTCCTCCATTATGAGGGTCTAGCGACGGGAAGGGCAAAGACCTTTGGAAACCGCAGAGTCACAGCAAGCATGGTACAGACCACGAACAGCGATGGTATCCGGACCCTGACGCTCGACCGGCCAGACCAGCGCAATGCGCTCACCAGCGCGGCGCTGCGTGACCTCGAAGCGGCGGTCGAGTCCGCGACCGAGCCAGTGCTGTATCTACACGGCGATGGCGAGGCGTTCTGTGCCGGCGCGGATCTGGATGAGGTCAAGGCCCTCGATTCGGAGCGCGCCGAGGCGTTTGCGGCGCTGGGCCAGCGGGTCGCCCGGACACTCGAATCCTACGACGGGGCCGTCGTCGCCGGTATCGATGGCGCGGCACGGGGCGGCGGCGTCGAACTGGCACTAGCCTGTGATATCCGTGTAGCGACACCCGATGCAACGCTGGCCGAGACAGGAGTCAAGCTCGGCTTGTTCGGCGCGTGGGGTGGGACCGCGCGGCTCCCCGATATCGTCGGGACCGGCGACGCATTGGATATCGCGCTGTCTGGTCGAACGCTCGACGCCGAGACGGCACTGCAGATGGGGCTGGTCTCGCGAGTCACTGCGGAGCCGCGGGCCGTCGCCGAAGAGTTGGCGGGCGTCGACGCGGACGCGCTTCGAGTGCTGAAAGCACGGATACGAGACGATGCAGACAGCGAGACACAGGAGCGCCGCGAGCAGCGGGCCTTTGCCGAGCTCAACGCCAAGACGGAGTAGGAAAGGGTACAAGACGCCGCCTCGCGTACGGACTGCTAATGGTCGACTGTGAGTATTGCTCTGAATCGTTCGACGGCGACGACGCCTATCTCGACCACCTCGCCGACGCTCACGACGGCGAGCTGGGTGCGATTGACCGACGGCGAGTCGAGGAGCATACCGGAGGCGGGGACGGCACCGCCCTCCCGGTCGGACCAATCGTCATCGGCATCGTCGTGGTGTTCGCTATCGGGCTTACAGCGTACGCGACCCAGCTGAGTGGTGGGGGCGGCGGCAGCGACACAGACCTCGTCGGAACGACGGGCGCACAGCCGCTCTCGGCGGTCGAGGCCGACGGCGTCGAGGCGTCGTCGCTCGATGGGGCCGGGAACAGCGACCGCCTGGCCGGCGTCGAGCAGTTCCCGGACAGAGGGACCAACCACGTCGAAGCGGGGAGCGCCATCGACTACCAGCGGGTCCCGCCGCTCTCCGGGACGCACTACGCCTCGACAGTCGATGCAGGCTTCTACGAGGCGACGCCACTGCTCGGTTCGCTCGTCCACACGCTCGAACACGGCGCGGTCGTCGTCTACTACGACCCCGACGAGATCTCACCCGAGGCCAAGGAGAGCCTGCGGGAGTTCTCCAGCACCCACACCGGCACCTGGCGGAGCGTCGTCGCCGTCCCGAACCCCAACGACGATCCACGGGCACCATACGTCGTGACCGCGTGGCGACACGAGCTAACGATGGACAGCTACGACGCCGAAACCATCCACGCGTTCCTCTCGGAGTATCTGGGTCGCGGCCCAGAGAACCCGGTTCGTTAGCGCCTGAAACGACAAAAAGACTCAGTACAGCGGGTCCGGACCCGGTGGCATCGCGCGCTTGTGGGCGCTCGATTTGTACATCTCACGGACAGTCTCGACGACATCGAGCGGGACACCAAGCCGGTCGGCTGTCGCAGCCGCCGGAACACCGCCGTCGATGTGCAGAGCGAGGATAGAGTCGAGCGTGTCGTAGTCCATCCCCATCTCGTCGGCGTCGGTTTGTCCGGCCCACATCTCGGCGCTAGCGGTCTTTTCGGCGAGGTCATCAGGGACACCGATATGTTTCGCCAGCTGCCGGACCTGTTGTTTGTACAGCGGCGCGATAGGATGGCAGTCCACGGCACCGTCGCCGTATTTCGTGTAGTAGCCGACCAATGCCTCGCTACGGTTTCCAGTCCCCAGTACCAGCGCCTGTTCGTGGTTGCCGACGAGATAGTTCAGCACCGCTCGACAGCGAACCCGAAGGTTGCCAACGGCGAGCTGATCGTCCTCGGCGTCCGGATAGGCATCGAGGAACGCGTCGACCAGCGGGTTGATCTCGATGACGTCGTACTCGATGCCGAGCAGGTCGTTGGCTACCCGTTCGGCGTCGCTCATGTTGTCGGCACGGTTGACCTCGCTTGGCATTACGAGTCCGTGAACGGCGTCACGGCCGAGCGCGTCGACGGCCAGATGCGAGACAAGCGTGCTATCGATGCCACCCGAAAGCCCCATCACAACGGTGTCGACACCGGCGGCGTCGACCTGCTCCTCGATGAACGACGTGATATGGTCGTGATGCGCCTCCAATTCAGCCTCAGAGAACGTCAGGTTCAGCGGCTCATCGGCACGGACAATGGATTCGGCCGTTGCCATAGTCTCTAGTTGGACGGACGGAACTAATACCCATCTATCGGCGTGATATTTTCGGACACGCGTCCAGTCAAAACGCTACGTTCAAGTGCAGTCGCTGTGCACAGTTCGACACGGGGTTCGCAGGTCCGACGGACCTGCAGTCTACCGAAGTGCGCCCGTGGTGAGCAAAGCCGACAGATTTGCGAGCCTCGGCGCGCGAGTGAACGCAGTGGCCGATGCGCGCCGGTGGTCCAGTGGTAGGACATTGCCTTCCCAAGGCAATAGCCCGGGTTCAATTCCCGGCCGGCGCACTCCCTGCGGTCGTTTGCCGCCCGATATTCGCAAACGCTCCGCGTTTGCTCACTCCCGGCCGGCGCATTTTGCTGCGAGCAATTCGCGAGCAGCAAATGCAGTCCACAGGGAATTGAATCACGCGAGGCGAACGGAGTGAGTCTCGCCATCGGGTTCAATCACCGACAGACTCCGTCTGTCGTGGCTCGCAAACGCTCCGCGTTTGCTCACTCCCGGCCGGCGCACTCCCTGCGGTCGTTTGCCGCCCGATGTTCGTGAACCACTAGTTCGCTCACTCCCGGCCGACGTATGTTGCTGCGAACAGCCAGAGACGCGAAGTGAGTGGCAGACCGATACACAGGCGGAATACGACTCCAGCTTCGCTGGTGTTCTTCTAGGTGCGTAGAGTGAATAGTTATGTGAGCAGTATGTGTATTTAGCTAACATATGCCACGACCATCTACTCGACCTCACAATCCTCTCCGGGAATGTAAGCAATGCGGCGAACCGGTAATCAAGACAGCAGACGCAGAGTTCGAGTGCGTGGAGTGCGGATGGCAGCCAGCAGCAGACAGTCCGCTCTCGTAATCGAGATTCGGGGTGGCCGGTGCTGGTGTGCCGGTCACCGGTAAATGTCGGGCGTGGGGCGGACCGAATGTGTCGCTACGACACCGTTGGTACTAACGGGAAGCGTGAGCCCGTGGACCGCGGGATACTTGTCGGGGCCGGGCATACCCAGTGCCAACAGATGGACGCGCCGCTGTGGACGGAGACACACGCCCCGGAGTTGTCGGATATCCGCCAGCCGAAGGCCCGCGAGCACCTGCAGGGAGCCATCGAAGAGCCGATGAACCTGCTGGTCCACGGGCCGAAAGGAAGCGGGAAGACGGCCGCAGTCCGAGCCTTTGCTCGTGAGGTCCACGAGAACCCCGACGCGGACTTCACGGAACTCAACATGGCCGACGTGTTCGGCATGACGAAAAAAGAGGTCGCAAACGACCCGCGGTTCGCGTCGTTCATCGACAGCAAGCGACGGCGCGAGTCCTCGAAGGCCGACCTCATTAACCACGTCCTCAAGGAATCAGCCAGCTACTCCCCGGTGTCGGGCAGCTACAAGACCATCCTGCTGGACAACGCCGAGGGGATGCGCGAGGACTTCCAGCAGGCGCTGCGTCGAGTGATGGAGCAGTACTACGAGGCGACGCAGTTCGTCATCGCAACACGTCAGCCCTCAGCTGTTATCCCGCCGATCCGCTCGCGGTGTTTCCCGGTCGTGATGCGCGAGCCGACCCACGAGGAGACGGCGTCGGTACTGGAGGACATCGTCACCGCGGAGGGCGTCGACCACGACGATGACGGCATCGAGTACGTCGCCGGCTACGCGGAGGGGGACCTCCGGACAGCGGTGCTGGCCGTCCAGACGACTGCCGAAGCCGAGGGTGAGGTGACGATGGACGCTGCCTTCGAGACCCTCAACGCCATCGAGGCCGACGACCAAGTCGAGCAGATGATCGATGCGGCCGAGGACGGGCGCTTTACTGACGCGCGGTCGACGCTCGATGACCTGCTCGTCGACGAAGGGTACGGCGCGTCCGACATCCTCGACGATATGCTGGACGTGGCCCGGTCGCGCTACTCCGGCGACCGGTTAGCCGAGATTCACACGATGGCTGGCGAGACGGACATGGCGCTTGTCGACGCGGCCAACGAGCGAATCCACCTTTCGCATCTCCTTGCACAGCTTGGCGAACAGTAAGGGACGGCGTTCAGCCGCTATCGCTCTGGAAGCGCTGTACCGGACACAGCCGGCCGCTATAACATGTTCCCGCCCCACCGCCGAACCGGGGGACGACGCGGTGACACGGAATCGCGGACGGAGACGGCGTCAGCCGCTTCGAAATCCTTTTACGCGCTTCGGCGGGTAGATACGGACAACGAACCATGGATATCGACATCATCGAAGAAGACGAGAATCCCATGTTGCACCGCACGGACGTCCGGTTCGAGGTCGTCCACGACGAAGCCACCCCTTCCCGTCTCTCTGTCCGCGACTCTCTTGCGGCCACGCTGAACAAGGATGCCGAAGAAGTCGTCATCCACAAGCTCGACACCAAGTTCGGCATGCGGAAGACGGTCGGCTACGCGAAGGTCTACGACAACCCCGAGTACGCCCGCGACGTTGAGCAGGACCACATGCTCGAACGCAACAAGATCGTCGCCGACGGCGAAGAGGAAGCGGAGGAAGCATAGATGCCACACAACGAATACTACAACGACGACGGCGAACTCGACCGCGAAACCTGCCCCCGGTGCGGTGACACCGTCCTCGCCGAACACGAGGACCGCCAGCACTGCGGCAAGTGCGGCTACACCGAGTGGAAGTAAGGCCGCCCGATGCGTATTCTGGGTATCGAAGGTACCGCCTGGGCAGCCAGTGCTTCGGTGTTCGAGACACCGGACCCAGCGCAGGTCACTGACGACGATCACGTTTTCATCGAGACTGACGCCTACGCGCCAGACAGCGGCGGCATCCATCCGCGAGAAGCCGCCGAGCACATGGGCGAGGCCATCCCGACCGTCGTCGAGACGGCCATCGACCACGCACACGAGCGGGCGACCGCTGACGGCGCGAGCGAACGCGGAGCTGACAGCTCCCCTATCGACGCCGTCGCCTTCGCTCGTGGCCCGGGGCTGGGACCCTGTCTCCGCATCGTCGCCACCGCCGCCAGAGCCGTCGCGCAGCGATTCGACGTGCCGCTGGTCGGCGTGAACCACATGGTCGCCCACCTCGAAGTGGGCCGCCACCGCTCGGGCTTTGACTCGCCGGTGTGTCTGAACGCCTCCGGCGCGAACGCCCACATCCTCGGCTATCGGAACGGCCGCTACCGCGTGCTGGGCGAGACGATGGACACCGGCGTCGGCAACGCTATCGACAAGTTCACCCGCCACATCGGCTGGTCACACCCAGGCGGGCCGAAGGTCGAACAGCACGCCCGCGACGGCGAGTACCACGAACTACCCTACGTCGTCAAGGGGATGGACTTCTCCTTTTCGGGAATCATGAGCGCCGCCAAACAGGCCGTCGACGATGGCGTCCCGGTCGACGATGTCTGTCGCGGGATGGAGGAAACCATCTTCGCGATGCTGACGGAAGTCGCCGAGCGGGCGCTGTCGCTGACCGGCGCTGACGAACTGGTGCTTGGCGGCGGTGTCGGCCAGAACGACCGCCTCCAGCGGATGCTCGGTGAGATGTGCGAGCAACGCGGCGCGAAGTTCTACGCCCCCGAAAACCGCTTCCTGCGGGACAACGCCGGCATGATAGCCATGCTCGGCGCGAAGATGTACGCGGCCGGCGACACCATCGCCATCGAGGACTCGCGTATCGACTCAAACTTCCGGCCCGACGAGGTGGCCGTCACCTGGCGCGGGACCGAGGAGTCGGTGGACAGCTACCGCACAGGGACCGACGAAGTTCAGGGCGCGGAGGCGACCGTCCGTTTCGACGGGGACCGCGTCATCAAGGAGCGCGTCCCGCGGAGCTACCGCCACCCGTCGCTCGATGAGCGGCTGCGAACCGAACGCACCAGACAGGAAGCCCGACTCACCAGCGAGGCGCGCCGGCACGGCGTCCCGACGCCGCTGGTCCGGGACGTGGACCCGCAGGAGGCCCGCATCGTCTTCCAGCGAGTGGGTGACGCGGACCTCCGTGAGGGCCTGACCGAGTCCCGCGTTACGGACGTGGGTCGCTGGCTCGCTCGCATCCACAATGCTGGCTTCGTCCACGGTGACCCGACGACGCGCAACGTCCGGGTCGGGAGCCGGGACGGACAGGGAGACCAGACCTTCCTCATCGACTTCGGCCTCGGTTACTACACGCAGGAGGCAGAGGACCACGCGATGGACCTCCACGTCCTCGCACAGTCGCTCGCCGGGACTGCGGACGACCCCGAGACGCTGCTGTCGGCCGCCGAGGACGCCTACCGGACAGAGAGCGATCACGCCGACGCGGTGTTCACCAGTCTCGACGACATCGAGGGGCGCGGGCGGTATCAGTAATATAAGGACTATCTGAGTCGCGGTCGGCGGAGCAAGCATACCGCGGTCTTCGACCGCGGTTTCACGCGAATCGCGTCGCGATTCGCGCATTTTTCGCCACCGAAAGACTCGCGCCGCTCGTCTTTCGAGCCTTGCTTCACTCCGTTCAGCAAGACCACGTTTTTCGAGGAGGGTTCCCGCAGCGGCGCTTCGCGCCGCGAGGAAACCCGACGAGGAAAAAGGTGGTGGACAAATGGTTTTAACCTCGGCACGAATAGCACTCAGTATGGCAGAAAAACCCCAGTCGGGAACGTTGTTCGGCGTGCCGTACAACTTCGAACGACCGAGTCTCAAGCGGTTGGTGTCAGCCTATTGGAAGCCGGGCGAAGACATGCTGGTCGAAAAGCCGTTTGGCATCGGCTACACGCTGAACCTGGCGAACTGGCGCTCGTGGGTCGTGCTGGCGGTCGCCGGCGTGATGCTGTATCTGGAACGCGGCGGCAGCAGCGAGGAGTTCGAGTCCGAGAGCGAGGACGAGCCGGTCGAAGTCGTCGTCGACTGACCGCTGTTTCGACGCCTCTTTTATCACCGGTCGCCGTGTGCCGGTATGCTCAATTTTGTCACGACCAATCCCGGGAAAGTCCGGGAGGCGACCGAATATCTCGACGACGAGGTCAACCAGTTCGACTTCGACTACCCGGAAGTTCAGGCCGACGACCTGCGAACGGTCGCGGCCGAGGGCGCGCGGGCGGCCTACCGAACGGCTGACGGGCCGGTCATCGTCGACGACGCGGGGCTGTTCATCGACGCCTTCGACGGGTTCCCCGGGCCGTACTCCTCCTACGTCGAGGACACTGTTGGCGTGGAGCGCGTCTGGCGCATGACGGAGCCGGAGGACGACCGCGGCGCGGCGTTCAAGACGGTCATCGCCTACTGCGACGGCGATGGGTTCGAGGCGACGCCGGACCCGGACGGCATCGACCGTGAGGACCGTCGCGGACAGGACCTGGCGGCCGACGACCGCGGCGTGGCGACGACGGATGAACAGGTACACAGCGGGAACGAGGAACAGAGCGGCAAGACAGTACCGGTAAAGCTGTTTGAAGGGCGCGTCGCCGGCGAGATCGTCGCCCCGCGCGGCGAGGGCGGGTTCGGCTTCGACCCCATCTTCGAGCACGACGGGACGACGTTCGCGGAGATGAGCACCGAGCAGAAGAACGCAATCTCCCACCGCGGGCGGGCGCTGGCGAAGTTCGCGGAGTGGTACGGTGAGCGGTAACGAACCGTCCGTCGAGGGATGTCCCATCCCTCGGAAGTTCCAGCGGCGAGGGACCGACGGCGCTGGAACCCGAAGCGACAACAGTCGCGGAGTGGGACGGTGAGCGGTAGCGACGTGCCGGTCGTCGGGACCGGCGGTACCGCCCTGATAACCGGTGCGTCAGCGGGCATCGGTGAAGCGCTGGCGCGTGAGTTCGCCGCACGCGGCCACGATGTGGTGCTGGCCGCCCGAAGTGAGAGGAAACTGGCGCGACTGGCTGAGGACCTCGAAACGAGGGGTGTCACGGCAACGCCAATCTCTATCGACCTCGACCGCTCTGGGGCTGCCGAAGAGCTGTACGAAGAGGTGACGAAGCGCGGTCTGGACATCGATATCCTCGTCAACAACGTCGGCGTGGGGACCTACGGCCCGTTCGCGAAGAGTGATCTGTCGGAAGAACGGACGCAGTTACGCCTGAACGTCATGCTTCCCGTCGAACTGACCCGGCTATTCATAGACGAGTTCGACGAGGGTGGCGCGGTTATCAACATGGGTTCAGTCGCCGGGTTCCAGCCGGGGCCGAACCTCGCCGGGTACTACGCGAGCAAGGCGTATATCAACAGCTTCAGCGAGGCGCTCGCAGAGGAGTTCCGAGGGTCGCCGGTCGACGTGACAGTGGTTTGTCCCGGCCCGGTCGACACAGAGTTTCAGGAACGAGCCGGGATGACGGACTCAACTGTCGGGTCGGTTGCCACGAACTCACCCGAGACGGTCGCATCGGCGGCGTATAAAGGGGCCGCGGCTGGCGAGACTGTCGTCATTCCGCGGCGGTCGATGCGGCTTATCGACCGATTGGTGAGAGTGACACCGCGCTGGGTCGTCCGGCGCGTTACAGCGCTGGTCAACCAGGACAGGTAGAGAATCAGCTCTGAGACTGCCGTTGGTTCCAGTGTTCACCACTGCCACCTGTCTGGTTTTCGTCCATCAATGCCTTTTCAATCTCCGAGAATTGGACTCGAACCTTATTATACACTGTAAGAAAAAGGAGCGTATGCTCACAGACCCGGTCGGACAGTACAAATCGGTGATACGTGGATCACTTGACCTCTTCGGCGTCTCCGGTTCAGTCGAACGGAAGGTGCTTGCAGCCGTCGGCCTGCAGTTTGCCGCGTCGGTCGCGCTGGCAGTTGTCTCGCTTGTCGCCAGCGGGACCGTCCGGTTCGTCGTCACAGGCGTGTTGCTGGCTGGCGCTATCGTCGCATTCGCCAACACGGTGTTCATCACCCGCGAGGATTTCGTCGAACCAGTTACAGCGATGGCTGCAGGCGCAGATCATATCGCGTCCGGGGAACTCGACGTGGAACTGCCAGAGAGCGAGCGCGACGACGAGGTTGCCGAACTGCTCTCGTCGTTTCGCTCGATGCAATCGTATCTGCTGACAGTGTCCGAGCAGGCCGACGCGCTCTCCCGGCAGGAGTTCGACGCCGACATTCTCGACGAGGACGTGCCCGGGACCTTCGGCCAGTCACTGGAGAAGATGGCCGCCAGTATGGACGATTACACCACCGAACTGAAGACGATGACCAGCGACCTCGAACGGCGTTCCAAGGCGCTTAACGACCTCGTCGTCGCCTTCGGTGACGCCGCCGAACAGGCGAAAGACGGGGATCTGACGGCCACCATCGACGAGGACTTCGAGGCCGACGACGAACAGTTCGATGCTGTCGTCGAGAACTACAACGACCTCGTGACGACGCTTGGAGGAACGGTGGCAACCGTTGCCGCGTTCGCTGAAGACGTCGACGAGACAAGCGATCACGTCACCCGAAGCATCGAAGAGATCGACGACGCGAGCGACGAGATTTCTCGGTCGATTCAGGAGATCTCAGCCGGCGCCAGCCAGCAGGCGTCGCGTCACGACGACGTCGCCTCAGAGATGAACACGCTGTCTGCCACTGTCGAAGAGATTGCCGCGACCGCTGAAAACGCGGCTGACACCGCGGAGAAGGCGACTCAGCGAGGGCGCGAGGGACGTGCAGACGCCGAGCAGGCGATCGACGAACTCGACGAGATGGAAGCTCGCATCGACGATATCGCCGTCGCGGTCGAAAGTCTGGTCGACCAGATCAGCGAAATCGACGACATCGTCGAGGTCATCACCGATATCGCTGAGCAAACGAACATGCTCGCGTTGAACGCCTCAATCGAGGCGGCCCGAGCGGACGCAAGCGGAGACGGATTTGCCGTCGTCGCCGATGAGGTGAAGACACTCGCAGAAGAGACCCGCGACGCAGCAACGGACGTATCGGACCGTATCCAGGCAGTCCAGCACGAGGCCAGCGAGACCGTCAGCGACGTGGAAGCGACGAACCAGCAAGTGACCGACAGCGCCGCAACCATCGAGTCGGCACTCCGAGATTTCGAGGATATCGTCGACGTGCTCGGCGAGGTCAACGCCTCGATTCAGGAGATATCAGGAGCCACCGCCGAGCAGGCAGAGACCACGCAGGAGGTCGTCGATATGGTCGACGAGGTCGCGGCAGTGAGCGAGCAGACGAACGAGGAGTCCGAGGCCGTTGCCGCCGCGACTGAAGAACAGACCGCGACGATTACCGAAGTGACCACCGAGGTACAGGAGATGGCAGCCCAGACCGACGAGCTGCGTGAGGTGCTTGCAGAGTTCGACGTTTCGGGGGACACGACCGCGCCGTCGGGAACGGTCTCCGCAGCCACAGTAACGACGGCTGACGACTGAGTATCGCTACGCGCGTGGGTCTCGATCCGGGCCGGGATACTCACCGCCTTCGACGACCGGGTACAGTGACTCCGGGTCAAACAGGCGAGCGAAGGCGTCCGGCGGCCTGACACTCAGGGACATGTGACGGTTGAGCGACGCGCCAGTCCGGGCGCTCCGCAGGCCGTCATTGTAAGAAAGGAGATGCTGTGCGCCGCCACGGTATGCCGAAGCCAGCGCAGGATGGTCACCAGCCGGGTGGTCGACGATGTCACAGTCGGGTTCGATCCGCGCCCGCCAGTCTGTTGCCAGAGCGTCATCGGCGAGATCGGCGATGACGGCGGTGGCGTCGTCTAACAGATGGTCACTTGCGACGAGCGTGACCCACGAGTGGCGGCGAACGTGGTCGAGAGCGCTACGGGCGTCACTGTCTGGCCCACACAACAGGTCGGCGGCGAGAACATCGGCGTCCGCGACGACGCGCGCTGGCGACGGCTCAGACATCGTCTTCGTCCTCCGCCCGGTGCTCTTCGAGAGCCGTACAGACAGCGTCAACCGTAGTCTGGTGGTCCGCTGCACGTTCAAACAGCGTCGCCCATGTCATAGGGGTACGCAGTCGTCGAACAATGAAAAACCCGTGCTGTCTGCCACCTGTCTGACGGGCATTTATGTCTACCGGTAGCATTTCACCCGGTACGGGCGTGCTTCCACGGCTCCAGTGAATGTCGGTGACACTGCGTGCCATCCTATCCTCCCCAGGCGCGCCCGGACACCGCGATCCTCCCTTTCATATCCTACTCCCCCCGGCTTTCGTCGAATACAGCGAGTTCTGTCAGTCTGAGCGCGACTGCAAGGAGCGGACCGGATGCCGTGAATGTCAGGCTGACGCGTCACCACGGAGCGACGCTCGGATCTCGTCTAGCCCGCCGGGGTCGGCCATGATTGCGACACTGTCACCGGGTTCGATTTCAGTCTGTGGGAGCGGAATCGTCATCGGTTCGTGGTCCGTCCCGTGTGCATAGATGTGGGCGTCGCCGGGAAGCTCCACCTCGACGACCCGTTTCCCGACGAACGGCGAGCCGTCGGGGATGCGGATGCTGGCGACCGAGAGCTGTTCGGTCAGATCGGCGAGGACGTTGAAGTCACCGCCCAGCAGCGCCGTCTTCGCGCCGGCCGCGCCCAGCCGCTCGGGGTAGATAATCTCGTCCACGTCGGCGGCGTACTTTTCGTAGATCTCCTCGCGGTAGTCGGCGTCGATCCGCAGGACGGTCCGACAGCCGAACTCTTTGCCGATCATACAGGCAGTGAAGTTCGTGTTCAGGTCGCCCGTGAGACCGCCGATGGCGTCCGCACTTTCGATGCCGGCATCAACGAGGACGCTTTCCTCGTTGCCGTCGCCTTGGATAGTCTCGAACCCGGTTTCCCTGGCCCGTTCGACCTTCACAGGGTCGTTGTCGACGATAACGACTTCGTGGCCCTCACTCTGCAGAATCCGTGCGGTCCGGATGCCGACGCGGCCATAGCCAACGATAACGAACTTCATGGCCTACGGTACGACGGCCAGCATTAAAAATGTGAACGGGTGACAGGGTGGCGCGAGTTAGCTTTCTGTCGTCGCGTTTTCTTCGGTCGCGTTGTCTGTTCCGTCAGTCTCGTCGCCTTCGTCACCCTCCTCAGTCTCGTTAGCGGGCGGCTCCTCGGTCTCGTCCGCTGGCGGCTCTTCAGTCTCGTCTGCTGGCGGCTCTTCTGTCTCGTTCGCTGGTGGCTCCTCAGTCTCGTCCGCTGGCGGTTCTTCTGTCTCGTTCGCTGGTGGCTCCTCGGTCTCGTCCGCT
>NZ_AOLQ01000023.1 GCF_000337775.1 Haloarcula vallismortis ATCC 29715
ATGAGGAGTTTAGTGGTGGAGATGAACTCTTTGAAGAAGTAAACGGAGATAGCAAGGGTGACATCTTCGCGAACCGGGAACTGCTGAATATTGATCATGTCCCGGATGAAAACCGAATTGTCGGCCGAGATGAGCATATCTCTGAACTAGCAAACGAGATCGGTCCAGCTGTCACTGGAGTTCCACCGAACTCAGTTATCCTGTATGGAAAGACGGGATCTGGGAAATCACTCGTTGCTAATCACGTGATGGAGCGAGCACGGAAGGAAGCCCAGCGACGTGACCGGCAACTAGCAACAGTGACAGTTGATTGTGCCCAGTCGAGAGGTGAAGCTGATACCATCCAAACAATCGCAGATGCGATTAATCGACCATCATCAGGCGTTAAAGTCCCGACACGCGGTATTTCTACCAATGAGTACTACAACCGACTGTGGGAGATACTTGATACCGAATACGATGCTGCATTGATAGCGATGGACGAGGTTGACAGGCTTAGCGATGATGATATTCTCATGATACTGTCCCGGGCTCGTGAATCTGGGAAAGTAGATGTCCCCATTGGAATTATCTCGATTTCGAATAAGGTCAATTTCCGAGAACAGATGACCGAACGGGTCAAGAGTAGCCTGGGCCACAACGAAATGATATTTGATCCATACGATGGGGAACAGTTACGGCAAATCCTCGAAAACCGGAAAGATGCTTTTCAACAGGATGTTTTGACACTAGGCGTGATTCCAAAAACAGGTGCGCTGGCTGCACAGCGTCATGGTGATGCCCGGAAGGCGATTCGTTTGCTCCGGCATGCAGGTGACTATGCTAAGACAAACGGTATTGGTACCGTCAAGGAAGCACACCTTGAATTAGCTCAGGAACAGGCTGAAGTTGAACGACTCAAGGAACTCATCTCCGGGCTGCCACCACACAGCAAGTACGTTCTCTATGCGCTCGCGAATCTTACGGATGGAACGACGAACAGCGACGACTGGTTCCGGACAACTGTGATTTATGATGTGTATGAGGGAGTCTGTAAAACTGAGGCGACCGATACGCTATCGACAGACACCATTCGTGGCCTACTCAATGAGCTTGCGTTTCTCGAAATCACGGAATCGAATCAAGAACACGGCGGGATGGGAAAGGGGACGTACAAAGAACATCGCCTCCTTTGGGATCCGAATGTCGTGTTCAAAATGGATCCCGATTCAGCACACGAGGACACTGATTATTGACCTCTTCATGGGCTGACGGTGTGGAATTGTGTCTGTTCAGCCGCTAACTAACTCGGAACGAGGTGTGTGTCCCTGAGGTCAAGAACTGAACGTCTTGGTGAAGTAATCGTCACGTGTTTTCACCGGATCCACGGACACTGACAGCAGTGTTTCTCTCGTGGACGCACCCCACCGTATCAAGTGTTTTGAGTATTACCCAATTCCCTTAATTCTCGACCGACAGACACCAGATTTCCAGAGTCTTCTGCGAATAGATACACGCTCTCGCCCGTTTCTAATGGCCTTCAGATGGGACACGGTGGGAAAGGGACCTACATAGAGCATCGCTCTCTTTGGGAGTGTGATTAGTTCAGCACCAGGGCACGAATAACCAGAAAGCCCCCGCGCTATCGACTCTCGCGACTCGCTGTGCTCCTCGGTCGTTACACTCCCTGTGGTGCTTGCGTCGTCGTGGTTCGCCGATAGCCCGGCCCCTTTCAGTCCCACCCATACCGGTTGAACAGCCGGCTACGGGAGAGGATAGAAGGACGGTTGGCTGAACAACGGCAGATGATACACAGATGGTAGTAAGTCCCTCAAATTAAGCCAGTCGGGTTTGCTGGCCTACTGTTGAACTAAACACGAGTGGTCAATATCCTACGCAAGTCTCACCACACCTCTGCCCGCGAACTTACTTTTCTCGCCGATCTCACCACTCGTCAGCCGCTGCGGCCGTATACGCGTCCAGAGCGTCCTCGGCTACTTGATCCCAGTCAAACCGTTGTGCGCGCTGTCGCGGCTTCGTTGTGGGCTCTGCACCAGCCAGGACACGGTCCAGTACGTTGGCGACACCGTCGACAGTCGGGTCGGCCAGGAATCCAGCATCACCGATAACCTCACCGACCGCCGAGTCTGGATGATCTGCGCCGATGACTGTACAGCCCGCTGCCATTGCCTCCACAGCCGTGATCCCGAAGCCTTCACGCGTACTCGGTGTCGCGAAGATACTGGCCGTCTGCATCTGTGCCAGGACGTCGTCGTACTCCTCAAGGAAGCCGGTGAACTCTATGTGTTCTGCTACCGATAGCGAATGGGCTAAACTTTCGAGTTCCGAACGTTCGGGCCCGTCGCCGACGATGCCGAGTGTGGTCTCTTCTGGCGCGACTTTGTCGAACGCTCGCAGGAGGATATCGACGCGCTTGTCCTCGATTAACCGCCCTGCGAAGAGGACATCGAACCCATCCTCGGCGGGGGCCGTATCTCGAATCTGCTCGTAATCGATCCCGTTCGGAACAGTCCGAATATGTTCGCGTTCAGGACCGATGTCCCCCAGACGACCTGCGGTGAGTTCCGAGACAGCAATTGGGTGCTGTGGGATGCGGGCAGTTGCGTGCTCGACTCCCTTGCCAAACGGCGCTAGATGCCCGAGATATCCGTCCCAGTAATCCCCCCAGACTTCGTGCCAGGTTGTTACGAGCGGCGTGTCGGTACCGAGAACCCCGAGTTTGCTAGACAGGACCGGAAAATAGGGAAACACGGACGCGACGACGACATCGTGTTCGTCTACGTGGCGGCGCAGTGGAACGACCACGTCTTTTGCGAACTCTAGCGCTTCGCCGATTGACCGTCGTCCATCGTCATCCGTGTAGAGTTCGCGGTTTGGACTCACTGCCCGGAGTGTCATTCCCTCGTGCGTGATTTCTTTCGGCCCATCCCAGAAGTGGCGTCCGTAGACGGTTACGTCGTGGCCGTCGGCAGCTAAACGCCGGCCGATTTCGTGGATTCGCTTTTCGGCACCGCCAGTGACGAAAGGGTATATCACATTACTTATGAAACAGACATTCATACTGTGTTGCAAAATGGCTCATTGGGTGGCATATTGAAAACTCCGCTTCGACAACACGGACGAACTGGTTACAGTGTGGATTAGCGGCCCATACACGTGAGAGAGACCGGCCCGATTTTTCATGGCCTACCCGGATTCGGGAACACAGTTTCTTCCGTCTCCGGAAGAATAAAACCATCACGGCAAAAATGGTCGTTCACATGACTGATTCCCCGCGGAACATCATTCTGCTTTCTGCGGATGCACTCCGTGCGGACCATCTCTCCTGTTATGGGTATCATCGGGAGACGTCACCTGTTCTTGACGAGTTCGCCGAGGAGTCCATTCGCTTCGAGAACGCGTACAGTGCTAGTTCGCACACGCGGGAGGCAGTGCCGGCGCTGTTGACCGGGAAGTATCCCGATGTCGCAGTCGACTCGAAGTACCAGCTCGCCACGGAGACGATTGCATCGACGCTCTCTCAAGAAGGTTATGCGACAGCGGGGTTTCACTCAAACCCGTTCGTCTCGCGGGCCTACGGCTTTGACAAAGGTTTCGACCACTTCGATGACGATCTCCACCTGGGGCAGAACAAGCTAGTGGCACTGGCACAACGGGCCTTTGACAAATTACGCAATCGCCACTACGCCCGGGCTGAAGAGATCAACGAACGGTCGTTGGAGTGGCTTGATTCGCTAGATCAGGAGGAGCCGTTCTTCCTCTGGAACCACTACATGGACACCCACGGGCCGTATGAACCACCAGGTGAGTACGCAACACTGTATGCAGATAGAACGGTGTCTGATCGCGATGCACAGTCACTGTATCAGCGGGCCATTGACGACCCTGAATCGATTACTGATGAAGAGCGTCAGTTACTGATTGATCTGTATGATGCTGAAATCCGATATAACGACGAGCGTATCGGTGAGTTCATTGAAGAACTTGGAAGCAGAGACTTGCTCGAAAACTCATTACTTGTCGTAACGGCCGACCACGGTGATGCATTCGGTGAGCACGGCTACTACGAGCATCCACGCTTCTTGCAAGATGAAATCACACAAGTCCCTCTGTTCGTTCGAGAACCCGGAGAGACGGACAGAGCGGTATCCACGCCAGTAAGTACGTTAGATATCGTGAGTACATTCGAACATACTGCAGGGCTGGATATGGATTCTGAGCGCGTGTCGTTGCTAGACCAACTCGGAGATGACCGTACAGTGTTTCTCCAGGCTCGCGGCGAGGATGCGGACAGCCATATTCGACGATATGCGCTTCGGACTCGTGAGGGGGCCTGTTTCTGTGAACGTGACCGTGAGACAGGGGCGATTGACTTTGTAGAGTGTTCTGACCGCTCACTTCGCGATGAGTTAGAGGTACATGTAACTGATCGAGTTCGGAAGGAAAGTGGCGACGAGTCAACTGATGAGGATGAGGTGGATGAGGAAATCGAACGGCGGCTGAGTGCGCTGGGATACAAGGAGTGATACGATGAAAATCGCGATGCTGCAAGACGATTGGTGGCCTCGAACAGGCGGCGGTCCTGTTCACGTGAAGGAATTATCAGTCGCACTCGCGGAGAACTTCGGTCACGAAATCGACATCTACACCCGCGCACTCCAACAGGATGGAGACCACTACAAAGGAACAGAACAGTTTGCAGACGGTGCAGTAACGCTGCATCGACTCGGCCCCTGCACAGAGTATTGGAATCCCATCGGTCGTGTTGCTTCGATGGCGACACCACTCCCAAAACTCCTTACTGGGGACTACGATGTCATCCACGGCCACACATTTTTGCCTGCGATGCCGACTCGTCTCGGAAAGGCATTAACAGATGCAGCGACGGTATTCACTGTCCATGGAACCGCAATCACGTCCGGTGTTGGGCGAGACACGTCGAAACTCGCTGGTGCCAAACTACGTATCGAACGGCAGTTCGTCCTCGGGTTCGACTATGACCACGTGATTTCGGTCAACAACGAACACGTCGACCTGCTGGCTGATCATCATGCAAATGTAAGCTGTATCCCCAATGGCGTTGATCTGGACCGCTTTGCTGGAGATGTAGAGCGCGGATCAGATATCCTATTTTTGGGTCGTCTTGCACCCAAAAAGCGCGTTTCTGACCTCATTCGTGCTTTCGCACAGTTCGAGTCAGCGTTCCCGGAATCGGACTTAATTATCGTCGGAACTGGCCCCGAAAAGGGCGAACTAGTTGAACTCGCTGCCGAACTGAACGTGAGTGACCGGATATCATTCGAAGGTCGCGTTTCTGACGAAACAGTTACCAGACACTACGCGTCAGCAGGAGTCTTCGTGCTCCCATCTGTTTGGGAGGGGCATCCTCTAACGCTGCTGGAAGCTTGGGCTTCTGGTGCGCCAGTAATTGCAACCTCAGTAGAGGGAATCGAAGAGTTCGTCGACCATCGTGAAACAGGCTATCTCGTCCCACCGAAATCCCCCGATGAACTAGCTGAAGGGCTTCGATTTGCTCTGGAGAATCCCGACGAAGCCCGTGAATGGGGAGCAAACGCACGGGAGTTAGTTGAAGCCGACTACTCCTGGGACGGTGTCGCGGAGCGTACACACCAACTCTACACTGACATCGCCTGAATTTTTCTGAATTCTACTCCATGTACCCAAGGTCGGCCAGTCGATCTTCAACGTCGTCAGTTGGGCCACTTTCCGAGTCCGAGACTTCACGGTATTCACCAGCGATTTCATCCCAGTCGACCCGCTCGTCTGCCTCAAACGGACCTAACACTTCTCCGTCCGTTTCGGTGTCCACTGGCAATCCAAGTGCCGCTGCGACAGTTGGTGCTACGTCGTAGATCGAAGCACCTGTTTCAGAATCGATGTCCAGGTCTCGATTCGAGATGAGAATTCCCTTTGGCTTGTGGTTTTTGTGGGGATATCGACGGAAGGTGTCGACGATGGAACCGCTCACGTCGTACTGATAGTCCCGTGGAACAAGCAAAATGTCTGGTGCGTCTTCTAAATGCGACCCCTCATAGACTTCTTCACGGGGAAGCACTTCATCGAATACAAGGTTCCCGTCCGGGTCCCGAACCTGCGAGAGTTCGTTGATTAGTTCCTCTCGAACGTCATCATATTCTTCAGGGGACACCTGTCCGTTCGGTTCTCGGCCTTCAACGTTCAGATGAATCCCGAGACTATTAAAGAGAAGCTGGTAAGCGACTGAGTTCTCGTGGTCAACGACTTGGTTTTGAGCAGCTACTAGCGCATCCTCGGGAAGTAATCGCTCGACGGTTTTATCCAAGCCAACTGCGCCGAGCCCTTGATGAATTCGCCGTGGTGACAGACCCACCGCCGATAGCGCAGAAGCAGCAGTCCCAACAGCCGAAACAATGCTAGAGGACTCATTACTTCCGTTTTTACCCTTCAGCTCGTCTTTAGCTTGTCTGAAGTACTGTTCTTCTCCAGTTGTGGTTTCACAATAATCGTTCTCAGCGAGCCAAGAATTAACATAGAAAGTCCATTCGTAGTCGCCCATCCCGTGGTCAGAAGCGATAAACACATCTGCGTCATCCTTCTTGAGATCAATGATATCGCCCACGAAATTGTCAACGTTTTCAAGCACCTGTCGGATCTGATCTCGGTCATCAAGGTCGTGGAAGATTGAGTCGGTTACTTGGAACTGGACCGCGAGAAGGTCCCAGTCGTAGCGTTCGTCAAGAAAACGAGCCATATCGCGACGATGTCGGGCAACGTTTGTGTATTCTTTAACCGGATTATCGTCGGTTCCATAGGCAGGATAGATTTCGTACTGGCCGTACTCGGCCTCGTACTTTTTGCGGATTTCTGGTGGAGAAAACTCGACGTCCTCGGGTGCGAGATAGCCTGGAACGACTGCACCATTATCCAACTGGGAACCTGGGTGGGTGACCGGATAATTGATCACGAGTGAGACTTGATCGTTTGCGTCCGCAGCTTCAAACACGTAGGATGAGTCAACCTCAGGGCGGTCAATCAGCGATTTGTCGTAGCCCTCGTTGGTGAAAAAATCGAAGACACCGTGGCTAGCTGGGTTGCGGCCGGAGAGAAGGGAGGGCCACGCACAAGGGGTCCACGGGGGGTTAGTACTATTCAGGCTACACGAGATTCCTTGACTACAGAATTGATTCAAATTTGAAAGAGATTTTTCGTTAATCCAAGGGTTGATCTGCGACCAGTCTAATCCATCAAGTCCAATAAGTATGACTGGATCAGAATCCATCTTGGTCTTCCCCTAATCCTACTAAGTAAAATATTTTAGCATTCTGAATTGAATCCCGTCCGAATCAAAAACTGTCATTTGGTATGGTCAGCAGAGTGGATTACATATAACAGTTTTTATAATTTATTCGCGCCAAACCGACAATATTTCATCGCCATCACCGGATTCAGCAAGTATTCATAATCACAAAGGATATATTGAGGGAACATCCTGTAATATGTATGAGAATTGGGGTAAACGCTAGAACATTCTCTACCGAGGAACCAGGCGGAGCTGTGCAAGCAGCTAAATCTCTTACCGAAAAACTGGTTTCGGATCCTGAAGTAGATGTAGTTCTATTTGGGAATGAAAAGGTGACAGAAGAATTCGGTCATGTCCCTCTCGATTCCAGATACTATATACAATCTTCGAGAGAATTCGGAGTGATTTGGGAGCGGTTGATGTTACCGAATTTAATTAAGAACCATGATTTAGATATCTTGTTTTGTCCTAATGGTAATGCACCAATGATTTCAACAGAGATTCCTGTAATAACATGGATCCATGATGTTGGTGCACAGAAAGGATGGATGGATCCAATACACAGATTATACCGGAATATTTCTCTACCTCGAACTGTATCTGTTTCGGATCGAATTGTAACAACTTCAGAGTTTACAAAGAGGGAAATACAGGAGGAATTAAAAGCCCCATCAGATAAAATTGATATTATATACAATGGTATCGATAAATTCTATCTGGAGGCTAGCAAAGGAGAAAGCATTGGCATCCCTGAGAAATACCTATTGTTTGTCACTTCGTCAATGGAGCTGGGGACGAGAAAGAACTTAGACACTGTAATTGAAGCATTTGAAATATTGAAACAGGAGCACGACACAAATCATAAACTTATTTTAGTGGGTGGAGAAAATGAAGAAATATACAACAATACTTCAGTGTCCCGTGATGATATTAAAATGATGGGGTACATCTCCAAGCCAAATTTAAAATATATGTATAGCAATGCGGATGTGTTTTTGTTCCCATCATTGCATGAAGGGTTTGGTCTACCACCATTAGAAGCTATGGCTTGTGGTACACCAATTATAACCTCAAATGTTGCGTCAATGCCAGAAGTATTAGATGGAGGTGGTATCCTAATTGACCCTGAGGATCCCTTAGAAATGGTCGAAGAAATCATTAAATTGCAAGATACAAAATATAGAAGAGATATACTTAACGGACAACAGGGAATTCCGGAAAGGTTTACATGGGAAAGTACCAAAAATAGGTTTATTTCCACAGTTAACAAAGTAATTGATGATGAAATAGATAGTGGGTCATCATAATGAATCTTCTAGTAATAACTAGGGAGTACCCTCCACATATACTAGGTGGGATATCCCACCATTTATATAATCTTTATACTAGGTTATCTAACCTAGGTCATAATATTACTATTTTAGCAGGTAAATGTAAAGAAGCTAGGACAGTGACAGATTATTCCCATCCAGAGACAATTGATATAGAATGGATACCCTATTCAACACTAACCGCACATCATCTACACTTCCCTATCTTGGTTTGGAATAGACTTAAAAAATGGGATATCTCAAAATTCGATATAGCACTAACACACACTGAGATACCATTTTCATTAGATATTCCTGTAGTTGCAAAGTACCATGATGCAAAACAAGAAGAGAGAAAGTACCTTCGACAAGGACGGTCATGGGTAATTTCACTATTAGATTACATTGTTAATCCAACTAGACGAGTAGTAGATCAATATTCGCTTAAAAATGCCGATAAAATAATATTTAACAGTAAACTAACTAGAAGCCACTGGGATAAGCACTATGGCGTTGATGTTGATAGCAAAATAATCTATAACGGTGTAGACACAGATATATTCTATCCACGAGAAATTGAGATGGGACAGGACTTTTTCTTATTTGTGGGAACAGGGGAAAGGAAAGGGTTACCTGCAATTAAAAGATTTGCTCGAGAATCAAATCAAACCGTTTATGTGATTGGTAGTTCCGATGTCAGCGGAAAGAATATCAAATCAGTTGGTAAAATTGATCAAGAAAGACTTGCTGAATATTATTCTGCTGCAAAAGCAACTATTCATCCAGCTGAATTTGAAGCGTTTGGTAACGTGATACTCGAATCACTTGCTTGTGGTACGCCTGTTATTGTAAGTCCCTCATGTGGTGCCGCTGAGATTATTAGCGATAGTTGTGGATACGTTACTAACGAAATAGAAGGTGCTGTAACTAATATTGAAAATATTGATTCGGAGGATTGTATCAGGGTTGCTCGTGAATATACATGGAATACTGTTGCTGTAAGAACAGAATCAGTGATTGAGGAAGCATATAATGGATAAATATAAATCGAGTGTCAATTTGGCAATCATACCCAGTAAGATCTATATTATAATATTTGCCATGACACTGTGTGTTTCGTCTGTCATCTTCTTTATTCCAAAAATCATAGTCCCCCAGTATTTTGGATATCTTCTCCTGATCATATTGTTTATTATACCACTTTTTTATGCAACGATTGGCGACAATAGTCTAAGTATCTATCTGTTCTTTATCGGAAGTGTTTCTACGTATTTGTTTTTGATAGCCGTTGATCCCGTCGAATATGGGTTATTTGGACATGATCCTTATTCATTTACCCTTCCAGCTCATCAGATAATGATATCAAATAAACCACCAATTTTCGAATTTATAAACTTGACCGAATCATGGCCGGCTTTCTATTCGCTAACTACCATTTTAGTACAAATCACACAGATAGAAACTATTGTAATGGCTAAGTATATTCCACTAATCGGCGCTACAATACCGCTCTTATTTTTTATTACTCTGCGAAATCTTATGACCGATAAAATAGCATTTGTCGCAGCACTAGGTTTCACAAGTACTCGGACATTACCACTGTTTGAAGCCAAATTCATTGATGAAACACTTGCAGTGGTTCTATTTTTCAATCTTATTCTTGTTTTTTCTATAGAGTACATCTTAGTTGATGGCTTTCAACTAGGAATACAGATTACAGGCCTTCTACTATTATTCACAATAATATTGACACATCCAATAATATCTTTACTATCTATTATGTTTATATTCATATGGAGTGGATCTACGAAGATATTAGCACTTGACTTAGTCCCAAACCGATACAAATCAATTGATCAGAATGTGATGAGTCCAACAATAATGTATGGAATAATTGGGGCATGTCTCTTCGCTATAGTGGCTATTAATTCTGACTTGACTGTAGATTCCATTGTATCTTTGATCGTATCCGCACAAACTGGATCTGGCCAGGAGGTTCCAGGTCCTACAACTGGTCAAACTATTCGGAATTTAATTTCTGCATCTGCTATTGTTGTGTTATTGATTTTTTCAGCAATAACCGCATATGGATTCCTATCCTCAAATAATTATCAACCATGGGTGAACTCATGGGCTATTTTCGCAGGGATAATTGGTTTAATATATGCCAGCTCACTTATTTTAGGGCGCCTCATTCCACTTGATCCAATTCGTCTTTTGATTATTTTCATACCAATATTAATAGCAGTAAGTATATTTATATTACATGAATCCAAAACCACTTATTCGACATTATTTTTAGATACTATAACGAATATATTAATAATTTCCCTGATAGTTACACAAGTTGCTGCAATAGGTCCACATGTGTTATATTCTGACCCCAGTGGAACTAATTTACAAGAAGGGCACTATACGAAGGAACAGTTTACTGCAAGTGAATGGGCCAATAATTATAATGATCTACAAATCGTAAGTTATGAAGGGGGGCTTTATGTGAGTAGAGGGACTGAAAGAGTAACCTCTTATCAAAGCATGTCATCAAAATGCAACAACAGACTATACAGCTGGCGGGAGGAAAGTGGTCAAGCAATCCCTGTAAATAACAACTTGATATATACATCAGGTGGAGTGAAACTATCATTGTGCAATCTTCATGATGAAAGTTAGTTTAATTCCCCCCCCCCCAGTTGATAATTAACAACATCCTGTTTTAATTAAGATTAAAGGGGAGATATTCTAATAATCTATGTTGAGACCTCCTACCTCAGTCGACATGGCAGTTAGATTGAAATAACCGTTGTGGGGAGCGAGGGGACACCGATTAACTAATCGAAGTCGGCATTTGACTCATCTGGCCGAATTGTTAGTTCGAATACTACCTCAAAATTGAGAAGTCGGGTTCAAGGGCATGTCTAGTTCAGAATCTCCTCATCTGGGGTTCGTCAATCGGTACTTGGGTGGGTAGCTCGTGGTTGTAGTGTTGTTTGAAGCGTCGTAGCCACTGTTTCACGCTGTATTGTCAGCCCTACCAAAACATGTGAAAGAGGTCAGTTCGCCTGGTCACAGTTTAGAACCCTTTTTCGATGTGGTTCCGGATCCGATAGTCGAGCCGGCCGCTTAAATCGTAACAGGCGAGGGCAGTCAATAGACGCCAGCATCTACGAAAAGCTCTGTCTCGGCGATAACGTGTTTTTTCGTGCGTCGTTGCAGGAACGCCGCCGCGGGGTCAGTCCCGCGGCTGCTGAACATATAAACTTCAAGCAACAGCTTTGATTCGGTATCAACAGCGGCGTACAGCAACTTTTCTCGCCGTCTACATCGATTTGTTCATCATTGACCGCGAGCCACGATGTCGACCAGCGGCGTTCAGTGGCCAGTTCGCGGGCTGCATCAGCCACAACTACCGAATACGATGACCCTCGCCTGCTGTTGGTGAAGAATAGCTCCAGCTTTTCATCCAACGATTTTCCTGTTTTCTTGTCTAATCGGCTTGGCGGTCGGAAATACTATGTCGCTAACGGTGATTTTTCTAGTCAGCAGAATCCCTATAGTAAACACCACCCAATAAGACAACAATAATATATATGAGATTCAGATATACACTAGCATGAAGGTGCTCTATTTCGTTGGAGAATTCCCAAAACTTTCGGAGAGTTTCATCTTAAATGAACTATATGAGCTCCAGAAACGAGGGCATGAAGTCTCAGTCTTCTCTACGACAAGGCCTAGTGAAGAAGTTGCTCATGAAGAGGTGACTGAATTAAATCTTTCTGTCCATTATGCCAATAAACCATCACTCAGTTCGTTACCGAATCTTTTCTCAAGGAATGTTCTAAACTCGACAGTACTTCAACAAGCAACTTTCATTGACAGTCCATTCTACCACGCGAACTGTTTGCATCTCGGAAAGCAGCTTATTGATGCGGTAAAAGAGGAAAAAGGAGTAAATCTAATACACGCACACTTTGCAGAGCCAAATCGTCTCGCGGCTACATATGCAGCAGATTATTTCGATATTCCATCTACAGTTACAGCACATGCCGCTGAAATTTTTTCTGATCCTAATATCCGACGATTACAACGGGTTTGTTCTCGTTTCAGTCACGTAATTGTTCCGTCGGAGTACAATAAGCAATATCTTCACGAAAAAATTGGAGCCAATTCTAAAATGTCAGTTGTTCCGGCAACGACTGACGTCGGAAAGTTCGAACCCTCAAAGGAATGTGTGTCAGGTCGACTCTTGACTGTAGCGCGGCTCGTTGAAAAGAAAGGGTACGAATATGCTATAGACGCAGTATCTAAACTCGTCAATCAGGGTTACGACGTGGAGTATCACATTATCGGTACTGGCGAGCGTGAAAATGTTCTTCACGAGCGTGTCCACGATCGTGGTGTCGAAGACTACATCAAGTTCTTGGGGCACGTTTCAGACAAGAGACTACAGTCTGAGCTACACGAAGCGGAACTGTTCGTGCTTCCGTGTGTCATCGCTGCGGACGGTGATCGAGATGTCGCACCGGTAGCATTGAAAGAGGCTATGGCGACTCAAACAGCGTGTGTCTCCACATCAACCTCCGCAATCCCCGAGCTAATAACGGACGGACACGATGGTATTCTAGTCGAACCAAACGACTCAAAGGCTGTCGCAAACGCTGTGGCATCTCTGCTGGACGACCCGAGTCGCCGCGATAAAATCGCGGCTAACGGGCGTAAAACTGTCGAAGAAAAGTTTGATATCTCACAGACTGTCGATAAACTCTTGAATGTCTTCCAGTCCTGTATAGAGTCTCACGATAGTCGTAGGACGACAGTCGTCGGCGGTGACTAAGATAGATACTTTCTAGCGCGCTTCAAGTAGGGCTGTGCCGGCTGGGTAGGCACGTACCCGGCCGTAATGTTGATACCGAGGAACAGAACCAATCCCAGTGGGGGGAACACGAGCAATGAAATCCACGGAGAGAGATCAATGATTCTGACAATTCCAAACAAAAGAGTTGCGAAGACTCCCTGCGTCATCGCGAGTTTGCCGGCCCACCTCAGCGGAACTACATCGAACGGAGAGTACTTCCAGAGAGTGACATTCCCGACGAATATAGCGACATAAGACAGTCCAGTTCCGATTCCCGCTCCGATAATGCCGTATCGGGGGATGAGGGTAATATTCAATACAAGATTTATAACTAATCCAAGGACAGTGATAAGCTCCGAGGGACGAACCCACCCTGTCGCGTGTAACACTGGAGTGACAACGCGTGTGGTTCCAAGAAAGAACGTCCCGAAGATGAGTATTTGCAAGGTCATTTTTGCTCCAGCATAGTCGGGACCAAAGTACAGGTTAAGAAATGGACCTGCAAGCGCAAATAGTCCAGCTCCAAACAAAGTTAATGACAGTACAGCGTATTTGATCCCGGTCTGTAGCCTTTGATTGATCTGATCAGTTTTTCCATCGGACCAGAGACTTGCAGTGTGTTGTAGGAACGCGAGTTGAATCGCGGACGGGACGAACCAGATCATTTCGGCAGGCACTATTGCACTTTGATAGAGAGCAGTTGGCGTCGATCCTTGGAAGAACTCAACGAGAAGAATGTCTGATTTGTACAACAGCGTAGCGCTGACCCCACCAATCAATTGATAACCGCCAAATGATGCGATTTGCCCACCGTATTCGCTGATTGGTATATCTGTAGACAGGCGGTACGATGTATACTTTACCAACAAGAGCATCCCTACCGCCGCTAAAAGAACGAATGACAGAGCGTATCCAACGACCACACCAAAGACATCGTATCCAAGGTACGCAAGTAGTAGTGCGAGAACGGTGTACGACAATCGACGGCCGATTTGTAGGATTTCAGCAATCGATTCTCGCTGGAGGCCATAGAAGGAGCCCTTAACAATATTAAATAGGTTGCCGAAGAGAATCACAACAACTAGCGGTAGAGTGTACGCACTGTATTTTGAAGGGACAAAATTAAAATGAACACTGAGTAGTACGATGAATACCGCCATTAAGCTATAACTCACACTCAAGAAAAGAGAGACTGAAATTACTGACGAGACTTTGCCCGCGTCCTCACTGTATTCGGCGACCGTTTTTCTTGCAGCATCGAATAATCCTCCTTTAGACAGGAGTGTTACAATACTGAACGCCGCCAGAACGCTCGCAAAGATACCATATTGATTCTGAGAAACAATACGGACGAGAAGTGGAGTGAATACCAAGCTGATTAAAATACCTACTACTTTTCCAGAAAAAATGGACAGGACTGAACGCAGTAGTGATGACATGATATCGGAAAGTATCGTAGGTCTACCAATACTTAGTTTGAACGGATCACACTAGGGTGTGGTTCCCGTGTCTCAACTGAATCCGTTTTATGACATTTTCCGGAGAGCTATCTTGAAGTTTTTCCGTGCTGCTGCTCGTAACTGTTCTACATTAGATACTTCTTCGAAATCTACAATAATTTCCTTGTGCGGCTTATAATAGGAGACATCAAGCCGCTTAGCCACCTGTTCTACTTTCGGTTCGTATGCAATTGGCAACACTGGCTTCCCACAGATAGCTGCGAAGATTAGAGAGTGATACCGAGTTGCAACCATCCGTTCAACTTCGGATACTCGGCTGAGCGTTTTTTGCACAGAGAATTTGTAATCGTAGGTCGGAATATCTAGGAACTCTCTAGCGAATTCTTCATCTTTGGGCGTGAACGGTATGAATACTGGGTCCTCAATTTGATTACATATCCGCCTAGCGTTATCAATGTACGTTGTCGTGGCACCCTCAATGTCGTCGTATCCGAAGTACTCTTTGAGAGCAGAATCAGACATATCCCCCTTCTCGTCAAAGTAGGGACGGAAGTTCACACCGGTACGACCTCTTGTTTCGGCCTGCGAATCTTCATAGAGAAACACTGGACAAGCGGTAACGGTTACATCCGCATCACAGACTGCTTCGATATTTTCTTTTGACCACTCGTCGCGTACGGTAATAGCATCCATCTCCGGGAGTACTTGTGATACTAGCGACTGTGCTTTCTCTGATTGGAACCCCGGTGCCCCGACTCCGAGAATCAATTTCTTCTCACCGCTGTTCACGTAGTTCAGACGCTTTTCTAAATGGTCTGTTCCGTACCAATCATGAAGGACTCCCCCACCACCTAGGACTCGCGTCCGAGCCTTGCTGTTGGTTGTCCGTTTCCCGAATAACCTTGTTTGATAGCCTTGCTGTGTGAACTGTGATTTGAATTGTTCTCCAAGTGCTCTATCCCCAATGTTCCCCGTTTCGTAGCTCCCTTGGACACCAACTTCGTGGGGTACCCGACGCTTGACTTGGTTCCGAGATTCGTTCCAAAGAAACTGAACCGCAGCAAAGGGATCTTGTACTGCTTTCCTAAGCGAATCTCTTGCATACATAGTAATGTGCTATGGGTAGGTGTTATTAATGTTCACGAAATAACGGTTTCTATGTTTTTGTTTTTCCGGGAAATCGGGTTGTAAATGGGGCTACTCAGATAGATACGAAGCGGTGAGTGCCTGTACAAGACTCCGCAACGTTCAGGCAAATCTGATCGATGACTTTCGTAGCATGACGACACAAGACAAGCTGGCACTGATAGGATTACTCGTTCTGGAATTCAAAGGTGAAGCGCCGGCTTGGACGAAAGAGACCTATGAACAATACTGTACTGTGACCGAAATGATCGAGGCGGATACGTACACACAGCGTCGGATGTATGCGCACTTACAGGCCATGGTCACTCATAGATTCGCAGACTCCCAAGAGATCAATAAAGGTCACCGACAGGGTCGGCATCTTGAATTCAAGCTCGCCATCGGGATTGAGGAAGCACTTGATGCACTGGAGCAGGAATCTCGCTTTTCGAGTATCTCCGAGACACTGTACAATATCCGCTCAGGGCGGTAGTGTATCCACCAAGGGTCGCTCGTGACGGACGGGGTGACAACATCTCCCGTCCTACAGAGCGCTCGTGACGGATGGGGTATGTCTGGTAGAACAAATCCTCAGACTGCGCGGCCGAGCGCTCATGACGAACGGGGTGTCTGTGCCCACAGCGTGCAGGTTCAACCACCAGCCCTCTATCGATAACCGACTCTACCCCAC
>NZ_AOLQ01000024.1 GCF_000337775.1 Haloarcula vallismortis ATCC 29715
GGTATAACTGGATCAGGTGTGCGTGGCGTTCGACGGCTAGTGACCCGCGACGAGGGGGGTGCCGCGACGCCGACTCGTCGGCGTCCGCGGCCTCACGGCGCTTCGCCTCCAGTTCGTGGAGTTCGTCGATGATCACGCGGCTGATCATCAACGAGATCGCCGCCATGATGATCAGCGCCTCGATGATGTACGGCTTGGTCGTGTTGATCTCGTCAAGTCGGAACCGGGATTTGAGCTCTTTGAACAGCAACTCCACTTCCCACCGCGCCCGATAGAGCTGCGCGATATCGGGCGCGGGGTAGTCGCTCTGTGGCAGATTCGTGAAGTACAGGTGGTACTCACCGTTGTTTTCGTCGAGCAAACCAACCAGCCTGAACTGCTTCGTTGCAGTAGCCGAAGATCCGCGTTTGCGGTCAAATTCCAGTTCAACGAGCACGTCGATCTCCTGTCGCTGAAGGTCGTCGAGGACGGCCTTCAGCGACTTCCCTTCCAGCGTAATACTGTTGCCCCGCCACGTCCGCAGCTCCTCGACGACTTTCGGGTTAGCGTTGGACTTAACGCGAGAAACGAACCAGCCGTCGTTGGCGTCAATGCGGTCGAATAGCCAGAAATCATAGAAGCCGAGATCGAACAGGATGAGTGCGCCAGCTACCCACTCGCCGGTGGGTAGCTGGCTCCGTTCATGCGTTGTTCCGTCGCTTGTTTGGAATCTCGTCGGAAGGCCGGTTGAGAGCGACTCGGTGAGATGTACTTTCAGCCCGGCTTGGTCGTCGCCAGACGCTGTGTAGACATCGTTGGCGTCTTGATAGAGTGAGATGAACGTGGCGTCAACGATGAGAACGTCTCGAAAGTGTTCGAGACGCCCTCTAAGGTCGTTTCTGCCGGGATCGAGATTCTCGATGGCGTCATCGAGAATCTCACGAAGGAGCGCAACGAGCGTCGGTGAGAACCAGTTGGTGAAGGACGGATGGGTAAGTTCGTCACAGTCAGCGACTTCGACAAAGCGTTCGAGAAACGCCTGAATAGAGCGATCTGATCCAGCAGCGAAGCCAAACGAGAGCGTATAGAACAGCGCAATGAAGTCGAACTTGCGCTCTCGCTGAATAAGATTCGTTGCGCGAGCGCGCTCGCGCAACTCATCGGAGGGAAACGCTCTTTGAATCCGGTCAACGACTACTGAATCCGGTGGGGAGTATGGCATTACTCTCACCGGGTTCCTGACATCGGTAGTTCCGGCGATATCTAATCAACAGACAGCGGTTGGTAGTCGCATTAAACTAGAACGAA